>NZ_CP040106.1:67500-1267500 GCF_005281475.1 Echinicola rosea | reverse complement strand
GGTCAGCTATGGGCGATAGAATAGGAAGACATGCTGCGGAAGGCCTCTTCCTAAAGAAAGCAAAGAGGGAATTGGCCCTTCTGAATGAATCAGCGGAAGAGCGCTACCTCAATCTTTTTTCAGATCGACCGGAGCTTATCCACAAAATACCACTAAAGTACATTGCCAGTTATATTGGTATTACCCCTCAAGCCCTAAGTCGTATCCGCAAGCGGATTTCTTTATGACTTCTATTTATTCACGGGCACATTTTCCATAAGATAATTGGTCAATAGCGTGTAAAGGTGGCGCCTGGTATTCATTCCCTCATAAATCCCATGCGAACGGTTTGGGTAGGCCATCATGTCAAACTGCTTGTTTTGCCGGATCAGTTCATTGACCAGTAGTTCTTGGCTTTGGTAGTGGACATTGTCATCATTGGTGCCGTGAACCAAGAGCAGGTTACCCTCCAGCCCACCAGCATGTGAAATCGGCGAGCCTTGGATAAAATCCTCCACATTTTCCTGTGGAAGCCCCATGTAACGCTCTTGGTAGATATTATCGTAGATCAGCTGTAAGGAAACACCGGCCACCGCCATGCCAGTATGGTAAATATCAGGATACCTAAAAAGCAGGTTTTGGGTCATGGAACCTCCACCGCTCCAGCCCCAAACCGCCACCCGGTCTGGATCTACAAATGAAAATTTACGAAAAACTTCCTTGGCTGCCATTGCTTGGTCTTGGGCGTTTATCCGTCCAATCTGCCGATAGATACTTTTCCGCCACTCGCTACCTTTTAGGCACGGTGTACCGCGGTTGTCCATATCGATAATAACGTATCCCTTCTGGGCCAACATGATATTCCATAGTCCGATGAAATTATCCGTTGCCACTGCTCCCCAAGGCTCCCCATAAACATGAAAAAGCACAGGATACTGCTTTTGTGTGTCAAAATCCACCGGTTTGATCATGCGTCCATCGATCGTGACACCTTCTTCGGTAGTAACCTGGAAAAACTCCACCTCGGGAAGCGCAAGGGCATTCAGCTGTTGTTTGTAGGTTTTATTGTCCACCATTGAGCGGATGACTTTATGGTCTGGCAGACTGACCAAGGTGTAAGTGGTAGGTGCCAAGGCCTCATCGTGTTGCTGAATAGCAAATTTACCATTCGGTGCGCAGTTGTAGATATTGATGCCAGTCTCCATTTGGGGGGTGACCTGCCGCACCTTCCCCTTCATATTGGCCTGGTACAGGTAGCGCTGCGCTGTGTTTGCCGGAGAGGCATGGAAATAGATGGTCTTGTCCGTTACTCCTGCGAGAGAGGCTACATCAAATTCGGTAGGCGTAAGTAGTGTTTTTTCTCCAGTCGCAATGTCGATCTTGTAGGCATGACGCCATCCATCATTTTCAGTCAATCGCAAAAAGGCAGTGTTATCATCCACTAACTTCAAATCATTTTCTTCCCAGCCTCCAGCAGAAACATCGGGATAATAAATGTCCACCCATGTCTCCTCTGTTTCTACATAGAGCTCCTGCAATTCCGCAGTACTAAGGTTGTATTTCCAGACCGTAAGCTTATTTTGGAGGCGATTTAGCTGCTGGATGAGCAGGGTTTGGTCATCTACCCATTGCATCCCAGGCAAGTAATTTTGGTTGGCCACGCCGGGGACAGGCACCCAATGAACCTCTTCCCCTTTCAGATCGACCACGCCCACTTTTACGATGGAAGGATCTTGGCCTACTTTCGGGTATTGGAGCGGAATAGGTTTCGAGTAAATGGAATCAATATTATCAATCATATAAAACGTTCCAACACCGGAAATGTCAAAATTCCAAAAAGCCAAATGCTGGCTGGAAGGACTCCATCGAAAACCATCTCTTGCACCGAACTCCTCCTCATATGCCCAATCGAAAGTACCATTTATAATGGACTCATTTTGGCGGTCAGTGAGTTGCGTCACCCCTCCAGTGGCAATATCCTCCACGTATAAATTAAAATCCTGGACATAGGCTACTTGAGATTGATCAGCTGAGAATTTGGCAAACATCAGGGAAGATGAAGGAAACGCGCTGCCCAGCTGCCTTAGCTTTTCTGTCTCGAGATCCAATACCCAATAATCCCCTTTGGTATTTGCACGCCAGACACGAGAGCTATTGGTAAATATCAGCACCTTGGTCCTATCAGGTGAGAAGGAGAAATTTTCAACGCCAATGGAGGCTGTCGCTCCGCTGGGCACCAGTTGGCTGCCCGATACCAAAAGGTTTTTTTCACCAGTAGCGGTTTGGTATTGGATGATTTGAGGCATGCCTTCCGCAGTGTATTCGACCACAGCGTAGGCATCTCCATTCGCTATCCATTGGTAGGCGCTCATGCTTTCCTGTTGGAATTCCCCAGAATAGATCCTGTTGATATCAAGCTGGGATTGCTGGGCATGGCCAAAATGGCCAAGGAGCAAAAGTACTCCGCAACATGCAATATGGGTTAACTTCTTCATCGTGTTCACTTCATTATGATTGGGTACAGCTTCATTTTCTTTGAAAAGGCATGAAGATCAATCTAAAAATAAGCATAATCAGGTAATTTCCCTTTTATGATTGACATCGGAAGGCTATTTGTTAAGCATGTATCATCAATGGTCAATATGGTGATAATGCTAGGTTGGTGTTTGGCATGAATATAAGTCAGGTACTTTACCAGCATACCTCGTACCTAAATAGGGTCATTCCCCATCTCAATACCTCATTTTCACTTTGACACCCCCATAGTAGTTTCGGTCCATTGCAGGTTGGTAGTAGCGTCCGCCAAAAGCATTGAGGTCATTTCCAAGGCTATATGATTCGTTCAGCAAGTTATCCACTCCACCAAACAACTCCAGTTGCCACGCAGTGCCGAAGTTTTTGCGCCATCCCAGGCGTACATTCATCAACTGATAGGGATCCTGCATCACGGTATTGTCATCGGTAAGTGGGATTTCATCCACCCACTGATAGGTGAGGTTCAGGTAAATGCCCGTCCGGGAAATAAGGTCCAGTTTATTGACCAAGTTGTTTTGCGGCACCCCTGTAAGGGCATTTCCCGAAAAATCCTCTCCGTCATTCACATAATCCTTAAAGCGAAAGTGATGATAAGAATACGCATGGCCCACTTTGAGTTCCTGAATCAGTCCGACAGGATTACTGACCAAAAAATAATCCAGTTGCGCTTCAATGCCTTTCTGGTCAGTAGCACCCGCATTACGGAAAAGGACCACCCCTTGCTCATTGGTATAGGTGGTGATCGTTTCGTCCAACTTAAAGAAAAAAGCGCTGGCATCCAGCTGCACCTTTCCTCCCAAATATTCCCCACGATAGCCGATTTCGTAATTGACTCCCCTTTCAGCCTTTAAGCCCAGGTTGATGCTGCCTTCATTGGTCCGCACTTCGTCGATGGTCGGTGGAGAAAATCCTGAGCTGAGGCTACCATAAACAGCAGAATACTCCGTCAATTGCCCGGAAAGGCCGATTCTGGGCACGACCACTGGGTCAAATGTACGTGTAGCGGCATACGGATCGCCGGCACTGGCATCCACAGTCCTATTGATATCATACTGTGAAAAATTCTCACTTACGCCTAAGGTCATCAGCAAAGTAGGCGTCCAATTGACCTCTATTTGCTGAAACAGGAATCCTTGTGTCGTGATCAGATCATCCGCAAAGCGTATGGTATCTGCCTGGCCATTGCGATTGCCAAAATTCTGCGCACTGGTATTGGCAAATTGGTATTCTCCACCAAAGAGTAGCCGCACCGGAAATGCCCCCCACTGATCGTTCAATGTAAACTTGGTCCTCGCTCCATATCCATACTGCGTTTCCTTTTTGTAGTCAAGGTTAAATGGGTTTTCGAAATCCGTGGTTTGAATATATACCGTGGTGTGATTGCTCCAGTGGTCATTAAATTCATAATCATGAACGAAGGTCCCATAGAGGGATTTTTGCTTAATGGACGCATTTTGCTCAGCAGAACCCGGTCGGGCTTGTCGGGGATTTTCAGCCACTTGCTCCGCAGTCAAGCCGCCGGGAATTTCATAAAACAAGTCCGAGTAAAGCAGCTTAGTGGTAATTTGCTGCCGGTCAGATGGCTCAAAACTCCCCTGCAACTGAAACACTTGCCTGTCCAATGCGCTGTGATCACGGTAACCATCAGATTGCTGCTTTACATAGCTGGCCGAAAAACTACCGTTCTCCAGTGTCTGGTCCACTCCTACGCGGTATTTAAGGAGGCCGTAGCTTCCACCCATCACAGAGGCTTCCGCCTTGTTTTGGGTGACCTTACCGGGGGTAAAGGAAATCACCCCGCCATTTCCGGCACCATAGATACTTCCTGCGGGACCTTTGATCACCTCTGCTCCTTGGATATTGGTAAGGTCCAGTAGGTTGAGGGCGGTAGTACCGTCTGGAGCCGTAAACGGAATGCCGTCCCAGTAAATTTTTACGTTCCGTACACCAAAAGGAGCGCGGAGCGAACTTCCCCGGATGGATACCCGATAACTCCCCGGTGCCCGCTCTTCTAGCCGAATCCCCGGTTTGGTGTTAAACGCATTGACAATGGAGGTTTCATTGAAGCGGTTGAGGTCTGCTTCATCCACCTTGCTGACCGCAGCAGCTTGCTCCATGAGTCCCCGTTCCGATTCGAAAGAGGTAATGGTCACCTCGGAAAGACTATTGGTCTTTTTTACCATCTCTATGGTTACGGCACGATCAGGAGCAAGGACTGCCCGTTTGGTTTCATAAGCAATATGCGAAAACAGCGCATCAGTTTTTGCAGACAATTCCAAGGATAGTTGCCCCCTTTCATCGGAAAGATGGCGTCCACTATTATCCACTTGGGCAATCACCGAAGGAATGGGATCACCGCTTTCGGCATCGATAAGCAAAATGGATGTCTGTGCGACAACGGTAAATGGAAAAAAACTGACCAATAGCAGGCAGCAAGTGGAAATTATACGTCTCATAAAAGTAAATTTAACCAGATAATCAGGAATAGAAGAAGCATCAAAATGGAAATTTTGTTCGGAATCGTACCCTGATTTATGTGGTAAATTACATAAGCGGTCGAGAACCGATAAAATCCGTCCCCAAGCTAAAGGACGTGATCAATTTTTTGTAAATTGTAAATAGAGATATAAACCCAAAAAACTATGGCATTTTATCATCGTCTTGGTGAAATTCCCCCAAAAAGGCATACCCAATTTCGTCAGCCTGACGGCAGCCTATACAAAGAAGAACTCGTAAGCTCCAAAGGCTTTTCGGGCATATATTCTACCATGTACCATATCCACAACCCTAACCGTGTAGCCTCAATAGGTAAGCCGAAAATCTACTCTTGGGAAATCGCCGATGACTATGGCTTGACACAAACCCACCTCAATACCTCAAATGTGGAATTCACCGGTCGGGATTACTTGACTGCCCGCAAGATGCTGCTCAAAAATCCGGATGTGATGATGGGGCTCTGTATTCCCCAAACCACAAAAATGGACGATTATTTCAAAAATGCCGATGGGGATGAAGTGGTTTTTGTCCATGAAGGTACAGGAACGCTCTTGTCACAATTTGGGCGTTTAAAGGTAACAGCCGGTGATTATGTGGTGATTCCCAGAACGACCATTTACCGATTTGATTGGCAACAAGGAAAAGTGAAACTGCTGGTCATTGAAGCCGCCAGCCCAATAGAGACTGTCCGTAGGTACCGCAATGAAGTTGGTCAATTATTGGAACACTCCCCGTATTGTGAGCGAGACATCAAGGTGCCGGATAAGCTTGTCCTTGAACAGGAAAAGGAGCATTATACCGTACACATCAAAAAGCAGGGACGCTTATATCCCTATCATTATGAACATAGTCCGCTAGATGTCGTAGGCTGGGACGGATACCTCTACCCCTATGCCCTGAGTATCCATGATTTTGAACCTATTACAGGTCGCATTCACCAGCCACCACCCGTGCATCAAACGTTTCAGTCTGCCGGTTTTGTGATTTGTTCATTTGTCCCCAGGCTGTTTGATTACCATCCACTGTCCATTCCCGCCCCCTACAATCACTCCAACATCGACTCGGATGAAGTGCTTTATTATGTGGATGGGGAGTTTATGAGCAGAAAAGGCATTCAAAGAGGTTCTTTTACACTCCACATGGGCGGGCTTCCCCACGGCCCACATCCGGGCATGGTCGAAAAAAGCATCGGCGCTACCAAAACGGAAGAAACCGCTGTGATGCTCGATACCTTCAGCCCCCTTCAGCTGACCCAAGATGCCCTCCAGTTTGTGGATAAAGAGTACCCGATGAGTTGGACAGAATAAACGGACTATTTTGAATATGCGATAAAAAGGTTACGACACGTGGTGAAGCACAGCCCAGCATCCAAATTTTCGCTTTTACCGCTCGTAAAGACAAATTCCTAGTTATTGAAAACTATTTAATCCCTCAGGGAAATCACTTTTAAACTTATAGTAGAAACCTCAGTTCGATTATAAAATCGTCACTGCGAGGCTTAGAGGTAGGCCTGAGCGGGTGGAAGCCGTGGCAGCTCGCCGCGGCGAGTTGCCACACCCTTTTTCAACCCACATCCTCCTTGAAAGGGTTCGCGATGACGCTTTTAATACTAAAATTAAGTCGAGCTCAGGTTAGAAAGATGTCAGTCTGAGCGGAGTCAAAGGCTAGACGTTGGACCTCGACTCCGCCCGGTCTGACGCTTTTTGCCTGAATTAAATAACTCCATGGGGTTTACAGCGATTTCCCTGCTTGATCCCATAACACTTCCAAACCGCTAAACCTTTATCACAATATTCCTTTTCCACATCAAATATGCAGGAATAAACAGGATGACCATCATCAGAATGGCTCCGGCAAGTGAGGCATTTTTTGGCGCAAGCCAACCGTTGAAAAGGGCTTCTTGCAAGAAAAACATAACACTAACGGCTTCTCCTTCCCAGCTAACCTTTATCAGTCCAAATAGTTTGGCAATAACGCCTGAGAGGAAAAACACCGTAATGGCATTCATCCCATAAATAACGAAAGGCACGGACCATTTTTTCCAACCCTGGACATCCAAAATCCAATAACAGGCCGCTAATCCCAAAAATGCCCAGCCTGCGGTGTAAAGTACAAAAGAACTGGTCCATAAGGCCTTGTTCATCGGAAATACCAGCGACCACAGCACACCAGCGATAAGCAAGGCCACACCTGACAGTCCCCATTTTGTCAGTCGTTCTTGATGATTACTGTATCCGGTGAGGACTTTTCCGCAGGCTACGCCAAGAAGGCAAGTAACAATGGCAGGCAAAGTAGAAAAAAGCCCTTCAGGATCCCATGTTTTGGTCTGGGACCACATGTGGCCCGTAAGTATTTGTTGATCGATCCAAGCCGCGAGATTCGTCCCCGGATCAAGGTTTGCTGGGCCAATTCCAGGTACAGGAATCAAGGTCATGCACAGCCAATATCCCACTAGAATCGCACTTGAAGCGATGACCAGTGTCCGAGGCGACCAATAAAGGTACATCAATGTACTGATAAAATACACAATGCCAATCCGCTGCAAGACACCAGGAAATCGAAGATTGGCAAAGTCGAAATAGGGGAAAGCAGTCAGTAACAAACCAAGCCCAATTAACTTAAGCGACCTGATCAGTGATTTTTTGACAAGTGTTCTTTTTGCTTGTCCCTTCCGGAGCTGTCCACCCAAGGATAGCTCTATGGCCACTCCAACGATAAACAGGAAAAAGGGAAATATCAAGTCAGTGGGCGTGCATCCGTGCCACTTTGCATGCAGCATAGGAGCATAAACATGGGACCATGAGCCGGGATTATTGACCAGAATCATGGCAAATATGGTGATGCCACGGAATACGTCTAAGGCAAGTATGCGCTGTTTAACCATAAAAAAAAACGATTAGTAATAAACTAATCGTTAATATATTAAATTAAGCAGTATTAATTATTAAAAATTTTAAATTATCCCTTCATCCATTTTAAGGACACTATTGATGATCAATTGGACCACCTGAAAATAAAAGTCCTGGTTTACCTTATCGAATGTGTCGGTATCCCTATGGTAATCGGGATGATCCTCCACGCCAAAATAGACAAATGGGATCCCTTTGGCATGGAAAGGAGCATGATCAGAAGCACTGGTCCAATCATCATGGCCTGTGTCGGGAAGGTCATGGCCAAATTTTAAATTGACTTTGGAATCATCGGCTGCTTCCTCCAGCATCGGTTTGAGCTTTGGGTAATGATGCGTCCCGCAAGCGAAAATTTCATTCTTATCGCTTCTACTGACCATGTCCATGTTTACATTTAAGATGATCTGGTCCAGTGGAAAAGGAAAATCCCTCACCAAAGCTTTGGCGCCTTGTAGGCCCATTTCCTCCGCATCCAAAGCAGCAAAGATCATGGAGTGTGCGGGTCTGTTTTCGGAAAAGTACGCCGCCATTGCCAAGAGTGCAGCGGTTCCAGAAGCATTGTCATCGGCGCCGTTGTAGATTTTACCGTCTATTACACCCAAATGATCATAATGAGCGGTGATCACGATGATTTTTTCCGAAACGGTGCCAGGAATAAACCCTACTATATTGGCCGCATTTTCAATCTTTTTATTATCGCCAAAGCTAAAAAACTGGGTAAAATCATCATATTGGCTGGTCATGCCCAGCGCATCGAAACGGCTCCTGATCAGTGTACGGGCTTTCATGCTACCTTCGGTCAGCGGCGCCCTTCCTGCCAGGGCATCGGAAGCCAGAAACTGGAAATCCTCCATCAGCTGTGAGCGGTCGATTCTCTGGCCGGACACGCACAAAGGGCTGAGGATAAAGAGCATGAAAATGATGATTTTTGGCATTCTCAAGGGATTATGCATAACTATGGATAAAGTATATCAATGAAAATACTAATTTAGTCTTTTGGAAAGAACAAACGCTGATGAAGCTTCCATGAATTTGACAAAAGTACACTTGCTGACAAATATGCTCATACAATCAAGGATACATTTCATGCAATATAATGAAATATTGGCGCTGTCCGTAAAGTCCTTTTTGATCCTGATTTCCGCTTTTTTGGTACCAGTTCAAACATTCTGCCAAAGTCAGCTTCCCCCGCAGTTTTTGGATGGAAAGACCATAGTATTTATCTCCAATGCGCCGGGGGCTCGCCCCATCATGCAGTGGGAAGGCATCGCAAAAGAGGTTCATCCTGCTGTGGTAGAAGCCGGTGGTGATCCAGTAGCCTATTATGAATTGGAAGAAGTCACCCTCTCTGAGGAGATACAACGTGCCTATGCCAGCACTTTTAGCCAACGGCTAATTAGAAATATCCTCATCATTACGCGTACCAGCAACGGTGATTTTTATACGAATATCTTGGAATATTCAGGAAATGAAAGTATTATCAATCCTACAAGCCCCTGGAGTTTACATTCAGGCGATATCAAAACACTAAAAGAAAGCTTGATCGCAGCAGGAAAAGGTAGGCGTAGTAAAAACCTGATGCCGCTGGATGTACCTACATTCTTACCACCACTTGTCGGCGGTCAGCAATCTGCCAACAGCACTGCAGCAAGCAGTATTCCGGTTTCTGCACGTTTTGTGGCCAAAAATCCGCTAAACCTGGATATTTTCAAATTGGGCATCCCCTTATCGGGAGCCAGTGGGGAAACGGCACTGCTCACCAGGTACCGCTACGACCTGTATGGCAAATCCGAAGAGGAAGCGCTAGCAGCCCAAAAGGCAGAAAAAGCCAATTTGGAGCGTATTTTTGACCAATATTATCCACATCAAACGGAATTCCTTACCGAAATCCGTTCTGATGATCAGTTAATCGATGATCGTATCCAGTTTGTCCTTACACGGGTAGAAGGCAGGGAAGCAGATTTGATGGAAAGCATGGGACTTAATCCTTCAGGCCTTAACAATCCGGACAGGATTGTAGTCAAGTATTATATTAAGTTCTTGGTAAGAAATGAACTCTATATCGGCCCAAAATGGGATGCTGATCCGGATGGTCAGATTGCACTGGTCAATTTCCTGAAAAATTTACAGATTGCACCTTAACTGTTGCTCCATTGCGCACCAAATTCGCAATCCAAATACCTGGACTTAGTTGTTGGAGATTTGTAATGTTCAAGATTACAAATCTGGAACCGAGATAGTGGGCATTTAAAATCCCCCCGGGCCATTTGTCAATAGTCTGGACATCAATAAAAGCTAGGTTTACAGACGTTAGGCTGACGGCTATGGTCTGCTCAGGCAGGGAGTAACGACGAGGCAGTCCCGTGTCTGGGAGACGAAATTGCTTTCCGCTGCTGTCGCTGCGTGCGCTATGATGTAATTAGCGTTTTTAACCACATTATATTAACCGAGTTAAGTGCTTTTGGATAGCTTTTGGATCGCATGGAGCGATGTGGCCAGACGTACGTTCAAGTCCCCTGATATTTTTACCACTGGAACACCTACTTCCTTCATTAACCGATCGTACCAGTCGTAAAAAAATTGCCTCATGGTTGGGTCAGGATATTCCCGCTGCGGGTCTTCCTCCCATGGAATGTCTATGTCCGTCAGGAGGTAAAGGTCATATTTCCGCCGAGCCATTTGTTCCCTGATCCACTCAGCCGTTTGCTGGTATTTGTGCTCACTCCAGACATGAATGACGTGCAGATCCGTATCACAAAAAAGCAATTTCTTCGCCTGTTTCGCCCTTAGTTCCTCCAAGTGGATTTGGCCTTTGGCGATTTCCAACAGGTCCTCATAGCGATAGTCCCTGTCCAGCTGGTCAACGTACTCGCGGGCGTATTCCTCCACCCAAGGCTCCCCAAAATGAGCCGCCAATGCCGCTGAAAGGGTACTCTTCCCAGTGGATTCGGGTCCAATAATGACGACTTTTTTAAGCTGATTGGGCATAGTTCTTTGCCGATTTTATCCAAGCGATCAGCCCTATGACCGCCAATACTGTAAAAAACAAAAATTGAAATGACGTCAGGATCAACCCCTTGTAAAAATACAGGGGAACAGAAACCAAGTCGGTAATGATCCATGCCATCCAGTTTTCCACTTTCTTCTTTGCCATCAAATACATCCCCACGAAGGCTGAGGAAGTCGTAAACGAATCCCAATAAGGAACATCACTATCGGTATATCGTAACAATACCACATATAGAACGCCGTATGAAACGATCAGTAATAAAAGTGTATAAAGCCACCCCCTCCATTTGAGCCACGTCACAGGCAGCACGGACTTTCCTGGTTTGGGATGTGTCCAGACGTACCAGCCATAAATGGACATCGAAAAATAATAGGCGTTTATCCCCATGTCCGCATAGAGCTTCACCTGTAGGCAAATCCAAACATAAATCAAGGTGCTGATGATCCCTGTAGGATAGACCCAGATATTTTCCTTCATGGAAAAAAAGACACTGGCAATGCCAAAAACTACCGCAAAAGCCTCCAGCCAAGTCATTTGCTGAAGTCCATCTACAAAACTATTGATGATCCACTGCCAATCCATGCCCCGAAATAACAGTAAAAAAGCGTGAAAATAAAGCGATCCTTATGAATAAATCGACTACTATTCGAGAATCTAAGCTGTAAACTGTCTGGGTAGGAAGAATTTGGAAAAGCATAATTTTTTTTGAACGTGCGCAGGGGCATTTCAAATGCCAAGCTCGGTGGCAGCTCGTTACAAACGAGTGCCGTTGAGCTTGCCATTGATAAAAAAAGGCTACCCATTGATTTGGATAGCCTTCTTTGCCATTATGTTCTTAATATTATCCTTTCAAGCTATAGTTGGGAGCCTCTCTGGTGACGTTGATGTCGTGAGGGTGTGATTCGTGTACACCTGCAGCGGTGATTTTCACGAATTTGCCATTTTCCTGCAAGTCCTCCACCGTCCTGGTGCCACAATAACCCATACCAGCCTGAAGTCCGCCTACCAGTTGATAAAGCACTTCAGAGACGAGACCTTTGAAAGCCACCCGTCCCACGATGCCTTCAGGTACAAGTTTTTTGATATTGTCTTCGGCATCCTGGAAATAGCGGTCTTTGGAACCGGATTCCATTGCTTCCAGTGATCCCATACCGCGATAGGTCTTGAACTTACGGCCTTGGTAGATGATCATTTCGCCAGGCGCTTCTTCTGTCCCCGCCAGTAGCGATCCAATCATAATAGAGCTGGCACCAGCAGCAACAGCTTTCACCAAGTCACCGGAATAGCGGATTCCACCATCAGCGATCACCGGTACACCCGTTCCTTTAAGGACCTTGGCACATTCAAATACTGCAGAGAGCTGAGGAACACCGACCCCAGCAATTACCCTCGTAGTACATATACTGCCTGGACCGACACCTACTTTCACGGCATCAGCTCCCGCCTCAGCCAGTGCAGTAGCTGCTTCCGGTGTGGCAATGTTGCCTACGATGACCTCCAGATCTGGAAACGTTTCTTTGATCTTTTTACAGGTTTCGATGACCCCTTTGGAATGGCCGTGAGCTGTATCGATAGAAACGACGTCCACCCCTGCGTCTTTGAGAGCTTGTACACGCTCCACGATATCGGCCGTTACGCCCACAGCTGCACCGACGCGCAATCTGCCATATTCGTCCTTACAGGCATTCGGCTTATCCTTTCTTTTTAAAATATCTTTGTAAGTAATAAGGCCAGTAAGCCTGTTTTCCTCATCTACTATGGGAAGCTTTTCGATTTTGTGCTCTTGGAGAATCTCCTCGGCCTGTTCTAGGGTGATGCCAGCTTTTGCAGTGATCAGGTTATGGACCGTCATGATTTCCTTCACAGGCTTTTGCTGATCTTTGATAAAGCGCAAATCCCTGTTGGTGATGATGCCTTTCAGGTTTCTCTCCTTATCCACCACAGGAATGCCACCTATGTGGTATTCACGCATGATGGACTCAGCATCCTTTACTTTGGCATCCACTTGAAGGGTAATCGGATCCAAGATCATCCCACTTTGGGAACGTTTTACCTTACGTACCTGGGCAGCTTGCTGGTCAATGGTCATGTTTTTATGGACAAAACCAAGCCCGCCTTCAAGCGCAATGGCAATGGCCAATTCGGCTTCGGTGACGGTATCCATAGCTGCAGAAACCAAGGGAATGTTCAGCCGGATGTTCTTCGTAAGTTGGGTGGAAGTGTTGGTGTCTCGCGGCAATACTTCTGAGTATCCCGGCACCAGAAGCACATCGTCGTAGGTAAGTGCTTCGAAGAGGAATTTATCGGTGTTTAGATTCATGGCAAATTTGGTTAAGGAACCCTATTTGCCCGTCAAAGATACGAACAATTTTGAATGCGAATCAACGTCAGTAAGAAAATAATTTAAAAAATTCCGCTTTTTTTTATCAATGCTGGAATATTCTTTGGAATCGCTCCACAAGGTTCCTTTTAACGTTTACTCCTCCTACCAAACGATCATTGGCAGGTAGAAAGTACAACCTATATAGTTGATATATATGCGGAAAAACACGGTAGAAAGATTTCTGTCAACATCATCGTATCCCCTATCCTACCATGTAATACCAACCTACCAAGGTTATGAAAGATAGCGGAATCCCGATCCCCACCAACAAGGAAGCTAGCCTGGGATTAAGGTCATGGTTAATCGCAATGATGGAACCCGTAATCATGGGGGCCATGGCTGTTTCCATGACGCTGACTTTATACAAAATATCATCTGGGCTGAAAATCCATCTGTAAACCAAAAAAATCACCACCGGAATAAAGCATAGCTTATAGCCTAAGCCATACCATAAACCCCTTGAGGAAAGCGTCTGGGAACTGATCTTCACTTGAAGCCCGACAGCAATGAGTGCGATGGGGGTGAGGGTGCCGGCAAATGCTTCCAAAATGTCATGTGGAATACCCGTAAGCGTAACCTCCCCAAGGTTCATGGCAATAGCAATCAGGAAAAACAGAAATGGAGGGAAGGTCAGGATTTTTTTGGTAACGTCTCTTTTGCGCTTCTTTCCATGACCATAAATCGATGCGACGATAATTGCCACGCTGCTCACGATGATAAATGAGCCCGCTTGATCCACCAACAAAGCAATCTTCAGCCCTTCCTCTCCATAAAGGGCCTCGATAATCGGAAAGCCTATAAAAGAGGTATTGGCCAGCCCAGGCACTATAATGAGACATCCGGTAGTGGTTTTCCTCCATCCCAACTGCCTACCGAGGGTACCAAAAATCAACCATGATAGTCCAAAACTTATCCAAGCTGTCAGTACGGGAAGTAGCAATCCAATGGAAAGTTCCGTCTCGGGAATATGAAGCAAAGCCAATGCGGGCAACACAATATAAATCAAATATGTGTTCAGGGACTTGGGAGCGCTGTCGGGCAGTTCCTTTACCCGCTGCAGTAGGATTCCGATGATCAGGCAAAGAATAACGAGAATAAGGTTGGTCATGGAACAAAGGTTTGCAAGAATTTTTAGCTAAATTAACAGTAATGTAATCTGTTGTTAATCAATAATTTGATATTATTAATTTTCTTTAATGAATGAAATCCAATTGCTATGACAAAACTTGTACCTATTCTAATCGACAACAAGCGCATCGTGCAGCTTTCGCAGTTGACCATCGACCAAGCCAATGATTTGAGAAGCTTTTTGCCAGGATCCAGTATCAAGCAAATGACCTATCAGGGAATGGAGCTTCAAGATTGCATTGAATTTGAAACGTATGAGTATTGGTTCCAGACCAATCATGTCCAAAACGGAACCACCTCTACCATTTGGGATTTCTGATGATCAAAGCATCCCAAAATTTTTGCGCTTTTCCATAAAATATGCCCCAAGCGCTGGATACACATTGCTTTTTGCTTCCGGAATACCGGAAAGCGTAAGATTCATGTCTCCCTTTGCTCCTTGATCGATTACCTCTAATGTCTCTATTAGAACAATAAACTCCTGCAGGTTCAAGGGATGATCTGACCTTTCAGGATTTACGGCAAAATCATTTCCGTAAAAATCCACCACCTCATAATAAATCTTCCCATCTAGCGGCACTGCATAAATACTGATCTCCTCTCCCCACTGGCTTTCGGGATACGAAAGCTTAGCCAGCAGCGCAGAAGGGCCGGTTCCGTCAAAGTAACTTTCCGGTGCAAAATCAAAATCAATCATGCCCCAAAAGTAAATGTTATGTCCCGGAAAGCCGCAATTGCCATGCTTATTCTTTCACCCCAAGACAAGGGCAAGCGGTAAAGTTAGCGCAATCTGCTTATCTAAGGATAAAGAACTTAATGACTGGTCACATCATGGAAATTTACATGCCGTCAAAAACATCGCCTACAATTTTTCTTCCAATCTAATACCAATTGCCACGATTCATGATAAAAAACAGTTTGTAGTCATTTTTAATATAAAATACGTATATTTACGTACAAACAGTTCTACGTATGGAAACGCAAACAACAGACTGCTTCACCTGTACCAATACTTCTTGCATCATCAAGAAAAACTGTCATCTCCAAGAAATGGCTGAATTCCTATGTCAAAAAAACACCCTTGTTTGTAAGAAAGGACAAAATTTTATCATCGAAGGAGCGCCGATCCATGGGCTGTATTTTATCAACCAAGGGAAGGTAAAAGTGGCCAAAACAGGCCTTAATGGCAAAGAGCAAATTGTCCGGCTGACCAAGGACGGTGACATTATCGGTCACCGTGGATTCGGAGCAGGCCAAGCCTACCATATCTCTGCCACCGCCTTGGAGGATTCCACACTTTGCAATTTTTCTACTGACACCATGAAAGCCATGCTCCAGCAATTACCTTCCTTGACCTATGATCTGATGACATTTTATGCTGAAGAGCTTAGCAGAAGTGAAACTAAAGTGAAAAAATTTGCTCAAATGACTGTTCGTGAGAAAGTTATCGATGCATTTTTGTATATTAATAGAAAATTTGGCCAGAAAGATGGCTTTTTTAATGTGAAATTATCTAGAAAAGAGATTGCGGATTTTGCCGGTACCACCGATGAACAGGTCATTCGCATTATTTCTTCCTTAAAAAAAGAAGGGCTGATTCAGGCATCAGGAAAAAATTTGGGCATAAAAAACGTAGATTTACTTAGAAACGAGATTTCCGAACACAACTATTTTATCGACAGCTAAATCGCTTTATTACAGTACATGATGCCTTCCTGAGTTAGAACCTGCCAAAACGCAGGTTTTTTTATGATAAAAAAAGGACTCTATGCTGTATTAACGCATAGAACCTCTGTCTTACGTAGCTTATGTTTGCATAAACATTACGTAATAATACTTATTTACAAAACACCACCACAAAACAACCCAATGAAAAAGATTTATCTCCTAACCGCATTGATGTGTGGAATCTTGGTCTCCAAGACATTTGCACAAATCCGCATTTCTGCTGAGGTGCGCCCAAGGTCTGAATTTCGCAATGGTTTCAAAACACTCACCGACGACAGCAAGGATCCTGCTTTCTTCACAGAGCAGCGATCAAGGCTGTACTTGGATTATTCCAACAGTGACTTTGTATTCAAACTGGCCTTTCAGGATGTCCGCATTTGGGGCGAAACTACCCAAATCTTCAAGGAGGAACCCGGCAATACTTTCCTCAGTGAAGCTTGGGGCCAATATTTCTTCAATCCGGAATTTTCGGTAAAAGTAGGCCGCCAGATACTCTCCTATGATAACCAACGATTTCTTGGTGGACTGGAATGGGCACAACAAGGAAGAAGGCATGATGCCCTTCTCTTCATATATGAAAGCCAGGAAAAAAGCACGCAACTTCACGTCGGACTTGCCTATAACCAAGATGATGACGTGCCCGAGCCTGGCTTTTTACAGGGCGACGGTGCCAATTTTTATAGTGTGTCCGGTAATTACAAAACCATGCAATATGCTTGGTTTCACAAAGACTACGAGGCAGGAGGCTTTTCATTATTGGCACACAATGCCGGTTATCAAAATGCAGATAGCACAGTCTCTAATAAACAAACATTTGGTTTTATCCCTAATGTAAACCTTGGTAAGGTGTCCTTCGCTGGAGACTTCTACTACCAATCTGGCAAACAAGGCACCAACGATGTCAGTGCTTTTCTGGCAGGAATTAATGCGACCATTCCCACCGCAGTCACACCACTGACCTTAGGTGTGGAGTATATCTCTGGTGATGGAGACCTCTCGGATGGGAAAAACACCGCTTTTAGCCCAGATTTCGGCACCAATCACGCCTTTAATGGCTTTATGGACTATTTCTTTGTAGGGCCTGCCAATGGAGCCGTAGGTGTCAATGACATCTACCTAAAAACCAAATGGAAAATTGGCAAAGGAAGCCTCCAAGGACATTTGCACCAATTCTTTACCGGATCCAGCCAATTCGATGGCACGGGTGAAGAGCTCTCCAAGGCCATGGGTACTGAGATCGATTTAGTCTATGGCATCAAACTGGCCGAAGCAGTAACCTGGAACATCGGCTATTCACAGATGTTTGCCACGGAAACCATGGAAACCATCCGCGGCGGTGACCGCACCCATATCCAAAACTGGGCCTGGACTATGATTACCTTCAAACCTACCCTTTTTACCTCATCCAAATAAGTTAACCTATAAAATAACATCCTTATGAAATTTCTACAATCTAAATGGATTGTGGCCAGTGTACTTGTGCCTTTTTTGTCAGGAGCTCTGGCCGGCTGCGGAGGAGAAAACACCTCCGGATCCTCCGTCAAAACAGAAGAAAATACTTCCCATAGCAACCCACTCCCCATCGAAAAACCACAGCTGACCTTTGGCTTTATAAAGCTGACAGATATGGCTCCCCTGGCCATCGCCAAAGAACTGGGCTTCTTCGAAGACGAAGGACTATACGTAACCATAGAAGCACAATCCAACTGGAAAAATGTCCTCGACCGGGTCATCGACGGTCAACTGGACGGCTCCCATATGCTTGCAGGGCAGCCGATCGCTGCAGGAGCTGGATTTGGCCGACAGGCAGAACTGGTAACGCCCTTTTCCATGGACCTGAATGGCAATGGCATCACAGTCTCCAATGAAGTGTGGTCCGACATGAAGCCAAACATTCCCAAAGATGCCGAAGGACGCCCCCAACATCCCATCAAAGCCGACGCCCTGGCCCCTGTAATCCAGCAATACAAAAACAGTGGCAGGCCTTTTAAAATGGGGATGGTCTTTCCGGTATCCACCCACAATTATGAAATTAGGTATTGGCTGGCGGCGGCAGGAATAAATCCTGGCTTCTATACTGCAGACAATATCCAAGGGCAAGTGGATGCTGACGTGCTGCTCTCGGTGACACCTCCACCACAAATGCCCGCTACCCTGGAAGCAGGAACCATCTATGGCTACTGCGTGGGTGAGCCCTGGAACCAACAGGCAGTCTTCAAAGGCATCGGTGTACCGGTAACGACCAATTATGATGTGTGGAAAAACAATCCCGAAAAGGTATTTGTGATGTCCAAAAAGTTTGTGGATGAAAATCCCAATACGGCAATCGCTGTCACTAAGGCCTTGATCCGCGCTGGAAAATGGTTGGATACTCCCGGAAACCGCCCAAAAGCAGTTGGGATCCTCTCCCAGCCTGAGTACGTCGGTGCAGATTCCGTGGTCATCGCCAATTCCATGACAGGTACCTTTGAGTTTGAAAAAGGCGACAAACGGTCCATGCCCGATTTTAATGTCTTCTTTCGCTATCATGCTACGTACCCGTACTACTCAGACGGTATATGGTTCCTGACACAGATGCGCCGATGGGGACAGATCCCGGAAAGCAAACCGGAAGCATGGTACCATGAAACCATCAAGGACATCTATCGCCCGGACATCTGGAAAAAAGCCGCAGAAATGCTGGTCACGGAAGGCCATCTAACTGCTGATGAAATCCCGCAAACCGACGGATACAAGCCGGCCAGCACCGACTTTATTGATGGCACGTCCTATGACGGTAAAGCACCCATTGAGTATATCAATAGCTTCAAAATTGGAAATAAAGACTAATACCATCCAACCAAAAAAGCCATGAAAGATAGAACGATACACACCATGCGTACGATAGGCTTGGGCTTTTTGGAGCCCTTGGTAAGGCTTGTTGCCGGGGAAGAGCCAAAGAAAAACGCCCTTGCCTTGATCAAAAGCACCTTGTTTCCTCTCCTTTCCATTTTGCTCTTTATACTGCTCTGGCACCTCGGCGCCACTGCCCTTTACAACAAAGAAGCAGAGGCCCGGATAGAAAAAGCACGCACAGAACAGGGTGAGGAAGCCGCAATAGCCATGGCAGACTGCATTGCCTCTGGCGACATCAGTTGTCAGCCAAATACCCTACCATCTCCAAAGCAGGTGTATGCCGCTTACATCGCCTTATGGAAAGACCATCTCCAAATTACGGACAAAAAAAGGGAATTCCGCCATAAAGTAGCCGACACCAATGCCAAACGGGCAGAACAGGGCTTGGATCCCATTACCTACACTGGCCGGCCGTCCTTTGTGGACCAAATCGGTACCAGCCTGAAAACCGTCGCGGCGGGATTTGTATTGGCTCTGGTCATTGCAGTGCCCATCGGTATCATCATTGGACTAAGCGACGTACTGCGCAATTCCTTCAATTGGCTTATCCAAATCCTGAAGCCAGTGTCTCCAGTAGTGTGGTTGCTACTCGTATTCATGGTGGTCAAAACCCTGATCACTGATCCTCAAATGGACAAATCATTCATTATCTCTGCCATCAGCGTAGGGCTCTGTGCCATGTGGGCCACCTTGGTCAATACCAGCTTGGGCGTCTCCTCTGTGGACAAGGACTATATCAATGTCGCCAAAGTTCTCAAACTGGGCGTTGGTAAAAAAATCTTCAAGATCATCCTCCCGGCATCCTTTCCCTTGATCTTTACCGGCCTAAGGATCACCGTGTCCGTGGCCTGGATGGTATTGATCGCCATCGAACTCTTGGCACAGAGCCCTGGGCTAGGGAGTTTCGTCTGGGAGGAATTTCAAAATGGCGCCAGTGATTCCAATGCCAAGATCATCGTGGCCATGTTTATCATCGGCATCATCGGTTTCCTACTGGACCGCATCATGCTTACCGTGCAGCAATTAATGACCTTTCAAAAAGCATAAGACCATGGCCATCATAGAACTCAAAAACGTATCAAAATCCTATGGCACAGGTGCCGCAAGGGTTGAGGTGTTAGCGGATATCAACTTAAGTGTCCAAGAAGGCGAATTTGTGGCCATCGTAGGTTTTTCAGGATCTGGAAAAACTTCCTTGATCAACCTCCTGAACGGGCTGCAGTTTCCCGACAGCGGCGAAGTGCTGCTGCACGGACTTCCTGTAACCGGCCCCGGCCCCGACCGTGGAGTGATTTTCCAAAACTATTCCCTGCTTCCCTGGCTATCGGTCTATAACAATGTAAAACTCGCAGTGGACGAGGTATTTCCAAAAATGTCCTCCAATGAAAAAAGCCACCACATCAAAAAGTACATCGGGATGGTAAACCTCACACCGGCCATGGACAAATTTCCCAAAGAACTTTCCGGCGGCATGCGTCAACGGGTATCGGTGGCGCGGGCCTTGGCGATGAATCCTGAAATATTGCTGATGGACGAACCACTCAGCGCCCTGGATGCCCTCACCCGAGGCAGCTTACAAGAAGAAATCGTCCGCATCTGGAGCCATGACCAAAAGACCGCCGTGCTGATCACCAATGACGTGGATGAGGGCATCCTGATGGCTGACCGCATCATACCACTGACGCCAGGGCCCAAGGCCACATTGGGACCAGCGTTTGCCATCGACATCGAACGGCCAAGGGACCTTTCTGCCATCAACCAAAACGATCACTATAAAAAGCTCAGGAATGAGATCATGGAATACCTCATCGAAGTAGGCGCCAACAGGAAAAAATCCCATGATCAACGATACATCCTGCCAGACCTAAAACCTGTGATGCCTGGAAGGGTGTTCCCGGGTATCAAGCGTAAAAGTGAAAAAGTCAAGTATTTCTAAATCCACTGATCATGCAAGCTTTACTAGAACGAAAACACCAATCCCCATCTAAAAGACCAGCCCTATCTGCTCGTCTGTGACCAACTCCGAAAGGTCTATCCCACCCCAAAGGGCGATTACGTCGTGTTGGATGACCTTCAGCTCAGCATCCGCAAAGGAGAATTTGTGTCCATTATTGGCCATTCGGGCTGTGGCAAATCAACCCTGCTCACCATGATTGCCGGACTCAATGACATCTCTGGTGGAAAGATCATTGTCGATGGTACGCCTGTCATTGAAGCAGGTCCTGACCGCGCCGTGGTCTTCCAGTCACCCAGTTTACTGCCTTGGCTTACCGCATTGGAAAACGTAATGATCGGAGTGAAGCAGGTATTTCCCCATGCCAAAAGGGTCGAAAAACTTGATATTTGTAAATATTATCTGGACAAAGTCGGGCTTGGTGGAGATTTTGACAAGAAAGCGCACTCCCTCTCCCAAGGTATGCAACAAAGGGTTGGGATTGCCAGAGCCTTTGCGCTGAAGCCAAAATTACTGCTGCTGGACGAGCCGTTCGGAATGCTCGATTCCCTGACCCGGGGCGAGCTTCAGGACGTCTTGCTGGAAATTTGGCAACGGGAGAAAATCACTGCTGTGGCCATCACCCACGATGTGGACGAATCCATCTTTTTGGCCGATCGGGTGATCATGATGACCAGTGGCCCTTATGCCAAAATCGGGGATGAACTGATCATTCCCTTTGCTCGTCCCCGCGAACGCAGGGAAGTACTCGAGCATCCCGAATACTATGATTATAGGGGTTATCTTATGAATTTCCTGAATCACTGATTTTTAATCACTGTCCCCCGACTAAATTTTACTACGCTAAACATCTGGTTTTATATGAAATCAAAAAAGATCTTTTGGATTTTCTAAAACTGTCCCATTCTTTGAAATGGAAATATAAAGTCCCCTTTAGGGGATTTAGGGGTAAATCTGGACGTTTTTCTTTAATCCTAAAAGCTTTTCTCGGATGACCATAATTTTTAATTGTAAATTCAAGCCAGAAAATCTTAAAACTGTCCATCATGGAAAAAAACTGGCTGGAATCAGTATCCCTCACTGGCAAAAAAGTATCGTTGGTCCCGCTGCGGCCTTCCCACAAAGCTGGGCTAGTCGCTGCCGCCACTGACGGAAACCTTTGGGAGCTTTGGTACACCTCTGTACCTTCACAAATGACTATAGATTCCTATATCGAAAAAGCCCTTCAAGAAAAATCAGCACATACCAGTCTGCCGTTTGTAATCATCGACAACCAATCCGAAAAAATCATAGGTTGCACCAGGTTCTGCAACGCTGAAGCCAAACACAAAAGATTGGAAATCGGCTACACTTGGTTTGCCAAAAGCGCCCAGCGAACCGGCCTCAATAGGGAATGTAAGTACCTCATGCTAACACATGCCTTCGAAAAATTGGAATGTATTTGTGTGCAGTTTAAAACGGATTGGTTTAACCAAAACTCTAGAAATGCCATAGCTCGATTGGGCGCCAAGCAGGACGGTATCCTCCGTAATGACCGTTTGAATGCAGACGGGACCTATCGGGACACGGTGGTCTTTTCGATTATCAAACAGGAATGGCATGGCGTCAAAAAATCCTTGCTATACCAATTGAAGCAGTATGATTTGATGGCATAATTCATCTGCTGACCAACCTTTTCGACTAATTGCCGTAACTTATACCTATCCATTTAAAAAAGTATGAAATCCTATTCTTTCATTATCCTGATCATCTTTTTTTGTTTTATGAACTCCGTCCATGCACAAGATACCAAAGCCTTGCCTTTTGAGGACATCAGCACCTATCCAGGTAGCTTGACCACAGGAACGGTAGCGGCAAGAATGGTCGAAAGCCTTGGCTTTCGATACCGCTATGCTTCCCAAGGATTGAAAGATGAAAACATGGACTTTCGCACCTCAGAGGAGGCCCGTACCATTGGAGAAACTATCCAGCACATTTATGGATTGACCATGGTGATCCATGATGCTGTGCTGAATGAGCCTTATGACCAAAAAGAGGGACTTAACCCTATGCAAGCACGAGAAGAAAGCCTTCATTTGCTAAAAGCCGTTTACGACCGGCTCCTGAGCATGAATGATGCCGAAGTAGAGGCAATAAATGTCCGCGGAGATCATCCCTTTTGGATCTTGATCAATGGTCCTTTGGCGGACGCCCTTTGGCACAGTGGACAGATCGCCACGCTCAGAAGGGCTGCTGGTAATCCCATGCCAAAAGGTGTCAATGTCTTTCTGGGAAAATACAACGGTAAGGTGGAAGAATAGGCGTTTGTCGTTAACCACTAAGGAACATAGGTCACATTAGGCTTATAATTAACTGATCCGTGTTTTCAAGCTCATCCGCCTTTGTGCCTCTTGTGGCTTATTTTTATGCCACAAAGTCTCTAAGTCACCAAGGAGATTTTGGTGGTAATAATGCATCCTCTGGCATCATTATTTAAGGTCAAGCAATATTTATGGGCGAATAAATTTCGACCCACATTCTTGAAATTTACTCGCTAACCTCAGTTCGATTTTTAAACCGTCACTGCGAGGCTTAGAGGGAGGCCTGAGCGGGTGGAAGCCGTGGCAGCTCGCCGCGGCGAGTTGCCACACGCTTTTCCAACCCACATCCTCCTTAAAAGGGTTCGCTATGACGCTTTTTATACTAAAAATAAGTCGAGCTAAGGTCCCTATTAATTTTAATGTTTACCATGGGCGTTGCCCATGGCTAAGGATGTTACGCCCATTCAGGGTTTTTTATGCTACTTGCCTCTTCCAATTTAACCCGCTTTATCAATGTCGTTTAGTTAAAGAGATTTTCCAATACGGATCGTCCATTGAGAAAATTATGGTTTTAATCCATCGTCTTTTTAAACCGGTATAAAATGGATCCGCCTTGCAGGTATTGGGCGTTAAGAAATTAAAAAGCGGGCGGGCAAAAAGGCAGGCTTGTTTGACAAAATACTAGCCAAAAAGAATATTGGCAGCTAGAAAAGGAGGAGTTTGCCTGCATGAGGGAAGGTTTTAATTTTAGGCCAATACCTGCACACCTGTGCGCCGTGGCGTAGCGGCGGGGTTTTTGGGTTACTTTTTTGACCTGAAGCAAAAAAGTAACAAAGGTAAAGGGATGAAAACCATCTTGGAATTTAACAAGAAAAATAATTAAACCAATATTTCCAGATACACGCTAACTAAACGACATTGCCCGCTTTAGGCATTAGGAATCGTTATGAGAGCTGAAACTACAAGAAAATCAGGCTGTTTGGAGATTGAATCATCCGCCGCGGCGGATGGTGAAATCGAAAACAGCAGCGAAGCGATTGATTTTGTCCGCCGCGGCGGATCAGGTCGTAATAGATAGGCTAGTGCATAATGCGGGTTTAAGCAAAAAATCAGCGCAAATCATAATCATCTGCGTCATCAACGTTCCATCAGTCCTCAGCTTTTCCGCTTGATCCATTATTCACAAATCGCTTAGCGACTTGTGCCTTCGTGGCATTAAAAATGGAGACCACGAAGCCACAAGTCGCCACGACATTTACTTCACAGAAATATCGTATTTATCCAATAATCCCGTTACGGTGGGAAGGGAGAATTTTGCCTTTTTGATCTGGTTCCTTTCTGGGTCAATGGAAAAATTTCGGGCAGTCCTAAAATCCACTTTTTCCAAATTGGCGCCATCAAATACCGCATGAAGCAAGTCACACTCATCGAATGTAGAAGCAGTCAAATCCACCTCCACAAATTCCACTTCATGCATTTTGCAGCTTTTAAAGGTAGTCTGCTTCAGTTTTAAGCCATAAAATGAAGAAAAATCCAGCTGACAATTGATAAAACAAAATGTCAACAAAAAGGCATTGCACTTGTCGAAACGTAGTCCCAGCAGTTTGCAATCAGAAAACTCCACATCCCTAAAACTGGTATTTACCAACTGGGCATTGCTGAAATCACAGCGCTCAAAGGCACATTCCGAAAAAACCGTATCACGGAGATCCACTCCAGCAAACTTGCATCCCACAAAAACACATTCTTCATATTCGCCCGAGGTAAATGACAAGCTAAAATCGTCATCTCGATATTCTTTTCCTTCAAAATAGGTTGTTTGCATATCCAAAAATAATCATTCTCTACTATATTACCTTTTCCCCGACCATGCCCACCATAAAACCCAAACAAGCTGCCATGGCACCCCATTGGTGGTTTTTCATCCGGCTATTTGGGGCAATGTCCTGAAAGAGCAAGTACAAAATCCCTCCGCTGGCAAACACCATCAGGTGCGCCGTCACGTCCGGATAATCCCTGAGCAGAAAATGCCCGGCCATTGCCCCTACGATTCCTGCAAAACTCAGCAAAAACATCAGCGTCAACGTTTTCCTTATGGTAAATCCACTTTCCACCAAATCCCGAAAAGAATTAAAGGCTTCGGGCAGATTTTGCAGGCCTATGAAAATGGCCAAGAGGGTTCCCGTGGAAGGATCACTGGCAAACAATGCCCCCAATGCAATCGACTCTGGAACAAAATCCATGAGCATTGCCAATAGCTGCGCCATTTTGCCCCCCTTTCGCGCCAAGTAGCGGTCGATCAGGAAAAAGACCACCGCCCCCGCACCAAAAGAAAAGAGCATGGGCCACAAGGTCAACTCCTCCAAGCCCTTTGGCACGAGCACCAAGGCCACGGCAGATAGGATAATTCCCCCTCCAAAGGCAATCGCAGCATGTGAAATCTCGTACTTTACTGTCCGCTTTTTAATGTGATTATTAAACGCATTTCCCAAAAGGGCACCGATAAAAACCGTAATGCCCGAAAAGCCGGCGTAAACTAAAATATTACTTACGGTATCCATGGGTATTTCGATTTTCGATTAAGGCAATTAACTTTTAATGACTATCTGCAATGTTGCAGGCAACCAAAGTCACTACTGTTTTTCCTTTATTAAATATAAGCACTGTCGCCCGATAAAATTTCATTTACGCTGAAAACGTAGTTTTAAATGAAAACAGATAAGATTTACTTGATTTCGTAAAACTACCCGTTCTTTGAATTGATGATAAGAAAGTCCCCTTTAGGGGATTTAGGGGCAGATTTGGACGAATTTTTTACTATCATAAATCTTTACTCGGACGACAATAAAATATAAGCATTCACCGTGATTTTTACCTGACCGCAAATCCATTCCTTTTATTAACCCAGGTTCATTGCTCACAACGGATATGATTTAGAACTTTGCCAACACCAAGATTAAATGATATGCTTCCTCTGTATGTTCTACTCATTAGCTTTGCACTTTCCTCCTTCGTGATTTACCTGAGGAGGAAAAAAACCGACTGGCCATTAGCTGGAAGGATCGCCCTCAGCACCATGCTGGTCTTTACCGCCATGGGCCATGTGATGTTTACCTCCGGAATGGCCAAAATGGTTCCGGCATTTATTCCAAGTAAAACAGCCGTAGTGTATTTTACCGGATTGGTTGAAATAGCTGCAGCCATCGGGCTCCACCTTAGATCCACACAAAGACTCACGGGCATGTTATTGCTTATCTTCTTTATACTGATTTTGCCTGCCAATATCAACGCTTCCCTGCAGGAGTTAAATTACAAGACTGGCCAGTCCAACGGTCCCGGCGTGGCATACCTTTGGTTTAGAATTCCCTTTCAGCTCTTCCTTATGATATGGACTTCCTGGTGCGCCATCCGCAAAAAACCATTCCTATTCAAATAAACCACCTCAAAAAGGGGAGGCTTTATGTGATACAGTGAGAAATCCCGATTCGTTTAATCCCTCCCTATTATCTCAAGTGAATGGCAGAAAAAAGACAACAAGTGGTGCCAAAAAACATATAAGCTGATTTAAAATACATATTTTATCCGTAATATTGCCATTTCAAGCTCATCATTAGATTTTAGTGAAATTCAGTCTATATTTACATTAGTTTCATTCCTTTGCAGACAAAAATGTAAGATGCATTTACCACAATAAAGGGGCATGAGGTAGCTAATGTGTGATACGATGTCATTTCCTAAAGGGTGAACTAATAAAATGATTCGTGGCATCTATCAGGAAAAGTTAAGTGGATAGTCAGATATTAATTAATGCGCAAGATGCAATTATAGCCTTCGACCTGAAAGGAAAAGTGGTCTATTGCAATCCATCAAGTTGCAAGTTGTTTGAGTACAAGCGCCATACTCTTTTGGGTATGGAATATGGTAGTTTGATACGTGACAAGCGGATGGAATTTGACCAATTGCGGGAGGCCATTCTTTTTAATGAGCCGCAGGTGTCGACCAAGTTTGACATCCTTTCACAAAGTGAAAAAAAGAAGCTGGTATCAGCCCAGTTTTCGCCTGTGAAGGACAAGGAAGGAAAAATCACCGGCATTTCGGCATTTTTCAGAAAGGTAAACCAATCAGATAAAGTGGCAAGCAAAGCCCAAGCCTTGGTAGAAACCGCTCCAGATGCCATGGTGATCGTCAATTCCCAAGGCCAAATTGTATTGGTAAATGCCCAAACCGAAAACCAATTTGGGTATTCGAAAGAAGAGCTGATCGGAAACGAACTGGAAATGCTCATTCCCGATAAGTACATTGAAAAACACCAACAGAATAGAAAAAATTTCGCCAAACAACCAAAGCCCCGCAGCATGGGCCAAGGCATGGAGCTTTTTGGGAAGCGCAAAGATGGTTCAGTCTTTCCGGTAGAAATTTCCCTCAGCCCGCTCAAGACCGAGGATGGGCTATTCGTGTCTGCCGCTATCAGGAATATTACAGATAGAAAAAAGGCCGAGAATAAATTCAAAGGATTGCTGGAAAGCGCACCCGACGCGATCATTCTCGCCGACAAGCACGGCAATATCCAACTGGCCAATGAGCAGGTCGTAAATATTTTTGGTTATAGCAAAAAGGAACTGATCGGCAACAAAATCGAAATGCTTGTCCCCATGCGCTACCACCACCGCCATACCAACCATCGAGATGAGTTCTTCCATTCTGCGGAAACCCGCCCCATGGCATCGGGCTTGGAGCTCTCTGGAGTACGTAAGTCTGGTGAGGAATTTCCGGTAGAAATCTCACTGAGTCCTTTGGAAACCGAAGATGGAGCAATGGCCATCGCCGTAATCCGGGATACCAGTGAAAAGGCAATCGTCAAAAAAGAGCTTCAGGATTTTAATAAAAAGCTACAGGTCAAAAACAAGGAGCTTGAGCAATTTGCCTTTGTGGCATCACATGACCTTCAGGAGCCATTACAAACGGTGATGAGCTTTACCGAATTTCTGTCGGAAAACTATGGGCCGCATTTTGATGAAACGGGCCGAAAAAGTATGCAATACATCACGGAAGCTACAGGCAGGATGCGCCAGCTCATTAAGGGCCTTCTAGACTATAGTAGGCTTGGAAGGGAGCGAAAACCCGAAATGGTGGATGGCAATTCCTTGATCAGCAACATTAAGGTGGACCTTGGTTCCCAAATAAAAGCGACAAATGCCAAAATCTATGCTGATAATCTACCGCATATAAAAGGCAATTACACGGAACTCCGAATATTGTTCCAAAATATCATCACCAATGCGATCAAATTCCACAAAGAAGGAGTCCCTCCTGAAATCCAGATCAATGTTACCAAAAAGAGCGATCACTGGCTATTTTGTATAAAGGACAATGGAATAGGTATTGAAAAAAAATTTAAAGAACGTATTTTTATAATATTCCAACGTCT
The DNA here is from genome assembly GCF_005281475.1 of Echinicola rosea. Taxonomy (NCBI): domain Bacteria; kingdom Pseudomonadati; phylum Bacteroidota; class Cytophagia; order Cytophagales; family Cyclobacteriaceae; genus Echinicola; species Echinicola rosea. Next base: position 1,238,755 of record NZ_CP040106.1, on the reverse strand, counting down.
TCATGCCAGAAAGTCTTATGACGGGACAGGAATAGGGCTTGCCCACTGCCAAAAGATTGTAGAGCTCCATGGAGGAAAGATATGGGTCCAATCGGAACTGGGACAAGGAAGCTCTTTTCTATTTACTATTCCAATCTAAAAACACCATTATCCTATGAGTAAAAAAATAAAATGCGTTCTGCTGGTTGATGATGATGAACCAACCAACTTCATCAACGAAATCATCCTTAAGCGGACAGGATTCGTCGAAAAAATAGTCCCTGTCCAAAGTGGCATGGCTGCATTGGAATACATAAACAAGGCAGATGGAAATGAAATTCCGCGGCCAGAACTGATTTTCTTGGATATTAACATGCCCGGTATAAGCGGTTGGGATTTTCTGGAAGAATATAAGAAGCTACCCAAACATCAAAAAGCAAAGAATGTCATCGTCATGCTTACGACAAGTCTGAACCCTGATGATGATGAAAAAGCAAAAACTTATCAGGAAATCAGTGAATACCACAGTAAGCCCCTTACTTATGAAAAGATAACAGACATAATTGAAAAGCATTTCTCTGATTTATAGATTATAGGTTTGTTGACTTTAAGTCCTCCGGTTTTGATTGAGGGCAGAAGCCAAGTAAATCGCCTTTAGGTGGTCAGGCCGAGCGGAGTCGAGGCGCTATGTCTAGCCTTGGACTCCCATCATGCTGACATCTCGACATTGATAGCTTAAAAGCGATTTTCCTGGAGCAAATGCCTCAATTATTGTATTATTGGTAATGATGACAGAAAAGGAAAAAATGCTCGCCGGCCAGTTGTACAATACGCTTGATCCCACGCTGATCGCCCAGTACCATAAGGCCAGAAAATTGATCAAAGCTTACAATATCCTGGACTCCGAAAACATGGATGAAAGAAAAACCATTCTCTCCAACCTTCTCGGCAATATGGGAAAGAATGTATGGATAGAAGCACCATTTTACTGCGATTATGGGGAAAACATCCATATCGGCGAGGAGACTTTCGTCAATATGAACTGTACTTTCTTGGACGACAACCTGATCAAAATAGGGAAGAATGGCCTGATCGCCCCTGGCGTACATATCTACACCGCTATCCACCCACTGAAGGCCTCTGACAGAATAAAAAACCCTTCTGAAAGAAATGATGGAGAGCCCATCTATCGCACCGCCAGCAAGCCCGTGACGATCGGTGATAATGTTTGGATTGGCGGAAATGTCTGCATCATGCCAGGAGTGAGCATTGGGGATAATGTGACCATTGGCGCGGGCTCGGTGGTGACCAAAAATATCCCAAGTGATGTGCTTGCCTTTGGCAATCCCTGTAAGGTGATTCGCAATATTTGAGACCTAAAGGGGTGTTTTTGATGACCAAGCGTACATTTTTGTAATTGAATTGACAAAATTCGCCATCATACTGTAAAATGTCATAACGTATTTTGTAAGTATTTAATGGTCATTTTGTATTATTACGTCCAACTTTATAAAATTACTTAAGTCGGAAACCCGCTTTCCTTTGGTAATTTTACTATAACCCGCATTCAATGCCGTTTAGTTAAGGGGATTTCCTTCTTTTCATATACCTAAAAGTCTTTTTCTGATTGACTTTGGCTGGGGAAACCTGATCATCCTGGTGGATTTTATCCTTTTCCTTTGTTACTTTTTTGCTTCAGGTCAAAAAAGTAACCAAAAAACCCCGCCGCTGTGCAGCTATTGGGCTAAAATTAAAACCTCCCCTCATGCAGGCAAACTCCTCCTGTCTAAAGCCAAGCAGGCCTATCAAAAGCCAGGTAAACCTTCTTTAGCTGCCAACATTCTTTTTGGGCAGCCTTTCGTCAAACAAGCCTGCCTTCTTGCCCACCCGCTATTGAATTTCTTAACGCCCAATACCTGCAAGGCGGATCCGATTAATAAGTTTCTTATGGATAAATTATCATCATTATTCCATGTAGTGGTATATTTTCTTAAGTAACCAAGTTGAGCCGGAACTATAAGCCCCCCTGAGCCAAAAAAGGTATCGCTTCCTTATTCCGGCCCTTGGTATGCCTGTTTTCCTGCCGATGGTGGAGGCCGTTAAGAAAGGGAGTTGGCTCGCGTCGTGGAACAGCGAGACCCACTCGCTTTTAGGCCGTAGCCATCGGGTGGAAATTAAAATGGGTGACGGATCCACGTCGCAGTGGAAATCCATGTCCCATTTTAAAGGGCAGACCACCGGCCTAGATTTTTTTCTTTCTTTTTTCATCAATGGAAAAAAGGAAAAGGATAAAATCCACCAAAATGGCCAAAGCCATACAGTTAAAGTCAAATAGAAAAGAAACTCCTAACAGGTGAAAACAGGGAAATGGCCTTAACTAAACGGCATTGAGCCCGCATGATGCACTAGCGTATCTATTGCGAGCTGAAACGGGTTCAAAATTAACACGATATTTCGTATATTAACCTCAGTTCGATTATAAAACCGTCACTGCGAGGCTTAGAGGTAGGCATGAGCGGGTAGAAGCCGTGGCAGCTCGCCGCGGCGAGTTGCCACACCCTTTTCCAACCCACATCCTCCTAAAAAGGGTTCGCTTTTATACTAAAAATAAGTCGAGCTCAAGTTATCACTTTACTAAGCATCATTTTTATATTTAACAAAACGATGAATGCAAATTATGACCCTACGGCAGAAACGGTAAGTTTTGATAATGCAGGCACGGTAAACAAGCAAATGCTTAGGATACAATTCGGCCTCATTCTTTTTATAGGCCTTATCAATGTGTTTTTTGCAAACCATTCCGGTAGCATTTTGAGCATACTTTGGATCGTTTTGTCCGGATTTTGTGGTATCATGCTATTCTGGAGCTTTTTATCCCCGCAGGATCACACCCTTTCCTTCTATTTGAAAGACATCGATAAGATCTATACCACATCCTTTTTGGGATTTAAGACTTTTAAAATAGCGACCAAAGATGGTGAAGAAAAGTCCATCTATACCGTCTGGCCAGGACACTCATCCGATCAATTGGCCGCTTACCTAGCGGGATTAAACATCCGTACGGAATTTAATTGAATAAAGGATCAATAATATGTTTTACCTGAATTTGAAACCTATTATCCGGAAAGCTAAATTTATAATTATCGCTTCCTTTCTACTTGTCAGCAGTTCTATTTCATTCAGGATAAGTGTCCCGATTATGAAGCACTTCCCTTTGTCCTTTTGCCTTGACGCAAAAGGACCAAAAAGTCAAGGCGCCAGCAATGCTTCTTCCCGCATGCCATACGCCGGCTCTCTGCTACGTCGGGCTCACGCGCCTTTTCTAGTAAAATTAGGCCAATGGTAATATAGCAGAAAGAAACTGCATTTGTCCTTTGAAATATCCTTAACGCTATTTTTTAGAAACTAGGGTTTTTAGCCTAACTTACCTTAGCTAAACAGACATTCCCATGCCCCAAAAACCCACATTCTTCTTACTCATCGTCCTTATTTGTGCTTGTAAGCAGCAAAAGGATTTTGACATCATCATCCGCCATGGTCAGGTGATCGACGGCAGTGGAAAGCCTGCATTGATGACAGATGTAGGCATTAATGCGGACACTATCGCGTACATTGGCGAACTATCTGATCAGACAGCAATGCAGGAAATTGACGCCGAAGGACTCGTGGTGGCACCGGGTTTTATCAATATGCTCAGCTGGGCCGTGGAATCGCTGATCGAGGACGGCCGCTCCATGAGCGACATCAAGCAGGGTGTAACGCTCGAAGTTTTTGGCGAAGGCAGTTCCTGGGGACCGCTGACCCCGACCACCCGTCGGGAAATGAAAGCAGACCAAGGCAACATCACCTATGATATTCCTTGGACCACCTTGGGCGAGTACTTGGAGTTTTTGGAGCGCAAAGGCGTATCCGCCAATGTCGCCTCCTTCGTAGGAGCGACCACCCTGCGGGTCAATACGGTCGGCTATGAAGACCGCGCTCCCACACCAGAGGAACTGGACTCCATGAAAATGATGGCGCGTCAAGCGATGGAAGAAGGCGCGCTGGGCATCGGATCATCACTGATCTATGCTCCCGCTTTTTATTCCAGTACTGAAGAGTTAATCGCACTTTGTAAAGTGGCCTCTGAATACGATGGGATGTATATCTCCCATTTGCGTAGCGAAGGAAACAAACTGTTGGAAAGCTTGAATGAATTGATAAAAATTGCTAGTGAAGCGAATATACGCGCAGAAGTTTACCATCTAAAACAAAGCGGATCTACCAATTGGAACAAGCTGGATGCGGTGATCAGCAAGATCGATTCTGCCAGAAATGCTGGCCTCCACATCACCACAGACATGTACACCTATACCGCCGGTGCCACGGGCCTGGATGCCGCCATGCCGCCGTGGGTACAAGAAGGCGGATATGATGCCTGGGCAAAGCGGCTCCAAGATCCTAAGATCCGCAAAAAAGTCCTGCAAGAAATGAAAAGCCCTGCCACCACATGGGAAAGTTTGATGCAAGCCGCTGGCTCGGCAGACAAGATGATCCTGGTGGGCTTCAAAAATGATAGCCTGAAACACCTTACTGGAAAAACGCTGGCAGAAGTGGCAACACTTAGAGGCAAATCCCCCGAAGAAACGGCCATGGACTTGGTAGTGGAAGACGGCAGCCGCGTAGGAACCGTCTATTTCCTGATGGATGAAAAGAATGTCCAAAAACAGCTCCAGCTACCTTGGATGAGTTTTGGCTCTGATGCCCAGTCTATGGCCAATGAGGGTGTTTTCCTGAAATCCAGTACACATCCACGAGCTTATGGCAACTTCGCCAAGCTGCTGGGAAAATATGTCCGTGAGGAAAACGTCATTTCTTTGGAAGAAGCTATCCATAAATTGACCCACTTGCCTTCTACCAACCTCCGGATAAAGAAAAGGGGGCTGCTAAAGCAAGGATATTATGCAGATTTGGCTATTTTTGATCCTCAAAAAATTGAGGACAGGGCAACTTTTGACAAACCACACCAATATGCGGAAGGAATGGTCCATGTTCTGGTAAACGGTCAGCAGGTCCTTCGCCATGGGGAACATACCGGTGCCTTTCCTGGCAGGGTAGTCCGTGGACCGGGTTGGAAAGGCCACCACTAATAATCTACTTATCACGACAATTACCAAATGGAACCAAAGTATAAAATCATCTCCTTACGGCCGGAAGACACATGGGATCTTCGCCATCGCGTGATGTGGCCGGATCAGCCAATTGACTATGTGAAGCTGGATGAAGACCGACACGGTCAGCATTTTGGGTTGATAGAAGGGGATAAAATCCTCGCCGTCATCTCAACGTTTGTTAAAGATGGCCAGGCACAGTTTAGAAAATTTGCTACTGAAACCTCCCAGCAGGGAAAGGGCTTAGGAAGTATGTTGCTTCGCCATGTCATCACTTATCTGGAAAAGGAAGGAGTAGATCGTATTTGGTGCAATGCCCGGGCGGACAAAACCGCTTTCTATGAAAAATTTGGGCTTGAAAAGACCCCACAAACTTTTGTTAAAGGAGGCATTGACTATATCATCATGGAGAAAACAACGGTAAAAATTTCAGAAAATCGTGATTTTACCATAGAAGACCTGCTACCACTCTACCGACAAAACGGCTGGAGCTCGGCAAATAAACCTTCTGTTCTTTTCAATGCCCTTACCCATTCGGATAGCGTGGTCACTGCCTGGAAAAATGACCAATTGGTAGGGCTGGGCAATGCCCTTTCGGATGGGCATTTGGTCGTTTATTTTCCCCATTTACTGGTATTGCCCAGTCATCAAGGCAAAGGCATCGGCCGAATGATTATGGATAAGATGATGGAAAAATACGAAGGATTCCACATGCAAATGCTCACAGCTGATGTCGGGGCAGAGCAATTCTACGAGAAAATGGGGTTTCAGCGTGCAGGTAAGACCGTCCCCATGTGGAAATATGAAGGAAAGGAACATTAACCTTCAGTGCTAAACTGCCTATTTCGGGTTCGGATTTATTGCTTAAATTGTATATTGATAGTGCACTTTCTTACGAACTACCACATTATCCGCGGATTTACGGATAATCGTAATGGAAACATCAAAAAACCAAGGACTTCGTTCAATTGTTCATAGACGCCAAAAGCATGAAATTATCGAATCAAACAATCACTTCGGGAAAGATTATCTGTCTCCTACTGTTGTTTTATGCTCAAGCATGTACCTCCGTTCGCCTGATCAGTGAATACGACCCCATCACGGACGAAAAGGTAACGGAACTTGAAGAAAAGGTAGCAGCATATTTTGTCCGGTTGGAGCGAAGTATCGACACCGATGAGGCAGCTTATGAACATTACCAAACATTCTTTGATGAAGCCAAAGTGGACCTGAACACCTTGGCAGTAAGAGCAGCTGCAGTGGACAAAAACCGCATTGTCCAGGAGCAGGTGCAGGAACTGCAAAACATGCTGTCCAACCTTGAGGCTTTGCACAAGATGGGATTTGCATCTGCCGAACAACTGCCTCCATTGAAATCCGCCTTTAACTCAGCCTTTACGGCCATCATCCGTCTGCAAATGGCCCTCAAACGTGGAGAAAAGTACGAAAATTGATAAACCCATCCCATTATGCCCGACATCAACACACAGGAAATTTTCGAAAAAATGGTCACCGCTGCCCAAGGTGTCCTGAGCAACCACTGGGAAGAAGCCAAACCCTTTGCGGAAAATGAACTAAAAGTACTGGCCAACAATCTCAAATTGATCGGTGAGCTGAAACTCCAGGGAAAAATCACCGAAGAGCAAGCCAAACACTACTTAGAAATCCAAAAAAGCAGTGCCCGCATCGTCTTACTGACCATCGAAGGCCTGGGCATATTAGCCGTGGAAGGGGCCATTAATGCCGCACTGGACGTGGTCAAGGCCACGGTCAATACAGCACTGGGTTGGAATTTGATATAGATCCTAATGCCTTTTTTTTAAATATTCAATGTTTTTCGTTTTAACTTGAATTTTTAGATTTGAAAAAATTATGTTCTACCAAAGGCACAGTATGTTTCCATTTATCTAGAAAAGCGCATCACTGTAAACTCCCGCTCTACTTCTTCCATCGCTTTGCTCTTGACGGTTTCGGTCACATCGGACTGTTCCAAAGGCACCAAACCTACCGCTGCCATCAGCTCTATGACATCCTCATCATCGTAAAAGGTAAACCCATATTGGGCAAAAGGCAGGTTTTCCATAAACCGCTTCTGCGCAAAGGCAATCACCAAGCTTCCTTCATCAGCCAACAACCGTTTTAACTCCATCGCGGTTTTCTTCGGTTCGCTCCAAAAATAAATGGTATTGACCGTAAAAATCTTATCGAAAATACCCGACTCAAATGGAGCACTCTCTCCATCATATAGGTAAAACGCCGTTTTTCCTTTATCAACCCATAGGGCGTTATGCTTCTTGGCTTCAAGGTGCATGAGTTCTGAAACTTCCAGACCGGTATAATGCAGGTTTTCCTGCTCCTCCAAAAGCTGGCTCACATGCATTGCACTCCCATGTCCCAGCTCCAGCACCCTATCACCACTTTCCAAATGAAGCAGCTCAATGGCCTTTTCAGTCATGGAAATATTGGACTCATGCATGGTTGCGGCCACATCAATGCCCATCTCCCCTTTTGGATGGCTGAGCTGAGCAGCAATGGCCTTGAGTTCTTCTTCGGTAAATGACTTTTCCATAGGTGAATAAAGTTAGAAAATAAAGTTGATTTTAGCGCATAGCACTAGCCCATAACCAGTGCAAACGCATTTAAAAAGAATGTTCCTATTTGCATTTATAGCTGCCGTTCCTATGGAACTTACCCTTTTGTGTGTAATCATTTTTGGTGCAGGTTGTCACCTGCACCTTCTATATGACCCTCCGCCAAAGGCGGATTAGGCAGAATAGTCAGGGATCAAGCCATATTTCTGGGGGGCTTTACTGCAAGGAGGCATTACAAATGCCTTTCTCAGCAGTTCGCATTTCAAATGCGGAACTAGAGATAGCTGCGACGGCTCGTACGATCCAAATCAACTCATCATCATTTCAGCCTATCCCACCATTCGGCAATCTAGGGTCAAGCCAAACCTAATCCTACGTGTAATCCGGTGTGTTTTTTGGCCTATCTCTATGTTGCAAAAAGACTTCCTTAGCTACGGCTAGGAGCGTTTTTTGCGCCTTGATCTCGTCCAAAATCCACTACCGCCTTACCCGTCATTTAAGCGTTGACTTGCCCCTAGGCTACTGCGGTTTCCAATGTACAAATCGGGGCAAAGTGCCAGCGGCACGATAAATTTTGTAACCTGCGGATAAATCCGCAGGAGCTTAAGCGCTCCTCAACCTCCCGAAGGAGTGCCAGCGGCACGGATGATAGCTATGCCTACACCAAAATTATTTCCTTTCAAAACACTAAACGCGTTTGCCCAGAACCCACAACCCGGGTTCAATACCGATTAGTTAAGGGTATTTCCCTTTTTTTGCGCTAAGAGATCTTTTTTATGTTTGATTTTTGTCGCGGAACGTTAATTGTTTTAATGAATCTTATTCTTCGATCATATGCTTTTTTACCAGTAGATTTTTTTTTCACCTGAAGGAAAAAAGTAACAAGGCAACGAGATGAAAGCCAAGCAAGAATTTGACATGAAAAGTAATAGTTACCCATAGTAAATCAAATAAAGCTATTCTGTGGTTTCTGTGAGCACCTGTTTAATAAGTCAAGAATAGGTTTCTATTAGTCGAAATTAAATCGGGGTTCTTCGTCTTTTTGTAGTTACTTTGTACTTGGTAGGGTGAATGGTTCATACCCTTTTTAGCTATGAAAACACGCATTTTTAAACTGGTTATGTTTATGGCCTGCTTGGGGGCTTGCCAGCAGACCAAACCGCCTGCTGTCTCCTTTTACTATTGGAAAACAGCCTTTAATTTAAATCACACAGAAGCCAACACCATCAAGGCCAATCAGGTCAAGAAACTTTATGTGAGGTATTTTGATGTGGCGCTAAGTGCTGATGGCCTGCCGTATCCTGTCAGTGAAGTGAACCTCGGCCATTTTCCCGATACATTGGAAATCGTTCCGGTCGTGTACATCAAAAATGAAGTGATGCTATCTTCTAATTTGGATGTGGCCGAACTGGCAAAAAAGATTAATAGCTATGTCAATTCATTATCAGCCAACAGCCAGCTTTCCTATCAGGAGATCCAGGTTGACTGCGACTGGAGCCTAAAGAGCCGTGACCATTTTATGGCCTTTATCGACGAATTGGGCAAGATCACGGATAAAACCCTGTCTGCCACCATCCGTCTCCACCAAATCAAATACGCCCAAAAGACCAAAGTTCCGAATGTGGACTATGGCGTGCTGATGTATTACAACATGGGAGAAATCAATGCCAGCAACGCCAGCTCCATCTACGATAAGACCATCGCTGATCTTTATACCTATACTTTGGGGGATTATCCTTTGCCCCTGAAGGTGGCAATGCCGATATTTGGTTGGGGAATCCATCTCCGAAATGGTCAGGTCGTGGGACTTAGACCAAAAGTGACCGCCTCAGCACTAACAATGGATGCTGGCTTTGCAGCCCTCAAGCCCAATTTCTTTGAGGTGAAAAAAGATATGCTGCGCAATGGAACCTATTACCGGAAAGGTGATGTAATGAAAATCGAAGCCGTATCCCAAGTACAATTACTGGAAATGGCCGAGGATCTGGGGAATTATATGAAGGTGGACGAAATTATTTTTTTTGACCTTGACTCACTGAACTTAAGAAACTATGAAAAAGATATCTTTGCCCAAATTAGGGCTGCTTTTTAGTGGCAGTTTGTTATTGACATATTTGGTGGTGAAAGCCTGCGGTGGCTATTATGACATCCTTGCCTCCAATTTTACCCCCGAAATCTACGTGGACAAAAGCTATGAGCCACTGCTATTGGAAGAAAATTTCTTCTTTTATGACGGAATGGACGATGAACATAATGGTCGATTTAACGATAAAATCGTCAAAGATTGGTCCGGGTATCTGGACTCATCAGTTCCCGATTTTGCAGTAGATTCTTTGTTGCTGCAGGCAGATGCTACACTTATCAGTGAACTCAATCATGCCGAACATACCACGCCTTCAGGTTTACCTTCTTGGACAAAATCAATCGACCTAACAAGTCAAAAGACCAAGGATTTTCTTACCTTTTTGGCATTGGCCAAGCAGGTAGAAACGGCCTCACTCAATAGCGGGTATAGCTACTGGGAACCTAAGGAAACCCACCCATTGACAGATGGAGAATTATTTCAGCAACTCCAAAAGCAATATGAAAATGCAACGGATGAGTTTTTGAAACAGCGATATTGGTTTCAGGTCATAAAAGCCTATTTCTACAGTGCTTCTGACCAAGAAAAAGTGATCACATTTTTTGACCAAACGGCATCATCTATGCCCAAAAACACACTTTATTACAGGGCATTGGCCTACAAGGCAGGCGTCTATTACCGCCAAAAGGCCTTTAGCGAATCCAACCTGTATTATGCCCAGGTGTTTAACGAATGCGCTTCCCTCCAAAAGGTAGCGATCTTCAGTTACCATCCGCAGGATTCAGTGGTTTTTGTACAGGAAACGCTACCGCTTGCCAAATCCTCAGCTGAACAAACCACGCTTTGGGCCTTGCAGGGCTATTATACCAGTGAGAAAGAGGCTATTCGAAATATCTTTGCGCTGGAACCTACAAGCCCCCACCTTAATTTTCTGCTTACACGCCTGATCAATCATCATGAGCGATATGTCAAAGACCCTAACTATAATCCGGAAAGCTATCGCGGTTACACGGATTTTGATGAGTATAAAAAACAGCAACACGAAGAACTTAACAGTAGTGGACTGGAATTGGTGGCTGACATTGCCCAATCGGGAAAGACTGAAAATCCCTTTCTTTGGAGCATTTCCCACGGGTATTTGCTGACGTTAAATGATCGATTTGACGACGCTGAAAGAGCTTTTGCCAAAGCCGAAGATCACTTGCCCGAGACACAGCTGGCCCGAAACCAATTGCGCCTATTACGGCTGATCAACCAGCTCAACATGCTGGAAAATCCAGTTGCAGATCAGTTGGATGCCTTGGTAGCTGAGCTAAACTGGCTTTATTTCGAGCTGCCTGCTCAAAAATATCCCAATAGCGATGTCTTCCGCTATGAAAATGCCCAATCATGGAGTAAAAAATACCTATCACTGCTCTTTGCCAAAGGAGAAAATAGGCTTATGAGTGAATTGTTTTCGAACAGTTATGCAGGGTATTTTTATGGGTATGATAACCAGTCCACCTATTTTGACCAAGCAAAGAATACGGAAAAATTGAAGCAATTTCTCCTCTCCGATACCCATACCGGAATAGAACAAATTGGTAAAAAGCTTTATCCAATCACACTAAATGACGTCTATTATTATGAAACCATCAAGGCGCTCTTTGCCAATCGTGTCGATGAAGCCTTGCAGATTTATGAAGATCAGGAGTTTGCAAAGCTGTTCCCTGCCAACCCATTCAATGCCCATATTTGGGATAATCATGATGCTGAGCATGCTCTGGGCAAGAGCTATCCCATGGGCAAATTCCTGAAAACGGTAAAGTTGATGCAGGAAAAACTGGCCAAGCAGGAAGAAGTCTATCAGAACAGCCTTTTGCTGGGCAATGCCTTTTATAATATCACGCACTATGGCAATGTGCGGGCTTATCAATCCGATATTATAGGCTATTCCTACAGTCCATATGGTTTCAGTCCCACCCAGCGCCGCATGATCACCGATTGCTCAACGGCCAAAATGTATTACCAAAAAGCTTTTGATGCGGCCACCACCCGCGAACAAAAAGCCAAATGCACGTACATGATGGCAAAGTGTGAGAGAAATGCCTACTATTACGAAAAAAACTACAGCAAATACGCCAACGAATGGTCCGAAGAGGATGACGATGTAGATTTTATCGCCTGGGAAGGTTTCCAAAAATTACACAACGAATACTCAGACACCCAATATTACCAAGAGGTGATCGAGGAATGCGGGTATTTCAGAACGTATGTGGAGAGGGAATAACGCTAGCTTATATTAAATGGGGGATTTGCAAATCCCCATTATTTTTGGTTCGGGATTACAAATACCGAACAGCGGGATTTTGATGAAAATTACATTTTTCATAAGCCAATATGATATTGACGCCAAAGAGATGGACCGTACCTACGGCACTTGGTGCAATGCTCGCTCTTAACCTCATCAGCAGGCTAAAACCTGCTGCTTCTATATCATCCTCCGCCAAAGGCAGATGGGATAACGAACATGAAAAAATTGAACTCCACAACTGAAAGTTCATAACAAAACCGTTCAATGGATAATAAATCTGGTCATCAGAAATTACCACAAGCGCCAGCGGCACGAACTTTACAGTAACCCATGGATTTATCCGTGGGTACATAAAAACCACCCCACAATCCGCAAGTGCCGTAGGTACGATACATATCCTCACAAATGCTATAAGATTAGATAAAGCAACCTTTCTTCAACATACTGATCCTATATCATCCTCCGCCAAAGGCGGATGGGACAACGAACATGAAAAAATTCGCCTCCACAACCGAAAGTCCATAGCAAAACCGTACCATGGATATTATATCTGGTCATCAGAAATTACCGCAAGTGCCAGCGGCACGAACTATACAGTAACCCATGGATTTATCCGTGGGTACATAAAAACCACCCCACAATCCGCAAGTGCCGTAGGTACGACTGATATAATACCTGATTCAGTTTAATAATGACAAAATTCAGTAAGTAATAATTATCCCCAAGCAATAGTGCAAAATCGATTTCAGTATTTAAATCAATATGATTATCTTCTGTACTACCTCTTTCTAAAGCTAAATTATAAAATGGCCAATACTTATCATCAAGTCTATATCCAGTCAATTTTTGCAGTAAAATATAGAAATGCATACATCCATAAATCATGGCGGCCAGAACTTCAAAAAGTAATCGGCAACCTCATCAATGAAATGGGTAACAAATGTATTATTGTAAATGGAGTTGAAGATCATATGCATTGCTTTTTTGCCTTAAAACCAGATATTTCCATTTCTGAAGCCATGCAAAGAATAAAATCAAAATCATCGAAATGGATCAACAAATCCAACTTTGTCAATCATAAATTCGAATGGCAAAAAGGATTCGGATGTTTTAGTTACGGCAAATCACAAATACCAAATGTCTATCAATATATCCAAAACCAAGAAGCTCATCATAGACAATGGGACTTTTTAGATGAATACACTGCTCTTTTGAAGAAATTTGAAATTGATTTTGATGAAAATTACATTTTTCATAAGCCGATATGATATTGACGCCAAAGAGATGGTCCGTACCTACGGCACTTGGTGCAATGCTCGCTCTTAACCTCATCAGCAGGCTAAAACCTGCTGCTTCTATATCATCCTCCGCCAAAGGCAGATGGGATAACGAACATGAAAAAATTGAACTCCACAACTGAAAGTTCATAACAAAACCGTACCATGGATATTATATCTGGTCATCAGAAATTACCGCAAGTGCCAGCGGCACGAACTATACAGTAACCCATGGATTTATCCGTGGGTACATAAAAACCACCTCAAAATCCGCAAGTGCCGTAGGTACGACTGATATACCACAGGTGCTATCTTTACCAGAAAAACCCAGTCCACTTGACGGCTCTTGGACGCAACCTAGATACCTCATCTTTTCCGCAGATTATACCTGCTGCTTCTATATCATCCTCCGCCAAGGGCAGTAGGGATAACAGACATGAAAAAATTCGCCTTCACAACTGAAAGTCCATAGCAAAACCGTTCAATGGATATTATATCTGGTCATCAGCAATTACCCCAAGTGCCAGCGGCACGAACTATACAGTAACCCATGGATTTATCCGTGGGTACATAAAAACCACCCCACAATCCGCAAGTGCCGTAGGTACGACTGATATACCACAGGTGCTATCTTTACCAGAAAAACCCAGTCCACTTGACGGCTCTTGGACGCAACCTAGATACCTCATCTTTTCCGCAGATTGTACCTGCTGCATCTATATCATCCTCCGCCAAGGGCGGATGGGATAACGAACATGAAAAAATTCGCCTCCACAACCGAAAATCCATAGCAAAACCGTTCTATGGATATTATATCTGGTCATCAGCAAGTACCACAAGTGCCGGCGGCACGAACTTTACAGTAACCCATGGATTTATCCGTGGGCCAAAAAACACCTCAAAACCCCGCAAGTGCCGTAGGTACGACTGATATATCAGAGGTGCCCTCCCAGCCAGAGAGTTGATCTGGGCGGGAGGGCACCTGTGGATTGGTACCTTAGTCGAAGTACGGATACTTCCCTTTCTCGATCATATGATCGGCGATTTGTCTTCTTAGGGTTTTGGTGTTTACAGGATCTGCCTTGGTGAAACGCTTGAGGCCCATCAGCATCACTTTCTGCTCATCTCCTGAGGTGAAAGAAGCGATTGCCTCCCTACCGGCTGCTTGGATGATATCCACTGCTTCAGAAAGGTACACTTGAACCATTGCTATCTGCTGCTTACAGGTATCTTCGCCGTGGATGCCTACCCGTTTTTCTGTGCGTAGCAAAGCGGATTCTGCCGCATAGATTTCGATCATGATATCGGCCAGGTTCATCATCAACTCCTGCTCCTCCTCAATTTTGGGACCGAAGGCCATAGCAGCTTTTCCCCCAATCATCAGGAACACTTTCTTTAGCTTCTTTAGCACCTCTTTTTCCCCAGCAAAAAGCTGCGAGGTGTCCCCCGTGTCAAAAGATGGAACCGCCGTCAGCTCGTCTGCCACCGCCTTGGCAGGTTCAAAAAGGTTAATCTCTCCTTTCATCGCCCGTTTGAGTAGCATACCGATCATGAGCATGCGATTGATTTCATTGGTTCCTTCATAAATGCGTGAAATCCGCGCATCCCGGTAAGCGCGCTCCATCGGCGCATCTGCCGAATAGCCCATACCGCCATAGATCTGCACACCTTGGTCCACCACATAATCCAGCACCTCCGAGCCATGGATCTTTGCGATAGCGCATTCCATGGCAAACTGCTCCACGCCTTTCAATTTGGCCAGGTTCACCTCCATGCCTTCTACAATGAGCGCATCAATCCGATCCTCGATATTTTGGCCCAGACGGTAGCAAAGCGATTCGCTGACATAGGTCTTCACCGCCATTTCGGCCAACTTGGACTTCATGGCACCAAAAGTATTGATGCTTACGCCAAATTGCTTTCTTTCCGAGGAATATTGCAGGGCGTTTTTGATCACCTGCCTGCAGCCTCCCAGCACGCCCGCACCAAGCTTCACCCGACCGATATTGAGAATGTTCACAGCAATCTTGAAGCCATTTTGCCGATCAGAAAGCATGTTTTCCACAGGAACTTTGCAATCGTTGAAAAACACCTGGCGAGTGGATGAGCCTTTGATGCCCATTTTCTTTTCTTCTTCGTTCATGGTAATGCCACCAAAATCCTTCTCTACGATAAAGGCTGTGAGGTTTTTGTCGTCACCAATTTTGGCAAAGACAATAAACAAATCCGCAAAGCCACCATTGGAGATCCACATCTTTTGACCATTGAGCAGGTAATGTTTGCCATCTTCGGTGAGCGTTGCTTTAGCCTTGCCGCTATTGGCATCTGATCCGGCATCCGGCTCGGTGAGGCAGTAGCATGCTGCCCATTCACCAGTGGCCAATTTTGGTAGGTACTTTTGCTTTTGCTCCTCGGTACCATAATAGAGGATCGGCAACGTTCCGATACCAGTATGCGCCCCGTAGGTGGTCGAAAATGATCCCGCCGCACCGATAATATCCGCTATCAGCATGGACGTATTAAAACTCATGCCCAATCCTTGGTATTCCTCGGGCACCGAAATGCCCAATAGTCCTAGCTCACCGGCCTTTTTCAAAATGCCCGGTACTAAATCAGGATTTTTCATGCTATCGATTTCCTCAGCCTTCGGCAAAATCTCCGTATCGATAAAATCTTGGCAAGCTTGCGCCATCATGCGCTGCTCTTCTGAAAATTCTGCAGGAATAAAGATGTCCTTTGCCTCTGTATCACGGATAAGGAACTCTCCGCCGTTGATTGTATTGGTTTTTGTAGTCATGTCGTTAGTATTGAGTCGTAAGTAAAGAGTATTGAGCCTGGCTACTGTCCGTTTGATCGCTATTTCAAACTTTTGATCAACGAATAGCTCATCTTTTGCATTTCATTGATTTCCTTCTCCAAGGATTTGAATACAGAATCATTCACTAAATCCAATAGTTTCGCAATACACAACTGCGTATCTAATTCACACAGTGAACCATAAGCTGTATCCATAAATCGTCGAAATTCTCGATCCGAACCTCTTCCTGCTCCCTCCGCAATATTGGAAGCCACAGAAACAGCTGACCTCCTCATTTGGGATACAAGACCATATTTCTCAACGTGTGGAAAAGTAGCTGTCAAAACGTAAATATCTTTGGCCAAAAAAATGCTTCTTTTCCATACTTTTAATTCTTTATAATTATTCATGATGTATATTTTTAATTTAAAAATCTCTTTAACTATTCAGCGTGCTACTCGACAAAGTAGCCCCTATTCAGAATCCACATCTCAAATCTCAAGTTTCACTACTCAAGACTTAAGACTCATTACTAACTTCTACTTCAGCAATTCCACCACGCCGGCTACGCCTTGGCCGCCTCCGACGCAGGCGGTGACCATGCCGTATTTTTGGTTTCTTCTGCGAAGCTCGTTGATCATTTGCACCGTGAGCTTGGCGCCAGTACAGCCCAATGGATGGCCAAGTGCTACGGCACCGCCGTTGACATTGACAACTTCTGGGTCCATGTCGAGCTCCCGGATCACGGCAAGCGCCTGTGCGGCAAAAGCCTCATTCAGCTCTACCAAGCTGATATCGCTCATTTTCATTCCTGCCTGCTTCAGTGCTTTTGGCACGGCTTCTTTCGGGCCGATGCCCATGATGCGAGGATCTACACCTGCTACTGAGTAACTCACTAGTCGTGCTTCCGGCTCTAGGTTTAGTTCCTTGACCATCCGCTCAGACATCACTATGGTAAAGGCCGCACCATCCGATGTCTGCGAGGAATTGCCCGCAGTGACTTGTCCTCCTTGCTTAAATGCAGGTTTTAATCCTCCCAGCACGTCCATGCTTGTCCCAGGTCGTGGCCCTTCATCGGTATCCACGGTAAACGATCGTTTCTGTCGTTTACCAGCTTCGTCCACATAGGTTTCTTCCACTTTGATCGGGACTATTTCATCTTTGAACTTACCTTCTTTGATGGCGCTGATGGCACGCTCGTGAGAAGTCACAGCAAACTGATCGGCATCTTCCCGTGAGATATTGTAGTCTTTGGCCAATTCCTCGGCGGTCAGCCCCATACTGAGGTAATAGTCGGGATGTTCGGAAGCAATTTTCCAGTTCAGCGCTGTTTTATAGCCCATCATGGGTACCATGGACATGGACTCGGTGCCGCCTGCGATGATACAGTCCGCCATTCCCGATTTGATCTTGGCCGTGGCCAGTGCGATGGCCTCCAAGCCCGAGCCACAGTAACGGTTAATGATAAATCCCGGTACCACTTTGCCCAGTGCCATTAGGGAGATCATCCTTCCCATTTGCATGCCCTGTTCCGCCTCAGGCACGGCATTGCCTACGATCAGGTCATCCACCATCTCCGGCTCCAGGCCAGGTGTATCGGTGATCAACTTCTTGATCACATCCACGGCCAGATCATCCGGCCGATAAAAACGGAATCCACCTTTCTTGGCTTTTCCTACTGCTGTTCTATATCCTTTTATGATGTAAGCTTCCATATCGTTTTCGTTTAATAGTTTGTCTGTTGTTAAAGAACCAAGAGGAAAGAAAAAAGAGTCAAGACTCGACTTTGGATTTCAGACCGTTAATCATGCGTTGAATCTCTACTAAATCTTCATGCAGTGAACTTGATTTTTCTTCATCCAGCAATCCTACACGTTTGCTTATTTCCAGTTGTGTTTCGAGTTCGTAGCTTTCACCCAAGCTTATTTCCAATGAATTGCTAAAAGCTTTACCAGAGGATTTTGCACTTCCTTCAGCAATGTTGGAAGGGACAGAAACTCCCGCCCTTCTCATTTGCGAAACCATTCCAAATTTCTCCTCTTTTGGAAACTCTTTTGTTTCGAGATAGATTTTAACAGCAAAGTCAACTGACTTTTGCCACACTTTAAGGTTTCTGAAATTATGCATGGTTTATGGTTTTAGGTCTCTTTCTTCTTAGCTCTTTCTTCTTTTATCTATTCTAATTTCTAAGAGGTTTTCCCTTGAAAAGGATGCTTTGGATGCGCTCCAGGGTCTTTTGCTCGCCGGTAAGGCTGAGGAAGGCTTCCCTTTCCAGGTCCAGTAGATACTGCTCGCTGACTTCATTGGCCTGTGACAGGTCTCCGCCGCTCATGACCCACGCGAGCTTTCTGGCAATCTTCGCATCGTGGTCAGAAATATAGGAGCCATATTGCATCCCTGTGATTCCAGCTTCAAACAAGGCCAGGGAAGTTTTGCCCAGTACTTTAATATTGGTTTGCTGTACGGGTTGGGTGTAGCCTTCATCATATAGCTCGATTACTTTGGCTTTGGCTTCTGCCAGTTGCCGCTTGCGGTTAAGGGTAATCCCATCCTTAGCTTGTAGATAGCCGAGTCCTCGTGCCTCTTCAGCAGAAGTGGATACTTTTGCCATGGCAATGTTCATAAAGTACTCCTGAAGTCGGTTTACTTCCACGTCTCCACTGTGGATAGCATTGGAAAAGCGAAGGGTCATTTCCTTCGAGCCTCCGCCAGCTGGAATCACCCCCACGCCAAATTCGACCAATCCCATGTACAATTCCGCATGTGCTTGTACGGCATCCGCGTGAAGGGACATTTCACAGCCACCTCCCAATGCCATATTATGTGGTGCCACTACCACGGGAATACTACTGTATCGTACGCGCATCATGGTTTTTTGAAACTGTGCGATCATCATGTTTATTTCATCAAATTCCTGATCGCCGGCAAACATAAAGATCATAGCGAGATTGGCTCCAGCAGAAAAATTGGGACCTTCATTACCGATCACCAAGCCTTTATAATCTTTCTCCGCCATGCTGATGGCGGTATTCATCCCTTCAATGACTTCTTGACCAAGCGAATTCATCTTCGTATGGAATTCCAAGCCGATGACATCATCGCCCATATCATAGATCGTGGAACCAGCATTTTCCCAGATTTTTTTGTTGGCAGCCTTCAAGGTATCAAGGAGAATAAATTCCTGCTGGCCTGGAATGTCTTTGTATGATTTAGAAGGAATATCATAATACTGGCGATTGCCGTTTTCTACGCGATAGAAACGGTCATTTCCGGCATCCAACATCTCATAAACCCAGTTGGCAGGCTTTTGATCAGCCGCTTCCATTTTCTTAACTGTATCTTTTACACCTAAGATGTCCCAGTTTTCGAATGGCCCGTATTCCCAGCCAAAACCTGCACAGACTGCTTGGTCGATACGGTAAAGCTCATCCGAGATCTCCGGGATACGGAATGAACAATATCGGAAAAGGTCGTAGAAAGTAGCCCGGTAAAATTCTCCCGCCTTATCGTCAAAGTTCACCAGAAACTTGATCCGCTTTTTCAAATCATTGATTTCCTTGGATTCTTCCAAGGCCTTGAATTTGGGCTTTTCGGCGGGTTTATATTCGTGTGTCTGCAAGTCTATTTCCTTCAGCTCTTTGCTGCCATCCTTGTGGCGTATCATATGGAAAAAGCCTTGGCCAGTCTTATCTCCAAGCCACTTTTTATCGGAAAGAAATTCGACAGTTTTTGGCAGCTTGAACTGATCTTTGGATTCATCTTTTTGTAGGGCTTTGCTGAGGTTATCGGCCACATTGACCATGGTGTCCAGTCCGACGACATCCATGGTACGGAAAGTGGCTGATTTGGCTCGGCCGATCACTGTACCGGTCAACTTGTCCACTTCGGAAACACCCATTTTCATCTCTTCGATGGTGTGCATGCTGGACATCATCGCATAGACCCCGATACGATTGGCGATAAATGCCGGAGTGTCCTTGCACAACACGGTTTCTTTACCGAGAAAACGGTCCCCATATTCCATCAGAAAATCAATGATAGCAGGATCGGTTTTGGGGCCAGGGATTATCTCCAACAATCTCAGATAGCGTGGTGGATTAAAAAAGTGAGTTCCGCAGAAATTTTCCTGGAAATCTTCACTCCTGCCTTCGCATAGCATCTGCATGGGAATGCCCGAAGTATTAGAAGTGATCAATGTTCCCGGCTTTCGATGTGTTTCCACTTTTTCATATAGCGACTGCTTGATGTCCAATCGCTCCACGACTACCTCGATCACCCAATCATATTCTTTGATTTTGGGCAGGTCATCCTCGAAGTTGCCGGTCTGGATGCGTTCGGCAAAGGCCTTGTCATAAATCGGTGAGGGTTTTGATTTGAGGGTCTTTTCCAAAGCCTCGTTTACCAGTCTGTTTCGGACTGCTTTGTCCTCCAGGGTCAGGCCTTTTTTTTGCTCTGCTTCGTTAGGTTCTTTGGGCAAAATATCCAGTAAAAGCACTTTCACACCGATATTGGCAAAGTGACAGGCTATTCTCGATCCCATAATTCCCGAACCTAAAATGGCTACTTTCTGAATGGCTCTCTTCATAGGTTAAAATGATTTTAGATGGATCCGCTGTGGCGGAACTTTTTGGTCAGTTTATTGATGCTCGATTACGTGATTGATCTTTTCAAAAACCCGAAAGAATGTCTCCATTTCCTTTTTGGTCACCACCTCGCGGATGGCATGGTTAAACACCTGAATGGTTTCGATGGATTTTTCTTTTTTCCGCTTGCCCTCAAGGGTCAAAAAAATGCGGACCGATCGCTTGTCAGCAGGATCTGGCTTACGGCATATCAAGCCTTTTTCCTCCATAGACTTCAGCATGCGCGTAAGACTCCTCGACTCCAAGCCCATCAATGGGGCTATTTTGGTCGCCGGCGTTCCTTCGTGCGAATTGATATTGATCAGTACAAACCCGATGGAGGTGGTAAATCCCTCCTCGACTGCCTTCTGGTTGTACATGCGTGAGATGGCATGCCAAGCAGATTTGATGTGGAAATCTACGGTCTCTTCAGGTTTCATTGTTTCAGTTCATTGCTGTAATAGCATAACGTAATATACTAATAATTTTGTATGCATGCATACTATTTTTATTAAAAATGTGGGCAGGTTGAAATGTTAAAAAAGGGAAAAGTTTAGGAACCTACTGAACAGGATTTAGAGTTTACAGCCGGCTTTTTACATGTAAAGATCGCTGGCTAAATAATGACATACCGCGCATTTAAAACGAGGATAATATTGCCCAATAAGTTTAAGCAAATCGCTTTTAAACTATTCGTAAAGATAAGATGTATAATTTTTTGTTTTCCAATAATCCGACATAGTCTCCATCGGGTTTTACTGAACGGAATCTCCAGATTTCATTTATCCGCATAACCTGATCAATATAGGCTTTCAGTCCCCTTGGTCTCCAGAATACTTCTAAAATAGGTCTCTAAGGTTGGAATGCATTGGAGCATTTCCTGAAAAGAATCACGGTGAATTTGTAATAACAAGGAATCTTCCAATGCCTGAATATTAGTAAATGGAAGGTGTTTGTTTTTGAAAACTCAAGATGTCTGTGGCCCACCAATCGTCAATGGCAAAATACAAAATCTCCTCATTGTCTTTATCTGAAATATAAAATGCCTCAAGTGCGCCGGTGACCACGTAGTTATCACTTTTGGACACCTCTCCATTCCTAAGCAGATAGTCTCCTTTCAGAAGTGTCTTTTCCATCCAGAAAGTGCGAAAAAGATCAATCTCATCGGAACTGAGTGTGACGTATTTTGCATGTTTTGAGCAATTGATCGTTCATGCCGACACTATTGGGTTAAGCTGAGTTATCCGTCCTGATTTGCTGAGACTTACCACCCATATTTTTTAAGGTTTCCCGTCCGAAAGGCCGTATAAGCCAAAAGCACAAGCAACACCAGTTGGACCACCACCATTGCTGTGGCAAAATCAACCAATGCTTGGCCTTGCAACACGCCCCCCATGATCAGACCGCCACGTGTGGTAAACAGCATCAGGAAAATGGAAGTGATCATAAAGATCAAATTGGCAGGTCCGCTACTAAAAGCCATGGCCATCACCTTTACCAAATACACCAAAAAGAAGCAAGTCACTGCAAAAGGCCACAAAAAATAAAGACTGCTCATTGCTAAGTAAGTGTCAAATACTTGCAGGTCAAACTGTGTATCTGGCTGAAAGCCTTCCCAGCCAAAATGAAACAAGTGCAGGACAATCACCAGAACCAATGTCCCGGCCAACCAGTATATTTCCTTCTTCATGGTATCGCTTCGATTTACTTCGAAAATTAGCCGATTATTGGCGATTCCAAAAGGCAAGCGTAAAATAAAGTCGATATGTTATTTTTCAGGTTACCCCGGATTAGCACTCTCCAGCCGAAAGAGTGTTATCTCTGGCCTGACATTGAAACGAATTTGCCATAAGTGGCCTAGTGCTCTATTAATGTATAATGTGCGCCCATCACCCAGCTCAATTTGCCCTGATGAATACTGCTTATTCTCCACTGGCAATAAAGGTGGTGGCAGAAAGGGTGGTTTGCACTGACCACCATGGGTATGTCCAGAAAGAATCCATCCTCTATAGCCATTCCATACATGTAAATCACAAACATCTGGATTATGGCAAAGCACCAAATTGGCCATTTGATCATCTATCTCTCCCATCAAATCTGAGGGACCAAAATTAAGCCCCCAATAATCATCCAAACCTATTACGTTTAAACCATTGAATGTTTGTTGTTCATTGCTTAATACCTCTATCCCTGAAGTTGAAAGTACCTGTGTTACTGTATCGGCTACATGCTGCTCTGACCAGTTTTTGCCATAATCATGGTTTCCCAAAATCCCCACTGTTCCAAATCGCCCCTTCACCGCAAATTTCATCACTTCAGCTAACTGCCGAAACTGTTCCTCACCTTCGTAAGTTATGTAGTCACCAGTGTAAACTACAAAATCAGGATCATACTCTTGAGCATTCTGAAATGAATCAATGATGTAACGGTAATCAAATCGGTTTCCTACATGAATATCACTGATTTGCATCACCATTTTTCCTATGAGGCTTTCCGGCAAATTGGCAACAGGCATGCTCCTATGCACAAATTCTAACCAAAATGGCTCCAATTTATACGCATACCCAGTAGTCAGCGCACCAGCGCTCAGACTGCCCAAAGTAATATTTCTAATGAATTTTCTTCTTCTCACTGCATGCTCCGATTTGAACAGGATTATTGAAAATTGCCATTAATTCCCATTACTTTCCAGTGGTAGATCTTGGCTAATATATTTTTCATTGCCCCAGGCCAAAACCTGTACACCACTTGAATAATGACATAGGTCAGGACGACCAGAGAAAAGCTCGCGGAATCGTGGGTAATCTAGTTCCACAGATGTCACCGCTACTTTCTTAGCTGGCCAAGGTGCATGATGGATTTCGTAAGTATTGATTGTGCCAGGACTATCCTGAAACAGGGCATATCTTTCCATCAGCCACCATTCCAGTTGACTTTTTTGCTTCACTGGTGCACCTATTTTAAAATTCAAATGTAATCTATCTTCTAATCGACCATTTGTGGACCGATACATTCCCTGCCTCCTTCTCATCACCGAATACCGATAAGGCAAAGTGGAAAGACTCTTGGCCACTTGACAGGATAATCTTTTGCTACCTTCTATGCTCAAAAAATATACGCCTTGCTTTCCTTTATAATTGACATAAGTTCGGATATTGATCTCATGAAAATTAGATATCGGTGAGAAAGCAGGCAGTACTTTTGGTCTAATCCGTTCCATATCGAAAGCCACCACCGAAACCCATGCTTTGCCTTCAAACAAGTCTATTTCCAATGTATCAGGAACCCATTTCCTTAGTTCCTGTTCTTCTACTTGCCAATGCAAAAAAATGGCATCATTCCACTCTTGGTAATACTTCCAGGCTCCTTGTGGAAGTGGCCATGGACGATGGTCTTTGATTTGAAGCAGTTCTTTTATACTCATATGCGTTTTATTAACGACTTTCTTGCCAGTGGGTTTTATTTCTCATGTAGCACACTCACTGAACGTCTGGAATGAAGAAGGGCCTTTCTGGGATTTCCATAGTTTTTGTGAGCAGCTATTTACTATCTCTGATATTACTGATGTCCTTGCGGTCAAAAAAAGTAGATGTATTTGGATATATTTTTAACCCGGTTTATCAATGTCGTTTAGTTAAAGAGATTTTCCAATACGGATCGTCCATTGAGAGAATTATGGTTTTAGTCCATGGTCTTTTTTAAACATGTATAAAATGGATTCGCCTTGCAGGTATTGGGCGTTAAGAAATTAAAAAGCGGGCGGGCAAAAAGGCAGGCTTGTTTGACGAAAGGCTGACCAAAAAGAATAAGAATGTTGGCCGCTAGAAAAGGAGGAGTTTGCCTGCATGGGGGTAGGCTTTAATTTTAGCCCAATAGATTCACACCTGTGCGCCGTGGCGTAGCGGCGGGGTTTTTTGGTTACTTTTTTGCTTCAGGTCAAAAAAGTAACAAAGGTAAAGGGATGAAAACCACCTAGGAATTTAGCTAGAAAAATAATAGAACCAATATTTCCAGATACACGCTAATTAAACAACATTGTCCGCTTTATGCAATAGGAATCGTTATGACCTGTCCCAATAGCTATCGGGAAGAGCTGAAACTACAAGAAAATCAGTCCCGGTCAATCGGGAAGCGAAGCAACTGATTTTGAAGTAGTTTCAGGTCGCAATAGATAGGCTAGTGCATAATGCGGGTTTAAGTCGCCATTAGATCCCTTCGGCTACGCTGCGGGACTGAGGAATGAATGATAAGAAAGTTCCCTTTAGGGATTTAGAGGAAGGTTTGCACGAATTTTCTTCAATCCTAAAATCTTTACTCGAACGACAATAATAAATTATGCAAAATAAACTTTTACCAAGTAATATACTGTCTATTCTTTTCTAGCTTCAAACTTACTATGGAAAAACAGCAGCTGATATGCTATCGAGTTACGCCAATATTCGGCGTTGTGCACACCCGGTCTGGTGATAAAATCGTGGGGAATGTTTCGCTTTTCTAACTTCCTATGCAGCCGCACATTGGCATCATAAAAAAAGTCATGCCGACCGCAATCGATAATGATATCCAGTGATTTGCCATCTAACAAGTGAAGCATATTGATCACGGTATTCTCTTCCCAGGTATCCTTATTTTGTGCATATGATCCCAATCTTTTGGCAATGTCCCAATTTAGCGGAAAAGGTCTAATATCCACACCACCGCTGGTACTGCCCACTGCACCCCAGATATCCTGATGTCTAAATCCCAGGTAAAGTCCTCCATGACCGCCCATGCTTAGCCCCGTAATGGCACGATGGGCACGATCTTGCTTAGTGGCATAGTGTTCGTCCACCCAAGTGACCAGCTCCGAAGCCACAAAAGTCTCATACTGCATTTTAGGGTCTATAGGGCTGTCAAAATACCAACTGGTGACTCCTGCATCAGGACAGACGATGATAAGGCTGTAGCGGTCCGCATATTGCTGTAAATCCGCAATCCTTGCCCAAGTGGTGTAGTCGCCACCAGCTCCATGGAGCAAATATACAGACGGATAAGTTTCTGAGCGGGTATAGGTACTGGGTGTAATGACTAAGTTAGGCACATCCTTGTCCATTGCATTACTATGGATCCGAACCGTATCGGTTTTGGCAAAAGCCAGCCACTGAATTCCTAAAAAGAGAAGTATGAAACTAAAAATATTTTTCATAGTTGGGGAATCGGGTTTTAACCATTCATTCGCTTGATTTCTCAAACTTACCTATGGCAAAATTCAACTTTACATAAAAAGCACTTGGATCAAAAGCCGGAGCATTGGAAATGATCAGGTCTTTACGCAAGTCGGGACTAAAATTCCTTCTGAGCTTTGTCACACTGGAATAGAGGTTAAGCATATAGCCTACCTGCAGGCCCATTCTGGAGTAAACTCCGACTTGGGTAGTAGGCTTCAGAAAGGCCCCCAATAACTTGTCAGCATTCAAGCTAAGGTTTAATCCCAAATTTCGTTGGTAAAGGAAACTGGTGTTCATGTTTCCCATTAGGTTTTCATTGAAATCGTTATTGAGGTCTTTGGCAATGAGATCCAGGGAAGTGGTTCCATAATAGAGGCCTACTTTTGGATAAAAGCGCCAATCTTTGGTGAGACTGTTTTTCCAGTGATACTGGATCCCCGCAGTAACGTGGATCGGCAAGTACCGATAATTTACATAGTCATTGCTGAATCGTTTTTTGTTCAGGTTAAAATCCGCCTCTGCAAAAAGTCCTAATCTTGACATGGCCACGTAAGATATTCCGCCTCCTAAAGTGGCCGTTTGCTTTTCGAATGTTTGGTAACCCTGTCCGCTAAGGTAATTGTTCAACTCTTTATAGGGCTGATTTCGATATCCGGCCGAAATATAAAAATCCGTGAAGTGTATTTTTTCCTGGGAATTGGTATCCTGTGCAAATAGATGCGATTGGAAAATCAATACAATGCTACATATCAGTAAGACTATTCTCATAGTTAGCGGATTTACACTTGTTAGCGGTAAACCAAATTTCGGTATCATTTGGCGTTGCTTTAATTGGAACCTTAAAGTTATCCAATTTTAGCTAGCAAAGATATTTTTTTAAAGGATTTGATATCCTTTTTTCATTTCATCCCAATGATCCTATTTCAAGAAAGCACAATGAATCATTTCTTCAGACTTATACACTTTCCACACCCTATATAGTTATACTATATTCTTTTTTTAAATAAAAAACTATTGTAGTTATTAAGGTGTGGATTTGTGGGTAATTGTCAGGATCTTATTTACCCACAAGTTAACCAAAGCTTATCCATATATAATTCACCCATGATCCACATCTTATTAACTTGCAAGTGTCTGGTAAATAGTACTTATCGTATTTATCCTGATTTTTGTGTATAATGTGGTATATCAAGTAGTGTTCATTAAAGGCTGTGTGTATAAATGTGGATAGGCGTTTACAAAATTGTGGTTATCCATAGGGGGAAAAAAATTATCCCAAATGGTTTTAAGCATTTGGGATAAGTCCTGAATTGTCCATAAGTTATAGACACTTATTCACATCGTTTTTGTGAGTTATCTACATAGTTTCGGTGCCATTTTGATTGGTTGTTATGGTGTCGCTAGGGACATGATCGGTAGTCACTTGGAGTAATCCAGAAGCCGGACTTGGTATAATGTTGATGTTTTGATTGGTCCATTTACCTCTTAGTTGGATGGCATAGGTTTTGTTTTCAGGATCATAAAAGTAATATACCGGTTCTGGTTGCCTGAGCTCATAATAGTTTCCGGGATCCCACTGGCCGTTCTTATTTCGGTCAATAATGGCCCTTACCATGTATTCACCTGCTTTTATTTTTTTAAAACTGTATGTTTGGTTATTTTCTTTAAGGGTTTGTTGCTTGACGATCTCTTCATCTCTTGATAGTAATTGGACGATGATAGGCCATTCTTCTGCCATTACTTTACCTGTGACTTCATCTGCTAGATTCTCAGGATCTTGTTTGCTAAACGTCGTTTTGATAGCTTTTTCGTTATGTTGATCTTCTACGTCTATGAATGTCGAATCTGATGCGTAAAACTGGAAGCTTGTCTTTGGTATGGTATCCGAAATTGGTAAGTCTATGAGAAGTGTAGCACGCAAAGCACTGTCCCTAAAGCTCACGTGTTCTGGCTTGATATGGATAAAGGATGCTGAGTCATATTGGATGAAGAGGGAGTCGTAAATGATGTTCTTGATGGGTTTGTTAAAAGAGATCGAGGTACTGATGTTGGCAACGAACTCCTTCTTTTTATCCATGGTCGGGGTTAGGTTTTCAGCTCTCCTTTCACTTTTCATAAATGAGGCATAGAATGTGGTATCTACTCCAAAACCTACAGAATCCCGCAAGCTTATGGATATTTGGGTACTGTCGTCTCTTATTTCTGTATGGTAGAATCGTATGTTTTTTTCATTGATCCTATAAAATAGGGAATTTCCTAAATCCGGATGGGTGACGTTAAGTTTCGCAGGATACTTACTTAATACCACGTCGAAATTGCTTCCGAGTGCACTTGTACGGTTGATTTTAAAATCCGATAAGTCACCTTTAAATAGATTGAAATAGCTTCCTGATACATCTTCCATGATGATGATGGGGTCGCTTATAAATCCATAAGGCTCACTTTTGTCTTCTGCCTTGGAAGTATTGTTGGCATCGTGCCAGGCATATGCCCTGTATTGTCCCCCTTTGATATTGGTGATTTCAAAATTCCCTGCAGAATCCGTTTGGGTGAGGTAATATGGTGGATCAGTAAATACATCCATGGTATCGTCCTCAATTCTGTAAAGCCCTACAATGACATCTTCCATATCGGGCTTTTTCTGAGGAAATATATAGGCAACTTTTCCGATAAATCTTAGGCTGTCTATCATACTTCCCGTAGAAAATACCAGTTTTAAGTTTTCAGATGGATTGCTTTCAGAGATATCTTGGATGCTCTTTTGAAAGTTAAAAACGTAAGTGGTACTATCTTCCAACTCCTGTCCTATTTTGATGCGAAGTTCATTCTTCAGGGCAAGAAACTCCATTTTACTTTTATCCAGGCTTGGTGTGATGATGACGTTTCTTTGGGGATTCTCGGTTTTGATGAATTCATCGAAAACCAAGGTCACATTTTCGGGTTTGATATTTAGGCTTTGGTCTTTCGGGTTTGATGATAGCAATTTTGGTGGGTCTTCGTCCTTTGGACCACCCATGGGAGAACTTTGCTTTGCGCATGCGTAGCAAAGCAAGATACCTGTTAAGGCTAGGAATAGGCTTAAATAATGTTTTCTATTGCTCATTTCTTCTTTAATATAAACAATATGCTTGAATAATTATTTTTATTGTTTTTGGCTAATCTGTTAGACTTATATCCTGTAAAAAATGATTTTATAAGATTTTTCTTATTATATTTTATATTGTTGGATAGAATCGAAACATAATAGCTGTCAAATGGCATGGGTTCTTCTGCAGTGATGCGTAAGTCGAATTCATCAGCTAATTTTTGCATAGTTGGCCTTGTAAAATGGTATAAGTGCCTTGGTACGTCAAGGGCAGCCCAATGTTCCTTAAATAACGCAGCGTCGTAGGAAGCATTGTTGGGAACAGCAAGGAATAGTGTACCCCTCTTCTTTAACCGTTTCAGGAGAAACTCCACAGTGCCTCTCAGATCATGTACATGTTCGAGGACATGGAAGAGCGTGATGGCATCGAATTTCTTTTCCTTTTCGAGGCCCTTTAGTTTAGGGTATAGTTGGAGGTCAAATTTTTCACGAGCTATTTTTGTAGCTTCTTCATTAGGTTCATAGCCAATTCCATCCCATCCTTTGGTGCTGGCATGATGAAGAAAATGTCCAGTACCACAACCGTAATCCAATAGTCTTCCTTTTTTTTCTGAGTACTTCGTAATCCAGTTTACCTTTTGCTGTAAGGTTATTTTTCTTACTTGCTTGTAAATGAGGTTAACAAGATTATTGGATTTATCAGTATGGGAAATATAGTCTTTAGATTCGTAATATAGTCCGATATTTTCTTGGGTTGGTCTTGGGTTGGTAAATAAAAAATCGCAACTGCTGCATTTACAAATGCTAAATGATTCGTCAGAGACACTGTGGTCTTTCACCACCATATGATTAATAAAAAGTCCACTTTGGCAAAGTGGACAGTTGGTTAATCTTTCGTACATGTTATCTTCCTAAATAAACCGTGAGAATGGACAAGTCAGCGGGTGATACGCCACTGATTCTAGATGCTTGCCCGAGTGTTTCCGGGCGAATTTTGTGTAATTTTTGCTTTCCTTCCGCCGACAATGCTGGTATGGTAAGGTAATCAAAGTTCAATGGAATTTTAAAATTTTCCATGCTATTCAGTTTCTCTACCATTTGCGACTCCTTTTCGATGTAGCTGTTATATTTTATTTGTATTTCGGCTTGATCGAGTACTTCCTGCGGATATTTAGAAAGATACTGATGGATATCAGCATCCAATTCCTTTATAGATGATAGACCCAGTTGAGGTCTTTTAAGTAGTTTTTCTACCGTTATCTTTTCTTTGATTGCAGCGGTGTCTTTTTCTTCAAGTCCTGAATTGATGCTATCCGGACTTAGTTTCTTTTGCTTTAGATCATTGATCAATTTAGCGGTGTCATTTTTCTTGTCCAGCATTTTCTCTAATCGCTTGTCGGAAGCTAGGCCTATGGAATGGCCTAATTCAGTCAAGCGCAGATCGGCATTATCTTGCCTGAGTAGTAGTCTGAATTCAGCCCTTGAGGTAAACATTCTATAAGGTTCCTCAGTACCCTTATTGATAAGATCATCGATGAGCACACCGATATAAGCGTCCGATCTCTTTAGTACGAAGGGGTTTTCCTCTTTTACTTTTCTGGCTGCGTTAATACCGGCAATCAGTCCTTGGCAGCCTGCTTCTTCATATCCAGTAGTTCCGTTTATTTGTCCTGCGAAGAAGAGATTTTCCACCAATTGGGTTTCCAATGTAAGTTTTAACTGTGTTGGCGGAAAGAAATCATATTCGATCGCATAACCTGGACGGAACATTTTGCAGTTTTCAAAACCGGCTATTTTTCGAATGGCTTTGTACTGAACATCCTCTGGAAGTGAAGTGGAAAAGCCATTAACATAGATTTCTACCGTATTCCAACCTTCAGGTTCAACGAAGATTTGGTGCCTATCACGTTCTGC
Source organism: Echinicola rosea (assembly GCF_005281475.1). Classification (NCBI taxonomy): domain Bacteria; kingdom Pseudomonadati; phylum Bacteroidota; class Cytophagia; order Cytophagales; family Cyclobacteriaceae; genus Echinicola; species Echinicola rosea. The sequence goes on along the minus strand of NZ_CP040106.1, from coordinate 1,207,757 downwards.
AAAGCGGTTGATTTTATCTTCTATTGAGGGACAGTATCGCGGCCCTAACCCTTGAATACGGCCGTTAAACATCGGGGAACGATCGAATCCCGTTTCCAATGTTTCGTGGACTTCCTTATTGGTATATGTTATCCAACAAGTGCGCTGTTCTTTTAGTGTTGAAGTTTCATCAGAGAATGAAAATTTTTCAGGTTTGTCATCCCCATGCTGTACTTCCATTTTAGTGTAATCCAGCGATCTTCCATCTACTCTTGGTGGCGTACCGGTCTTCATTCTACCGGCTTCAAAACCCAGTTCTACTAACTGTTCTGTGATACCCTTTGCAGCAGCTTCCCCAGTTCTTCCCCCACCAAATTGTTTCTCTCCGATATGAATAAGTCCATTCAAGAAAGTTCCATTAGTAAGGACTACTGATTTAGCTTTTATTTCAAGGCCGATACCAGTTTTTACACCCACTACCCTTTTGTCTTCTACGACCAAACCAGAGATCATTTCTTGCCAAAAGTCCACGCCTGGTGTGCCTTCCAATGCCAATCTCCACTCTTCGGCAAAGCGCATTCGGTCATTTTGTGATCTTGGAGACCACATAGCAGGGCCTTTAGACCTGTTGAGCATTCGAAATTGGATCATGGATTTATCGGAGATGATCCCTGTCATTCCACCGAGTGCATCAATTTCACGAACAATTTGTCCTTTAGCCACACCACCAATAGCTGGATTACATGACATTTGAGCAATAGTGTTCATATTCATGGTACATAAGAGTACCGAACTCCCCATTTTGGCTGCCGCATGAGCTGCTTCGCATCCTGCATGGCCTCCTCCAACTACTATTACATCGTATTCTGGAAACATAATTGTGTGTATTTTTTAATTGTTCCACGTGAAACATCTGATTTGGAATTGATTCACAATTCCATGTGAAACTTTTAGGTTCTCTTTTTTACTGTTCCACGTGAAACAGTTGGTTGTAATTTATGATTGCTAACTAGTGTTCCACGTGGAACACTAGTTGTTACTCTTTTTGTGTTGTAAACGTTCCACGTGGAACGTTAAATATTTTCTTTTAGTTCGAAGAATAATTTTATTGACTCATCCTCTTTTGATCTCATGAGTTGGGCTTCTTCTTCTGTTTTGTCTTTGTAGCCACAGAGGTGCAGGAGTCCATGGCTGATTACGCGTATAGTTTCTTTATAAGTGTCTTGGTTTTGTGTTTTTGCATTATCAACGATACGTTCGATGCTGATGAAGATGTCTCCTTCTAGCAGGTTTTCCTTTTCGGAATTGTCAAAGGTGATAATGTCTGTGTATGTATCGTGGTCTAAGTAATCCACGTTTATTTGGTATAGATATTCGTCACTGCAGAAGATGTAGTTTAGGTCCGTGATTTTAAACCCTTCGGACTTGGCTAATGCTCTAAGCCATCGCTTAGTGAGGTTTTTTTGCTGTAGATTGTATTGAAGATCTTCTTGAAAGAAATTGATGGCCATGGTCAATTCATGTAGAAGGTGAGGATCGTTTTTTTTCCGTCCTTTTCAAAATCCACTTCGTCGCTGAGGTTCTTCATAATGAAAACTCCCCTGCCTCCAGATTTTTCTATGTTTTCAGGAGCAGTTGGGTCTTTTAGATTTTCATAATCAAAACCCTCCCCTTCGTCTTCGATGATGAATTTTAACTGGTTCTCGAGAAAATTTACTTCCAAGTTTACCGCTTTACTTGCGTCCCCTTGATTGCCGTGGACAATGGCATTGCTGACACATTCTGTTACTGAAATCATGATGTTGCCATAGATGTCGTCATTGATCTGGAATTTATCCCTTGCGTTGTCAATGAAGCTTTCTACGATCTTAATATTCTCAATGAGAGATGGAATAGAGATTTTGATCGATTTCATTAAGTTTTATGGTTAAATATATCCTATAAATTTCCTTTTACGTTATTTCTACCAAGATCGGACAATGATCAGAGTGCACTGCATCCGGCATTATCCTAGCTCCTTTTACTCTTTCTTTCATGGCCGAACTGGTCATGTGATAGTCTATCCGCCAACCCTTGTTGTTTGCTCGGGCATTGGCCCGGTAACTCCACCAAGAGTACTCATGGGGAGACTGATTGTGCAATCTGAAACTATCATCAAAACCTGCTCCCGTAAACTTGTCCATCCAAGCCCTTTCTTCTGGCAAAAAACCTGAAGTATTTTTGTTGGCTACCGGATTGTGTATATCAATGGCTTTATGGCATATGTTATAGTCACCACTTAGAATCAAATTTGGTGAGCTGCGTTTTAGATCCTGTGTAAAGCCAAATACATCATCCAGGAATGCATATTTAAAGTCTTGACGAATTCCTCCTGTGGTACCTGAAGGGAAATAGGCACTAATGAAGGAAAAGTCACCGTAATCTGCCCTGATCATTCTGCCTTCATCATCGTACTTGTCCACTCCCATACCATAAGTGACTTTTTTGGGTTTTGTCTTGCTGAGAATAGCGACACCACTATATCCCTTTTTTACAGCTGGATACCAATAGCAATGATATCCTAGATCCTCAAATAGACTAATCTCTATTTGATCCTCTTTGGCTTTTATTTCCTGTAAGCCAATGATATCAGGAGAGGTTTCGGCGAGCCATTCACCAAACCCTTTGCGCATTGCTGCTCTGATACCGTTGACATTATAGGATACGATATTCATAGATAATGGATTTATTTTCTTTCCAGTTGATCATTATAAATTGATTTATATGATAAACTGATATTTTTATTCTTAGCAAAAACTTTATTTAATGTCTATTTCAAATTCTTTTTCGAAATATTCCAAGACTTGTATTTTAAGTAATTTCTCTTGCTCTAGCATGTCAAAATGCGGCAGTTCCTTCACCAGTTTCCAATGTGGCCAACCATCTTGGTCAATAAAATCCAACTCGTAAAAACCAGAAAGGCTGAGCACCTTACATATCGCAATATGCATAAGGTCTTGTTTCTGTTCCTTACTGAAGTTTTTCATCCCTTGGCCAAGCTCTTGGACACCAATGATGAACAGTACCCCGTTAAGGTCAGCAGGCTTCTTGCCGATCAGCTCATGGAGGCCCTTTAAGAGTGTGCTCCAGCGCTTTTCCAGGTCCAGGTCCTTTTTAAACATTTTTGTTAGCCTCGTTTTCTAGCTCTTCCCAATATTCTACGGCTTTCCGTAAGTGAGGGATAACAATAGTGCCACCGATCAGGTTGGCAATGGAAAATACTTCAAAAACCTGATCCTTAGTCAGGCCTACTTCATGGCATTTGCCCAAGTGATAGCGTACACAATCGTCGCACCGGAGGACCATGGAGCAGGCCAAACCGATCATTTCTTTGGATTGGATATCCACTGCACCCTCTTTGAAAGCATTGGTGTCTAAATTAAAGATCCTTTTGAGGACTTTGTTGTCTTCTCCGAGGATCTTGTCATTCATCTTCGCGCGGTATTCGTTGAATTCGTTGACTAAATTCATTAACTTATAGGATAGTTTTTATCTAAATAGCAAATATAACAGGTATTTTCCTGTCAATTAGAACTAACAACCCTTTTTCCTAATGCGTTTCACTTTTTTCAATGATTTTTTAGCCCTAGTGTTTCCCCAGACCTGTGCGGTATGCAGAAGCAGTCTGTTTGATTTTGAAGAGTTGATCTGTAGGTCCTGTCAAGTGCAGCTGCCCTTTACTACCTATCACCAACGCCCAGACAATAATGATTTGGCGCTTAAAGTCATGGGACTTACCCGTGTCGGTCGGGTAATGGCTTTTTTGCGGTATAGTAAGAAAGGCGTCAGTCAGCGGCTACTTCACCAGCTCAAATACCGCAACCAACCTGAAATGGGAGTATTATTGGGTAAAATGTACGGACATGAATTGGCCAGAAATGGCTACAAGGATACTTGGGATGGTATTTTTGCGATTCCCTTGCATCCTGCCAAACAAAAGCGAAGGGGCTATAATCAAAGTATGATGTTTGCTGAGGGCCTTTCCAGTGTATTGGACTCGCCGGTCCGCGACTCACTCTTACGTACCAAGTTTACCAGTACCCAAACCAACAAGTCCAGAATGGAGCGAATTGCCAATGTGGAACATGTTTTTTCGCTGGTTACAGGAACTGATCTAAAGAATAAAAAGCTACTTTTGGTAGACGATGTGATGACTACTGGTGCTACCTTGGCTGCTGCCGCAAATGTGTTGCTGGAAGCGGGTGCCGAGCAGGTGGATCTTGCGGTTATTGCAGCGGGGAAATAAACAGTTTTTGTGGGTTTAATTTTTATAGATTTATGTTGTTTTACCAATTTTCAGGTTTTCTTCTACCAGCCGTCATCCTCATTTTATTGAAATGGAGTGTCCTAATCCGGAAGACATCAAAGTCGTGGCGCAATTTGACGAGGAATGGTTTGAAAAGCCTCTTGACTTATCTCCCACTCAATCGGAACAACTGATTCTTCAATCTGCCCATTTCAAAAAATCAGATGTATCAGCCACAGTGGACCGCTATTTTTGAGCTGTTTTGTTTTGGAATTACCTCTCTTATGCGCTTACCATGGTTTTTGTAGCCGTTGTGCTGTTGATCTTATGGCGTCGAGAGGTGTAGATCGATGGGGATAGAATACCTGAATCCTATACAATAATTTGATACTGAAGAAGGCCTATTTATCTATTTTTTGTTTTACTAAATCGATTAATTAGTTAGATTAGCAATTCTGTAAATTTGTATAGCGGTGTATAAACTACTTCTGTCAATAACCGACCCAAAAATGAAAAACCTGATTTTAGCTTGCGCTACCCTATTTTTATGGTCATGCGGTGAGCGTTCCTCTAGCGATTCCCAAGCAGAAGCCACTGCCAAACCCCACATCATTATCATCTTTACCGATGACATGGGCATTGGAGACCTATCATGCTATAATAGCGGCTGGGTGACCACTCCAAATATTGATAAGCTGGCCACCAATGGCCTGAAATTTAACCAATACTATTCGGCAGCGCCGGTCTGTTCCCCGTCTCGCGTTGGTATTACCACGGGGATGTTTCCCACCGAGTGGGGGATCAATACCTTTTTACACAGCCGGAAAGGCAATGCGAACTGCGAACAATTTGACTATTTAGACCCTGCTGCTCCTTCTATGGCACGCGTGCTAAAGACTGTCGGCTACAAAACCAGCCATGTCGGAAAATGGCACATGGGCGGGGGCCGTGATGTGGACGATGCACCGCAGATTACCGCATATGGGTTTGATGAATATACCACTACCTATGAAGGCCCCGATCCTGATCAGCTGATCACCGCTTCCAACTGGATTTGGAGCGAGCAGGACAGCATCGAAAGATGGGAACGAACCGGTTATTTTGTGGACAAGACCTTGGATTTTCTGGCAAGAAATAAGGAACAACCTTGTTTTGTCAACTTTTGGCCAGATGACATGCATGATCCATGGATTCCCAATGAGGAATTTTATGACCAGCGAGACACCTGGCCGAGCAAGCCCAACTTTATTCCTGTACTTAAGGAGTACGATCGGCAGATTGGTCGGTTGATGGCCGGACTGGAGGAATTGGGCATTGCTGAAAATACGATGATTATCTTCACCAGTGACAATGGTGCTTACCCGACTTATGAACATATCCGCACAAACAGCCAGCGGGGCTCCAAAAACAGCCTGTATGAAGGAGGAATTCGAATGCCTTTTATCGTGAGTTGGCCTGCTGCGATCGAAAAGGATCAAACGGATAGCGAAACCATTATCGGTGCAGTGGATTTACTACCGAGTTTGGCAAGTCTCACCGGTGCGCAATTGCCGGATGGATATGATTTTTCTGGGCAGGATTTAAGTGAAGCCCTGACGGGCAAAAGTCCTCAATCAAGAAATAAGGATCTTTTCTGGGATTTTGGGAGAAATGAACACTTCAACCGCCCCCGTCAGCCCCATCACCAAAGCCCTCATTTGGCCGTTCGACATGAAAACTGGAAATTATTGGTCAATTCCGATAGCACGCAAGTGGAGCTCTATGATCTGGATAAGGATATCAATGAAACTACCAACGTAGCGGACCAGCAGCCGGAGTTGGCAGGAAAGCTGAGCCATGAGGTAATTCAGTGGTATTGGGAAAAACGCAGGATTAGGGAAAACTAACATTATGACAGCAGTAGAAATCATCGAAAGCTTGGATTTAAAGCCTCATCCTGAAGGGGGTTACTTCAAGGAAGCATACCGAAGCCAAGGGATTATCAGTCAAAAATGCCTTGGAGAGCAGTTTGAAGGAGATCGTAATTATGCTACGGGCATCTATTTTCTACTGACTTCCGATACTTTTTCTGCTTTTCACCGGATTCGACAGGATGAGGCTTGGCATTTTTATTTGGGTTCGCCGCTTCGCTTGCACTCCCTTTCCGAAAAAGCTGGCCATGAGGAATTTGTCATTGGTGCAGACTTGCTTGATGGACAAATCCCTCAATTGGTAGTGCCTGCTGATCATTGGTTTGCCGCAGAAGTAATGGCTGAAGATGGCTTTGCCTTGGTGGGCTGTACCGTTTCACCTGGTTTTGACTTTAGGGATTTTGAGTTGGCGGATCAAAATAAGTTAACAGCGACTTTCCCTGATCATGCTGCATTGGTTGCCAAGTTTACGAGATGATATAATTGTTATTGAGCACTCGACATTGGTAATAATGACTTTTTTACCTTGCATTCTAACTTATTTTGATGACTGTAATTGATTTAAAATCAATGATTTAATACATTGCTCCTAGGTAAATCGCTTTTAAACTATTTGTAAAGAGATGTCAGCCTGAGCGGAGTCGAAGGCTAGACGTTGGACCTCGACTCCGCTTGGTCTGACGCTTTTTGCCAGAATTAAATAACTTCATGGGGTTAACAGCGATTTCCCTGATTGCTACCTGTTGTAATTTTACGTTAACATATAATGAAAAAGTCAGTTGTTTTTTTGATCTTACTTTTGGTCATCGGTATCAATTCATGCAGCGATAAAAATGCTCAGGGTGGAAGGAACCATACCAAAACCAACCCTGTGAATGTTAGTTTCTCGGATACCACTAATGTTGGTGATCTTCATAGGGCAGCGATGATTGGAATGTGGCAGTACACAGGAAATCCTTCTGAGGAAAGTGATCCCAACAAAAGGATTAAAGAATTTGAACTAAAGGCTGACTCTACGGCTAGGGTATGTTACTTGGATAGGATAGAAATAGGAAAATGGCATTGGAAAGAAATTGATCTAAGCGAAGGTACAAGGGAGTTTAAAATATATGTTTCTGGACTAATACTTGAATTTTCTAGAAATGGTAAAAGTAAAGTCTTTTTCGGTTTGAAGTTGGACACTATCAAAGTGGATGCTCCAATGACATTAGAGAAGGGCAAATTCCAAAAATTATAGAAATTACTTTTCACAATTATTCGTAAATTCATGGTAAACCAAACAGATCAACCATGAAACTCGGTGCTTTTTCCATTAGTCTTACCGTCAAGGACCTACAGGCTTCCAAATCCTTTTACGAAAAATTAGGGTTTGCTGTATTTGGCGGCAGTGAAGACCACCATTACCTGATCATGAAAAATGGCAATGCGTTGATTGGCCTCTTTCAGGGGATGTTTGATAAAAATATCATTACCTTCAATCCTGGCTGGGATGAAAATGCCCAAAAGCTGGATGAGTTTGATGATGTCCGCGAAATTCAACGAAAACTTAAAGAAAATGGCCTGCAGCTAGACCAGGAAGCCAACCCATCTACAAAAGGGCCAGCCAGCATCGTCCTAACCGATCCTGACGGAAATCCCATTTTGATTGACCAACATGTGTGACTGTTAGCTGATAGTATTAAAATTATGGACGTTGTGCTAGGTCTTCGCCCCAACACCAAAGAGTGTTGAGTCGCTGATTCCACCAACCAAAAAAGCACCTCAATGCTTTCTACTCAATGCTTATGACTCCAATATCTGCAGCCCAATTTAGAATTGAAGGACGGGAATTAGTGTTACTAAGAAAAGGTTTTCCCTATAAGCGGATAGTTTTACGGGAGATTGACAAGGTAGAATTTACCAAAGGCTCTAAAGTTAACAATCCACTATTGCTTGGTTTTTTCGGAATAGTATTGCTCAGTATGACCATTTATTCAGCCAGTACTGCGCTGGAAATAAGTAAAGGTTTTATAAGTGGTTACGATAATTTTAAAAATACTGGCTCAATTATGCGCGTATTATTTATTTGGTTGATTATGTTTGGGCTACTGGGGTTTATAGGGATATTTTCTTTATATGAGGCTTTTTGGCCAGTAAGGATTTTAAAAGTTAATGCTGGAAAGAAAAGATACGTTTTTGAATTAAAAAAAACGGATGAGAATGCTCAGTATAAATCACTTATCAAGGTATTTAGGCAAAGCATAGCTGTTGACGGAATAATCATTTATAGTCACCAAATTCCTTGAAATGAATAGGCTTCAAGTTGTTCGTGGTCTCCTTCCCAGCACCAAACAGCACTGAGTTGCGGACTCCACCAACCAAAAAAGCAGCAGCCCATTACGCTCGACAACATACAAAAAGACAATATGACCAAATACCTTTGGTATGCCAGTTACGGTTCTAACCTTTTGGAAGAAAGGTTCCTTTGTTATATCAGGGGTGGTAAACCCTTGGGCGCCACGAAGACCTACCAAGGCTGTGTGGATAAGTCAGTTCCAACGGAAAAAAAAGGGATTGAAATACCCTACAGACTATATTTTGCAAAAAATGCCAAGATATGGCATGGCGGTGGTGTGGCATTTATCCATCGGGAAAAGTCTGGCTCTGAGCGGACTTTGGCCTGCATGTACCGGATTACTCATGAGCAGTTTTATGATGTGGTCAAGCAGGAAAACGGGCTTCCGCAACGACCCGAAATAGATTTGGAACAGGTGATTGCTCAGGGAAATATGGTACTTGGAGCGGCTGGTTGGTATGACCACTTACTGTACCTTGGCAAACAAGATGGTGAGCCCATCTTTACTTTTACCGCCAAGCAATTGTTTCAGCCATATGTGGAGCCTCATGAATCCTACCTCGGGACCATAATCAGGGGAATAAAAGTGGTGCATGCATTGACTGATGAAGAAATTTTTGACTATTTGGCTGTGAAAGCGGGTATTGAGAACGCTCCCGTCCAGGCTGATTTAAAAAAATTGATTAGCTCTAGTAAGTAACCGAACAGCAAAATTTGATTGTTATTGGCTCTATATGGATTATAGAGGGTAAAGATATTATTCCGGTTAAATTAATGTTGATTCATGTTCCTTTTCAGTGGGCAATTTTCTATTCTGCCTTGAGGTATTTGACGTTAAGAAATCAAAGAAGTGGGCTGGAAAAAGCGCAGGCTTGTTTGACGTGAATCAGTACAAAAAATTGGTATGCTGCACAAATAGAGGAGTTTGCCTGCGTGAGTGCTGGCTTTGATTTTAGTCATATAGCTCACCGCAGCGGGTTTTTTTGGTTACGTTTTTCACCTGAAGGAAAAAAGTAACAAGGCAACAAGATGAAAGGCAAGCTAGAATTTGACATGCAAAGTAATAGTTACCCATAGTAAATCATATAGAACCTTGTTATTCCGACAGCTGTGCTGCGGAACCACGTAGAGTTGAGTTTTTAATTCAATACCACCTTCTGGAGTTGTTTTTTGAAGCACCATGGATTAATATCGGTTTTATTATCGAACACAGATGAGTAACTTAACTGTATAAATTCCAACCTTCTATGAATATTTCTCTCGAAAGCCAACGCATTCTCGTCACTGGAGCTTCCCGCGGAATAGGCCATGCTATTGCGAAACAACTTTCTGCCTCGGGTGCAGAGGTGTTGATCCATTACCATAAAAACCAAGCCGCGGCCAAGGCGTTGCAGCAGCAATTACCCCATACCAGCCATATCGTCCCGTGCGATCTGGGTGATTTGAAGCAGGTGAAGGGCTGGATTCCACGGTTGGTGGATAAGTATGGCAAAATCGATGCAGTAATCAATAATGCTGGCATTGCAGTTTCTGTATCGGATGAAGCACCTACAGATCAGTGGACAGCCACTTGGCTCCGCACGATGACCGTCAATGTCAACGCCTTGGCAGTCATTACCAAGGAATTTGTCCAGCACTCCCGCCTCAATAAAAATGGAAGGGTTGTCAATATCAGTTCCCGAGCAGCCTTTCGCGGGGATACACCTGAATACCTGGCCTATGCTTCCTCCAAATCCGCTTTGGTGGGCTTTACCAGATCAGTGGCCAGGTATTATGGAAAAGAAGGGATCCGCGCTTTTATCATTGCCCCGGGTTTTGTCCGAACGGACATGGCGCAGGATTTTATGGACCAGTACGGCGAGGACTTCGCCCTCAATGACATTGCTCTGGACCGACTTACTGAGCCAAAAGATATTGCACCGATGGTATGTTTGCTGGTTTCTGGCCTTGCAGATCATGCTACTGGTAGCACCATCGATATGAATGCCGGTTCGTATGTACATTAGTGGGGTTAGTAGTGAGATGTGAGTCTTAAGACATGAGATATGAGACGTTGAACATGAGATTTTACAAATGCTGGGTTGTGCGGGGTCTTTACCCCAGCACGGACAAGCTTTGAGTCTCTGACTCAATTAAGCTGTTCCAGATTTGTTAGCCTCCCAGTTATTATGACATTTGAATAACCAAACTTAAATGAATAACCACGACTTTAGAAAACATGCCCATCAGTTGGTGGATTGGATGGCTGATTACTTGGAGCAAAAAGAGAACTATCCTGTAACTCCTGATATCCAACCGGGAGAGATTTATGATAAATTTCCCGATAAGGCACCCGAAGATCCCGCAACGTTTGATGAGATTTTTACTGATTTTGAAGAAGGGATCATTCCTGGTATGACCAACTGGCAACATCCGATGTTCTTTGGGTACTTTCCGGCAAATACTTCCGCGCCATCTATCTTGGCTGAGATGCTCATGTCCACATTGGGTGCCCAATGTATGTCTTGGCTAACGTCTCCAGCTGCTACCGAACTGGAGGAAAGAGTGGTCAATTGGCTGCGAGATGCCAAAGGACTGGACTCCACGTGGAAAGGTGTCATCCAGGATACGGCTTCTACGGCTACGCTATGCGCTATTTTGGCCGCTAGGGAACGAGCAAGTCAATTTTCTGTCAATGAAAAGGGCTTCAGTGGTCAGGAGAAATTCAGGGTGTATAGCTCTCAGCAGGCCCATTCGTCGGTGGATAAGGCCATGCGAATAGCGGGACTGGGGCATCAAAATCTGGTAAAAATTCCTGTGGATAACCATTTTGCAATGATCCCGGAGGCTTTGGAAGGCGCTATAGAAGCGGATATACAAAATGGATTTTCGCCATTGTGCGTCGTTTCGGCTTTGGGAACGACCAGTTCGACGGCCATTGACCCTATTGGAGAGATCGGAAAAGTGGCTGCTCGATTTGGAATGTGGCATCATATCGACGCAGCCTATGCCGGCACTGCTCTCCTACTTCCGGAATTTCGCTGGATGATTGAAGGTCACGAGTTGGCCGACAGCTATGTTTTCAATCCGCACAAATGGATGTTTACGAATTTTGATTGTTCGGTGCTTTTTGTAAAGAATGCTGATGATCTTGTCCACACATTTTCCATGACCACTGAATACCTCAAAACGGATCAAGATGAGCATGTGCATAACTACCGCGATTGGGGAATCCAATTGGGCCGGAGATTTCGGGCATTGAAGCTTTGGTGGGTAATCAGGGCCTACGGTTTGGCAGGAATCCGAGAAAAGCTCAGAGGGCACCTAGAACTTACGAAATTGGCAAAAAAATGGGCCGAAAATGAAGAAAATGTAATAGTAGAAACACCTAATATTTTGAATGTCTTTTGTTTCCGATTTGTGGAAAAGTCACTATCCACATCCCAGCAAAATGACTTTAACAAGACTTGGATGGATCGGGTAAATGCCAGTGGAAAAGTCTTTTTCACTTCGACTATATTGAATGGAAATTTTGTGATGCGATGGGTTATCGGCCAAACGGACGTAAAAAGAAAGCATATCCAAATCGCTTGCGATTGCTTAAAGACCGAACTGGAAATTGTGAAGAAAGCGTATATTGTTTAAGAGTGTACTCTTTTTAACACCATGTGGATAACATGTTCAAAAACAAGAATATAAACGGATAAGGCATTTTTTACTTAACGAATCTTAGAGACCTCATTGCGTTGTGGACTTAGTGGTTAGTCGTTTTAACCACAGAGGTCACCAAGGTTCACAAAGGGCAAAGAGTGAGTTAGGGTTCTTACAACAACGAATAATTTTGATGGATATTGATTTTAGGATCCAACACAAGTTCATAGCGTAAACTGGTATAAAAGGGAATTCCTAGGTTTTTTTTATTTAAAATGAGTCTAAATAAAATTAAAGTCTTATATTTGCACTAGTTTTTAATCGCTAAAAACAATTTAGCAAATGACTATTCAGCAATTAGAATATGTATTGGCTGTAGATAAGCACCGTCATTTTGGACATGCAGCCGAAGCTTGCTTTGTAACCCAGCCAACCCTAAGTGCCCAGATACACAAGTTGGAGAGGGAGTTGGATGTGGTGATCTTTGACCGCTCGAAAATGCCGGTAATTCCTACAGAAATCGGTCAACAGCTGATAGAGCAAGCCAAAAGGGTGGTATCTGAAAGCAAGGGGATTTATGAGATGATATCCCAACTCAAGGGAAATATCAGTGGCGTAATCAAGCTGGGAATCATACCGACCTTGGCCCCACACCTATTACACCTTTTTATCCGGAATTTTTTGGAGAAATATCCTAATGTGCAGTTACAGGTGGAAGAATTGATCACGGAGGAAATTATCAAGCGCCTCCGAAATGATGAGTTGGATTTGGGGATTGTGGTCACTCCATTGCAAGAGCAGGGCATATTGGAAAAGCCAATGTTTTACGAGAAATTTTACGCCTATCTCTCCAAGGACCATCGCTTGCTGGAAAAAGAGGCCATTGAAGTAAAAGACCTTATGGCGGATGATTTTTGGGTATTGCAGCAAGGACATTGTTTTCGAGATCAAGTCCTGAGCATCTGCGACCAAACCAAATTCCAAAGAATGAATTTTCATTATGAAAGTGGTTCACTGGAAGGCCTCAAAAACATGGTGAACCGTTACAAGGGAGTTACGCTATTGCCAGAATTGGCCACGTTTGATTTGGCTGAAGAGGAGAAATCTAGGATCAGGCCGTTTGCCGGAGAACAGCCTACGCGGGAAGTGAGCATTGTGCTGACAAGGAGTTTCTTGAAAAAACGCTTGGTAGAGTTACTCTATAATGAAGTGACTCAAGCCATTCCTAAAGAGATGACCTCAAGCGCTCATGGAAAAGTCGTGAAGTTTAAGTAAACCTAAAGCCCCTATTCGCTCAGCAATAATGCATGATTTTGGATAACACGCTTCCTTCGCCTACGCTCAGGAAGCGTGTTATTTTTTATGAGGTGAAATTTCCAGCGTGCTAATCTCTCACTTTATAGAATTACCCCTTTTCAGATTACCCTTGGTTTTTCATGGCGTGGTCCACCGCCCTGGCAGCAAAAACCATATACGTCAATGACGGATTTTGGGTGCTGGTAGATGTCATGCATGCTCCGTCGGTAACATAGACATTGGGACAAGCATGGAGCTGATGATGCTTGTTCAGCAAGGATGTCTTGGGATCGTGCCCCATGCGGACACCACCCATTTCGTGGATGTCTAAGCCTGGACGACGTTCGTCATCCCAAGTTCGGATATTTTTAAATCCAGCTTCATCAAACATCTCAGCCAATTGGTCGCGGTAATCCTGGATCATGTCCAGGTCGTTTTGGTCGTAGTCCACATTGACCTTGAGTTGTGGCATTCCCCAATCATCTTTCTTGTCCGTGTCCAGCGCGACGTAATTGCTTTCTTTTGGAATGGTTTCGCCCATCATGTGAGAACCAATCCTCCATGGCCCGTAGGACGGATTCATCATGTTTTTAACTAAGTCTGCTCCCGTACCGCTGTAATTTACGTCCTTGGATCGGCTGCCGTGAATGCCCGCTGCATATCCTCTCAGAAAATTGGTTTCTTGTTTATCCACATTCCTAAATCGTGGCATATAGCCACTGGTAGGTCTTTTTCCTTCAGTGGTAAACGCTTTCAGCCCGTCATATTCTCCCGATACTCCACCACGGTAATTGTGGAATGCTACATATTTTCCCATCAATCCATTGTCATTGCCCAGACCATTGGGAAAGCGCTTAGAGGTAGAATTCAATAGTATTAAATTGGTGTTGAGTGCACTGGCATTGACAAAAATAATCGGAGCAAAATATTCGGTGACTTCTTTTGTGTTGGCATCGATTACCCTTACTCCTGTGGCTTTTTGCTGCGCATCGTCATAAATAATGGAATGTACAACGGCATTATTTTTTAGGGTCAGGTTTCCGGTACGCTGCGCCCAGGGAAGTGAAGCGGAATTGGAGCTGAAATAGCCGCCAAATGGGCAACCGCGTTGGCATATGGTCCGGTGTTGGCAGATTCCCCTGCCTTGCTTGGCATAATATGCTGCATTACCGGTGATGTGTGCACAGCGGCCACTGATGACGTTTCGGCCTGGATATTTTTGCTCCACAACGGATTTAAAATACTCTTCAGCAGCGGTAAGCTCAATTCCGGGCAAGAACTCCCCATCTGGGAGATGTGGAATGCCATCATGGAAACCGGCCACCCCTACAAACTTTTCCACATAGCTGTACCAAGGGGCGAGATCCTTGTACCGAATGGGCCAATCTACTGCAAAACCATCCCTAGCGGGCCCCTCAAAATCATGGTCACTCCACCGCTGGACCTGCCGAGCCCATAGTAGGGATTTTCCGCCCGTCTGATAGCCACGGATCCAGTCAAAAGGCTTTTCTTGGATGTAAGGATGCTCTTGGTCTTTTACGAAAAAGTGGGCTGCATCCTCTCTAAAAGCATAGCAGCGGCTGACCACGGGGTTTTCACGCTGTATGTCTTCCGGCATTTGACCCCGGTGCTCAAATTCCCAAGGCATCATATTGGTCGTCGGGTAATCTTTGTTGTGGATAACACTCCTTCCCCGTTCCAGAACCAAGGTTTTGACCCCTTTGTCACACAGTTCTTTGGCAGCAAAGCCACCACTCATGCCAGAGCCAATGACAATGGCCCCATATGTATTTTCTTGTTTGCTTTTTATGTTCAGATTAGCCATTGATGTTCACTTTTTCTCCTGGTACGATTTCTTTTTTCCCATTGAATTCCGGCCCTGGCACCAATTGGAAGGGCATGAGTTCGGTCATCACATACTCGGAATTCATATAACCTTGGATGGTATATTTTTTCGTGGTTTGCAAAAAATAGTGCGTGGCCATTTCATCATCCGATGTTGGTTTGCCTTCCAAAATGGCATTGACAGTTTTTTCTGCTTCTACATTGTCCATTTTGGTAAACCGGGTACCGGATGATTTTTTGGTATAATCATCAAATCCTTTCAGGCCAGTAAGAAATTGCTTTTGCTCCCCGTCACTCATGCAGTCATTGGCCATTACCAAGACAAAATCGTGTACGCCCAGCTCTACAGCACCTTTTAGGTCTGTTTTGGGAATAATGGTATCTACCAGTTTTTGGAGTAATTGCTGCTGGCTTTCGGTAATCTGCAGCTCATCATACGCAGCCAGTATATTTTCCTCACTAAAATCACAGGAAGGGATCAAGGCCAGGCCACCTGCTGCCATGGCGAGTTGTTTTAAGGCTAATCGTCTGTTCATAGGTTTGTCATTAGGGGCATTTTGGGTTAATGAGAATTTTGTGAAAAGATAAAACGGTTTAGCCAATTTTTCAATGAATTAGTGATTTAATCCATCGGCAGCAAGTATTATTGATTTCAGCTTTTTGGCAATTTTAATAAAAACTTGGATTCCAATATATCGAAAAAAGTAACGCAGTACAGCTAGGTTATTGGAGAACCACATTAGGCACATTGAGTACAATAGGCTGAAGTTTGGTGAACATTTTTGGTTTTCACACCAATTGATGAAACGCAGCGAGCTTCCTATAAATTGGATTCCTTATCACATCAACAAAATGGAGTTTTTAACTCCATTTTAGTGGTTGCTCAACCACAGCTGTCCGGAACAACGGTGGGAGCAATTCGGTACCCGCTCGTCACTTTTGAGTCTTTAACCTCACCACCTTCAAAACCATAAAAAAGAGCCGGAAAGCAATAGAGCTTTCCGGCTACAAACTAAATCTAAAAAATTAGCGAATGTGGTAGGTTTTCTTACCGTAGTGCTTTTTGCCAAACATATCGGTGGCTTCCACTTCAATAGTGTGCGCACCTATTTCCTGCTTGGCATTTATACCTGCACGCCATAGGTGAGTACTTTTAACAGGATTGGAAGGACGTCTGCCATCAAGAAGCTCTTCTGTCATGTCCCACTTATACACATCCATCATATATGTGGGGTCATATTCTTCGAGGTAATGCATATTCTTCCAAGGCCCATCGTCTATTCTGTAGCGAACTTGATCTTCTGAAGTTCCCATAAAAAAGTTTACAAAGATACCTGCAGAAGTGCGTTTGTCCTTTTCGAGTACTTTCGGAGCGAAAATGGCCATTTGATAGTCTTCGTTTTGATCTACCACCTTATACCTTACTTCGTACTGGTTTCCAGTAAAATCCAAGAAGGCATATCCTTTTGGTGTCCCGTCACGCATGGTGGACTTCGGAATACCTTTCTCATTGAGCTCACCAGAGTACCAATCTCCGGAGGTGGTGCCGACGTTGTAGTGGTGATGTGGGTTCTTTTGGTTCCATCCATCTTTCTCAAAAAAGAAGTCCTGACGCTGCAAGTGAGTATGGGCAGAAAGAGAAAGGGTATGTGGATAATCTTTTAGCAGGTCAAACAGCTGCTGGCGTTCTTCATCGTTAAACGGATCCCCGCTTGGTTCGCTCAAGGGAATGTGAAATGCCAGTACAATAAGGTGATCTTTTGGTACGTATTTGAGGTCATTTTTGACAAACTCCAATTGGTCTTGGCGGAAGCCACCCCAGTAGCCTTTCCCATCCCGAGGATCAGGATACATCACATCGTCCAATACGATAAAGTGAACTTTTCCATGGTTAAAGGCATAATTGGCCGGACCAAAATGTGCTTCAAAACTTTCATCTGCCAGATGGTCTTCCTCAGCGTCGAAGTTAAGGTCATGATTTCCCAATACATTGTACCAAGGCACCCCTACTTTGGCAGTAGCAGCAATGTAAGGGTCAAAAAGGTCAAGATCATTGCCTACCAAATCACCCAATGAAAGACCAAAGTCAATATCTTGAATCCCTTCCACTTCTGAAACAACACCATTGTCAAAGTGATTGACTTCTTCGATGGTATAAGGCTGGGGATCGCCAAAAATCAGTGCGGTAAAGTTAGTCTTATCTGCTACTGGGAGAAGGCCAAAATCTACCTTTTTGGGGAGTTTTCCAGTAGGTGCCACGCCTTCAAAGTCCATATCAGGTGAACCTGCAGGCTTGTGAATATAGTAGTATTGAGGAAGATTTTGCTCATTAACGCGAGCTTGGTAGCCAGCGGGCTTGATGACGAAAATGATCTGATCATCACTTACAGGCAATTCATAACGGCCCTTTTTGTCTGTAAGGACCACATCTACGCCATTCGAAACAGCCACTTGAGGGATGCCGTCTTCCTTACGGTCTTTTTTGCCGTTGTTGTTCAAGTCTTCATAGACCGTACCTTTGGCCGCTTCTTGGGCAATAGCCACCATAGAAGCGGCCATAATTAGACCGGTGAAAAATAATTTCTTCATGGTATGATATTCGTTTTAAGTAAGATAAATATGTTCAGGATTGTCTAACACCTCATGCGGTTTTACCTGTAGGTCAACCGCTGCTGATTGAATAATACCACAATTTTTTAAATAAATACTACTTTTCAATCACTCGGGCTACCGCAGGGGATTAGTATTCATAAGGTAAGTGTCAAAAAGAGGATGCTACTACCGAATAATTCGATTAAAGAATTGTTATCATTCAATAAATTTGATGATAAAACCGTAACAGTGAGCTAAACCAGATAGCTTCCGCAATTTTTCCTTGGTCTGTAACAATCAACTTTGATCACGTGGTTTCGGTTTTGGCTTCTGTGATCCACTCGATGTATTCCTTTTGGGTGGTGTAGCCAAGATGCTCAAACCTGTCCAGTGAACCGGGATTTTTTCCAGAGTATCTTTCTAAAAACCTCAGTTCGATTTTTAAACCGTCACTGCGAGGCTTAGAGGTAGGCCTGAGCGGGAGGAAGCCGTGGCAGCTCGCCGCGGCGAGTTGCCACACCCTTTTCCAACCCACATCCTCCTTAAAAGGGTTGCCAATGACGCTTTTAATGCTAAAAATAAGTAGAGCTCAGGTTAAAAGGCAATCAGAGATAGTGGGATTTTCGTGGTCAAGGCTTAGTTTTGTAACTTGAGCGCTTATCCAAATAGTACATGCAAAATACCTCGCCAAATACCGACCAAGTAATGCCGCATTACACCATGCCCATGCGGGGAATTATCCTTATTTCGGGGATGATGACCGTGGCTTGGGGAGCTTTTTTCAGATGGATGGGAGGCTCGCTCCTCTCTTGGCTGGCGATGACACCAGCCCAACCTGTGGCCGTTGATGCCAGCCTTTATGGAAGTTTCGTGTTGATTATTGGTTTTTTATTGTTTTTGAGTGCCTTTTATCCGATTTCATGGATTTACCTTACGATGGTAGGGCTCGCGGGAAAGCTTATTTCTGCCGTTTGGTTTGTACTGTTTTATGTGGATATCCTTGGCTGGAACAAGCGCACCATATTCCATCTTGGCTTTAACGAGCTGTTTTGGCTTATTCCCCTCTCCTATGTTCTATGGAAAGCGCTCCAGGTCAAAGCCTACCTGCAATCCCACGAAGCGTAAAAAGGATCAGCTGAAACGGTGGATAACCTTGGCTGGTAAGGAACGCTGCCCTAGCGGGTACCATGCCGCTGATAAGTTAAAGCCTACTTCCTTCCGCTTTTCGTTTACGATTTCCAACCTTTCGTGTTATATTAGCTTCTTAACATCAAATCAACCTTCATTTTTTGATAGGGTTTTGACGTTTTCATGGACAGCCACTTGATTTACCGTAAAACTATAATTGTTTGAACATCTTTCTATCACTTATAACACACACAAATGGACGTATCTAAAGTAGATTTATTTCTGATGATGAATGGTAAGTATTTTGAAAGCCATCACCTGCCATTTATCCGCGAACATTTACTCCAACTGGATGAATCTGCTTGGCAGAGCATCCAGATCTTACAGTTCTATGATCCCAATAGCACACAAGTTGTCTCCATTGTCGGTGGCCAAATGGGCATTGACCGGTTTATGGTGGGCGACGTAGGATTGGGTGTATTAAAACTGCTTACTTGTGGAGGAATGGGGATTTGGGCCATTATAGATTGGTTTATGATCCAGGGAATCGTTCGTGAAAAGAACGGGATGAAACTTAAGGAGACATTGGCTTCTATGTCACCATCCCCAACAATCGCTGACAACAATGAGCAGGAATAAGCTATATACCTTATTTGCGGTATTGTTTGCTGCAGGTTACGGTTGGTTAAGCTACGAACTGTTGGCTGTTGCAGGGCATGGCAATGGGCCTACGGTATGCCTGGTGAAGAACTTCACCGGCTTACCGTGTCCTTCCTGCGGCATCACCCGTGCCATTATATCCATCATCCAAGGTGATTTTAATGGTGCTTTTTTCAGTAATCCTCTGGGGTTTGTGGTGGCATTGGGATTACTGATTGGACCAGCTTGGTTGCTCTTCGATGTATTCACTGGAAAAAGTGCCTTGTGGAAAAGTTATCAACGCTTTGAGATTTGGCTAAGAAACCCCGTTAGGGCGATTCCATTGGCCGTGTTGGTGCTGATCAATTGGGTTTGGAATATTTACAAAGGGTTATGATGCACGTCCGGGACTTTGATTACAAACCCAGCGATCATGAGGCGGAGAAAGCTTCCAATAGCTACCTGATGTCTCTCATTGCCGTGATAGCGGGATTACCACTCCCGATCATCAATTTATTGGCCACGCTGATCTTTTATTTGGGCAACCGTAAGGGAACCTATTTTGTGCGCTGGCATTGTACACAAGCACTCATTTCCCAGTTTTCGCTTTTTGTGATCAATACGATTGGGTTTTGGTGGACACTTTCGTTGATTTTTAAAGATACTGAATTGAGCAATTCCTATATCGGGTATGTGATTATGATCGTGCTGGCAAACTTGACGGAGTTTATCGCCACCATCTATAGTGCCATACAGATTCGAAAGGGGATTCATATAGAATGGTGGTTTTATGGGACGCTTACCAGTCAAATATGCAAGAAGTCATGAAAAAGAATGTGTTTTTCCAAGGAATTGCGGTAATCGGATCATTTTTGATCGGTTGGATTTTGCTGGCGCAAGTAGATTGGCTTGGCCGCTTCAAATGGGAAGCATCCAGTGGTAAACTTGAAGAAAGGCTGGGTGAAGAGCTGTGGAAAATCTATTCACAAGAAACCGATGAAGTAACCAATGATACCTTGCGCACAGCCATGGACAGCATCATCAGGGAGATTTGTAACGCCAATGCCATCGATGTGGATAACATTAAGTTGCGTATTTTAAAAAAAGATGAGGTCAATGCCTTTGCCATGCCCGATGGCTACTTGGTGCTATATACAGGACTGATCAGAAATGTGGATAAACAGGAAGAGCTCACCGGTGTGATCTGTCATGAGATGGCTCACATACAACAAAACCACGTGATGAAGAAGCTGGCCAAAGAAGTGGGGATTTCTGTTTTGGTTTCGCTGACCACAGGAAGTTCGGGAACAGGAGTGGCTGAGGTAGCAAAGTTACTATCTTCCTCGGCATTTGACCGTGATCAGGAGCGTGAAGCGGATATGAAGGCTGCCGAATACATGAAAAATGCCCAAGTCAGCCCTGAACATTTGGCCAACTTTCTCTATAAAATGTCGCTGGACGATCACGAAGCCATGAAGTATTTCGCGTGGATCAGTACCCACCCTGATGGCAAGGAACGCTCTACTGCCATTGTGGATAACTTCAATATGGAAGATACGCAAAATGAGCCTATTCTGAGTGAGGATACTTGGAACGAGGTCGTAAAGATCGTGAACCAGCTCAAAGCCAAATAATAGTGAGATTGCCATCACAACGCAGCAAGTGACTTAAAGTAACAGTTTAAGCATATGGCTATTTAAAATTCATGTTGACGCTTTGGGGTTAAACTAAATGATGATCAGATTGTTATAGGTGTTTTTATCATGAAAGGTTTTATATTTTCCGATGTGGATAAACTCAAATTTTCCTCCTCGCAAAAATTTCGTACTTGGTCCATTATGATGACACAAAATACCGAAAACAAAAAAAAGGCTGATGTTTCTATTTTATAACATCAACCTTTTTTATTGGTAAGTAGTGTTCAATCAGGTTACCAAGATCAAAATCAACAGGATAATGATAATTGCCCCGACAGAGAGGTAGATGCCTCCCCCCATTTTTTTTGCTTCTTTTTTCATGCCTCTCAGTTCATCGCGAACTTCTTTGATTTCATCTTTGCTCATTTCAGAGAAATCCATAGCCTTGATCTCATCCACGCGACTATTGATTTCGGCAAGTCTCGCTTCTTCCTCGGGTGACAGTTCGGTTTTTACTTTTTCCTTTTTTACGGGAGCTGCCGTTGTCGCTGGCGAAAATGCAACAAAGCAAAACATAACCGCTAAAAAGTAGGCGATTTTTTTCATATTCATTTTTGATTTAGTGATAAACAATTTGGTCTAATTGATCTTGAATTTACGAAAATAAAACGCACTGCAAAATCTACAATCCGCTAACGGCATTTTCCAAAACAAATTTTAAACCAAAATAACAAAGTAGACCGAAAAAGTTTTCCACACCACCTCTGACTATCCTTATCTCACGGATAAGGCTTGGTTTACGTTAACGTGATAGTGCGGTTGGTATTATTCCCTTTACAGAATCGTGATTTCGGTTAATTGCAAATCCCTGATTATAACTAACGTTTTTATTGGTTTACAAATTTACACCATTGATTGCGATTAAAACTGGTATAATTTACCTTTAACAAGGTGTCGATTGGCACTGTCTTTGTTTTTTGATACGTGAAAACTAAACCAACTATTTATTATGAAACGATCAATAGGATTCTTTATGGCAGCGATGGTTCTATTTGCTTCCTGTAGTAATGAGGAGGAGCCGATGCCACAGCAGTCCGAAAAGCCTACATTGCCCCCGGAAGCGAGCATGGCTCCAGACATGAGCATGTTTGAGGAAGAAGGAGACGAAGGAGCACGGGTTATGGCCATTTCGAATTGGGCATATGCCGCCATCAATGTGGGTGTTTATTCATCCATTCTATATTCCCATTTGGCCGTACCGGTGACTGCCTTCAAAGCTACCATAGGCACAGAGGCTGTATTTGACGAGGATGCTGGTCTTTGGGTTTGGGAAAAGGCATTTGATGTGGAAGGAAAGGGGACTTATGATATCCGCCTCACTGCAAACGTTCAAGATCAAAATGTCAACTGGATGGGGTATATTTCTGGTGAGGGAATGGTGGATAACTTCGTTTGGTTTACCGGAACTTCCGATATGACAGGTGAAGCCGGTTATTGGGAGCTTTATGAATCTCCTGAGTCTGCCTCAGTATGGCTCTCCAATTCTTGGGAATACGATAAAGAGACAGGCAATGGCGCCACTACCTTCACGGTAGAAAAAGAAGGAGATAACCTCGGTAGCTCTATTACCTACCGTATCGATGATACGATGGAAATGGACAGAAATATTGTCATTACCAACACTGACCTGGACAGTGAAATCTATGTGGATTGGAGTAGGTCAGATAAGTTTGGTCAAGTAAAAAGCGAAAGTCACTTTGAAAGTGATACCTATTTTTGCTGGGATGCCAGCTTACAAAATACAAGTTGCGAATAATCACCTCAAACTGACGTGATCAACAAAAATGGCGAGGGAAGCGATTTCCATCGCCATTTTTTTTTCATCTAAATGCCCAGCCCCTTAGCAAAACAACTTGAAATTAAATCAGATAGCTCCCTTTGTATTTCCCAGCCAATGCAGCATTTTGAAATGCGATCGCAATGCTTGCAGAAAAGTGGTCTTGGAATAATAGGGCAATTCATATTCAGCAGCTGTCTTACGGACGATCGGTGCGATCTTGCGATAGTGCACATGGCAAATGTCAGGAAACAAGTGATGCTCGATCTGGTAGTTCAGACCACCAATCAACCAGGAGAATACCCTGTTTCTTTCTGAATAGTTGCAAGTGGTCATCAGCTGGTGGATCATACGTTCTCCCTCTACTTGACCATTGCTGTCCATTTTAGGAAATGTTACCTCTGGCATGATGTGCGCTGTCTGGAATACCAATGAAATGCTTAAGCCCGTCACAAAGTGCAAGGCCAAAAAGGCCAAGAGAATCGTTCCCACGCCAAAAGGGGAAAACAGTATCGGTAAAACCAGGATAAAGACATAATAAAGTATCTTCCACGCGATGATTTTCAGGACCGTATTACGGTAGATGTTTTTTCCCTTGAGCAATCCCATTTTGTAATAGCGATTAAGCCGGATAAAATCCTTAGAGGTCACCCAAGAAAGGGTAGAAAGGCCATAAAAGAACCACGTGTACAAATGTTGGTAAGAATGCATGCCATTCTTTTTTGCATTAGGTGAAAAGCGTAAGAAAAAGGGCACATTGATATCATCGTCACCTTCATGGATATTGGTGAATGAATGGTGAAGGACATTGTGCTGAATTTTCCACACGGTAGCATTTGCACCGACCAGGTTTAGTGTATAGCCCAGCAACTTGTTGATGTGCTTGTTTTTAGAGTATGTGCCGTGGATGGCATCGTGCATGACCCCCATGCCAATCCCCGCCATGCCCAATCCACTCAGGATAAAACAGAGAAAAAGCTGCCAAGTTTGTCCCACCACTCCTAAAATGACCAGCAGTACCGGGACAAAATAAAGGCAAAGCATAAATAATGTTTTGAGAATCATTTCCAGATTGCCGTACCTGGACTTTTGGGTTTGCTTAAAATAAGCATTTACTCGGCTTCTTAGTGTAATCGAGAAATCAGACAGTGCTGATTCCGTAAATCGGATAGTCTTGATATTGGATGTAATTAAATGATGAATTGATTGATTTCGATGTACGCAAGATGAAAATCTTCGGACTCGGTTCTTTGCCCACTTCTAACCACAAACGAAGCAAATTGGTAGAAAAAAGAATTAAAACTTAACGAGAGAGTGAATTCTTGGATGACTACTGTAGGCTTTAAATATGGACCAATTAGGCAGGGTAAAGGTGTGTAAAATACTTATTACTTTTTGTTCAAAACTTATTACTTGAGGCTTGAAAAGCGAAAGCAGTTTACCTGGACAGAAGCCAATTCAAGGTGATGTAAGATATGCCTCATTATTAATTTTATAATTTCCTGTGTGTGTAGCACCATCTTACCTTATACCAAATGTAGGTAAACTAAACGGATATATTGGCAAACGCAGATGTTAAATCTTCCTAAACTTCCTTAATAATTGGAATACAGTTCTTCTTAAAATTCGTGATAAATCTATTTTAACTCACTAATTATCAATGAGAAAGGGTTTTTCAATAAAATAGACATGTTTACGGTTATAATAAAAATCATTAACTTTTAGCCAAATACGGATCCTAACAGCTCCGATAGAATGAATAAAGCTCAACTACAAAGGGATTGGATGCCCAAAGAGCTCGTGCTGAAACTTCATCGAAACCTTGTCCCGTCCAATTGGGAAGAAAAAATCCGCTTGCTGGACAATTTTTTTGCCCATCAGGAAGACATGATGGATGCTGATGTCCTTTACATTCGTAAAAATGAACAATACGCTTTTTTTTATTGGGAAGCGGAGCGATATGAACTTTCCATTATCCATTACGAAAAAGCACTTACTCTGCTCAAACCAACTGATTGCCCTTTTCTATAACACTTTATTACCTTACAGCTCATTACCTGTTACCGCCATCTAGGGAAATATGATGCGGCGCTTGTTTGGTTTGAGACGGCGTTGGTGAATTTTACGGAAGGAAACCACTCGTTCCAGTTATTGAATTTGCTGAAAAGCTATGTGGATATCTTAGAAGAATCGGGTGGCTCTTTTGATGAAAGCTACTTGCCCTTGATCCAATGGGTAGTTGATGATGCGGGTTTTCCACAACCTGATAAAAATCCCAAAAAGGCCATTAAGTCCCTATCAAACATGCACTTGGAGTGGAATAAAAAATTGTCAATGCTGGATGTTAACTCACATGAAGGCAAAATCGACCAAAAAAAACCTTCAAAGAATATGCAGCTACCTGCCCTATTGCTTGGTATCGCGACTATGCCAAGCAACGACTATAACAGAACATGACTTATTCACATATTTGGCTCGAAAGGGAGCTGTTTTCTCTCCACATTCCTCATGGGTGTCTCAACTCCCAAGCTCATTTTTCTATTAAAGTCAACCTTCAAATGTTTTACTTGAATCGGCCACCTGGTGGTTGATCACGGCGAGTTCCTCTGGGGTAAGGTACCGCCATTTGCCAACGGGTATATCCAGCTGTACATTCATGATCCGGATGCGCTTTAGCTTGGTGACTTCATATCCCAAGTGGGTACACATTCGTCTGATTTGTCTGTTGAGGCCTTGGGTAAGGATGATCTTAAACTTCCGCTTACCGATCTGATCTACTTTGCATTTTCTGGTAACAGTGTCCAGAATAGGAACACCGTTGGTCATTTTGTATATAAATGTGGAGGTGATGGGTTTATCCACGGTGACGACGTACTCTTTCTCGTGGTGGTTTTTGGCCCGCAGGATCTTGTTCACAATATCACCATCATTGGTAAGAAATATTAGTCCCTCGCTGGGCTTGTCCAGCCTCCCAATCGGAAAAATCCGTTTGGGATGGTTAATATAATCGATGATATTGTCTTTTTCCCTTTTGGTATCGGTAGTACAGACGATACCGACAGGCTTGTGAAAGGCAATGTAGATAAAATCCTCCTTTGGAGGTGATACAAGCTTGCCATCGACACAGACATCATCTCCGGTGCTTACCTTGGTGCCCAGTTCGGGAACTTTGCCATTGATGGTGATGCGGCCTTCTTCCAGCAGCTTATCCGCCGCCCTTCTGGAGCAAAACCCAATTTCACTTAAGTATTTATTAATCCTTACCGTG
Source organism: Echinicola rosea (assembly GCF_005281475.1). Lineage (NCBI taxonomy): Bacteria > Pseudomonadati > Bacteroidota > Cytophagia > Cytophagales > Cyclobacteriaceae > Echinicola > Echinicola rosea. The sequence goes on along the minus strand of NZ_CP040106.1, from coordinate 1,181,376 downwards.
TCTTTTTCCATATATGCCTAGACCGTTTGGACACAAAGTTAGGGCTTTATTTGCAAAACCGCCTGCGGATATCGTTTGGATAAGTGGGTCAGGGAAACAACCACCTGTGGATAACTCACCTAATCATTCTCCATTAGCCTAAAAATCAGGTCACGGGCCAAAGTACCGATGGTTTTTACATTGTACCATACGGCGTTGACGTCCATCAAAATTCCATTGGCAATATGGCCCACAGCATAGATGCCTTCCCCTCCTTTTGGAGAGATGACTTGCATGGTGCGTTCATTGATGATGGCTCCTCCCGCCTCGTATGGTTGGATAAATTGCCGCTTTAGCAGCTGATGAATAAGGGGGCTTTCCATCTGGTCAAGGGCAGATGAGCTACCGGTGGCATTGACCAAATAATCTACAGCGATCAGTTTATCCTGACTGGTCTTGATACCAAAAGCCTCTTTTTCGTAGGAAACGGCATCCTTATCTTCCATGGCACAAACCTTCAATTGACCCTTTTCAAAAAGCCGCATGAGCTTTTTAGCGTTATGCAAGGGCATCGGGTGGCGGTTGATGGCCCAATCACTCCCAACCCATTTTTTGAACAGCAGCTTTTGGTCCATATCCATCCAACTCCATATGGTGGAAGCATCATATCGTAGGGCATCGGCAATATTGAGCAAAGCATCACCGCCCGCTTCGGCACAGGAAATGTCCCACTGTAGCAATTCATCTGCAGAGGATTTCCGTAAAGTAAGTTGCTGCCAATCCACCGGGTGTCCCTCATAATGTTCGACTTCTTCCATCAAAAGCCGTATCAGTGACTTTACACGGGGTTTTTCCAAGGTTTTGCGCTTGATCTTGTGGATATTTTCCAGCGTGAGATAGCTTCGTTCGTATGCCTTATTATCTAAAGGCTGAACGCGAGGAAGCTTCCCGTCGGGAGAAAAAAGCGTGATTTTTCCCTGATGGTCATGATCCACTAGCGTCATCACCGTGTCAATGCCACTCAGGCTAGAGCCTAAAATGCCGACATGCGCTCCGGTTGGGATTTTAGCCTTGATCCTGGAAGCTGGCCAAGGGAAATCCAAATACCGTTTGTGTTTTCTAAAGGAGGTAAAGTTATTGGGTTTGGGTGTCCCCAAGGCCAAAATGATAAAATCACTTGAGATGGTCTCACCGCTTTCGAGCTTCACTTGGTATTTGCCCTTATCAATATCAATATCCGTTGCATGGTCTTTTAGCACGTGGATACTGAAGTTGAGGGCTTTGGCACGTTTGAAGTAAGTTGCGGCCTGTTCGGCAATGTAATCGCCATAAAAAATTCGCGTAGTATAAGCGTTATCCAAGTTGCCTGTGCCCTTGACATTGTTGCTTTGGCGATGGTCTTGCTTTTTTAGCCAATCGGCAAAGTGTCCAGGTTCATGGGCAAAGATTCCCATCAGATCGGCTTGGGTATTTAGAATATGACCAGGTTGCGGCGTTCCAAATGCTAGTCCATATCCCAGTTTATCATCCTTTTCCACAAGTGTGACCTGCACCTCTCGCTCCAAACCTGCCATGGTGATCTGGATAAACAGTTCTATAAAAGCCGAAATACCATTGGCACCGCCGCCAATAATGGTGATGTTTTTCATTTGTAAAGTATAAAAGCCAAGCGACCCTCAAGATAGTTAAAATAATTTCATAAAAGATAAGTTGCCCTCCTTCAGGAAAGACCTTATTTTGTGAATTGCTTACATTTCATCTTTTAAGTCCCGCTATATGAACCGAAAAATACTACTTACGTTGTCCCTCCTCACACTTTGCCTTATGGCAAATGGCCAAACCAAAAGTCCTGCGGTATTTTTAGGCTATCCATTGGGCGATCGGTTTACGCCGCACCATCGTATTGTGGATTATTTCGAACATGTGGCTGCGCATAATGAAAATGTTAAGCTAGAGTACTACGGGGAAACATTCGAAAAACGTCCATTGCTGGTAGTATGGGTCTCCGCGCAGGATAATATCGATCGATTGGAAGAGATCCGTGTGGATAATCTCCGGCGTACAGGACTCGAGGCGGGCAGCCCCACAAATCAAATCCCCATTACATGGTTGAGTTATAATGTCCATGGCAATGAAGCCGTCTCTTCTGAAGCGGCCATGAAAACACTCTGGGCATTGGTAGATCCTGCCAAAAGCCATAACAAGTCATGGCTCCAAAACAACTTGGTCGTCATCGACCCTTGTGTCAACCCCGATGGTCGTGACCGCTATGTCAACTGGTACAATCAAAAAATGAATGCCCAGCTCCAACCGGACATCCAGTCCACGGAGCACCACGAACCTTGGCCCGGAGGAAGGGCAAACCACTACCTGTTTGATCTGAACAGGGACTGGGCTTGGCAGACGCAGCAAGAATCCCAGCAGCGCATGGCACTTTATCAACAATGGATGCCCAATATCCACTTGGATTTTCATGAACAAGGCATCAATAGCCCCTATTATTTTGCTCCTGCGGCAGTACCGCTGCATCGTCAGCTGAGTGACTACCAATTGGAATTTCAGGAAACTTTTGGCCGTCAAAATGCGGCCTATTTTGACGCAAATGATTGGCTCTACTTTACCAAGGAAGTGTTTGATTTGCTCTATCCCAGCTATGGTGATACGTACCCGATGTTTAATGGAGCCATCGGTATGACCATCGAGCAGGGAGGGTCTGGAGCAGCCGGCATAGGTGTCCATACGGTGGAAAAGGATACGCTGACGCTGAAAGATCGTATCAAGCACCACTATACCACGGGACTTACTGCCATCGAAGTCACCTCCAAGAACGCTTCTCGGCTATTGAGTGAATTTGAATCCTACTTCGACCAATTGCCAAAAGGAACATACAAAAGCTATGTCATCAAAGCCACCAATTCAGCCGGCAGGAAGTCCGGGCTACTGGCACTTTTGGACAAGAATAAAATCCAATATAGCCGAAGTGGAAAATCCACCAGTCTTCGCGGCTATTCTTACCAAAGCGGAAAAGAAGAAGCGTTTAATTTGGAAAAAGAAGATATCATCATCAATGCATGGCAGCCCAAGTCGGTACTGACCCAAGTGCTTTTTGAGCCTGAAGCCCAGCTACAGGATAGTTTGACTTACGATATTACCAGCTGGGCACTTCCCTATGCGTACGGCCTGGAGGCCTATGCACTGCAAGGAAAACTGGAAGGAAATACTGCATATTCACAACCGGAAATGGTCAAAAATGATGTGGATAACGAGGCAGTTGCCTACATTGTTCCATGGAGGGATGCTGAGCAAGCCGCTTTTTTGGCAGAGCTGCTACAAAAAGATATACGTGTCCGATTTGCAAGCTATCCTTTTACGATCGATGGCAACACCTATCCTACCGGCAGCCTCATCATTACACGGGGAGGAAATGACTATGTGAAGGATTTCCATCAAAGCGTCATACAAATAGCGAACAAGCATCATATTGTCCTTGGCACGGCGAGCTCAGGTTTTGTGGACAAAGGAAAGGACTTTGGCTCCTCAACGGTAAGGACCATCAAGGCACCAAAAGTAGCCGTGTTTAGTGGAGTGGGCGTTTCTTCCTTGAATTTTGGGGAAGTGTGGCATTTTTTCGAGCAGCAGCTGCATTACCCGATTTCAGTGCTTGATGCGGCTGATATTCACCACTTGACTTTGGAAGAATACGATGTCCTTATCCTGCCCAGCGGCCGGTATGATTGGGAAGAAAAGGAAGGAGAGCGTCTTGCAGCATGGGTCAAATCGGGAGGAAAGCTCATTGGAATAGAAGGGGCTTTGGAGTTTTTTGTGGATAAGGAAGACTTCGGCTTGTCCACATTCCTATCAGAAAAACAAAAGAAAAACTTCGATACGGACCATGAGCAGGAGCTGACTTCTCCCTATCGGGAAAGGGAGCGACAAGGTATTTCCAATTACGCTGCCGGAGCGGTATTTGAGGTGGACATGGATAGCACCTATTCGTTGGGTTTTGGTACCAATGGAAAATACTATACCCTCAAAAATAACTCAAATCGCTATGCCTTCCTCAAAAATGGTGTCAACGCAGGAGTTATCCACAGCTTAGATCAGCACAGAGCAGGCTTTATAGGCTATAAGGTAAAAGCCAAAATGAAAGAAAGTTTGGTGTTCGGTGTGGAAAACAAGGGCAAGGGCCAAGTCATTTACCTTGTGGATAATCCGCTTTTCAGAAGTTTTTGGGAAAACGGAAAACTGATCATGTCCAATGCTGTCTTTTTGGTGGGAAATTGAGATCCAAGCAAATCGTGAAGGAGGCATTTTGAATGGAACGCTGATGACGCTGATTGGGAAATCTGCCGAAACCTACCCCTAAATCCCCTAAAGGGGACTTTCTGATCCTGCTAATGAGGACGAGGTAATTTTAACAAATCGAAAAATTTTTTTCTCTTTACGTTTAAACGTACTTCTTCTGAGTATGTAAAATTTAGTCGGAACAACCGATTGTCATTTACTTGATCTATTATTTTCAAAAAACACTTAGCGCCTTGGTGTCTTAGTGGCTTTTTATTGTCCCACTTTAAGGCAGCAGCTAACTAGATGAACATCATCCTACTGTGCCCTATGTGCCTATGTTGTTACCCATAAACGAGCTCCAAAGAATAACTTCTGTAAGTAGCATTGAGTTAAAAACTCAATTTTACCTGGTTCCGCAGCCCAGCTGTCGGAACAACTGAATACCCCTAAATCCCCTAAAGGGGACTTTCTGATCCTGCTAATGAGGACGAGGTAATTTTAACAAATCGAAAAAATTTTTTCTCTTTACGTTTAAACGTACTTCTTCTGAGTATGTAAAATTTAGTCGGAACAACCGATTGTCATTTACTTGATCTATTATTTTCAAATAACACTTAGCGCCTTGGTGTCTTAGTGGCTTTTTATTGTCCCACTTTAAGGCAGCAGCTAACTAGATGAACATCATCCTACTGTGCCCTATGTGCCTATGTTGTTACACATAAAACGGGCTCCAAAGCATAACTTCTGTAAGTGGTAAGGAGTTAAAAACTCAATTTTACCTGGTCCCGAAGCAAAGCTGTCGGAATAACCATCAACGGATATTGAGAAATAGATCAATAAACATTTGCATCCTCCCATTCGTTTATTCAACTATGGGCAAAAAAGACAAGAAAAAGCAACAAGAGGAGGCCGCAGAATGGGATGTGAGCGAGGGTTTTGGAGGTATTCCGGAGGATGTAGAATTGACTAAGAACATCGGTTGTGCTTCCAATCGTACAAAAAAGGACAAAAAAAAGGAGGACTGAGAAGTCCTCCTTTGCTGTATCAAAACGCCTTTGTTCAGGCTTCAGATTTTCCATTTGGATAGAAATGGTTGACATCCCTTTGTGGGAATGGTATTTCGATGTCATTGGCTTCGAAGGCTTCTTTCATGGCTTCCATATTGTCGAAATACACCGGCCACAGATTAGAGGCGTCAGTCCATACACGGATGACCAGGTCCAACGAGCTATCACCAAAACTATTGAAGAATACCACAGGAGCGGGGTCTTGGTGTACCCTTTCGTCCTTGGCAAATACGCCCAAGATAATTTCCCTGGTTTTCTTCAGATCAGTTCCATAGGCCACACCCACGTTAAAATCCGCTCTTCTGGTAGGCTTATTGGACATGTTGATAATGTCTGAATTGGCCAGTGCGCCGTTAGGGATGACGATGTCTTTGTTGTCGAAAGAGTGCATTTTGGTATATAGGATGTCAATGGATTCTACCACACCCAAGTGGCCTTGTCCTTCGATGACATCACCCACCTTAAAAGGCTTAAAGAGCAGGATCAACACCCCCCCGGCAAAATTGGCCAGGGAACCTTGGAGCGCCAAACCAATCGCCAAGCCGGCAGCACCAATAATGGCCACAAATGAAGTAACCGGTATGCCGATCACATAGGCTATGGTCAGGAATAATAAAATATAGAGTATCGCACTCAGCAGAGAGACTAAAAAGTTGGTCAACGAGGGGTCTGAATTCTTCTTGGCAATGATGGCCTTAACGGATTTAAGAATTCGAGAAATAATAATCTTACCTACAATGTAGATAAGAATAGCATAAAGAAGGCTGGGGATAATTTCCCACAAGAGCTCAATTCCTTGATCAATCATTGATTGCAAGGTTTCTGCATTAAGATTTTCCATAGGTTATAAAATAAATAGTTAAAAACTTAGGTTTTTAATGGCTACAACTAATTTGCCAGAAGGATGATTTCACTATATCAATTCTTAAGATAAACGAAAATAGATAAATTTTAAAGAATAAACTGGGCAATTGTATGTAAATAAATCATTATCATGGATAAAAACATAATTCTATTCATTTAATACGATTTGATTGCCCGTGGTTTTACATCTGCCATATTGGAGGAAAACCATAGTTACCGGAGTTGCTTTATTGGCATTTATTTTTTGGTAAAAAAGTCTATGGGGAGGCTCAAACAAATGTCTTACCACCTAAAGTGGACCAGAGCGCTCAATTTCTTTAAATTAACCCAATCCTCTGTTTGATAATTTCGGCTTTGGAAATATGGATTGATTCTATTTGATGCAGTTTTCGGAATTTTTCTTATCGCTTCCAATCCATAAATTGTCAAAAATGAACGATTTTGGGTGTTCTAGGAGTTTTAGTATTACAGTAGGGAGGATATCAGGGGACATGGAAATGCGGTAATATGATGAATTTAACGTATTTTTACCCAAACGAAATGCCCAATAATACCAAAAATTTATGTCAACAAAATCAGCAAAAATACTCAAAAGCCATCAGCTGCGCGTGACCAGTTGCCGCAGGGATGTATTGGACACATTTCTGAACAAAAACATTGCCTTGTCCCATTCGGATCTGGAAGAAAAGCTAAAGGAGAATTTTGACCGGGTGACGATTTATAGGACACTTAAGACTTTTTTGGACAGTGATCTTATCCACAAGGTGCTGGATGATACGGGTGTTACCAAATATGCGCTTTGCCACCATGATGCCGGAGAGGACCACCATGATCATGAACATGTGCATTTCAAATGTGACGTATGTGGCCAGACCCAATGTATTGCAGAAATAGCACTTCCGGAGATCCATATGCCGCAAGGGTTTGTTGTAAAAGAAAAAAGTTTACTGGTCCAGGGTACCTGTAATAAATGCAGCAATTAAACTTCCAGTGGTGGAGCGGGTTCCTTCGCTTTTGGGCCATCAGAAGGCCAGATGACCCCTGGAGGTAAATCAATCTTGGGCGGACTGTTGGTCTCTATTCCCCCATCACCATCACCGTTGCGATTTTTGTTTGGCTTATGCGGCGGTCTGATCATCGTCATCACCAAATACACAAGCAAGATATATGCTATCCCAAAAACGATCATGTCAACTACCATTATGCTCATGCGCCTAAGATTAAGTGTTTTATGATAATTTACTAGAAAAATTGAAACAAGTCAATAGCCGTGAGCACAAAAAGGTAGTTTTGGAAATACATTTTTTACTGACAAATTGGGGCTGCGGATGCAGAGACTTTATGCTATCCCTGCTCACTTCAGCCCTGATCGTGGCTTTTGGTCACCCAAATGCGCTGTAAAACCGTAAAATTTTTCAAGGCTATTTCCTGATCTATTTGTTAAATACCTCATATCATCAGATATTTGCGGTTCGAAAAACTAGTGTCATGATCGTAAAAACCAAAAAATATAAACTCGAAACAGGAACATATGTAAAACTGGGATTGAAAAATGTCCTCAGGGAACAGTGGTGGGTGGTCTTGATTGCCATTGCCATTGGCTGTGGATATTTCTGGATCGCTTCCTGGTGGTGGATCAGCATGGCTTTTGTGGCTTTGTTACTGTACGTGCTGTTTTGGGTCATCCAATTTGCGGGTGTCAGTCAGATGGAACAGAATAAGGTGATGTTTGAAAAGCTGGCCTATGAGATCGATAGCCGTCAAATCCTGATGAAAATAAACACCAAACAAGGCATGCCCATCAATTGGGGAATGATCAAAAAAGCAGAGATCACCAACGATGCTTTTGTGCTCATCATGTCAAAGGCTCAATTTGTGCATTTACCGTTCAGAATTTTTAATACTGAAAACGAGCGGAAATTCATTGAAACAATCCTTAAGCGTAAAGGACTTGTCAAGGCCTAGGTAAGCCAATTACTGAAACATTGTCCTTAAGTAAGTAACCACAGGTGGAAACAACGGATTCTGCACCTGTGGTTTTTTATTTCTTCTAAAATACTTCCTATGATAGAATTGGTGTTTGGCGCAAACATTGGTTTTAATATCCGTTTCTGAGAGTGCGGGGCAAGTTGCTGAGAGGCTTTTTTCTGGCCATTCCATGCAAGTAACATGATAGCCTTTTTGGAGAAAAAACTGGCTCAGCCCAATTTCACCTTTTAGGATAATTTGCAATCGCTCCTCCTCTCTTTCGGCGGGAAAAGCATCTCCAAACATTGTGAGAAACTTTTGCTGCGTGATAAAGGCATAAGTCTGCACATGTGGCACCAAGCTATTGCTCCGGCAGTGATGGTCTTTAAAATTGATAGTGCTGCCACACAAGGCTACATAGGGGTACCGATGAAATTGGGTTACAAATGCTTTCAGCCAATTATTTTCAAAGGGTCCAAATCCACTTCTATTTTGAAAAAAAATAAAGTCTTCTGCACGGACAAGTTGCTTGATCTTTCGATAAAGGACAGCGTAACTGCTAAAATCACGCCCTTTATTTTCTTTAAAACAAATATCATGAAGCACGATCGTCGGGTGATCGGAAAACATTTTCTTAATTGTATTTACAAATAACCGATCCATAAAGCCTATAGCCTTTACCTTGCTGATCGCAATGTAAAGGTTTACTTTTGGCACGCCGGGATCTGTGTGCCTTAAGCGAACCAAGTTAAGGATGTCTTTGATAAATAGTCGGTTATCATTGGCTGTGGCGTAGCAATGAAAAAATCTGGCTTCTTGATGTGATTGCATAAGTTTTACTTGATGATGATCTGCCTGACTCCCTAAAGAGAAAATTGCAGCCTTCTCTAATCAAGCAAACTACCATTTTTTATATTGCAGTACAAACCACCATCAGCATTTCCTATCGATTACATTTACCATGAACCATTACATCCCCTGTGGATAAATCAGTTATCCACAGGGGAATGTTGTTTCTAAGGCCTAAACATCAAGTGAATAGCCATTTTCATAATCATAATGCAGCATTGCCTCTGCCTCTGCATCCTGCTCAAAAGTTTGCAGGGCAGGATTCCACTGTAGCTTTCGTCCGAGTTTATTGGAAATATTGCCAAGGGTACACACGGTACAGGTACTATGACCGATTTCTACGGGGGCAATTGGGTCTTTCCTGCGGATCACACTCTCGATAAAATCCATATAATGTGGGTGGGCATTCACTGTTGATTTTTCAGCTTCAGGCACGGTGAGTTCAGGAATGGAGGACTTAAACCCTCCCCTGGAAACTTGGATCCAGCCTTTGTCACCGATAAAGCGGACACCGCGTGTATCACCATCAAATGGCTCAGCAGTCATTACAATTCCATTTTCATAAGTAAAAGTCAGCGGATGATTGTCTTTTTCGGGGGCGATCTCCACTGGTCCATACCGATCCATGCCTATTCCCCACTGGGCTATGTCAAACATATGGGCACCCCAGTCGGTCATTAAGCCACCACCAGTCTCCCAATACCATCTCCAAGCTCCCCAGATCGATTCATTTTCCGGTGGGTTTAATGAGATAGGAGGATTAAGCTCGTGATTGTAAGGGACTGGTTTGATCGGGCCGAGCCATAAGTCCCAGTTTAGATCTGACGGAATGGGCTCTTTTGACAAATCAAAGGGTTTGGGCGAGGTAGGCTGCCCTACGTTGGCCTTGACATGGTGTACTTTTCCGATATGGCCCTTCTGAACCATCCTGACAGCATATTGGAAATTGTTTTCGGACCGCTGCTGACTGCCCACGGCCAAGACTATGCTATGGTCACGGACAGCTTTTACGAGTGCTTGTCCTTCTTTTATGGTATAGGTGAGCGGTTTTTCAAGATAAATATCCTTTTTGGCCTTACAAGCATCGATCGCGATAAGTGCATGCCAAAAATCAGGTGTGGCGATCACCACTGCATCCACATCGTCTCGCTGGAGCAGCTCTTGGTAATTTTCATAAACAGGGACTTCGGAGGGCTGCTTGCCGTACCTTGACGAGACCGTATGCTGAAATCGCTCCCGTTTTACGCCATATACATCGCAGCCAGCGGTGATTTCCACGTGGGGGATATTCATCATACCATTCATGATCCCATGGGATTGCCTGCCCAGACCGATAAATCCTAATCGGACTGTACTGATGCCTAGCGGAGAATTAGTGAGTGCTTGCGGTTTGCCAATACCAAAATGAGGCAAAAAAGAGAGCCCTGCAGCACTAAGCGCTGAGGCACCCATAAATTTTCTTCTGGAAAGACCAGTCTTGTTTTTCTTTTTCATGGATTATTTCGGGTTAATAATTGTGGTTCTATATAATTTACTATGGGTAACTATTACTTTGCATGTCAAATTCTAGCTTGGCTTTCATCTCGTTGCCTTGTTACTTTTTTCCTTCAGGTGAAAAACGTAACCAAAAAACCCCGCTGCGGTGAGTTTTATGACTAAAATCAAAGCCAGCACTCACGCAGGCAAACTCCTCTATTTGTGCAGCATACCAATTTTTTATACTGATTCACGTCAAATACCTCAAGGCAGAACAGAAAATTGCCCATTGAAAAGGAATATGAATCAACATTAATTTAAACAGGGCTGTTATCACCACCCATTATAATCCATATAGAGCCATATTTTACCCAAAATAACCCGATACATTGTATTTATCAAGGATAATAGGGATTTCGAAAACAATCAAAAAGCCGTTTCGATCTCAAATTTGTCTATGGTAAAAAACATCCGTGTTCCCTTTTCAAAATTCCTACCTGGCGCAGCCTTGATGCTAATTTGCATGCCCTCATCATCTTCGAGCTTTACGATTTGGTGGTCACCATAAAAAAGGATCCTGATCACAGTGCCACTTAGGGGCTGCTCAGTATTTTTCTTGATTTTTGCATCTTCAGAACGAAAGAGGATTTTTACCTTTTCCGTAAAGTTGGCTGATTCGGGATGAGGGATAAATCCAAAACCAGCATAAAAGCCATCCTCCGTGGGTGTGGCCAATAGCTCATTTCGCTTTCCAAAGAAATTGGCGACGTAGGCATTTGCTGGGTGCTTGTAGATTTCCACGGGAGTACCCACTTGCTGGAGCCTTCCTTTATGGAGAATGGCAATGCTGTCAGCCAATGATAGGGCGTCTTTGGCGTGGTGACTGGCGATGATAGCCGTAATACCAGTGCTCTTCACAATGTCCCGGATATCTTCACTGATTTCATTTTTGAACCGGGTGTCCAGACTGCGAAATGGATCATCCAACAGCAGCAGCTTGGGACGTGAGGCCAATGCCCTGGCCAGTGCTGCCCGCTGTCGCTGGCCAGATGAAAGTTGATGTGGATAGGCGTTAAAGCTGTCCTCCAAACCGGCCAAGGCCAGGCTGTCCTTGGCTATCTGCCGGTCATTGCGGGATTCTTGGTGCAAGGCTTCCCGTACATTTTCTAATAATGTCATCTGTGGAAACAAGGCGTATTCCTGATAGATCACTCCTACTTCACGCTGATTGGCTGGAATGGCAGACTTTCCGTTTACGATCGTTTGTCCCGAGAATACGATGTCTCCCTTGTCAGGATGCTCTAGCCCTGCGATCAGCTTTAGCAAGGTGGTCTTTCCTGAGCCATTCTCGCCTACTATTGCTTGAATACTGCCTTCTTCTATAGCCATGTGGATATCCTTGACCGCTGACTGTTTGGTCTGTGGAAACTTCTTGCTGATACCATGGAGCTGGAGTAAACTCATTTTCGATAAGCTTTGGGGTTAGAAATGGCCTGTGAGGATAAATTTAACGGTATTTCTCTGAATAGTCATTGTAAATTGTCAGGAAAACTGAATAGAAATACCCAAAATGAATCAAATGCTGAAAAATTGGAAAACTATTAAGATTTTCATTTCGAAAACACTTCAGTATATTGATGTTAAATAACTATAAGTCAATTTGTTAGTGGTTTTGCAATGCGCTTTGTTACTTATCCACATTCTTTAAGGCTTCCTTGCGGCTGAGTTTGGCCAATTCAGTATGGTCCACAAACTGCTTTACCCAATCGGGGTTGGTCTTGCTGTATTGTCGCAGGATCCAGCCGATGGCCTTGTTGATAAAAAATTCCTTCGAGCCCAACAGCTTATGAATGACCTCCTGAAGCAGTGTAGTGTCCAGTTTGTCTTTATAATTGTGTTGGAAGAGCAGGGCGGATCGCTGCAGCCACATATTGTCGGATGCGAGCCACTTATCCACATATGGTTTTATTTGTGCTGGATATACCCAGAAGTAGTTTCCCAATAGTTTTACCGCTATAAAATCCACCGTATCCCACCAAGACTTGTTCACAATCATATACTCCAGCAGGTCAATATCGGTCTTTTCAGGTTTCCTGAAAAACTTTTGCACCAGCTCCTGTGCAAAAAGCTGGAATTCCCGCTCTGGCATATTCCATAAGATTTCCACCATCTCGGGTAATTCCTGCTTTTCAGGTAAGGCTGCTTTTTCCAAAAATGGTTTCTGAAGCTTCCTCCTCAAAGGAGTCTTCAGGCCGATAAATTCAAAATGGTCCTTCATATATGCCTTTTGGCCTTTCGCGACGACACTGTTTCCATGACGGCGAAACTCATTTTCCAAGGTGCGGAGGTAAATTTTCATGGCTAAAAATAGAAAAAGAATCGATGCATTGATGCGTCATGATTACCAATCTTCAAAAATTTTCAACAGGTGCAATTCGAATTGGTTTTCTTGCCATTGAAAAAGCCTTTATGGCCAGCATATTCCCTTTACTGTTCCTGATTCTTGTCTATTAGTAAAATCAGAAACTCCTGAGAAGAGGGATTTTTTAATTTTCTACGCGTATAAACCGCTGCTGCGATGTGGATAACTTACACCCACAAGAGCCCATATACGTTAACCAGATGAAGGTATCAAAAAGTCCCTTTATGCGCCAGTGCCTGTTCAATATGTGCCAAATGGTGCTTGCAATGCCAGCTATACATACTTGTGGTCAGCCCTAGATTCGTTTCGGTGCGGTGCTCGGGGTGATAATAGGTCCGGTGTAGCTGGTCTTCACTGAGACTATTCAGCAAAACAGCCCATCGCCGATGGAGACCCGAAATGATCATCAAAGAATTCGAAATATCATCCATTGTACTGTCCGGCAACTCCGTCCAGCGATCCTCATGATACGGTTTGATTTTTGGCGTATCCTCTGTGAGGGCTAATTTAAAACGCATAAAACTGTTCATATGGCTATCTGCGCAGTGATGTACCAGTTGCTTAATCGTCCATCCGTCAGGGCGATGGAGCCAGTTAAGTTCCTCTGCGGTAAGGTTTTCGGTAAGGGAGGTAATCTGTTGTGGAAACTGCGCGATATCAGCGATCCAGCTGGCCACATCTTCCATGGTATATTTTACATGCTCGTGGTGCTGGCCAATGGGATATTTTAACTTTTCTAATTCTTGCGAGTTCATATTGTACGAATTTTTAGGTTGTTCAATCATGCAAAAAGTAACAAAAGCGGTAAGTTTTGAAGAACTGATTACTTTCTACTTGAAAATACAAATAACTGGCCAATACCACAGGGTACCATGGAAAAAAATGCCTCCTTGTTTCATGGATCCATCATTTCATAAGCATTTGTCCACATTCACCGACGGGATATCGTGTTTTCATAGATGCCACACAGAATATTACTGAAGGCCAGTTTCAAAGCTTTTCCACAGCTTTTCAAACTCCCCTTCAAAGGCACGAACGGTGTGGATATCTTCCAATAAGACGATATTCTCATAATTGAATTCAGCAGCTGACCTGGTCCAATTATAACTTCCCGTAAGCACTTTTTTCTGGTCAAAGATGGCAAATTTGTGGTGCATATGGGCAACACTGTGGTCGGTTTGCACAGGAATGCCCGCTTGCCTTATCCGGTCGATATCCGATCCGAGATCAAAACATTTTTCATCATCTGTCAGGACCTTCACGATCACATTCCGCTGATGGGCATGGATCAGTTCATCCGTAATCTGGTTGTCGCTAATGGTAAAGACACAAATGTGGATAACGGATTGTGCCAATCGCATTTCTCGAATAATGGCTTCCCTGCAGGTGTTTCCGGGACTGAAAAAGACGTCTGCATTGGCTTGTGGGCCATCCTTTTCCTGGAGAACCTTCACCGCTTCATAAAACCAAGCGATCAGGTTTTCGGCATGGACATCAGGTGCTTTGGCTTGGACCATCTGAAATAAATCCGATAGCAGCACTTGCCGGTCATGTGTCGTCAGTGCCGTCAGATAAGACTTGATTTCCCGCTTCTCCGACCGCGACAGCGCATGGTCCTCGAGGCTATCCCTAAATTCGGCAATCAAATGTTGAAAACTGCTCATGAAGTAAAGATATACAATTGGTGTTATTTTTCATTATGCAGCTAGGCTCGCAAATGGTCCTAGTCTCAGACCAGGACCGAAACTTGTGAACGTCCTCGGGCATGATGGTCAATGCCTCGTTGATCATTTGCCGATTACATACTTTTCCTCATTGCGAGCGCAGTGGTTGAAAAGCGGTCCCGTGTCCACAAGGTGGGATCACATCGTGATTCTTCCCTGCAATGACATAATGGGAATGCTTTACTGCGGGCGTCTATCCTTTGGCTCTGCTCAGGGTGCAGGACATAACTGTCGGGATTACCTAAAATCAAGCCATAACATGATGGGATCGTTGCGGTCACCATTATGCCCTACGGATCTCCAGTCATAGGACGATGGCCCCATCTCTTTTGCGGAGTGGAATTTGGTTCCTATTGCCGGGATTTTATAGAGAAAAGATAAACCACCCTCTGGAAAGGGCACTTTCAGGCCATCGGTGGTATAAGGAGCCTCGGCGGGTGTAAACAAGCGGAAAAACAAGCCGGGTCGTTCTGCATAAACGCTAAAATCCCCACTTTCCGTAGCCAAGCGATAAGCAAAAAGATCAGCATGATAACCTTTAAATTCTGGATATTCCAGCCGTCCTTTGGTGCTGTAGCCCGTGATGGTATTGTTATAATCTTTCTGCCATATCCCAAACCGTGCTCCCCTGAGGCGGTTTTGCCAAACACGGTATGGACCATCCCCGAGCCATTGGATGCCTGCTACCTGCTCTTCCGGAAAGTCAAAATGCAACCCTGCATAGGGTTTTCCGCTTTGGCTCCTGTCTGGTGCTGAGGCTTCCACCTTGATCAGTCCATTCGGGTACAGCGTCCATTTTACAACAGATGGATAGGCGGTGTACTCGACCCTGATATGGTAATTGCCTTGCTCATCCAGCTGCACATCAGTAGATTTTGGAGCGGTTTCACTGTTGAATATCGGCCCTGAAAAGGGAATTTCTTGCGCATTTTTTTCCACCTTTTCCAAGGCATAGTACTCGTTAAAATACACCTTGATCTTACCCATCTGGAAGGTACGGTCGTTGTCAACGATATTGATTGGTGCTCCTGCAGCAGGCTGCTGGGTGATGTGCCTGGCGGCAAATTGGGCAGGAGAGGTTATTGGCCAGGACCAAGTGTTTATCGGGCTTCCCGATTTATCCTTTACTGTCACTTCTAACCAGTCTGCATTAGAAAAATCCTCAGGAAGTGCCAGTGATTCTTGGGCACGTTCACCCGGCAGGACGCTTTTGAGCCTAAGCTCCCCACTAGCAGACTCCTTGCCTTCCCAGTCGCTCAATTTTAGGAGCCTCCAGCTTAGCTGCATCCCTTCCAAGTTTGTGTACAAGTAGTGATTTTCCAGGATTAGTTTGCCGTCAAAGTGAGCATTCACCACCATGGGCTTCACTTGTACGGGCGACCAAATATCCTTTATGGTATAAAAGCTACCTTCCTTTTCCCGGTAGGGGCCGACAATGCCGTCTGGAGCATGATTGCCATCGGCATCCAAGCTGTCAGAGCGGTCAGTCCTCACCACTGCCTCATCGGCAAAAACCCACAAAAATCCACCTGCTGCACGGGGATTTGTCATGTAATCCGTCCAAAAATCATCCAAGTTGGCACCATGACCGCCATCATATAGGCCGTGTAACATCTCAGTGGGCATAAAGATATGATGACCATTGGAAAGGCGATTGATACCTGCCTTATAAATGGGATAATGGAAGCTGTCCACCCCATTTCTGTTGAGCCATGGATAGATTACCGGCCGTTTCTGGAGGTCCCAGTGATGAAACCATTTCTCGTTGGCAAAATCCCAGCCCCCTTCATTTCCATGGTCCCAGACGATCACCGCCGGATGATTCTCGTCTTTGAGAATGGTTTCTTTGATCAGCTTAGGCCCCACGATGGTGTCATAGCCGTCCTGCCAGCCCGTCACTTCATCCAGCACAAAAAGCCCCAGAGAATCACACAAGTCCAAAAATTCTTCATCCGGTGGATAATGGCTCATCCTGACTGCATTCATGTTCATTTCTTTCATCAGCTGGATATCCTCCAGGTGATTGGCATGGCTGAGCGCCCTTCCCGTGGTAGGGTAAAAGGAATGCCTGTTAACTCCTTTAAAGATCACTCTGGTGCCGTTTACATAGATCCCGTCATTTTCCCTTAGCTCCACGGTGCGGAAGCCTACTTGCTCGGTTTGGCTATAGACAGGCTTGCCCTTTATCATCAGCGTAAATTTTGCTAGGTACAAATTCGGATCCTCTGGATTCCAGGTTTTTACCTTTCCAAACTCGTGGGATACGGTCGTATGCTGCCCTGCTAGCGGTGCTGTAAATTCGCCTAATGGAGCCTGGGATTGGAGGTCTGTCAGACTGACGTTTATGGACGCGTCTTTGTGTACGGCTTTGGTCTTTACTAATGCCTCGAAATTTCCGGAAGCCTTGGCATCTATGGCAATCCTGGAAAAATGATTTTCGGGCATCACTTCCAAATATACCGGCCGGAAGATCCCGCCAAAAATCCAAAAATCGGCTTGCCGCTCCGCCCTGTTTATGGATGCATTGGCAGAGTGCTTGGCCACTTTCACTTCCAAGAGGTTTTCCTGCCCAAAGCGTAGCAATTTGGTGATATCATACTTGAATTCATAAAAAGCGCCTTGGTGAATTTCACCAGCCAATTGCCCATTGACCTTTACTTCAGTATCGGTCATGGATCCGGCAAATACAATGTTGATGGCCTTGCCCATCCAGCTTTGGGGGACTTCGAAAGTATGTTTGTAAAAGCCCGTTTCTTTGCCCAGCTCTCGGTCTTTACGACTATGGTCATGGCCGTAATTATATGTGCCAAACCCATGTAATTCCCAGTTAGAGGGAACGGGTATTTTTTCCCATTTACCTGCTTTTCTCCCGTCAGAGACCATAAAATCCCAGTCCACAGTACTGGCGGCGTCCTTTCCTGAAAGGTAAATTCTTTGGTATGCTAGCTGCTCTTGGGCAAATGCAATGGAAAAAGAACATAAAATAGTCAGTGCAAACAGTAGCAGTTTTGGCTTCATGAGTTTATTATTTTGACACAAACGACTAATATAAGTTATCACGGGGAGAATCGAATGCAATCGCTCCAAAGATGTATGGATTACCAGCAAAATATGACAGGAAAAAACATTCCCTTTGATCTCCAAGGATTTACAAGTGCAGGCTTAATTTGTGCGCTCAATTTTAGCTAAAAATATGGCAATCCCAGAGATAAATGGCTATCTTATTCTTAACATAAATCGCTAACCTTTTTCGCCTATGCCAAGAGCTAAAAAAAATGACAGTGACCGTAAAATCTTCGTTTTGGATACATCGGTCATCCTTTACGCCCACAATTCTATAATGAACTTTGCCGAACACGATGTAGTGATTCCGATTACGGTATTGGAAGAGCTGGATCAATTCAAGAAAGGCAATGATTCCAAAAATTTCGAGGCGAGAGAGTTTATTCGATTACTGGACAAGCTGTCCAAGGACAAGATGATCCACAAGTGGACACCGCTGAACGGAAAGACCAAGGGCAATTTTAAGGTCATGATGACCACCAATGAAAGTAACGGCAATTCCAATCACCAAAATGCCAACACGATCTTTGGAGAGGAAAAGAATGACCATAAAATCCTGAATGCTGCCCTGGATCTCAAAACCAGCGAAAATGGCCGTAAGGTCATCTTGGTCAGCAAGGATATTAATCTCCGCCTGAAGGCAAAATCCCTCGATATCCAAGCGGAAGATTACGAAACGGGCAAAATCAAAAATATCACGGAGCTAGAAAGTACCGGTAAGGATATCCTTGAAGGCATCGATCCGGACGTGATCAACCAACTGTATGATAACCATTCTGTGGAGGCGAAAAAGGTACTCGGCACGCGAAAGCGCAAGACCAATACCTACTATATTTTAAAAAGTGAAAAGAATTCGGTTTTGGCGTATTATAATGGTGAGGACAATACCATCGAACGGGTGGACAAAAAACTCGCTTATAATATCAAACCAAAAAACGCCGAGCAGACCTTCGCCCTTCATGCCATCACCAATCCCAATATCAAATTGGTGTCGGTGCAGGGTGTGGCCGGTACCGGAAAGACCCTCTTGGCACTGGCAGGTGCCCTAGAGCAGCGGAGAGATTATAAGCAAATATTCCTGGCCAGGCCTATCGTTCCGCTGAGTAATAAGGACATTGGCTACTTGCCTGGGGACATCAAGTCCAAGCTCAATCCTTATATGGAGCCGCTTTGGGACAACTTAAAGTTTATCCAAAACCAGTTTAGGGAATCCGATAAGGAATACCAGAAGATCACCGAGATGGTCAATCAAGAGAAGCTGGTCATACAGCCTTTGGCCTATATTAGAGGTAGGTCACTGTCCAATATCTTCTTTATCGTGGACGAGGCTCAAAACCTAACGCCCCATGAAATAAAGACCATTATCAGCCGGGCAGGCGAAAATACCAAAATTGTCTTTACCGGGGATGTTTATCAGATCGATACGCCCTATCTGGACAGTCAAAGTAACGGCCTGTCTTACCTTATCGACCGGGTCAAGGAACACCCGCTCTATGCCCATATCAAACTGGAAAAAGGAGAACGCTCCGAACTCGCTAATTTGGCCAATGAGCTGCTTTAGGTTTAGTAAGCACTAACGCCTCAGATCGATTATAGAACCGTCATCGGTAGGCTTAGGGGAGAATTGAGGGGTGGAAGCCTTGGCGGTTCGCTGTGGCGAGTTGCCACACCCTTTTCCAACCCACATCCTCCTTGAAAGGGTTCGCTATGACGCTTTTAATACTAAAAATAAGTCGAGCTCAGGTTAATAATAAAAACGAAAAAGCCTCCGATTTCGGAGGCTTTTTTTGGGTCTATGATTTACTAACTAAAGCTGCTTAGCTCTCCGTAATGGTATTGAGCTTTGCCAAGAAGCTATTGTAATATTGGCGTCCTACTTGTACCACTGCCCCATCCTTAAGATTGATTTCTTTGGTGCTGAAGCTGGCGATTTGTGCGAGCTGCACGATGTATGATTTTTGTACGCGGAGAAAGAGGTGGGAAGGGAGTTTTTCTTCCATTTCTTTCATGGACTTACGAATGGTATAAGTCTTGTTTTTGGTAAAAATGGACACCATATTTCCATTGGCCTCCACGTAGTAAATGTCGCCGTAATCCACCCGCTCATAAGCATTGTCAGATTTGATATACACGGCATCAGCGACTAGGTATGGACTTTCTGCACTAGGTTTTGGAGTCTCCGAACTAGCACTTTGGTTCCGCCTATTGTAAAGGACAATTTCTACGATCGCATGAATATCATTGGTATTGAACGGCTTTACGATAAAGCCCGCGGGATGAATGCGTTTTGCACGCTCAATGATAGAGGGGTCACTGTAAGAAGTAACATAAACAATCGGTGCATCCACCATTTGCTGGATGATCTCTCCCAGTTCTATGCCGTCCTTGTCACCCTTTAGTTTGATGTCCATAAATACCAGATCGGGTCGGTATTTCTTAATGACTTTGATGGCTTGATTGGCAGAATTGGCAATATCAATATTTACGTAACCTAAAAGTTCGAGGATTTCCTCAATATTCTCTGCGATATCCGGATCATCCTCTACAACCAGTATTCTTTCTTCTTTCATGTTATCGTATGGTTGGTCTATGTTAGGTGAAGTTCATGATTTTCCATCACTAAACTTTCACAAATGAATTCAATTTTTTCTAAAATTTGGACTGAAAATGGGAATATTAATCTAAAAAAGCAATTTAATACTGCCGTTTTTATTTATAAACTCATCATATCTTTAAACCTCGCTGCCTGGCGACGGCTGACTTCGATGCGGTCACCGCCCTTAAGTGTCACCACCAGTCCACCATTAAACCACGGCTCAATCCCTTCTACCCAGCTCAAATTAATGATATGCTTGCGGCTAGCCCGGAAAAAGGACTTTTCGTCCAATCGTTCATCCAATGCATTCAGGGATTTGTGGATCATGGGTTTATTGTTTTCAAAATATACTTTTATGTAGTTCCCATCAGATTCAAACAAACGAACATTTTCAAGCTTGACAAACCAGCACCGATCGCCATCTTTTACAAACACCTGATCTTCCAAAGATAGTTTTTTATCTCCTTCTATGGTAACTTTTTCGGGATCTTTGGTAGAATCAGCATTATTTTTAAGCTTGGTTTTTAGTTTTATAATGGCTTCGGTAAGTCTAGCGGGTTCTATTGGCTTCAGTAAATAGTCCAGCGCATTCACTTCAAACGCTTTCAGGGCAAACTCATCATACGCCGTGGTAAAAATGACATCCGGTACGGCATCCATTTCGGATAGCAGGTCAAAACCAGTTTTTTCGGGCATCTGTATGTCCAAAAATATCACGTCTGGACTGAGGCTGCTTATCTTTTCTTTTGCATCATCTACATTTACTGCCTCTCCAATTACCTCGACATCTTCTATGGAAGACAATAGGTTGATCAGTTCTTTTCTTGCCAGTCTTTCGTCATCGATTACTAGTGCGCGCATGCTATAGAGTTTTTAAGATTAGTCTAATTTAGTACTTTGTTTTGGAATTTTAATTTCTGTCACCACAAACTCACTATCAAAATTCCGCATTTTGAAGGAGGCCTTGTTCCCATAGATTAATTTTAGCCGCTGAATGGTATTGGAAATCCCATGTCCACTTCCGTCGTTTTCTTTGCGTTGTACACTATTGGTAAGCTGTCCGCTGTTTTTCACAACAATGTACAAATCATCCGTCAAGCCAACAAAACACTGGATGTGAATGAGGCCTCCACGCATCAGGTTAGAAATACCGTGCTTAATGGCATTCTCGACGATGGTCTGCAACATCATCGGAGGGATCTTATATTGATAGGCCTTCTTCTCAATATCATAGGATATTTTCAGCCGTTCTTCAAATCGGATACTTTCCAAGTCCAGGTAATCCCGCACAATTTTTATCTCATCACTGAAATCGATCGTCCGCTTTTTATCCATAATTAAAGAATACCGCAGGATATTGCTCAGCTGCGTAATGGCTTCTTTTGACTTGGGAGGATTTTCGTCCACCAAAGCACGAACGCTATTGAGGGCATTGAAAATAAAATGAGGGTTTAGTTGGTTGCGAAGCTGGTTCAGTTTGACCTCGTTGATTTTGGCCTGGTACTTTAGGGTGGTGTTGTAGTTTTCAAGGAAGTGGTAAAGAAAATACATCATTGCCCAAAGGGCATAGTACAAAAAGCTGATGAACATATTAACCAGCAATACAATTGGCTTCAGGTCTTCCTGCTGCCTCAAAATGCCAAAAATCCAGTTGATCAGTACTGTCGCGATTACATTGGCAAAACTTAGCACCAACAAAGCGCAAAATGCTTGGATCAATAGCTTGGAAAGATTAAAGTTGAACCAGTTTTGGCGCTTGATGATGTGCCTAAAATAATGGGTGGACACAAAGTAAAAAGCACCAAGCGACAGGTATGCCCCTATCTGAACCGATGTAATACCACGGATCAAAGAGACAAAAAACAAGTTGATCACCGCAAAAGCAGCCCAACCGAAGATCTGAAATATCCAATATAACCTACTTCTGTCCATTCCATCCCAAATATAAGGAAGTCTCTGGATGTAGGCAGTGATTTTTTATCAATGGATGCAGCCATTGCTGAAAGGGCTTTTGCCAGGTACCGGAATCACCTGAGCTTACCTGCTGGTTGCTGCTATTGATTCCGCTACTGCTCCCACTGGCCGGGCTCCTTTCCTTGCCCATCGGTCCCTGAGCAGGGCTGAAGGGACCGATGGGCAGTATCAAAACCGCAAGGACCGGTTATGATTTACTTGGTGATAGCTCCATCTTTAAGAACTTGGCTGTATAGCTGGAAGGGTGGTTGGCGACGGCTTCTGGAGTCCCTTGCGTTAGGATTTGGCCACCCTTATTGCCGCCTTCTGGCCCTAAGTCGATGATATGATCGGCGACTTTGATGACATCCAGGTTATGCTCAATGATCAGCACAGTGTTGCCTTTGTCCACCAGCCTGTTTAAGACTTCCAGCAGGTGCTCGATGTCCTTGAAGTGTAAGCCAGTGGTGGGTTCATCAAGGATATAAAAGGTCTTTCCGGTGTCTTTTTTGGAAAGCTCGGTAGCGAGTTTTACACGTTGTGCTTCGCCTCCAGAAAGGGTGGTGGCATGCTGTCCAAGTGTAATATAACCCAGGCCTACATCATTTAAGGTTTGGATTTTGCGAAGGATTTTAGGCTGTTTATCGAAAAATTCCACTGCTTGCTCCACGGTCATGTCCAGCACATCAGAGATGGATTTGCCCTTAAACCTGACTTCCAGCGTTTCCCGGTTGTAGCGTTTGCCTTTACAGGTTTCGCAGGGAATGTGCACATCCGGTAAAAAGTCCATTTCGATCAGCTTCATCCCAGCTCCTTCACAGTCCTCACATCTACCGCCTTTAACATTAAAGCTAAACCTCCCGGGCTTGTAGCCGCGGATTTTTGCCTCTGGCAATTCCGTAAACAAGGCCCGAATGTCTGTAAATACCCCGGTGTAGGTGGCGGGGTTTGACCGGGGAGTCCTGCCGATGGGGGATTGGTCCACTTCGATCACCTTATCGAGATGCTCCAGTCCCTCTATGCTGCCATAAGGCAGCGGAGTCCTCCTAGAACGGTAAAAATGCCGGTTGAGCAGTGGAAAAAGCGTCTCGTGGATCAAGGAACTCTTGCCGCTTCCTGATACCCCGGTTACACAAATCATGCTTCCCAAAGGCAGCTCCATGTCCACATTTTTCAGGTTGTGCCCACTGGCCTGAAGCAATTTTAGGTAATTGCCACTGCCTTCTCTCCGTTTTGTCGGAACAGCGATTTCTTCTTTTCCATTTAAGTATTGTGCGGTAAGGCTATTTTGCTGGAGTATTTCCTGGGGAGTGCCCTTGGCGACAATATGGCCACCATGCCTACCTGCCCCGGGGCCGATGTCCACGACATAGTCTGCATCCAGCATCATGTCCTTATC
This sequence comes from Echinicola rosea, assembly GCF_005281475.1. Classification (NCBI taxonomy): domain Bacteria; kingdom Pseudomonadati; phylum Bacteroidota; class Cytophagia; order Cytophagales; family Cyclobacteriaceae; genus Echinicola; species Echinicola rosea. Next base: position 1,157,729 of record NZ_CP040106.1, on the reverse strand, counting down.
GTGCTCTACTACCAGTACGGAGTTGCCCAAGTCACGAAGGTCCTGAAGGGCTTTGATCAGTTTGACATTGTCACGCTGGTGGAGGCCGATACTCGGTTCATCCAAAATGTACAATACCCCTACGAGCTGGGTACCGATCTGGGTGGCTAACCTGATCCGTTGGGCCTCCCCTCCAGAAAGCGTCCGGAGTGGCCTGTTCAGCGAAAGGTAATCCAGCCCAATGTCCAAAAGGAACCCGATCCGTTTCCGGATTTCCTTTAAGACTTCCTCTCCTATGATCTTCTGTTTCTCGGTAAGTTTGTCATCAATTTGCCCAAACCAATTTCCGAGCTGCTGGATATCCATCATGGCCAGCTCACCGATGTGCTTGCCGGCAATCATAAAGTGGAGGGCTTCCTTTTTCAATCGGTATCCCTCACAATCCGGGCATTCCCTAGTGGTGGTAAAATCACTTACCCACTTTTGGAGCTTTTCGGATCCGCCCTCTTGTTGTTTTTGGAGAAAGTGTACGATGCCTTCGAAGGTGGTGGTCCATTTGGTGCCGGGATACTTGACTGAATCCACCTCGACGGCGGTTTTGTCCCCATAAAGCAATACATCCAAGACCTCTACTTTTAAGTCTTTGATGGGAGTGGACAGGCTGGCCTTGTGACGCTTGAGGATCGCCTCTATTTTTTTGAAAATCCAGATATCGCGGTATTCGCCGATCGGCACTATTCCTCCCCGAGAAATACTTAGGCTGGGATCTGGAATGATATTTTCTTTTGTAATCTCTTCAATGACGCCGATACCGTTACAAGTTGGACAAGCACCGTAGGGGCTGTTAAAGGAAAATGTGTTCGGTGCCGGCTCATCATAGGAAAGCCCAGTGGTAGGATCCATCAGGTACTTGGAGAAGTGGTGGATATTACCTTCCTCGTCCCGGAGCATGATGATGCCCTTTCCGTGTTGTAATGCAGTCTTCAAGGATTGGGTGATGCGGTAGCGGTCGTCCTCTTCGGCAATAATCCTGTCCACGACGATTTCGATGTCGTGGATTTTGTAGCGGTCCACCTGCATCTTGGGCACCATTTCCATGACCACACCGTCCACGCGGACCTTAGAAAATCCCATTTTTCTGATCTGCTCAAAAAGCTCGCGGTAGTGTCCTTTTCGCCCTTTTACCACTGGTGCCAAGATGTACAGCTTCTTGCCCGCAAAGTGTTCCAGCAGCTGGTCGATGATCTGATCCTCCGTCTGACGGATCATTTTCTTGCCAGATAGATAACTGTAGGCTTCTCCAGACCGGGCATACAGCAAGCGCATAAAATCATAAATCTCCGTTACCGTGCCTACGGTGGAGCGGGGGTTTTTACTGGTGGTCTTTTGCTCGATGGAGATCACTGGCGAAAGTCCATTGATTTTATCCACATCCGGGCGCTCCATTCCGCCAAGAAATGACCTGGCATAGGCCGAAAAACTCTCCATATAGCGGCGCTGGCCTTCAGCATAGATCGTGTCAAAGGCCAAGGAACTCTTACCGCTTCCGCTCAGGCCTGTGATGACCACCAGCTGGTTTCGGGGAATGGATATATCTATGTTTTTGAGATTGTGCTCGCGTGCACCGTAAATCTCTATTTTTTCTTCTACTGTTGCTACTGTTTTTGACATGTAGGGATCGGACCTTTTATGAGGTTTATAATTTCACAAAAATATGGATTATTCATGGAATACCCTTACTGTCATCTAAAACCGTGTTCATCCGGAATAAGTTTATTGCTTATCGCTTCTTTTTCGTAAGGCTTCCTCATCTTCTCCTGTCAGCGTAGAGCGCATCCCACTGAGCACAAGCTTCCACCAATAATTAAAAATAAACTTGCTTTGATCCCGCTTAAAGTAGATTACTCCTTTTTTAAGTTCTCCTTTGGGGCCGGGGTTTTCGGAACGTATCACCAGCTTATTGGTAAGGAATGATCCGATTTTCTGGAAAATGTTCTGCCCATCACCGTAAGATTTTCCTCGGATGTCAATGGCCAGGTCATGGTATTTCATGATCAGCTCACCAGATCCCTCGATATCGTCTGCCGTAATATCAAAGGTCAGCTCATCAATCTCTCCACTACGGGCCTCCACTTGGGTGGCTGGCCTGAGCATGGGGTTGATAGCGGTAAGCTCCATATCGTGAATGGATCCGTCCATGGTAAACTTCCCTGTGCTGTCTTGAAGGAAATAGGCAACTTTCAGTTGGACATTACCCTTACCCATTATCCTTGCTGTAGCTTCCAAGGTAAGTTTATTGTGCATTTCGAGCATTTCGGAGACATTGGTGATATTGATGATCTTGGCGTCAATCTGGTCAAAGAATATAGTGCCTGCTTTAGGCCCCTCATTATCGGGACGCTCCTCATAAGAAACGTACCCATTTTCCAATTGGATCAGGTCCACATGAAGGTCTTTGGGAATACTTCTGATGATTTCGTTGATCATCTTTGGCCTTTTCCGATTATCATCAGGTTTTCTTTTGTCCCGGAAGACATTGATCACCATGTCTGAGATGATCAGTTTCTCGGACTCGATCAGGTTTTTTCGGAAGTAGGCATCATAGTCCATATTGGCCAGCTTTACCTTTCCTTCTATCAATTCTATCCAATCGGTTTCCTTCGCAAAACTTCTCGTATAGGCATACTTGTCCAGCTTGTTGTCCAGCCGGACATGTTGGACCTCCAATGATCTTTTTTCTTTGTCAAACTGGATATCTTCCGCATGGAGGACATTGCGGTATTCATTAAAATGGATATAGGAATGGCCTATCCTGCCTTTGATGTCTTCCACAGAAAACAAGGCGTCCTGCTCTTCAAGGTCATTTTTAGTAATATTGAAATTGGTCGCAATCAGGTTGAGATTCTCCAGCTCAAGGCGGGCTGAGTCGGTTACCACATCCCTGTTTTCGATCGAAAAGTCACTGATATCGATATGCGACACTTGGATGGACTTATAATCTTTGCCGGACTTTGGCTGGGTTTTCTTTTTATCTTTTAGTTCTAGCGAATCCAGTGATGGCGACAGGGAATGGATACGGACATGCCTGAGCTCTGCTGAATCCAGAACTATGGTATTGTCCAGCAATAGACTTTTCCACAAAAAGCCTGATAACAATATCCGGTCTGCAAGCAGGTTGATCTTTACCTTGCTCTCGGCAACATCTTCTGCTGGAAAAATCGCGACCGAATCCAGCTCTAAATAAGTGCCACGGTAATCATAGTCCAGCTTGATATTGCCAAACCTCACATGGTGTCCGCTAAAATCATCCGTTCGCGTGATCAAATCACTGACTATTTTATCAGCGTTTTTGTTCAGGTACAGGTTTACCGCAAAGGGAATTCCCTCTAATACAAAAAGAATTAAAAGGACCGCTATGCCCAAAAAAATCAACCACTTTTTATTTTTCATATATCTTCTCTAAATAATGCAATGAATATAACAAAAAAAAAGCGGTTTAGTTTAATTTTGAGCTAGACATTGGAAGAAATTATTAATTACCTGAGCTCGACTTAATTTTAGCATTAAAAGCATTGCGAACCCTTTTTAGGAGGATGTGGGTTGGAAAAGGGTGTGGCAACTCGCCGCGGCGAGCTGCCACGGCTTCCACCCGCTCAGGCCTCCCTCTAAGCCTCGCAGTGACGGTTTTATAATCGAACTGAGGTTAATTGGTGTTTTAGGCTACACGTGAATTTCCAAACCATCTTCTGTCATTTCACTTTTGTAAACTTCCAAGTCTCCACAGCTGCCCCCGGAAGCTAGCATTCCGGTTTTCAAATCGAAGCGATAAGCATGTAGCGGACAAATGATCTCTCCTTGACCATTAATATGCCCGTCCTTCAGCATCGCTCCTCGATGGGGGCAGTGTTGCTCAAAGGCATAGACACTTTCACCTGAGCGTACCACGCATACCTTTTTGGCTCCTAGCTGCGTCACTTTGATCTTACCTTCTGGCAACATCCCTTTTACATCGTCTTTGGTTTTGCCCAATGTGAATTTTCCCATAATTCTCCTTTTATTTATTTCAACTGGTGGCGTTCACTTTCCTTTAGGTTAAAAATACGGTTAATCCCGTCAATAATCTGCCTAAAGGGCTCACCATTTGTATAAAAAGTACCAAACTTTCCCAAAAGTAGAAAGCGGACTTGTTGATTTTCGTAAATTAGTGGAACAATAAAAAAGTCCCTACCTATGAAAAATCTATGCATATTCCCTTTACTGTTTTTGGTGTTCACTGTTTTTGGACAGGATCTGGAAGGTTCTTGGAAATTGACTTACCTAAATGGTGACGAAGTCACCGAGGAGGAAAGTGTCAAGATCTTTCAGGATGGCTATTTTGCCTTTGGCACCAAGAAAGCCGACACCACCAATCACTTCCTCGGTGCAGGAGGGGGGACATACAGCTTAGAAGATGGACAAGTGTACTCGGAGACGTTTGATTTTTACACCACTGATCCTAAAAAAGTAGGCACCACCGCCGCTTATAATATGGACTTTGTGGGGGATAAAATGGTCCTTTCCTATACCGAAAAGGGCCGTAAAGTAATCGAGATTTGGGAGAAAATCTCCGAAAGGGATGATGATTTGAACGGTACTTGGGTAATCACCGGCCGCAAAAGGGACGGTGAGCTGCACACCATGACACCGGGTGCACGACGAACAATCAAAATCCTTGGCGGTGGCCGATTTCAGTGGATTGCCTTTAATTCCGAAACCAAGGAATTTAGCGGTACCGGAGGTGGTAACTACACGGCCCAAAATGGCAAATATACCGAGTACATTGAATTCTTTAGCAGGGATGACCAACGGGTCGGCGCATCCTTGGGATTCGATTATGAAGTAAAAGATGGGGCGTGGCACCACAGCGGACTCAGCTCCAAAGGAGATCCGATCTACGAAATCTGGTCAAATTACCGAGAGGCTTATCTCGAGAAGCAGGAAGCGCAATAGCAGTGGGATGAAAGGGGGCACATGTCCCCCAAAACAACACTCCAAAAACATTCTATTCCTCCTTGGACTCCTTTATCCTTGGATGTAGTTCTACTGGTTTTTGGGATGTTTTTTTGCGCATTCGCATGTTTACTAGCTCCACTGCCAAGGAGAAAAATACCGCAAAATAGATATAACCCTTCGGTACTTCTACATGAAATCCTTCTACCAGCAGCATCACCCCAATCAAGATCAGAAAGCTCAGTGCCAAAATCTGGAGTGTCGGATGCTGATTGATAAAAGCACTGATCTTACCCGCAAAGACCATCATGATGATCAGGGCGATCACCACCGCAATGATCATTATGATGACATGATCCACCAATCCCACCGCAGTGAGGATACTGTCAAAGGAAAAAATCATATCGAGCAGTAAGATCTGGAGAATCACACTACTAAACGATGCACTTGATTTGGCCTTCACCTCTTCGGCTTCGCCTTCCATTTTATGGTGGATTTCCATGGTCGATTTGAACAGCAGAAACAGTCCTCCTCCGGACAAAATCAAGTCCCTGCCACTAAAGCCATGGCCAAAAACGGTAAAAAGTGGTGTTGTAAACTGAATGATATAGGAAATACCCAGCAACAAACCTATCCTAAAAAACATGGCCAATAGCAGTCCCAAGTTTCTGGCCTTTGGCTGCTGATGTTCGGGAAGTTTATTGGAGACAATGGAGATAAAAATGATGTTATCTACCCCCAGCACAATTTCTAAGAAGGTAAGTGTCAGCAGGGCTACCCAAGCTTCACTTTGCAAGAATATTTCCATATATTAATTAAGGTAAATTTTTATTGAAATTTACTAAAGCTTTTGGTTTCTTCGTCATCGCTAAAATTTATTTTTAATATTTTTGAGAACCTGAAGGTGGGCAGCGTCCCTTTCAGCAGAAACATCCATTAACAACCAAAAAAGAACATAGATCACGTGGGTTTATTGGCTGCCCTATATGTCGCCCTACTGATCCAACGTGGCACTCAAAGCTTACACAACTAAAATCATGATTGCAGAAAAGAACAAAGTAGTTAGCGTGGCCTATGAACTTCATGTAGATGACGGTGAAAATGGCAAGAAATTCAAGGAAAAGGTCACCAAAGAGCAGGCCTTTGCATTTTTATTTGGGGCTGGGAACACCCTACCGGCCTTGGAAGAAGTCATTGCCGGTAAAAAAGTAGGCGATTCATTCGAAGTTTTTATTGATTATGAAAACGCGTATGGAGACTATGATGAAAGCAAAGTCGCCATTGTGCCAAAATCCAATTTTAAGGAAGATGGTAAGAAAAACAAGGAGCTCTTGAAGGTAGGCCGAGTCATCCCAATGCAAGATGATCAAGGCAATCACCTGCGTGGTGAAATTACCAAAGTCGATTATAAAGGTGTCCACATGGATTTTAATTCTCCATTGGCAGGATATGACTTGTATTTTGAGGGAGAAATTGTGGATATCCGAGATGCTGAACAAGCGGAAATTGACCATGGGCATGTTCATGGTCCAGGCGGTCACCAACACTGATGGGCACGGCTAGCCTACCATCATTTGGTCAAGCGTGCTTCGTACCATCAACCTGCTCCTGAGCCCTTCCCTTTTCGAAGGGGGCGACCAAGAACTTCTGAGAAGGGGATTTGCAATCCCCATAAAGATGAATCCATCGTCCCGCAGAAATTTATGGTTGGGCGATCATTTCCCTTTTGACTACCTTGCGCAGGTATTTTAGGAGAAAAAACACCACTATGCTGGCAATGAAAAGTGCTAAGAGTACCATCCCTGCAAAAAACATCGCTTCAGGATCAACATGATCAGGCGCATCGGCTAATTCCAAGATCATGTTGATCATTTCATGGCCATTAAATGCCATGATGCTCAACCACAGGAAAAGCCCACCGAAAAAAGCCGTTGTGACCTGCAAAATGCTTACAAAAACCCCCGATAGTTCTATTACCGGATCCTTAACGAGAGGTGTCATGATCATATTTTGTTTTGTCGGCAAACTGAAATTGTCATACCGGAAAAAACTCACATACATAAATTTAACGATTATCAATCAAATTTTGTATAACCAATGCCATATTATTGGTTCTATTCAATTTTTACGGAATCTGATTCTAAGGGATTTTTCCATAACGGACGGGTTTTGCCGGCATCCGCTGGAGCAGGCGAAAGGTCTGGCATTTGACCTTTACCACTGAACAATCGCTTGAAAGTTGAGATTAAGCCCATGGATGGATTATTGGAAAACAATGTAACGCCACCATTTGTATTGATGTTTTTGAGTAGCATATCGTAGCTGCTATAATCATGGAAGTAACTAAGGTCTTTGATTTTCATGATCGTGTTGACATTGCGCTGCATCATATTCATTTCCATAGCATGATCAGCTGTGGTATTCAAAATAGCTTCCTTAAAGGCCTGTTCGGAAGGCATCTCAGTCACCTCAAATTCCCGCATTTCCAAGATCCTTTCTTCCAATTGGATCAGCTGAAACTGGTTTTCATCCCCATTTGCCACCAATGTGAGCGGCTGGTAAGTCAGGTGGACAAAGGTCAAGGTATCTCCCTTTTTGGCTCTGATGGTAAACTCCCCCTGATCATTGGAAGAGACCCGCTCAAGGGAGCTGCTGATCCTTACCACTGGAACAGGCTCCCAAGTGGCCCTGTCCACGACCTTTCCGGTGATTACCTTTTCTTCTTGTGCCACCACCCAAAAGGGCAGAAATAATAATAAGAATGCCGTAGAAGATTTTACCATAGTAAGTATATCCATAACCCATCGGCAATCTATAGGATACTTTTTAGCGAAAGCAATATTTAATTTTATTTAACAGCCTGATTAACAATAATTAATAATTTTCAAAAAGTAGTACTATTTTCACATTAGCTGAAATTAAAGGAAATCCCCCTTTCAATAATTAGCCCCAGCCAATATATTTGGCAACTCACATAATATAACTACCTATGAGAAGCCTGTTTCATGTGCTTTTAGTTGCTTTGGTCATTGCTTTTTCCTTTTCGTGTACTGAAAAGGCCAAGGCGCAAACTCAACCTAACATTCTTTTTATTGCGGTGGATGATCTACGGCCTGAACTGGGCTGCTATGGAAAAGCCTATGTCCACTCTCCCCACCTGGACCAACTGGCAGCTGAAAGCAGTCTTTTTGAAAACCATTATGTGACGGTACCCACTTGCGGTGCTTCCCGCTATAACCTGATTACGGGACTTCTCCCCAAAAGTCCAGGAGACCTTAGCAACCAAGCTTCCGCCTCCAATATTGCCAATAAGCCAGCAGGCGAAAGACCTCTTACCTTTATACAAGAGCTAAAGCAAAATGGCTATTACACCGTGGGAATCGGGAAAATCTCCCATCATCCCGATGGCTATGTCTATGGCTACCGGGCGCCTAAAAGTGATAAGATCGAACTCCCCGGCAGCTGGGATGAAATGCTCCTCGATGCAGGCAAATGGGAAACTGGCCACAATGCCTTCTTTGGCTATGCAGATGGTACAAATCGAAACGATAGGGAGAAGCAGGTAAAGCCTTATGAAGCCGCCGATGTGGAGGACGAAGGATACCCGGATGGGCTTACGGCAAACTTGGCCATCAAAAAGCTAAAGCAGCTCAAGGAAAAGGGAAAGCCGTTTTTTATGGGCGTGGGTTTTTTCAAACCGCACTTGCCTTTCACGGCGCCCAAAAAATATTGGGACCTCTATAATGAAGAGGACATTCCGCTGGCACCCTTCGCCGAAATTCCTGAGAACAGCTCAAAGGCAAGTCTCCAAAACAGTGGAGAACTAAACCAATATAAGCTTGGAGAAGAAAAACCCGACCTGGACAGTGCCGCCTCTGATGCTTATGCTAGAAAACTCCGTCATGGCTATTTGGCCGCAGTAAGCTACATCGATGCACAAATAGGTAAAATATTGGACGAACTGGAGGAGCAAGGCTTGGCTGAAAACACCATTGTGGTGGTGTGGGGAGATCATGGCTGGCATCTAGGTGACCAAAAAACCTGGGGCAAACATACCGTTTTTGACAATGCCCTACAAAGCGTACTGCTGATCAAGCGTCCAGGAGAAGGCGGTCAGCGCATATCGCAGGTCGTGAGCACTACTGACATCTATCCGACAGTCATGGAACTCACACACGTCCCTTCCCAATCGACCTTGGATGGAGAGAGTATGGTGTCCCTTATGGACAATCCAGCTGCTAAGGAGTGGAGAAATACTGCTTACAGCTACTTCAGAAGAGGTGTCTCCTTACGAACCCCACAGTATAGATTGACCAAATATTTCCGCGAGCAGTCACCGGCTATAGAGCTATACGATCACCAAACCGACCCCTATGAAAGTGAAAACGTGGCCAAGGAGCATCCAAAAGTAGTGAAGCAGCTTATGCCCAGCTGGGAAAAGGGGAATACGGGAATTTTTGAGGAATAGACGGAAGCCCCCTTCGGCTACGCTCAGGACAGGAATCAGAAGCAGCCTATTTGAGTCGGAGACTCAAAGCTAGCCAGTGCTGGGGCAGAGACCCAGCACAACCCTAGGCTGACTTGGTACCACCGTTTTCAAAACAAGCCCAGCTAAGCTCCCCTTTGTTCCGTAGCGGTCTCCAGTACAATCGCGGCTTAGCGCTGTCCCATCGTCTTTGACGCGGGGGCAAGATATTGCCCAAGTAACTCCCCCCTACCCCCCTAAAAGGGGGGATTTATATCAGGTGAGTGACAGGGGCTTTTGACTATTGTCTTGATTCTTTCTTCTAGATTTGCTTAGTCCGTCACCTTGGTTTTCATATTGATTTCCATGGGCATGGACATGCCATCAGGAAGCTGTTCGTTCTTTTCGATTTCCACAAAGCCCTCCATTGCCTGGTCCAGGTCGATGGTCTTGATCCAGCCTGTTTCGGCATCCAGCGTAATGGTGGCGTTTAAGGTTCCGCCCATGTCATAGGTCATGGGAAAGGGCATTACTGCAGGATCTACTTTCTCACTTTGGGCCATTTTGGTATTGCCATTGGCTTTCAGGTAATACTGGCCATTTTCTTTTTTCACATAGGTATAAGTGATTTGGTGGTCAGCATCGACGCCGTTCATGGAAGAAGTGATGGCAGCATCCCAAGTATCTCCCGGCTCTACCTTATCCTCCGGGAAAATAGGACTGGTAAGCTGGAGGTTTCCCAACATGCCATTTTTGCCAAAATTCTGTTTCATTTGGGACTTGACCTTGTCCAGCTGGTCATCCCCAAGAGCTTCAGCGATCTCGTCAACCGCTGAAGAAAAGGCCTGCTCCATTCCCGTTACTTCAAGGATTTTGCCTTTTTTACTCATCTTAATGCTAAAGGGCTTTTCGGCCATTTTTCCAAACATCTTGCTGAGCGGATTGCTGCCTTCCTTGTCGGCATCTTCTGAGCTGAAAGACATGTTCATCATGGGCATTTTCATTTCCATGCCCATCTTGTCAAACATGGCCTCCATCAGGTAAGAATCATCTGCTACTTCCAAGACCTTTAGCGACATGTCACCGATAATATTCATATCAATATCGATGTTGTTTCCGCCAAACTCCTGGCTAATGTGGGATTCCATTGTGGATTTTTGGTAATACGTTTCGCCTTCGGCCAAATCCAGTTGTAAAAGCACTTTGTTGGATTGGCAAGAAGCCATCAAGGCGCATAAAAGCAGTAAAAGACTGAGTTTTTTCATAACGGTCAAAAATGATATCGATTAAAAGTTATTTTTGGCAAGTTAAGGATTCTTTTTGCGAACTGACAGGCCAATGGGATTTTCTAAAAGGAAACGTCTTTTTATCATATACCTTAGCACCCACAGCTGTCTTTCCTGGGGGATTCAATTTTTAGGCTATTTGGTAGGTCGTATATTCAAAAACCAGCCCCAACGGGGCGTCACATACATGGCCATGGGTTGAAACCCATGGAATAATAGTTCAACCCGGAATTAATGCCGTTTAGTTAGTGCGTATCTGGAAAATACGGGTTCTATCTTTTTTCCTTGGACAGTTATTTTTCTAGCTAAATTCCAAGTTGGTTTTCATCTCTTTACCTTTATTACTTTTTTGCTTCAGGTCAAAAAAGTAACCTAAAAACCCCGCCGCACAGGTGTGCATCTATTGGGCTAAAATTAAAACCTTCCCTCATGCAGGCAAACTCCTTCTTTTTAGCTGCCAACTTTTTTTTGGTCAGCCTTTCGTCTAACAAGCCTGCCTTATTGCCCGCCCGCATTTTAATTTCTTAACGCCCAATACCTGCAAGGCGGATTCAGTTAATAAGTCCCAAAAATGTATCGCTTTTAGGCCGCAGCCATCGGGTGGAAATTAAAATGGGTGACAGATCCACATCGCAGGGGAAATCCATGTCCCATTTTAAAGGGCAGACCACCGGCCTAGATTTTTTTCTTTCATTTTTCATCAAGGGAAAAAGGAAAAGGATAAAATCCACCAAAATGGCCAAAGCCATACAGTTAAAGTCAAATAGAAAAAGAACTCCTAGCAGGTGAAAACAGGGAAATAGCAGACGATCACGAATTCATAAATTACACTTCATTTTTTTTGTTCAGGTCCATTCCTGCATAAAAACCCAAGTCCTTTCTGCGCAGGATTTTGGTCCAAAAGGCAATTTGTCCAGCATGATAAGAAAAATGCTCCACGGCATGGATGACGTTCCCAATACCAGAATAATGGTAGCCCTGAACGGTGTATTTGCTTTCCAGGCTGTTTTGATCCAAGCTTTGCAATAAATCTGTGCACTGGCTAACGGTGGTATCCAGCTTATCTATCAAAGCTTGTTTGTCCATGGTCTTACTAGCACTAAATTCTGCCTCGCGGTCACGCTTGTCTTCGACTTTCCCCAAGGAGGACAGCAAGTACTGCGTCAGGTTGCCGCATAAGTGCAAAACCAAGTTACCCATGCTATTGGAGGCTTCGTTGGGCCTTTCCCAGATTTCATCTTCTGACAACCACTCCAGGCAACTTCCGATTTTGGAATTGTTCTCCTCCAAACGAAATACAGCATGCTTGATTGTCTCTTTTACTAATGTGTTATCTTTCATGGTTTGTGATTTATTGGGTTGTTTAAACTATTAATTTATAGTAGCTTATATCCTGTTTCATAAACAATGACCCTCATTAGCACCACCAAAGTCATGCGAAAGTTACCTGTTCTCATTTGTTTTTTGCTTTTAATATTTTCATGTGCCGAAAAAGCCTCCAATACTGAAGAGGCGCAATGGTACAAAGGCAACCTCCACACCCATTCTTATTGGAGTGACGGTGACGATTACCCCGAAATGATCATGGACTGGTATAAGTCACACGGCTATGATTTTATTGTCCTTTCTGATCACAATGTACTGGCAAATAGTGAAAAGTGGAAGCTGATTCCAAAGTCTCCGGTGCACAGAAAGGCTTTTGAGAAGTACTTGGCAAAATATGGGGAAGAGTGGGTCGAATACCGGGAAGATTCGGCAGGTCGGAAAGAGGTGCGGCTAAAAACCCTGGAAGAGTACAGGCCAATGTTTGAAGTGGAAGGGGAGTTTCTCATTATCCAATCCGAAGAGATCAGTGACAGTTATGACAAAAAGCCCCTTCACATGAATGTCACCAATATCCAAAAATTGATTGAGCCGCAAGGAGGAAATTCTGTCGCAGAAGTCCTACAAAACAATCTTGACAAGGTAAAAGAACAGCGGGAAGCCACCGGGGTGCCGATGTTTATGCATATCAATCACCCCAATTTTGTATGGGCCATCACGCCGGAAGACATCATACAGCTGGATGGTGAGCGTTTTTTTGAAGTGTATAATGGCCACCCGCTGGTGCACAATTACGGGGACTCCCTTCGTCCCAGCATGGAAGCACTTTGGGACGAAGTCCAAGTAGCCTATCTCCAAGAGGGAAAGCCCTTGCTTTATGGGTTGGCCGTCGATGATGCGCACAATTACCATGTGTTTAATGAAAAAAGCAGCAATCCCGGCAGGGGCTGGGTAATGGTAAAAGCCAAGGACCTTTCAGCAGCCGCTTTGATCGAAGCCATGGAAGCGGGGGAATTTTATGCCTCTACGGGCGTTACCTTGCGAGACGTCCACTTTGATGGTAAAGAGCTGACGATATCCGTGTCCGAAGAAGAAGGGGTTGACTATTCCATCCAATTTTTTGGCACCAAAAAATCATCTCCAGAAAGAAGCGGTGAGCTGCTGCACGAAATAAATGGTACCAAGGCGTCCTATAGCCTACAAAAGGATGATATGTACGTCCGGGCAAAGGTCACTTCCTCCAAGCCCAAGGAAAACCCCTATCAAATCGGTGACAAGGAAGTGGCCTGGACGCAGCCGGTGTTGAAGTAGGATGATTTTTAGCGTTATAGTAGCGTCATTTTTATAGAACGCTGAGCACGCAGATAGGGCTGATGTTCACAGATAATTTTGATAGCCTGTGTTGGTCAAAGGCTCGGGTCAAGGGAAATGTTTGGGGGGATTAGTAATTGGTACTGATAGCAGGCAGCGCGGATTAATAAGGTTTGAGCTGATTCATGAGCCTTTTCAGGGGATTTTGTCCGTAATAAGTATTATTCCCCAGCACCAAAATCGCCTATTCTTTAATCATTTCAGCATAATAACCTACAAACCTCAGTTCGATTATAAAATCGTCATCGGTAGGCTTAGCGGTAGGCTTGAGCGGGTGGAAGCCGTGGCAGCTCGCCGCGGCGAGTTGCCACACCCTTTTCCAACCCACATCCACCTAAAAAGGGTTCGCTATGACGCTTTTAATACTAAAATTAAGTCGAGCTCAGGTTACAAACCTTAACACTACTTCCTCGCTGCCAATTGCTTAAACACGGCGATGTACTGATCCGTCACATGGTCCCAATCGTACTTCTGGGTAAGCCCCTGACGGGAGGTTTGGCGGAGCTGAAGCATCGCTTCTGGGCGGCTTTCAGCCTTTTCCACCATTGCGGCGATATTTTCCTTGTCTTTCTGAAAATACCAGCCATGTTTACCCTGCTGGAGCATTTCTTGATTAAAAGGTGTGTCCAGTGCGAGAATGGCACAGTCATAGCCCAAGGCCTTGAGCATGGCAGGGTTGGTCCCCCCGTATTCATGCCCGTGAAAATAGGCATAACAGTTTCGGTACAGCGCTGCCAATTCTTTCTGGTCTTTCACATAGCCGGTAAATAGCAGCCGGTCGTCAGGAATATTTTTGAGCCGTTCGGCAAATTCATCTTTGTAAGGAACATCTCCCACCACGACAAGTTTTCGGGTACTGCTGGACTGGATGAAACCTTCGATGATCAGGTCGGCATTATTGTCGGGAATCAAACGTCCCACGATCAGGTAATAGCCTTCCTTTTCCAGCTGCCACTTATTGATCAGGGCAGGATCTGCCTGCAATCCCGGGTTGGAACCGTAAGCAATAACTTTGGAAGGGGCTTGGAAGAGTTCTTGATAGACCCGCTGCATCTCATCGGAGTCATTGATCAGCTGGTCATAAAACTTGGTGGCCATCTTGGAGGCCCAGTAAAAGTACTTGCCGCCGATGCCTTTCCACTTTGGTCGGAGCCATTCGAGGCCATCGACATTGATGGCAGTAGGCTTGCGCATGATACGGGAGATCAGCCCGAAAGGGCCATTGCCGCTATTGACCACAAAGATCACATCCGCACTGGAGAAGCAGGCATGGATCATGGAAAAAAAAGAGTGGGTCAGCTGTGTAAATGACTTCGACTCAATGGCCGGCATATAGACCAAATCGATGCCGTTTACCTGCTTGGGCCGTTCCTTAAACAAGGAGCGGTGGCAGTACACGGTGACGCGGATATTTTTTTTGACCAATCTTTCGCACAGTTCCTTCACCATGGTATCATATCCCCCATAGACATAAGGGTAACCCTTGGCCCCGAAGATGGCGACGTGGAGTGGCTTGTTTTTCATGTTTTTGGATTGGAAAATTTTAAGATTATAAAATTGTGAATGCCTAATGCAAATCGGGTGATTTTTTAGCCATTTCGGGTTTAATCTCTTTATTAACCTCAGTTCGATTATAAAATCGTCACTGCGAGGCTTAGAGGGAGATTTGAGGGGTGGAAGCCGTGGCAGCTCGCCGCGGCGAGTTGCCATACCCTTTTCCGACCCACATCCTCCTTAAAAGGGTTCGCTATGACGCTTTTAATACTAAAATTAAGTCGAGCTCAGGTTATTAAGTCAGAGACTCAACACATGCCCGTGCTGGGGCAGAGACCCCGCACAACTCAGGAAATTGCCCCCTAGCCCCCTAAAGGGGGAATTTGAATTGTTGGTGGACACAGAGCTTGTGGTCGATAACAAACAGTCTTGTCACATCCTGAGATGCAACGCTTTTTTGTATCAAGACCAAATCATGGTTTTATCATTTTGACTTTGGGGATTCTCCTTTGGTCAGGACAGCCCCTACCTAGCCTCCGGTTTATTTACTTCCCTGATTAGTGTTGACCGGATTAATATTAGTTTTCATTATCAATTATTGTAATCGCTAGTCATTTACTAAAATCCTATTGTGTTTCTCTTTGCTCCAAAATACCCCACCTAACCTCCCCGCCGTGGCGGGGAGGGATCAAGTCTCAAGTCTCACCTCTTACTACTACTTCTCCCCTATAAACTCCCGAAACACCTTACCCATATTTTCCACATAGGCGTCTATGGAAAAGTGTTCGATCACTCTTTCTTGACCGGCCTGGCCCATAGCCAGTCTCCTTGAAGGGTCAGTGATCAGTGTATCAAAGGCAAGGGAAGCATTCTCCGCTTCGTCCCAGGGGACCAAGTATCCCGTTTCGCCATCCAGCACCATCTCGGTGGCACCGCCATGGGCAGTGGCGACGACTGGCTTACCGGCTGCCATGGCTTCCAGCACAGTGGTGGGCAACGGATCTGGAAGGATAGAAGGCAGCATAAAGATGTCCAGGCCACTCATGATATTGGGGATATCTGTACGGTAGCCCAAGTTGGAGACCTTATCGGTCAGGCCGTTGGCTTTTACTTTATCCTTGATTTCGTCATAGAGGTATTCATAGCCCTCAAAAGCATCTCCCACCATGACGAAGTGAAGGTGATCATGCCGATGGGCCAGGGCTTTGGCCACATCCAGAAAGTAGGACTGCCCTTTCCAGAAATGCACCCGCGCGATCATCCCGATCAGGATGGTGTCTTGGGGAATGCCCAATTCGTCCTTTAAATCGTATGTTGCTTCCTTAAAGGGAAGGTAATTGATGCCGTTATAAACTAGCTTCATCATATAGCTGGGCACGTTGGGTTTCATGTTTTCAATAACTGCCTGGGAAACACAAAGGGCTAAATCCCCCGTATAGGTGATATACCTTTCGATAAAATTCTTGAACCAGATAGGGGTTTCGATGATTTCCCTGACATGCCAAATGTGTTTAATATTTTTCTTTTTAGCTACCCATGCTCCTATCCAAACTGCAGTTGTATTGGTATAAATCAGTTTTATATTTCGCTCATTTACCAAGGCTAACAACGCACTAGAAGCTCGGTATAGATATTTGGCCCTATTGATTAGTCCGGAAAAGTTAAAATATTTCCTTCGGATAATTCCAAGTCGTATGATCTTTACTTCAATACCTTCTTTGCGAATTGCATCGGATAATGGTCCTTCAGAAGACAAGGCTACGATAGGGGAATATCCCTTTTCTTTCAATCCCACTACAGATCTGATTAAGCTTCTACTTGCCCCATAAAGGTCGGAAGAACTATGCAGAACCAATACAGTGTTTTTCATGGTTAAATTCTTAAAATTATATCAGAAATACATTTAATATAATATATAGTTACTTTATTGTCTTATTTCATAATTGAAATCTATATTTTATAACGATAAATTAATTATTGGACTTGCAGAAAAGAAATAAATCCTATATTTTGACGTTAAATTTATTTTATCAACTAACCAACAAATCTTTTATGAAAATCTTTAGTAAAATTTTAATCTTATGTTTAGGCATTACATAATGCTTTTCATGTTCAGACGTTAGCGACGAGGTACCTGATGAGGTAGTATTACAACAAGAAACCACACCACAAATCAACAACAAGTATTTGTCAGATTTTTTGGAGAGAACTGGCATGAAAGGAGCTAAAGTAGCACCATTTAGAGATGGTTATCTAATTGATGGTGATATTTTTATATCTGAAGAAAGTCTAATTGAGCGTTTTGAAAATGCAAATTCAAACTCAAAAAGAGGTAATGAAAATCAACAGGCCATTGCAAATAGTTACAATCAGGTATCTTATACAATAGGCAGCACCAAAACTATTACTTATTACATTGGAAGTTCAGTGCCATCTGTTTGGGAAACAGCTATTTCAGATGCTATCAGTGAATGGAATAATGTCAAAAATTTAGCATTCAATTTCGTAGAGTCCTCAAGCCCTTCAGCTGATTTAAGCTTTACCACATATAATGAGGTTACTAGTACAATTGCATTTGCCGATTTCCCTTCTAGTGGAGAGCCTGGTGATCAAATATCTATTAACACTTATTACAATAGCAATACAAGATTAAGCACTAGCAGGAAAAAATTTACTATTGCCCATGAAATGGGTCATGCATTAGGGTTTAGGCACACAAATTGGCAACAACGAAATGAACCAGTAAATGATCCATCAAAGGATATATACGGTGCAAATTTAGTAGCTGGAACATGGAATGAAGACGCAGTTTCGGTAATGAATGGAACTGTATCGGATTGGAATGGCTTTTCATTCTTAGACATCCTCGCCTTCAGAACTGTTTATCCCCTTGATGATAATTTGAAACCTTGTTATGTCTATCGGCGGTTGACCAATAAAGGATATTATTGGACGACTGATTGGTCAGAATACGGCTCATATACCTATGATAGTCCGACATCAACCGGATTTGAATACATTGGCTTCAATGGTTTTATGTATGAAACACAAGTATCCGGTACAGTTCCTATCTACCTTTATTATAGTCCTGGCTCAAATTGGTATAATAAATCAAAGGATCCATACATTGATAGCAATTTTCAAGGATGGAATAAAATAGGGATTATAGGTTATGCTTACGCTGCAGCAGGAGCGGGAAGGCAACCTGTTCATCAGTATTTCCATCCTTCCAAAGGATTTTTTAACACGTTAAACTACAATGATGATTTTGTTGCCTCCGATCCAAATTGGTCATACAATGGGATACCGTATTATGCGGCTTCCGTATATTAAATTTAAAAGTAGACTCCGTTACTTGGAGTCTACTTTTTTTACTTGTAATTTTTAATTAATCTTTTTTTTCGAAATAATAACTTTGCCCTCCCTCATTAGGCTCATAAATGCAAGACCTAACAATTAGTCCTTCTGGGTTTACTGCAAAATCCTCAAATTCTGGTTCTGCGAAACAATTCACCACTATTTCTAATCCATCATAATAATTTAATACTATACATTTCCTGTCTTTAATTAGTAAATCACCATTTAAATTTATTTGCCACTTTCTTGAGGCTATAATATCATCCTGGTCATCATAGTGACGAATTTTTGTAAATGTATTATCATCCGTATTAAAAATAAAGTGACAAATCAGAAAAACACCATCAAGTATAGTACGAAAAGTATGAGGAGTACTTAATTGAAATCAAATAAACACCTAGGATTTTATTTTTTTTCATATGTATATTCAAACCAGTCATCACCATAGGCAGCATAACAAGCGGTGACAAGCTGAAAACGTTTATTTAGCCATATGATTTCCCACCCCTCATCTCCATAACAATTTCCAACGATTTCATCCCCCTCAGAATAGTTTATTGTCAAACAGGAAAAACCATTCGAAACTTCATTCGCTTCATAACGTTCTCCACTGGGACATGTTAATTGATATGTTCCAGTAGCTTGGGTAGTACCATTTTCTTCATGTGCAATTGTCTTTGTAAATACCTGATCCTCTTCGAACAGTAATGTTCTATTATCAAATAATTCATCACCTGTCAAATCCGGGCCATAGTTATGCCTAAATTTCACCAATTCCCATTCACCTGTTAAGTACTTTTTAATGTTTTCAGGGTCGTACAACGCATTATAAAATTCGGCGGAGTCCAAGTGACTTCCCCACTCAAGATTTATATTCGGTTCAGGTTCTTGTTCCTCAACATTACAGCTTAAAAACCCTGATAAGATTAGTAATAAAGGATAAAGTAGTTTTTTCATAACAATTAAAGTTTAAATACTAAAAATTGACAATTTGGGTAAACTTAGGATTTATAACCAAAACATACAAAGTATCATCTTTATTTTATAATTTTTCGCTATAGTATATAATTAATCCAACCTTGATTTTATGATTTTAGCAGGATTTCCCCCAACAATTGAATAAGGGGGAACATCTTTTGTGACCACACTTCCTGCTGCTATCACTGAGCCCTTACCAATAGTTACCCCCGCTAAAACAATGGTGTTACTCGCAATCCAACAGTCGTCTTCAATCTTTACAAAGCTTCTTGAGACCCCTTGATCTTTCATTGGAAGATTTATTCTTGAAAAGTTATGATTTTCTGAATAAATGCTTACTCGTGGAGACATCATTACATTTTCTCCAATCTCGATATATCCTGAACATCCGATATAACATAAATGCCCGATACTTGAATTGCTACCGACTTTTAATCCCTCTCCAATAGCGCCTCCATAATTATTAGTTGGTCTGATCATGGCGAATCTTCCAATTGTCACGTTATCGCCCAGTTGGATTCCATTTCTGGATAATCCATTAACTTCACAACCATCCTCGAAAATGCAATTATGCCCGACTTTTATATAAGAAGAATTAAAAATTTTTGTTCGCTTTCCTACCATAAGCATACCACTGGAGGCACTTAAAAAAAATTTCAACCAGGTGCCCCGAATTAGTTTAGGTAAAATCATCCAAAGCGAAATAAAAGTATCCTTATTACTCCAACCTTTACCGAATCTATTTTCCGGATTAATGCTAAATAATTTTAAAAAAAAGGCTATCATTCTAACTCCTATCGAATAAGTTGCTGCTTAATGGTTTTTATGGTGTTTTCCCAAGAATATCGTGCTATTATTTCCTTTTGACTATTTTTTATACTATCCATATTTGTAGAAGCGTTTTGTAGGATTAGCTCAATTTTTTCAACCATATCAGGAATATTTTTGGGATCAAAAAGAACTCCTCCTTTTCCTAAAACCTCCGGTAAAGCCCCTCTATTGGATGCTGCCACTGGAAGTGAAAATTGAAATGCTTCGATTACAGGAATACCAAACCCTTCATAAAGCGATGGAAAAATATAGGCCAAGGCTTTAGAATACAAGGTATATAGCTCCTTGTCCGTCACGAATCCAGTAAGAATTACTCGATCCGATAAAGCCAAAGATTCTATTTTTCGAATAATATTCTCGTAATCATCCAAAAATACCTTTGGTCCACGTTGTCCTACTAGAACCAATTTTAAGGATTTATCATGTAGCTTTGAAAATGCTTCAATTAGCCTTGGTAAATTTTTTCTTTTTTCCATAACTCCGACATGGAGCAAGAATTTTTGATTCTCAGAAATCCTAAATTTTGACAAGTTGATCAGCGTCTTCGGTTCCAATAGAGACCTTTTAGGCCCTAGGGGAACAATGATTATTTTCTCCGGGTTAAAACCAAATAATTCAGTGAGCCGATTTTTTGAAAAGGTTGATACAGTAAATATTTTGGACGCCTTTCTTCCTGCTGGAATAGCCATTATTGTAAACATCCATCTCCAGTACTTGTTGTAATGTTCTGGTAATTCCCAAATGTTACAACCATGAAAAACAGGAAACGCTTTTATTCCTTTTGGCATATAAAATGGAACTACATAATCATTGCAAATGAGTACGTCGCATTCTTTTTCCTTTGCAAGGATAGGCAATCGAAATTCCTTCCAAAAGAAGAACCGGATATGCTCTTTGATCTTTCCAATTTTGGTCTTGGGAGGATAAAACGTTTTAGGCTCAATTTTTACGACTTCAATGTCAGGGTCATTGCTTAATCCTTTAATTATTTCATCCAAAACGGTTCTAATTCCTGTTTTAGCCAAAAAACGATCTCTCGTATCAATGCCCACTCTCATAAATTAATCAGTTAAAGCCTTTCTTGCTTCTTGGTTAAGAATTATACTTTTATTATAGGCTTTTACACTGTACCCCACCATCCACCAGGACAACAATGACACATAGAAGAAATTTTCAGCATTGGAGGTAAAAAGGGGAAGCAGCATTCCGAATTTTACAGTACAAGCAACAAAAGCTACTCTGGCAACCATCACATCATCTACCATCCTGAAGGTCTTCAGGCTTATCCAAATACCACTGAATAATGTTGCGATGTAAAGTATCATCCCTATAAAACCTAACTGAACTCCAAAAATCAAATATTGATTCTCTCCTCCAACTCTTAATTGGTCGGTTACAGTTGAACTGTTTCCACTCATGGCTAAGCCAATGCCAAAAGGATTATCAATCATTGATTGTAAAGCAATCAACCATTCCACAACGTGCCCAACACTTGAGGCATTTTGAAAAGTAATCGTATCATAAACAAAATAATAGAACCTTTCCTCAGCAAACATTAAGACATAAAGTGTAAAAATCAACACTAATGACACGCCAATTTTCAATAAGGTATGTAGTCTAAATATCAATGCAATAAAAAATAGCATAATAAAAAAAGCTACAAACGAAGCTCTGGAACTGCTAAAATAAATGCTCATTACTGCAGCAAACATTACCAAAATGTAAATAGTAGCATTTTTCCTTTCAGATGTCAAATACCAGATTAGCCCAACTGAAAACGCCATTAAACTTGATGCGGCTAAATTTAACGGATCAGAGAAAAAGGAGGCTAATCTTTTGGAACCCGTTTGGGTTTCGAAGGTCCAAGTAAGACCAAAATTCCCAGTAGGCTCCATTTCATAAAATTTTGAGTTAAAAAGTGCATAGCCAGAAAACTGTTGAAAATGTGTATCGATAATGCTTTCCACTATGTTTAGAAAAAATGCACAGATAGCCAGTATCATTATCCCTTTAAACAAAAATAGAAGCTCTTTTTTTTCAAACCGGCTATTCCTACCAAAAAAATAAAAAACGCCCATAAGCATTATATTTTTTAAATAAACGGCCTTGCTAAAGAATGTAGCTCCTCCAAGAGGAATAAAAAGATATAGAACCGAGAGGGCAAGAAAGGATAAGAGTACTTTATCACTTGTCCTTAACCTAATTGGATATACAAAAACATTCCGCTCATAAAATAAAAAAGAAACCAATGCCAATACCACCACTAATTCTTTCAGTCCTTGAAAAGATTTTACCAGCCAAACGTTATGAGTAGTTTTCCATACAATACTTAATATTGTTGTATATAAGGGGAGGTAAAAACAGCCAAATATTATAACCCACTCCCATTTCCCTTTGAAAATGATTTTATCAAAGCAAAATAGAAAGAGGGGAATTACAAAAGCTAGAACGAGTATAAATAACACGGGCTAGGCGGAGATTAGCGTTTAAATTTCGGACACCCTAAAATGGAAATATCTAGACTCTATTTCTTTTCATCTTTTACAATATAAGAAGTATTGTACTGCACATTATCGGCTCTTTTCTTGATCAGCTCGGCAATTTTTTCATCACCTTTTTGGCTTTCATTTGGTGCGTAAAGTGCCCGTTGGCGATTCTCTGTGCCTTTGGGGGGCTCGCATAAATAGTAAATGGCCAGTGATTTTCTTACTTCTCCGTTTGGAGTATTTACCGCTTGGCTTAATCCATGCCATGAATGGTGTGTGGTATCAAAAAGCACTGCTCTGTTAAATTTAATGGCAACTTCTTTTTCTAGCTTTTTAGGACCGTCAGTTTCCGGATCATGGCTCCACAAGCCAAAATGCCCTCCCCAGTGTTCTTCCCAAGTCTCTGGAAGATAAATGATCAGGTTCAGTTTTCGCTGTAACCCTACTTTGGGATGGATGTTATAATCCAAATGGGGATTTAGCCTTCCTCCATTTTGATGCAAATGCCAGCCTCCACCGTGTAGGCCTGGATCAGCAAATAACTGTACTCCCACCAGCTCACTGAAATGGTTTACCACTTTATCTGAACAAAGGTGTCTAAAAAAAGTGTAGGTATGTTGTGGAAATTTATTCCAATCATTCAATGCAGATTTAAGTTCTAGTGGATTGTCATACTGGAAAAGACCATTGTCCCCAATGAGCGGAAATTCTGCCGATAGTTTCTGGGCAAATGTTTCATCTAAAAAATCATCTAAAATAAGGTGTGGAAATGGATTTCCTTTTTTGAATTCTTCTTTACTGTCTAAAATTCTATTGCTATCTATCTTCATAATTTTTAATAATTCCATGAAAAAAACCCCTCCAAGCGTGCCTGAGTTTTCCAAATCTTCCTCGAACGATAAAATATAATGTAAAAGCCAGCATCTTACCAGCCTGGACAGCATACGCCAACGGCAAAAACCACCATTTTACATGCATCCTGATAAAGAACAACTGGTTGCGATTCACTAAATAGTGAAGCATGGGATTCAGGTAGCCTTCCTTGCCTTTCGTTTTGGACTTTGAGGATTGGCCCACCGAATGGTATATTTTTGAAGTACACTCGTACCATAGTTTATATCCTTCTTGCTTTATCCTCAAGGACATATCCACATCCTCGAAAGAGCCAAAAAAGAAGACTTCTTTAAGAAAACCAACCTTTTGCAATACTTCAGTTTTAATCAGAAAACAACACCCCGTAATCCAGTCTGTTTCCTTGCTATTCATTGCTTGGTACACGGGTCTGTTTTTATTACGGGTAAACGAGAGCCCTAGTACCGGCCAATAAATTCCCCCGGCATTCCATACTTTTTCCTTCTCTGAAGTATAAGTCATGACGGGTTGAGCGGCACCAAATTCCGGTCGATCATCAATGGAATCTACCAACCGTGTGAGAAAATCAGGCTCAACCTCCGTATCATTGTTTAATTCCAAAATATAATCAAAGCCCTTCTCCAAGGCATATCGGATACCGGTATTGTTTCCTCCGCTAAATCCGAGATTCTTTTCGTTCTGGATATACGTTATCTTATCCTTGAAAGCATCCCTGATCCTCGGCCCAGAACCGTCAGGTGACGCATTATCCACCAAAACTACATGATAATTTTGGTAACCCATTCTAAACAAAGAATGAATGCATACTTTGGTAAGTTCATAGCCATTCCAATTAACCAGTATGATGGCTACTGAAGGCTCTTTTATAAAATCCATTAAAGATGTTGGGAATATTTTTGTGTAATAACCATGAGCAAAGTATAAATATGACAAATTCGGTGGACAACATACTTATTGCCAATCCTTGTCCCCCCAGCCAACTTGTAAGGCCTATGGAGGCGAGAAGCATATACAGGCAAAATGCCCATGAGCTATTGAAGAGAATTTTCCTTTGGTCTGAAACTAACATCAAAACCATGTTCGCAATATTCAACGTTGCCATAAAGGGCACAAATGCTAGTATTTGTAAAAATTTTACAGATGTCGTCATATTATGCTCTCCTGCTAATATTTTAATGATAAATGGTGCTAATAAATAAACTGTTAGCGATATGCCTGCAGAGAAAATCAAAGTAGTTTTATACACCCTACTTACAAACCGAAAGAACGAATCCTTGTCATCTATAAATAATTTACTTGCATTTGGAAAAACGGCTCCCACCACAATGGATGGAAATAGCCGGAGTACCATAGCTACTCTTTCTGCCAAACTGTACATTCCCAAAACATTTGCGGTGGCAAAGAAACTTAAAACCACCAACCCTCCACTAACTGAAATGTGGCTCGCCATTGCAGATAGAAAAAGATATACATTGTTTTTCCATGAGCGAACGACGTTAATAAAACCTATAAAATAAACCGTTACTTTTAGTTCAGCATTAAGGTATGTCAGTACCAACAAATTGATGCTCAATGCTGATCCTCCAAAGAAGAAATTCACCCATTTGGCATCTGTGGGTCCTTGGATGAAAAGGACGATTCCTGCCAGATAGAGCAGCTTGCTGAAAACGTTAGCGACGGATACCAATTTCATTTTTTCCATTCCCTGGAAAAACCACACCGGCAAGGTAGCTTCCGAAAACAGCATCAGCAACGAATAGATCAGGATCACCTGGTATTCCGGAAAGAATCCGAATCCCTTTACAGCAATCAGCAGCGAGATCGCCGCCAAAACTGCCAAAACCAATTTACTGGAAATGACCGTGGACAGAATGGCTGAAAGGGTCTTGGGGTCTTTTTGGTTCAGGGCCACATCCCGGGGACCGCTCAGGTTATAGCCAAATCCCACAAAGACATTGGCAATTAATATCACCGAAAGGGCCAAGCTCACCAAACCAAACTGGTCCACACCAATAGACTGGATCAGCAGGGGCATCACGATCAGCGAAATCAGGATATTGGATGACTGTATGATCAGCAAAAAAATAAAGTTCTGTACCGACTTATGGCGGATTAGCTGAAAAAAAGGTACAGAAATAAGCTTTTCGATCATTGTGTGGGGTTGAGATGTTTTAACCCGTTTTATGCATTAGGAATCGTAATGAGAGCTGAAACTACAAGAAAATCAGGCTGTTTGGAGATTGAATCATCCGCCGCGGCGGATCAGCTCGGAATAGATAGGCTAATGCATAATGCGGGTTTAAGTTTTGGCAGTTGGAAGGTTGGGAAATGCGGCATCCACCTCGTCTTACGGAATTTGCCTTTTATCGTATTTGTCCAAATACCTCATCCTTCCGTCTTTGTATCCGGTACCTCGTACGTTATACTTAGTTCTAGCCAGGGCAGTCAAAGTGAGTCAAAGACTCAGTGCTTGCCAGTGTGGGGGCAGAGACCCAGCACAGCACAGATCTCAAGTCTCATATCTCAGGTCTCAATACTCAAGACTCAAGACTCAAAATCTAGCTCCTGGATACCCTAATATTCGCTTGGTATAGACGGGTAATGTAAAGGTAAAATATGGCCAAAATAAAGGCTACGGCTCCACCGACGATGATGCCCATGTACCATTTCAGCTTGCTCTCTTCCAAGGGAAAGCGGGGCTTATCGATGATCTGGATCAGTGGTGAACTGTTGCGGTGGTTGATTTTGGCGATTTCGAGGTTTTTGATGATTTCCTCATACGCGCTGCTGGACACGCGGATATCCACCTGCTTCCGCTCAGCATCCACTACCGTACGCTGCATCAGGGGGTTGGGGTTGGGGCGTTTGTCCTGTAGTTGCGCATATTCCTTCAGGTCTTCATCCAGTACCTTGCGGACGCTGTCCGCCTGGGATTGTAGGATCTGAAGGTTTTCGGCGGTCTTTTTGGTTTTGGTTTCGAAGTAAAACTGGTTGACATTTTCCACCAGCTTTTCATTATAGGCTTTGGCGAAGGGTTCGTCCTTGGAAGTGGTGGTGACCTTGATGATGCTTAGCTTACGGTCAGGCTTTTCCACGGCCAGTTCATTTTCACGGATTAGCTGGGCCACCTCCCTCATCACACTGTCCTGCTGAATGGAAAAATCCTCCCGCGGGAGGCTAAAATCCAATCGGTCAAAATCCACCTTATCGCCCCACTTGTCGGTAAGCTCATGAAACTGAATATAGCGCTCCACCAGCAGCATTCCATCGACCTCCTCAGCAGGAGAAAGCAGTGTCTTGATCAGCATATTGTCGGATCGGTAAAGCTCCATGATGTTGTCCCCTTGAAAGAGGCCACTGCTGCTTCCCAGCGAACCCAAGTTAATGCCTGCAAGACTGGCGAGCCCTGAAAGGCTACCCATACTGCTTCCACTGGATTCTTCCAGCACAAAAGATGTCGAGGCCGTGTACTTGGGTTTCTTTACCCATGAGGCGACCAATCCCAGGACAGCACCCGCCAAGATTGCGATGACGATAAACCTCGCTTTACTCCTAAAAAACGTCAACCAGCCCTTTCCCCGAAGAATGAGCTCCCGAAACGTTATCTTGTCGTCGATGATATGTTTTTGATCCGCCATTAGTTGCTACTGTTGTTGAAGTTGATCTGGGAGATGACCAGTGCGATGGTGGCCAGGCCGGAAGTCAGGCCGACGATTTCCCCGATGCGCAGCGGCACCCGAGGGCCTTTAGAAGGGACGATTACCTCTGCGCCGGGCTCCACTTTGGGGTAGGATTTTAGTCCCAAAAAGCTCTTGGTGCGCGCCACCTCACCATTGGCATAGACGACATAGGTGCGTTTTCGCTTGGCCCTATTGTCAAAACCACCAGCCCTGTCGATGTAATATTTCATCCCACGGCCACTTTCATACCTTACGGTAGTAGGGTAAATGACATCGCCACGCATTCTTACGGTCTGTAGCTGCTTTGGTACGCTGATGATGTCCCCTTCTTCCAAGATCAAATCATACTTGGATCCAGGCTGCTGAAGAATGGCCTGCAGGTCAATGGCAATGGCCTCCGTTTCGTTGATCTTAATGGCCGTCCCTTCCCCCTGTCCAATGTCATGAAGGGTTTCCTGACGGGTTTGGGCAATTAAGTCCTTTTTTTCTTGGTCGCTTAGGCTGTCTTGGGTCTGCAGTTGCAAGCGTCTCATTTGATTGGCTTGGGCTTCGGAAGGATCTTCGGTTGCGATCCTTTCAAGCAGTTTTTCCATGTGTTTTTGCTTCCTGAGCTTTTCGGATTCCGTATTGTAGTATTCGGTTCTGCGAATCAGTGTAGCCCCTGCAGGGTAAGCATACCCCGTGAGTCCACCTGCCCTTCTGATGACGTCTGAAACCCTTTCTTCTGTATTTTTTAGGGCAAATTCCCCCGGCGCATTTACTTGTCCTTCCACTTTCACGATGCGCTCAAGCGCAAAGTTGGGTTTACGGCGGACGATGATATTGTCATACGGGGCTAAGACCTGAACATTGCCTTGGGTGCTGAGGTCACCGCTTAAGGTCACGGGGATGAGTTCGGCAACTTCACCACTTTCACCATTTTCGTGTACCCTTCTGGCTATTTCTACGTCACTTTTGGAGGCCGACTCGGTAAATCCACCGGCCTGAAGGATCAGGCCCTCCACGGTCATGCCCTCTGCATAAGGGTAAATGCCCGGATCCCGTACTTCCCCGGAAATCTTCAGGTAATACTCGTCCTTTAGGTCATAGATGGAAGCAATTCGGACGATATCATCATTTTCCAGTTTGACATCTTCTGTTCCGTTCTTTACAGCTTTAAGGTCCACTTGGAGCACGGAAGTGGACAGGTCGTCATTCGTCCTGAGGATGCTGGCCCTGTCGAGGTAGGCATCTCCGCGAAGACCATCGGCCCGCTGGATAAGCTGGGAAAGCGTAAGGCCGTCCGAAAGGGCATAATTACCTTCCCTGAACACGGCTCCCTTGATCTGGACACGATTATTATAGCGATCCAGAACCGTTCCTACCGTATATAGGTCGCCGCCTTTGACGGTAAAGATATCGAATTGACCATTATAGACATCCGAAACGGTCTTTTCTTTATCGGTAAACCGGGTGACGCTGATTTTTTCTTTATAAGCATTGTCCGTAAAGCCTCCTGCATATTCCATGACTTCGCGGAGCGTTTCACCGTCCTTTACTTCAAATACCATCGGCCGCTTCACGGCACCTTGGAGCGTCACCCTGGACTGATAGGGCTCCACCAATATCACATCCTGGTCTTGCAATTGCAGGTCCATGTTGGCGGTACCGTTGACCAAGAAATCATAGGCATCTACCGTGGCGACCAGTTTGTTGTTTCGCATCACCTTGATATTTCGCATGGTCCCGTTTTCATTGGGGCCTCCTGCTGCGTAGAGGGCATTGAACACGGTACTGAAGGCGCTGAGGGTAAAGGTCCCGGGAAGTCTTAGCTCTCCTACCAAGTGGACTTTTATGCTGCGGACGTTTCCAAGGGAAATTTGCATAAACGTGCTGGGATTGCTCCCTTGCATATCGGCATAAAACTGTGAGAGCCTGTTTTTGACCACCCTTCTGGCTTCGGCAATGGTCAGCCCCGAAACCCCGATGGGGCCGATGTTTTCGAGCAACAGGTTGCCTTCAGGGGTGATGGTGGACTCATAATAATTTTCGGAAGCACCGTACACATCCACATAGACCATATCCCCTGGTCCAAGTACATAGCCATTTGGAGTGGCCATGTTCAGGTTAGGCTCAAAGGTCAATTGTCGGTTTTTTTGGTAAAAGATGTCCAGCCCAAAGTACTGGGTAGCTTGACCGGTATTTTCCAGGTTGGGCTGTTGTGCTGCCATTCCCTGTACGATCTCATGAAGGTTTACTTGCTGCCTGGGCACCCGTTTGATTGGTTTGGAGCTGCTTTTATTTGGTCCGCTTTCAGCGTCTAGGGTCTTCAGCCTTTCGGAAAGCTTGGTGGCTTCTGCATCGGCCATTCCCCTGGCCCTGGCCATCTCTACCAGTTCGGTTTTGCTCAGGCCGGCATCCTCAGCCCTTTGTACCAAGGTCTTCAACTGGTCATCTGAAAGATCATCTACCTTGATGGTAGCAATGTCCGTCATGGACTGG
This sequence comes from Echinicola rosea, assembly GCF_005281475.1. NCBI lineage: Bacteria > Pseudomonadati > Bacteroidota > Cytophagia > Cytophagales > Cyclobacteriaceae > Echinicola > Echinicola rosea. The sequence goes on along the minus strand of NZ_CP040106.1, from coordinate 1,128,136 downwards.
GCAGCCACTTCCTGATGAGCCGCAAACAGCAGTACAAATCCCAAAAAGGCTTGCAGTAATGCCAAATTCAAAAATTTTATCATTATTCCCGATTTGTTTAATTTATGCAGGGAGGTGGACACAGCTTCGCCCCGTCACCCCCAAGTTTTGGTGACCAATGGATCTATTTTCATCACCTAGCCCCGAAAATAGAAAACCACCGTAAAGATAATTATTCCGACTGATTGAGGGCAATGTTTGTAATTAAATGCCCCCCTTCGTTAATCAAATTAAAAAGATAAGGGCGGGTGGCACATGAGCTACGGGTGAACTGCAAAAAAAAGCCCGGATCGAATGTCCGGGCTTTAAGGTGTTATTTTGATGCAAATCCAGTCTTATTCGCTAGGATTTTGGATTATGTTATCATTGGCATTTAACTCATCAATGGGGATTTGCCACTGCCAATCGGCTGTGCCAGCTTCTTCAAAGAACTTACTGTTGATGACAATGCCCACATGGTTACCGCCATTTCTGTCCAAAGGCAAGTTCAAACGCTTAAGGTCATAGAACCTAAACCCTTCTCCCCACAGCTCCACACGGCGCTGGATCATGATCTCATCGATCAGTGCCTGTCCGGTATTGGTGCTTTGGGTGTATTCCGGATCCCTGGCGGATGCCAGTTCAAACAAGGCTGCTGCGGCACCGGCATCATCGCCTGATCTAGCCAAGGCTTCTGCCTCGATCAGGATCATCTCTGCTGCCCTCATATAGGGTACGTCCCCGACAGAGCTACCATTCGCTTGCGCTAAAAACTTTCGGTTCATATAGTCCTCTTTCGTAAAGGACTCCAGGGTCATTTCGTCGATAAACGGATCCCTCAGTTCAGGATCAGAGGCATTGGCATCCCAAAGCCTTTTTCTATAATCGGTATCACTGATCTGGTCATACAATGGTTGGAAAATCGCCTTAGGATTCCCACGGATATTGGTAGAACTAAAGTTTAGCGACATATAGGCAAAGAAAGAAGCAAAGTATGTTTGTTGGATATCGATCTGATGGAAGCCCCACATCCACTCAGGATTGGTATAATCGTTAAAGCCGGCCAACAAATCAGATTCTCCCATAAGGTCAAATCCATCTCTTGCCGCATTGGCCACTGTGGCGGCTTCTGCAAAACTTCCTTGTGTAAGCAACACCCTGGCCTTGATTCCTCGGGCAACATTGACATTTATGTGGGAAGGATTGTTTCTACTATCATCTAAAAGAGCGATGGCATCATCCAAGTCTTGGTTGATCTGTGCATAAACTTCTTCTACGGAATTACGTGAACCGCCTTCCGTAATGGGTTCCAAGACAATCGGTACACCCATTTGATCATTGCCCCCATTGGCATCATAGCGCTCCGCAAAAATCTGTACCAAATTAAAGTGTCCCCAAGCACGGTAAGCCAGTGCTTGACCTTTGATCTCATCCCGCTCTTCTTGGGTTCCTTCTGCTGCATCGATTTTATCGATCAACATATTGGCATTGCCGATAATTTTATAGTAAAACTTCCAGACAAACTCCACATCAGATTGATTTGCATCGATATGTCTTATCCAAGAGGACATGGATACAAACCAACCGTTAGCTTGATTGGTCATTACGACATCCTCGGCAAGTACTTCACGCATGATCATTACGCCGTGCTCTCCCGGTTGCCCTTGGGAATCATAGCGGAGGCCCATGGCACGGTGAATGCCGTTTAGAGCGGCCATCGCATTGCCAGTGGTGGCAAATGCTGATTCTTCGGACACCGCATCTGTCGGTGTTGTGTCCAGGTAATCACTGGCACAGCCAATGTTTACCAAAATGGCCAATAGAAATATTTTATGGATTATTTTTTTCATGATAATTCTCATTTAGAAGCTTACATTAAGACCTAACGTGAACGTTCTGGCAGGTGTGTAGGTATTGGATGTCGTTCCATTGAAACTCTCCGATACGAACATTCCCTTTCTCTTCGAAAGCCAACCGAGATTTTCCCCGGCAATAAATACCGTAGCTTGGGAAGCATCCACTTTGCTAAGGATATCTCCCGGTAATCGGTAGCTCAGGTTAATGGATCTTAGGTTTAGGTAAGATCGGTCAATCAACCATCGGTCTGAAGTACCATTGGTTTCCGCCGAATTGATATTATCCATCCTGGGCACATCGGTAATGTCACCAGGCTGCTGCCATCTACCGAGTGCATCGGTATGGAGGGCATCACCATCGGGGCTGGAGCTCATCAAGCTGGCATAAAGGCCGTCATAAATCTCACCACCGACAGCAAAGCTTACCAATACACTTAATTCAAAGTTTTTATAAGAGAAGGTATTGGCCAGGCCACCAGAAAAATCCGGAATAGCGGTTCCTGCAAAATGCTGCTTGGCATTATTATATTCAGTCGTCAATGTATCCGTTCCGACGATTTTAACATCTTCACGTACCTCGCCATCCTCATTAAGGTATTCATCCGCCGTATAAAGGCCATATCCTGTCTCGGGATCCACGCCTCTCCAATCTCTCAGCCAGTAGTCGTAAATCGATCCACCTACCACATATTTTTTGGTACCGTTGATCTGCTCATCGAATGGCAGCTTTTTGAATTTATTGGTGAAGGTCGAAACGTTCAAATTGGCGTTCCAGGTGAAGTCTTGGTTTCGGATGATGTCCCCTTGGATCTGGAATTCCACGCCGCTATTGGCCATGGTACCGATATTGATCGGCCTGCTTTCCAAACCAGTCGTAAGGGACAATGGTACATCAAACAACAAGTTCTCAGAAACACGGTAATAGTACTCCAAAGTACCCGTAAATCGTCTAGCGAAGGCAAAATCCAAGCCTACATCAAAGGTATTGTTGGATTCCCAAAGTAGATTTAAAGCAGATAGACTTCCTTGAAGAATACCAGGTTCTAGGGCGTTGTTATTGTCCAGGTTGTAAAGGGCCTGCCATGGATAATAGTTTTGATTATTATCGGCATCCAACAATCCGTCATTACCTACTTCACCATAGGAAGCTCTAAGCTTCAGCATGTCAAAGAAATCGGCATTGAAGAAGTTTTCTTTCTCAATATTCCAAGCACCGGCTACTGACCAGAAGGTCCCCCATCGTACATCTTCAAAGAACCTGGAAGATCCATCCGTTCTGATCGATGCAGAAAAGGAATACTTGTCATCATAGACGTAATTAAAACGAGAGAAATAAGACTCGATTCTGTAAGAGTCCACACGACCGTCCGCAGCACTGGTTACTACAAAGTTATCAGGCTCTATATTGCCATCCAAGATTTGCTCCTGCTTGGCCAAATACTGGTAATTGTATTTGTAATCATAATTCTCATGCGCTACTAATCCCTCAAAATAATGTTTAGTGTTAAAGGTATTGGCATAGCTCAAAATCTGGTTAAAGGTCAGGGCGTTTCTTCTGATATTGGTACGATTGGCCCTGCCAGCGGGAGCGCCGTCACCGACGATTTTATTGTCATATTCGATACCAAGATGAGAAATCATATCCGTCGAAACGTTTGTCCGCAAGGTAAAGTCTTTTAGGAAGCTTACTTCAGCATATGCCCTGGCACTGATTACATCCCGGTCATACAGGTCCTCGTTTAACTTGGTTTCCTGAACAACATGGCGTCCTACAGATGCTCCGGGACCACGATTTACAGATCCCAAACTCGTCATGTCACCAGTATCATAAATCCGCTGACCATTGGCATCGAGGATATAGCCACCGGTCTGCTGGTTTTGAAGATAAACCGGATAGATCGGCCCCATATTTCTTGCGAAAAAGAACGGGTTGACATAACTGGAGTTACCAGAAGTACGCGAGCTGTTACCATCTGCCATTGTAGCAGACAGGTTAATGCCGGTCTTGAACCAGTCTGTTGCTTGTGTATTCACATTGATACGGCCTGTAAAACGTTCCATATCGGATTTTAGCAAGAAGCCTTTCTCGTTAAGGTAACCTACTGAGGTGTAGAAATCGGTCTTTTCGGTTCCTCCTGAATAGGTCATGTTATATTCGCCACGGTTACCGGTACCGATCAATTCATCGTACCAGTCTAAATCCGTAAAGTTATTGACGGCACTGGAGTTCAAGGTACCATCTAAGCCTACGATTTGGTCATTCGGAACATTATAGATATTATATCCAAGCTGTTCGATCAAGTTTTCAGAAGCATACTGGCTAGCAGCACCATCCTCCAGTCCATTGCCACTGGGATTCATCTGGCCATGCTTCAGGGATTCCCACACCAGTGGATAATACTGCGCGGCATTCACGCGGTCATATTCTGGCAAAGCCCTGGAAGAAACCCCTTGTCTTACCGAAAGGTTAAAGGTAGATTTTTTGGCACCGCCTTTTTTGGTGGTGATCATAATGACCCCATTGGCTGCACGGGCGCCATACAATGCCGATGATGAGGCATCTTTTAGCACCGTCACATCAGCAATGTCCATAGGGTTAAGGTTAGAGATATCTCCAGAATAGGGCACACCGTCCACTACATAAAGCGGATTTTGGGAGGCATTTACCGAGCCAATACCACGTATTCGTACCGTGGGGCTTTCACCTGGCTGGCCACTGGCAGATGTGGTGATCACACCGGCTGCTTGTCCTTCCAGTACGTTGGTCACACTGTTGATGGGCCGATTGGCAATTTGTGCCTCTTTGATCGCTACTGCAGAACCCGCAAAGTTTCCTTTTTCGGCTGATCCATAAGCCACCACGATCACCTCTTCCAGGTTTTGGGTGTCGGGCATCAAGGTGACATTCACCGTACTTTGATTGCCAATGTTGATTTCTTGGCTGCTATAGCCAATAAAACTAAATACCAGCGTGTTATTGTTCGCTGGCACCTCCAAAGTGTACATACCATCCAAATCGGTGATGGCACCCACAGTGGTTCCTTTTACCAGTACGTTTACGCCTGGCATTCCATTTGGCTCCTCTTCAGAAGTTACTTTTCCCGTCACGGTCCGGCTTTGTGCCCAGACCGAGGAAATGGTAAAGAGGGCTAAGATGAGACTTAGTAAACTTTTCCTCATACGATTGATTTTAAATATTTAATGTTTTTTTGGTAGAATTATTCAATAGACTATTTGTTTAGTTATGAATATTTCCTTCGGAAAGATAAGGTAGTTTTTGTAGATTTTTTATGAAAAATTAACATTTATTACCAGCGGTACTGCCCTAATGTGTGAATATGACCTATGAATATCAGAAAACCACACTTTAAATTTGCTGTGGAAATAAAATTGACGTGTTTTTTATCTTGTGTTTTTGTAAGTATTGATATGAATATTTTACCGATAGTCCATTTTATGATTTATTAAAAAAATGATCGGCATCTGAGTACAGCCTGTGTTTTCGAAGTAAATTTGTCAAAATCTACCCCCCTAAATCTCCTATAATGGGTTTATGATCATCGCGATTAGGACGGTGATGGTAATAAGAAATAGACAAAAACCTTTTCGCTCTTCTGGTGATGTGAAATGTGGTCTGACCACCACAATTTAAGTGATCGATTATTCGGAACAGTTTTTACAAATGGCGATTTGGCTCCTGTCTCTTAAGAGCTGCTTTCTAAAAGCATGGTACCTTCCTGTCTGCCAAATTTGACCGATATCCTGTACAGCGAGATTTCCCATTTTGTGGCTGGCATCTTTATCGAAGCAGCATGGCACCATCTCACCATCCCAGGTGACAACTGCCCCTTGCCACATTCTCCAGCACTTGTTCTGAATGGGCTTTTTGAGTTTCCATTTGCCATTTTGCTGTGGGAGGTACCTGGAATACCGGAGGTCTGAAGGAATGAGTTCGGAACCGTCTTCGAATCCGTAGATTTGGGCGGTCTTCAGTTGGAGTTCGTCCACCTGGAGGCTAGTGGACAGTTCCCTAATAGCAGGCAGCTCGTGCTCGTTTTTTCCTGTGACGAGAAATTGGAAAATCACTTGGGGAAACTGCTTACCTGCTGCTTTCCGCTCTGATATAAGCAATTTTATTCCCGCTTTTACCCGCTCCAGGTTTCCGCCAATACGGTATTGCTGATAGACGCCTTGTGATGCGCCGTCCACCGATACGATCAGCTGTTTGAGTCCGGAGGCAAGGATTTTTGGAACTGTCTTTTCATTGAGAAAGTGGGCATTGGTGGAGGTAGCCGTAAAAATCTTCCGATCATCCGCATACTTTACCAAATCCAATAGTGCAGGGTGCAAAAAAGGTTCCCCCTGAAAATAAAGATGAAGGTACGACAGGTGACCGGCACTCTCACGAATGATTTTTTGGTACAGCGACTTGTCCAGCATTCCAGTGGGCCTGGTAAAACTCCTCAACCCTGAAGGACACTCCGGACATCGAAGGTTACAGCCAGTGGTAGGCTCCACGGACAGGGCCGTGGGTAGTCCACGCATATGGGGGGCTTTCACTAGCCTGGACCAATAAAAAGAACCGTACAACCAAAATACGTTCATGATTTTTTTCCACGTCAGGTAGCGCAGAAATGCCTTGGCCAAAATAAACTTACTTTTTACCGTCGCTGCTGTCATTGCCCTCAAATGTATTAAAAAAGTGGCAATTTGGCGGGATCAACCTTGCGATAAAGCAGTGGCTAAAATTTAGGTGCTATGGATTTTCCTAAGGGGCTGGATTTATAAATCTCAGTTCGATTATAAAACCGTCACTGCGAGGCTTAGAGGTAGGCCTGAGCGGGTGGAAGCCGTGGCAGCTCGCCGCGGCGAGTTGCCACGCCCTTTTCCAACCCACATCTTCCTAAAAAGGGTTCGCGTATGACGCTTTTTATACTAAAAATAAGTCGAGCTCAGGTTATAAAGTTGGTAACTCCAGACAGCCTGTTGGACTGCTGTCGCGGAACTGTCTTTGCCGATACAGGCGTAGGATTGCAAAAATTGCGTCTCAATTTTGGATTATTGAGTCAGAGATTCAGGGTTTAAAAGTGCCGGGGCGGAGACCCGGCATAAAACAATACAGTGAAGGTTTACCTTGAATCACACCGAACTACCGCTTTTCTGCATGAAAAGTGGAGATGATTTCTTCAAAATCTCCTTGGATGGTTTCCGCATCTTCCTTTGGGGCCGTTGTAGTGATTTTGAAGTTTTGACCCAGTTTGGGAAACATAAAAAAGTAATTGGTCATTTCTTCTCCATTGACGAGGGAAGAAAACTTTGCCCAAAGCGCAGTGGTGCCGTCTATCTTTATCTTTCCTCTTTCTGTTGCCTCAAACCCTTCCACGCCATCGGCTACATTGTACAGCAGCTCAAATTCAAAATCTTCTTTAAAGGCCGGCTTATCGCCCAGTGACTCAACATATTCATCGCCCTGAGGTCGCTGAAGGTAGGTGAAGGAAATAAATGCACCCTCCACTTCGGGCGCATGCACTTGATAGGTGTACCCATTATCTTTCACCTCCCATCCAGCAGGTTTTTCATAGCTGAACTGGATGCTGGGGTCGTTTACCACTATCTGTTCCTGGGCGGCAGCTACCAATGGCAGCATGGCCAAATAAAAAAACACGATCGATCTGAGTATCATAAGTTTTCTTGGTCTGGTGCTTTAAAAGTGATCGCAATAAAAGTGCCTATCTTATTCTTCCGATATTGCTGCTCGGACAAAGGCCAGTTCGTCCTCTATATTGGCAGCGTAATATATCATGTTGTTTTTTACGAAAGAAGGCCCCCAAATACGAGGAAACTCCTCTATTTCATTTTCTGAGATCATATTCAGATTATTGTCAAAAACTGTCAATACATAATCCCATGTGGATTTGTTTACATTATCTCTGTGAGAGGTGAGACGGTAATAAAGGTGTTTTTCAGGATCATAGAGGGGTCGGAAAAAATTCAACTTACTCCCAATTCCTTTAGCAATTTCTTGAAACTCCTCTTGCGAATCTACAATTGCTTTACCTACTCTTTCCTGTTGGTTTGGTGTGATTTGGCTCTCATACTTATGGTGGTGAAGTGAGTCCTTTTGGGTATCATAAACAAATAGTTCATTGATCGCAGAATTGGAAATAAGTACAAGCCCAGCGGTATATTGAAAGAAAAAACTGGCCGATCGCTTTGATCTACCTCCTGGTATCTCAATGCTTAATAATGTCGGGGCAGAGGCTTGGCAAAACCATGTTGTATTATCTTGGCCTAAATCCAGTGAATAGCTTATATCAATACATGTATTCCTACATGGGCTTCTTTCGGCTCCGCTCAGGAGCCCGTGTTGTAAGGCCATCAAAAATCTCCAATCATGCTATCTCTTTCATTCCTCTTTGTTCTTAGCTCTTTCCTCTATCATGCTACGTATCCCCATTCAGCACTCCGAGCTTAGAGACAAAATCCCAGATGGCAATGCCCATGCTCACGGAAATGTTCAGGGAATGTTTGGTGCCCATTTGGGGGATTTCGAGGATATGGTCACTGGCGTGGATGACTTCTTCCTCGACGCCAAAGACTTCATTGCCAAAAACCAACGCATATTTTTTTTCTGCTTCGGGATGAAATGTGTTCAGCATTGTACTGCCTTCCACTTGCTCCAAGGAACAGATGGTAAAATCCAGTTCTTTCAGCCTGTCGATAGCTTCCACAGTATTCGCTACGTGTTCCCATTCTACTGATTCGGTAGCACCCAGTGCGGTTTTTTGGATATCGCGGTGGGGCGGCGTGCCGGTAATGCCACAGAGGTATATTTTCTGGATACGGAATGCATCGGAAGTCCGAAATGCCGAGCCCACATTGTTCAGACTACGGATATTGTCCAGTACGATGACCAATGGAATTTTATCGGATGATTTAAATTCCTCGACGGACAGTCGGTTAAGCTCGTCCATGCTTAATTTTTTCATTCGGTTTTTGTTTACCTTCTTGAATCGATTAATTTCAGCCTTTGAATAATTACCAAAAGTAACACGAAAGATTTAAATCCGGTAAAAGATGGCCAAAGCAAAGGCAAAAGCAGCGAAAGAAACGCCCCTGATGAAGCAATATAACAGCATCAAGGCCAAACATCCAGGGGCATTGTTGCTTTTTAGAGTGGGGGACTTTTACGAGACATTCGGTGAAGATGCCGTCAAAGCTAGCAAGGTCTTGGACATCGTCCTCACCAAGCGTGCCAATGGTGCCGCCAGCCATATCGAACTGGCCGGTTTTCCACACCATTCGCTGGACAGCTACCTGCCAAAGCTCGTCCGTGCCGGCAATCGCGTGGCCATCTGCGACCAGCTGGAAGACCCCAAGGATGTCAAGGGCATCGTCAAGCGGGGCGTCACCGAGTTGGTCACGCCAGGTCTTTCTTTTAATGACAATGTCCTCGACAAACGCCGAAACAATTACTTGGCATCGGTATATTTTAATAAGGAAAATTTGGGCATTGCCTTTTTGGACTTATCCACAGGGGAATTTATGTGTGCCGAGGGTAAGGCTTCCTATATCGAGAAACTCCTGCAGAGCTTTAGCCCATCCGAGATCATTTATTCCAAAGCGGACAAGACCAAAGCAGCCGAGTTGCTCAAAGATGATTTTACGACCTTCCACTGCGAGGACTGGGTGTTTCAGTATGATTACACTTACGAAAAGCTGACCGAACATTTCCAAACCGCTAATCTTAAGGGCTTTGGCATCGAAAACCTGGAGCAGGGCATCATCGCTGCAGGTGCCATCCTTTACTATCTGGAAGAGACCGAGCACAAGGAAGTCAAGCATATTGCAGCGATTTCCCGGATTGCCGAGGAGAAATTTGTCTGGCTGGACAAGTTCACCATTCGAAACCTGGAGTTGGTTTATCCACAGCAGGATGGAGGGGTGCCGCTGATCCAAATCCTCGACCAGACGGTAACGCCGATGGGCTCCCGCATGATGAAAAAATGGATGGTATTGCCCCTTAAGGAAAAGGCACCCATCGAAGAGCGGCTGAAAGTCGTGGACCATTTCCATGCAGAGCAGGACCTGGCCGAAGAAATCCTCAGTCACCTGAAACACATTGGTGACTTGGAAAGGCTGATTTCCAAAGTCGCCGTGGCACGGATCAATCCCCGTGAGATGAACCAGCTGAAAAAAGCCCTGAAAAACAGCCTTCCCATTAAGGAATTGCTCAAAAAGCAAAAGAACCCTTCCCTCAAAAAGCTGGGCGACCAGATCAACGCCTGTGAATTCTTGCTGGAAAAAATCGACAAGGAGCTCAAGGAAGATGCGCCCATGCTGACCCATCAGGGGAATATCATCTGTGATGGTGTGGACGCCGAGCTGGACGAATACCGCAAGCTATCTACTTCTGGGAAGGATTACCTGGTACAGATCCAGCAGCGGGAAATTCAGCGCACGGGCATCAGCTCCCTGAAAATCGCTTACAATAAAGTCTTCGGCTATTACCTGGAAGTGTCCAATACCCATAAGGACAAAGTACCACCCGAATGGATCAGAAAGCAAACCTTGGTCAATGCTGAGCGGTACATCACGGAAGAGCTGAAGGAATACGAAGATAAAATCCTCCATGCCGAAGAAAAGCTCGTGGTGCTGGAGCATAAATATTTCAATTTGCTGGTGCAAAGTGCCGTGGAATACGTCACCCAAATCCAAGAAAATGCCCGGATTTTGGCCACCGTGGACTGTTTGCTGTCTTTTGCCATCGTCGCCAGCCAAAATGGCTATTGCCGGCCAAAAGTCGCCGATACGGACAGCCTGGAAATTAGAGATGGCCGTCATCCCGTGATCGAAAAGCAACTGCCCATCGGGGAAGATTACGTGCCCAATGACATCTACCTCGATAACAGCACCCAGCAGATCATCATCATCACAGGCCCCAATATGGCCGGTAAGTCGGCACTGCTTCGCCAGACCGCACTGATTGTACTGATGGCGCAAATGGGAAGTTTTGTGCCCGCCTCGTATGCGCGAATAGGCATTATCGACAAGGTGTTTACACGGGTAGGAGCATCGGATAATCTTTCCAAAGGGGAATCCACTTTTATGGTAGAAATGACCGAAACGGCCAGCATCCTGAACAACCTCTCTGATCGCAGCTTGGTGCTGATGGATGAAATCGGCCGTGGTACGTCCACCTATGATGGGATTTCCATCGCTTGGTCCATCGTGGAATTCCTTCACAACCATCCGAAGTTCAATGCCAAAACACTGTTTGCGACACATTACCACGAGCTCAATCAGTTGGCGGAGGATTTTCCAAAGGTGAAAAACTTCAATGTATCCGTGAAAGAGGTGGCCGACAAAGTCATCTTTATGCGAAAACTAAAAGAAGGCGGCAGTGAGCATAGCTTTGGGATCCATGTGGCACAAATGGCCGGGATGCCTAACCCGGTAGTCTTACGTGCTTCGGAGATCATGGGGCATCTGGAAAAGGACAAGGACATGAACCAACAAAAGGAAAAGATGAATGATGTGCCTAAAAACAACTTCCAGCTGAGTCTTTTTGAGATCGACCCGAAGTTCAAGGAGGCTCAGGAATTATTGGACAGCATAGACATCAACACCATTTCCCCCGTGGAAGCCTTGCTAAAACTCAATGAAATCAAGAAAAAACTGGATTAAAAAAATCTCCTTGAAAATCAGCATGGTAGCATTGTATGGTGAGAAATCTTAAAAAATATTGAGTGTGATATTTGTGGTTTTCAAAAAGCTGCGTACATTTGCACTCACAATGACGGAGATAAAACGGTCAACGTCACGATTTTCATCACAAGCGAAAGTAGCTCAGCTGGTAGAGCACGACCTTGCCAAGGTCGGGGTCGCGAGTTCGAATCTCGTCTTTCGCTCTCAAGAGCCCTTGAAAAAAAGGGCTTTCTTGTTTCTGGGTTTATTTTACGCCCAAACAACTCACCATATTACTTCTATACCCATAGAAGAAGCCGGGATGGTGGAATTGGTAGACACGCAAGACTTAAAATCTTGTGTCCATTAGGACGTGCGGGTTCAAGTCCCGCTCCTGGTACAGAAAAGCCGCTTAATCGCGGCTTTTTGTGTTTAGGGTCACTTTTTTATAGTTTATCAAATATGTTTACTGTTTATGCCATTTCCAGTGAAAACCGCAATTACATCTACGTCGGAATGACGTCAAACCTCCCAAAACGAATCAATCGACACAATGCAGGGTATGAACGAACCACTAAACCCTATAGGCCGTTCAAGTTGATATATACCAAAGAGTTTGATACACGGTTGCAGGCAAGGGAGCATGAGAAATACCTCAAATCCCGAAATGGCAAGCGGTATTTGAGAGACAGCTTCCATTAGGACGTGCGGGCCTGTCTAGATGGCCAAAATTAAATAGGATTGCCGCCTGTAACACCTTTGCTGACACCTACACTATACGCATTGGATTGGAGAGCCAGGTAGATTCAAGTCCCGCTCCTGGTACAGAAAAGCCGCTTAATCGCGGCTTTTTGTGTTTAGGGTCACTTTTTTTAATTTCTTGATTATATTTCGGGTCAAGCGGAATCGTTTTGAATGGCACGCTGATGACGCTGATTGGGCAGATTTTCACTGATTTTTTTGGTTGGCTACAAAGGTATTATGTTTGAAAAGTGCATAAGCCAAAATTCTTAACTTAACAAGAGTATTAAATCATGTAAACGTTAAGAACCAAGCTTATGCAAAGGAAAGATAGTCAAAAGATATTTGAGGGGCAATCTGTTTATGTAGGTATTGACTACCACAAGAAAAGCTGGAAGGTCAGCATCTATGGCGAGCAATACGAACACAAGACGATGAGCCGTGACCCGGATGCGGAGCAACTGGTGCGTTATCTTTAAAAGAACTTCCCTGGAGCTGCCTATCACGCCGTTTATGAGGCGGGGTTCAGTGGTTTTGGGTCCTGCCGGCGATTACGGGACCTAGGTGTAAACTGCATGGTGATAAATCCGGCAGATGTTCCCACCAGCCAGAAAGAGAAGTTGCAGAAGACCGATAAGGCCGACAGCAGAAAACTGGCGCGGTCCCTGAGAAGCGGCGCGTTGTCGGGCATCCACATACCGGACAGGCAATTGGAAGCTGACCGGGGGTTAGTCCGTCAGAGGTTCCGGATAGTAAAAGATATTGCGAGAAACAAGAACAGGGTCAAGTCGTTGTTGTTTCAATTTGGAATAAGCATGGCTGAACGTTTTACAACAGCACAAACAAGGTATTGGTCCAGGCCCTACACAGATTGGCTGTTAAGCCTCTCCGGTGCAGATCCGATGGTAGGTCCACACATTGACAACTATGTGCGAATTGTCAATAACCTAAGAAAGGAGCTGTTGGGCATCAACAGGCAAGTCCGTGAGCTTTCCCGGACATCCCGCTATAAGGACAGTTATAATCTTTTGGTAACCGTTCCGGGAATAGGCTTAATGTCGGCGATGGCCTTTCTGACCCAGCTGGGAGATTTTACAAGGTTTAAGCGACTTGATGAACTCTGTAATTATGTGGGATTGGTGCCAAGAATGTATGGGTCTGGCGATAAAATGGTTGTGGGCAAACTGATCAACAGAGGAAGAAAGGAGCTGAAGATCATGCTGATCGAAGCCTCCTGGGTAGCCATAAGGCAGGATCCGGCATTAATGGCCAAGTTCAATGAACTTATCAAAAAAATGCCAAAGAACAAGGCCATCATAAGGATTGCCAGGAAACTGCTGAACAGGATCAGGTATGTGATCGTCCACCGGAAAGAATATGTGACCGGAGTAGTATCATAATAAGGAAAAATATACCTTGAAAATCAGGATGGGGGAAGAAATGAAATTTTGGGATTGCAGCACCCTGAACAGGGAGGACCGCTACACAAAGGTTGCATCCCCCTCCTCTTTGAAATGAAAATACGATGCGGCGAGATACAGACCGCTGATAGAAGATTGATTAAAGAGGTAAGTTTGACGGTATAAAAAAGCCGGGCCGTGAAGATCAGGTTTCACCGGTGGGGTTTTCTTAGGCATACCGCTTCTGAATTATACTGAAAACTGCGGACAGGGATTCCCAAGCCCGCAGTTAAAATGAATATAATTCATCGGAAGGACCTATCCCTGGCAAGTTGCCCCCCGGCAGAGCTTGATTCCGTTTCGGCCCAACACTTTCAAGTTAGTCGATTGTTTTGACAAACTATGGGAGAAAACTGTAAAAAAACACCCTATATGAAAGGATTTTGGCTGATTCTCTTGTTTTTCAACATAGAAGTCACAAAGGGGGATGAATTGGGGGTTGTAGAGTACTTGGTCTATTACTTTCAAAAATACTTAGTGACATGGTGCCTTAGTGGCTTCTTACTGTTCCAGTATTAGTCAGCGGCTGACTAAATGCATATCATCCTATTGTAGCCTATGTTCCTATGTTGTTACCCATAATCATACTCCAAAGCATAACTCCTGTATGTGGTATTGAGTTAAAAACTCAATTTTACTTGGTTCCGCAGCACAGCTGTCGGAACAACCGGGGTTCTGCTTTCGAAAAAAATCTGCCGAAACCTGCCCCTAAATCCCCTAAAGGGGACTTTCTGATCATCCTCATGAGGACGAGTTAATTTTAAAAAAGCCTTATGTGTTTTCCCTTAAGCATACTTCTTCTGAGAATGTAAAATTTAGACGGACCAACCGATTGTCGTGTGCTTGGTCTATTACTTTCAAAAAATACTTAGTGACATGGTGCCTTCGTGGCTTCTTACTGTTCCAGTATTAGTCAGCCGCTGACTAAATGCATATCATCCTATTGTAGCCTATGTTCCTATGTTGTTACCCATAATCATACTCCAAAGCATAACTCCTGTATGTGGTATTGAGTTAAAAACTCAATTTTACTTGGTTCCGCAGCACAGCTGTCGGAACAACCGGCTTGATCCGAAAAGATTTTGCGATCGAAGAAAATCTGCCAAAACCTGCCCCTTAATCCCCTAAAGGGGACTTTCTGATCATCCTCATGAGGACGAGTTAATTTAAAAAAGCCTTATGTGTTTTCCCCTAAGCGTACTTCTTTTGAGTATTTAAAATTTAGTCGGACTAACCGATTGTCGTGTGCTTGATCTATAATTTTCAAAAAACACTTAGCGCCTTGGTGCCTTCGTGGCTTCTTACTGTTCCAGCATAAGGCAGGGGCTAATTACGCTCTAGTTACGGATTAGAAGCGCGAACTGTTGAGCAAGGCATTTGTAATGCGTCCTTGTAGTAAAGCCCCCAAAAATATGACTTGATCCATATTGAGTTAAAAACCCAATTTTAAGTGATCCTACAGCAGGGCTGTTGGAACATCAGTTGTGCTGGTGGAACAACTGGAAGGGTGTAGCAGATGAGATTACCAATAACTGGGTGAAGACTGCGTTTCCTTTCCATTATAATTTGTAATTTAGCCTTCCCTGTGCTGGTGCCAAGATTGGCCGGCAGGCTAATTCGTACATTCTAAGCAGATTATATCCATGCCCAGTTCCGACAAGAAAAAACTCTTTCTTTTAGACGCCATGGCCCTGATTTATCGGGCCCATTTTGCTTTTAGTAAAAACCCAAGGATCAATTCCAAAGGGTTGAACACCGGAATTATGTTAGGGTTTACCAATACCCTTTTGGAGGTGATCGAGAAGCAATCCCCCAGTCATATTGCGGTGGCCTTCGATACGGCGGCACCGACATTTCGCCATGAGCAGTTTGAGGCTTATAAGGCCAATCGGCAAGAGCAGCCAGAAGACATCACCGTAGGCATTCCTTGGGTAAAGCAGATTGTGGAGGGTTTTAACATCCCTATTTTGGAGCTGGATGGCTATGAGGCCGATGACATTATCGGGACGATAGCCAAGAAGGCCGAATACAAGGATTTTGAGGTTTACATGATGACGCCTGACAAGGATTATGGACAGCTTGTGGAAGAGCACATCTTTCTGTACAAGCCCGCCTTTATGGGCAATGCGGTGGATGTAATGGGGCCAAAGGAAGTCTGTGCAAAATGGGAAATTGAAGATCCAGACCAGGTGCGGGATATCCTTGGCCTGATGGGAGATGCTGTGGATAACATTCCGGGCATCCCGGGAATAGGCGAAAAAACGGCCAAGAAGCTGTTAAAAGCCTATGGTACCATCGAGGGCCTATTGGAGCATGTCGGTGACCTGAAGGGCAAGCAAAAGGAAAATGTGGAAAACTTTGGTCAGCAAGGCCTGCTATCAAAGGAACTGGCCACCATCAAACAGGACGTCCCCATCGAGTTTGATCCCAAGGCCTTGGAATATGATGGGCCAGATGAAGAAAAGCTGAAGGCCCTTTTTGCAGAAATGGAATTTCGGACCTTGACCCAACGTGTGTTTGGGGAGAAGATGAAAAAACCGGCTGTAAAAGTCAATGAGCAATTGGGGCTGTTTACTGGACCAGAGGATCAAGCGCAGGAGGAAGAGGAAATAGAAGAAATCAACCCCATACCGCAACCGGAGCAGTTGGCTTCGGTGGCTTCAATGGTACATGCCTATCACAAGGTGGATGGACTGGAGGCCATTGAGGAGTTGGTAGAATATTTGAAGTTACAGGAGGAACTTTGTTTTGATACCGAAACCACGGATCTGGATCCCAATAAAGCAGAATTGGTGGGCTTGTCCTTTGCCTACGTGGCGGGTGAGGCTTTTTATATTCCCGTTCCCGCGGACCAAGAAGAAACCAAAAAGCTTCTGGAGCCACTAAGAGGCGTTTTTGAAAATGAGGCGGTCACAAAAATCGGCCAAAACTTAAAATATGATGCGCTGGTGCTTAAGAACTATGATATTGGGCTGAAGGGCAAACTCTACGATACCATGCTGGCGCATTACCTGATCGAACCGGAAGGGAAGCACAATATGGATTGGCTGGCGGAGCATTATTTGAATTACCGGCCCGTATCCATCGAAACGCTTATTGGCAAGAAAGGAAAATCGCAAGGAAATATGCGGGATGCCGATGTGGATAAAGTGGTAGAATACGCTTCTGAGGATGCCGACATTACCTTGCAGCTGGCACAAAAACTGAATCCAGACCTAAAGGAGCGCGGATTGGAGAAGCTTTTTTATGAAGTGGAAACACCACTCATCCCCGTGCTGACGGCCATGGAATATGAGGGTGTAAGAATTGACAAGGACAGTTTGGCCGAGTTATCCACAGCTTTGGAGAAAGACATTGTCCAGATTGAGAAGAAAGTGTATGAGTTGGCAGGTGTCAAGTTTAACCTGGCTTCTCCGAAGCAACTGGGTGAAGTACTTTTCGTGAAGATGGAGCTCGACCCGAAGGCCAAGAAAACCAAAACGGGCCAATTTGCCACAGGTGAGGAGGTGCTTTCCAAGCTGGCGCCAAAGCATGAGATTGCCCAAGCCATCCTGGATTACCGGGAATTGGTGAAGTTGAAAAATACCTATGTGGATACTTTGCCCACTTTGATCAATTCTAAAACTGGACGCATACATACGACTTATAATCA
This sequence comes from Echinicola rosea, assembly GCF_005281475.1. Classification (NCBI taxonomy): domain Bacteria; kingdom Pseudomonadati; phylum Bacteroidota; class Cytophagia; order Cytophagales; family Cyclobacteriaceae; genus Echinicola; species Echinicola rosea. Next base: position 1,110,722 of record NZ_CP040106.1, on the reverse strand, counting down.
GGTAGTTGCAGCTACAGGGAGGCTTTCCTCTATCAACCCAAATTTACAGAATATTCCCATTCGAACAGAACGCGGCAGGGAGATCCGAAAGGCCTTTGTGCCTAGGGATGACGATCACGTAATCTTGGCGGCAGATTACAGTCAGATCGAACTGCGCATCATGGCGGCTTTTTCGCAGGATGAATCCATGATCGAGGCATTTAGGGAAGGACGAGATATCCACAGCACCACAGCTGCCAAGATCTTCCAGGTGGAATTGGACGACGTGACCAGCGATATGCGCCGAAAGGCCAAAACGGCCAATTTTGGCATTATCTATGGGATTTCTGCCTTCGGATTGTCACAGCGGCTCAATATTCCGCGAGGTGAAGCTAAGGAAATTATCGATGCTTATTTCAAGGAATTCCCTGCCGTGAGCCAGTACATGAACGACTGCATCGAAAAGGCCCGCAAAAACGAATATGTCGAGACCATCCTTGGTCGCCGCCGCTACCTCCGGGACATCAACAGCCGTAATGCCACCATGCGCGGCTATTCCGAGCGAAACGCCATCAATGCTCCTATCCAGGGAAGCGCTGCAGACATGATCAAAGTGGCCATGATCCATGTGCATAAGTGGATGCAGGAACAACAGCTGAAATCCAAAATGATCCTTCAGGTACACGATGAACTGGTTTTTGATGCGCATAAGGATGAGGTGGATTTGTTGAAAAAGGAAATTCCGTCCATCATGACCAAGGCCTTAGAGATCGAAGTCCCCATGCAGGTGGAAGTCGGTGTCGGCAAGGATTGGTTGGAAGCGCATTAGGGAATTGGAAGATTATAAAATTGGAATATTGAAAAATATGTGATCCGAAGGATTCAATGCTTTGATATACGATTGCCAGCCTATCTTGTCATCATTTATTTTGTGTTAATTCGTGAAATTAGTGGACTTCATTTTCTGCCGGATCTCTAGGAAGGACACATGTTAATATCCTAAACAAATGCCAAAAATAAAGACCGCTTACTTCTGCCAAAACTGTGGTGCCCAAAGTCCCAAGTGGGTCGGCAAATGTCCGGCCTGTGGGGAGTGGAATACTTTTGTAGAAGAGGTTATCCACAAGGAAGAAAATGCCCGCGGAAGCTGGAAACAGGGTTCTGAAAAAAAGAAACGGAGTAATTCGCCCAGAAAATTACAGGATATCAATTATGAGGAGCACCCTCGTTTGGTTACCAAAGATGCAGAATTGGACCGTGTTTTGGGAGGTGGGATCGTCACGGGTTCACTGACCCTTATTGGTGGCGAGCCGGGCATTGGCAAGTCCACCTTGATGCTCCAGATAGCCCTGATCCTGAACCAAACCAGTGTGCTGTATGTCTCTGGCGAGGAAAGTGAGAGCCAGATCAAGATGCGTGCTGATCGGATGCAATATCACAGTGAAAACTGTTTTGTGCTTTCTGAAACCAACACACAGGTGATCTTTCAGCAGATAGAGACGCTGAAGCCAGAAGTATTGGTGATCGATTCCATCCAGACCTTGCACAGCAAGCATGTGGAATCTGCCGCTGGATCGGTCTCCCAAGTACGAGAGTGTACGGCGGAGCTGATGAAATTTGCCAAGGAAACAGGCACTCCGGTTTTTTTAATTGGCCATATCACCAAAGACGGCTCCATCGCCGGGCCAAAGATCTTGGAACACATGGTGGATACCGTGTTGCAGTTTGAAGGTGATCGGCATCTCTCCTATCGGATTTTGCGTACTTCCAAAAACCGTTTTGGCTCTACCAATGAGCTCGGCATCTATGAAATGCGCGCAGAAGGCCTCCGAGGTGTGGCCAATCCCTCCGAGATTCTGCTCAGCCAACGGGAGGAAGTGCTCAATGGCGTGGCCATCGGTGCCATGCTGGAAGGAAATCGCCCGCTGTTGATAGAAATCCAATCGCTGATCAGTCCAGCCACCTATGGCACTCCACAGCGAAGCAGCACTGGCCATGATGCCAAGCGGTTAAATATGCTTTTGGCTGTTTTGGAGAAGCGCGGGGGAATGCGCTTGGGACAGCAGGATGTATTCTTGAATGTGGCCGGCGGTATGCGTGTGGACGATCCAGGCTTGGATTTGGCCGTGTGTGCGGCATTACTTTCTTCGTACGAAGACACACCGGTATCGCCAGACTTGTGCTTTGCAGGTGAAGTGGGATTGGGCGGTGAAATCCGCGCCGTAAACCGCATCGAAAACCGCATTGCCGAAGCAGATAAACTCGGTTTCAAGAAGATCATTGTCTCCAAATATGCTGTCAAGGGAGTGGACTTATCCACATTTGGAATCCAAGTCATCCCCGTTTCCAAACTGGAGGAGATGTACCAGCGATTGTTCAACTGAACTGTGGATATTACCCCTCGGTCCCCTAACAGGTTAGGAAAAAAAGTTAGATCAGTGATAATCTTAAGAAATCAGCGTCATCTGCGTTCCATAAATTTATAGTACGCAGATGGTTGAGATTTGCACTGATGAATGTTTCACCAAAAGGGAAGTGGAATGGGTGAAAAAAGTAGATGTGTTTAGCTGCAATGACACTAGTATTCCAGATATAATTAATATGTTCGCGCAGAAGCCACTGAAATCCCAGCAGAGCTATATTTCATTCTGGGTATTTTGTGTGTTCAGTGAGAAATGAAACCTGCTGGCAGGAAAACGTATTATTAAAAAAATGACCAGCGATTACCCCTCAGTCCCCTAAAAGGGGAGGTGAAAAAAGGTAAATCAGTGATGATCTTAAGAAATCAGCGTCATCTGCGTTCCATAAAACATTTAATAATATTATAACGATACCACATATGAAATTCTTTCAGAAACAAACGACGTTAAGGCCTTATGCTAGAGGGTTCCATTTGATCACCGGGGAGGTGGAGTCTTCAATCCCGGAAATCAGGGAAATTCAAACGGGTACTTTGCAGGTGTTTATCCAGCATACCTCTGCCGGTCTCACCATCAATGAAAATGCCGACCCAACCGTCCGAAAAGACTTCGAAACGTTCATTAATGACATGATTCCTGAAAGTTATCCACGGTTTATCCACACTTATGAAGGGCCAGATGATATGCCCGCCCATATCAAAAGCAGCTTGTTTGGCTGCTCCGTTTCTATTCCTATTTCTGGAGGAAAACTGGCCCTAGGGACTTGGCAGGGCATTTATCTTGGTGAATTTCGAGACCATGGTGGCTCAAGGAAGTTGGTGATCACTGCCATGGGAAAATAAAAAACCGTGTAAAAAGCTGTAATCCACAGACTTTTCCACACGGTTTTATTTTTTATATACAGGAAATTGCTTTTAAAAATTATTGCAGCAGTTCCTGTACTTTTTCTACGGTAATTTCGTTGTAGTCTTTGATGTAAATATCGCATGGCGGTAGTTCCTCCTTAGTGTGGGAAGTAAGCACGCCGACTACCTTCATTCCCGCATTGATCCCCGCGGAAACGCCAGAGTAGGAATCCTCGAAAACCACGCAATTGGCTGGTTTTGTGGATAAGTTATCGGCTGATTTGAGATAGACTTCCGGCTCTGGCTTGTGGGTGGTGACATCTTCGCTGGCCATGAGGGATTCCATGTTGGCGCGTATGCCAAGGGTATCGATGATCAAGTCCATATTGGCACGGGGAGCGGAAGTGCCCACGCCCGTTCGGAAGCCTTGTTCCTTCAGGCTCGCCAAGAACGCCATATAGCCCGGCACGGGGGTTACCTGTGAACTGTAGATTTCGCGGAAAAGCCCCTCCTTCTCATTCTCCAGTTCGACCAGCTCTTCCGGCGTCACCTCTCGTTTCAGAAAATAGCTGAAAATATAGCTATTGGGTTTCCCGTACATATGGTCGGCATATTCCTCCTTGCTGGCCTTCATGCCGCGCTTTTCAAAAAACCGATCAAAGGCTTGGGAATGGAACGGATTGGTATGACAGATCACCCCGTCCATATCAAATATCACTGCAAAATTTTCCATGCCGCAAAATTAGGGCTTTTTGTGGGATTGGGAAGGAAATGGAAGTTATTGGTTTGTTAAAAGGGGAGGAAGATACGGTAGGTTTTAATGAAATAAATTCTATCTTTTTATAGTTGAATAAGTTCATGATTTTGATATAAATTTATAAGACTGCTGGATTTTGTTCTAAATTGACTCCTTCTTTTTGATTTAGGCTTTGTTGATGCATTCTCTAATTTTATACCAGGATCATAGTAAATATTTCCCTTAAATAGCTCGTTTAAAACAAATATAAAATCCGTCCCCTCTCCCAAGATAATATTGCTGCCAAAATGGTATTTTCGCTCTGGTACTGTTAATGAAATGGATGGGATAAAACAAGCTTGATTGTGTTTTCGATTCCAATGCTTAATTAAGGAAGTAAAGGACCAGCTTGCAGCTTCAGTACCGTAATCATCAATCAAAGCTATTCTCCCATCAGTTTGTTTAATTTTATTAATTGAATTATCGAATCCGATAAGTTCCATCCTGAGTTTAGTTCTAGGATGTCTGATCCCTACTTTATGGATTCCTCCAAAATTAATCCTGTCTTTTCTCCCTCTTAAGTCTGGATAGCCAAACTTTCTAATAAACGCTTCAACACCTTCTTCTTTATATATTCCCCCATTGGGTTCAGGAGTCATCAAAGTAATCACTGAGCGGTATATTTTTTGAAAATTTTGTACCCCAAATTGTTTTAATTCCCAACCTAAATAGTCAGGTTCTGAATATCCATTTGGAGTAATGCCTAGTTCAGCTTCTAAAGTATATCCTCCACAGTTGGAAGATTTACAAGGAATAACTAAACCTTCCGTACTTAACCTTTTTGATGTTATCCATCCTAAATCATGGATTCTTGTGAGTTCTTTAAGTAATAAAAGTTTCGAATTTTGGCTAGATGGTACATCTATTACTTTAAATACTCCATGTTGTGATAATTCACTAAGGTTATTAAATTCTTTTGTAATAGTACAGTTTGGATCAGAAACATGGCCGAAAATTTTTCCAAGCTTATTTGCAGCTAAAAAAAGTAATCTTCCTTCAAGCCTTTGAGTCATTAATGAAGAAGGTGGATTGTGGCATCTTGCTAAAAATCCTGAAAACCTAACTTCAGGATATTTTGGATATAAAATCAACTGTGCATTTGGTGCTGGATAAATAGAACTATCCTCCTGAATCCATGAAAATGAGACACTAGCTTTGAATCTATCTTTTTTCCATTTACCTGATGAATCTGCGATAATTTCATTGATTGGGAAAACATTAAGTATATCAAAACTTCCTGCGAGATACACTTGATTTTTAGAGTTGTCGTTCGGAGAAAGATTTTTGACATATACTCTACTACAGCCATTATTGTCAAAAATATCTAATAGGGTTTCAAGATTCATTTAGTTTGAATAACTTTTAAAATTTGTTTTCCCACGTCTTGCATTAAAGAGGTCACTACTGAATTTCCAAATTGCTTATAAGCTTGTGTGTCAGAAACAGGTATTTGGAAATCATCCGGATATCCTTGTAGTCTTGCACATTCTTTTGGGATTAATCGACGTGGGTTTTTTCCTTCCTGTGGTATCAATATTTCAGACCCGTCTTTATAATATCTAGCACTGAGTGTTCTCGTAATGCTATCCATCTCAACTAATCCAAATCCAAAACCGTTTCCCTTAGCTTTATGCTTTTTGGCATAGGTTTGTAGATAATTCCAAAGCTTTTCAGATAATGTATATTTTTCTGAAACATTTCTTTCTAGAATATCTTCAACAACTAAAGGTGGATTTTCGGGCATTTTAGGAAATTCAAAAGACTCTTCTCCATTATAGACATCTTTATCGAACCCAACTATAACAATTCTCTCTCTGTGTTGCGGGACATAGTATTTTCCATCCAAAACTTTGAAATGAACATTGTAACCAAGTTCCTTTAGAGTTCCCAAGATTACTTTGAACGTATTTCCCTTATCATGGGAAACCAAGTTTTTTACATTTTCAAGTAGGAATGATTTGGGTCTTTTCAACTTTAGAATTCTTGCGACATCAAAAAATAATGTCCCTTGTGTTTCGTCTAAAAAACCATGTTTTTTACCTAATGCATTTTTTTTTGATACTCCTGCAATGGAAAATGGTTGGCAAGGGAATCCTGCAACTAAAATATCGTGACTAGGTATTTCTTTTTCATCTATTTTGGTAATATCTCCAAACGGAACTTCACCAAAATTAGCTTCATAAGTTTGTTGAGCAAAATGATTCCACTCACTGGAAAAAACACATTTGCCCCCCAGGTTTTGGAATGCTAGTCGAAATCCACCAATACCTGCAAATAAGTCAATAAATTTAAATGTAGGATTTTCAGGAGGGGGAAATGGAACATCCCATTTAAGAGGTAAGTATCCTTGATACCATGGCTCTTCAACTATACTTTCACTTCCCTGAAGTGATAATACATAGTTTTGTGCTTCTTTTTCAAAATATCTTTTAGCTCCGTTATCTATAGTTTGTAAAAAGTGTGTAAGGTGAGCTAACTCGGTTTGTTCTGGTTTGCTTACATTAACTTTAAGCTTTTTCCTAATATCTGAGTAATTTGGCATGAACTATAGAGCTTGGATTTGATTTTCAAATATATCATAAATTTGCCAAAATAAGGGTATAACGAATTTTCAAAATGCGACAACTACTGTCTCACTAATTAAAACCAGCTACATGATCAATTACCCTCCTCACACAAACCCCCAATTCCTTCTTTACCTCAAAATCCCAAAACCTTAGGACTGTCCAGCCTTTTTGTCGGTAATGGGCATTGATTTCTTGGTCGCGCTGCATGTTGCGCTCAATTTTGGGGATCCAGAAGTCGCGGTTGGATTTGATGGCATGTTTGCGTTCGGGCCAGTTGTGACCGTGCCAGAAAGAGCCGTCGATAAAGATGACCAGTTTGTACTTGATAAATGTAATGTCCGGTTTACCGGGGAATTTTTTCTTGTTTGAGCGGTGATGGAGACCGGTGTGCCAGAGGGCTTTTTTGAGGAGCCTTTCCGGTTTGGTGTTTTTTCCCTTGATCCGAGACATCATAAAAGACCGCTGCTTCGTCGTGTAGAAGCCGTTTTCCTCATTGAAGCGAGGTACGCTGATCTTTTGCACGGGGTAGGGCTTTTTCATTTCAGGCGAAATCCATTATATCCATATTCAGGGCCTTGGCCAGTTTTGGACTGTTTCTATAGATACGTTTCTTTCGACTTTTCGATGCCTGATATAGTGATCTTTCACGTCCAGCTTTACTGATCAACACCTACTGCCCTGTCCTTTTGGGTATTTCTGCCAACCGATGGCATTGCTCAATGCAAAATTCAAAAAAAGTTTGCTTCACTTTTCCATCGATATGGTTGCTTTCAATGGTACATGAAGGGGAAACCGTCATTGCCTAAGCAGTGGAGAGAATCCAAATGTTAGCTTTTTTCCTGCTTATGACAATGACGGTTTTTGACAGCCCTATTTGGTTAGCTCTTACTGACCAATTCCCCTTCCAGATCCATCAGGAAGCTGTCCAGGGCTCCTTGTCTTACGTGGTGCATGACTACGATTTTGTACCATTTTGGCGTGTGCTCATAGCTGTCTGCCACGAGATTATACTTCTTGGCAATTCTTGGTGAGACGAATTCCGACTTGATGGTAATGATGTTCAAGTGCGGGTTTCGGAAGTATTTTACGCCCATCCGGTCCAGTCGGGTGCAGATCCTTTCGGTACGGTCACAGAGGGAGGCCATTTTGTATTTCCAGCCTTCAGAACCGTGGATTTTTAGGATCATCCACATGGACACGGCATTGGCTCCTGACCTGGATCCGCACAGCGTATAGTCCTTCCCGGGAATGTACTGGGCTTCTTCGGTACATACATGGTGGATATAGCCCTTTCTGATCAAAAAAAGCCCTGTGCCATAAGGTGTTTGGAGCATTTTGTGGCCATCACTTGTAAAGGAAGTGATATAGGGATTCTTAAAGGTATAGGCACTTTCCTCATCAGTAAAGGGATAGATAAAGCCACCGTAGGCTGCATCCACGTGGATTCTAAAGGTGACATTGGCCGTGGTGAAGTAATCTCCCAAGCGGTCCACATCGTCCACCGAGCCAAACATGGTCGTGGAGAGGTTGGCGATGACTATAAAGTACTTGATGCCATTTTCCTTTGCCTTGGTGATGTTGCTTTCCAAGGATTCCTGCGTAATCTGGCGGGTTTCCTCATCCACTTCCAGGGTGATGGTGTGGAGGTTGAGCAGATTGGCGCCTTTGGGCATGGAATAGTGGGAATCACTGGAATAGACCACAGCGATTTCTTTGGTCTTGGCACCAAATTCGGCTTGGAAGAAATTCCGGTACACCCACATGGCCTGTATATTGGCTTCGGTACCTCCTGTGGCCACATAGCCGTCCTGCTGGCCTTTTTCTCCGGCAAAGACCTCCTCGGCCACCAAGTTGATCAGGTCTCGTTCGATTTTTTGGGTGCCCTGAAAGAGGTCAAGGACGGATTCCTCACTCAACGTGTGGATTCCGATATGGTTGGGGTTTTGGACCATGACCGACATGAAAGGTGCATCTTTCAGAAATGGCGCATCATGATAGAATTCTGTCGTGTCCAAATACGTACCCGGTACACCAAGTGCCGGATTTTCTCCTCTGTAATTATGATTTTTATTTAATGCCTCAAATACGGCTTTCTTTACTTCTTCGTGTGATAATTTTTTCCAATACATGGTTTTGGTGTTGTAATGTTTGAAAGTTTAGGAGGTTTCAAGGTGGTTTTTAGAGGAAAGATCGCCCCAAGAGATACGGTCTCCAAACCTCCCTTTTTAACCCGGATTATGCGTTGGGAATCGTAGTGAGAGCTGAAAGTGCAAGAAAATCAGTTAGTTTGGAGGCATTAGCGTAGCACCGCTACGGTTATGCCGAAAACCAAAGTGAAACGACTGATTTTGTCCGCCGCGGCGGATCAGGTCGCAACAGATAGGCTAATGCATATTCCGGGTTTAATAGAAAGTCGCGGGGATCGTATCCATGACAGCCACAGCACAGACCTCATAGACGAGTGTATGGGCATCAGCAGCTTGGCACCAATACTGGATTCCATTTGCAATGGACCCCAATCCCCGGGCTTCTATCTAGTGTCATGCACGTTTACATTGACGCATTTCCACCGTTCGCCGACTCTTTTACATACTGAAGTACAGAGAAATGAGCGAAAGCAAGCATCAATCAACGGTGACACTAGTTCCAAATCTTCCAGGCAGCTTCTGCCTGAAGTTGGAGCATTTCCAAACCATTTTTTACTACTGCACCACGGGCTTCAAGAGACCGCATTAGGAAGGTTTTTTCTGGATTGTAAACCAAGTCATACACCTTGTGTTCCCTGCCGATCTGGTCCACTGGGATAGCGGGCATTTCCTCGGTATTGGGGAAAGTCCCCAGCGGGGTGGTGTTGACGATCAAAAAGTATTCTTGAAGGTATTGTTCGTTTTTGATAAGGTCATCATAAGTGATCCGTCCATTTTGGCCATTGGCATTTCGGGACACCATGAGATAGGGCATATCGAGGGATTCAAGGGCTTGTTTTACAGCCTTGGACGCCCCTCCTGTGCCCAATATAAGGGTTTTTGGACGCTGGCCATCCAGCCAAGCATCCAGTGATTCTTTAAAACCAATATAGTCGGTATTGTAACCGATGAGCTTGCCTTCTTGGGCTTTGATGCAATTTACGGCACCGATAGCCTTGCAGCCTGGCTCCAGTTCATCCAGATAGGGGATCACCTGTTCTTTGTAAGGAATGGTGACATTGACGCCTTCCAGGCTCGGATTGTTTTTGATCAATTCCGGGAATTTGCCAATGGTGTCAATTTCATATAAATCGTACTGGCAGTCATGAATGCCTTCACGCTCAAATTTCTCCGCGAAGTATTTCCCGGAAAAGGAGTGCTTTAAAGGATAACCGATAAGTCCGAATTTTCTCATTTCTTTTTTAAATAAAATGCCATTCTCTCCAATCCTATGACTAGCAATATTCCAAACAGAAAAGCCAACAGACCAATAAAGAATTCCGGCTCACTGCCGGTCTCTGCCAAGTAGTGGTTTGGCAAAAGGTTTTCCGTAATGAAGGGCTTTTGCTCTCCGCTACTGGAAATCCTATAGCTCACTACTTTTTTCCATGGCCAGATTTTATTGATCGATCCCAACATAAAACCAGACAGCACCGCAATGGTCACCGCATGGTGGTTTTTTAGCAGCCAACTGATGAGCCTCGAAAACGACAGCAGTCCCACCAGGCATCCCACTGCAAATACCCCCAAGGTAAGGAAATCCTTTTCGGTCACTGCCGTAAGGATGGCTTCGTATTTACCCAAGATCAACAACAAAAAGCTGCCAGAAATTCCCGGAAGGATCATCGCACATATGGCAATGGCTCCCGAGATAAAGGTAAAATACATGGCATTGGGAGATTCTACGGGATTCAGCCCGGTCACCCAATAAGCCACCAAAGCCCCTACTGGGATGGCCATAATGACCATGACATTCCATCGCTTGATATCCCGCAAAATCAGCACCGAGCTAATGATGATCAATCCACAAAAGAACGACCACAGCGGGATCGGATGTACATCCATCAAGTAAGTGATCAGCTTGGAAAGGGTAAAGATACTGGTAAATATTCCGACGAACAAGGCGGCCAAAAAACTCCCGTTGATATGCTTCCACAGGGCGTTGAGCTTAAAGCGTGCCAACAATTTTAGTGCTTCTAAGTCGATCGACTTGATGCTGTCCAGCAATGTTTCATAAATGCCGGTAATCAGGGCGATGGTACCACCGGAAACGCCCGGTACAATATCCGCTGCCCCCATGCCCATCCCTTTCAGGAAAGTCAGAAGGTAATGTTTGGTGTGTCTCATGTAGCAATTAAAAGAAAGCGACTGCAGTACGCTGCAGTCGCCAAGATTAATTCTATACGTTGGCCATATCGAGGAAGTGATCAAAAGTATCTCCCCGAAGTCCCAGCCTTATTGTTTCCAATGGAATAACCTCATTTGGAGCGATATTTCCAAGATTTACATTGGCGCCGAGTAGTTTGATAAACCACACTTGCTGTGCCTTTTGGGGAGCTTCCCAAAGGATTTTTTCTTCTGGTATTTTGGTCAGGATTTCTTCTACAAGTCCTTGCCTCACTTCGCCGGAGTCTCGGAAAAGCCCCACATTCCCAGCTTCCCGGGATTCTCCGATGACCTTCCAGGCACCGGCATCCAATTCTTGCTGCATCTGCTCTATCCACTTGTAGGGCGGGATGATTTTGGCGGCATCTTTGGAGCCCACCTCAGAAAGTACCGTCACATCGTTGGCGAGGGTGTTGATATATTCACATTTCTTATCGTGGTCGAGTGTAATGGATCCATCAGAAACTTCCGCATAGGCAAGGTCATACTTGTCCAATACTTTTCTATAATCGTCAAACTGCCCCCTGATCACAAATGCTTCAAATAGCGTACCGCCAAAATAGACAGGTATCCCAGCATCTTTGTAAATCTGAAGTTTCTGGCTAAGGTTTTTGGTGACATACGAAGTAGCCCATCCCAGTTTCACAATATCTACAAAATCTCCGCAGGAATCGATGAAATCATCTACTTCTCTGAGGCTAAGACCTTTGTCCATAGCCATGGTGTATCCGGTAGTTCGTGGTTTCTCAGTACGTACGGGTACGTTCTTCAGCACGTAATTCATTCTCTAAAATTTTAGGTAAATAGTACTCGGCTTATAATCCTTCTTTGTATTGAGCGATGATCTTGTATATGGCCTTTTGATGCTTTACTTCGGGCATCAGCTCATATAGAATTTCGTGTCGTTCAAAATCCAAAGTTAATGCATTTTCTAAATATGAAAAGGCTTCCTTGTATTTACCTGTCTTTATAAGATAAACTACGAGTCGATAATATAGCTCTGCGTCCTCAGGGAGCTCATCGATTCCCTCTTTCAAAACATCGATGGCTTCCTCAAAACGGTTTTGGTCAAAATAAATTATGGAAAGGTTTACATAGGTCTCCATCAGGCCGGGCTCTAGGTTGATGGCTTCTTCATACGCTTCCGAACTGGCCTGGAGATTGCCAAGGTGGTACTCTGCATCGGCCAGCCCTACCCAGTAGTTGGCATTGACGCTGGACAGTTTCAGGGCTTTTTTGAAGTAGTGGATCGCTTCGAAAAATTTATCCTTTTTTAACATACACATGCCCAGCCCAAACCATGCATCATCGTATTCAGGGTCAAGTTTTGCCGATTTTTTGAAATACGTAAAGGCCTTGTCCATCTGGTCCAGCTTCTCAAAGGCCGCTGCCAGGTAACAGCAGTTCTCAGAATTGGCCCCTTCACTGTTGATGGTATTCAGGTATGCTTCTGTGGCTTTTTCGTACTGCTGGGTATTCATCAGTGCATTGCCCATATTGAAATAGGCCGACGCAAAGCTGTCATCGATGATGAGGGCATAATCGTAGGCATTGATGGCCTCATCATAGCGCCCAAGACGATTGTACACCACACCAAGGTTATACCATGCTTCTGCGCTGTAAGGGTCTTGGTCGATAAATTCCTGATAAAATTCCAGGATTTCATCAAAAGAACCTTCCTCTTCCGTGATCATCGCCAGTTGAAACAAGGCATCTTCATGGTTGATTTTTAGTTTTACCGCATTTTTATAGTGGAAAATGGCCTTTTCAGTGTTGTTCTCCGCACGGTAAAAATTACCTAATGAATAGTAGATCTCCGCCTTATCCTCTGCCATCGGAAGGAAGTCTTCGAGTATCTGGATGGCTTCTCTTACGCTGCCATTGAGGAGAAGTCCATTGGACAGGGCGAGGATGATCTCTTCGTTATTTGGTGAGAGGTTGTTAATGTTTTCCAGCACTTCCAAGCCTTCTTCCAGTTCATCATTGAAGATCAGGCACTGGCCGTACATCAATTTGATTTCTATGGAAAAAGGGAAACGCTCCAAGGCAATTTTACTTGCCTTGAGGGATTTTTTAAATTTCTGCGTGTCAAAATAGTACCGGATAATATCCTCCAACTCTTCTTCATCAAAGAAAAGATCTAAGTTGGCTTTTAGGGAGTTTTCAAACCGCTCTATCAATGCCCGCTCTTCTTCCCTGTTGTGATCAAAATCTCCAGTCATGTGTGTCGGGTTGAATTTATATTTTAAGATACCAAATTAATCGGTAGCTCAAATGCCTACATCAAATTATTTTTAGGACCTTTTGGAATTCCTGTAATTGTTTTGGGGTTAACGAAAACCTTTCATTTTTTGTTCACTGCCCACCGGAAGGTTTCCTTCAGCGGACGGTAATGGTACCCGGTGGTTTCATTAACCTTTTGATTGTCAAAGGTTATGGGTAACTGGGCGACCATGGCCGTTTGTTTGTTCAGGAGCGGTTTGCGACCTAAAAGCTGCTTGATCTGACCCCAAGTGGTGGCCAAGGTGATCATAAAACTATTGACGGCAATTTTGGGAGGCTGTCTGTCCATGGTGGCTGCCATGGTGGCAAAAAATTCCTGAAAGGACATACTCCCCTTGCTGAGGATAAAACGCTCCTGCCACTGATTGTCCCGATAGAGTTGGTAGGTGATGCTGGCAGCATCCCTGATGTCGATGAAGTTAATGTCTCCCTTTGGGTAAAACCGGTTGCCTTCTGCCACATACCGATAGATTTCGGCACTACTGCGCGTTTCTGATTGGCGGGCAAGCAATACGGCAGGATTAACGACCAAGGCTTCCAGTCCCTCTTGGACTCCACGCCACACCTCCAGTTCGCCGAGGTATTTGGAGATGGCATAGGGTGTGTTCCACGGGGAATCTACCCATTTGTGATTTTCGTCGACAATGCGCTGGTCAGGAGTTCTGCCCAGTGCGGCCACGGAACTGACATGCACCAGTCGCTTAATGCCGAGTGCTAGCATGACGTTTACCACATTGGTGGTGCCTTCATAGTTTACCTTTAGCAGTTGGTTTTTATCTTTTTTGGAAAAGGAAACCAGTCCAGCTGCATGGATGATAAGGTCCATGCCTTTAAAGGCATTTTGCAGCGACTGATAGTCGTTGATATCTCCTTCGTGCCAGGTGATTTGCTCTTCGATATCCTTTAGGATCTTGGTGCTGCTGCTTGGGCGTTTGAGCCCATGGATTTCTCCTATTGCATTGAATTCCCGAGCCAGATAGCTGCCAAATAGTCCCGTGATACCTGTAATCAATATTTTCATAAGAGGGAATTCATAAACTTGGAATCCTTCAGGGTGGCGTAGCTTTTGGTGGCGGTAAGTCGCTCAAGTGCATCTAGATACCGGTGATTATGACAGTCCGTGCCTACAAAGCGCACCAATCTCCTTTCCAGTAGCTTTTCGGCGAGGGCCTTTACCGGCTTGGAATAGTAACCGGTAAAAGAAAGCAGGTTTATTTGGAAATAAATGCCCTTTTCGATGAGCGTTTCCAGCATGGACGGGTCTTGCTGGAGATAAAGATACCGCTCCGGATGGGCCAATATGGGCTTATAACCTTTGGTCTCCAGTGCAAAGAAGGTCTCTTGCAGCATATGCGGCCTGTTCATAAACCCCGTTTCCACCAAGATATAATTGTCTCCAAAAGTGAGGAGCGGTTCGTCCTTTTCGATTTTTTCTACGAATATTTCATCCAGATAATACTCCGCGGCTGCTTCTATATCGATCTGGATATTTTCTTCCTTGAGTGCTTTCTGTAGCTTAGAAAGCCCCTCAGAGATGATTTCAGGTGTGTTTTTGTAAAATTCCGTCATCACGTGCGGTGTAGTGATGAGCTTACGTAGCCCAAAGGCCTGGAGTCGCTTGATCAGGGCCACGGATTCTTCTAAAGTTTCAGCACCATCATCGATACCTGGAATGAGGTGGGAATGCATATCCACTTCCATCCACCCAAGGCACAGGGGTTCAGCCTTTTTCGAACTTTTGAACAAATCCATTAATCCCATCTTACAGTCCTCCTCCTGTTTGCTGCTTAAATTCTTCCAATGAAGGTAGCTCCAAATCCTTATCGGAGATAATCGGAGCCCCTACTTTCCAGTCAATGTCCAGCTGCTTATCATTCCAGATGATGCCGCCTTCACTGGGTTTGTTATAAAAATTGGAACATTTGTATGAAAATACCGCATCTTCCAATACAGAAAATCCATGGGCAAAACCTTCAGGCACATAAAGCATGTTATGTTGGGCGCTGTCCAAGATCACCCCATGGGAAAGGCCAAAGGTAGGAGAATCCTTTCTCAGATCAACACAAACATCATAAACTTTACCAGTGATGACCCTTACGAGCTTTGCCTGCGCATGGGGAGCGTGCTGAAAGTGTAGCCCTCTTACCGTTCCTGCTATAGAGTAAGATTGATTGTCCTGTACCCAGCGCGTATTGATGCCCTTCTCTGCCAAAAGGTCTTCACGATAGGTTTCCAGAAAATATCCCCTGGCATCGTTAAAGACCCTCGGGTAGAGTTCAAAAACATCTTCGATGGGTGTATTTCGTATTTCCATTTATTTTTATTTGCTGTCGATTTTCAAAAACAAGCCATAAATTTCCATTCTTTCTCCTTAGCAGACTAATTTTCATCAAAATAATTTTGAAATTTGCCGAATGGAAATGACTTCATTTGTGTTCATAACTTCTTAAATGTAATCTACGTTGAACAATTATAAACGCTATTATGATCAACTAATTACGATAAATGTAAGATTATCGAATCAAAATACAATTTCTGATCAGAAACAAACTGAATGAGTAAATATACAAGAAAATTAAAAAAACTGATTGATACCGCTCCTGTGGAGGAAACTGCGGTGCTGGTAGCCTTAATCAAACAAAATCAATCCGAACAAGAGGTCGAGGAGCATTTGGATGAGTTGGCTTTTTTGACAGAAACCCTCGGTGCCAAAGAAGTCTATCGCTTCACCCAGCGATTGGAGAAGCCTGACGTCAGGAGTTTTGTGGGGTCAGGAAAGCTTGAGGAAATTCAGGCCTATGTGAAACACTTTGAAGTGGACATGGTGATTTTTGACGATGACCTATCCCCTTCCCAGATGCGTAACCTCGAAAATGAACTGAAGGTGCAAGTGTACGATCGTTCATTGCTCATACTGGATATTTTCCTGAACCGGGCACAAACGGCCCAAGCCAAGACACAGGTGGAGCTGGCCAGGTTTCAGTACCTTTTGCCGCGATTGACCAGGATGTGGACACACTTGGAGCGGCAGCGTGGTGGGACGGCCACTAGGGGCGGTGCCGGAGAGAAAGAGATCGAGACAGATAAGCGGATCATCCGCAATCAAATTACCCTGCTCAAAGAAAAACTGCGGAAGATCGAGAAGCAGGGAGAGACACAGCGTAAAGGTAGAAAAGGAATCGTCCGCGTGGCATTGGTCGGCTATACCAATGTAGGCAAAAGCACATTGATGAACCTGGTGACCAAGTCTGATGTACTGGCGGAGAACAAGCTTTTTGCCACGGTGGATGCTACAGTGAGGAAAGTGGTGCTGGAAAATATTCCGTTTTTACTTTCCGATACTGTAGGGTTTATTAGAAAGCTGCCTACGCACTTGATAGAGTCCTTTAAGTCCACTTTGATGGAGATCAAGGAGGCGGATCTTTTGGTGCATGTGGTGGATATTTCCCATCCCGGATTTGAAGATCACATTTCAGTAGTGACCCAAACACTAAATGAATTGGGAGCCGGAGATAAGCCGATCTTGTTGGTTTTTAACAAAATCGATTTGGTGCCTAAAATGCCTTCTGAAGAGGAGCTTATGAACATGTCCGAACTGGAGGTGGAAGAAGCCAATTACTTGGATTTTAACAAGCTTAAAGAGGTGTACACTAAGAAAATGGGCATCGAACCGGTATTTATGGCCGCACAGGATGCCACCAACATCGAGGTGTTCAGAAAATCCCTTGTACGTGAAGTAAAAAAGCAGCACAAGAAAATTTATCCTCATTATCTGGAGTCGGAGACCTATGACCTTTCCCAGTTTGATGATATGGAGTAAGGGATTGGGAAATTACATTTTTGTAAAATTGGCGTCGGTAAGATGACAGATCCTGACACCTTTAAGGAGATTGGACAATTTTACAATTTGTATTTTCCCGATTATTACCCTCTTTATCCATGATCTTCATACGGATACGCCATTCTTTGGGGTAATAGTTGTTGATGCGGTTGCCGATGTTTTTTATCCAGCCCAAGGGAAGGTTTTGGTAAGTAAGCATGACCCAGCCCTCATGACTGATATCGAGGGTAAGATCTTCCTTTTTCAAAAATATATGTGCTTCCTCTAAACTAATTTCATGGCGAGGGAAGGTTTTTGGCAAAATGCTTATAGCCAAAGCATGAGTGGGAATAAACTGGTCTTTGTTGAATTTTCCCAGTTCCGTGCCAAAATATTTGATGTTTAGCGTGGAAGCAAGGACTTCAAAATGCTTGGTCCAAGTGGTTTTGATTGCGAAAAAGCTCTTTTTTAATTTATAAAAATCAAAAGCGTCATCCAGCGTAAGTTCCTGCCTGAGGAGCATTTTTTCTGCTTTGTTAGTACGCTGTAGCAGGACATGTTTGAGGTCTTTCATTTTTTTTGGTTGCTGGAATGGGGCATCAGAGGGTCTTTTCAAGACAGTGATAAAGAAACCTTCCCCTGAAACCAAATGAGGGAAGAAGCGATATCCATAAAAAGTCCCCCATTCCGTGTCTGCTTCTGTTTCCACGATTCCCCACGCCGGATCCAGCGGGATACGTACCGACTCATAGGCAAATTCATCAGTGATGAACCGGATCATATTCTCATTTTCCTGTTCGTTAAAGGTACAGGTACTGTAGATCAGGTAGCCGCCGGAGCCGGGAAGGGCTCCGGCTTGGTCTAGAATGCGTTGCTGGCGAGCCGCGCAGTATTTGACGTTTTCGGGCGACCATTCTTCCCTGGCTTGGGCATCTTTTCGAAACATCCCTTCTCCAGAGCAAGGGGCATCCACCAGTACGACATCAAAAAGCCCTTCCAGTTCCCCAAAATGAGAAGGATCATTGTTGGTCACGACCGTATTGCCGAGGCCCCATTTGATCATATTTTCCCGCAGGATGCTGGCGCGGGTCTTAATGACCTCATTAGCCACCAGCAAGCCTTCGTCCCCAATATAATCTGCTAGAAGGGAACTCTTACCTCCTGGAGCAGCACACAAGTCCAGATAAACCCCATCCTTCGGGGGCTTGATATGATTTAGAATATGTCCGATAAACATGGAAGAGGCTTCTTGTACATAATATGCACCTGCATGGAATAGCGGATCAAAGGTGAATTTTGGCCGTTGGGGCAAAAAGTGGCCGTGTGGGTTCCACGGTACTGGAGAAGTGTTATGGGGTAAGGGGGCTTTTTTTCTGGGGTTGATCCGGATGGATGACTTGCAGGGTGTAAATAATGCAGCTTTAAAACGCGCAAATTCGTTGGCTTCCAAGAGGGAAGCCATCTGCTGCTCGAAAGTTTCTGGAAGTTTGGGTGTTTCTTGATTGGTCATAGCTAGGTGTTTTGGCGAATGCAAATATAGGAATTTTGGTTTTTTTGCACCTTAGGAGCGGTCGTATTGAAACCCGGATAATTCCCTCCTTGATACCTCAAGAAATAACCGTAATTTGTAGGTCAATTTTCAGTTTACTTCTATGAAAAAAATTGGGCGGTTTATCGGGAAACTTGTTCTCTGGTTTTTTATTATTTCCATCGGGATGACTTTGATCTACAAGTTTGTTCCTGTGTACATCACGCCACTTATGGTCATCAGAATAGTAGAACAGGCTTCAGATGAAAAACGGAATGTGAACCTGGAGAAGGATTGGGTGTCGATGGAACGAATTTCCAAGCATATGGCACAAGCAGTGGTGGCTTCCGAAGACCAAAAGTTTTTGGATCATTTTGGCTTTGACATGGAAGCCATAAACAAAGCAATGGAAGAGAATAAGTCTGGCAAGCGCATCCGTGGTGGCAGTACCATTTCTAATCAAACAGCAAAAAATGTATTTCTCTGGCCGGGAAGAAATTATGTCCGGAAGGGATTAGAAGCATACTTTACCCTGCTCATAGAACTATTATGGTCCAAGGAGCGCATCATGGAAGTTTACCTCAATGTCATCGAGATGGGAGACGGGATTTATGGTGTGGAGGCGGCATCCCAAGCATTTTACCATAAATCGGCGGACAAGCTCAGCCGTCAGGAGGCCGCGATGATCGCAGCAGTACTTCCCAATCCCCTGCGCTGGTCACCAGCCCGCCCTACTGCCTACAATTACAAGCGTCAGGCTTGGATACTCAGAAACATGAACAACCTAAAGCCTGTGGGGTTTGGAAAATAGAACCTAGAGATGACTTGGTCCTTTTAAATGCCTTTGCACGAAGGGCAGTGGGGCATGGGATAATTTCTGTAGTTCCTAATCATAAATGAAGGGTTCGGTTGTTGCCTTTTCAGGAATTTTAGCCAAGTTTCACCAATTAGATTAGGGGATGGGTTGATAAAAGCCGTATTACTTTCGTTGAATATTTGATGAATACATTCGTTAATACCGATGCTTGAAGAAGTTAAAAACCATCTGACCCTGAAAAATCAAATACTTATACTAATAGAAGTCAGTTAAGTTATTTTTTTTTGTATCTTGGGTTTGATAGTATAAAAGTTAAATAATTAGATAATAATACAGCTTACACATAAATTCATTGTTTCATGAAAAAACGAACATTTCTCAAAAATACGGCAGCTTTGGCCGCCGTTTCCATGCTTCCAGGGTCAGTTTGGTCCCTCGCCAAAGGCCAGCGTCTCCGGACAGCACACATCGGCGTATCCAATATGGGCATGGAAGACCTGAAGGCCATTTCCAGTCATGAACTGGTAGATGTAGTGGCGCTTTGCGATGTGGATAAGAATGCCCTTGCTGCCGCCAAAGCCATGCATCCAAAAGCCAAGGTGTATGCAGACTACCGAGAGATGTTTAAAGAAATGTCCGATGCTATCGACGCGGTAGTGGTTTCTACTCCCGATCATACGCATGCGCCGGCTTCCATGATGGCCATGGAAAATGGTAAATCTGTCTATTGCCAGAAGCCATTGACCCACCATGTCTCCGAGGCCAGGGCGATGAACAAATTTGCTGCTGAAAATAATATCACGACCCAAATGGGCATTCAGGTCCATTCATTTTATGACTATCAATTGGCCACCCATTTGATCAGAAGCGGCATTATCGGAAAAGTAAAAACCGTGCGTGCTTGGTCACCAAAAAACTGGGGTTTTGATGGTCCCGCTCCAGAGGGATCGGATCCTGTTCCGTCTAATCTGGACTGGAACCTTTGGCTGGGGACTTCTTCAGAAAGGGACTATAAGGAAGGTTATTACCATCCAGGCAATTGGAGAAAAGTACTGGATTTTGGCTGTGGCACTTTAGGGGACATGGGCGTACACATCTTTGACACCCCTTATAATGCCCTAGAGCTGGATGTCCCCATGACGATCAAGAACAATTGCCGAAAGCCGACCGGTTTTGGGTTTCCAGAAAACAACGAGGTGACCTATGTCTTTCCCGGAACTGCACATACCACTGACACGCTAAAATGGATTTGGTCTGATGGCCCGGGCGCTCCTGCCAAGCACAAGGACCTGAAGCTCCCCAATGGAGACAAACTGCCTTCCCAAGGAGCCATGTTTATCGGCGAAGATGGACGCAGATTACTCCTTCCCCATTTTATGCAGCTGCCCAAGCTCATCGTGGACAATGAATACCAAGAGTTGGATTTAAGCGGAACAGAGCATTTGGGTGAGCCAGTAAGGGATTATGCCAGCGAAGGCAAGAAGCATTACCATCAGTTTGTGGATGCTTGTCTGGGTAAAGATGAGTGTAGTGCTCCTTTTTCCTATGCTGCCAGGTTAACAGAGACGATCCTTTTGGGCACCTTGGCGGGGCGCTTCCCGAACAAGACCCTCCACTGGGATGCAGAAAAAGCCCGGTTTAAGGAAGATGAAGTGAACGAATTGCTGGATGCTCCATACAGGGAGTTTTAAAATCAAAGTAAGATAATTGCCATGTCGATAAAAGGGAGGACTAAGCCAGTTCCTCCCTTTTGTTTTTTGTGGCCATTCAGTGATAGAAAGTGACTGTTGGGTATTTTTCGGATTTCATTCCTTAACTTTGGTTATGGCTTTTTCGATCAAAGGATATCTTTACCAAGAGTTTTCTGCTCGAGGACTGGACACCGATAACGAAGCTTTTATCCATGCACTGGAAGTAGCGCTTTTTTCGGATAAATCCTTGTTTCTTACCGGAAAAGCCGGGACTGGAAAGACCACCTTTCTACATACCCTCCGCAAGCTCAACCAAGACAAAAACATGGCCGTGGTGGCTCCTACGGGAGTGGCGGCCATCAATGCCAAAGGCAAGACCATTCATTCTTTTTTTAAGATCGATCCCCGCCAGCTATTTTTGCCGGGAGATCCAAGGTTACAGCCAAAGAAGAAAGAAAAAGGACTCAATATATTTGAGCAGTTCCAGTACCGCAAAAAGCACCGTGATCTGGTCAACCGGCTGGATATGCTGGTCATTGATGAGGTGTCCATGGTGCGTGTGGAGCTGCTGGATGTCATAGATCAGTTGCTACGTGTGTACCGCAAAAAGATGCACTTGCCCTTTGGAGGGGTTCAGATGATTTTTATCGGTGATCCATTCCAGCTACCACCCGTGGTCAGGCATACGGACTGGGAACACCTCTCTCCGCATTATAGCTCTAGGTTTTTCTTTAGCTCCCATGCTTTTCAGGCCTTGCAGCCCTTGCACATTGAGCTACAGAAAATCTATCGTCAGAAGGACGAGCAATTTAAAGCCATTCTCAATCGTATCAGGGGAAGTGACCATACGCCTGAGGACATCAGGACTTTGAATGAAACCGCCAAAAAATACCGCTTTGACCTGTTGGACGAAGAATATATCCTGATCGGTACGCACAATGCCACCATTGCTGAGATCAACCAACGGAAATTGGGTGAGCTCAAAAAGGAGCCCCGAACGTACAAAGCGGAAATCAAAGATGATTTCCCGCTAAACATGGCACCCTTCGACCCAATTGACCTTACGCTTAAGATCGGGGCACAGGTGATCTTCATGCGTAATAATCCTGATGCCAGGTACTATAATGGCATGATCGGAAAAGTCACCAAAATGAAGGATGAGATGATAGAAGTGGAAGACCGCCGTGGTTTTATCTATGAAGTTCATCGGGAAGTGTGGGAGAACGTGGAATTCGTCTATAATGAAGAGGAAGAACACCTGGACGCCAAGGTAATCGGCACATTCATCCAGTTTCCCCTAAAACTCGCTTGGGCGATTACAGTGCACAAGAGTCAGGGGCTTACCTTTGACCGGGCAATATTGGACATCAGCAGGTCTTTTGAGGCCGGGCAGGCGTATGTAGCGCTCAGTAGGTGCACGACCCTGAATGGCGTGGTACTCAAATCTCCCATTAGGGAATTTAGTGTCAAAGTAAGTCCCGAAAGCCTTGAGTTTAGCCGTCAGCGACTTGGTAGCGACCAGATCGAACAGGAGCTGGAGCTTGCACGTGCTATGCAGCTCCTTAAGCACGCATTTCGGGCTTTCCGAAAAGGGCAATATGAAGTCGCCCAGCAGATGTTTGATGAAGTCATGAACATTCACGATGTGACGCGCTACCAAAAATGGCAACAATTCCTCAGGTTAAAAGAAGCACTGGAAGATCGATTTTATTGTAGAAATTAGTTTATTTTGAAGCTTAAATGGGTTCATCCAAATAATGAAACTCTCCTTTACATCTCGCTCGGTATTAAATTTTATTACCTTTTTATTGCTATTGATTAGTGCATCTTGTGATGAAGAGACACCGCCCCAAAAGCGCATTAACAAGGTACTTGTCATAGGAAATAGCATCACTTACCATCCACCTGCTCCAGATATTGGTTGGAACAATAGTTGGGGAATGGCAGCCAGTAGTCCAGAAAAGGACTATTTCAGTATCCTTAAAAAATCCCTGGAAAATCATAATCCCAATGTTCAGGTTATCCGAGAAAATGTCTATCCTTTTGAGGTTTACTTTTCTTCATTGGATTATGCGGAATATGCCGATCTCAAGGGGTTTGGAGCAGACATGGTCATCGTACGCCTTGGCGAAAATGTCAACACTGATCAAGTAAAAGATCATAATTTTGGAGAGGCATTGATCAGCTTTGTGAATTACCTGAAGAAAGATCAAGAAAGCAAGGTGGTGGTTTCTACTACCTTCTGGCCCAATCCCGTCATGAACGAGCAATTAAGATGGGCTGCCAATAAGGAAAACTGGTTCCTAATCGATATTACTTATTTAAGTGAAGATGATGTAAACATGGCCTTGGGAGAATATGAAAATGAAGGTGTGGCGCGTCATCCCGGTGATACTGGCATGATGGAAATCGCCCGCTTGATCAGGGAAGGCCTTCCATTATAAGTTTGCAAAGAATTATCCAATAGCGTAGTCAAATAGATATTTTGACTGAATTTTAGCGGGTAAATAGCTAATTTAGAGATCATCGAACAATCTCACGTGTTACCTAACATCCGCCATTATGATACAAAAGCTCCCCATTTCTCTCATTTTGCTTTTTATGTTTTTTGCCGGCCATGCTATGGCACAAGAGGATACTCAACCAGAGGAAGAAACCACTACACTTAACAGGGTAGTATTTTCGTTAGGTTATACGTGGATTCCGCAAGGTGATGATTTAGATGATAAGGAATCTGAAGGAGGTTTTTTTGTGCCCGCCATTGGGTTTGATTATTTCAGAAAAGTACATGATCGCTGGGAAATTGGTGTGATGTGGGACTGGGAATTGGAGCATTACATCGTTAGGGAAGAAAACTTAGAGCGTGAGCGATCCATGCTTTTTGCATTGATCGCGAATTATGAACTGATGGAGCATTGGGCGGTTTTTGGAGGTGGAGGCATTGAGCTAGAGAAGCATGAAAACTTGCCCATTTTTAGAATAGGAACCGAATATTCCGTGGATATTGGACAGCAGTGGGAGCTGATCCCTACCTTTGCCCTTGATATCAAAAAAGGTTTTAATACCTATAACTTGGCGGTGGGTTTTTGTAAGCGTTTTTAACCCGCATTTAATGCCGATTAGTTAGTGTGTATCTGGAAATATTGGTTCTATTATTTTTCTGCTAAATTCCAAGATGGTCTTCACCTCTTTACCTTTGTCACTTTTTTGCTTCAGGTCAAAAAAGTAACCAAAAAACCCCGCCGCTACGCCACGGCGCACAGGTGTGCAGCTATTGGCCTAAAATTAAAACCTCCCCTCATGCAGGCAAACTCCTCCTTTCCTAGCTGCCAATATTCTTTTTGGGTAGTATTTCGGCAAACAAGCCTGCCTTTTTGCCCGCCCGCATTTTAATTTCTTAACGCCCAATACCTGCAAGGCGGATTCAGTTAATAAGTCCCAAAAATGTATCGCTTCCTTATTACGGCCCTTGGTATGCCTGTTTTCCAGCCGATGGTGGAGGCCGTTAAGAAAGTGAGTTGGCTCGCGTCGTGGAACAGCGAGACCCACTCGCTTTTAGGTCGTAGCCATCGGGTGGAAATTAAAATGGGTGAAGGATCCACGTCGCAGGGTAAATCCATGTTCCATTTTAAAGGGCATACCACCGGCCTAGATTTTTTTCTTTCTTTTTTCATCAATGGAAAAAAGGAAAAGGATAAAGTCCACCAGGATGATCAGGTTTCCCCAGCCAAAGTCAATCAAAAAAAGAACTTTTAGGTATATGAAAAGAAGGAAATCCCCTTAACTAAACGGCATTGAACCCGCATTTAATGTCGTTTAGTTAGTGTGTATCTGGAAATATTGGTTCTATTGTTTTTCTTGCTAAATTCCAAGATGGTCTTCACCTCTTTACCTTTGTCACTTTTTTGCTTCAGGTCAAAAAAGTAACCAAAAAACCCCGCCGCTACGCCACGGCGCACAGGTGTGCAGCTATTGGCCTAAAATTAAAACCTCCCCTCATGCAGGCAAACTCCTCCTTTTCTAGCCGCCAACATTCTTTTTGGGCAGCCTTTCGTCAAACAAGCCTGCCTTTTTGCCCACCCGCTATTTAATTTCTTAACGCCCAATACCTGCAAGGCGGATTCAGTTAATAAGTCCCAAAAATGTATCGCTTCCTTATTACGGCCCTTGGTATGCCTGTTTTCCAGCCGATGGTGGAGGCCGTTAAGAAAGTGAGTTGGCTCGCGTCGTGGAACAGCGAGACCCACTCGCTTTTAGGTCGTAGCCATCGGGTGGAAATTAAAATGGGTGAAGGATCCACGTCGCAGGGTAAATCCATGTTCCATTTTAAAAGGCAGACCACCGGCCTAGATTTTTTTCTTTCTTTTTTCATCAATGGAAAAAAGGAAAAGGATAAAATCCACCAGGATGATCAGGTTTCCCCAGCCAAAGTCAATCAAAAAAAGGACTTTTAGGTATATAAAAAGAAGGAAATCCCCTTAACTAAACAACATTGATAAAACGGGTTTAACCTGAAATCCGAATCACCCTACCAAAACCAATTATGGGTTTGTCCGCTAGCAACCACCAGGCCCTTAAAAAGTTTAAGGGCAGGAAGGAAAAGGATTTGTCCTGGCGTATTGTACGGCTAGTTTGGAAACTCAATCAATTTTTCGGAAGACCAAGACATTTTGATCATTTCTAAGGGTCAGTTCTAGTCCGTCGATCTTAAAATTGTAAGATTGGTCGGTGATGTGCTGCATGAAGATTCCTTCTGCCTTTAAATTTGGACAAGCCATTTCGGTCGTAGCTACTTTAGAGAACTTGATTTGTTGCTTTTTAATGGAAATTTCACCATTTATCCTGTTGCATCCTCCAAATCCAAAAAAGCGGTTTTCCATTAGGTTAAACTCCAAGTTGGGATTCTTTCCGTCTTTGATAAGTTTTTCACCATTAAGGGTTTCTAGCGCCCAAATGTCATTTAGGCGATAATCTCCTTGATAATCCCCACAGCCTGTATAATCGCGAAATTCACCGTCATTGCCATGCTTGACGCTTACCTTTACTTCATAACCAAATTCCTCTCCAGCCATCGTATCTTGGCATTTTCTACGAAAAATTGTCACGTGAAGGGTTCCTTTTTCTGTCTTTGCCCGATAACTGACCGCATTTACATCCTGCGGCCTTACCGGTTTTGGAATGGGTGCGATGAGCGGCTCACCATCCATAGGGGTGAATACCATTTGTTTGTTAAAATCCATCTCCAAAGACCAGAAGGGTTCATTTCCCCGAGCTTTAAAGCCCACAAAGGACTTCTCCTTAAGTTTCATGTTGAATTCTTCAGGTTTTTCCTTTGTCAAGAAATAGCGGTCTGCAAATGGACTTTCGATGACCTTGCCCGCTATATCCAGCATTTGCAGGCTATCGCCATGGATTTTAAATAGACGCATCCCTTCCTTTTCTTCTTTGTCCAATGCCAAAATTTGGTCGTCTTGGAAGGAAATACGGCCGCTATGTTCAGAGACCTCCTCACTCCTTTCTTGATACACCATCTTCTCGGTATAGCTCGAATCGCCTTTCAAATGTAGTTCATAGCTGATCCCCGGACAGTCAGCACAAGGCAAAACGGTATAAAAAGTGCCCAAAGGCAATTCAGGCTTTTCTTTGGTACATGAGCTCAATAGCACAAGGCTTAAAAAACTTCCATAAAGTAAATGCTTCATAACAAATTTGTTTGTCGTTTCTACTTCTACGCAAAAGGCAGACCATATGCTACTCCGATCACGCCCTTTTTAAGAAAAACTATAAAAACCGTATATTTCATCCATAAATCGCCAACAGATATGCCAGCACATGAAGCCAAGATTGAGCTAAAAAATTACCTCAGCAACTACTTTTCACTGACATCCGTCCAACTTGAAAAGTTGGCGGATCTGTTTCAGCTGGAGACACTGGAGAAAGGGGATTTTTATGCACAAACTGGAATGCCATGTGAAAAACTCAGCTTTATTAAAGGCGGCTACCTGAGGATCTTCGAAACGGCGGAAAATGGTAAGGAAGTCACCCAGTGGATCAGTTCCAAAGGGGAATTTACCGCCGATCTGGGTAGTCTGGTTTTTGGCAAAGCCGCCCGTCGCCACATCCAGGCCATATCAGCATGTGAGCTCTATACCATCAAAAAACAAGCATACCGTTCGCTTTCCGAGACGATTCCGCAGTGGCCGGAAATTGAGAAGCTGTTTATTTCCAAGTGCTTTATCACGTTGGAGGACCGCATTTTTGGCTTTTTGTCCTTGACCGCTGAGGAACGCTACCATCAGCTTTTTCAATACAAACAAGCCTTGTTCAATGAAGTGCCCTTACACTTCTTGGCTTCAATGATCGGAATGACCCCTGAAACATTCAGCCGAATTCGTAGAAATCACACTTCTTGATCTAGATCAAGATGATCTTGCGGGTTACTCCTGATATTTGTGATGATAATAAGAACGCATCATGAAAATAACTACCCGCATTCACATTCACGCCAGACCCGAGGAGGTCTGGGAAGTATTAATGGAGACCAATAAATATCCTGAGTGGAATCCTTTTGTAACGTCCCTGTCCGGTGAGATGGCTGAAGGTAATAGGATCAAGGTAAAACTACCCGGAATGACCTTTGCTCCTAAAATCCTGACGATAAGGCCTTTCAGTGAATTCCGCTGGAAAGGAAAGTTGCTATTAAACGGGCTTTTTGATGGTGAGCACAGCTTTGAGCTTCATCCTTACAATAATGACACTACCTTATTTGTCCACGCCGAAACCTTCAGCGGACTCTTGGTTCCGTTATTCAAAAAACAGCTCCGGACCACGACTAAAGACGGCTTTGAAGCGATGAACAACGCCCTTAAAGAGCGAGTGGAAAGCAGGTTTGGACGGTAATATTAGGCCAGTTTCATGCCAATGCTGCTATTCCAATCCATATTCCTTTTTTTACAGAAGCGAAAGCAGCCTTTAAAGTCTTGGATATGCCATTCCCAACAATTGGCTGTTTTGCGTTCCTGTTTCGAAATCTTGATTAGAGATAAATCCGTTTTCCTTCAGCGTGGCTCTGTTGGGCGGCTTCGATGATCTTTAGGACTTGGATGGCTTCTTCAGGTTTTACTTTCAGGGCCGCTTTTCCTTGGATGGCTTCAGCAATGTTCTCATAATAGGCCAAATAGTTGCCATTTATGGTGGGGATGGGATACTGTTCTTCGGCGAGGTAAACGTTTCCATAGCTAGAGGGACTTTCCACTCCCCATTGGTCACTACCTGGAAGCACGCCGGCCTTGAAGGCCGCTTCTTGGACATCCAAGCCGTATTTGCTAAAGCTACCCTTTTCGCCGAGCACCAAGAATTTTGGTAACGGGGCATTCATCAGGATGCTGGCACTTAGCCTGACCTTGGTCTCGGGATACATCAGCGTAAGGTCAAAGAAATCATCTGCTTCGACACCTTTGCGTTGTTTTAATATTTCTGCATACACCCAAGTAGGCTGTCCAAAAAGCAGTAATGCCTGATCGATCAGGTGTGCTCCCAGATCATAGAGGATGCCACTTCCAGGGACTTGCTTTTCTCGCCAGTTGTGATTTGGCTCAGGTCGGAAGCGGTCAAAGTGCGATTCGAAATGAACGATCCTCCCCAAGGTGCCTTCTTCGAGGAGGTTGACAATGGTCTGAAAATCTCCGTCCCATCGTCGGTTTTGGAAAGCAGAAAGCAGCTTTCCTTGGGCTTTGGCCAAGGCCACAAGGGCTTCAGCTTCGCTTGAGGATACGGTGATAGGTTTGTCCACCACCACATGCTTGCCAGCTTCCAAGGCCATTTTGGCTTGGGGAAAATGGTGCTCGTTTGGCGTGCAGATGACGATCAGGTCTATCTCCGCTTCTGCGAGTAGCGCTTCTAGGCTTTTGTAAACCGTGACGTTGGGATATTTTTCTTTTGACTTGTGGTGGTGCCGCTCCACTACTGCGGTCAGGTCCAGCAAAGGTTCTTGGTGGATCAAAGGAGCATGCATGG
Organism: Echinicola rosea; assembly: GCF_005281475.1. Taxonomy (NCBI): domain Bacteria; kingdom Pseudomonadati; phylum Bacteroidota; class Cytophagia; order Cytophagales; family Cyclobacteriaceae; genus Echinicola; species Echinicola rosea. Next base: position 1,081,608 of record NZ_CP040106.1, on the reverse strand, counting down.
TCTGGGCGACTTTCCCAAATCCTACAAGTCCTGTTTTGAGAGGTTTTGTCATTTACAGATTCATTTCCAAGGCCTTTTTCATCAGTTCCACGACTGTGTTTACGCCAAGTTTATGATGGATATTTTTTCTATGGGTCTCGACGGTGTAGATGCTCAGAAAGAGTTCATCGGCGATGGACTGGTTACTGTGTCCATCTTTTATCAAGGATAGTATTTGCAGTTCCCTGCGGGAAAGTTTGAATTTCTGCTTGAATGAATCATAATATTGGTCCTCATCCACTTGTTTTAGCACGCGCTGAAAATGCATCACATGATGGCCGTTGATGACTTCTCTGATGGTATAGACCAATTCATCCGGGTCCGCGTCTTTTAGCACATAGCCATCGATTCCCTGCTTTTGGCATTTTTTAAAAATGTCTTCGTCATCGTACATGGACAGCACCACTACTTTGGATTTGACTTTATTCTTCCTGATCTGTTGGATGGCTGCCAGACCATCCATTCCTGGCATGTTCATATCGGTGAGGATCAAGTCCACTTCCTTGTTTTTCAAAAACTCGACTAGCTCCTTGCCATTACTAAAAACACCTGTTACCTCGATGTCCTCTTCTTTTTGGAGGAGGTTGGCAATGCCTTTGGCAAACATCTTATGGTCATCAGCTAAAACTACGCGAATCATTTTTCAGTTGGTGAGGTCTATTGAATTCGGTTTTACAAACTTGCCCGCTTAAAAGAATAATACCACCATCTTCCTTTAAAATCTGGAAAATACCATTGGTTGGGATCAGTTCAAGCGAATTAAGGGTGTTTGCGATTCTAATTTAACTTTTATCTATTCAAACGGCAATAAAAGTTTGATTTCTGTTCCGATTCCAATGATGGACGAGAGATTTAATGTTCCGCCAATCGTTTCGATACGGGATTTTAGGTTGTGCAGTCCCATTCCTTTGGACTTGTCCTCTGCGTCAAAGCCTTTTCCATTATCTTTCACCGTTACGCTTAAGGCATCATTTTTCTCCATTAGCGAAATGTAGATCACGGAAGGCTCTGCATGTTTTATGATGTTATTCAGGCATTCTTGGATGATTCGGATCAGTACGAGTTTTTTATCCTGATCTAGTGTTAAGGCTTCTACATTTGTCTCAAATTGCGTTTTGCAAAAGCCCGAGGCTTCTATTTTTTGCAGTTCATTGCTGATAAAATCCTGTAGCTTTACTTCTTTTACCCAGTCGAGGTTGAGCCGTTTGGACAGAGAGCGTACTTCTTTGATGGCGTGATTGATCAAGCGCTTTCCTTCTGAGAAGCTCTCTTCGTCCGGACTGTTCAGGGTTAGTTTGGTAAGAGACAAAATCTGGCCGAGATTATCGTGAAGTTCCTGGCCTATAAAGGAAAGCGTTTGGTCTTGGATTTCTTTTTCTACCTTTAGCATAGTCTTTTCATACTCCGCCCTAAGGCTGTCCATTTTCTGGTGGTTGCGCAGTTGCTGCTGCCGGTGGAGCAATACCATTACGATAATAAACCCACTCATCAGGAGCATCAGGATAATCCCACTGAGTACGATGAAGAATATCTGGGTAGGCTCGTAACTCATACTACTCATTTTTAAATATCAAGGGGGCATAAAAGGCAAACCCAAATATAAGGTACATCAAACCAGCCAAAAAACGGTTTACATTTCCCAGCAATTCAAGCAACTGCATCTCCATGGTGTCAAAATACGGGATGGGCATAAAATATACAAAACCCGAACTATAAAAAAATAGAATGGACGTGGTGATCCAAAACTCAGGCACGGAGAGGATGTTCACATTTTGGTACCGCTTCAGGCGGAAAATATCGAAAAAAAACCAGATGCAGCAAGACAAGATGAGCAGCACGGCCACTGCAAAGCTGATGTTTTGGAATTTGTCCATAATATCCTGAAAGTACAAACTGTTGATCAGGCCGACGACTATAAAACCGATCAAGCCAATTCTGATCCGTCGCTTGCCCTTTCGCGTCATCAGGCGATAGAAATACAGGACAATAAAGATGGTCTCCAGATAGACAAAGAAGACATTGTACACGACCAAATTGGGCAGGTGGTGGCTTTCTACCAAATAGTTAGCCACATACTCAAATACCAATACGGTAAGCAGTAACGCAAAAAGCAATTTATAGGAAGAGCTTTTTGATTGGAGGTCACGAAGGAAAAAAACTCCCGCGCAGGTGATTGACCCTAAGAGAATACAAATTAAATAGACACTAAATCCCATAAAAAAATAGTATTAATACCTTCATGAAAACAAAGAATTGCCCGAAATACAGGCAATTCAATGGTATAGAAATTTTGATCAGATTAGCAATTTGGCGGGCAGATTCTTCCTCCATTTTCAGCATCTTCCTCTTCATCATCACCTTCCTTAAATGCAAATGCCTCCAGCCCCCTGTCGTTTGCGGACTTTTTATCCAGGTCTCCTTCGTTGCAGGGTACCATTGCCAGCATCATTCTGCCGACATAATCCTTCCCAAGCGATTCTGTAAAACTCTCGTCGTACTCACCAAAATAAAACTTGATACCTCCCGTGGTCTCATCGGTTTGCTTCAGCACTTTTTCAATCAGTTCTCTATCAAACCATATCCATCGGGTTTGGTCGGTGATCTCACCTTTTACGCCCAAACCAGGCTTGCCGCTGCCGATTTCACTCCTGTATTTGTTCGTAACAGCTTTAAACTGTTTTTTGGTTAGCTTGTTCTTATCCTTCATTTTAGTATTTGTTTATAGGTGATAAATTAATGATTCCTGAAAATTATACCTTTTCTGTTAGATCTTCACTATAAAGCCTGGTCCGGTGATCTGTCATGGCACGGATGATCCATGAATTATCTTACTTAAATGACCTCATATAAATAGCTGGTACTTCTTATGCCTGCGGCAGACATCCGTTTACCTAGAGTGATAATGCTTCTGATTATGCGTATTTCTCTTCAAAAAGGTGCGGCGTATAAAAGGCCAGCCCAAATGAAAGGTACATCACCCCTGCTATTATCCTGTTCAGTTTGGTCCAGGCCACGATAATCTCTATGTTGGCGGCAGCATAAAACTCCATGAACCCAAACAAGGTAAGTGCTTCTGTATAAAAGAACGTAATAAATGCCACGATCCATAAATGAGGGATGCTCAGCAAGTCAGCTTGCGGGTATTTTTCCAGGCGAATGACACTATAGAAAAACCTGGCACACAATCCAATAATAAGCAAACCCATGGGAAGCAAACTATAATATTGGAATACAGCCTGAATGGGCTGAATGACCATTGAATTATATAATCCCCACATCAGAGCGACACCAAAGAGTACAAAATACAGCCGCTTAAGCTTTTTTCGGTGCTCCAATAAGGTGAAGTAATAAACGATAAGATAAGACTCTATATATATCCAACAGACATTGTAAAGCAAGAGGTTATTGATTTGCTTGCTGGCGGTATATTCCCCTACTGCTTCCAACAAAAACACGAACAAGAGAGTAATCAATAGTAGTTTGTGGGTAGATTTGTACGTTGGTTTGTTATAGAAATAGCAAATCACTCCTCCCACTAAACTACAAAGAATGACTCCCAAATATGCGGTTTGACTCATAAAATTTTCCCTACATTAAACCTATACCAAAGAATTGAGAACAGATTAATATGTGATTTTTTCCAATATGCTAAGGTAATTGCTTAATAATTAGGGGTAAATACCGTGATCATGGTATTTTTGCCCATCACTGTAGGGTATAAAGTGAATGAGGTCATCAAGACAACTGTAAAAATGATGAAGATTTTTGTGTGATTTGGGAAAGTCCCGGGATAATAAAAAAGCACCCTGCATTTTCGGCAGGGTGCTTTTGATATTATAAAGCCTATGGCTCGATTATGCTACTTTTTGGCTCTCTTCTTTTTCTTGTTCGATCTCTCTCTTCATCAGGTCCACGACAATCGGTGTGGCGATGTAAATGGAAGAGTAAGTTCCGACCAATACTCCCACAAACAAGGCGAAAGAGAATCCTCTCAGCACCTCACCCCCAAATACCAACAATACAATCACCACGATCATGGTAGTGAAAGAAGTGATCAGTGTTCTGGCCATGGTTTGGTTGATGGCATCATTAAACATCCTTACCAGTTTGGAAGTGCCGCGGTTAGAGATGTTTTCCCGAATACGGTCAAATACGATCACCGTATCGTTTATGGAATAACCGATCACGGTCAGCATCGCGGCGATGAATACTTGGTCGATCTCAAAGGTCGCTCCGAAAGCACTGGCAATCGCAAAAGCGGCGACCACAAACAATGTATCGTGTGCCAGGGCAATGATAGAGGCCAATGAATACTGCCATTTACGGAACCTCAAGAGGATGTACAGGAAGATCGCTACCAGTGCAAAGAACATGGCCTCCATGGAAGAGTTCTTGATATCATCGGCCACGGTAGCTCCTACCTTGGATGAACCGGTGATGGTAAATGAAGTATCATCCATTTGGGCGATATCATCAACGAAGCTAAAACCTGTCACGTCAGCGATGCCTTCACGGACTTTGGTCGCTACTTCGCTATTGGCTTCATCAGAATCATCATTGATAAGGTAAGAAGTGGTGATCTTGACGACATTATTGGAGCCGTATGTTTTGGCTTCTACAGATCCATCAAAGGATTTGTCCAAACCGGTTTTTAGCTCAGATGCAGCTACTGGCTCGGCAAATTCCACAATGTAAGATCGCCCACCTGTGAAATCCACACCAAACTTCAGTCCGTTGATCACAGCAAAGGCAAGACCAATGATGATGATTCCTGTAGATATCAAGTAGGCTACTTTTCGCTTGCCCAAGAAGTCGATGTTCAGGTTGCTGAACAGGTTTTTGGCAAATGGCGAGGCAAAGGAGATTTTGCTCTGCTCACCTTTCTTGCTCATCCAGTACACGATCACTCGGGTGATAAATACCGCAGAGAAGAAGGAAGAAGCAATACCGATCATCAATACGATCGCAAAGCCTTTCACAGGGCCTTGGCCAAGGGCATATAGGATAGCGCCGGTCAGGAATGTCGTGACGTTAGAGTCAAGGATGGCGCTGAAAGCCTTGTTATAACCACTCGTAATAGCCTGTAATAAGCCCGCACCAGCAGCCAGTTCCTCCTTGATCCTTTCGAAGATCAATACGTTGGCATCAATGGACATCCCGATGGTCAGTACAATACCTGCAATGCCCGGTAGCGTAAGGGCAGTACCTAGCTGGGCAAGAATTCCCAGGATAAAGAAGATATTGAACACCAATGCTGCGATGGCCACAAAACCACCTTTAGCATAATAGGCGATCATAAACAATACCACGATCACCAAGCCGGCTACCATGGAGTTGATCCCTTGTGCCTGTGCTTCTTTGCCCAATGTGGGGCCGATGATCGCTTCTTCTACGATCTTGGTTGGTGCAGGTAGCGTACCTGACTTCAAGATATTGGCCAAATCCTTGGCCTCTTCGATGGTGAAGTTACCGGTGATTTCTGATTGGCCACCTGGAATTTCACCAAGGATATTAGGTGCGGTATAGACATAGTTGTCCAGTACCACCGCAATTCTTCTACCGATGTTTTCGGCAGTCATTTTTCTCCATTTTCTAGCACCATCAGCATTCATGCTCATGCTTACCGCAGGATTGGAGCTTTGGTCCAGCACCTGCTTGGCGTCTGTGATCACATCACCTTCCAGAGGAGCTTGTTCTGTGCCTCTTGGCGTTTCCATTGCGTGGAGTTCTAGTAGCTCTTCACCCTCTACTTCACGCGGCTTCACCGACCACATGAAGGTCAGTCCACGAGGAAGCAGTGGTTTGATGTCTTCCCTGTTAAGGATTCTATTGATGGTAACAGTGTCTTTTACATCATAAACTAGCCCATAGTTGGCTTTTAACAGTGAGAAAAGCGGAGAAACTTCCGAGGAGAGCGAGTCCGTCTCGTCACCACCTTCAGCAAGCTGTCGCTCCAAGTCGGTCATGGTCGTGTCCGATGCCGCACCGGTGGTGTCGGTTTCTGATGAAGCAGAAGTGGACTTGTTAGCTTTGGCCTCGGCGATCAATGCGGCATTGATCCGCTGAAGCGCATCGCCATATTCGTTGATCTCGGCCACTCGCCAGAATTGCAGCTTTGCCACTCCTTGCAGCAGGTTTCTTACCCGCTCTTGATTGTCCACGCCTGGCAGCTCGATCTGGATTCGGCCTGTACCTTGGATCCGTTGGATGTTTGGCTGGGAAGTACCAAATCGGTCAATACGCGTTCTCAGGATATTGAAAGAACGGTCAATGGCATTTTCTACTTCTTCATCAATGATGCTGAGGATTTCACTATCGGAAGATTCCAAAGAAATCCTGCCACGGTTGGCAGCAGTAGCATAGATGGTGTTCAATTGCTTGTTGCCGGACTTTTCTTTCCAAGCAGTATAGAATAAGTCCACAAACTTCTCATTGGAAGTTCTTGACAATTCTTCCGCTTCGTCCACGGCGGCATTGAATGCTTCGTTCTTGCTGTTACCGGCAAGGCCTTTTACAATCTCCACTGGCGAAACCGCCAAGGTCACGTGCATACCGCCTTGAAGGTCCAATCCAAGCCCAAGCTCGGTTTCCTTTACCTCTTTAAAGGTGTATTCGATACCCAGAAAGTTGTAAACCGGCTCTCGCCAGATCGAATCCAGGTAAGATTGTTTTTTGGCGAAATCAAGATTGCCCTCTGCGTCTGTGGCATAGGCGATCGCGTCCTTTTGGACGTTACTCGAAACGTAGGTAAATGACAGATAGTACAAGCACAAGGCTGTAACAATCACTGTCAAAAACACAATGATCCCTTTGTTTTGCATGATCTAATTAAATGAAATAACTATAATTAATAATGTTGATTGAAATTCAATAGAGAATGATCAGCAGCGGTGTGGCGCTGCTGCTAGCGGAATGAAAAAGTAGCTTTACGGTGCATTGGGAGCCACGATCTGCTCCAACAGTACTTCCAAAAAATGACTTGGATATCGTGCCATCGTCGCTTGAGGTATGGCGCGTTGCTCTTCGAAGCCGATGATTTCATAGATCAGTTTCATTGTGCTTTCTGCCACCAAACTCGCAAATGGAACCATCACGGCGTCAGTAGCAACATCCAAAAATGTTTGATTGTCCTGATCATCATCCCCAGAATGCTGGGAGTATTCGATGTTGTCACCATCTGATGACTTTTCGGTCGAACTCAAAAAATACTGTGAATTGGAAATAATAAAGCAGCAAATAGCCACCAAAAGGACGGTCATCCTTTCGTGAATTATATTTCGATTTGTGCCTTTATTGCCGCTCATAGACAGCAAATGTAGCTAATTTTTGAAACAAAAGCATTTTTTGAGAAAAAATGTTATGTGCTTCGCTGTCGTCAGAACGATAAAATAGGGTTTGGAAGATATTAGTCGTTATTTTTCAGGTCGCCTCGCTTGATGGATTTGATAAATTCAGCCCAAGCAAATGGATTGAGCAGTGGGAAAGATCTTGGTCCATAACGGTCCTGAAGCTGTTGCATTTGGCCACTTTGGAAGGTCCTGAAGTTTTCATTGGCAGAAGCAGGCATCTGTTCAGCCCATCGAAGGAGCATTTGAGGGCTAAGATTGCCACGGTCAAGCGGGATCTCTTCGACATTCATAGCCAATACCGCTTGCTTGAATTCCTCTTCGGTAGGGTAAGGCATCACCTCGACTTCTCCAAGCGCAATTTCATCCTGAGCCATGGTGAGGATAAGGCTGAGCTTATCTTTCGCTACCTTTGCAGGTACTTTGAATGCCTGGTTTTTGAGACCTACAAAGCTAAAAACCACACTATCACCTTCTGCCACGGGCAGTGAGAAATAACCGAATTGGTTGGAACTGGTCCCACGGCCTTTGCGAGGTACATAGACGTTCACACCGGAAACAGCGCTGGTACTGTCGGCGTTAAGGATAATTCCTGACAGCTGTACTACTTTTTTTTCCTGTGTGTCCTGGGCATGTGCATTTGCCGTTAGCAAAAAGACCAGTACAAAGCAAAAAAAGAAACCAAGATATGTAAATGATATTTTCAAAATAGCCCTTTATTAAAAGAAACGATAGGACATTAAAATAGTTCGCCCTACACCCCTGAATTCAACTGCTATTATAGGTTATTTTCCCCGTATTTTCTTAATTTCAGGCAGGTTTCTTCGTTAAAAGTTATTAAATGCGACTCAAGAATATCAGTTTGAATTACGGGATGCGGGTTTTTAAGGCACTTTCCGAAGAGTCCAGGGTAAGGATTATCCACCTCCTGATCCAAAATAAGGAAATGTGTATTTCCGATCTGGAACATATTCTGGACTTTACCCAAACCAAAACAAGCCGACACCTCGCCTACTTGAAAAACGCAGGCTTGGTGGGAAGTAAAAGGATCGACCAATGGACATTTTATTATATTTTGGATGAAGCGGTCGAGATCATCAACCAGATTTTTAAGTTTATTGAAAAAGATGTAAATCTTTTACGTGATCAGGAGATTTATGAAATACTGCGTTCCAATAGGGAACTGGCCATTAATAAAATTGAAAATCATCCGTACCGGTAAACCAACGTATCGTTTTGAAAAAGTATAAGCACCTTTTTTTTGATCTGGACCACACGTTATGGGATTACGATCGTAACGTGCAGGAATCCTTATCGGAGTTATATGAAATTTATGCCCTAGAGGGACTTGGGGTACCCACCAACCATGATTTCTACCACACCTTCCTTCAGGTAAACAATGGGCTTTGGGAGGATTATAATGTAGGGGCATTGGATAAGGTCACCCTGAGAAAAGAGCGTTTCAGGAGAATATTTGATGAATTTGGCGCGCATAATGTCCCCGTACCCCATGCCATGGAAGAGGATTTTATGAAACGTACCTCGTCTAAGCGCCATCTGTTTCCCTATTCAATAGAAATCCTGCAATATCTTCACCCCAAGTACGAGCTTCACATCATCACCAATGGCTTTAATGAAAGCCAGGCACTGAAAATGACCTCTTCTGGCATCCAGTCCTTCTTTCAGCTGGTAGTCACCTCAGAAACCACGGGGCATAAAAAACCTGATAAGCGGATTTTTGAATATGCCATGAACCAACTGGGGGCTTCACCGGATGAATGCCTTATGATCGGGGATAATCCCATTTCGGATATTGAGGGTGCCAGAAATGCTTCCATTGATCAGGTGTTTTTTAATCCTTCCAAGCTAAACAATGAGCTATTGGCGACGTTTACTATTAGTGATTTAGAGGAATTGAAAAAAATACTGTGATCCCTCCAAAAGCTAACTTTGGCATGGTATTTTAGGGTATATTCCTATATTTGTTTCATACAGAATATATAAAACTCAAATCATTATGCTAAAAGGTTTTTTTAATGTTCCGGAACCAAAAAATGAACCGGTTTTTGATTATGCACCAGGGACACCCGCCCGTGCTAGCCTGCAGGCAGCCCTGCAGGAGGCACGTTCCAAGGAGGTAGATGTTCCGATGTATATTGGAAGTGAAGAAGTAAGAACAGGGAACAAGGTTCCGCTGTCTCCTCCTCATGACCATCAGCATCTTCTTGGACACTTTCATGAGGGCGACAAGTCCCATGTAGAGCAGGCGATCAATGCCGCTTTGGGTGCCAAGGAAGCTTGGGAAACCATGGAATGGGAGCAGCGCGCCGCTATTTTTCTGAAAGCCGCCGATCTAATAGCAGGCCCTTATCGATATAAAATGAACGCAGCGACCATGCTGGGACAATCAAAAAATGCTTTCCAAGCCGAGATTGATTCTGCCTGTGAAATCGTGGATTTCCTGCGGTTCAATGTCAAATATATGACCGAAATCTACAAGCAGCAGCCTCCTATCTCTGGAGACGGAGTTTGGAATAGGTTGGAACAGCGGCCGTTGGAAGGATTTGTCTTTGCTTTGACCCCGTTTAACTTCACGGCCATCGCGGGAAACCTGCCTACAGCACCTGCCATGATGGGCAATACCGTCGTGTGGAAGCCAGCCTATACGCAGATTTACGCCGCCAATCTCTTGATGCAGGTGTTCAGGGAAGCGGGCGTTCCTGATGGTGTCATCAATTTGGTCTATGTGGATGGCCCTTCTGCCGGTGAGGTGATTTTCGAACACCCGGAATTTGCCGGGATTCATTTTACAGGATCCACAGCCGTATTCCAGACCATTTGGAAAACTATCGGTAACAATATCGAGAAATATAAATCATATCCTAGAATCGTTGGGGAGACGGGTGGTAAGGACTTTGTCATCGCACACAAGTCTGCTGATGCCAAGCAATTGGCCACTGGCTTGGTTCGTGGCGCATTCGAATTCCAAGGCCAAAAATGCTCAGCCGCATCCAGGGCCTACATCCCTTCCAATCTTTGGGAAGATGTGAAAAAATACATGAAAGAAGACTTGGCCACCATCAAAATGGGTGGGCCGGAAGATTTCAGCAACTTCGTCAATGCGGTAATCGATGAAAAGTCCTTTGACAAAATCGCCAAATACATCGACAAGGCAAAAGCAGATGGTCTGGAAGTCGTGGCCGGTGGCAACTACGACAAGTCTAAGGGCTACTTTGTAGAGCCGACGGTGCTCCTTACCAAAGACCCGATGTACACTACGATGTATGAAGAGATCTTTGGCCCAGTGCTGACCATTTATGTCTATCAGGAAGATCATTTTGAGGAGGCACTCGAGCTAGTGGACAAGACTTCTCCGTATGGATTGACCGGTGCGATCTTCTCCCATGATCGTTACGCTGCGCAGCTGGCCACGCAAAAGCTCAGAAATGCTGCGGGCAACTTCTATATCAATGACAAGCCAACTGGAGCGGTGGTTGGTCAGCAGCCGTTTGGCGGTGCGAGAAAATCAGGTACCAACGATAAGGCAGGAGCAATGATCAATATGCTACGTTGGGTATCACCAAGGACCATCAAGGAAACCTTCGTCACGCCAACCGATTATCGATATCCATTCCTCGGTGAAGAGTGAAGTGATTGGATAATTGACGTGTAATCATTTGGTATGGCCATCCGCTGCGGCGGATGGCTTTTTCTTTTGTTGCCCTAAAAGTTATTTAGGTTTGCGAGACGACTATATTTTTAGTAGATTTTAAAAACTTTAGTTATGCAATATCTATTTCCCCGATATATCATACCCTTCTTTTGGGCCGGAATTCTATTCAGTTGCCATAGTAAATCAGCTCATAACAATACATTAGAATCTGGTAACCTTAGGGATTTGGTAAAGGATACTTTATGGCTTGAAAAAGATATTAATACACAGTCGCTGGGAAATGATTTTACCTATCTGGAAAAAGAAGGAAAAGTACTGCTTGGCCAGGTTAATGGTCGCAGGCTTTTGCTGTATGATGCCCAATCGGGTAGCCTTTTATCTGCCCAGCCTTTTGAAGAGGAAGGCCCCAATGGCATAGGCAGTTTTATTTCTGGTAGCTTGATCAGTGAAGACAGCGTGCTGTTTCTGTCCGGTGGAAAGCAGCTGATCGTGGCAGATCATCGGGCCAAGGTACTCAGTAGGCATGATCTCCCTGCCCACGAAAACACTGTAAGGGGAAGCAGCCATTATGCCACTTTTGTCCACAATCCGATTTACCTCATAGGGAATAAGGTCATCCTTACTGATGTCCCATTTGTGCTGAAAGCACCCATGTTGGCATATGAAAACTGGCTAATGCAATATGATTTGCAAACTGACGAGGAGAAATATGTGCCCTTTACTTTTCCGGAGAAGTACGAGGACTTTCTGGATGATTCGGAGTTTTGTCACTATTCCCACGCATATTCGGACCGTAAAAAGGAACATTATATTTCATTTGCGGCGGATGATAGGCTACTCTGCATTAGAGATGAAAAGCATTCGTGGGTGGATGCGGGAAGTAGTGAACCCATGGAATTTTTGCGTGGCACAACAGACAAAAGTGGTGAATACATCGTTTTTAATCCAAATCCTGAGTCCAGTCAGTATGGAACCTTGCAGTACAGTCCTTGGCATGAGCTGTTGGTTAGAGCAGCAAAATTATCAGTGGATACGGAGCGTAAAGTAGAACATCAAAGCTTCATTCTATTGGATAAAAGCTTAACCAAAACTGCAGAGTTGAAATTTACATCTCGGGAATTTTCTTCTTTGGGATTTTTTATGCCTGATGGCTTTTACCTGAAACTTGCCCAGCAGGAAAGTGATGACAAAATAGGCTATGCCAAGATTATTTTACCTGGAATGGAGTAGCAGTTTTTACCATAGGAGCTGCCGAATTAATCATCCTCACGGTGGCATGAAGGAATTGTCTTTGAACCGGGAATCAATGCCGTTTAGTTAGTATGTACCTGGAAATATTGGTTCTATTGTTTTTCTGCTAAATTCCAAGATGGTTTTCATCTCTTTACCTTTGTTACTTTTTTGCTTCAGGTCAAAAAAGTAACCCCAAAAACCCCGCCGCTACGCCACGGCGCACAGGTGTGCATCTATTGGCCTAAAATTAAAACCTTCCCTCATGCAGGCAAACTCCTTCTTTTTAGCTGCCGACATTCTTTTTGGTCAGCATTTCGTCAAACAAGCCAGTCTTTTTGCCCGCCCGCTATTTAATTTCTTAACGCCCAATACCTGCAAGGCGGATTCAGTTAATAAGTCCCAAGGATGTATCGCTTCCTTATGACGGCCCTTGGTATGCCTGTTTTCCAGCCAATGGTGGAGGCCGTTAAGAAGGGGAGTTGGCTCGCGTCGTGGAACAGCGAGACCCACTCGGTTTTAGGCCGTAGCCATCGGGTGGAAATTAAAATGGGTAACGGATCCACGTCGCAGGGGAAATCCATGTTCCATTTTAAAAGGCAGACCATCGGCCTAGATTTTTTTCTTTCTTTTTTCATCAATGGAAAAAAGGAAAAGGATAAAATCTACCAGGATGATCAGGTTTCCCCAGCCAAAGTCAATCAAAAAAAGGACTTTTAGGTATATGAAAAGAAGGAAATCCCCTTAACTAAACGGCATCGAACTGGGAATATGCACTCAGCTATCTACGCCATGGCCAAGTATTGCGACCGCCATCGGGACAGGCTATGACGATCCCAAATGCATAAACTGGGTTGAATCTTTCTGCTGCTTTATTATTTCTCCATCACTTGGAAAAGATAGGAGACGGTAAACTCCAGGTTGGTGATTTCCATGTCAAAAATCCGGTCTTGGCTTTCCGGCCTGCCAAGTTCATAAGAAGCCCTTACTTCAGCGACAATGGTACTTTTTCCAAAAACTTTGGAAATACCGGCGCCAGCAGTCAGTCCATACATAAATTTCTTGGGATCATCTCCCGGCTGGCCATAGGTAGGTAAAATAGGCAAGTCAGGATTCTTTGATTCAAATTCTCTCCGGACATCGGTAGCGTTAAGCAAATAGCCAAAGTGGGGTCCCATCTTGATGTGGAATCTCCCCGATCGTCCAAAATAAAAATTGGATAGAAAGGGGATTTTCAGGTAATCCAGCTCCGTTTCGTTAGAGAGGGTTTCATCTTCATTGTACTCGACATAGCCAGTCGTCAAATACTGGATATCCAGCTCCACTCCCGCATGGTTTTTAAAATAATGCTCGATGGCTATGCCGTAAATGGGCTTGCTTTTTACGCCATGAGCTTTTGTCTTTGGAATGGCCACTGTGGGTCGATAAGACATGCCAGAGTATGAAACTCCCCCACGAAAGCCAACACTAAGTTGAGCATGTGCCAATGTAGCAGTTCCTGTCAGCAGCAAGCAGAGAACGATAAATTTATATACAGGTGTGATACTGGATTTCAATATGATGTAATTAAACTGCTAATTTGGCCAAGTGAATTAAAAAAAGGAAAAAAACAGCCCACCGTAGCGGACTATTTTTTCTTGTCTTTTTTGATCTCGTCCAGGTCGTCCCTGTCTTTGAGCTTTTTATCTTCTACATTTTTGTTCAAAAACTCATTGATTTTATCAATGGGAAAAGAACTTGAAATTTCCCCAAATGAGTCGATGTTCATTTTAAAGCCATCCAACTCGGGATTAACTTTAGGGGTTTCCTCTTTTTTCTTTTTTTTAGCCATGACGCTTCCTTTCTGTTTATACAGCCATTTATTGGTATCAAAAGATCAAAAGCTACACAAATGGCGGTGACGTAAGATTATTTTGCTTTGACCTCCAAGGTATTTAACGCAAAATCGATCCTTTTGATTAGCTCATCTTTACCAATAATGGTAAAAATCTCCATGAGATCAGGACCTGCGCCTACACCCGTTACTGCTAGTCGTACCGCCTGCATTACTTTTCCAAGCTTTATTTCTTGGCTTTCCGCAGCAGACTCCAACATGGCTTTAGCGCTTTGGGGCGTAAATTCCCCTTCAAACTTGCTAAGGGAATCCTTGAAGGCAGTAAGTACGGCCACGACATCCTCATTCCATTTTTTGGAAGCTACTTTTTCATCGAATTCCGTAGGTGCGATCAGCATAAACCGTCCTTCTTTCCACAGGTCTCCGGGGAATGTAGCCCTCTCTTTCATGATGGCCACGATTTGTTCGGCCTTGGCTTGAAGGATTTCGATGTCCTCTTTCTTAAGGTCTTCGGTCAGGTAATGGGCCAGATCATGGTTTGACTTAGCTTTGAGGTATTGTTCGTTAAACCATTTCGCCTTATTGATATCAAATTTCGTTCCCGATTTACCGATGCGTTCTACAGAAAAGGCATTGATCAGCTCTTCCATGCTGAAGATCTCTTGGTTATCGCCAGGATTCCACCCCAAGAAGGCCAGGAAGTTTACAAATGCATCCGGAAAATATCCCGCTTGTCTAAATCCTTGGGAGAAATCACCCGTACGAGGATCTGTCCAGTCCATTGGGAAAATGGGGAAACCATTCTTGTCCGCATCCCTCTTGGAGAGTTTGCCATTTCCGTCAGGTTTTAGCAGGAGCGGAAGGTGGGCAAACTGCGGCATGGTCGCTTCCCAGCCCAAGTATCTGTACAATAGAACGTGGATAGGCGCAGAAGGCAACCACTCCTCGCCACGAATTACATGCGTGATGCCCATCAGGTGGTCATCTACGATATTGGCAAGGTGGTAAGTGGGCATGCCGTCAGATTTCATCAGTACCTTGTCGTCCAAGGTATTGGAATGCACCATTACCCAGCCACGGATCATGTCATTCAGGCGTATTTCTTCTTTTCTAGGGACTTTCAGACGGATCACATAAGGATCACCGGATTCCAATCGGGCTTTTACCTCATCTTCCGGAAGGGTCAGGGAATTCTTCATCTGGGTCCTGGTGATCGAATTGTACTGCGGAGAAACTACCCTTGCTGCGGTAAGCCGCTCGCGCATGGCATCGAGTTCTTCGGAAGTATCAAAAGCATAATACGCATGGCCTTTTTCTACGAGGTCCATGGCATATTGCATGTAAAGCGGCTTTCGTTCTGACTGACGGTACGGGCCGTGAGGACCTTCTTTCCATGGGCTTTCGTCTGGCGTGATGCCTATCCATTCCAAGGCTTCCCTGATGTATTCTTCAGCGCCTGGGACAAATCTCGTCTGGTCAGTATCTTCTATTCTCAGTAGGAATTTACCCTGATTTTTCTTTGCAAAAAGATAATTGTAAAGGGCAGTGCGGACACCACCGATATGGAGGGCTCCTGTGGGAGATGGAGCAAAACGAACGCGTACTTCTTTAGTCATTGCTTTGATTTTCCTTTTTTGTAAGGTGATAAAGCCGGCAATTTCCGGTCTCAAATTCAAAAGGCAAAGATACAAAAAGATGGCAAAGGGTAGGTAAACTATAAGGAGTTTTCCAATGCAATGGCATTTCTTGGACATGCTCAGGACAGAAATAGGAACCGCCTATAGATACACCATCAGCGAGGCCTGCGGATTAGGTCAAGGACTCAGTTATGGATCAAGCGGAAAAGCTGGGGACTGATGGAACGCTGATAACGCAGATGATTATGATTTGCGCGGATTTTTTTTCTTAAACCCACATTTAATGCCGTTTAGTTAGTGCGTATCTGGAAAATACGGGTTCTATCTTTTTTCCTTGGGCAGTTATTATTCTAGCTAAATTCCAAGTTGGTTTTTCATCCCTTTACCTTTGTTACTTTTTTGCTACAGGTCAAAAAAGTAACCCGAAAACCCCTCCGCTACGCCACGGCGCACAGGTGTACATCTATTGGCCTAAAATTAAAACCTTCCCTCATGCAGGCAAACTCCCTCTTTTTAGCTGCCAACATTCTTTTTGGTCAGCATTTCGTCAAACAAGCCTGCCTTCTTTCCCGCCCCTTTTTAATTTCTTAACGCCCAATACCTGCAAGGCGGATTCAGTTAATAAGTTCCAAAAAGGTATCGCTTCCTTATGACGGCCATTGGTATGCCTGTTTAGCTGCCCATAGCCGTCAGGCTAACGCACGTAAGTTGCTATAATCTATATCCTTATTGATGTTGGCGCTCTTCATAAATGGCGTAGGGGATTACACATCCCGAACAGCTATAGAATGTGTCGCCCCTCTGGGGCTAGCTTTCGAGTGTAATCTTTCAATGCAGGCCCTACATGCACTTGGTGACTTTGGGACATTGTGGCATTTTTATGTATCGGTGGTTTTTCCATTAAGAAAACTGGCAGCCCCCAACTTTTACGCTTGATCCCCAATTACCGTAGGTGCGGCCAAAATTTTTGAAAAAATAAAGCCCGGAGAGTTGGCTCCGGGCTTTGGTGAATTAAATTATTACTACCAGGGCTTGTGCTTGGTTTTACTACATTGCTAATTTAATTATATACTGCTAATGCTCAAAGTTTTATCTGTGATAAAATTGGTAAAAATCACGTAGTTCCTTCAGTTATAGCCCTATATCCACTTGATGGCGCAAGATATCCTCAAAGCTTTCACGTTGCCGGATGAGGTGAGCTTTGCCATCCAGCACTAAGACTTCTGCAGGACGTAGCCTGGAGTTATAGTTGGACGCCATGCTAAAGCCATAGGCACCGGCATTTTTGATCGCCAGGATATCGCCTTCTTTGACTTCTTTGAGTTTTCTGTCAGCGGCGATGGTGTCTGTCTCACAAATGTAGCCTACGATGGTATAGACCCGATCCGGACCAGTGGTACGGGAAATGTTTTCGACACCATGGTAAGCGTCATACATCATGGGACGAATCAGGTGGTTAAGGCCAGAATCGACCCCAATGAATGTAGAAGCTGGCGTAGATTTAACGACATTGGCATTGACAAGGAGGTGGCCGCATTCGCTGACCAAGAACTTGCCTGGTTCGAACCAGATTTCGAGCTCCCTTCCGTAGTTTTGGCAGAATTCCTTAAAGGCTGCAGAGACTTTTTTCCCTACTTCCACCATATCTGTGGTGATGTCACCTTCTTTATAGCCTACCTTAAATCCTCCACCAAAATCGAGGAATTGGAGATCTTTGAATTCTTTGGCAGCGTCAAAGAGGATTTCCGCTCCTTTTAAGAATACCTCCGCATCCAGAATATCAGAGCCGGTATGCACATGGAGTCCTTCGACTTTTAGGTTATGGACTTCTACGATTTTGAGTACATGCTTCAATTGTAGGATGGAAATACCAAATTTACTATCGATGTGTCCAACAGAAATTTTGGCGTTTCCACCAGCGAGGATATGCGGGTTTAGGCGGATGCAAAGCGGCACACTATTGCCATAGTAAGTGCCAAAATGTTCCAGCATAGGAATATTATCGATGTTGATCATGACACCCAAGTCCACGGCTGCTTGAATTTCTTCAAAAGAAACGCAGTTTGGCGTAAACATGATTTCCGATGGAGCATATCCGACGTGCAGGCAAAGCTTCACCTCCTCAATGGACACCGCATCCACACCAGTTCCGGCTTTTTTCATTAGCTTGAGAATGTTGATGTTGGAGAGGGCCTTGGTAGCATATTTTATCTTCAGGTTTACAGAAGAAAAGGCTTTTTGTAAGGTGGCCACTTGATCCAGTATTTTCTGTCCGTCATAGACATACACTGGTGTGCCATATTCCTTGGCGATGTCCAATAGCGGAACACCCTGGATCTGGTATTGTTGGTTGTCAATAGTCATGATACATCCATAATAATAAATGAAGAGGGCAAAGATAGAAAAGGCAGACCAACAAAAAAAGGAAGGTCATGCCTTCCTATTATGCTTTCATAGAACTTATCATGAATTACCGGTGCTTTATCGGCGTCAAATATCAAACGCTGTTTAAAAACCGTCATTCTCCTTTTTGGACGCTTTTAGTGCTTCAATTAGACTTTCGAGCCGTTCGATGGTCTTGTTAGCCTCTTCTTCAGTCATTTCGATCTGACCATTTTCATCTTTATCAAAGGTAAAAACCTCCACTTGACGATCTTTGCTGTACACCATGGTATTGCCTCTTTCTAATTCTACAGGGTCAAAATCGAAATCCCTTTGATGGATCGGTACGCCAAGGACCACTTTCTTGGTGGGCTTGGGAGCAGCGCTTTCAAAGGTCTTTAAGAATTTGCCATCTTTGATGATCGCCACATCCACATTGTCATCTCGGTTCACCCACGCGACATTCTTGCTTTTGATGGCGGCAAACTGCATCGTCGAGAGGCTTACTTTTTTCTGGTCGATGGTAGTTTCCAAAACCAACTTCTCGTGTTTTCCTTTTGGCAGCACTATCCCCAAATCCTTAAAGTAGGCATCCTTCTCCATGATCTGACGGCTATTATAGGTCTTCGTCACCTCTTCTTTGACACCGTCTTTTTCTGAAGAGACATTCAGGTAGTATTTGATAGGAGTGTTGCCTTCTTTTTCTTGGCCGAATGATACACCAGAGATAATAAAGCAGCAACATGCAACCAACATCCATCTTAATTCTGTTTTCATAGCGGTATGGATTAAGTGAAAAAACAGGTTTAGGACCATGATCCCATAAAACACCACTGGCTTGTGATGGGGTCATGAAATTGAACATAATAAATATACCCGATTCCGAAATAAAATTCTACATGCGTAAGGTTAAGCCTTGTTAAAAATTGTTAAGCTTCGGGCTTACTTGGCAAGAACCTATAAATTTGTATCATGTCTAAGACAAAAATGAAAATTATCATTCTGTTAATGTCGCTGGCCTGCTTGGGTTTGGTGGGCTTCCAGTATTACTGGGTGGCCAACGCTATCCAGATCAATCAGGAGCGATTCGAGCAGAATGTATATCAGTCCTTGGCAGCGAGCATTACCAAACTGGAGAAGAATGAGACCAGTGATATTATCTTGAATGCCATGGCCAAGGACAGCACCTTCAAGCAGATGCTTTTTCAAAAAATAGAGCCTATTGAGTTTAATGTCCGGCGATCCATATCGATTGAGCGAAGGCCATCGATGTTGGATTCCATTTTTAGGCAGAAGGTACCACAGGTGTCACAGACATTTCAGCGGATGATTGCTTCCAGAGGGGGAAAACCCGAAAGCCAGTTTGAGCTTCAGAAATACTTCGAATTGCCCGCCTCTGTGGCCAAACAGCTATTTACACCGGATGAAATGGCCATTTACTTGAAGGAAAAGGAAAAGTACCTTGAATTTGTAGCTCGAAGGGACAGTTTCGTGCAGGTGCAGGATTATATGGTCAACCGAGAGGCGCTCATTACGGACGAATACAATATTTCCGAAAATGCTGCTGAGAACATTGTCAAGGCCAATAAGAAAATTGAGTTGATGAATGTGGTCATGTCGCAGTTATTGGCAGATGCCCAGGAAAACATATTCCTCAGGGTGGATACCACACGACTTCACCGGGATATTGCTTCTCAATTGAAGAAAAGAGGTATTACGGGGGATTTTGAACTGGCCATTTTGGACAGCAAGGATATACTGATTCCGGTCAATTCCATTGATGATAAGGGATCCTTTCACCAGAACAGTATTAAAGCAGAGCTTTTTCCGGGTGACCTGATCAGCCAAGAAAACTTTATTCTTATCCACTTTCCCTCTAAACAACTCCACATCCTAAAGAAGATTTGGTTACCACTGTCCAGTTCGCTTGTTTTCTTACTGATCATCATATTGTGTTTTGTCTATGCGATAAAAGTCATCATCCGCCAGAAGAAGCTTTCGGAGACTAAAAATGATTTTATCAACAATATGACCCATGAGTTTAAAACACCAATAGCTACCGTAAGCTTGGCAGTGGAAGCCCTCCAAGATCCGGAGTTGATCAATCAGGACACCTTCCGCAACCGCTATCTAGGTATCATTAAGGATGAAAACAAACGCTTAGGCTCTCAGGTGGAGAAAGTATTGCAGGCAGCTGCACTGGACAAGAAGGATTTCAAGCTGAAGTTTGAGCAAGTGAACATTGTAGATCTGATAAAGGATGCAAAGAAACATTTCGACCTCCAAGTAGAGAAAAAAGGCGGGCGTATTATGCTGGAGATTGATGTCAATGTCCCCTATCTCGAAGCAGATGCCTTTCATCTTTCCAATATCATCAATAACTTGTTGGACAATGCCAATAAATACTCAGCTGAAAAGCCACAAATCGCGTTAAAGGTAAAGGAGCTGGCAGGTGGTTTTTCCATCACCATCAAGGACAATGGGATGGGCATGTCCAAGGAATCCGTAAAGAAGATCTTTGATAAGTTTTATAGAGTGCCTACAGGAAATGTCCATGATGTAAAAGGCTTCGGCCTGGGACTGGCCTACGTCAAAACCATGGTGGAGGAGCATTGTGGAGAGATTACTGTAGAGAGTGAAATTAATAAAGGAAGTACATTTACGATCACGTTACCCCGGAAAAAATGAGCAAAGCAAGACTTTTAGTAGTGGAAGACGATCCCAACTTGGGAGACATTTTACAAGAATACCTGACCATGAAAGGGTATGATACCATGCTCTGTAGGGATGGGGAAGAAGGCTGGAGCAATTTCAAAAAAGGTAAATATGACTTGGCCATATTGGATATTATGATGCCCAAAAAGGATGGTTTTACCTTAGGAAAGGACATTAAAAAAATAGAAGAAGACCTCCCTATCATCTATTTGACGGCCAAAAACATGAAGGATGATGTGATCGAAGGCCTTAAGATCGGTGCGGATGACTATATTACGAAGCCCTTCAGTATGGAAGAGCTCCTGCTTCGGATTGGGGCGATCCTCCGGCGCACCCAGAAGGAAGAAGATGTGGCCCAAGCTTTAAAAAACTACGCCTTTGGAGACTTGATCCTGCACTATGACGAGCAGATGCTGGAGAGTAATGAGGGAAAGCACAAGCTTACTTCCAAAGAAAACGAGTTGCTCCGGCTGTTGGCAGCCGAACTGAACAAGCCCGTAAATAGAAGTTATGCACTCAAGCAGATCTGGGGCGATGACAGCTATTTTAATGCCCGCAGCATGGACGTTTACCTCAGCAAAATCCGTAAACTTATCAAAGTGGACCCAAAAGTACAGATCATCACACTGCATGGCGAAGGATTTAAGATGGTCGTGAGTGAAGAATGATTTTTTGAGGCCAAGCAGCTTGGTCATTTGTCGCTTGAATGGGATCAAGTGAATAAGGAGTTTCCATCATTTTGCCAAAGATAAAATCACGGAAATAGGCGTTCTAATTCCGTGATTTCATATGGCAGGCTTTAGTACTTTTGCGATCAAAAATACTAATGGTTGCTTCGGTTGAGGAGGTGTTTTAGCTTTTCTCCGACATCATCCACAAAAGGTTCTTCGAATAGCGTAAAATGGTCACCTTTCACGGGAACTACCACTACGTTTTTGCTGTAGTCCGTCCAGCCATTTGCCCAGTGGTTTTCAGATCGTGAAGGGATGATTTTTGCCTTGAACACGATCACCGGTACATCCAGGGAATGGGGAGCATAGTTCACCATTGCTTGATGATTTATCTCCCTGATCTTTTTGATCACTGCTGCCCGACCATCTTGAGGTGGTGCCGGTGCTAGCCCTAATTTCTGCAATAACTTCTCTTTTTTACGCTTTACGGCCCTGGTTTTCATTTTTTGATAAGTTTTCGGGGCTTTTAGCATGACCTGAAAGAGGACTTTTCTTTTGGCCAATTGAGCATTAAATCTGGAGAGTACGCCAGTAGATAGGTGATTTTTTTGCGGTAAATTGACCGCTTGGGTATCAAACATAAGAACCTTGGAGACCTGCTTTCCCATATCGGTCAGCATTCTTGCCATTTCGAATGCCACGTAGCCCCCAAAAGAATACCCCCCTAAAATATATGGTCCGTCGGGATTTTGCTCCAGGATTTCCTGGAGGTAGTGGGCAGCCATTTCCTGTACCGTTTCATTGGGCTTATCTATGCCATTGAGACCTTTGGATTGTAATCCGTAAATCGGCTGTTGCTCATCAAGGCGATCGATGAGCTTATAGAAGGTGCCGGCATTGGCCGCCAAGCCATGGACTAAGTAGAGTGGGGTAAGATGGCCTTTGGATCGGATAGGTACCAAAGAAGCCCATGCTCCATCACCGCTGTTCTGATCCAAATATGCGGCAAATTTCCTGATGGTAGGATGGCTAAAGAGTGTGGTCAGTGGGACATTTTTACCGGTCTTTTGATCCACTGCAGTCATGACCTCCACAGCCAGCAACGAATGGCCGCCCAGTTCAAAAAAATCTGCCTCCACGGAAATGGAGGACATCCTGAGGCTTTTGCACCAGATGTCATGAATCAGCTGTTCCGTTTCAGTGGCTGGTTGCTGCTTGGGATTGACGAAGGAGGGACGAGCAGGTATTGGCTCGGGAAGTGCTTTACGGTCAATTTTTTGATTGGCCGTTAATGGTAGCTTCTCGAGGGGCATCCAATCCACTGGGATCATGTAGGTCGGTAAGGACTTCTTCAGGTTTTGTTTCCACAGGTTAATAAACTTCGAAAATTTCTTTTCATCCGTACTGGAAGCATCCTCCAAGACGATGTAGGCTACCAGTCGTTTATTGCCAGGAATGTCTTCCCAAGTGTGAATGGCAACCTCTTTGATGGCGGGTTCTTTGATCAATTGCTGTTCGATTTCGCCTAGCTCAATCCGAAAACCACGGATTTTCACCTGATGGTCAATCCGCCCCTTGCATACAATTTCTCCGGATGGCAGAAAGCATCCCAAGTCACCTGTTTTATAAATGATGGGATAATCTAGATCAAAATTATTGGGGAGAAAACGCTCTGCGGTGAGGTCCGGCCGGCCGAGGTATCCTTTTGCCACTCCCTCCCCGCTGATGTAGATTTCGCCCACCTCCCCTTCAGCTACTGGGTTCATAGCTTCATCAAGAATGTACACATCGGTATTTGCCATAGGCTTGCCGATGGTAATTTGTGTATCTGAGGGATCGAGCCGCTTCATGGTAGAATAAATGGTCGTTTCGGTGGGGCCGTATCCATTCCATACCTCCTCGCACAGTTCCATCAGACGGATGGCCAAGTCTTTGGGGAATGCTTCTCCACCACTCAGGATGCGGACAGGTAATGGTTTGTCCCATCCGGCCATGACCATCATCCGCCAAGTAGCGGGCGTCGCCTGCATAAAAGAAATCTCTTTTTCCTTCAGAAGGGCAAGCAAAGACCTCCCGTCCTTAATGGCATCGGAATCTGCCATGACGATGGTGGCCCCCGTGATCAGGGGCAAAAAGAGCTCTATCCCAGCAATGTCAAAGGAGATGGTCGTAATCGCCAATAGTCGGTCTTCAGGACTCATTCCGGGAGCTTTCTGAACGCTAAGCAATAGGTTGGTGAGATTTTTATGGCTGATTTTGACTCCCTTTGGATTTCCCGTGGAGCCGGATGTATAAAGAATGTATGCTAGCGAGGATGTGTCCTGTATCCGCTCCACATAAGAGGTACTGTATTCATCAAGGATGGGAAAAATAGTGTCAATATTTAATTTTTCGGCAGTGCATTTTACCTCCTGAAGCACCGATTTGGAAGTAATGATAGCCCTCGCTCCGGCATCTTCCAGCATGTACTGGATTCTTTCGTGGGGAAGTTTGGGATCTACCGGCAAGTAGGTGCAGCCCGCCTTGACAATACCCAACATGGCCACGACCATTTCTATCGACCTGTCCAAAGCAATTGCCAGTATGCTTCCTTCAATGACTTTTCCTGCTGTCAAAAACGCAGCAAATTGATTGGATTTTTGTTCCAGTTCAAGGTAAGAAATGGTCTTTTGATAGAATTCTATGGCCGTTTTATTGGGGTAGGTATCAGCTACCTGATGAAACAAAGCCGTAAAAGATTGGTGAATGTCGCTGCCTTGTTCAAGGCCCTGTAGAATATCATCTAAAAATGGAGATGATCCTTCTTTGGATGCCAAGAAATGCTCAGCATCATAGTCTTGTGTTTTAGAAATTCCCATAGTCTTGAGGAGTAGTTTGGTACTTAAAAATTAACCTAGTAATCGTGTTAAGACATATTTTCCCTTCTGAAAAAAATGCCTAAATGTAGTAGAGGTGGCAAGTTAAATTGGGCGGAAGGGGGAGTAGCCCTTGCCGACGTATTTATATAAAGAATAGCTAGTATTTATAATGTAAATATAAAAACGGAATTCAATAATATAAAAACGTATTTCGTAAAATTACGTAAAAAATTGAATTATTGAATTTGTTCCTAGGAATAAGAATATTTTAAGGTGATAAATACCTGATAACAACCTATTTATAAAGGAGGTCTGGCGATAAATCGCCCGATTTCGTCACCTTCCCTACATTTTTTTTAAAAAAAACCGGTATCATTTCCGGTTTCCTGCTCTTGTATTAGTAAACGGCAGCTAAATAGCGTGGATCATAAAAGCGAAAACATATTCTACGAACTCATCGCAAGGAGGGATTTTGTCGATTGGGTAAAGCATCCATCAGGTGAGCGGAATTATTTCTGGCAGAAATGGATAAAGGAGCATCCTGATGATCAAGAAAGCTTCCTAAAGGCGAGGGAATTTGTTGAGCGGTTACAGGTCAAGCAGCATCATTTGGATGGGGCGGAACTGGACAGCATGCTGGACAAGGTGATAGCGGCGGATGGGCCACCATCAGTACGTGCCACTTTTTCCAAAGCTCAAGGCTTCTTCGGACAATGGCTCAAGGTGGCAGCTATATTGGTCTTATGTCTGATGCTGGCACTTATCAGTGGCGAGGTACTCATGGAAACAGAGGTCATTTCCCCACAAGAGATTACCTGGAAATCAGCAGAGAATCCCCGTGGCAGAAAATCGAAGATCAACCTGCCAGACGGTACCATCGTCCACCTGAATTACGAGAGCAAGCTAGTGTTTCCAGAGCAGTTTGCAGCTTCCCGACGGATAGTGCAGCTGGATGGGGAGGCGTTTTTTGAAGTTGCCCATGATGCCCGTAGGCCCTTTATAGTGCAGACAGAAGGAATGGAAACCCAAGTGCTGGGAACATCCTTTAATGTAAAAGCACCAAAATACAGCGATGGTACCGAAGTATCCTTGGTGACAGGAAAGGTAAGGGTAAAGCTTGACAACCTCAAAGAACAACTCCTAGCTCCCGGCGAACAAATCACCTACCATGCACAAAGTGGAGTGTTCTCAAGGAGAAATTTCAATATAGCACAGGTCACTGCATGGAAGGAAGGAGTAATCATTTTCACAGATACAGATTTTGAGGCATTTATCGATAAGCTAAGCAAATGGTACGGTGTGGACTTTCAGGTCTATGGGAGCACTCCCAAAAACTGGAAGGTCAATGGCCGGTATGAAAATGAAAAGCTGGAAGATATCCTTACGGGGATGCAGTTTATGTATGATGTAAAATTTCAAATCGATGGCAAGAATGTAACCCTAAAATTTGATCCATAAAACCTAGAAAATACCTATCCAAATAAGGAACGTCAATTAACAACCCAAAATTATGAAAGAAAAAATACAAACGATCTGCTGGCGAAGTAGCATTTGGCTATTAGGGCTTGTGCTCCTCAGCGGCACAGTAAATGCTGCCAATGTCCAGAACGCCTCTCTTCCGGCTATGATTGCGATGAACAGCCAAGGGAAGGATTTGAACATGACCCTTTCGGTCAATTATGACCAGGCATCGACCAGGGAAGTATTTGAGCACATCGAATCCAAGACGGGTTTTCGTTTTATCTATGACCGTCAAGCGGTTGCGTTGGACAATCGTTTTACGATTCACAAGAAAAACATCAAGCTGTACGATCTTTTGATGGAAATTTCCCAATCGTCCCCGCTGCGCTTCAAACAGGTGGATGACCAAATCAACGTCCGATTGGAAAACCCCAAACCTAAAAATGCGGAAGAAAATGCCCGCGAAATTACCGTTACGGGCAGGGTGACAGACAGTGATGGGGATCCCCTTCCCGGGGCATCGATCGTAGTGACAGGTACACAAAATGGTACGGTAACGGACCTTGACGGCAATTACTCCATCGAAGTCCCCGAAGGAGCCAACTTGACCGTTTCCTACATTGGCTTCCAAAGCAAAACGGTAGCAGTGGGCAATCAGACTACCTTGGATATTATATTGGACAGCGACCTAGCAGGCCTTGATGAAGTGGTCGTGGTAGGGTATGGCGAAGTCAAGAAAAAGGATCTTACTGGAGCCGTTTCTTCTATCGGGAATCGGGAAATCAACAGCGTGGGGGCGACCAATCCCATGAAAGCCCTTCAGGCCAATGCCGCCGGGGTCAATATTACCCAACGAACAGGCTCCGTGGGAAGTGGATTTGACATCCAGATCCGTGGTGCCAATTCCCTCACAGGAGGGAATCCGCTCTATGTGGTGGATGGGGTGATGACCGACAACATTGATTTCCTAAATCCAAATGACATTGAGCGGATTGATATTTTGAAAGATGCTTCCTCTACTGCGATTTACGGTTCTAGGGGCTCCAATGGCGTCGTGATCGTAACCACCCGGTCTGGAGAGGGCTTGTCAAACCAGAAACCTACTTTTTCTTATTCGGGTTTTGTCGGCGTGCGAACCTTTACCAATATGCCTGATTTTTTAAATACCTATGATGAAAGTATCCAGTGGAACGTCGATCGTCAGGCGACCCGTGACTTGGTACAGGGTGTACCGATAGTGGACTCACCTACCTATAGTTTCCCCGAGGTAATTTCCGAAGATGGCACCAATTACTGGGAGGAGGCATTGGCCAACAGGCGCGGGACGGATTGGTTGGGTGAGTTTCTAAAACCCAGCATCCAGCAAAACCACTTTATCTCTGCCGCTGGCGCTACCGATAATGTCAGCTACGTGGTGGGTTTCGGGTACCAAAGTGATGACGGAAACGTAGAGGGCCAATGGTTCAAGAAATATAATTTCAAGGCCAGTGTAGATGCCAGGCCAAATGACATGTTTGCCATCGGTGCCAATATCAACCTGGCGTTTTCCAACAGGGAATTGATTTCCCGGCAAGGCTATACCCAGCAGCTCTTCCGGATGCCCACTTATGCCCCGGCGTTTGATGCAGATGGCAATGTGATCCAGTCTCCCATGATCGGTATTTCGGGCAATGTAAACCCTTATGCCTTTTTGGAGAGCGGCTCGAAATACAACGAAGAGCAATTTTACGCCATTACCAATTTCTACTTGAAGTTTAGTCCCATGAAGAACCTTAGCTTTAGGACTACTTTTTCTCCCAATGTCAAATTTGGCCGTACAGGAGAGTATTTTGACCGTTTTGCGACTCGATCCATATCAGTAGCCAGGATGTGGAATGATAACAATATCAGCTATATCTGGGACAATCAAGTGAATTACAACAAGGAGTTTGGAGACCACCGTATCGCTTATGATTTCATCCAATCTGCCCAGATGAACCGGCTTGAAAATGCCTTTGCCTATGGTAGGGACGTGCCGTTCAATTCCCTTTGGTACAATGTGCAAAGTGCCCCTCAAAGGGACGCCACTACAGGTTATAATAAGTTTACGCTTCTTTCATTTACCAACAGGCTGAATTATTCCTTTAAGGACAAATTCCTTGTTACCGGAACCATTCGCTGGGATGGATCCTCCAAGCTATCGGAGGGAAATAAGTGGGCGTCTTTTCCTTCAGCAGCAGTGGCCTGGAGGATGACGGAAGAACCTTTCCTAAAAGGCTCTTCAGTAGTCGACAATTTAAAACTCCGAATCAGCTACGGCTACACCGGAAACAATAACATTCCAGCATACTCCACTCAGTCTTCGCTCAACCAACAGAAGTATTACGATTGGGACGGAACCACTGCGGATGGTTTTGTGCCGAGTGCCATTGCCAATTCCAACCTGACCTGGGAGCGTACCCGGGAGTGGAACTTTGGGGCTGACTTTAGCTTTCTCCAAAACCGCATCAGCGGTGAAGTGAATGTTTACGACAGGATGTCCCTAAACCTGCTGATGGAGCGGAAGCTCGCCATGCCCACCGGCTGGGAAGTCATGATGGACAATGTAGGCTCAGTCAGCAATAAAGGCGTAGAACTGCAACTGAAAACCGTCAATGTGGAAACGGGAGATTTTACGTGGGAAACCAATTTTATCTTCTCCAAAAATACCAATAAGATCGTGGAGTTGTATGGCAAAAAAGAAGATGATGTGCCCAATAGGTGGTTTATCGGCCAGCCAGTGGACGTCGTCTATGCAATGGTCTTTGATGGCGTGTGGCAAAGAGATGAACTGCCCACAGAAGATCAGCAGGCTATGGAAGGTACCGCCAAAGTAAGGGACCTGAACGGCGACGGCAACATAGACATTGACAATGACATGACGGTGCTGGGCTCGCCTGCACCAAGTTGGATCGGTACTTTTACGACGAGTTTTAGGTACAGAAACTGGGACCTTTCGGCTTCGGTATATACGAAACAGGGGGTTTACACTTACAGCCCTTTCCATGGAGAATTTACCGATTTTAACAGCAAAGTGATTTTGGATGTCCCCTATTACTTGAGGGATAGTGAAGTGACCACACCGCGCTACTCCAACGAATACCCCCAACCCAGCTACATGGGCCAATACTACGGCGAAGATGCCGAGGATTATGGCTATCCCGGGTTTAATAAGGATGCTTCTTTTGTCCGTGTCCAAAACATCACCTTGGGCTATAATTTCGCTCCGGGTGCCCTGGAGCGATGGGGAGTGACCTCCATGCGGATCTATGCCAATGCACTGAATCCATTTCTGTTCACCAATTACGAAGGATTTGATCCTGAATGGGCCGGTGCGGGCATGTCAGGCGTGGATGCCACCAATACTTCTTACGCCATTTATCAGCTAGGTGCAAACATTAAATTCTAAGTTCATGAAAAGCATAAAAACAATCCTATATACAGCAGCTTTGGGTTTGGCCATATCCAGTTGTGCTGGATACCTCGACGAAGAAAATCTTGGTAACACCACAGCTGAAAACTACTATGGAGACCAAGCCGGATACGAGGGGCTTGTCAATGCCACTTACTCCACGCTAAGAGACGTGTATCAGCCGACACCATATGTTTTTTGTGCCGGTACGGACCTGTTCTTCGCCGCACATGCGGAAGTGCCCTTGGGATTGGCCAGCTACCAGACCTTGACACCTGGAAATGGCCAAGTGGAGGAGCTCTTCAAGACCCTTTACCAAAGCATTCAAATCGCCAATATGGCTTTGGAATATTCGAATGAAACGGCGCCATACACTGCGCTCGAGACGCGGGTGGCGGAAGTGAGGACCATACGTGCATATTACTACTTCCTTTTGGTCCAAAACTTCGGTGACGTGACTTTGGTGACCGACTTGATCAAAGAGCCCATTGTAAGCTTTGAGCGAAATCCTGCCCGTGAGGTGTATGATTTTATCATCAGTGAATTGGAGATGGCCATTGATGACCTGCCCATGGACCAACCTGATTTTGGTCGGGTAACCAAGCGTGTGGCGCAGCATATTTTAGCCAAAGTCCACCTTACCAGAGGCTATGATACCGAAAACGGTGGCTCAGCTGCTGACTTTACAGAAGCTGCCCAGTGGGCAGATGCGGCCATCGACGGCCAGGCGCTGAATTTAGCATTTGGTGAGCTGTTTGAATACCAAAATGACAATAACGAGGAAATCCTTTGGTCCATTCAGTATGCAGAAGCATCCACCTTAAATTCCCCTGCCCACAATTGGGATTACCCATGGGGGCCATTGGTGCAGGGTGCTGACGATGGTGTCAACAAGAAAAATGCCCTTCATCCTACGGAATACCTGTTTACCCTATTTGATGATGCGGATACGCGTTTTGAAGGAACTTTCCTGAACATTAAGACCAGCCCATACACCGGCTATATTTTGAATCCGGAAAGTACTCCCGTAAATTATTATTACCCTCGCACTGCGGCACAATTGGCTGATACGACGGCTTGGCGGGCTGCCTCTCCCAATCGGATGGAGACGATTATCACACCGATTGGCCCATATTGGTGGGATGCGCTTAACCAAACTGATTTTCCTGCCTTGAAGAAGTTTGACCGCTTGCAGTTGCCAGACATTCGCTATACGCATGACCTGTATTTGGCGAGGTTGGGTGAGACGTACTTGATAGCCGCTGAGGCATATCTCCAAGCTGGAGATCTAGGAACCGCTTTGGCAAGGGTGAATGAAGTAAGACGAAGGGCAGCCGCTCCTGGAATGGAAGCTGCCATGCAAGTATCTTCCGTGGACTTGGATTTTATATTGGATGAGCGAGCCAGAGAGTTGGCTGGGGAAGGACTTCGTTGGATGGATCTAAAGCGAACGGGGAAACTGATGGAGTACACCGCCACTCGCAATCCCGATATCAAAGCGATCTATGACAGTGGCACAGACCCATTTTTGGGAGCCAACAGTGAATACAAAATCCTGCGGCCAATTCCATTGTCGGCCATTTCACTTGATGCAGGCGATTATCCACAGAATCCTGCTTATGAATAAGAGTTTCATTGGGATTTTTTGATACTGACCAATCTCTCCGCTTTTCCACTTCTGAAATGGAAAAGGGAGAGATTTTTTTTAACAAAGTTTTTCCGATGGCAGGAATGTGCAGGATGGGAATGATTGGTTCATATAGGATATTGGATGGTGACAATAAGCTGAAAAGCAGCCAAAAGCACGCTATCAGCAGTCATTAGTTGGGGAGAAATCAGGCAGTCAATTGATGGATGCCGTGATCCCAAACTATTCCCTGATAAACCCCTAGAGGCCCCATGTGAAATGCCGATTCCGGTAAGTCTTCATCAGGGCCATACAGCTATTAGCTGTTCCTTTTGCTAGATAGAAAGTCAATTATACAAGTCAAATCAAGTGACAGGCATTGTGAACATGTTTCCTGTGTCTGCTGCCCAAAACCGAAAAAAGTAACATGTTATTTACAGGTAAAGCCTTGAAGCCCACGACCCTGGGAGTAATTATAGGGAACCGTGATTTTTTTCCTGACAAGCTGGTGTCCGAAGCACGGAAGGATGTCTTGGAATTGTTGGAAAAGCTTCATATCGTCCCCATCATCCTAGATGATCAAGAAACCAAATTGGGAGGAGTAGAGACCTTTCAGGAAGCTACCAAATGTGCTGAGTTATTCAAAAAACACCGAGATGATATCATGGGGGTGCTGGTGGTCCTGCCAAATTTTGGTGACGAACGCGGCGTAGCGGAAACGCTTAAACTGGCCGATCTGAATGTCCCCGTATTGGTCCAAGGGTATCCCGATGACCTGAATAAACTGGACGTGGCCCGAAGGAGGGATGCTTGGTGTGGCAAGATTTCCGTATGCAACAACCTGTACCAGTTCGGGATACCCTATACGATTACCACCGACCATGTGGTGCATCCCTCAAATCCCAAATTTACGGAGGACTTACAACAATTTACGGCTGTTTGCCGCATTGTAAAAGGCTTGCGCAATGCCCGAATTGGTGCCATTGGTGCCCGGCCGGGAGGGTTTAACACAGTACGATACAGTGAAAAATTGCTCCAACGTAGCGGTATTTCCGTGACCACCATCGATCTGTCTGAGATCTTGGGCAGGGCGGACAAGCTGGATGCGGAAGAAGCAAGGGTAAAAGAGCGACTGGAAAAAATCCATGCCTATGCTTCAGTGGGCAAGACCCCGCAGCATGCCTTGCACCAAATCGCCAAAATGGACGTGGTACTCAATGAATTTATGGAAGAAAATGTCCTCGATGCCACCGCCATTCAGTGCTGGACATCGGTGCAGCAAAATTACGGCTGTAATGTCTGCACCAGCATGAGCATGATGAGTGAAAACATGATGCCCAGCGCCTGTGAGGTGGACGTGACCGGTACCCTGACCATGTATGCCATGCAGCTGGCATCGGGCTCTCCAAGTGCATTGGTGGACTGGAACAATAACTACGCCGATGACCCTGAGAAGTGTGTGCTCTTCCATTGTGGAAACTGGGCCAAGTCCTTCTTGCCGGATATCGAAATCAGCACTGCTCCGATCTTAGGAACGACCGTGGGGGAGGAAAATACCTATGGAGCACTTTCTGGCAGAACACCTGCTTCTCCCCTGACCTACGGAAGGATCAGCACCGATGATCCCCAAGGCAAAATCAAAGCCTACATTGGAGAAGGCCACCTTACAGATGATGAACTGAACACCTTTGGCAATAGAGCGGTCTCCAAGATTCCTGACCTACAAGGCCTGATGCAGTACATCTGCAAAAATGGCTTTGAACACCATGTGGTCATGAACGCCTCCCATACGGCCAGCATCCTCGAGGAGGCCTTTGGTAATTATATGGGTTGGGAAGTGTACCGACACGGCGATTGAGTATGAGATATGAGTCTTGAGGCCAAATTCCCCTCTTTTAGGAGGTTAGGGGGTAAACAACCAAAAATGAAACAACCATGACAACCAAAGAACTCCAAATAAAATCGCTTGAGTACCGCAAGAAGGTACTTCAGTATATCAAAAAAGCCAAAGCAGGGCATACTGGAGGCAGCCTTTCCTGCACGGATATCCTCAATGTACTTTACAACGAAGTAATGAATGTCTCCCCAGCAAATTTCAAAGACCCCAACCGTGACCGCTACATCCAGAGCAAGGGCCATTCGGTGGAGGCGCTGTTCGTGGTGTTGGCAGACCAGGGTTTTTATCCGGAAAGTAATATTGAAACCCTTTGTCAGTACCAATCCCACTTCATCGGCCACCCCACGCGAAAAGTCCCCGGTGTGGAGCAGAATACGGGAGCGTTGGGGCATGGGCTTCCCATCAGCGTAGGCACGGCCTTGGCTGGAAAAATGGATAGCTTGGATTACCGGGTATTTACATTGATGGGAGACGGTGAATTGCTGGAGGGCTCCAATTGGGAAGCGGCCATGGCCGCTTCGCACTATAAGTTGGATAACCTGGTAGCGATCTTGGACTACAACAAATTGCAGATCACCGGTGCGGTGAAAGACGTCTGCAATTCCGAGCCTATAGATCAGAAATTTGAAGCCTTCGGCTGGAGCGTGAAGCACGTGGACGGCAATGACGTGGAGGCTTTGAGCAAGACGTTGAAATCAGCGCCCTTCGAAACGGGAAAACCCAGTTTTGTGATCGCCCATACGGTCAAAGGCAAAGGCATTAGTTTTATGGAAAACAACATCAAATGGCACCACGGTGTACCCAGTGATGAGCAATATGCTGATGCCCAAAAAGAACTGGATAGCCAATTGGTAGAACTTTCAAAAGCAATCATCTGATGACAGTAAAAACAACCCATACATTAAAAAAAGGCTTGGCCAACTTGGAAGTCTTTTCAGCTACATTGCAGGGTCTGGCGGAAGCAGACAGCAATATTATCGCAGTGACCAGTGATTCCAGGGGATCGGGAAAATTAGTGCCTTTCGCAGCCAAATACCCCAAGCAGATCGTGGAAGTGGGCATTGCAGAGCAAAACTTGGTGGGCGTGGCCGCTGGATTGGCTTCGACGGGCAAGAAAGTATTTGCTGTTTCACCGGCGTGTTTTCTGACGGCCCGTTCACTGGAGCAGATCAAAAATGACATTGCCTACTCTGACAACCCTGTCAATGTGATAGGCATCAGTGCAGGGGTGAGCTACGGTGCACTGGGTTCTACACACCATAGCCTTCATGACTTTGCCGTGCTCCGTGCGGTCAATAATATCATGGTGGTGGCACCTGGTGATAATTTTGAAACAGAGATGGCCATTCGACAGGCCGCTGCATTGGAAGAACCTGTGTACCTCCGTTTTGGCAAGAAGCCTATGCCCTTCCTGAGCGATAACAAGGATTTTGCCCTTGGCAAGGGACGTGAAATCCGAGGAGGCAAGGAGGTAGCCATAGTCGCTACAGGCGAAACGGTTTGGCCGGCGATGCAAGCGGCAATGCTGCTGGAGGAGGAAAAAGGCATCCAGGTAGGAGTGATCAGCATGCACACTATCAAACCGCTGGATACTGCCCTTTTAGAAAGCATCGCCAGTAGGTATGCTGCGATCATGACGGTGGAGGAACACAGTATTTATGGGGGACTCGGTGAAGCTTGTGCTTCTTTTCTCTTGCAATCGGGCTATCAGAAGAATTTTAAACTAATGGGGATACCCGACGAATATACCGTGACAGGTTCTCAATTGGACATTCTAAATCACTATGGCATTTCAGAAAAAGGGATCGCCGATGAGGTGCTGAAATTGCTGCGGTAAATATTGACCAAAGGACCATGTAGGTTCTGAAAATTTGCGTGGTCTTCCATAACAGAACAAATGAAAAAAATAACCCAAAATATCCTGATGTGGTGCCTTCCGCTGTTATTGCTGGTAGGTGCCTGCGAAAACAAGTCAGCTACGGACGCCAAGGGAAAGATCGCAGTCATCGTTTCTACCTTGAACAATCCATGGTTTGTGGTCTTAGCGGAAACAGCAGCACAGGAAGCTGAAGCACTGGGCTATGAAGTGAGCATTTTTGATTCGCAAAACAACACAGCCTTGGAGAACAACCATTTTGAGAATGCCATCACCGCAGGCTTTCAAGCCATACTTTTTAACCCTACAGATGCCGAAGGTTCGGTCAGCAATGTGGCCAAGGCAGCCGAGGCAGGAATTGCCGTTTTCTGCATGGATCGTGAGGTAAATTCCAGCTTGCCCACTTCCCAAATCCTTTCGGACAACTATGCAGGCTGTGTATCGCTTGGAAAATACTTTGTCGATCAACTGGACAAATCGGGCAATTATGTCGAAATCCTCGGGTTGGTCGGTGACAATAATACCTGGAACCGCTCAAAGGGCTTCCACAGCGTAGTGGATCACTATCCGGAGTTAAAAATGGTGGCACAGCAAAGTGCAGATTTTGACCGGAATAAGGCCATGGAAGTGATGGAGTCCATCCTTCAGGTTCACCGGGACATCGACGCGGTATTCTGTGGAAACGACGCCATGGCCATGGGAGCTTACCAAGCCCTCAAAGCAGCAGGAATGGAAAATGACGTGGAAGTCTTTGGTTTTGATGGCGCCGCCGATGTGGTGGATGCGGTAAAAGATGGCAGAATTGCCGCTACCGCGATGCAATTCCCAAAAGTGATGGCCAAAACCGCCGCGCAGCTTGCAGATAATTATATCCAAGGAGAAAAGGACTTTGTCAAAAAACTGCCCGTGGACGTGGAACTGGTGCATCCCGGAAACGTGGAGCATTACGCTGCCTACGGGAAAAAAGAATAATGTGTTTGAAAGGTTTGAATGGTCTTTTTAGCCTCAATACCAACGACCAACGACTCAAGACTAAAAAACAATGAAACGAAAATGGATTAAAAACGGCATCATCGGCGGCCTTTTACTATTAGCCTTGGGCAGCTCGATAAGCATCAAAAAGCTGGATCAGGTACGCGCCAATGCGTCGGAGGACGCTTTTGACGCAGTGGCTTATGCGGAAGACTTTTGGGAAGAGGAGCTGATTCCTGATTTGGAAGATGCGGTGGAAGTAAACTACCTGACGCATTTGCTCAGAAACCGTCCTGCAGATGCATTTGAGCAGCATTCCGAAGCATTGGGTATCGGTAATATCCGTTTTTTTATGATCCAGGGAGCAGGCGAAATCCGCCAAGTCGGAGAGGATGACCTTACGGTGCTGGTGGAGACAGACTCCAGCAGCCAAGTAGTGAAAATCGAAACCGAGTACATTTTTGGCAATGCTGTCCGCGATGCCAGTGGCAAAGTGGATTTGACCAAATTTGAGCAAACCATGGACTTTAACAATGTTTCAGCGGCCATTAACCAGCTGGTTAGGAAAAAGGTCTTACCACCCTTAAAGGCAAACGCTGAGGTAGGCAAAAGAGTCACTTTTGTAGGGGCGGTGGAAATGAATCGTGAGCAGGTGGATTTGAGCGAAATAGCCTTGATCCCTGTACATGTCTCTTTTATGGAAGGAAAAGACCAGACCGCTTATGCTGACCGTTAAAAACATCACCAAGGAGTTTGTCGGGGTAAAGGCCTTGGACAATGTAAGTTTGGACTTGCAACCAGGGCAGGTAACCACCATTTTGGGTGAAAATGGTGCAGGCAAATCCACGCTTATGAAGATTCTTTCCGGGGTTTACCCCGATTATGAAGGCACGATCTTTCTTCATGGGGAGGCAGTCAGATTCCAAAACACCAAAGAAGCCCAAAGAATGGGCATCAATATTATCCATCAAGAGCTGAACCTCATTCCTTATCTCAGCATCCGGGAAAACATCTTCTTGGGCAGGGAGCCAGAAACGGCCATTGGACTGCTGGATGTGGACAAGATGCACAAGGAAGCGGTACAATTGCTCAAAAAACTTAAACTTGACATGGATCCGGAAACTCCCGTCAGCCAGCTTAAAGTGGGGCAACAGCAGCTGGTAGAAATTGCGAAAGCACTTTCACTGGAAAGCCAAGTGATTATCATGGACGAGCCGACTTCAGCGATCTCCGACCAAGAGGTGGATATTTTGTTTGAGATCATCAGGGATTTAAGGCAAGAGGGAAAAGCCATTGCTTATATCTCACATAAACTGGATGAGCTTTTTTCCATTGCTGACCGCTACGTGGTGCTCAGGGATGGCCAGATGATCGAAGCAGGAAAGATGGAGGGCATGACCGAGGACGCTTTGATCCAAAAAATGGTGGGCAGGGAAGTGGTCATCCAACGCTCCTGCACGGACAGACAAATTGATGAAAAAATACTTTCGGTAAAGAACTTAACCGTAAAGCATCCTAAAATAGCCGATAAATTATTGCTGAAGGATATTTCTTTTACGCTGGGCAAGGGAGAGGTGCTGGGGATATTTGGACTGATGGGAGCGGGACGGACAGAGCTGATGGAAGCGCTTTTTGGGGTGCTTCCGCATCAGGGAGCAGAAATCACGCTCGCTGGAAAAGTCCATACATTCCATAAGCCCCAAGAAGCGATGGATGCAGGATTGGCACTGGTGCCGGAAGACCGGAAACACGACGGCCTGGTGCTGTGCATGGATGTTTGTACCAATTCCAGTCTGACCGTCGTGGACAGTATACTCAGCGGAGGGCTCTTGGATGAAAAGAAGGAAAAAGGTCTGGCCCAGAAATACATGGGCGAACTAAAAATCAAGGCCTCCTCTCACCGTCAAGTAGTGGAGAAGCTCAGCGGGGGCAACCAGCAGAAAGTGGTCTTGGCCAAATGGCTGGCGACACGCCCAAAAGTACTCATGCTGGACGAGCCCACACGGGGCATTGACATTAACGCCAAAAACGAGATTTACAAGTTGATCAG
This sequence comes from Echinicola rosea, assembly GCF_005281475.1. Taxonomy (NCBI): domain Bacteria; kingdom Pseudomonadati; phylum Bacteroidota; class Cytophagia; order Cytophagales; family Cyclobacteriaceae; genus Echinicola; species Echinicola rosea. Next base: position 1,043,910 of record NZ_CP040106.1, on the reverse strand, counting down.
GCAATTGGCCAGTGAAGGAATTGGATTGATCGTGGTTTCTTCGGAATTGCCCGAAATCTTGGCCATCTCGGATCGTGTGTTGGTCATGGCCGAAGGCAGGCTGACCGCTAATATTCCGATTTGTGAGCAGACTTCCGAAGACGAAATTTTGCAAGCGGCCATTCCAAAGAAAGAGGAAAGAAAAAAAGATTAAAGTAGCAAGATCAGATGGAAGGGCCAAGATCAAAGGGAAAAGACACTAGCGAGCCTAGATTCTCTGACCTTCATCTAAAATGTTATCCTATAAAAACCAATTTTCGTCATGTATCCACCTTCAATCCTTTCAAGTTTACAGCATTAAAACATTACAACCTATACAAAATACTCCATGATTACCTTGAAAAAACCAATGCCTTCGATGGCAAAATTCCAATCGCTGATCGCATTGCTCCTATTGTGCTTGGTACTCAGTCTGCTTTCTGACCGCTTTTTGACCTTGGCCAATGGTTGGAACGTGATGCGTCAGGTGTCCGTCAATATCTGCATCTCAGTGGGCATGACCCTGGTGATTCTCACGGCGGGCATAGACCTTTCGGTGGGGTCCATTCTCGCCCTCTGTGGGGCAGTCACCGCCTCCTTGATAAAAAATGGCATTGCCATAGAAGGATTGAACCTCTACATTGGCTTTGCTCCCTTAGGCGCAGTGATCCTGGGTGTAGGATTGGGGTTTGGATTGGGCTGGTTTAATGGCTGGACGATCACGCGCTTCAAGGTGCCGCCTTTCGTGGCGACTTTGGCGATGCTGACCATCGCCCGTGGGCTGACGATGCTTTGGACGGGAGGATTTCCCATCAATGGTCTTGGAGAGGATTTTGCCTTTTTGGGCACCGGTTGGTTTTTGGGCATTCCAATGCCCGTTTGGATTACCGCAGTGATTGTGGCATTGGCGACCTTGCTGACCAAAAAGACCAAGTTTGGTCGATATGTGTATGCTATCGGGGGCAATGAGCGCGCGGCAAGACTTTCTGGAATCAATATCAGCAGGGTAAAAATGACCGTTTATGCCATCGCCGGTGGCTTGGCTGCCGTAGGGGGGATGATTGTCACGTCACGCTTGGATTCTGCCCAGCCTAATGCAGGGATCAGCTATGAGCTGGACGCCATCGCAGCAGTGGTCATCGGCGGAACTTCCCTTTCGGGGGGCAGAGGTACCATTATGGGCGCAGTGCTGGGTGGGATTATCATCGGTGTACTTAATAATGGCCTAGTGCTGCTCAATGTGTCTCCCTTTTGGCAACAAGTAGTCAAAGGGGCGGTGATTTTGCTGGCCGTGGTAATAGATAAGATGAACAGTAAAGAGGATTAGTGGGAGCTAATGCCGTGTCGAAGTGGTAAGGTTCGTAGGGACTGTTGAACGCAACCATAACTATTGAAAATTATAATTGACATAAATCCATGAAAAGCAATAAACAATTTATCCTTTCCATTGACCAGGGGACCAGCGGCACCAAGGCCTTGGTATTTGATCAGCAGGGAAAGGTGGTCGCCAAGGCTACTGTGCCCTTAAAGACCCACTATTTGGATGGGGGAATGGTGGAACAGGATCCGGAGGACATCTATCAAAACGTTTTGGAAGCAGTGGGGATTTGTTTGGCAGATTTCCAGTTTAAGGATCACGCCTTGGACGAAATCAAGACCTGTGGCATTTCCAATCAGCGCGAAACCTTTTTGCTTTGGGACCAAAAAGGAAAGCCCCTTTATAATGCCGTAGTCTGGCAGTGCAAACGTTCTATTGCCGTATGCGATCGATTGAAAGAAGCAAATCTGGAACCCCTGATCAGTGAAAAGACCGGGCTGATCATCGACCCGTACTTTTCTGGTACCAAACTGATATGGTTATATGAAAATGAACCGGCAATCCAGTCTGCCATGGACGCGGGCGAGGCCTATTTTGGCACCGTGGACACTTGGCTGCTCTTTCGTCTCACCAATGGAAATTCTTACCTTACCGATTATACCAATGCTAGCAGGACCTTGTTTTTTAACTTGGATACCTTGGACTGGGACGGGGAATTATTAGAAAAAATGGGGCTTTCGGGGCTGCAGCTTCCAGAAGTAAAACCTTCTTCCACTGCTTTTGGAGAGAGCGATTTTGACGGACTGCTGGATCGTGCTTTGCCCATATTTTCGATGATCGGAGATTCCCACGCAGCCGCATTTGGGGAGGCATGTTTCGATCCCGGCACGGCCAAGGCTACCTTGGGCACAGGCTGCTCGGTGCTGATGAATGTAGGGGAAAAACGCAAAACTTCCGGCCACGGCATGGTCAGTACGATCTGTTGGAGCACGGAAGATCAGGTAAACTATGCCTTAGAAGGAGTAATCGTTACTTGCGGGGCCACCATCGAATGGCTCAAAAACGAACTGGGATTGATCCAGGACAGTCGGGAAACAGAGGTTATGGCCAGGGCCGTTTCTTCCAATCAAGGGGTGTACCTGGTTCCTGCATTCAGCGGTTTGGGTGCTCCGCACTGGGACATGAAGCGAAAGGCTTCCTTGTTGGGAATGACTTTTGATACCGGCAAAAATCACATTGTCCGTGCAGCATTGGAATCGATTCCTTACCAGATCAAGGATGTCATAGGTGCCATGGAAGAAGATTCCCAGCTTAACCTGGAAGTGCTGAATGTGGATGGTGGCATCAGCGCCAACGGTTTTGTCATTGGTTTTTTGGCGGATTTGTTGGAAAAGCCCGTTTCCCGAGTGGGCATTGCGGATGTTTCGGCACTGGGAGCAGCCTATTTGGCGGGGCTGAAGGCGGGAATTTTCCAAGACCTGTCCCATCTCCAGCAGCTCCAACAAAAACACCAAACCATTTCGAATGGGCAAAGAGACTCCATAAAAGTGGCTTATGCCGGTTGGCAAAAGGCGGTCAGCGGGATCTCTGGCTAGACGACCTATTCATCACAAATGCAAACAAGGAATACAAATGCATTTGCGCAAGCGTGTTGATGGGCTTTTGAGGGTTGGCGTGGTTTTTATATTTTAGCGGACTGATGATTTCTATGCAAGCCATTTTCAAGCCACTTTCACTATGACCGTCATTTATCGCACCATAAAAAAAGAAGACAATCCTGCTGTAAAGGTTTTAATTCAACAGGTGTTTATAGAATTTGACGCTCCAAGGGAAGGGACGGTATTCGCTGATCCTGAGATGGATGATCTTTTCGGTTTATTTGAACGGACCCGTAATGCATCTTTTTGGCTTGCAATGTTGGAGGATGAAGTCCTTGGTTGTTGTGGTATTTTTCCTACTGTCGGTTTGCCCAAAGGGTGCGCCGAACTGGTGAAATTTTACCTTTCTCCTAAGGCCAGAGGAAAGGGCATCGGCAGGACACTTATGGAAAAATGTACCGCTAGTGCCCAAGCACTGGGTTATGATTCACTTTATATTGAAAGTATTCCTGAATTTAGCAATGCCGTACGGCTATACGAAAAGCAAGGCTTCCGCCGGTTGGAGGAGCCATTGGGGGAGTCAGGGCATTTTACCTGCTCGATCTGGATGCTGAAGAAACTGGACTAGCCAAGTTGTTGGATCGATTTTATGTCTCGGCAGATAGCCGAAAGCAAGTGTCTCCCCGAAAATTCCAAATGAGCTCTTCACACATCCCGTAAGTGCAGGATAGTCCTTTGTCGGTAAAGGCTAAGTTTGTATTAAGTTCTTTTATTTACGGGCAACCTGTGGATACAATCGACCTCTGCAATAGCCTTAAACCCACAAAAGCAGTACTTTAACTGATGAAAACCATACAACCTTTACCACGCCCATTTAAGGGCATCGTGCCACCCATGATCACGCCTTTGGCCAATGAAAACGAACTTGACGTTCCCGGCTTGGAGCGGTTGATCAATCATATTATCGCTGGAGGCGTACACGGATTGTTTATTCTGGGCACCACTGGTGAATCTACCAGCCTTTCTTATGAAATTCGCCATGAACTGGTAAAGCGTACTTGTGAAATAGTGGATGGACGGGTACCGGTACTGGTGGGAATTACCGATACTGCCGCCACGGAAAGTTTGCGATTGGCCGATACCGCCGCGCACTCAGGAGCTGCCGCTGTAGTGGCCGCCCCCCCTTATTACTTTAGCTTGGGCCAGCCAGAACTAATTGAATATTATGAGTACCTGGTGGAAAGGCTGCCGCTGCCACTATTTCTGTACAACATGCCCTCTCATACCAAAATCGTGATTGAACCAGATACCGTAAAAACACTCAGCCAATATGATAATATCGTCGGCCTCAAAGATAGTTCTGCCAATAACGCCTATTTCAACAAGGTGATGACCAAAATGAGTGACCGACAGGACTTTTCGCTTTTTGTAGGACCGGAAGAAATCATGGCGGAATCAGTGCTATTGGGTGCCCATGGTGGAGTAAACGGCGGAGCCAATATGTTTCCTGCGCTGTATGTCGAATTATTTGAAGCAGCCGCGTCAGGAGACATGGAAACCGTGAAAAAGCTCCATGGTATCGTCATGCAGATATCTACCAAAATGTATTCACTGGGACAGTTTGGTTCCAGCTACCTGAAAGGTATCAAAGGCGCATTGAGCCTGCTTGGGATTTGCAGCGATTATATGGCATCGCCCCTGCACCGATTTAGGGAAAAAGAACGTGAGGTTCTCGCTGCCCAATTAAAGCAAATCCAACAGCAGCTTTAATCAAAACACCCAGAATCGCCACCATTTAACCTAGAAGACCATGCAATTACCCGTTATTGACCTGATTATTTTTTTGATCTACATGTTGGGCATCCTGCTTTTTGGAGCCTCATTTTTCTTTAGGAAAAACAGGACAACGGATGATTATATGGTCGGTGGAAGAAGACTGCCTTCTTGGGCCATAGGCATGTCGATCTTTGCGACCTTTGTGAGCAGCATCAGCTTTTTGGCCCTGCCGGGAAATGCCTATCTGACCAACTGGAACAGCTTTGTCTTCAGCCTTTCCATTCCCATCGCAGCGCTGATAGCGGTGAAGTTTTTCGTTCCACTGTACCGTGGCGTGAAGAGTGAGTCAGCTTATTATTATTTGGAAACCCGGTTTGGCCCTTGGGCAAGGACCTATGCCTCCATCTGCTACTTGCTGACACAGCTGGCCAGGATGGGGACGATCCTCTACTTGCTGGCTTTGCCGATGAACGCATTGCTCGGTTGGGATATTGCTACTATTATCATCGTCACGGGGATCTCTGTGATCATTTATGCTTCCATGGGAGGAATCGAGGCGGTGATCTGGACCGATGCCATTCAGGGAATTGTGCTTATTTTGGGAGCCTTGACCTGTTTGGGGATCATTCTCTTTTCCATGCCAGAAGGCCCCATGCAAGTGATAGAGATTGGCCAGGCGCATGACAAATTCAGCCTTGGCAGCTATGGTTTGAGCTTGACAGAGGCGACCTTTTGGGTGATCTTGATTTATGGCTTGTTTATCAATCTTCAGAATTTTGGAGTGGACCAAAACTATGTTCAGCGTTACATGAGTGCCAAAACCGAAAAAGAAGCCATCAAGTCCACTTGGTTTGGCAGTAGTCTGTATGTGCCGGTATCGCTGCTCTTTTTCTTTATCGGCACGGCTTTGTTTGCCTATTATCAGGTGTTTCCCGGTTTATTGCCAGAGGAACTTCAGGCCAAAGATGCTGCGGATAAAATCTTTCCTTTCTTCATTGTGGACGGTCTTCCAACGGGACTTACTGGGCTGCTTATCGCTTCGATCTTTGCTGCCGGGATGAGTACCATCTCTACCAGCTTGAACAGCTCCGCCACGGTCATTTTGACCGACCACTACAAAAAGTATGTAAATCGAAACCCCACAGGCAAGGACAATTTCAGGGTATTGACCATTGCGGCAGTGGTGATGGGAGTGCTCAGCATATTGGTCTCTTTGGCCATGACAGAAGTGAAAAGCGCACTGGATGCCTGGTGGGCCTTGAGTTCTGTGTTTAGCGGCGGGGTTTTGGGCTTGTTCCTACTGGGATACTTCTCCAAAAATGTCCAACAGACCGAAGCGGCGATTGGCGTGGTAATCGGCATCTTGGTCATTGCTTGGATGAGTCTTACGCCAATCTTTATCACGGAAGGGCCCTGGCTATCTTTCCGAAATCCGATGCATGCTAACCTGACCATTGTGATCGGCACCTTGGTCATCTTCTTGACAGGTTTTCTGCTGTCAAAAGTACTGCATAAATCAACGCATTAATTTCAGCAAATAAACGCTTTGCGTTCAAAAAGCTACACAAAAGAACATTAGAGATCCAAGAAAATGATAACCATATGAAAGCAACCTTATTATCCAGAACCGTCAAACCTGCTACCGGAAAACCGGTCATCGGCGTTTTTGCCCCTTGTGATCCGCGCATCGATGCGGCCAGCAGGGAACGGAGTACCAACATCATCAAGCACACGGCCGAATCCCTGGCAGGAAAAATCAAGCTTCCGGATGGATCGGCCGCCGAAGTCGTCTATTCCGACGTACTGATCGATTCCGAAAGCCAAGCTGATCAAGTGGCCAGCCAATTTAAAGAAGCTGGTGTCAGTGTACTGGTATGCGTACCGGACACGTGGTCATTTCCGCAACTAACCACTATTTCCCTCCTTTCCCATTTTCCAAAGGATATTCCCATCAATTTTACGACAGGAAATAGCGCCACCCGCCCGGGAGTGGTCTATACCCATGCCACTTCAGGGGCGATTGCCCAATACGGAAAACTCACCCATATCAATGTGGGCAAGTGGCCTGATGAGGGACAAAACCCTCAAATGAGTGCTCCTACGCTCAAGGCCTTGGTGGACTGGTGCTATGCTGCCGTGACTTTCCAAGGGCTGAAAGGAAAGCGTGTAGTGGTCTTTGGGCATGACTCTATGGGCATGGAAACAGCCCTTCCGCATGTGCTCGAAACACGAAATCAGTTTGGCATTGAGGTGACACGGCTGGACATGAAGCTCCTCGCCGACATGCTCCAAAAGGAGTCCTATGACAAGGATGAATTGAAAAAACTCAGAACTTGGCTAGAAGGTCATGCCGGAGACCGTCTAGATCTTCCTGACGGGGAAAAAGACAGTGAGCTGCTGGATCAAAGCTTGGCGCTGTACCTGATCGTCCGGGACTTGATGAAGGATATCGATGCCATTGGCGGAGGATTTATGAGCCAACTGGAATGGGGCTCTGATGATCGTGGCATCCAGCTTCCAGTGGCCGATATCATGGAGTCTCTTTTCAACAGTACCTTTGACCATAATGGACCGAAAGCCGTACAACCTTTTGCGACGGAAGCTGATGTGCAGGCCTTGCTGACGCAGCTGTTTATGACTTGGCTATCCGGAGGGCACCCTCCCCTTTTCATGGACTTCAGAAAAGCTTGGGACAGAGAAGACCTTGCCGAACTGGCCGTCCAAAATGGCTATCAGCCAAACGGTGACGAACCTTGGATGAAAAAAGGATTTGTGGATGGTGTAAACTCAGGATCTGCTTCCTTTAACTGGGCCGCTACGCCAGGTACAGAAGAAAAGGAAATCATGAAAAACATCACCTTTCCGAAAGCCGTGGACTACTTTTATTACTTGGGCAATTCGGTGCATTTCATCTCCCCTGGCAAGATCAAAGGCCTTGCCGCCAGGCTTGCCTACAGCTCTCTTTCCGGTATGTTTTCGATGATCTGGGATGAAGCCGAAACAGTGGCGCTTCCCGATGAACTGGCCCAAAAAATCTGTGACGGCGCCAATCCCACATGGCCCCATACCTTCGTGGTTCCCAAATATGCCTCCATGATGGAATACAAGCAATATGCGCCGGCAAACCACTTCCACATGACCTGGGACTTGGAACCTGCCAGGCTACAGTTTTGGATGGACTTCTGCAATGTGCTTTCGGTGGCTCCGTGGCAGGCCCGTCCCGCCTTTATCGAAGAAATAGACCGACCGGTGCCTTTATTGTACTTACTGAATGGCGGGGAAGATGTCACCAAAAAGCTCAAAGCCGGGAAACACTGATGGTGTTCATATAAATTTCACCATTTTGGCCTTGGAAAAAATTCCAAGGCCTTTTTTAGGGTTGTGATCCTAGGTAATGTCCACCTGTAAACCAACCCTCCAGACCCTAAGCCAACCCCCGGCTCCTGAGCGAAGCCGAAGGGGTCGGAGAGCTATCTATTAACCTGAGCTGGACTTAATTTTAGTATAAAAAGCGTCATAGCGAACCCTTTTCCAACCCTCATACCTCCCTCTAAGCCTCGCAGTGACGATTTTATAATCGAACTGAGGTTATTAATAAAATTTAACATGGAATTTTTTAATTCTTCGGGCTTGGCGTCAGGATTTTCATCTTGATTCGTTATCCTTGTAAGCCCGAAATATTAATGTATGAAAACCAATCTTCTCATCTTCAGCTTTGTGCTGCTGATCATTTCCTGCAAAAGCATCAATCCTGAAAAGCCAAAATTTTCAGGAGAACCAACCGCATTACCAGAGGCCATATCCCGCGTCAATGTCCCTTTGGAGATTCCCTTGGACTATATCGAGCGCAACCTGAATGGCGAGCTCAGTGAATTATTGTACACAGAAAAAGGGCTAAACATGGGCAATGGCATTTTAGCGGACTTGGATGTCAGCAGGACAGGGGATATTTCACTTTCCTCCCTCGGCCAAAATAAATTGGCCATAAACCTTCCACTACAGCTAAAGGGAAAGCTGAATATTAAAAAGAAGATTTTTGGACAGGAAATTTCTACAGCAGTTCCCTTTGATGAAGGGCTTGCTCCCCGTGTGAGCTTTGTGCCGGTCATCGGCCGCAACTGGGACATTGGCATCTCTCAAGTCAATATCGAAAGTTGGGGGAGGTCATTGAAGTATAATTTACTGGGCTATGAAATTGACTTTGGCCCGATGCTAAAGGAACATGTGGAGAAAATGCTTGATGAACAGCTTACTGGGGATAATCTTAGCCGAATCAGCTTTAAAAGCATGATGGAAGATACGTGGAAGGCTTATGGAAAGCCAGTGAAAATTGAACAAGACGGCATTGATGCGTACATCTACACAGTGCCCCATAAGATCAAAGTACGGGAGCAGTTTACGGCAGATCAAAAGCTGAGGCTCACCATTGGTATTGAGGGTGAGGTGTTTACACAAATCGGAAGTGCTCCGGAGATTTCTCCCAGCCCCCTTCCAAACCTCTATTTTAATGATGACAGCAGGAATTATATCGACATCATGCTTCCGTTGTCCATTCCCTATCAGGATTTGGATAAGTACCTCAATGAAATGCTTGCCGATCAATCCTTCCAGATGGACAGTAAAACGGTCTTGACACCAAAAGCTTTCGAGACCCAACATTTTGGGGACAAAGCTTTGGTAAAGGTGGATTTTACGGTCACACGAAATGACAAGAAAAATATCGCGGGCAATATTTATTTGGTAGGAAAGCCTACCTATGACCCCTTGCGTGAGGCTATCGTTTTTGAGGATATTGATTTTGACCTAAACACCAAGAATATCCTTGCCAACAGTGCAAGCTGGATGAAGCAGGGGGCAGTTTTGGAGGAAATGAAAAAATATGCTGTCTATCCCATTGGGGAGTATATTCATGCTGCGCGCCTAGAGCTACAGCAACAGGGCTATGTCGAAACGGACTACGCGTCTTTCAGGGTAAAGCGGCCAGCCTTGGACGTAGAGGGCATTTATACGACCGAAAAAGATATCCGTCTCTATTTACGTTCCAAAGGTGAAATGGAGGTGAAATTGAAGTAAGTTTTAAAACGATATTTTGCCCTTATATAATTCCGAGATTGGAAAAATCATTTCGTAGTCACCCCACTGAAGGTTATCATCCTTTACCTTAAAATTTCTAAAATGAACTTCATCTAAGTACTTTTGGATTTCCGGATGCGTAGATTGCTTTAGAAAGGGCCTAAAATCTACTGTCTTTTCCGTTTTGTCCTTGAACAATACCCTGATACGAAATTGTCCAATATATTCCGCTGCTTCTATCCCTATTGAAGTAGCCCTATAAGCTACAAACTCTTCTCGAACTTTCATTTTAGTTTTGTTGTGATTTTTTCAAACCCTACCCTTCTTTGATAAACGAAATAATCGACCCATTTTGTTACAATCTCATCACCATATTTTACTACAAACTTTTTTAAATTTTGTAAATCCTGGCCTTTAATCGGGCTTCTTCCTGGTACGTTTGAAATAATAATTTCTTCTATTAATCCGCTTTTTATGATAAATGAAACCTTGGTTTCCTTTCCTGATTTTGTAGCGTGGACATGAACTGGTTCGTGCTCATTTGAATAGAAGTATAAAACAATACCTAAATATTCGAAAATCTTGGGCATTTTAGAATATAAGAAGTTTTTAACCGCATTCAAAATTCATTTACTATTACCACCGCATCAAGTCCCCATAGGTGATGACTCCTCTTTTTTCGGCTGCTTTGAGCAATTTTAATAGAAGCTGGGCGGTCAAAAACGCGTCACCAGCTGCGGTATGTCGATCTTGGATGGGAATGTTATAGCGTTCACATAGCTTATCCAAGCTATAGTCGCGTAAATTGATGCGAGAAGGATCATAGTGGATACCATGTTCCAGCCGCATCGCCAAGTCTCCGGTGTCCACCACTGGATTTGCCAGCTTCCGTAGTCCAAAGGGATAGCATATTTTTTCGATCATTGCCAGGTCAAAGCCTGCATGATGGGCTACTAGGATATCACTGCCAAGGTAAGGCAGAAAACCGCGAACAAATTCCCTGGGAGAAACGGCATTGCTGGGCTGAACGATTTCGTGTATTTTGATGCTGGAGGCATTTTTCTTCTTGGAATGGACAAATTGTTCCCGTGAACTCTGCACCAGTATGCGGTTATTGGAAACCTTGATCCCTCCAAAGGCCAAAATATGATCCTTTTTCACGTCCAATCCAGTCGTTTCTGTATCCATGACCAAAAAGGACAATTCCGAAATGGGCAACTTCTTGGAAATTTGCTTAGAGAAATTTTCCTCATATTGCTTTACCATCGCGGATTTTATCGGCCGCTTTTTAAATATCCGCCACCAACTCATTTCGGAATATAGTCGGTTTGAAATCTGACGGTCAGCACTTCCTGAATCTGCTGGATGGGTGCAAAGGCATTTTTTAGCAGTTGACGCTGCAACTTGCCCAGTGACCTTGGCGTGATATATCGTCCAGAAGTACCACTGGCAATCCCTTCCAAGGCCCTCAACCGTAAAAATATCTCATAAGCACTGGCTGCCTCTTCGTATAAGTTGGCATTCTGTGGCTCCAATGCCGCCAGCTTTTCAAATCGCTCGAAGGTATTGTTAATGCCCAGGACTTTATGGCTAAGGATAAGCAATCGTGCCGCATCGGCCAAGGGCATCATGGCCCGTAGCTTAATATCAAACTGATCTTTATGCTCTCCTGACTTTTCCACGATAAAATTTTTGAAAAACCCAAGAGGAGGGGGATTGAGCAGGGCATTCTTGGCCAAAAATCCCAAAAAGGCCTTTCGTTCCTCGATGACTTGGTAAATATGGTGTGTCATTTCTTCCGGCAATGACTTGGATCCATAAACGGGTCTAAAATCAAAGAAGATGGTTGCCCTCATCAAAGCCACCTCATCGGGCAAATTCACCCATTGACTGAAGTAATCCTTCCACACAGCAAGCGGCTGACACCATTCCGGGTTATTGGCCATGACCTCACTGGGACAGGGATGAAAGCCACATGCAATCAAGGTCTGGATAACTTCCTGTGACAAGGCCTCGAAGTAGGCTTTGGTACGTGGCAGCTTATCTTCATCCACATCCTCAAAGACCAAGGCATTGTCCAGGTCAGTTCTCAGCAATTGCTCTTGTCTTCCCTCGCTGCCCAGCGATAAAAAGCAAAAGGGCACCTTGCACTCTTCTACAAAGTCTTGGTCTAGCTTCTTCTTGGCCAAAAGGACCGCCCTTTTTATGATTACGTCATTGATCTCCGATAAAATGTTCGCCACAAAGTCAATGGCTACTTCATTTTCCAAAAAATATCCTAACAAGGCCTCCGCACGGTCACGGATTCCCTTCATTTCTTGGACATCCCACGTGTTCATCAAGCCATGAATCAGCACCGCTGGGCTGTTTCCATGTGAGAGGAATACATCATGATCAGAGACAATTCCTGTAATTTTACTTTGGTCTGTCCCATCTTCCGTTAAGATCAAATGGTGCAAATGATTCTTGATCATGGTCAGGTAAATGGTGGGAAAATCCGACTGATGGTGCACAGTCCGAACTGGAAGGGTCATCATTTCCTCTACTGGGACGTCATAGGGAATACCTGCTGCCACCACCCGGTTACGAATATCCTTATCGGTAATGATGCCGCTAGGGTGGCCCGTGCCATCCACCACCACAATGGAACCGACATCCTTTTCCTGCATCAGGCGAGCGGCTTCCCGAAGGGGTGTCCCAAGAGGGCAGCTGAGCACATCAGTAGGAAAATTGAGTTTCCCCTTTTCCATAAAAAGGGATAGCCCATGATCCGAAGTGGCGTCTTTTAGCAGCTTTCGGGCTTTTTGGGACTGGGAAAGGTCTGTGCGCACCACCACCTGCCCTGCTGCAAAACCCGCAGCAAAGTACAAGCTCACCTCACTGTTTTCCTTCAGCACCTTATCAAATACATCCACCGGCACAGCATAAATCAAACTGTCCTCCGCCACGTACCCATTCAGTACATATGGACGCTGTCCCAGCAGCGCCAACACCCCAAAAACCTCTCCTTCATCACAATAATCCTTAACCACCATTTTGCCCCCATCCTCTTCGGTCAGGTAAACCGACCCTTCCTTGAGCACAAAAAAGTGGGGGCTTGCAGGATTGCCTTTTTTAAAAATGTACTCCCCTTTTGTATAGTACATCAATTCCACCTCGCGCGCAACATCGGTTAACAATTCATCCGAAAGAAAACTGAATGGCGGAAAGCGGTGGAGAAATTCCTTTACCCTATTGACAATGACATTGGACATGGTTATTTGGAAAAGGGCTGAATGATTGGTGTTAAGCCCCGTTTGGCAAGCAATCTACTCAAAAAGTGCCGAAAGGAAAAATAGTATTGAGTGATGAGATTTGAGAGGTGAGAGCAGGGTTGTGCTGGGCACTGGTAAGTTTTGAGTCTCTGACTCCATTGTGCTGTTCCAATAATTTTTGTATCCTTTAAGGGAAAAAAGCTGCTCCTTCCCGGGAGCAGCTTTACCTGTTTTCTATTGGTAGAAAAGCGTTATTCCACTCTTCCTTCGATGATTTCTTCCACTACGGCAGGGTCCAATAGTGTCGAAGTATCGCCCATATTGTCAAAGCTTCCTTCTGCTACTTTTCGGAGGATTCGACGCATGATCTTTCCTGATCTGGTTTTTGGCAGGCCTGGCACAATCTGGATTTTATCCGGCTTGGCGATCGGGCCGATGCTCTTGGTAATGGTATCTTTGATTTCCCCGATGAGGTTTTCTTCGGTCCTGTTTTTTAGATCGCAGATCACATATGCGTAGATTCCCTGTCCTTTGACCTCATGCGGATAACCTACTACGGCCGATTCGATCACTTTCGGGTGCTCGTTTATGGCATTTTCGATTTCGGCGGTGCCCATTCGGTGGCCGGAAACATTGATCACATCATCTACACGGCCAAGGATACGGTAATATCCATCATGGTCACGCTTTACTCCATCACCGGTAAAATACATCCCTGGATAAGCGGAGAAGTAAGTCTGCTTGCATCGGTCATGGTCGCCATAGGTCGTCCGCAGCATTCCCGGCCAAGGGAACTTAATGCAGAGGTTTCCTTCCACTGCTTTTCCCTTTAGCTCTTTACCTTCAGCATCGACAATGGCCAGCTGCACGCCCGGGAGAGGCATCGTCGCATAGGCCGGTTTATTTGGAGTGATGCCTGCAATGGGCGAAACCATGATCCCGCCCGTTTCGGTCTGCCACCAAGTATCCACAATCGGACAGCGATTTTTGCCGATATGCGTATGGTACCAGTGCCAAGCTTCTTCGTTGATCGGCTCCCCTACGGATCCCAATACTTTTAAAGAATCGAGCTTATACGGCTCAATGGGTTTGGTGCCGTGTGCTTCCAAGGCTCGAATGGCTGTTGGAGCAGTGTAAAATTGGTTGACTTGGTACTTGTCCACAATGGCCCAAAACCTCCCGGCGTCCGGGTAAGTCGGTACCCCTTCAAACATGATGGATGTGGCTCCTGCCAATAACGGGCCATAAACAATATAGGAGTGGCCAGTAATCCATCCGATATCAGCCGTACACCAATACACATCTCCTGGAGAATACTGGAACACATTTTCAAAGGTATATTTGGAATAGACCATGTAGCCCCCAGTGGTATGTACTACACCTTTTGGCTTGCCGGTAGATCCAGAGGTGTAAAGGATAAACAACATGTCTTCGCTGTCCATTACTTCTGCCTCATTGGTGTCCGGCTGGTCTTGAATGGCATCATGCCACCATATATCCCGTCCCTCGACCATATTGATATCTTGCTCCGTCCTTTGATAAACGATCACGGTTTCGACCGTTTTGGTCTTTTCCAGTGCTTCGTCCACCAAATCCTTTACGGCAATTTTCTTTGATCCCCGGAAGTTTCCATCAGAAGTAAGGACCGCTTTGGCTTCACAGTCATTGATCCTGTCTGCCAGTGCAGAGCTGGAAAAACCGGCAAAAACCACTGAGTGAACCGCACCAATTCGCGCACAGGCCAACATGGCTATGGCGGCCTCTGGAACCATCGGCATGTAGATGATAACCTTATCACCCTTGCCTACTCCCTTTGCCTTCAAGGCATTGGAAAACTTACAGACCTCATGGTAAAGCTGGCGGTAGGTGAGTGTTCTGCCCTCCTCATTAGGATCATTGGGTTCCCAAATGATGGCTGGGCGATCGCCCATGATAAAAAGGTGGCGCTCTAAAATATTTTCGGTGATATTAACCTTTCCATTGACAAACCACTTCACATCAGGACCTTCAAAATCCCATTCCAGGACTTTGTCCCATCGCTTTTTCCAGTGAAAGGAATCTGCAATCCGTGCCCAAAATTGCTCCGGCTCGGTAACGCTTTTTTGATACTCATGAAAGTAACCACTCAAGGTGTGAATTCTATCACTCATCGTCTAATTATGGTTTTAGGTTTTATTATTAATTCGATTTTGCTACACTGAACATTATTGGTATAACGAAATATTTCTGCCAACCTTTTAAATGTTTGTAGAATATTTATAAAAAGACCAGTTAAATATCCAATAAATAAGCTTTCCTAAAGCTACACAATTAATTGATGTTTTCTAGGTAAAAAAAGGAGGATTTAACCCGGTTTATCAATGTCGTTTAGTTCGTGTGTATCTGGAAATATTGGTTTAATTACTTTTCTAGTTAAATTCCAAGATGGTTTTCATCTCTTTACCTTTGTTACTTTTTTGCTTCAGGTCAAAAAAGTAACCCAAACCTGTCCGCCGGTGGTGGAAACCCCGCCGCTACGCCAAGGCGCACAGGTGTGCATCTATCGGCCTAAAATTAAAACCTACCCCTCATGCAGGCAAACTCCTCCTGTCTAAAGCCAAGCAGGCCTATCTAAAGCCAGGTAAACCTTCTTGAGCTGCCAACATTCTTTTAGGGCAGCATTTCGTCAAACAAGCCTGCCTTTTTGCCCACCGGCCTATATTTTTTTCTTTCTTTTTTCATCAATGGAAAAAAGGAAAAGGATAAAATCCACCAAGATGATCAGGTTTCCCCAGCCAAAGTCAATCAAAAAAAGGACTTTTAGGTATGTGAAAAGAAGGAAATCCCCTTAACTAAACGGCATTGATTCTGGATTTAACCCATAATGTCCCCTTAAGAAGCCCTTACCGTCCCCATCTAATTTCTTTAGGAGGTCTAAAATGCAGCATAGTAAGTTTTTAATTATTTCCTTTTCCCTGTGATTCGTTTAGGATGCTGGCGATTGTCATAAATCACGACAATCTCAATAAAATTTGGCTTAATTTTATATAAAAAACTGGTTTGTTTCGTGACTACGCAGCGATAAAGTCCTTTTATTTCTTTGGATTCCGGACAGCTTTTTGGATAGGTTAAAATGAGTTTAATCCGATAATCAAGTTTTTTAATAAAGTCACTCTTAACCTTCACTGACCATCTTCTTTCTAAGAATTCCAAAAGGTCTGTAAGGTTGTTCTTAGCCTTTCGAGATAGGACGACTTTCCTGTTCATCACCTGTGCTTAGATAGGACATCTTCATAGTCAAATTTCAATCCACTATCTAAATCATTCATCCCTTCCTTAGCTTCCCTTTTTTGATCTTCAGAAAGGTCATTCCAAAAATCATGGTCATTTGCTTTTACAAACTCTTTGAGCTTTTCTATAATACTCAAATCTTCTATCTGTGTAATATATTCTATCAAAGCATATTTTTCCGTTTTAATATCCATATTCTCCATTTATACTGTTTTTATTGCCCAACTATTTTTATTAATCTAAGTGATTTATTGCCAGTAGGTTTTATTTCTCACGGAACGCACAGAACACCCAGAATGAAATAAGGCTTTTCTGAGATTTCCATGCTTTCTGTGAGCACCTATTTAATTTTCCTGCAATTACTGGTATAATTGCGGATAATCATATATTGTAATTAACGATTAACCTTCGCTAGTGAGTTCCCAATTTTTAACTATTTTAACTCTATAAATAGTTTAATGCCCTTGTGCCTGTCCTGCGCCTCTTGGGATTCGGATGTCTTCTACCATCTCCTGCACCGCTTCAGGTGGGGCGGGTGTAACGCGTGACACGGCAAAGCTCACCAGAAAGTTCAATACCATGCCTATAGACCCAATGCCTTCGGGAGAAATCCCAAACCACCATTGATCGGCCGTAAGGTGGTCTGCTGGAATACCAAAGAGGTCTGCGCCGAACTTAAAGTAAATGATATAAGAAAGGGTAAACACCAAACCTACCAACATCCCCCAAATAGCACCTTCCTTGTTCATGCGCTTGGAGAAAATCCCCATGATGATCACCGGAAAGAATGATGCCGCAGCCAAGCCAAAAGCAAAAGCTACCACTTCAGCCACAAACCCGGGAGGATTCACCCCAAAATAACCCGCTATGATCACCGCCACTGCTGCCGCTACACGGGCGATGAGGAGTTCTTTTTTGTCCGAAATCCCAGGATTGAAATTCTTGGCCAGATCCCGGGAAACGGAAGTGGAAATCACCAGCAGCAAGCCTGCAGCCGTAGAAAGGGCCGCGGCCATCCCACCGGCCGCCACCAAGCCTACCACCCAGTTTGGCAGCTCAGCTATTTCCGGATTGGCCAGTACCATGATGTCTTTGTCGATGGTAAACTCATTCCGCTCCGGATCGGCTACATACTGCACCACTCCATCTTGGTTCTTGTCATTGATCTTGATCAGCTGTGTTTGCTGCCAGTTGTTGACCCAGTCAGGGAGGTCATCGATGGACTTTTCTGAAACAGAGTCTATGGCATTATAAATCCCAAAGGCAGAAACTGCTGGAGCCGTGGTGTAAAGAATGGCAATGAACACCAAGGCGTAGCCTGCAGAAAGCCGGGCGTCCTTTACCCGCGGAACGGTAAAAAACCGCACAATGACATGCGGAAGGCCCGCTGTCCCGACCATCAATGCCAAGGTGATGGCAAACATGTCTCCCATGGACTTCTTACCACTCGTATAAGCATGAAAACCCAAGTCTGTCAATACACCGTCCAATTTGTCCAGCAAATAGGTCCCATCCGCCACAGTTCCTCCCAAACCTAATTGTGGGATCGGGTTACTGGTCAGCTGCATGGAAATAAAAATTGCCGGCACCATAAAAGCAAAGATCAATACACAATATTGCGCTACTTGGGTGTAGGTGATTCCTTTCATCCCGCCCAAAACGGCATAGAAAAACACGATACACATCCCAATGATCACTCCCGTGTTGATGTCAACTTCCAAATACCTGGAAAAAACGATGCCTACACCACGCATTTGGCCGGCCACGTAGGTGAACGAGATAAATATGGCACAAAAAACAGCCACAACTCGTGCCTTGTTGGAGTAATATCGATCCCCTACAAAATCGGGAACGGTAAATTTTCCGAATTTTCGCAGATAAGGCGCCAGCAAAAGGGCCAAAAGCACGTAGCCTCCTGTCCAGCCCATGAGGTAAACGGATCCGTCATAGCCCATAAAGGAAATCAATCCAGCCATGGAAATAAAAGAAGCCGCCGACATCCAGTCGGCTCCAGTGGCCATGCCGTTGGCCAAGGGAGAAACGCCACCACCGGCCACGTAGAATTCTTTGGTAGAACCTGCCCGGCTCCAGATCGCAATGCCAATGTAAAGGGCAAAAGAAAGCCCTACAAGTATATAAGTCCAGGTTAAAATATCCATTGTTGAGATAGTTGTGGTTTGGGAAAGGGATAAAAATTACTCGTGCACGTCAAATTCACGGTCTAGCTTATTGAGCAGCCAGACGTACACAAAAATCAAGATCACAAAAACATAAATGGCACCTTGCTGCGCAAACCAGAAACCCAACTTAAATCCTCCAAGCTGAATTTTATTTAGAACATCTACGAGCAAAATACCGCATCCAAAGGAAACGGTAAACCAAACCGCAAGCAGGGAAAGGAGAATCTTCACATTTCGCCTCCAATAGGCTTTCATTTTTTCTTGTTGACTCATGTCAGGTAATGATTATAATGGGTTGTATCGATAAATATGCTGCTACAAATCAGAAAAGAAAACGGAGCATCAGCCAGCCAAACCGGTCAACTCTAGTTCGAACCAATTCTTTTCAGCTTATTAATTAACAACAAAAAGCTCGATAATCCAGTTGAATCCAATATATTTTTCCGCACAACCATCACACTACAGTACAATCAAGCTCCCCCATCAACAGATTGGTGTAGCACTTGCCTGCCTAGTGACGTATGGGGGATAAACCATCAAGCCAAATTTATATGAAGATATCCAAGCTAAAATCAATCGGCCTTTTCACTTTTATTTTGGTCATGATTAGCTGTTCCAAGGACTGTGAACCTCCTTTGGCGGTTTGCAACGAAACCCCTCCAACCACTGAAATCTGCCAGCTCTACTTTGAAAGGTGGTTTTTTAATAAGGATAAAAACAGGTGTGAGCTAATTGGTTATTCTGGATGTTCTCGATTGGGATTTGAAACTGAAAAGGAGTGTGAAGAATGTAAATGCCACTAACGCTTTAAACCTGAGCTCGACTTAATTTTAGTATTAAAAGCGTCATACGAACCCTTTTAAGGAGGATGTGGGTTGGAAAAGGGTGTGGCAATCCCGAAATACCGAGACTGCCACGGCTTCCACCCCTCAAATCTCCCTCTAAGCCTCGCAGTGACGGTTTAAAAATCGAACTGAGGTTTTAACAAACCGAAACCAGTTGGAGCTTTCCAATTCGCCGTGTTTTCCCTTATCTTTGGGCTGGACTAGGAAAAGAGACATGTTAAAGAAAGCGCGCTACCAAGCATTTATAGACCATTTTTCTACACATATGCCAGCAGCTGAGACGGAGCTTCAGTATGAAAATCCCTTCCAGTTGCTAATAGCAGTTATCCTCAGTGCCCAGTGTACGGACAAGCGGATCAATATGGTCACGCCAGCGCTCTTCAGGGATTTTCCGACGGCAGAGCATTTGGCAGCGGCTGATTTTGACGAGCTTTTTCCCTATATCAAATCTGTCTCCTATCCCAACAACAAAACCAAGCACCTGCTGGGCATGGCAAAGATGCTGGTGGAGGATTTTGGCAGTGAAATTCCTGACACGGTAAAAGAACTTATCAAACTTCCTGGGGTGGGTCGGAAGACTGCGAATGTCATCACCTCGGTGGTCTGGAACCAGCCCAATATGGCGGTGGATACCCATGTGTTTCGCGTTTCCAAGCGGCTTGGATTAGTACCGCAGAATGCCAAAACACCGTTGGAGGTAGAAAAACAGCTGATCAAGCATATCCCAAAAGAGCACATTCATGTGGCCCATCACTGGCTGATCCTGCATGGCCGCTATGTTTGTCTGGCCAGAAGCCCGAAATGTACCGAATGTGAGCTCACGCACTTTTGCCGGTATTTTGAGAAAAACCAAGCTAAGATAGAAGCTGAAAAAGACTTGATCCCCAAAAGGAAATAAACATGTGTGGGGTCAATTTGGTAATGAACTTTTCCCAAAATGGTGAAACCGCCATTCAACAAATGATGCAGGCCACCGCCCACCGTGGGCCGGACCATGCTGCATGGTGCCAAGTCAATGACCAGTTATTCGTGGCTGGAAACCGTCTGAAGACCGTGGACTTGGGTGATTGGTCCAATCAGCCTGTGCAAATTGACAATGGAGCATTCACGCTGGTGTGGAACGGGGCAATTTACAATGCCGATGAGCTCAGGAACCACCTTTTGCAAGCGGGAGTCGTATTCGAAAGCCGGTCTGACAGTGAGGTGCTGCTAAAATGGCTAAAGGCCTACGGAATTTCTGGAGTGAAAAGCCTGCAAGGGATGTATGCTGTCGTTTTTATTGACCAGAGCAACCAAGAAGTCATCATTGCCAGGGATCCACACGGGAAGAAGCCACTTTATTATTTCCACGAAAGCAGCCGCTGGCTCTTTTCATCTGAATCTCGCAGCATCATTGCTTCTGGATTCATCCCAAAGCGGCTGGACAATGCACAGTTTGTGCCCTACTTTTACTCCAGACACAGCTTTCCGGACAAGAGTTTCTTTGAGCAGGTCAAGCAAGTATTGCCCGGGAAAGTACTCCAGCTGGATTTTGAGGGAAATATTAAAAAAGAACAACACGTTGAAATCCAGGCACAAAGCCAAAAGCTACCTGATAAAGAAGGCTTCCGCTCTTTACTAAGCGACGCGGTATTGAAGCATTTTCATGCAGATGTGCCGGTAGGTTTGATGCTGAGTGGTGGTGCCGATAGCAGTTTGCTTTTGCAATGCTGGACACAGGAAACGGGCATCCCACTACATACATTTACGGTGAGTTTTGAGGAGAAGCACCGCAAGAAATTCCCCGATCCGGTCCATGCGCAGCAAGTTGCGGCGAAATACCGCTGTGCTCACCATGAAGTACTGGTCACGTCCAAGTTATTGCTGCAGTATTTGCCAGATTACATCGCTTCACTAGACCAGCCTATAGGGGACAGCGCGAGTTTTCTAAGCTGGATGATTGCCAAAGAGGCCAAGCCGTATGTTCGTATCCTCATTAGCGGAGCGGGGGCAGACGAGCTGTTTAGTGGGTACAACCGGCATGAAGCCTTTAGACAATATCTTCACCACAAGACCTTTGCCCTAAAAGCGGCCAAGTCTATGGGGAAGTTTCCGTTCTTTGGCAGGCATATCAAGAAATTGGCCAAGGGAATACGGGAAGATGAATCCATTACTTTTTTGAATTTCAGTTCGCTACGTTCCATTCCAGAGGAATACCTTAGTAGGTTTTTGGATTATTACCCTAAAGTCCTTTCCCCTTACAAAGCAGCCTTGGAGTGGGATCGTGGCTATTACCTGGTCAATGATGTCCTCAAAATCCATGACAATGCGCTCATGTCACACGGAATAGAAGGCCGTGCACCTTATTTGGACACGGCATTGGTCAGGCTGAGCAAATCCCTCACCGAAGAACAGCACCTCTCCCTAAGCCCAAAAGAGTGGATCAAAACCCTCTTGGCTGATAGTGGGCAAGCAAAAGTCGCTGTTCGCAAGAAAGCAGGTTTTGGTTTGCCCTTGCGGGAATGGCTGGAAGAAGACAGGGCGCTCCAGTCATTGGTGTTTGGGACGATCAAAACCTTTGCCCAAGCGCAACAAGACATTATTCCCAGAGAAATGCTTACTTTGGCACTCCGTCCAGATAAACACGTGAAACATCATTTTCTAGAAATCTGGAACCTGTATATCCTTGCTGCCTGGTGCACGTATCATCAACTATGAGAATCATCTACATCCACCAATACTTCGTCACCCCCGAAGAAGGCGGGGCGGTCCGGTCTTATCACTTGGCCAAAGGCTTGGTAGAAGCCGGTATCGATGTAGAAATGATCACCACATACAATGATAACCACTACCAGCTGAAGGAAATCGATGGCATCAAGGTCCACTATCTTCCTGTACCGTATGACAACAGCTTTGGCTTTTACCGCAGGGTATGGGCTTTCTATCAATTTGTGCGGCATGCAAAAAGATTGTTAAAGCGGCTTCAGCAAGCTGATCTGCTGTACATTACTTCCACGCCGCTGACCACGGGGCTGATAGGTTTATGGGCAAAAAAGAAACTTGGGTTATCCTACATTTTTGAAGTGCGAGACTTGTGGCCGGAAGCTCCTATTCAAGTGGGGGCCATCAAGCATAAGTGGTTAAAGAAAGTCCTGTACAAGTTGGAAAAGCATGTCTATCAGCAAGCTTCTCAAATCATTGGACTTTCCGAGGGAATCTGCGATTATATCCATGCCGTAGTTCCAGGGAAGAAGATCCATCTGATTCCCAACTTTTCGAATGTGGAATTTTTTACGCCGTCCATAGAAAAAGACCTTGCTTTTCTACGTAAAATGGGCTGGAAGCTAGATCACCTCACCTTCGCTTACACGGGTGCGGTGGGAGACGTAAATGCCGTGGATGAACTGGTCAAACTGGCTGATTTGGCTCAGCACAAGGGCAAGAATTGGCAATTTGCGATCATGGGAAAGGGTAAGCAGCTGGACACCGTCAAAGCCCAATCCCAACACCTGGGGCTGAAAAACATGCGATTTCTGCCATTTGGCGATAAAGGGCAGGTGAGGCAATTACTTGGTCATGCTGACCTGTCATTCATTTCCTTTGATCATTTACCCATCTTGCAAACCAATAGCCCCAACAAATTTTTTGACGCTATTGCAATGGGAAATGCCATCCTGATCAACCATCAGGGATGGGTTTGGAACCTTGTGGAAGAGCATGGAATTGGCTTGTTTTTCGATTATAAAGAGCCAAAGGATACCCTGCGTGAACTGGAAAAATTGGAAGGAAACCCTGAGCTGCTAGCGGACATGAAGCGACGCTCAAGGGAATTGGCCATAAGCCGGTTCTCTTCATCCGTTGCGGTCCAAAAGCTCTTAATAACCCTTGGGGACGATTGGTCTAGGTGAGGAGACTTCAACAGAAATTATCAATTATCAGAATCGCTTTTTTGAGGCAAATTCCGTATATTAAATTGTAAAACTGCTGATTTTTAATTGCTTACAAATCCCTTAAGGCTCCTTTACCATGAAAAACGTCCGGTTCATTTGGTTTTTCTTGCTAATGCTTTTGGCTAGCTGCGCACCTCGACACCAGGAAAAGGAAACGTTTTCTACAGAACTGGGTGCAGAGAAGATGCAGGCTTTGTCCATGCTCATCGATTCGTATGGACGATTTGTGGAGGCGCGCTATGCTGATTTTTCTGGCCAAAGAGAAAAGACGAGACAGTTTATCGAGGACGTGTTCCGTCAGCGTCCCATAACCGCCATCAAAAGAATGCCTGGAATCAGCGAAACGCTCAACGCTATGGAAAGCTCAGGCCTGCGAAAGGATATTTATATCTATGATCATGAAGTGGATAACTATCCCAAATACCCTGTAAAACAGCTTATGCCCGCAAATTTTCCGGATTATTCCCTGAGTAGTCGTCAGGTGAAATCAGGGCCGCTCGCCTCCAGTGCCATATTTTTAGCATCTTCCAAGGATGTCCTCCACCCAAACACGACACTTACATTTAACAAGGATGGACTCTTTATGTATGCTTTGGCCATCGCCAAGCAAGATGATGGCGCTTATATGAACTATGTGAAGTTGCGCTACAAAACCTCGGATATCCATCCTTATTTTTCTGCAGCACCGTTTTTGGACAATCAGCAAAACAAGGCTCCATTATGGTTTGAAGAGCTTTCCATCATCATTGATATCTATTACAAATTGCTCCTGACAGATGAAAAGACACTTGAGGGTGGGCTGATGAGTCACCTAAATTTCCATCCAGTCTTAATGAATTCGCTATTGCTATGTGAGGAAAATTCCCTTTGAAAAGTCCAAGATAAAGTGCGGGTGGTAGGGATGAAAGTCGTTTTTAAATGAATCGGGTTCTCTACACAGAAAAGCGTTTTCAATTGCCCTGAGGTAGTACATTTCCGTTGCCTGAAAGAAATTTACGGGGCAGGGAGCTAATTTCGGAGAAGTATTGTTTTGAAGATGGAATTTTAAAAACAATTGTAAATTCGATCCAAGAAATAAACTCAATCGATCATGCTAAACTGGTCAGACGTCATTCATTTTGCAAACAATGGCAGCCCAACACCCCAAAAAAAGGTGACAAAAAGTGAGGAGGAATGGAAAAGCCTCCTTACTCCGGAGCAATATAAAATCACCCGTCTAAAGGGCACTGAGAGGGCACATAGTTCAGAGATGTGTAGTCTTTTTGAGCCTGGAAAATACGCTTGTATTTGCTGTGACACCCTGCTTTTTGATGCCGGGAAAAAATTCGAAAGTGGTACAGGATGGCCTTCTTTCACACAGCCCGCTGAGAAAAGTGCTGTGGCCTACCACAAGGATGTAGGGTTTGGCATGGTCCGGGTAGAAATCACTTGCAATACCTGTGATGCACACTTGGGGCATGTGTTTCCCGATGGCCCCGAACCCAGTGGACTCCGGTATTGTGTCAATGCCGTTTCCCTAAAAAAGGTCTCATAATCTAGTAATGGGCGGGTAGTATGTTGCAGCAAATTGGCTTTGGAGGAGGCTGTCATTGGTGTACTGAAGCAGTGTTTCAGCATTTGAAAGGAGTCCACTTAGTGAAGCAAGGCTGGATCGCCAATCGTGCCGAACAGGCCACTTTCTCGGAAGCGGTATTGGTAGATTATGATCCTGCTATCATACCATTGTCTGTATTGGTTGAGGCTCATTTGATCACGCACAGTAGTACATCATTGCATGGAATGCGAAAGAAATACCGCTCTGCTGTTTATGTTTTGGACTCCTGTCAAAAAATGTCAGTCAGGGAAATAATCAAACACCTGCAGCCCAAGTTTGACAAACCACTTATCGTCCAAACGCTTGACTTTGGAGGATTCAGAGATAATGAGGAACATTTTAAAAATTACTATCTGAACAAGCCAGAAGCTCCATTTTGCGGACAATATATTCAGCCCAAGCTGGCATTGCTTCAGGAGCGACTTGGTGAATATTTCAGCCCACCTTTATAGTTTGGTATATTCATCATACTTTGTGCCGTGTAGCGCTAACCTTGCCTCTCCCGGGATTTCATCATTGCATAAATGCGGCATCTTTTCCGTTTGATCTTGTATGTGGTCTCTAGCTTAATGGGATGCTTATTATCCTTCGTAGCGATAGCCGTATTGGTCCACAACAGCTTTAAATTCAGTTTTCCCCTCTTCAGTCATATAAGGAATCACCAGTTCCCAAATATGTCGAGCCATTTCTCCCTCTGATTTTCCCTTTTGATGGCTTAGTACCTCTCGCTGAGCAAGCCAAAATGTGATGATGATGCGTAGAGTCCTCTTTAGCCTTTCAGCAACGGTGTTTATGGTGTCCTGCACAAAGCCTTGCTTCTTAAACCGTTCAAAGTATTCGGCCATCTGTTTGTTTCTTAATTCGATCGTTTCCTTCAATAGCTTGCTTACTTCCGGATAGGATCGTGAGATTTCTAAAACGTCCTGGTTAAAAAAACGATATTTATACTGAAAGGCTTCTAAATGAAGCAGCAGCATATGGAAGTCCGTAAACGATGAAGAAGATCCGGACACTTTTTCATAGGAAGCGCTCATTTCTTCCCTCATCTGCTTATAAATGGCAAGAAGGATGGCTTCACGATTTTTATAATGGTAATCAAGATTGCCATGGCTAATCCCTAATTCCGCCGCAATATGTCGGCTCGTAATATTGTGGGCACCATATTCATTGTAGAGGCGGATGGCTTCATTGATAATTCGCTGCTTTGTGGAGATTTTTTTCTTCTTTTCCATAACTTTAAAACTAACACAGGATGGGTTTGTTGTCGTCACGTTAAATATTACTAAAAACGAACTAGACCACCAATTTTTTACTTTTTTACCGTGTTATTTACTTTTTTTGTTTGATGATTTCTGCTCTAAAATGGTGTGATCTTATGTGCCTTTTCTATTGATTTGTGCTATTGAATTGGCAAAATGATTTCAGTCCACGAACAAGACTTTTAGAACGTTTGAGGGGTTATCTTAAGCTTAATGTAACTTCTTTTTATATTTTTAAATAATCGTTTATTTAATAAAGAGAGCAAAATAGTTTAAGCTCATACCCATAACTCTAATGTTTAGGCTATCAGGAGCTTATATCTATTTTGTGTGGTTTTATGGATTAGGGGGCTGATTTTTATTTGACCCCTAAAATAAAGCCAATTTTAAAAATATAAAACCGAAACATTATTTAAATTTTTAGAACTATCGCCCTAATGATGCTATCTAATCTTAGATTTTGGCTATTTTTTTGTGCTTCTTCAGTTGATAGCATGCTAGGAATAACAAAAGAGTCTTTATTGAAGATTTGTAAATAACTGTTAGTCAGTATTTTAAATATTAAATGATAAGAGCGATATCATTTAGTTGCAACATTGCTCTTGAATATAAAAGAAATCAACAATCATTTATGGCCTTGCTTAATAAATTGGTTTAACGCCTTGTTTAATTTGTAAATTCTTTCATGATCGTCCCCATCTAATTCATCTAGCTTCACCGTGTGTTTTTCTGAGGGATCGTTTTTCAAATGGTATATTTCCCCACTTTGATATAGTTTCCAGTCTTGGTCATGGATGAATACGGACTTTTTAAAATTGCCCCAATGTTTATCCAAAGTTTATACTATTTTATTGGTTTGATTTGACGTTGTGTTTTTGCCAATTTACCGAAATAGCACATAATCAAACCAAAAATACTCCCTCAGCTTATCGCTTTTTCTTCCGGGATAAGGCATAATACGAAGTCTTTGATGTCTTCAATCTTTTCCAATAGTCTTACATTCTTGGGGAGCTCCACCGGTGTTCTCAAAATCTGATATCCGGAAACAATCAACTCACTTTTTCCAAAAATACCACCTAACTCGTTCAGATAAGCTTGCAAATTGCCAGCATCTGGTGAAGTGGTGATGACAGTGATCAAAAATTCCGGTTGATGATAATTGTACACCTCAATCAGGTCATCTTTTGGGGTGCTTTGGCCCAGATAGATCACCTTATGACCTTCGCGTTTGATGAGGTAAGAAGCAAATAACAAGGATATTTCATGCAATTCCCCTTCAGGAAGAAAAAGTAAAAATTTCTTTCCACCACCTTGATAGACAAAATTGTCGATTGCTACGATAAGCTTTTGGCGAATCAGATTACTGATAAAGTGCTCTTGAGCTGGGCTAATGCTGCCTATCTGCCAAAGTAATCCGATTTTGGCCAAAAAAGGATAGATTACTCGGAGCATCGTCTCATCAAAACCAATCCTTCGCTGGTTGATGGACAAGACCCTGTCAAAGCTTTCTTCGTCTATCTCAATCATGGAAACGGTCAATGCATGAATCTGATCCTCGTACGCAAGCACTCCTTCGGTGAGCGAGATCACCTTGTCCCGAATGTTGGCCGGGGACATCTCTACGATTTTCGAAATCTTAAAGCCATTGTTGTTGAGCAGTGCAACGTTTAGAATCAACTTAAGATCTGCATCATCATAGTATCGGATATTGGTATCTGTGCGTTTTGGTCGGACCAAATTGTACCGTTGTTCCCAAATTCTTAGTGTATGGGCTTTGATGCCTGACAAGTGCTCCAAGTCTTTGATAGAATAGCTGCTCATTTCCTCCCTGCTTTGAAGTATTTAAATGGCACAAAGAACAACCCGTAGGCCTCTGAACCTTTTTTCTTGTTGTTTGCGTGATGGGCTTGGTGTGCCCTCACGAAGCCTCTCCAAAAACCATTTTCAGGTCTTTTGAGCCACTTTACCCTTCGGTGGATAATGACATCATGAAAGAAAAAATAACACATTCCATAAACACTTATTCCTACCCCAAGCCAAAATCGATAGTCCAACTCCCCATAGCCCACTATCATCAAGGCGATTGCAATTCCTCCAAACAGGGTGGAAAAAACATCATTCTTCTCAAACGGGCCTTTTGTCGCTGTATGGTGGGTTTTATGAATATTCCAAAAGATCCCGTGCATCAGAAATTTGTGGATGGCCCATCCAGCCAATTCCATTAACACAAAACCGATGACCACGAACATTACTGCTTCCAACATGTTTCAATAACTTTTTACGGAGTCCAATTGTTTGAGTACTTTGAGGAAATAATCAAGCCAACGTTCCTTTTATGGCTTTTCCACTTACCAAACCAACTGAAATAGCTATTTTTGTAGCTGGCAAATTAAGACAAAATTACATATTTTGTTTAACAAATTTACCAATAAAGATAAACAAAATTAGCAATGATTTTATACAATGTTACGGTTAACATCGATCAGAAAGTGGAAAAGGAATGGATCAAGTGGATGAAGGACGAGCATATTCCAGCTGTAATGGCCACTGGAATATTTGTGGAAAATAAGTTCTTCCGATTGATGCACGATAATGAAGATGGAGGGGTGAATTATTCGGTACAATACTTCGCTGATTCTATGGAAAAAATAAAGGAATATCAGGAAAAGCATGCAAAAGACCTGCAAGAGAAATTCAGGCACCGTTTTCAGGATCGTTATGCGATCTTCAGGTCATTGCTAGAGCAGGTATAAACTCCCGAAAATTATTCGGTCTTATTTTATTCATCAAATCCCTCTCAGCCCCATTCGCGTCGGGATGGCTAAGAGGGATTCTTTTTGCAATGAAGAGATAAGCCAAAAGACGCATCGGATTACACGTAGGTTTAGGTTTGATGATACTAGTACGTTTTTTAAGGCTTACTTCCCTAGCCGTTCTTTGATCTCTTCAGACTGCAGGTGACAGTTATACCATCCGCCTTCTATTTCAGCATCATATTTTTTGTAGAAATTTATTGCAGGGTCGTTCCAGTCCAGCACTTGCCACATCATACCGGTACAATTTTCCTCAATGGATTTTTTCATTACCCGCTCAAAAAGCAACTTGCCTGCACCCTTTCCACGTTCTTTCTCCGTCACGATGTAATCTTCCAAATAAAGTCGTTTGCCCTTCCAGGTGCTGTATCTGTAATAGTAGATCGCCGTACCGATGATCTCTTGGCTGCTGTCCTTGATCAACACAAAAAATCCGAAAACGGGATTTTGACCAAAGCCATCTTTTTCCATCATCGCTATGGTGTTGGTCACTTGTTCTGGAGCTTTTTCATAAATTGCCAGTTCTTCGACCAATTCAAAGATTCTTGGCAAGTCCTCTTTTTTTCCTTCTCTGATAGTGTACATGATTCGAAATTAGAAAATTTTCGAAAAAGAACTAAGGACTCATTTCATTTTGGGTATTACAGGTGCTAGATTTAAATAGAAATGTCTATCAATAAATATCATACCTATGTTTTTGTCCATTGATGCAGGTAATTCGAATATCGTTTTTGGCTTTTTCGACGCTAAAGAGCAAAAGTGGGATCCCGTTCTCCGCATGGAGACCCAGCGGGGAATGGAGTTTAACTACCTGAAGAAAAACATGAGCCTGTTCTTTTTGGAGTCTTCCATTTCTCCATCGGATATTTCCAGCGTCGGTATCAGCTCTGTCGTGCCTGAGATCAATGAAAACCTAAGAAAGGCGGTTAGGGCCTATCTCCATCAGGATGCCTTTTTCATTACAGAAAGGAGCTATAAGCCCATGGCTGTTACTACTAAAAAGCCGGCGGAAATGGGCACAGACCTGATGGCAAATGCCGTGGCAGCGTATGATTACTATGGCTCAGACTGTATTGTCGTTGATTTTGGTACCGCCTTGACGTTTACGGTTATAGACCACAGTGGGGAGATTTTGGGGGTGACCATCGCGCCCGGCCTCAAGACAGCCATCAAATCCCTCTTCACAAACACTTCAAAATTACCAGAAGTCCGACTGGAACTTCCAGATTCTGCCATTGGAAAAGACACCGTCCATTCTATCCAAGCGGGCATTTTGTACGGCTATACAGGGTTGGTTCGCGGCATGTTGGAAACCATCAGAAAGGAGCTTCCGCAAGACTTTAAAGTAGTCGCTACGGGAGGTTTGTCCAAGATTCTTACTAACCTCCAAGGAGAATTTGACCTCATTGATAATAACCTTACCCTGAAAGGGATTAAACTAATCACCGAGCAAAACAACTAGTGTCAAGTCATTGCTTAAATGCCGGATAAGGCGGTAGTGGTTTTTGGACAAGATCAAGGGGCAAAAAACGCCTCTATCCGTACTAAGAAAGTCTTTTTGCAACGTAGAAGTATGCCAAAACACGCACTGGATTACACGTAGTTTTAGGTTTGACACTAGTGCTTTACTGTACAGAGAACTCACATCCAAATATATTATGATTCATGTCCTGTAGGTTATCTTTACGCAGATGTTACCATGATAAAATGCCTCCCACTTCCGGATCGAGCGGAAAAGTTGGGGGCTGCCAATTTTCTTAATGGCTAAACCACCGATAAAAAAAATCCACAAAGGTATTATGTTTGAAAAGTGCATATTGGGCCTGAATTGAAACCGCTTTCAATGCCGTTTAGTTAAGGCTATTTCCCTGTTTTCACCTGCCAGGAGTTTCTTTTCTATTTGGCTTTAACTGAATGGCTTTGGCCATTTTGGTGGGAACCTTTTACTTTTTTCCTCCGAAAGCCTTCGGGGCAGGCTATTGATGAAAAAGAAAGAAAACCATGCCTTCCGGCAGGCAGAAAATCCAGGCCGGTGGTCTGCCCTTTAAAATGGGACATGGATTTCCCAGGCGACGTGGATCTGTCACCCATTTTAATTTCCACCCGATGGCTACGGTCTAAAAGCGAGTGGGTCTCGCTGTTCCACGACGCGAGCCAACTCCCCTTCTTAACGGCCTCCACCATTGGCTGGAAAATAGGCATACCAAGGGCCGTTATCAGGAAGCCATACATTTTTGGGACTTATTAACTGAATCCGCCTTGCAGGTATTGGGCGTTAAGAAATTAAATAGCGGGTGGGCAAAAAGGCAGGCTTGTTTGACGAAAGGCTGACCAAAAAGAAGGTTTACCTGGATTTAGATAGGCCTGCTTGGCTTTAGACAGGAGGAGTTTGCCTGCATGAGGGAAGGTTTTAACCCGGAATATGCATTAGCCTATCTGTTACGACCTGAAACTGCTTCAAAATCAGTCGTTTCACTTTAGTTTTCGGCATAACCGTAGCGGTGCTACGCTAATGCCTCCAAACTAACTGATTTTCTTGCAATTTCAGCTCTCACTACGATTCCTAACGCATAATCCGGGTTTAATTTTAGGCCAATAGCTGCACACCTGTGCGCCGTGGCGTAGCGGCGGGGTTTCCACCACCGGCGGACAGGTTTGGGTTTACTTTTTTGACCTGAAGCAAAAAAGTAACAAAGGTAAAGGGATGAAAACCACCTGGGAATTTAGCTAGAAAAATAACTGCCCATGGTAAATTTGCCCACCCAACGTTTCCCATTTTTGCTGCAATGACCGCCCTATTCCATACAAATTCCCGCTAAAACCTATTCGTGCGGATGGAAGAAGCCCATCGTTTTAACCCGCTTTATGTCAACATTCGTCCCGCTAGAAATATGGCTTGATCCCAACTTTCCTGCATATCTAGCGTTTGGGAATGGGCAATAAGCAAAAAAAACGGAGCTTATTGGGCTCCGTCTTTTACATTAAGTTCTATTTCTTCTCCTGTTTCGTCCAGGAATTTATACTCCGTCACTGGTAATGAAGAATCTTTGATCAGTTTTACCCATTTGAAATACTTAAAAAACCATTTGACCCTTTTCGAGATCATGCCTTGGGTAAAGTAGGCATGAAGATAAGGGTGCAAACCTATTTTTATACTTGGTAAGTTTTGGTGTACTGCAGTGTACTCAAGGTCTCTTTCCAATTTATCAGCCACCAGGATGGAGGCCTGGATTTTTCCTGTACCGTTACAAGACGGACAGGTTTCTTTGGTTACGATATTCACTTCGGGTCTTACACGTTGCCGGGTAATCTGCATTAGCCCAAATTTGGTAAGGGGCAACACTGTGTTTTTTGACCTATCATCCTTCATTGCTGTTTTCATTGCATCATAAACGGCCCTTTTGTTATCGGCCTTTTTCATGTCAATGAAGTCGATGACGATAATACCTCCCATATCACGGAGGCGAAGCTGTCTGGCAATTTCTTTGACAGCCACCAGGTTGGTTTTTAATGCTGTTGTTTCCTGGTCACTTTCTTGATTGGACTTGTTTCCGCTGTTTACATCAATGACGTGCAGCGCTTCGGTGTGTTCAATGATAAGGTAGCCACCGTGCGGTAGGCTCACCGACTGTCCAAAGAGACTCTTTATCTGCTTTTCTATTCCAAAACTTTCAAAGAGCTTAGCTTTTCCGTTGTAAAGCTTGACAATTTTTTCCTTTTCAGGGGCGATCGATCTTATATAAGACCGGATCTGATCATAGATTAATTCATCCTCTACCGTGATTGCATCGAATGATTCGTTGAGCAAGTCTCTCACAATGGAGCTCGCCATGCTCATTTCTCCTATCACCTTGTCTTTACTTTTGGCTTTCATCAGCTTCTTCATGCCATCTTCCCAAGAGTCCACCAGGTTGCGGAGGTCTTTGTCCAGTTCTGTGACGGACTGGCTCTCTGCTACTGTTCTGATGATTACCCCGAAATTATCGGGCTTGATGGAAGTGATGAGTCTGGCCAGCCTTCTTCGTTCTTCAGCTTTTCGGATCTTCTTGGATACGTTGACTGCGTTCGAAAAAGGCACCAGTACCAAATAGCGACCGGCTAGGGAGAGCTCACAGGATAGTCGTGGGCCTTTCGTAGAGATTGGCTCCTTTACAACCTGAACTAATATTTGATTGTTTTTAGAAAGGACTTGGGAAATCTTTCCCAGCTTTTCTATCTCAGGTTCTAGTTTAAACCCTTTGAGTGTAGGGTGCTCTGAGTGATTGTTCCTGATGTGTTTGGTATATTTGATCAGGCTTTTCACTTTCGGCCCCAAGTCCTGGTAATGCAGAAAAGCATCTTTTTCGTATCCGACATCAATGAATCCTGCATTTAGGCCATTGACGATCTTTCGGACCGTTCCCAGGTACATGTCCCCTACTTTAAACTGGTTGTTTTCTTCATCTGAATGAAGCTCCACCAGTCCTTTGTTCTTCAAAAGGGCTATGCGACTACCGTTTTGAGCAGAATCAATAACTAATTCCGTACTCAAATCGTGTCTCTTTTCTTATGTTAATGAACGTTTTCGTGTAAAAACTCAAAAAGAAGAAGTGTATTACTTCTTCTTATGTCTGTTTTTTCTCAGTCTTTTCTTACGCTTGTGCGTAGAGATCTTATGTCTTTTTCTTTTTTTACCGCAAGGCATAATCTTATGGATTTAAGTTTAACAATACTTTTATAGTTGTCCCAGATAATTGTCGACACTGGAGAGGATCATGGGATCTTCTGTCATGTCTTTCACTTTCTGGAACTGATTTTTTGCTTTTTTCTTTTGCTTGGATTCAAAGTAGCTCACACCAAGGTAAAACTGCCCTTGAACATTTTCAGGATAATATCCCACCAAGGTCTCAAAACGCTCCACGGCACGCTTGTACTGTCCTGACTGCATGGAGAGTACACCCATGTTGTAAAGCGCCTCTTGATTTTCCGGATCTTCTTCCAGCACCTCGCGGATCATCATGATCCCCTGCATCGGATTAGAAGAAGATACGTATGTCATGGCCACTTTTGTCTTCAGGTCCAGCCGGTCGGGGTCTGCTTCCAGCACTTGGTTAAGGTAACCTCTGGTCTTTTCGGCCAGCATGTTCATTTTTCCCTGATCCATCGCGAAACCGTATGCTTCGTAGTATGCATTACCTGCTTTTTCCATCAATGCCAAATCTGAATACTGATCAGCCCCTTTGCCTAGATAGTAGGCAGCGCTGTCGTACATTCCAGCTTTCTGGTAAAAAGAAGCCAATGAATCTGCAAAGATAGTAAAATTTTCTTTACTTTCAGCGTTTTCCAAATTGGCTATCAGGCCACTAACGGTTCCTCGCTCCGTCTCCGGAATCTGGACGTCGTGGGCTTCTGCTACAGAATCGGCCGCCGCAACATCCCCCTGGCCGATGTTTTCACTGTTTTCTTCGTTGTCAACCACCACTCGAGGGAGGGAATACAATATCCCTACAACAACAATGACCACAACGACCAGGATGATTTGCGTCTTTTTCATACAGTCTTGTCTGTTTCAGGATTAATCCTGAAAAGCTACCTCTTTTACTTTTTTACTGTTTTTGATTTTGTCGATAAACACCTTGGAAGGCTTGAAAGCCGGTACATAATGCTCATCGATTACGATAGCAGTGTTCTTGCTGATGTTTCTGGCGATCTTCTTAGCTCTCTTCTTGTTGATGAAGCTACCGAATCCCCTCACATAAATATTCTCTCCCTCAGACATGGAATCTTTTACTACTTTGAAGAATGCCTCAATGGTTTGAGTAACATCGTCCTTCTGAATTCCTGTCTTGTCCGAAATCTTGGTAATTACCTCTGCTTTAGTCACTGTATTTAAATTTTAATTTGATTAAATTGCTTAACAATCTATTAACCAACTAATTTTGGGACTGCAAATTTAAATGATGGTTTTCAATATAAAAACAAATTGACGAAAATAAGCGTCTTTTGTTCAACGAAAACTTAATCCGTAAAATTCCAAATGTTTTGACTTTCAACCATTTTCCCAAAAAGCTACTGCATTGGTACCCAGAAAATAAAAGGGATCTGCCTTGGAGAAACACCCAAAACCCATACATCATTTGGCTATCAGAAATTATTCTTCAGCAAACGCGAGTGGCACAGGGACTCCCCTACTTTAAAGAATTTGTTAAGCATTATCCGACGGTGGAGGACTTAGCCCAAGCCCCAATAGAAGATGTTCTACGGCTTTGGCAGGGACTGGGATACTATAGCCGCGCCAGAAACCTGCACCAATGTGCCAAGCAAGTAAGTGAGGAGCTT
The DNA here is from genome assembly GCF_005281475.1 of Echinicola rosea. Lineage (NCBI taxonomy): Bacteria > Pseudomonadati > Bacteroidota > Cytophagia > Cytophagales > Cyclobacteriaceae > Echinicola > Echinicola rosea. Next base: position 1,008,665 of record NZ_CP040106.1, on the reverse strand, counting down.
GGTGGTGACTTTCCGGACAACTACCAGGCACTCCTAAAGCTCAAAGGCATCGGACAATATACCGCCGCTGCAATTGCTTCTTTTGCCTTTAAAGAAAAAGTCGCTGTACTGGACGGCAATGTCTTTAGGGTCCTTAGCCGGTATTTTGGTATTGACACCGATATCAGCAGCCCTAAGGGCAAAAGACAATTTCAGACACTCGCCAATGAGCTCATCCCAGGGGACCAACCGGATGAGTACAATCAGGCCATCATGGAATTTGGAGCCCTCCAGTGTACACCCAAGAAGGCCAATTGCGGACATTGCCCACTGAAGGACAGCTGCTACGCATACGCCAACGGCCAAGTGGAAGCATTGCCTGTAAAGATCAAAAAAACCAAGGTGACCACGCGAGCATTCCTATACCATGAAGTCAAATGCGACAACCTCAAAATCGTAAAAACCAGGGGCCCAAAGGATATCTGGCAGGGCCTGACGGACTTCCCTTTGGTGGAATACCCGTCCCCTGAAAAGATCAATCCCGAAGAATCAAGTTTGTTTCAAGAGCTTCAGGCATTTAAGCCAATCATCAACTATCAAAGTGAAAAGACCTATAAACATATACTGTCCCATCAAAAAATTTTTTCAAACTTTGTCACGTTCAATATAGCACCTGACAAATGCGATGAAGTGAAAATATGGGCCGACTCCAAGGGCTACCGGTTATGCGATGACGAAGAGCTGGAGGCCTTGGGGAAACCACAACTGATCGTGCGCTATTTGAACGATCAAAAATAATCCTTAATTTAGATAAACGCTCTGAACGTACCGCAGGGAAATGCGACAACAATCGGATACCTTGCGCCGTTCAATTTCAAAATAAAATTTTAAATTCGGAATACAACAGTAAATTATGGCCGGTGTAAACAAAGTAATATTAGTTGGCAACTTAGGTAGAGACCCTGAAGTGAAGCATTTGGAAAGTGGCAGTGTGGTGGCCAACGTGACACTAGCAACAACAGAAGCCTACAAAGACCGAAGTGGAAACCGGGTGGAAAACACCGAGTGGCATGACCTCGAAATGTGGGATGGCCAAGCCAAAGTGGCCGAGCAATACCTCAGAAAGGGCAGTCAGATTTTCGTAGAAGGAAAAATCAAATCGGATACCTGGCAAGATGAACAGGGGAATAACCGTAAAAAAGTCAGGATCCGTGTGCTGAGCTTCACGATGTTGGGCTCTAGAAATGCAGAGGGAGGCGCTCCAGGCGGCAGTTCCAGCAATGCTGGCCAGTCCCAGCCCGCTCCCAATAAGGCACAACCTGCTGCCTCTATGCCGTCCTCAGGAGGGAATATCGATGACGTAGAAGATGATCTGCCATTCTAATACAGTCAGTATGAGATTTGTAATGGATAAATCATTATTTTTGCCAATCAACATTTGAATCATTTAATGGACGATCCATACCCGAGTATTTTATTGCTGGCTGAAATCAACCAGGTTTCGGCCGGCTATATCATTACCAACAGCCTTATTTTTCTTTTTCTGTTATTGGGATCTGCACTGATCTCCGGTTCAGAAGTGGCTTACTTTTCACTTTCCCACGACGACCTCAATTTGCTCAATACAGAATCAGATGAAAAATCTGCTTTGGTTATTCGCCTTATAGAAGCTCCGCAGCGGCTTTTAAGCACCATTTTGATCTTGAACAACATGATCAATATCGGTATTGTGACCCTGACGACATTCTTTACCCTGAGCCTATTCGGGGCGAATGCTACTGGGATCATTGTAGTCTTGGTGCAGACGGTCGGCATCACCTTTGCCATTGTGTTTTTCGGAGAGATCGTCCCAAAGGTATATGCCAATAATGCCCGTGTGGCCTTCAGCAAGCTGATGGCCAAGACGCTTAACTTCTTTTCCATCATGCTGGCTCCGCTCTCCTCTTTCTTGATGACCATCAGTAACGTCATCGAGCGAAGGATCGAACGCAAGGGGTACACGCTCTCCGTCAATGAACTCCACCAGGCATTGGAAATCACCGCTGAAAACTCCACAGAAGGGGAGAAGGACATCTTTAAAGGTATAGTGAATTTCGGCACCCTTTCCGTAAAGCAGGTGATGTGCTCCCGGATGGACATCACCGCCGTGGATGTGGAAATGGATTTTCATGAGCTGATGGACAAGATCAACAAAAGTGGTTATTCCAGGATTCCAGTGTACCGGGAGACTATCGACAATATCGAAGGTATTCTCTACATCAAGGACCTCTTGACCCATATCGAGAAAGAAGAAGATTTTCAGTGGCAGACCCTGACGCGTAAAGGTTTTTTCGTTCCCGAGAACAAAAAAGTCGATGCTCTGCTCAAGGACTTCCAAAACAAACGCGTGCACATGGCCATCGTAGTGGACGAGTACGGAGGTACTTCCGGCCTCGTGACCTTGGAAGACCTGATCGAGGAAATCATCGGTGAGATCAACGATGAATTTGATGATGAAGACGACATGTTCTATAAGCAAATCGATGACAGCACCTATGTTTTTGAAGGAAAGGTTTCCCTAAACGACTTCTGCAAAAAGCTGGAATTGGATTCGCAGGTATTCGACGAAGTTAAAGGAGACAGTGAATCGCTGGGCGGACTCCTGCTGGAGCTGAACGCCAAATTCCCCAACACCGGCACCAAGATCACATTTGAATATTTTACCTTCACCATTATGGCGGTGGATGCCCGTCGGATCAAAAAGGTAAAAGTGCACCTAGAGCGTGAAGAGGCAAAGGACGCCGCACATAATGAAGATTAAATGGTCATATAATGCGTAAATCCTTGATTTTATGCTATTTTGAATATTTCTAAATAACGTACAAATAGCCGAAACCCTACATCTTTGCTCCGTTGATCTGGTACAAATCAATACAATTTGGTTTTTTTTACATTTTCGGCAATAATTTCTTTGTTATGACCTTAGCCCCTAAATTTTTCAAAAAAATTCAATTTTGATCAAAAAAACTGGAAATTCGATTTTTCGAACCAAAATTTAATTGTTTTACATTTTTTTTAAAGAAAACAGGAAAAAAAGAAACCTATTTCAACGAGTTTTACAAAAAATTATAAATACTAAACGCTTATCACCTCCAAATTTCCATTTTAATAATTTTAAAAATCAAGGGGCAATTTGGTTATTAATGCATTTTTTTTGTTCTTTTGTTGCCGAGATTTTAAAAAAAGAAAAATTCTTTGTAATTTATTCAATCGAATTTACAAACCTATATTAAATAACACTAACTATGAATGAAGGATTATACCGTTCACAGTTTGAGCATGACGCCTGTGGGATTGGCGCCGTGATCAATGTGAAGGGCGTGAAAAGCCATGAGACGATCAGCGATGCGCTATTTATGCTGAGCAATATGGAGCACAGAGGAGGAAGAGGCAGTGATCCTAAGACCGGTGATGGAGCGGGCGTGTTGATACAAGTACCCCACGATTTTCTAAAGATAGTAACCCATCGTGCCGGCTTTGAGCTGCCTGAGGAAGGAAGCTATGGCGTAGGCATGACATTTTTCCCTAAAAACAAGCAGCTACATAAAAAGTCAAAAGCATTGCTCAACAAAATCCTTGAAGAAATGGATTTTGAGCTTATCGGTTACAGAACAGTGCCTGTAGATGAAACCGTTCCGGGTTCTGGTGCATTGGAAGTAATGCCGAATATCGAACAGCTATTTGTAAGGCATAAGGATGGGCTGGTAGGAGCAGCACTGGAGCGCAAGATTTATGTGTTGAGAAATTATGCTACCAAGGCCATTAACTCCACCATCCCGGGAGTAAACATGTCCTTTTATTTTGCCAGTTTCAGCTCCAGGACCATTATTTATAAAGGTCAGCTGAGAACGGACCAGGTGTTGCCTTTCTATAAGGATCTCCAAAATAATAAAATCACCTCCGCGTTGGCATTGGTTCACTCTAGGTTTTCTACCAATACCTTTCCTAACTGGAGGCTCGCACAGCCATTCCGGTACCTATCGCACAATGGTGAGATCAATACCATCCGCGGTAACCTGAACAAGATGCGCTCCAAGGAGTATTTGATGAAGTCTTCGTTGTTTACCGAGGAGGAGCTGGATAAGCTGATGCCAGTCACCAATTCCACCTATTCGGATTCAGCCAACTTGGATGCGATGGTAGAGCTGCTGACCTTGAGTGGCCGTTCTCTGCCACACGTGATGATGATGCTGGTACCGGAAGCATGGCAAGACAACAAAGCCATGAACAAGGCCAAAAAAGCATTCTACAAATTCCATGCAGCCTTGATGGAGCCTTGGGATGGTCCTGCGGCCCTCCTGTTTACCGATGGGAAGTCACTGGGCGCTACCCTTGACCGAAATGGACTGCGGCCGTTGCGCTACTTCACCACCAGTGATGATCGCTTGATCCTGTCTTCGGAGGCTGGTGCTTTGCCGATCCGTGAAGCTACCGTCACCGAAAAGGGACGTATCAGTCCGGGCAGGATGATCCTTGCGGACCTCGAAAAAGGAAAGGTGATGTTTGATGAAGAGGTGAAGGCGGAAGTTTGCGAAAATAAACCATACGATGCTTGGGTAAGAAAAGAGCGACTGAAGCTAAGGCTGATGCCTACGCCGAAAAAGCTCTCCCAGCCATACAATACACAAAACATCAAGCAGCGGCAGTCTGTATTTGGCTTTACCACCGAGGACGTAAACACGATCCTCGCGCCAATGGGAGATACCGCTTATGAGCCTTTGGGCTCCATGGGTGCCGATACGCCTCCTGCTGTGCTTTCCAAGCAGAGCCAGCACATATCCAACTACTTTAAGCAGCTATTTGCGCAGGTGAGTAACCCGCCGATCGACCCCATCAGGGAGCGACTGGTGATGTCACTCTTTACCAGATTGGGCGAGAGCTATAATATCCTTGAAGAAAGCTCGCTTCATACCCGCCAGATCCACATTTCGCAGCCTGTATTGCTAAATGAGGACCTGGAGAAAATCAAGCATCTGGAAAGCAAGGGCTACAGGGCCAAAACGCTTTATGCACACTTCGTGGCAGACCATAAGCCGGGAAGAATGTTGGAGGCCCTTGACAAGCTTTGCCAAGATGCCGTGGATGCCATCAACGATGACTATAACATCCTGATCATATCTGATAGAAACACTTATGAAGGCATTGCTCCGATACCTTCCCTGCTGGCTGTGGGTGCTGTGCACCACCACTTGGTCAATACCAAGATGAGGACCAAAGCCGGTCTGGTTGTCGAAGCTGGTGATATCAAAGAAACTCATCACTTTGCGACAGTGATCGGTTATGGCGCGAGTGCCATTAACCCATATCTGGCCCTGGAATCGCTGGTGCACCTGAATGAAACCGAACAGCTTTCCAAAGTTTACGAGCAGGAACAACTCTTCGAAAATTACCAAACGGCCATTGGCAAGGGCTTGCTAAAAGTACTCTCCAAAATGGGTATCAGTACACTGCAATCTTACCAAAGTGCCCAGATTTTCGAAGCCGTAGGGTTGGGACCAGAGGTAATCGAAAGATGCTTTAAAGGAACCATTAGCCGCATCAGTGGGGTTTCCTTTGACGAGCTTGCCGAGGAAGTGCTTACCCGTCACAATGCCGCATATGGCTATGAGGGACCGAGACTGGAAACAGGTGGTGTTTACCAATGGAAGCGAAGAGGTGAGAAACACCTTTTCAATCCAGAAACCATCCACTTGCTCCAAAAATCCACGGCCAATAATGACTACGGACTTTATAAGAAGTTTGCCGAAAAGATAAATAATCAAACCAAGGATGCCCTGACCATCAGGGGATTATTTGAGTTTAAGAAGCGGATATCCATTCCAGTGGAGGAAGTAGAACCTGTAGAAAGCATCATGAAGCGCTTTGCGACCGGAGCGATGTCTTTTGGTTCGATCTCGCACGAAGCCCACTCGACCTTGGCCATTGCCATGAACAGAATCGGTGGTAAGTCCAACAGTGGAGAGGGTGGTGAAGACGAAATCCGTTTTGAGGTAAAAGAAAATGGCGATTGGGAACGCTCAGCGATCAAGCAGGTAGCTTCGGGTAGATTTGGTGTAACCAGTAACTACCTGACCAATGCCGAGGAACTACAGATCAAAATGGCCCAAGGAGCCAAGCCTGGCGAAGGCGGACAGCTACCCGGCCATAAAGTGGACGACTGGATCGGCCGTGTAAGGCACTCCACTCCTGGGGTAGGCCTTATCTCCCCTCCACCGCACCACGATATTTACTCTATTGAGGATTTGGCGCAGCTTATTTATGACCTGAAAAATGCCAACAGAAAGGCTCGTATCAATGTGAAGCTTGTTTCCCAAGCAGGCGTGGGCACCGTAGCCGCAGGTGTGGCCAAAGCCCAATCTGATGTCATCCTGATTTCAGGTGCTGACGGTGGTACAGGAGCGTCTCCGTTGAGTTCGATCAGGCACGCTGGTCTTCCTTGGGAACTTGGCCTGGCAGAAGCACACCAAACATTGGTAAAAAATAACCTTCGAAGCCGTGTGACCCTTCAGACGGATGGTCAGGTGAGAACAGGTCGTGACTTGGCCATAGCCGCCATGCTCGGTGCTGAAGAGTGGGGCATCTCCACTGCTGCACTGGTGGTAGAAGGCTGTATCATGATGAGAAAATGCCATCTGAACACCTGCCCAGTGGGTATTGCGACGCAAAACCCTGAGCTGAGAAAGCTCTTTACCGGTAACCCTGACCACGTAGTGAACTTCTTCAGATTCCTTGCGGAGGACTTGAGAGAAATCATGGCATCGCTTGGATTCAGAACGGTCAATGAGATGGTAGGCCAGTCCAATGTTCTGAAGTCCACCGGCCACCTGAATCACTGGAAGTGGGATAAGCTTGACCTAAGCCCAATATTCCACATGGTGGAAGTTCCGGAGCACGTAGGGATCCACAAGCAGATCGACCAGGATTTCAAATTGAAAAAAGTACTGGACAGAAAACTGATCAAAGCGGCACTTCCTGCATTGGAACAAGCCAATTCGGTAAAAGAAAAATTCCAGATCAAAAATATCGACCGCTCGGTAGGCGCCATGCTCTCCAATGAGATCTCCAAGATCTACGGAAGCCCTGGCTTGCCGGACGATACCATCCACTATAAGTTCAACGGTTCTGCAGGACAGAGCTTCGGACTGTTCCTGGCCCAAGGGGTAACCTTTGAGCTGGAAGGCGAAGCCAATGACTACTTCGGAAAAGGACTTTCCGGCGGTCAATTGGTCATCTACCCTAGCCGTAATGCCAACTTCAAGGCAGAAGACAACATCATCATCGGTAATGTGGCCTTCTATGGTGCCACTTCCGGAAATGCCTACATCAACGGTAAAGGTGGAGAACGTTTCTGTGTAAGAAACTCTGGTGTCAAAACAGTGGTCGAAGGAATCGGAGATCACGGTTGTGAGTACATGACCGGTGGCCAAGTCATCATCCTTGGCGAAATCGGAAGAAACTTCGCAGCAGGTATGAGTGGCGGTGTGGCTTACTTATTCAAGGAAAATGTGAAACAGATCAACCAAGAAATGGTCGATCTTGATCCACTTTCTGAGGAAGATTTTGCGATCATCAAGAAGGAACTTGAACTTCATCACAAGTACACCAATAGTAGTGCTGCAGCAAAATTCATTGAAAACTGGGACACTGAGAAGGAGAAATTCATCAAGGTATTCCCTAGGGATTACAAAGCTGTACTACAAAAGAGAGCTGAAAAACAAGAAGAACAATCAAAAACGTTAGTGTAAGATGGGTGCGAAAGACGGATTTCTAAAATATAAAAGAGAACTAGAATCAGACAGAGACCGAAACGAAAGGGTCAAAGATTATAACGATATACATATTCCAATCAAGCCTGAAACGCTGAATAACCAAGCGGCCAGGTGCATGGACTGCGGCATTCCTTTTTGTCACCAAGGGTGCCCGCTGGGCAATATCATTCCAGAATTTAACGATGCTGTTTACCGCAAAGAGTGGGGCGAGGCATGGGACATTCTGAGAAGTACCAATAACTTCCCTGAGTTTACGGGAAGAATTTGCCCGGCACCATGTGAGGCAAGTTGTGTATTGGGGATCAACAAAGATCCTGTGGCGATCGAACTGATCGAGAAAAATATTGCTGAAAAGGCATATGAACATGATTTGGCCAAGCCATTGGTTCCTGAAGCCAGAACGGGTAAAACCGTAGCTGTGGTAGGCGCGGGCCCTGCCGGAATGGCGGCTGCCGACCAGCTTAACCAAGCTGGCCATGAGGTAACCCTGTATGAGAAAGACCAAAAAGTAGGCGGACTGCTCAGGTATGGTATCCCGGATTTCAAAATGGAAAAATGGGTAATCGACCGCAGGGTGAAGCTGATGGAAGAGGAAGGGGTAAACTTTGCCACCGGAACCGAGATCGGCAAAACCATTACAGCTGATGAGATTCTAGGCAAATTTGACGCAGTGGTGCTTTCCACTGGTGCCCAAGAGCCCCGAGACCTGAAAATCAAAGGCCGGGAGTTTAACGGAGTCCATTTTGCTATGGAATTCCTTGGTGAACAAAACCGTGTCGTCAGTGGCGAAAGAAAGGATGATAATCCTATCAGCGCCAAAGACAAACATGTCATTGTGATCGGTGGTGGTGACACGGGGAGTGACTGTATCGGTACCTCTAACCGCCACGGGGCGGCTTCCGTGACACAGCTGGAGCTATTGCCAAAGCCTCCACAGCAACGTGCACAGCTTAATCCATGGCCGGAATGGCCCATGACTCTAAAAACCACCACTTCGCATGAAGAGGGTGCCGAAAGGGTTTGGTCCGTATTGACCAAGGAGTTTACCAAAGACGATAAGGGCAATGTCAAGGGGCTTGTATTGGTGGACATCGAATGGAAAGAAGAAAACGGCAGAATGCAGTTTGTGGAAGTAGAAGGTACCGAAAGGACCGTTCCATGCGATCTTGCCCTGTTGGCCATTGGCTATACTGGACCAAAGCAAAACGGAATGCTGGAAGCTTTTGGCGTAGAAGCCATGGAGAACAGCCTTCCAAAATCCAAGGAATATCAAAGTACCAATAACAAAGTATTCTTGGCAGGCGATATGAGAAGAGGCCAATCACTAGTGGTCTGGGCCATTTCCGAAGGTCGTGAAGCAGCCGTGAAAGTGGATGAGTTCCTGATGGGCAAGTCCAACCTTCCACGCAAAGATAAATCGTTCTTTGAGAACGTAGAAGACGCTGAATTCTGTGAATAACAGTAGTTTAGTTTATTTAACATAAGTTTGTTAATTCGATGAAAAGCTCTCCGCCTTGGCGGAGGGCTTTTTTCATTTTCACAGGACCGGTTCCAGACGCCAGACTTAAGCAAGGCTTTCGACTTTTATCATTTTATGGACCGCCAAGTCTCCTGAAATAAGCCAGGAATTGTAAATCCCCGATATCAACACTGCTGGGCGCCCCTTCCTGCACAGTTTGATCAAGAAAAGCCAAGGATCACAACCTCCGATCAGCTTGATCTATAGGTAGATCATTGATGCTGGCATAGCGCTTTTTCATAAAGCCCCGTTCATCAAATTCCCAATTTTCATTTCCGTATGCCCGGTACCACTGACCGGTTTGGTCATGGTACATCTCACCTATAAACTTCAGGGCTTTTGTTATGTAAATTGGCTTTTCTCGTTTAGGAAAAAAATCAGCGCAAATCATAAGCATCTGTATTGTCAGCTTTCTATCAGTCCCCAACTTTTCCGCTTTATCCAATAAACTGCGCACAAAAAAAGGTGTGGCCTAAAACCACACCTTGAAGGTAATACCTCTCATGTTTTATCGCTACTGAATATTTAGAAGACCCTTTAAGCTTTTCAGGTCCTCATATTGTTCTACTTCATAAAGTACGGGAAGTTTATGCATTTCCAGTTCCCTTTCCTTGGCTTCTTGGGCCAATTCACTGATGAGGCTGTCTGATTTCCAATCATTGTGATCAAACACTTTATCATGTACTTGGGTCATTCCCAGCAGGTAAATAGTCCCGTCATGGGCAGGTCCCACCACCAGATCCTGATAGCTCAGTGCCTCAAAAGCCTCGTCCAGTATATCATTGGAGAGCTCCATGGTGCCGGCTACGCGAAGAAAAAGTGCCTTTTCATATCCTTTGCCAAGGACATCGGCAAATGCCCGCTGCATTCGCTCACCCAAAAGCCCTTTTCCTTGAAGGCCAAGGTGGTATTGGTCATTAAGGAGGTAATCTTCATCTACCTCATCAAGGAAGTAAACAAACACATCCGCTGGGTAATCCCTCACCAATTCGTGGGTATGGCGAAGCAAATATTCATACACTTCGACTGCCTTCTCACTACCGATGACCTCACCAAGCCTTGTTTTTACCTTGCCGGGCACCGGATTTTCTTGAAAAATTATTATTGCATGTTCTTTCATAGTAATAACTGTTATATTCGGGTAATCAATATTAAACAGATTTTTTGACATTAAGGTTATCAAAACCACTGCCAAAACAAAAAAAAGAAGACCAAATCTGGTCTTCTTTACATTAATTAACAGATACTATCGTTATTTGACAGAAATAGGTGAAAATCATAACCCCTCTTTCTGTCTCCTGTGATCCTTTTCCCTACGGTCACGCATGCGCTCCATGGATGCTTTACGGTATTCCTTCCACTTTTCCATTTGATCTGGGGTAAGGATTTCCGCTAAGTCTTGATCATGCTTTTCCTGGTCTGCCTTCATCTTTTTAAGCATTTTCTGACGCGCTTCCTTGGACTCCTGCATGGCTTCCGTACGTTCTTTTGTGGTTTGGAGGTTAAGGTCATAGACTTCTCTTTGCTGTGCCTCATTCAGCGAAAGTTCCTCGGTCATTTTTTCGGTAATGCGTTCGGCCATTTTGTCCGGCGACAGGTCTTTTCTACCTTTTCGCTGCTGGGCATCTGCGGCCAATACAGTCAATGTCATCAGGGCAATTGCAAATAATAGCTTTTTCATGGTTTTTATGTTTTGTTTATAACCCTTTGATCCCCAAGATCCGGTTAGGTTTAATCCTTATCAAAAATTTGTACAAAAATGCGTATGCCTGCGTAGGTATATTTTTGCCAGGAAAGCAAGAATGGGATATCTTGTTTATGAAGCGTAAAAGTCTTAAGGTCAATTGATATGGGGACAATTTTAAAAGGGAACCTATTCAAAAAATGAAAACCATTTATAAATTCAAACAATTTCTGATCCTACCCCAAAAGGCCGAAAAGTACACCACTTTACCTGCCAGTGATTTATACTTCTGCTTTTACTGAAAATTGTACTTATAGCACCTATCCTTTTTATAGGTCATTTATTGGGCTTTGATGAACTTGGTCATGCCTTTGAGAAGTTGTTTAAAGAAAGGAAATTACTCTTAATTATCATGGGGATTGTCGTGGCCCCACTTTTTGAAGAAACAATTTTTAGGCTTCACCTCGACCTTAAGAAGCCGTATATTTGGTGGGGATTGGGACTGTCATTGCTGATCGTTATCTCCGATTGGTTTGTAGGCTTGGCGCTTATGATCTATTTGCTTTATCTTTTGATCATGCTTCATGAAAAATCTCCGCCCAACCTGAAGATGGTCGTTTATATCTCGGCAGCCTTCTTTGCATTGATTCATCTGGGCAATTATACCAAGTTTGATATTCTGAGCCACTTTTACCTGATCCCTTTTCTAGTGGGAAGTCAGTTTGTCGGCGGACTTATCCTAAGTTACATTCGGCTAAACCATGGGATAAAATGGTCTATCCTGTACCATGGTGTATTTAATGCTGTACTCATTATCCCGATGTTATTTATGGAAGTTTAGTGGCATTACAAATGCCTCTTCCAGAAAGTCCGCTTTGCAAATGCGGACTTTTGATATCCAGTCGAATGTGAATACCCTAAAAGCAAAACTGAATAACCAACCATAAATGACGAGTTAAAAGCCGCCAAAAGAAAAATCAGGCGCTAAAAAACGTAGGTAACCATACTAACTATTTTTGCAGCAATGGTCGTGATCATTATGATCTATAACTATTGGCTGGCATAAACTGTTATGGATACATTGGAATTAAAAGAAAGTAGATACTGCTATTCAAAATTTCCAATAGTCACAACTAAATAATTAAATCTAAAGCAGATGAAAAGTATAAATCTCAAAGAATTATCATTAAAGGAAGAAAGAAAAATAAATGGAGGAGATGATTTCTCTAGAATGGTTGCATATTATTTTGGACGTGCTGTAAGGGCGTTCCATGATGCACACGAAAATACAACATTCACAATGATGACCATGAACTGATATCCGTTCATAGTGGGTTCGTCATCTATGTTTTCCTTTTATATAAACCTGAGTTTGATTTTAAAACAGAGCTATTTGGTTAGTTTGGACTGTTTGGTATTTGATTGCGGGCTTTTTAGGGAAGAATGAGTAGGCAATGAGTCCGGAAATCATGTTGGTGATGAAATTCCTTTGCAAAGGTTGATTGCGGTGCTAGAGAGGGCGCTATGGATTTTAAATTAGGTATTGGAACAATGGAGGGTAGAATGAGTATTAGAAATACTAATTCTTAACGTAAATAAAGTATAGTGCGCAGCCTAAATCAACAGAAATTTAGGCTGCTTTTCTTAAATAACATCTAATCATTTCAAATCACTCATGATGAGCAGGTTGAAAGGGTTCCGTCCCATTCTTCACTACATTTATCACTTTTCCCTTAGTGGAAAGAGATCGTTGGTGCTAACGGCTTTTTGCCTTTTTGAAATCATGTTTACATTTACTTTATCTGTTCTCATAAGCTCTATTGCCGGAGATGAGATAACGGAAATCGGGTATCTGGAAGGTCAAACACTAAGTTATATTTTTATGATGACTGTATTGTTTGCCCCCTTGCTTGAAACATTAATTTTCCAGCTAGCTATCATCGAAATTACCCTGTTTGTTTTTAATAGATTTAGTTTTCCTAAAAGGACATCTTTCGCCATTGCCCTGTCATCCATCCTGTTTGGATTGTCACATTGGTATAACATCTATTACGTAGGATTTACTGTTTTGGCAGGGATCTCATATGCTGTCTTTTACTTAATCGCCAGAAGTCGGAAAGATATGAATGGATATATCACCGCTACTGTTGTGCATGCTTTCTCAAACCTGTTTGGTTTCATAGTCGACGACTTATTACAGCTAATGTAGCTTCAATTTGTAATATTCACTGTAAATACTTACCTCCTTTATTCCCATTCGAAATTACCTGTTTAGATCTTTAGTCAACCCAAAATGATATCACCTGCCTCACCATGGACATCTCCATTTTTTTCACTAGCTTCATTGAAAACAGCTCTCTGATATGTCCACACGTCTGTACTTTGGCTATGCCAGCAATTTGGATCAGCTCACCCTTGTCGAAAGGCTGCACCACCCTCCCACACTCATAGGAATCGGCATGCTCCCCCGTTACGGTTTTCGCTTTAACCACCCTAACCCCGATGGGTCTGCACGCGCCAATATCGTCCACAGCCCAAATGAAAATGTGTATGGTGCCGTCTATGAAATTGCCGAAGCCGACGTTTCGCATTTTTTGAATTCAGAAAAAACCTATGATTTTACAGCAGTAAGTGTCCAAACTAAAAATGGAGAAGTCGGAGCTTTTACCTTTATTTCATCCCAAAACGTATCCAATATCTTTCCCGATCAGGCCTATTATGACACCATCATCCGTGGTGGAAAAGCCCTGAAACTACCCAATACCTATCTTACCAGCATTATGAATAGATTGCCAAATGAATTGATATAAAACAACAATGAACTGTTATTTTTTTGAGATGAATCAACGATAAGAAGAGAATATTTATTGTATAAACAGCATGTTTTTTTGGTGTTTGGACCTTTATGAGTCGGAGCCGCAATGTCTTTTAGTGCTGGGGCAGAGACCCAGCACAACATTCGGTATCGTGGGATAAAGCCCTAGTACAACGCAGATGGTTTTTGATTTGCGGATTATAAATCCGAAGTATTTGACATCCAGATTGCAAATCTGGATGAGCGAGGTGAGCGAAACTATTCTTGCTACTCGAAACTCCATTTTCCCATTTCTAATGTCTCAAGTCTCAATACTTCCCTCTAATCGTGCTTTTCTTCCACCAGCTCTTCTTGCTCTTTGGGCTTTACATACCGGGGACGGATGAGCAGTCGCAAGGCCGGATCAAAGGACAGGTAATTCCAAGCCCAATCCATAAAGATCAAAATCCTGTTCTTCACGCCCACGATGGCCATAAGGTGTACAAACAACCACGTGATCCAAGCCGTAAAGCCCTGAAACTTGATAAATGGCAAATCCACCACGGCCAATTTTCTACCCACAGTAGCCATCGACCCTAGGTCCTTGTACTTGAATTTTTTCATGGAGCGGTTATCGGCCACGGCTTTCAGGTTGTGGGCCAAGTTATCGGCTTGCTGGATAGCTACTTGGGCCACTTGGGGATGACCTTTGGGATAGTCATCATCGGTGAGCACACAGAGGTCGCCGATGACATAGATGCCCTCTGCACCTTTCAATTTATTATACTGATCCACGATCAATCGGCCATTTCGGATCATCTGGTCTTCGCGAAGGCCTTTGATATGGTTTGGCTTTACCCCTGCTGCCCATAGAAGCGTTTTGGTATCCAAGCTTTCATGGTCTTTGATCTTGATGGTCAGGCCATCGTAGTCCTCCACGGCGGCATTGACCATGATCTCCACTCCAAGCTTATCCAAATAGACAACAGCCTTTTCACTGGACTGTTTGGACATTCCTGCCAAAAGTTTTGGACCGGCCTCAGCCAGCACCACACGCATATTTTTGAAGTTGAGCTCGGGATAGTCTTTTGGGAAGACATTGTTTCTTAGCTCCGCAATGGCCCCTGCCAATTCTACGCCGGTAGGCCCACCTCCTACGATCACCACGTTCATCAGCGCTTTCCGCTGCTCCACGTCTTCGATATTGATCGCCTTTTCGTAGTTGGAAATAATCCTGTTCCTAACATATAAAGCTTCGGATACGGTCTTCATCGGCGTACCGTATTCCATGATATTCTGGATGCCAAAATAATTGGTGTCAGCTCCCATGGCCAGCACCAGTTGATCAAAATCTACATACCCGACATTGGTGTACAGCCGCTTTCGGTCTTGGTCTATTTCCAACGCCTCTGCCATACGGAACGACACATTGGGAGTGTGGTGAAAAACCCTACGCAAAGGAAAGGATATTGCGCTAGGCTCCAAGGAAGCGGTGGCCACTTGGTAGAATAATGGCTGAAACTGGTGATAATTGTTTTTGTCCAGAAGGATAACCTGATAATCGGATTTTACCATCTTTCGCGCTAGCTTGAGGCCTGCAAAACCGCCTCCGAGAATGACCAGCTTTGGTCTGTTCGAAACGGGTAGGTTGGGAATCGGATGTTTTGCGGTTACATTGTCCATAGCTTTCATGGTTTAGATGTAAGATCAGATATAAAAGGTTATTTCAGCGGGGCGGTACAAATATAAAAACACCTTTGATGAAAAGCACTTTTTTAAGTTTTAATTTATAAATAAAATGAAATATTATGGCTAATTTTTTTATTAATTGACAATAAACGCATTAATTCATTGATTATTTGTTATTAAAATAAGCTAAACATTAACTGTTAACATATTCCCGTTTTGCTAGATCAGTTTGATTTTACCGCCTTTAACCAGTAGCCTGTGTGACTGCTAATACAATACGATTTTCATAGCAAATAGTTGATAGACATGCGGATAAAGTTAGCTTGATAATAATTGTACAGGCGCAGAGATTCCGCGCAATCCAGGGATTCTTTGACTTGTGCTTTCGGGTCTCACGTTTCACCTCCTGTCTAAAGCTAAGCAGGCCTATCTAAAGCCAGGTAAACCTTCTTTAGCTTCCAACATTCTTTTTGGGCAGCATTTCGTCAAACAAGCCTTCCTTCTTGCCCGCCCGCTTTTTAATTTCTTAACGCCCAATACTTGCAAGGCGGATTCAGTTAATAAGTCCCAAAAAGGTTTCGCTTCCTTATTACGGCCCTTGGTATGCCTGTTTTCCAGCCGGTGGTGGAGGCCGTTAAGAAAGGGAGTTGGCTCGCGTCGTGGAACAGCGAGACCCACTCGCTTTTAGGCCGTAGCCATCGGGTGGAAATTAAAATGGGTGACGGATCTCGGTCGCAGGGTAAATCTATGTCCCATTTTAAAGGGCAGACCACCGGCCTAGATTTTTTTCTTTCTTTTTTCATCAATGGAAAAAAGGAAAAGGATAAAATCCACCAGGATGATCAGGTTTCCCCAGCCAAAGTCAATCAAAAAAAGGACTTTTAGGTATATGAAAAGAAGGAAATCCCCTTAACTAAACGACATTGCCCGCTTTATGCATTAGCCTATCTATTGCGAGCTGATCCGCCGCGGCGGACAAAATCAGTTGCTTCGCTGCTGTTTTCGGTCTCACCATAGCGATGCTGTGATTCAATATCCAAACAGTCTGATTTTCTTGTATTTTCGGCTCTCATTACGATTCCTAATGCATAAAACGGGTTCAAAATGTGATTTGGTAGTGCACAAATGATGGGGCAATTCAAAAGATTTGTTATTTTTACGCACCTGAAAAGTAAATATATATGGGAAGAGCATTCGAATTTAGAAAAGAAAGAAAATTCAAGCGCTGGAGCAAGATGTCCAAGGTCTTTACCCGACTGGGCAAGGAGATCGTCACGGCAGTAAAAGTGGGAGGACCAGATCCGGACAGTAATCCCAAGCTGAGGACGGTCATGCAGAACGCAAAGGGTGCTGCCATGCCAAAAGACCGGATCGAAGCAGCCATCAAGCGTGCCAGTAATAAAGATCAGAGCAATTATGAAGAAGTGGTGTATGAGGGCTATGCTCCCCACGGAATCGCCATTCTCGTCGAAGCCTCAACAGACAATATCAATAGGACCGTG
Source organism: Echinicola rosea (assembly GCF_005281475.1). Lineage (NCBI taxonomy): Bacteria > Pseudomonadati > Bacteroidota > Cytophagia > Cytophagales > Cyclobacteriaceae > Echinicola > Echinicola rosea. The sequence goes on along the minus strand of NZ_CP040106.1, from coordinate 991,690 downwards.
GCCAATGTAAGGCATTACTTTACCAAGGGCGGTGGTTCTTTGGGTACATCTGGTTCGGTGAGCTTTATGTTTGACCACAAAGCTGTTTTCCGCTTTCCAAAAGGAGAACACGACATGGAAGAGTTGGAGTTGGAATTGATCGATTTTGGCTTGGAGGATATTGATGAAAATGAGGGGGAAATCTTTATCTATACAGAATTTGAAGATTTTGGTAACATGCAGAAGGCCTTGGAAGACAAGAATATCGAGGTCACCAGTGCAGACTTTCAGCGGTTTCCAACCACCACTGTCGAACTCACGGAAGAACAGGAAGAAGAAGTAAATAAGATGATCGAGCGAATGGAGGAAGACGACGATGTCAATAACGTCTATCATAACATCGCTTAAGAAAGCACCAATCCAGGCCTTTGGAAAAGCTCCAAAGGCTTTTTTATTTTTATATAAACAAATATGGCATTTCCAAAAAGAAAAAATATCCAGCCAGACAGGGAGCGGGAAAGAGAGCTCCTTGTGGTCGTAGGCAGTAAAAACCCCGTTAAAGTCCAATGTACAGAAAATGGTTTTCAGCGGGCATTTGGAGAACGCCGTTTTATTGTGGAAGGGTTGAACATCAATTCGGAAGTCAGTGATCAACCTATTGGGGATGAAGAAACCTATCGTGGAGCGTATAATAGGGCAAAAAATGCCAAGAATACTTTCCCAGAAGCCGACTATTGGATAGGAATAGAAGGTGGGGTGGAAGAATTGGATGCTGAAATGACGGCATATGCGTGGGTGGTGATTATGGATAGAAACGGTAAAGTAGGAAAGTCCAAAACGGCTACCTTTATCCTTCCCGAGGCTATTGGCACGCTGATTAGTGGTGGGATGGAGTTGGGAGAGGCAGATGATAAAGTTTTTGATCGGGAAAATTCCAAGCAAGGGAATGGCGCCGTGGGGATGCTTACCAATGGAACAATCGACCGTAAAGAATATTACGAGCAAGCAGTGATATTGGCTTTGATCCCTTTTATCAGTGATAAACTCTATAAATAAAACCGATGACTGATAGTTATTTTCAATTGGATTCAGAAAACTATAGACATTACCTTTGTGTTAGCAATTAAGAAAAACAGCTAAATCAAAAAAAGATATGTTACAAGAATTAGAACAAGACAACCTTAAAGAAATCATTGCTGACAATGATAAAGTAATTGTGCAGTATGGAGCCACTTGGTGCGGTAACTGCAGGATTATGAAGCCAAAAATGAAGCGTTTATCGGGGGATTATGAAGGGATTACCTTTTTGTATGTGGATGCTGAAAAGCTTCCAGAATCCCGCAAACTGGCAGAAGTGAACAACCTGCCAACTTTCGCATCTTTTAAAGGTGGTGAACTTGTAAACCAAACTCAAACGAACAAAGAAGATAACCTTAAAGCACTGATAGATGAGATTGCCAATAATTAAGCATGTTCTTACCTTCATTGAGGAAAACGATGAGGATTGGGTAAATGAAACCATTGAGCTTCTGGAGAACATGACGGAAATTTCCTCCCTCAAAGACGAGGAAATCGAAGTGATGGGCGAACTTCTATCCAATCTCTACGGGACCCTTGAGGTCAATAACATGATCAAAGATGGAATGGATAAAAAAGAAGCCATGAACGCCTTTATGAAAAGGGTCATGGGATCCATTGATAAATAATATTAAAAGGCTGACCCAGAAATAACCGTCATCATGGCGGAAATCCATGGGGCAGCCTTTTTTTATTTTTTGGGAACTGTGCTGACTTACTCCCTCACCCAAGTGACTTTATCCTCAATGGGCTTTCTCCTACCTGCTGGCCATCCGTCCAAAGTAGGTTTGGCGACAAAAAAGAATCCCATAAACAAGTCGTCTTCTTCGAGTCCAAAGTAGGATTTGGTTTCTGGATAGAATGTTACGCCACCAGTGCCCCAATAAGCCGCAAGACCATGGGCACTGGCCGTGAGGTACATATTTTGGACGGCCATGGAAACCGCGGCGATTTCCTCCATATCCGGAATTCCCGCGGTAAGGTGCCTTTTCATGCCAATGGCGATCACATGGCTACATTTTAAGGGATTTTGTTGAAGTTTTTCATAAACAACTTCTTTGAAAGTGCCGTTTTTTTCAGCTGTTTCTTTATACAACTCGGACTGGAACCTGGCCAGTTCCTTTAAGCCTTCTCCACTGAAAACTGTAAATCGCCAAGGCTCCGTCAATTTGTGCGTCGGAGCCCAGTTGGCATTTTCCAGCATTTCCTGGATAACGCTGTCTTCCACGGGGTCATTTTCCTTAAACTGAGCAACAAACATCGATCGACGGTTTCTAATAATGTTGTTTACTTCTTCGATATCAAACATCGGATTCTCCATAAATAAAATTGCTAATGCCGTAATTTTTGGTGTTGAACTTGAATTTATAATTGGGACAACAAAATTACAGGATGTTAAGTTTTCTGTGATCACCGCAGGTGTAAAATCGTGTGTTGAAAATTACCAGAAATATTGATAAACAAGACATTATCACCAATTTTACTTAAAAAATATCTAGTAATTCGTGCCCAGAAATCTTATCTTCATCCATCTGAATCAAACTCATAACCTAAACTACATAACCATGCCTGCTGTAAATCCTTACCTCACTTTTCTAGGCAACTGTGAAGAAGCCTTTACCTTTTACAAGTCCGTTTTTGGTGGAGAATTCACCTATATGGGAAAGTTCTCCGATATGCCCCCACAAGAAGGTGTCACGCTTACAGAAGAAGAAAAAGACAAGGTCATGCACGTGTCCTTACCCATCGGCCCTGAGACCATATTAATGGGAAGTGATACCGGCGGAGAATGGGCCCCACCGACCGTCATTGGCAATAATGTCACCATCTCCATCACCGCCGACACCAAAGAAGATGCCGACAGGTACTTTAACCAGCTATCCGAAGGAGGGAAAGTTACCATGCCCATGGAAGATACTTTTTGGGGTGATTATTTTGGCATGTTTACCGACAAGTTTGACATCAATTGGATGATCAGCTTCAATGAAAATAGCGGTCAATAATCCCATTACCGTTTTGGCATCGTTTTATCTAGGTGGTGAATTCCTTACAGTACCATGATCATGCATAGAAAGCTAAAATTTACCTTATTGGTAAGCATAATTTTGACATTGGCCATTGCTTTTCAAAGCTGTGAGCGCAAGCAGGCTGGAAAGACCGGACAGCTTCAGGCAAAAGATACCATAGCCACCAAAAAGGATGACCAAACAGTAGTGTTTGATAGCCGGCACTTCGGGAATTATGTGGACGATGGCTATGCCCAGCGTGACAAAGGGAGCGATTGGGTAGCTGTTACTGTAAGGCCATTGGATGATTCCTTCATGAGAGTGTCCATAAGGTCCAGATCGGACAGGAAGCGGCCCACCTGCACTTTTGATACCAATGCTTCGGTGGTTGATCAGCATACGCTAAAAGCTTTCGAACAAGGAAGTACACTGCTGTTTACTTTTTCGGACAGCACCATTTCCGTGACTACTGAAAAGGAAAGCGAGGAGGGAAGCCTTTATTTCTTCTGCTCGGGAGGGGCTACCATTGCGGGAAACTATCAGAAACTAGAGGGAAATCTCGATGCTACTCAAGTGGATCCCACGGATTACACGAAAACCCTTAATCTTTCTAGTCAACTGTTTATCGTCACTGCACGGGAGGAGGCGCTGATCATCGAGTCCCCTACCTTGGAAGTGGACAAGGGACCGTATGAATCCGTCCTAACGGGCGAAGTGCTCAATGCTGAAATAGGTGACCTCAATGCAGACGGGGAGGCTGAAATTTTCATTTACAGTCGTGATGGGGAAGGCTACGGGAAAGTAGTAGGCTATTCGGTAAACAATGGCAAATCGATGAGCATGATCGCAATACCTCCCATTGCCGATTCCCAAGAAGCTAACGCTGGCTATGAAGGAGGAGATGAGTTTGCTATCGTGGAAAATAACCTGGTCAGGAGGTTTCCTTTGGCCAATGGCAAGACCAAACAGATTCAGTATAAACTAAAAGATGGAGAAGCCATGCGTCAGTTGGTGGTGGACAAGGTAATGGTATATTGACCTCCTGAGGAATTTTTGGTGCCTTTGGATACGCCGATTGATGGGGTAAACGAAACATTTAGGGAGGGGTTTTACGTAATTTAACTAAAAATTTCTTTCAAATGTCATTTGTAATTGACGATCAAACTGTTCGGGATCTTGAACTTTTTAATGACAAGCCCAACGGAAAAAGTATCTTTTCTTTTTTTAACCGCACCCAGACATTCGGTGGCAAGCTTCAGCTAAAAGGCCTGATGCAATCTCCCTTGGACACCATAGAGGAGCTTCAGGCACGAAAGAGCATTATTGGATTCTTTATGAAAAGGGGGATGCCACTTACTATCAATGCCAGCCAAATGGACTTTATCGACCATTATTTTCGCGTCACCAAAACCGTTCTGAAACACAACGCCATTGATGGTTATTTCCAGCGAAAATTTGTTCGCCAGAATAACAAAAACGACCAATACCTGATTGAGACCGGAATAGAGAAGTTGATTTTTTTATTGTTGGCTCTGAGGGCTGCATTAGGAAAATTACCCGATGTGAAGGTTCCTGTGAGTCTTCGTCCGTATTTTTCCCTTGTCCAGCGCTATCTGGACAAGCCGGAGATCAAGTCAATGCTTAAAGCGCTTGGGCCAAATCCCCGTAAAATCAAACACTATTGTTACGATTACCTTTTCCGGGAGAAGTACCTGCACGAAACCCAAGAATTGATCAAAACGGTTTACCTCTTCGATGCGTTTAATGCCGTCGCACAAACAGCAAAAAGCCACCAGCTATGCTTGGCGGACTATTCAATGGAGCCACATCCACAGCTTACCATCACCCAACTCTTTCACCCATTCCTGGAAAAGCCCGTTAGGAATTCAATCAGCACAAAAGCAGGTCAAAACATTTGTTTCCTTACCGGTCCCAATATGGCTGGAAAATCAACCTTTCTAAAATCCTTGGGGCTGGCCATTTACCTTGCACATCTGGGGTTTCCAGTTCCGGCCACCAGCATGAAGACCCCCATCTACAAGGGGCTCACCACGACGATCAATTTACCGGATGATATGGGATTGGGCTACAGCCATTTTTATTCAGAAGTAAACCGGATCAAAGATGTTGCCCTTCACATTCAGCAAAAGAAGCAGGTCTTTGTGATCTTCGACGAACTCTTCCGCGGAACCAATGTCAAAGATGCCTATGAAGCGTCAGTGGCGGTTCTAGAAGGTTTTTCCTGTATAGAGGGGAGTACTTTTTTCGTTTCTTCACATATATTGGAAGTAGCCGAAAAGCTGCGCAAAAGGGACAATATCCTCTTCAGGTACTTTGACGCCAGCCTGAAAGACCATAAGCTCCATTACACCTATCAGCTATGCGAAGGCATCTCCCATGTACGACTGGGCATGTATATTTTGGAGAAGGAAAAGGTTATTGATATTCTCCATTCACTTAAGTAACCATTGGCAAAATGTAAGGTCGGTTTATTCGATTTTGAGGAGCCTTTTTGAAAAAGCAGTGGATTTTGGTTAAATTATGTTTCACTTACGACCAGAATAATGGCTTTTAACACACTTTTGGCAAATCGTATAGAAAAACTACTTTCCCGAGCGGAACAGTCTTTTGAAACCAGAAAGATGATGGGAGGGATTTGCTTTATGGTCAATGGTAAGATGTGTATTGGAGTGCACGAAGATCGCATCATGGCCAGGGTGGGACCGGACCAATACGAAGAGGCCCTACAACAAGCTGGATCGATGGCGATGAACTTCACAGGAAAAAGTATGAAGGGCTATGTTTTTGTGGATGGTAATGTAGTGGATACAGAACCTCAGCTGGAATATTGGGTGGACAAATGCCTTATTTTTAATCCCATGGCCAAGTCCAGCAAAAGAAAGTGATTTTTTTGGCTAATTTTGGGCGATGAGCCAGCGACGCCCCATTCTTCCCATTATTGTTATCGCCCAGTTTTGTTGCACTTCCCTTTGGTTTGCGAGTAATGCCGTGATGGGTGATCTGTTGATGGATTTTGGATTGGGAGGCACGGCACTGGGGCATCTTACAGCAGCAGTGCAATTTGGATTTATCATCGGTACGTTGGTGTTTGCACTGTTGGCTTTTGCGGATAGGATGTCTCCGTCAAAATTATTTTTCATCTGTGCTATTGCGGGAAGTGCTTTAAACTTGTGTATTCTCCTGCCGGAAAACAACCTTTCCAGTCTAGTGGTCAGCAGGTGTCTTGTGGGCGTTAGCTTGGCGGGCATATACCCGGTGGGGATGAAGATTGCAGCTGATTATTTTGAGAAAGGTCTGGGAAAATCCCTTGGATTTCTGGTAGGCGCATTGGTGCTGGGGACAGCCTTTCCGCATTTTCTCAGTGCCTTTACCGAAGGACTTGCCTGGAAATCGGTCGTCATTGGTACGTCTGCTTTGGCTGCCATCGGAGGATTTATGCTTTGGGTACTGGTTCCGGATGGACCTTACCGGAAGGCCTCCCAAAAGCTGGATGTTTCAGTCATTTTTAAAATTTTCCGCAAACCAACCTTCCGAGCTGCCGCCCAAGGGTATTTTGGCCATATGTGGGAGCTTTATGCTTTTTGGGCTTATGTACCCGTGATGTTTACCATTTACTTAAAAATTCATCATTCCCCATCAATTTTGGATCATTCGGCCGTCTGGTCATTTTTGATCATTGGCATTGGGGCGGTTGGATGCGTGGTCAGTGGTGTGCTTTCAGAAAAATGGGGAAATAAGCGAATGGCCTCTCTTGCATTGGCTTCCTCTGGGGTTTGTTGCTTGGTTTCACCGTTTCTTTTTATGGCAGGCCCTATATTATTTTTGGGGTTCCTCCTCTTTTGGGGATTTACAGTGGTGGCAGACAGCCCAATGTTTTCTACCATGGTCGCGCAAAATGCTCCATCACAATATAAAGGTACGGCCCTCACCATCGTAAATTGTATGGGGTATGCTATTTCTATTGTGACCATACAGCTTCTTAATTACCTCATGAATAGCTTTGACGCTCGTTATATGTTTGTTCTTATGGCCATTGGCCCTGCTGTGGGACTTTGGAAGCAGTGGACGCATAGGTGATAATTGACAGTTCAGTGTTGCCCTTCCTAAAATTAATAAATGACTGTAAATCAAGCTATTATGCTTTCGTTTTTCCATATAAACCTTACTGTTTTTTTATATTCCATAAAAAGCGTTAAAAGTAACGGCATTTTTAAGGTGGCTAGGAGCGTAAAAATAGATGGATAAGTAAATTTCAATAAAAAATAGAGCCTGAACAACGCGTAATGTCAATTATTTTAGACGAGCTTCATCGTGACAAAAATTAATTAATCTTTATCAAAATTTATTTATTAGTATCTAATTCATAGGTTTTGTTTTATTTCCTGTATTAAATATAATTTTTAAGACGCTTTTCTTAGTAAAGGGAAAAGCATGTTAATAGAATTTATACAAAATGTTTTTCGATTTAATATAAATTTTACATACATTGAGTTTAGTTCGTTGAAAACTTAAGTAATTTTTTTTTCAAATGAGGAGAGAATCCAATTCTTATTTGGGAAAAATCACTTGTTTTATAGGTAACTATTAATAGTTGCCCAGATAGCAAAATGGTTCACCAAATTTCTTGGTGATAATACAACTCATTAAATACAACCTTTACCCTTAACAGAATTTTATGAACGCTAAATCTTTACCATTACTAAGACCAGTGGCGGCTTTGGCATTGGTCGGTTGCTTCCTGCAACCGATTGCAGGCCATCAGACACTGGCAGGAGAGATGACGGGGAATGTGTCCCCAAGAGCAATTAACTTGGCTGAAGTCACCGTAACAGGTACTGTCACCAGCAGTGAAGACGGCAATCCGATTCCTGGCGTAAGTGTTACGATCGTAGGAACGTCGAAGGGAACCATCACGGACTTGGATGGAAATTACAGTATTGTCGCAGACGAGGGGCAGACCCTGAAGTTTTCGTATTTGGGCTATACGCCCCAAACGGTTACTGTGGGAAGCCAAACTGCTATCGATATTGTTTTGGAGCAAGACGCGGAAGAGCTTAGTGAGGTCGTCGTTACGGCTTTCGGTATTGAAAAAGACAAAAAGTCCCTAGGATATGCTGTACAAAAAGTGGATGGCGAGGACATAAATACCGTAAAAGCATCTCCCAGCGCAGTATCCAACCTGAAAGGACGTGTAGCAGGGGTCAATATTACCGAATCTGGATCAGGGCCTGGCTCAGGTGTGCGGGTAATTATCCGTGGTAACAATTCCCTCACGCAAAGTAACCAACCCTTATATGTAGTGGACGGTATTCCTATGGACAATTCCAGTACTAATGAAGGTGGGGATATGTACACCAGTACCAATACAGGATCAGGTATCTCTGATCTCAACCCAGATGACATCGAATCGATGACCGTATTGAAGGGGCCAAACGCCGCTGCCTTGTACGGTTCTAGGGCTGCCAACGGTGTGATCATGATCACCACCAAAAAAGGTAAGTCCAGAAAAGGTGTAGGTGTTGACTTCTCCAGTAGTTCGGTGTTTTCAAACCCTATGCTACTTCCGGAATTTCAGAATGAATACGGACAGGGAACGCAAGGCCGTACCCCGACCGATTATGCTGAATTGCGCACTACAGGTGGATCTTGGGGTGGCAGACTTGATGGAAGTGACCAACTTTATTGGGATGGAAGTACCAAGCCGTATTCGGCACAGCCGGATAACGTGGAAAATTTCTTTAATACCGGTGGTAATTTCGTCAATACGGTAGCCCTTACAGGTGGTACGGAAAAAGTAACCGCCAGATTCTCCTATACCAATACTTATAACGAGGCAATGGTGGAGAACTCTTTCCTTAAGAGGAATAATTTTAACCTCAGGACCACGGCCAAACTATCAAACAAGCTATCCTTGGATGCCAAAGTGACCTACACCAACCAGTTTACCCGAAATAGGGTAAATCAAGGTTCTGAAGGGCTGCTGGCAGGTGTGTACAACGTACCTAGAAATGCCATTATGGATGATTTTAGGGATTACCGGGATGAAGAAACCGGATTGGCAAGAAATTATGCAGAGAGTGCCATTAACCCGTATTGGACCCTAAATTATGACAAAGCGGAAGACACCCGTAACAGGTTCATCGGTTTTGCCAAGATCCAATACCAGTTTACCGATTGGCTTTCTGCACATGCCCGAGTAGGTACGGACTGGACTGATATCCGCTATGAAAGTGCCACACAACCCGGCCATTGGTTTTATCCTGACGGACGTGTCGGCTTCTCCAATAACCGCTACCAAGAAACCAACGCTGATTTCTTGTTCATGATCGATAAAAACATCACAGAAAAATTACGCGTAACGGCCAACATCGGTGGCAATCACTTGCAGCAGCTGTCACAAGGAATGAGCCTGAACGGCCAAAACCTGAGAATCCCTACCAAAACAACGATCGGTAGTGCTGACCAGGTAAACTACAGCGCAGGTGTGCCTACAGAGCGCGTCACCAATTCCCTTTATGCTTCGGCATCATTTGATTATGCAGGGTTGGTGTTCTTGGATGTGACAGGTAGAAATGACTGGACATCTACTTTGCCATCTGACAACTGGTCTTATTTCTATCCATCTGTAAACTTGGCGGTGATGGTCAGCGAATTTATCGATCCAGACCAAACATTGATGGATTACTTGAAAGTAAGAGGTAGCTGGGCAAGTGTGGGTAAGGATGCTTCCGCATGGAGCCTCCAAAACAGCTATAACCTAAAAAACAAAAACAATAGTTACCTGGGGATCACTACCCTGACCGTACCTTCTGTATGGTATGACCAGAACCTGAGTCCTGAATTTACCAAGACGTACGAAGTCGGATTGGAAGGTAGCTTCTTCAAAAACCGTTTGTATTTTGACCTGGCCTACTATGATATCAGTTCTACTGACCTGATCGATATCGTCGAAACGGACAACTTGGCTGTAAACCCCCTTGGTCGGGCAGAAGTGCATACCAATGTAGGTGAGATTACCAACAAAGGTATCGAAGTAATGCTGGGTGGTACTCCTATCGAAAATGAATCTTTCACCTGGAATGCCAACATCAACTTCTCTCATAACAGAAACGAGCTGAAGGAATTTTTACCAGATGCCTTTAACCGTCAGTGGAACGTAAACAATTCAGGTTCTGCCGAAACCCGTGCCACTGTAGGTTCTGGATATGGAGAGATCTGGGCCACGGACATTATGACCAACCCAGAAACCGGCGATTGGATCCTCACCGCCAACGGTATGCCGCAGGCTACTTCCCAGCGTGTGAAAGTTGGCGATTTCCAACCGGACTACCTGCTTGGTTTCAATAACTCGTTCAGCTATAAAGACTTCACCTTGAAGTTTTTGATTGACGGCCGATTTGGTGGAGAAATGTACGCCGGCACACAGGCTGCCATGGACGGAGCAGGCATTTCACAAAAGACCTTGCAGTACAGGGAAGAAGGCATCACCGTAGATGGAGTGATCGAAAACGAAGATGGTACCTTCACACAAAACGACCAGCCGATCACTGCGCAGCAGTATTGGGGAGCGATGAGTGGTATCGGATCCAACTATATCATGGACCAGACCAATGTCCGTTTACGAGAATTGTCCCTTACTTATCGCATACCAACAGCTTTCTTGGGCGGCAGTGTGGTGAGATCAGCTTCGATCAGCTTTATCGGAAGGAACCTGTTTTTCTTCTACAAAGGATTTGACGGAGGATTTGATCCTGAATCCACACTTGGTACCAGTAACGCGGGGCAAGGTTATCTTTATTACGCCATGCCTACGGCCAGATCCCTTGGATTTAACCTGAACGTGAAATTTTAATTTCCCTTAACGAGCCAATTATGAATATTTTACATAAAACAACATTAGTGGGACTGATGACATCCTTGACTTTGGGAGCTTGTACCTCCAATTTCGAGGAGATGAATACTAATCCCAACCTGATCGGCAAGGATGATGCCAGCGCACGGTATTTCCTCACCGAATTGATGATCAGGCCATACATTCCGGCCAGATACAATTATTGGAGGGCAAATTTGCTGCATACAGACCGGTATGCCGGCCATTTTACCTTAGGACAGAATGGTAACTGGTGGAGTGATGAACTGGGCTACTCGTATAACGTGGCTTATACGGATGCTGCTTGGGATCATTATAATGGCCTATTGGGTACGGTCAAGCAGTTGCTGGAGTTTACGGCACCAGGTGGTGCTTTTGAAAATGAGCTCACCCATGCGGTGGTGCTGATCTTGAAGAGCCACTATTTTCAGCTATATACTGATACTTTTGGGATGATCCCTTACAGTGAGGTTTTTACAGATGAAAATGTTTCTTTGCCAAAATTTGATGCGCAAATGGACATTTATAAAGGCATCATCGCAGACCTTGACGCAGCCATGGCGGCCATCGGTGACAATACCAGCACGGGTGATGCCCTGGAAGACCTTGGTGACAATGATGTCATCTATGGTGGTGATCTTCAGAAATGGAAAAGATTTGCCAATACCCTGAAACTGAAAATGGCCATGAGGGCGCAAGGGGCAGAAGGCGATGACTTCAGCCAAGCAGCTATCAATGAAGCCCTAGGAGCTCCTCTTCTTTCAGAAGGAGAAAGTGCCTTGATCGAAAAGGACCTGGAAATCTCCCAGTGGGATTACTCTACCTATGCTGATGTGTGGCATAATTTCGGAGTAGGTTCTGATTGGGTGCTGGGACGTGAATTGATCGATTACCTCAGGGACAATAATGACCCGCGATTGGCACAGTATGCCAATCCTGCTGAAGGAGGGGAATTTACCCTTACACGTCCAGAGGAGTCTGAGGATGCGGAAGGATATAACCTGTTCCCTAAACGGACCAATTTTCTCAGGGAGCTTTTTGATGAATCAGAGGCTGAATATACCTGGGATGATCAAGGTGACGCCATCGTGGTCACCATGCCCGAAAACACCAATTTCATCGGCCAACCTGTAAGGCTCAGTGGTGAAATGTCTTCTTTGCTGCAGTTTGGGTTTTTCAGCAAACCAAGTGATCTGGTGATCCAGCAGAAAAACCAAGGCGGTACTTCCACGCCCGAGACGGTATTACTTTCTGCGGAAGCTTATTTCCTACAGGCCGAAGCAGTACTTAAAGGTATCGGCTCCGGTGATGCACAGGAAATGTACCAAATGGGCATCAGAGAAGCGATGAGGGTTTGGGCAGTAGATGATGCTGCTATTGATGCTTTTCTTGCAGCCGAACCGATCGCGCAGCTGGACGGTACTGTGGATGAAAATCTCGAAAAAGTCGCTATACAACGATGGATTGCTCATTATACAGATGGTTATGAAGCTTGGGCAATTGTAAGGGATACGGGATATCCGGCTTCCTTGGCTGCCGGAGTGAGTGACTATGACCTTTACGGACCAGGTACCATTACAGCTGGTGCCTATCCTCAGCGTCTCCGCTATGGAAGTAGCCTTCAGGCTTCCAATCCGGAAAATTACCAAGACGCAATAGATATGCAAGGTGCTGACATGCAAGGAACCAAGCTATGGTGGGCTAAATAAAGTCGTAAAAACCTATTAAATAAAAAAAAAGGCTACTCCGGATATGGAGTAGCCTTTTTTTGGTTTAACTCGGTTTATCGATGCCGCTTAGTTAGTGTGTACCTGAAATATTGGTTCTATTATTTTCCTTGCTAAATTCCAAGATGGTTTTCATCTCTTTACCTTTGTTACTTTTTTGCTTCAGGTCAAAAAAGTAACCAAAAAACCTCGCCGCTACGCCACGGCGCACAGGTGTGCATCTATTGGCCTAAAATTAAAACCTGCCCTCTTGCAAGCAAACTCTTCCTGTCTAAAGCCAGGTAAACCTTTTCTAGCTGCCAACATTCTTTTTGGCTAGTATTTCGTCAGACAAGCCTGCCTTCTTGCCTGCCCGCTTTTTAATTTCTTAACGCCCAATACCTGCAAGGCGGATCCATTTTATACATGTTTAAAAAGGCCATGGATTAAAACCATAATTCTCTCAATGGACGATCCGTATTGGAAAATGTTCTTAACTAAACGACATTGCCCAGAAAATGCATTAGCCTATCTATTGAGGGCTGAAACTACTCCAAGATCAGTTGTTTTGCTTTAGTTTTTGGTCATATCTGGCACTGGATAGATTTGCCAGACGCTCTGACAGGGTCCTTTATAACGGTGCAATGATCGCTTCCCAAACCAACCCATTATCAGGACGAAGCCTATTGAAAACGAAACACTGATCACTTATATCAGCCCAACTCCTTCTCTGCCAATGTTGCTATCTCCTCCCGCTTACTTTGCAAAGCCCGTAGCAAGAGGCCTTGGTTTTTGGCCCGGTGGAGGTTTTGGTCAGGGTAACTGATGGGGTAGTAAATATTGCCGTTGAGGTAGTCTGTGAGAAAGCGGAGGCCCATGATACAGGCCATCATTTCCCCACCAAATGGAAGTGACTCCTTTTCTTGGTCGGTCAGTTCGCCGTTTAATGCTTCTCCAAAACCTTTGAGCAAGGCTGCGTACTTGCCCAGGTCCACATCTATATTGAGCCAATCGGTAGATGCTTCCTCTTCTGTACAGGCCACTGTACGCACCAAATCCCCAAAGTCATAGAATACATATCCGGTCATCACCGTATCCAGATCGATGACCGCATTGATTTTACTGAAGTCTTGGGCATAAATGACATTATTGATCTTGGTGTCGTTGTGGGTGACACGGAGGGGAAGGGTTTCGGCAAAGCGCTTAAATTTCCGAACCAATAAGACTTGCTTTTTATAGAAGTCCACCCACTCTTTTACCTCACCTTCCAAGTTTAGTTGCGTGTTCTTCAAGGCATTTTCGAACTGGCGGTAACGCAAGGCCAAATCGTGAAATCCTTCAATTACTTCTTGCATACCATCTAATTTGATGGAAGAACACCCCTTGATAAAACCGCCAAATGCACGGGCAGCCAAATACGCCTGTTCGGGATTTGTTACCTTATCGATGCACTTACCAGACACAAACGGAAACAACCTATAGAAGTGCTCCCCATGCTCTGAAAAAAGCGACCCTTTGGTGGTTTTCATGGGCAGCGGAAGCTCGAAGTCCAATTCATCTTCCCGCAGGTGATCCTTGACCAATTGTAGGTTACCGGCTATTCGGTCAGGATAAGGAAAGACTTTTTGATTAAAACTCTGTAGAATGAATTGTGCTTTTGGGCTATCCACCAAAAAAGTTTTATGAATATGGCCAGAACCATATCGGCTTACTTTGGCATCCAAGGTGCCATGGCCGTAACTTTCCAAAAGCTGACCGATAATCGTCATAACGTTGTCTGTAGTGCTGTGGAAAACCATAATTATCCCTAGGGGCAGGTCAGCTATGTGTAACCTGATTTATTTAAATTAGTTTCTTAAGTCCTAAATCAAAAGAATATGAAATATTCAATAACTTAAAACGAACGTAAAAATAAAAAATATATGTTGTAATATATCTTTTCATGAATATTTCTTTTCTTTGGGTAAAAGAATACAACGAGCATTGAAATACTTTTTTTGTATTTCGTGAATAAATGAATACATTAGTAAAATTTCTTTGTTAAGTGGGTTTTGTTATTTATAAAATTTTATAAAACTGATTTGTGCAAAGGAAATGGTCACCAAAAACTGATTTGCGATTACAGTCAACATTATCAAAAGACATTACTAGATTATGAACATTTCTCCTATCGACTGGGGTATAATAGCTGCCTTTTTCATCATTTCGTTGCTGATAGGCATATTTACCTCCAAAACTGCCGGTAAAAGTTCTAAAGACTTCTTCTTATCAGGAAGAAACATGCCTTGGTGGCTCTTGGGCGTATCCATGGTCGCCACTACCTTCTCTGCTGACACTCCCAACCTGGTGACAGACATCGTCCGGGTCAATGGTGTGTCCGGTAACTGGGGATGGTGGTGCTTCCTCCTGACGGGTATGCTCACCGTATTTGTGTACGCTAAGCTCTGGCGAAGATCTGAGATCACCACGGACTTGGAGTTTTATGAACTCCGTTATGGCGGCAAGCCTGCTGCTTTCCTTCGTGGTTTTAGGGCCATTTATTTGGGCGTCTTTTTTAACATCATGATCATGGCCACCGTTTCACTGGCAGCCATTAAGATTGGTGGTGTCATGCTTGGATTGACTCCGGTGCAGACCTTGCTGATTGCTTCGATCGTGACGGTGATTTACAGCTCGCTGGGTGGACTAAAAGGGGTTTTGCTGACGGACTTCTTCCAGTTCTTTATCGCCATGGCCGGTGCTATTGGTGCGGCAATTTATATTCTTGATTTACCACAGATTGGTTCCCTCGAAAACCTATTGACCCACCCAAATGTCTCCGATAAGCTATCATTCTTCCCTGACTTCAGCAATATGAACGAAGTAATCCCCATGCTTTTGGTACCCATTGCCATCCAGTGGTGGGCTACTTGGTATCCAGGAGCTGAGCCAGGAGGTGGAGGATACATTGCACAGCGAATGCTCTCTGCGAAGAATGAAAAAAACGCCATTGGGGCAACGCTTTTCTTTAATGTAGCCCATTATGCGCTACGTCCCTGGCCGTGGATTATCATTGCACTTTCCTCATTGATCATCTTCCCAGAAATCAGTGATTTGCAAAAAGCCTTCCCGCATATGCCTGCTGACAAACTGGGCAATGACTTGGCTTACTCGGCCATGTTGACCTACTTGCCTACGGGCCTGATAGGGATTGTATTGGCCTCTTTGATCGCAGCCGTGATGTCCACGCTTTCCACCCATCTCAACTGGGGTTCCTCCTATGTCGTCAATGACTTCTATTTGCGCTTTGTGAAGCCTGATGCCTCAGATAAGGAGTTGGTAAATGTGGGAAGGATATCCACTGTCGTGTTAATGGGACTTGCTGCGCTTTTGGCATTGGCGCTTTCGAATGCACTTGAGGCCTTTAATATCCTGCTGCAGATCGGTGCCGGTACAGGGCTCATCTTTATCCTCAGGTGGTTTTGGTGGAGAATCAACTCTTACACGGAAATCTCTGCCATGATCATTTCCTTTATCGTGGCCATTTTCTTTGAGACCATTAACCCTAAATTCAATATTATCAATATCCCTGAAGGCATGGAATACCTCAAGCTGCTTTACGGGGTGAGTATTACCACCGCTACTTGGCTGACGGTGACCTTGGTGACCAAACCCGAGAAAGAGGAGGTACTCCTTTCTTTTTACAAAAAAGTTAAGCCTGCAGCCTACGGATGGCGAAAAGTACTGAACAAGCACCCTGAGGTAGAGGCTGAGCAGGGCCAATTGCCTTTTGAAATCGGGCTGATGGTGACCGGTTCTGTAGCGATTTATTCTGCCTTGTTTGCCATTGGCTTTTGGCTTTATGACAATGTACTTTCTGCAAGCATCGCATCAGTCATCAGTGCCATTGGCTTCTTTATCCTCTTTAAAAGCTGGAACAAAATCAAGCTGTTTTAAAAAGAACAGTTGATGGAGCACAAAGAAAAAGAGGCTGTCTTTCAGGATATGAGACAGCCTCTTTTTTTATCTCGCATTATGCACTAGCCTATCTATTGCGACCTGATCCGCTGCGGCGGACAAAATCAGTTGCTTTACTGCTGTTTTCGATTTCACCATCCGCCGCGGCGGATGATTCAATCTCCAAACAGCCTGATTTTCTTGTAGTTTCAGCTCTTATTACGATTCCTAATGCATAGCGGGCCATGTCGTTTAGTTAGTGTGTATCCAGGGCAAAACCATTTAGTGTTAATTTCGTGTAGGGCAGCTATCATCCGTGCCGCTGGCACTTTACCGCAATTTGTACATTAGGAACAGCAGATATATTCAAACTGGGATACTTTTTTAAATGCGTTCGCCCTGAGTGTGTATCTGGAAATATTGGTTTAATTACTTTTCTTGTTAAATTCCAAGATGGTTTTGATCTCTTTACCTTTGTTACTTTTTTGCTTCAGGTCAAAAAAGTAACCAAAAAACCCTGCCGCTACGCCACGGCGCACAGGTGTGCATCTATCGGCCTAAAATTAAAGGTTCTATATGATTTACTATGGGTAACTATTACTTTGCATGTCAAATTCTAGCTTGCCTTTCATCTTGTTGCCTTGTTACTTTTTTCCTTCAGGTGAAAAACGTAACCAAAAAAACCCGCTGCGGTGAGCTATATGACTAAAATCAAAGCCAGCACTCACGCAGGCAAACTCCTCTATTTGTGCAGCATACCAATTTTTTGTACTGATTCACGTCAAACAAGCCTGCGCTTTTTCCAGCCCACTTCTTTGATTTCTTAACGTCAAATACCTCAAGGCAGAATAGAAAATTGCCCACTGAAAAGGAACATGAATCAACATTAATTTAACCGGAATAATATCTTTACCCACTATAATCCATATAGAGCCAAATTAAAACCTTCCCTCATGCAGGCAAACTCCTCCTTTTCTAGCTGTCAACATCTTTTTGGCTAGTATTTCGTCAAACAAGCCTGCCTTCTTGCCTACCCGCTTTTTAATTTCTTAACGCCCAATACCTGCAAGGCGGATCCATTTTATACCGGTTTAAAAAGACCATGGACTAAAACCATAATTTTCTCAATGGACGATCCGTATTGGAAAATCCCTTTAACTAAACGACATTGATAAAGCGGGTTTATGATCCAACGTTTGCTGAGGGGAGCCTTTAGAAGTGCCAAAGGTTCAGGCTGAGTTTTTTAACTACGGCTTCCAGACTTTCATTTGGGACATTTCACCGTAATTACCCATCAATCCGACAGCGAGATAGGGATAGTTTTGGATCATAAAGCTATCGAAGGCAAAAGTTTCCCCATCAAATGAAGCGCTTGTGCGCTGACTTTCTATAAGTTCCCATTTACCATTTGGCGATAAGCCAAAAAGAACCACCGCCTCAGACAAGTAGGCATTGGTGATTTTTAATTGCAGTCCTCTGTCTGCCAGGTGGAAACTCTCCACTGCCGGCAGCAGGTTTTGCATGATGCCGGAACTCACTTGGAGCGCGGGGGTTAGTACAGGGGTGGTATAATTGTTTTGGAGTAATAAATTGGCCACATCCCGGTTATTGCCCATCATGGACTTGGCCCTGAAAAACACATTTCCCTTGATGCCTGGGGTGTTTCGGGCCAGCGCTACTTGGTTGGGGATTTCAAAACTGCTGTCCCAGCTGTTATCGGCATCGCTGCGGATTTTGTAGGAGGCATTGCCCACATATATTTTTGTGCCATGGGCATTATCTGACCACCATTTGATCAGCGTTTTGTAAGAGGCCGCAGGGAAATCCAAGCTCCAGTAGATTTGTGGTGCAATATAATCTACCCAGCCATTTTTCATCCATACCATTGGATCTGCATAGAGATCATCATAGTTGGTATGGCCGGCCTTGGTCGCTGAACCGCGGGGATCTACCGAGGCATTTCGCCATACGCCAAAAGGGCTCACGCCAAATTGTACCCAAGGTTTTTCGTCTTTGATGACACTGCTGACAGCCTGGATAAGCTGATCCACATTGCTGCGCCGCCAATCAGCCAGGGAAAGGTCGTTGTTGTACTTTTTAAAGGCCTTTTTATCATCAAATTCGATCCCATTGATTTTGTAAGGATAAAAATAGTCATCAAAATGGATCCCGTCCACATCATAGTTTCTGGTCACTTCCTTGACGATCTCTGTCAAATGTGTCCTTACCGCCGGAAGGCCGGGGTTATAATAAAGTTTGCTGCCGTATTTTACCATCCACTCAGGATGTTGATAATAGTCATGGGCTGGGCTAAGCTCATCGACATTCAGGTTAAATGAAGCCCTGTAGGGATTCAGCCAAGCGTGAAATTCCATGCCTCGCTCATGTGCGGCCTGTACCATCCACTTCAATGGATCCATGACGGTGGCTGGAGCTTTACCTTCCTTCCCCGTCAAATACCGCGACCATGGAGCCAATTTGCTGGGGTAAAAGGCATCCCCGGCAGCCCTTATCTGAACGAAAACCGCATTGAAATTTCGCTGTTTATAGAAATCCAATATCTTGATAAAATCACGTTGCTGCTGTTCGAAACTGTCCGTACTAGCGGTAGGCCAGTCGATATTGGCTACTGAGGCGATCCATACGCCCCTCATTTCCCGCTCGGGTGCTGTAAACATCGGCAATGCCTCTGGATGTGACGCATCTACAGCTGGTTCATCAGGGACAGTGGGCGCTTCGGGAGCCCTATCATCAGGCAATGGCGCAGGGGATGGTGCTTGGCTGACTTTTTTGGAACCCGTGCAGGATGCCATCATCAGTACCAAGAAGATGATACCGTAAAACCGGATCGTTCTTTTCATGAATTAAATCGTCAAACTTTTGTGATAAAGAATGTCAAGCCTCAAAAACCAGACCTTAATTTTTAAATTCCAAGGTGTTCATCAGGTGGGCCATGTCTTCTTTGATGTATTCGATTACGGGAGCCAAGCTGTCGTTTTTGACTGCTGTGTTAAAGTACAATGCCCCTCTTAGAAAATTTTGGGTGGAATCGGTGACAAAAAACTGAAACTGTGTAGGTACTTCCCCACTGAGCTCGGCCACCACACCGACATAGCCCCTTGGCGTTCGGGTCACGGCTTCATCGATGCTGTAGGCTTTGATTTGGTGTTTTGCAGTCAGCTTAAATGCATCATCCAGAATATCCCTGAGCCTGGCTTCATTTCCGTTGATCGCTTTGTATGTCAGGTGGACCTTTGCTCCCAACGACTGATAAGCCAAATTGATCCAGTTTTCTTCGGCCAGGTTAAAGGTGTCCGCCTCTACCTTACTGTGAATTGATCGTTCAAATTGGTACGGGTAATTATCCTGAAGCGAAACAAAAGCTCGTTCGGGAAGGTCAATGCGGTTGTATCCTTTTGGTCTTGGCAGATAGTCTCCTTTTCCACAGGCGGTCAATGCTAAGAAGACGATACCGAAAATCAAGCTGTTTCTCATGCTGCCAAAGTTAGGAAAATGATCGCAATCTCTCATTTTACATAGTACATATTGTCTGTTCTCTTGTTTAAAATGATTAAATTAGGTGTCTCTGTGGACCCATACTCGTGATGACCTGGTCTAAAGATTCTTAAAAGTGAAATTGGTCTTCCCTGTGCCCACTGACAGCATGTTTTCATGACAACTAACCAAAACCTACATACTATGATCAAAATTTTCAAACCCATTGTATTATCACTTGGCTTAATGCTGAGCGGTTTTTATGTAAATGCCCAAACCAACCAAGAGGAGTTTTCCTCTAAATGGAACACCATGAAAGGATATACAGTAGAAATCCTAGAAGCCATGCCTGATGACAAACTCGACTTCAAGCCAGTGGATGATGTCATGAGCTTTCGTGAAATGGTCATGCACATTGCCGGTGCCAATATTATGATGGCCAATAACTTTCTTAGAGAAGGTGAAGCAGGTGTGGACTTGGAGAAAGAAGACATGAGCAAAGCTGAACTAAAAGAGGCTGTTGAGAAATCATTTGATTTTGTAGCCGAGACAGTTGCTTCCCTGACGGATGCGGAGCTTGCTGAAGAAGTGGAAGTTTTCGGTGGAAATAAAATCACACGCAGACAAGTAGAAAACCTCATCGATACCCATGGTATCCACCACAGAGGAAACCTCATCGTTTACCTTAGGCTCAATGGCATAGAGCCACCAGCTTTCAGGGCTTGGTAAAATTCGTGAAGTTTTGGCCACAAAGACACTAATGTCCAACTTCGCGACTTCCAGTCTTCTTGGTTAAAGATGAAAGCCACACCGATCAGTGGGTACTGGGGAATAAAACACGATTATTTTTCGTGTAATTTTGACACTTTATGTTTTTGAAATGGATCAATATTGATATCTTTACCCAAATTGATCAACCAAATACATTAAAATGAACCTCGTTAAAATAGCCCTAGCAATGGTTTTGGCCATTGCCTGTACCGAAAATCTCATCGGACAAGAACTTCAATTTGACAACCCCATTGCTGAGCAGCGTGCTGATCCATGGGTGTATAAGGCAGATGATGGCACCTATTATCTCATCGCCACAGTTCCGGATTACGACCGTATCGTCCTCAGAAAAGCCAGTACCATCGATGGCCTAAAGACCGCTGAAGAGAAAACGCTATGGACCAAGCACGAAAAAGGGGTGATGGGACACCATATCTGGGCTCCTGAGCTTCACAAGGTGGACGGTAAGTGGTACATTTATTTTGCTGCCGGTGAAGCAGAAAACATCTGGAACATCCGCATGTGGGCCCTGTCCAATGATGCAAAAGATCCCATGGAAGGCGATTGGAAAGAGGAGGGCCAGATCAAAACGGATATCGAGTCCTTTTCCTTGGACGCCACCACATTTGAGCACAAAGGCAAGCGGTACATGATTTGGGCGCAGAACGTCCGTGGAGGCGAACATGGCACCGCGCTAGTCATGTCCGAAATGAAAGACGCCACCACTCTGACAGGTCCAGAAGTGGTTTTGACTGAGCCGGAATTCAGCTGGGAAAGGATAAAATACAATGTCAATGAAGGCCCCGCAGTGATCAAACATGACGGTAAAATCTTCGTCACCTACTCGGCCAGTGCCACAAATGACAATTATTGCGTCGGTTTATTATGGATCGATGAAGCTGCAGATCTCCTCGAAAAGGCAAATTGGAACAAATCACCGGGCCCAGTCTTTTATAGCAATGCTGATGTAAAACGTTTTGGTCCCGGCCATAATTCTTTTACGGTAGCAGAAGATGGCAAAACACCCATCATGATCTATCATACCCGTGATTACCGGGAGATCCAAGGTCCTGAGCTTTCAGACCCAAACCGAGCTACCCGAGCAAGGGTCGTGAAGTGGACACCAAGTGGTTTTCCCGATTTCATGCAGAAAGTAGGGGACTAAAATAGGGGGATCAGTCATTTGCGGAGAGGTAGCTGGTAAATTTGGTCTTCGACATTGGCTGCTTGCCTTAAGCAAGATAGCGCCAATATTTTCCCTGCAAGTCATCCGCAATCAAGCAGATATTTAGGGAATCCCTTTCCAGATTCGCAAAAGGCTTTGCTAATCAATGAATACTTATTTATATTTGAGCCCCTAAAAATGCATGTTTTATAACTATCGATATGGCGAAAAAGAGTTCGACAACCACTAAATCCAAAGTAAAATACTCCAAAGAGACCTATACCTTTTGGTATGAGAGCATGTTGCTCATGAGGAGGTTTGAAGAAAAAGCTGGCCAACTGTACGGCCAACAAAAAATAAGAGGTTTTTGTCACTTGTATATAGGTCAGGAAGCTTGTGCTGCAGGTGCGATCACTGCCCTTGAAAAAGACGACAAGTGGATCACTGCTTACAGGGATCACGCCCATCCACTAGGTTTGGGAACTGACCCGGGAGCGGTGATGGCCGAATTATTCGGCAAAGCTACCGGAACCACCAAAGGAAAAGGCGGATCCATGCACATCTTTGACAAGGAACGCAACTTTATGGGAGGCCATGGCATCGTAGGTGCGCAGGTACCTATGGGGCTTGGGATTGGTTTTGCGGAAAAATACAAGGGCACCAAAAACCTTTGTATTTGCCATATGGGTGATGGTGCCGTACGACAAGGTGCCGTACACGAATCCTTTAATCTGGCCATGCTTTATAAAGTACCGGTAATTTTCGTGATAGAAAACAACGGTTATGCTATGGGTACATCCGTAAAGCGATCTTCCAATGTGGACGACCTGTCCACCCTCGGAGAATCTTACGACATGCCTTCTTTTGCAGTGGACGGCATGAATGTAGAGGAAGTACATGAGGCAGTTGCGGAAGCCGCCGAAAGGGCGAGAAAAGGTGATGGTCCTACACTATTGGAAGTAAGAACTTACCGGTACAAAGGCCACTCCATGTCCGATCCCCAGAAATACAGGACCCGTGAAGAGGTAGAAGAGTACAAAGCCAAAGATCCTATTGAGCAGGTGAAGAAAACCATTCTGGACAACAAGATCCTCAGCGAAGACGATATTAAAGAAATCGATGCCAAAGTGAAAAAACAAGTAGCCGATGCGGTGAAGTTTGCGGAGGAATCTCCATGGCCTGACGGTCAAAAGGCATTTGAAGATGTATATATGCAAGAGGATTATCCTTTTGTAATGGAATAAGATATCCTCGGAGATATGATTTGTTGTAAGCGCCAATTGTTAAAACCAATTGGCGTTTTTTTATGATAGCTTCCTTGATGTTGGATTAGGCAATATTTCTGATGGCTTCGGCTTCATTGGAATTACGAATCCCCTTCTCAAAACCAAAAAACTTATAAAAACCAGTCTTCCCCTGAAAAAAATGCGGCCTTATGAAAATGTAGCCTCATAAAAAACAGTAGGTTTTGGGATTATATGAAACATAATCTATATTTGCGACTGAAATTTTAAAAGAATGGCTAAGAAAGAAATAAAAAAAGAGCAGCATCAGGAAGAGCATGATCTGCTCGAAAACCCAGAGGCAATTGCCGATTCGTTGGGAAGAGGTGAAGCTTTCTTAAAGAAAAACTCACGCGTTGTTGGTGGAATTATCATTGTAGGGATCCTGGTGATTGCAGGAATTCTTTACTTCCAGTTTGACAAGGCCAATCAAGATAAGCAAGCTCAGGCTGATATGTTTCAGGCGGTGTATTATTACGAGCAGGACAGTTTGGGCCTAGCACTGAATGGAGACGGTGTCAATGACGGTTTCCTCCAAATCTTGGACGAGTACAGTGGGACCAATTCTGCTAATCTTGCCCATTTTTACACAGGATCGATTTACCTTACCCAAGGAGAATTCCAAAAAGCTGTAGATCACTTGGAAGATTTCTCAGCAGATGACTTCTTTGTGCAGGCAAAAGCCTATAGCCTGTTGGGAGATGCCCATATGGAGCTTGGCCAAACCGGTGAGGCGATCAGTGCTTATGAAAAGGCCGCTACGTATAAGGAGAACAAGTTCTTTACGCCGATGTACCTGAACAAACTTGCCGTTGCCTATGAAGCAGCCGGCCAGGTGGACAAGGCGATTAGCACCTATGGTAAAATCGAAAAGAACTATCCAGAGTCATACGAATTTACATTAGCACGAAAGCACAAAGCACGCTTGGAGGGCCTTGCTTCTAAGTAATGCTTTAGTAATATTCAGCATTTGAAGAGTAAGGCCAAGAGGTCTTACTCTTTTTGTATTTATACCCATCTATAGAACATACCATATAACAGATAAAAAAATGGCAACATCACTCAAAAACCTTAGCCAACACTCTGACACAAACATTGCCGATATTAGCAATAAAAAGTTTGGAATCGTGGTTTCAGAGTGGAACGAAGAGATCACGGAATCCCTCTATGAGGGAGCCGTGGAAACCTTGCGGATCCATGGTGCTAAAAAAGAAAATATCTACCGAAAGAATGTCCCTGGCTCATTCGAGCTTTCCCTAGGCGCCCAGTGGGTGGCAGAGGTAAAGGAAATCGATGCGGTCATCTGTCTTGGATGTGTCATTCAAGGTGAAACAAAGCACTTTGACTTCATCTGCGATGCCGTGGCCCATGGCATTACCAATGTGGGCCTCAAATACAATAAACCGGTCATCTTTGGAGTGCTGACCCCAAATGACCAACAGCAGGCACTTGACCGAGCAGGTGGTAAACATGGCAACAAAGGCGATGAAGCAGCCATCACGGCCATCAAAATGCTGGGATTCTAACCCGAAACAAAACAAACCATTAACATACATCCCACTTATCCCATGAAGATCATGAAATTTGGGGGTACCTCTGTAGGTAAACCCGAAAGAATGCACCAGGTAAAAGACCTGATCACAAGAGATAGCGAACGCAAAATCATCGTGCTTTCTGCGCTTTCTGGTACGACCAATTCGCTGGTAGGCATCGGTGATGCGTTGGCCGAAGGCAAAAAGGAGCTGGCAAAGGAGCGCATCGATACGCTACATGACCATTACCAAGAATTCTATAAGGAACTGCTCGAATCAGAAGCAGGCAGGAAAAAGGCGGAAAAAATCATCAAAGAGCACTTTGAGTTTTTGAATATCATCCTCAAAATCTCTTTTAATGAGGCGATAAACCGCGACATCCTTGCCCAAGGGGAATTGCTGTCCACCAAGCTTTTCTATACGCTGCTAGAGGAAAAGGATATCCCGGCGATCTTCTTGCCTGCCTTGGAGTACATGAGCATTGACGAAAATTCTGAGCCTGAAGTAGCCAAAATCAGCGACCGCCTGAAGGCCATCCTCAAAAATTACGACAAGGATACCCTTTTTGTCACCCAAGGGTATATTTGCAAAAACCACCGTAATGAAGTGGATAATCTTAAGCGTGGTGGTAGTGATTATACCGCATCACTCATCGGTGCTGCTATCAAGGCTAGCGTCGTGGAGATCTGGACGGATATCGATGGGATGCACAATAATGACCCAAGGGTGGTGGACAAAACCCGACCGATCGCACAGCTTTCATTTGACGAGGCTGCAGAGCTTGCATATTTCGGAGCCAAAATCCTCCATCCTGCTTCCATCTGGCCAGCACAGACCTATAATATCCCGGTAAAATTACTGAATACCATGCAGCCCGAAGCTCCCGGTACCACCATTACCGCTGAGGAAACAGGCAAAGGGGTGAAGGCCATCGCTGCCAAAGACGGAATCATCGCCGTGAAAATAAAGTCCAGCAGGATGCTTTTGGCCTATGGTTTCTTAAGGAAGGTGTTTGAAATCTTTGAGAAGTATAAGACGCCAATTGATATGATTACCACCTCCGAGGTGGCGGTTTCGGTGACCATTGATGATGACACCCACCTCAAAGAAATCATCATGGAACTGGAGAAATTTGGCAATACGGAAATCGACTATAGTCAGACCATTGTCTGCGTAGCCGGTAATATGATCGCCGAAAATACAGGCATGATCAAGGAGGTAGTCGTAGCTTTACAAGACTTCCCTGTAAGGATGGTTTCTTATGGCGGTAGCCGCAACAACGTCTCCATTCTCGTAGATACTAAATTCAAAAATGAAGCCCTACAGCGACTCAACGACGAGTTGTTTCAATGGTAAAAGATTGATTTAGCTTATAACTTAAGTTCGATTATCAAGCCGTCCTTGCGAGCTTGTCTGAAGCCAAGTAAGGAAGCATGACGTGTAATATCGCTTACAAAGGAAAGATTGCTTCATTCCGCGTTAGCTGGGCTCGCAAAGACGGTTTAGATTTTTTTAAAGGTCGAGATCTGGTGGTTAGTTAATGCCCTCACGGATTCCGAAGATGGTCACTGGTACAGTACCTGAAATCAATGGATAGCTGTGATCCGCTGGCTTTCTTGTGCCCTTTAATTTACCTTCAGCTTAAAAAGGTCTTCTTGCTCTTGGGGGATCACCTGTAGTACGTTGGCAAGCACCAATCTCACGAGGGTCTTAGAGGCGAT
This sequence comes from Echinicola rosea, assembly GCF_005281475.1. NCBI lineage: Bacteria > Pseudomonadati > Bacteroidota > Cytophagia > Cytophagales > Cyclobacteriaceae > Echinicola > Echinicola rosea. Next base: position 965,128 of record NZ_CP040106.1, on the reverse strand, counting down.
AAAACGTGGCAATTGCGCCACTTTTGAGTATTCCTTTAGGGTGATCGCTTCTCGCTCTCCAAGGGCTTGCATCAATTTGGTTTCCTTTTCACCATAATTGAAGATGATGTCCTTCTCTTTTTTGCCTCGTCTTAGTATTTCCCATACTTCCTTGCTCGCTTGGACTGTCCTGTCTTCCACCCTTACAAATGATCTTTTACGTCCTTCTTCGTAGAGGTAGTGGGGTCTTTTGGGACTTCTATAGAAATGGTACACCGCAACGCCCTTTTTTTCTGATATGGGAATGACAAAATGCTTAAAATCCACCAATGGGCGGATCATTTCTTTGATGGCTTTGTTCAGTACATAAACATCTTCTTCTACATAGCGTTGCCCGCTCACTGTCCCGTTGTCATCTACTCCTACTAGCAGGTGGCCGCCTTCGGTATTGGCAAGGGCAATCACTTCACGAACGATCTTCTCAGGGTGAGTAACTTTCTTTTTAAACTCAATATGTAGGCCTTCACCTTGCCGTGCCAGCCTGGTGACCTCCTGAAGTGTCATGTCTAATTGTTTTAGTTGATCAATATCCCAATGGCAGCCCTTAAGCCTGCCACATTGGTTACGGCATAATAATCCACCATTCCCTCCAGTCGTACTCGGTACGAAAGGTTAACGGTATAGCCTGCTCCAAGGGCAACATCACTGTCCTTGCCAATCAGGCCCCTTACCCGTAGAAATGCAGGCTCCAGTGGATAATACCGCCCGCCGAGGGTTACTTGGTTTGGCCGGTCATAGTTAAACTCATAACCTCCGGAAAAGGAAATATTATACCAGTGAAAATAGTTGGCTTCCAGTCCAATTTGGTAGCGCTTGATTACTCCAGGAGCATCTGTACGTGCCAAATCCAAGCCCCCTGAAACCAAATAGCTGCCTTCCGCCTGCTGTGCCATAACTATCTTTGCCCCAAACAAAAATAAGGGGAATGTAAGTAGCATTATCATTTTTTTCATCCATCCATGCGTTTGAGCTCTTCCAATCGTTTTTTGAGTCCCTGCCATTCATCGCGTAAGCGTGCTGCCTCCATAAAGTTGAGTTCTTTGGCGGCTTTTTCCATTTGCTTCTGAGTTTGGGGGATCAACTTTTCGAGCTTGTCCTTGCTCAAATATTGTACCACCGGGTCTGCTGCGTAGGCATTTTCTTCCGTAAAATGATCATCGTAGAATTTAGCGTTTTTCTTACTGTCTGCCACCTTGGTTTGCCCCATGATTTTGTCCTTGGATTTAAGGATGGTAGTGGGTGTAATGCCATGCTCCTCGTTATAAGCCATTTGGATACCTCTCCTCCTTTTGGTCTCGTCGATGGCGCGCTGCATGGATGCCGTCACTCGATCAGCATACATGATCACCCGGCCATTTTCATTCCGCGCTGCACGGCCGATAGTCTGCACCAAACTCCGTTCATTTCGCAGGAAGCCTTCCTTGTCTGCATCCAAAATGGCGACCAAGGAGACCTCAGGCAAATCCAGGCCTTCCCGTAATAAGTTAACGCCCACCAACACATCAAAAATTCCAAGACGTAGCTCCCGCAAAATCTCTACACGATCCAGGGATTTTACCTCTGAGTGAATATAGCGGGACTTGATCCCTGCTCTTTCCAAGAATTTGTTAAGCTCTTCGGCCATTCGTTTGGTCAGCGTGGTCACCAAGATACGATCACCTTTTTTGATCGTCTGGTCAATTTCTTCCAATAGGTCATCGATCTGATCTCCACTGGGCCGTACTTCTATCAGCGGATCCAGCAGACCGGTAGGGCGGATGATCTGCTCTACCACTACCCCATCGGTCTGGTTCAATTCATAATCGGCAGGTGTAGCACTTACATAGATGACCTGATTGGTCAGGGACTCAAATTCGTCAAACTTAAGTGGACGGTTATCCAAGGCCGAGGGCAGTCGAAAACCATATTCCACAAGGTTTACTTTTCTGGAACGGTCACCTCCCCACATGGCGCGTATTTGCGGAACGGTCACGTGACTCTCATCGATCACCAACATATAATCATCCGGAAAGTAATCCAACAGGCAGAAAGGCCGAGCTCCTGCTGATCGCCGGTCAAAATACCGGGAGTAGTTTTCCACTCCCGAGCAATAGCCCAATTCCCTGATCATCTCCAGGTCAAATTCCGTTCGCTCCCTGAGCCTACTGGCTTCCTCCAGCCGCATGTCCTTTTCGAAAAAAGATATTTGGCTCATCAGGTCATCTTGAATCTCCTTGATGGCCACATCGATCGTTTCCCTGCCCGTCACAAAGAGGTTGGCAGGGAAAATCGTAATTTGCTTTTCACTGCTGATACGCTTGCCGGTGCTGGGATCAATCCGCTGAATACCTTCGATTTCGTCCCCCCAAAAGTAAATCCGATAGGCAAAGTCTGCATAGGCCACAAAGATGTCCACTGTATCTCCCTTCACCCGAAAAGTACCATGCTTAAATTCCGCATTGGCACGACTGTAAAGGATGTCCACCAACTGAAATAGCAATTGGTTTCTAGGAATACGCTGTCCCTCTTCCAGGTTCACCACATTCTTGCCAAACTCCTCTGGATTACCGATACCATAAATACACGAAACAGATGCCACCACGATCACATCTCGCCGTCCACTCAGCAAAGCGGATGTCGCACTCAAACGAAGCTTTTCGATTTCCTCATTGATGGACAGGTCCTTTTCGATATATACGCCGCTGGTGGGGATGAAGGCTTCTGGCTGATAGTAATCGTAATAGGAAATGAAATACTCCACGGCATTGTCCGGAAAAAACTGCTTAAACTCCCCGTAGAGCTGTGCGGCCAAAGTTTTGTTATGGCAAAGTACCAAGGTCGGACGCTGTACCTCTTGGATGACATTGGCCACGGTGAAGGTCTTTCCCGAACCTGTCACTCCCAAAAGTACCTGTGAGGGCTCTCCGCTGGAAATCCCTTCGGAAAGGTTTTTGATCGCATTTGGCTGGTCGCCGGTGGGGCTATAATCTGAGATGATCTTAAAATCCATAGTATTTCTTCAGTATCCTTACACTAACGTTTTGGGACGGGTAAAAAGTTTTTTAGCCACTGACTTTCCGCTTTTGGGCTTTGAACTTTTCCAAATTGTAATACAGGAAATTGCTCCGCAGGATCACCACCAAAATCAGTGGCAGGACACTTGGATGGAACGATTGCCAACCCAAAATCCAGCACACCACCGCTGCATCAGCCATGATCAGTGCAAACAACAAATACTTTTTTACCCATGGTGCAGGATGTTTCATTCCCAGTCCATATACCAACAAGCCATGGGCAGGAAAAGCCCACAGCAGGTTCCAATTGTACTTCGTGGCTGTATGCTCCGTAAAAAACCAGAGCAATACCACTACAATCCCCAGCACGGACAATATCCCGAAGAAGGTCCGGTCAAAACCTATGAAGAGTCTTTTCTTTTTAAATCCGATGAAAGTGAGCGCCATAAATAGAATGGTAATCCCCCAAAATAGAAAATAGGGATTGAAAAAGCTGGGAGCAACGTCCACCGGAGGTAAATCCAAAAGTGTCCGCTGACTTTTTACGAGTGGTCGCGTGGGGCCATCTCCCACAATTTCCGCTCTGCCAAATGCCGCTTCCATATAGTCAGGCAAATACTGCTTTTCGCGCTCACTGGCCTTTACGTCGATCACGCTGCCCAAGGCCAGGTCAATGCCTAAATCACCCCAAGGAAGCGGATATACGTATTCATCTATTAGGTCCCGGAATGTTTTTTCCTCTTCTCCTACAGGATCATTCCACTCCAATTGTTTGCCCAGCACAGTCTCCAGCATATCGCGAATCCTCGTAGCACAATTGTCATAGAAAAAATCATATCGGTAATAACGGTTGTCTGGCTGGTAATTTACCTGAAGAAACGCCACCATTTTGGTGGCCTGCTGTTCATTGAGGTTGAGTACTTGCTCATGCACGGCCTGCCCCAGATAGTTGTAGTGGCCTATAAACCTTTCATAAGGACTTACAGAAAGCCAGTAGTCCAATTTCCCCCTGGCAAATTTCATGTAAAAACTGGGGTTGAAGTCAAAAGTACCGTAGTTATATACCAGGTCCCTTCCCGTTTCCCTATCGGTCACCCGCACGGCACTATGACCAAAAACACTGTAAAGTTCTCCGCCTGGTTCACAGGTTAAGAGGCTTACCCTATAATTTTTCGCATATAATTGGCTAAAAGCCAATAGGATAATGGTAAAAAGTAAGACGGATTTCTTCATTGTCAGGCTTATATTTAAGGATGATGTTGTTCAATTTTTTTCAACTTGATGATCATACATCTCAGGCCAATCAAGCTGGCATTAATCCAAAACGAATTTACAAGATATTATTCGTAATTTTTATTGTATCTGGTATATTCTCCACGCCTTCTCATGGTCAGGAAGTCGGTGCTTATCGGACGATTAAAAGCGGCGATTTTGACCAAATGACCATTTGGGAGGTTTATGATGGAAGCAATTGGAGCGCTGCCAGTCAGCCGCCCAATGAGTCGAATGATGTTTACGTGGATTTTGATCACGAGGTCACGCTTAGCCAAAATGAAAATGTCAAATCCCTCTACTTGAATGCTGAAGCCGGAACAGGCAAAAAGCTGAATATTAATGGGTTTGAACTATCCCTGTTTGGTAGTTTGAACGCTTTTTCTGGCGCCGCGCCAGGCTCACCATCGGGAACTTGGAACAATATCGATTGGATCGGAAGCAGTGAGGCGAGCAAGTTGGTGTTTCGCGGTGCATCGAGAATTGCTGTACAAGAAGGAGCGTGGAGCGCTTTTTCCATAAGGAGCCGATATACCGTGGTTTTTGCGCCCGATCCAGGAGCTACGCTTAGGGTTCAGGAAGCTATCAAGGCCAGTAGGATCGTGATTGCCTCGGGAACAGTCGTCCAAGAAGCATCAGGTGGAGCGTGCTCCACGTTTTCTTTCAATAACGATCCCGCCGTGCCAGGAGCCTATGGCAGCCTGACCATCGAGGCCAATGCCACCTTGGTGAGTTACTGCAATGAGGCAATTACCCAGCGATCCGCTACCCTTCCCGCCCAAGAAGTCACGCTTGAAGATCAGGGAAGGTTGGTTTTGTATGGCCAGCAGCCAGAAATCAATGCTGCAAATACCAACTTATGGGGAGAAGTGCACTATGCCAGCGCTGCTGGTACCCAGCAATTTATTGACAGCACTATGCCTGGAGCCCAACAGCCAGTGTACTATCATGATATTACATTTGACGGTGATGCAGAAAAAATACTTCCATTCATACTCACTCTCACTGGGGATATGATCAATACCGGCATAGGAAATATCAAATCCAATTCGGTTTCACTTTCATTGGAAGGATTAGAAAATCAAGATATCAAAGGGATGCCGCTACTGGTAAAGGACCTAGAAGTGAACAAGTCTGTCGGAAAGGTTTTCTTTGACAATGACCTTACGGTTTTGCGGGACTTTATCATGAAGGCGGGAGAATTGGATTTTGGTGGAAATGAAATGACCATCAATGCATCCAGATCAGGGCAATATCAATATGTGACAGGCCAATGGCATGACCTTCAAGCCCTTCATTACCACAGTACTCCCCATTCCTTGACGGTCGATAATGCCAGTTTTCCTTTTGTGGACAAGTATGAGGGAGGGACGCGGCTGTTACAGCTCTCTGGGCCAAATACATCTCCCGGTGAAGACCTCACCATTCAGTATGTCCAGCTTCCCGGCGTCGATCACGATGCGGACTTTTATGACAGTGATGGGACTTGGATATTGTACCAGCTGTATAGCTATTTTAGTTTCTCGGGATTTTCCGGAGGAAGCAGCGTTATCAATATTCGTATCTCCGCCGATGATCTGGTTGTAGATGATGTAGATGATTTGAGAATTGTCGCTGACCATGAACCTGCCGTTGGTAATCATCAAACTGGGCTTGATGAAGACGGTTTCTTTTGGGCAAGAAGAAAGGTAAGGCGCAATGAAATAAGCGATGTCAAGTTTACGATCGGAAGTGAGCGGGTGGCCACCGTCTTGCCCGTAGATTGGTTAAGGTATCAGGGCAAAGTGCGAGGGCAAAATAATCTCCTTCAATGGGAAGTCTCTGCATACGGAAGTGTTAAAACATTTAGAATCTACCGCTCCGTCCATAATGTGGATAACTTTATGCCCATCGCGACAATCCAAGCTGAGGATATCCCTAGACAGGAATTTACATACCAATTCACGGACGAAACTCCACCAAATTATGGATATTGCTATTATAAAATAGCCAGTTTGTCGAGCGGGGGGAAGGAGGAATTTACACCGGTTTTTCATGTGCGAAGAACCCCCGGACCCATTGATCAGGTGCTCATTTTTCCCAATCCGCATACCCTGGGCGACATCCACTTGGTGATCCCGGACAGAATGGGAAACCACCTCCAATGGAAGATCTATGATGCCCAAGGGATGAGGGTATTTTCGCTTGAGGGCAGGAAGAATAATACGGCCCAGCGAGTGAAAGAAAAATTGACAAGGCTACCAAAGGGGATATACATCATCCATATTCTAAGTGATCAGAATAGCCATACCCTTCGATGGATCAAACGGTGATCAAATAATAGCCAATTTGAGCAACGGGCAGGCTCTGCTATATGTTGGAAATCAGATTGCGACCTATCATTTTTTACGTTATATTCCTAGTGTCAAGTTAAACCTAAACCTACGTGTTATCCGGTGAGTGGCCTATATGTGTGTTACAAAAACTTCCTTGGCTACGGCTAGGGGCGATTTTTGTGACTTGATCTAGTCCAAAATCCCCTACCGCCTTGCCCGTCATTAAGCATTGACTTGACACTAGGCTAATTTAATGTAAACCCAAATCGTATGAATTTTACCCTAACTGAAGAACACTTGGCCGTGCAAGCTGCCGCCAAGGATTTTGCGAAAACGGAACTGCTTCCCGGAGTGATAGACCGTGACACTAATGCTACCTTCCCTCATGAGCAGGTAAAGAAGATGGGAGAGCTGGGATTTTTGGGCATGATGGTATCGCCTGAATACAATGGAGGAGGGATGGACAGCATTTCTTATGTGCTTGCTATGGAGGAAATCTCCAAAATTGACGCTTCCGCAGCGGTGGCCATGTCTGTCAATAACTCCCTCGTCTGCTGGGGCTTGGAAGCATATGGCACGGATGCCCAAAAAGAAAAATACCTGAAGCCTTTGGCCGCAGGGGAAATTTTGGGAGCTTTCTGTCTGTCGGAACCTGAAGCAGGATCCGACGCCACCTCCCAAAAGACCTCTGCCGAGAAGAAAGGGGATCATTATATCCTAAACGGCACCAAAAACTGGATCACCAACGGTAACACCGCTAGTGTTTACTTGGTGATGGCACAGACCAATCCAGCATTGAGACACAAAGGCATCTCCACGTTCATCGTAGAAAAGGGCATGGAAGGATTTCAGGTAGGCAAAAAAGAGGACAAGCTGGGAATAAGAGGCTCTGATACCCATTCGCTGATGTTCAATGACGTAAAAGTGCCCCAAGAAAATAGGGTTGGTGAGGATGGTTTTGGATTTACCTATGCCATGCACAGCTTGGACGGAGGACGAATAGGCATCGCTGCGCAAGCATTGGGCATTGCTGCGGGAGCATATGAGCTGGCACTCTCCTATTCCAAAGAGCGCAAGGCTTTTGGAAAACCCATTAGCGAACACCAAGCCATCCAGTTTAAACTGGCAGATATGGCCACAGCGATAGAAGCAGCAAGGTTACTGGTGTGGAAGGCAGCTTGGCTAAAAGACCGTGGGGAATCGTACGCCCAAGCCAGCGCTATGGCAAAACTGTACGCTTCTCAAGTGGCAATGGATACTACTATTGAGGCTGTACAAATTCATGGTGGTTATGGATTTGTCAAAGAATATCATGTAGAGCGACTCATGAGAGATGCTAAAATCACCCAGATATATGAAGGGACGAGTGAAATTCAAAAAATAGTTATATCCCGTAACTTATTAAGATAAAAAAACAAAAACGAAATCACGGCGTTATAACTTTCAAAATCACATAATTATTCGGCTGTTGTTGAATTTTTCGTTAAATTTATTATATTCTAACTAAAAAAGTCATACTTTTACAGGTAACAACATAATAATATCTGTCATGGAATATTACAATAAAGTCATAGAATCCGTGGGTGTGCGGTATACGAGGGGTAATAACTACAAAGTAGAGCGACCTATTACCGTGACGGACTACTTGGAACCTGAAAACACCGTCATTCTATTACATCAAGGAACATTGAAGTTTGGAGATGAGCAAGAACTTGTCAATGAAGGCGAAATCCTGTTCATTCCAGCTGGTAGAGCATGTAAAGTTTCCTTTGGTCAAGCTACCAAAAGAAATGAGATGTCAAACAACAGCTTTTTGGAAAACAAAAAGAAACACTTGCAATCCGTAAGTTTTAAAGACATCAAATCTATCGAAGAGGATTGTATCACATTAGTGACTTTTGAGGCCAAAGTCTTCGATGTCGTTAATTTCTTCAATTCTCTTGGTATTCCACCGTTCATTATACGGTTTAACGATCGACTGGCATCTATTATTGAAGATGTGGTCAAAGAATCTGAGCAAAATACCCCTGGTAAGGAACGTGTCATCAAAATCCACACGGAACTACTGGTAGTGGAGCTGGTAAGGCATATTTTGAAAAACCGATTGTTTGTGGAAGAAATGTCGACGAACAGTACTTATTTCAAAGATCCACGCTTGATTGACATGTTCAATTATATCAAGAAAAATATCGGTGGTGATCTCTCTAACAAGGTGTTGGCAAAAGTGGCCAACGTTTCCGAGGACTATGTAGGGCAATACTTCAAAATGCTGACAGGCATTAATCCGCAGGATTACATCGAGTACCAGCGTATGGAAGCTGCTGTGGAATTGCTCCGTACTACAAAGAAAAGCATTCGAGACATTGGTAAAGAGGTAGGGTATAAAGATACCGCTTATTTCTGCCGACGGTTTAAAATGATGTACGGATTGCCAGCAGGCAAAATGCGAAGAAGGGAATCACTAATTAACGTTCAGTGATAAATTATAGACATTAGCTAAGTCAGTCACCTCGGTCAACAGGCCGGGGTTTTTTTCTGCCCCATTGCCCAAGACGATCAGGTCCGCACCAGCCTCCCATGCATTTCTCGCCTTATCCACTGAATCAATCCCGCCACCTACTATCAACGGACAATCTGTCTTCTTATGGACGGCTCGGATCACGGCTTTGCTGACCGGTACCTTGGCACCACTTCCAGCATCCAGGAAAAGATACTGCATTCCCAAATATTGCCCTGCCAAGGCGGTTGCTACTGCTAGGGCAGGCTTATCATTGGGCAGTGGGATGGTCTGGCTAATATAGCTGGCACTGGTGATTTGGCCGTCATTGACCAGCATGTATCCTGTGGGGAGCACTTCGAGAGATGACTTTTCCAATAACGGAGCAGCAGTCACCTGCTGCCCTATCAGCAGCTCGGGGTTTCTCCCCGATATCAAAGACAAAAATAATATACCATCCGCTTTGTCGGTTACCTGGATGGCATTTCCCGGGAACAATACTAATGGGGTCTTTTTGGAAAGACGCTTGATCCTTTGGATAATGAAATCCATGTTATTGTCATCGATTAGGCTTCCGCCAAGAAAGATAAAGTCCACCTTATGGCTGGCAGCCAATTTGACCAAATGATCCAGCATTTCTGTATCTTCACACTTTTCAGGATCGATCAGCAGCGCCACCCCTTTCGCCCCATTCCGACGAAGTTCTTTTAATGCAGTGGCGATTACAGGCTTATTTTTTCTTGGCATCACTTGCTTGCTTGGAAAGTACATCGACCAATTTGGCCTGGCCCAGAGATAAGGCGACCATAAACAGGCGCTTTCCCAGGCTTCCGGCCAATGATGATTTTTTGGGCTTAGGTTTAGTAACATAATCAGCACCGTCCTGCTGGGCTTGTTTGGATTTTTTGGAGGCCTTTTTAGGCTTCTTTTTTTTGCCCTTGAATAGTTTTTTCGTACCATAAACCAGCATGCTGCCGGCCAAAACCGCACCACCGACCTTTGCCCAAGAGGTAGATTCCTGCTTTAAGAGCCCGAGCTGTTGATCCAGTTGTTTTTCAAGCTCCTCTTCCTGTTTTTTAAGATCTAATTTACTCATTGTCACCACTGTTTTTTTTGCGAAAGAATAGGAATGTGTTCAGCACCATACCCACATTCTTTTGGATTCCCTTGGAGTCTTTGATGATGTAAAGGAAAATCAGTACAGCCAAATATATCAGGCCTACATAAAGAAAACCCAAGGAATTGGAATAGGTGAGCTCCGCAAAATAAAAGGCAAGGGCAATGCTTCCAAAAAGCAAGATCAATACCGATACAATCACCATCATGGAAAGAATGGCCACCCGTGTGATGACGGCAGAAAGTTCATCCTGCAGGTCCCTTTTGAGCATCTGGATCTTTACTTCGATGAGTTTTTTCACTGTATTGATTATTTCAGAGAAGTTTAGCATCATAGTTCGGTTATAATGAAAAATAATTTCTGTGCGATAAATTCAATACAATATACATCAAAAACCATGCTTTAAAAATTTATACTGCCTCTCCTTCGATGTAATAATAGAAGGAAAAGACAGCTTCCAAGGCTTTTCTGATGGCCAAATTAATGGGATATTGCTGTTCAGCAAGGTGGAAATCGATCGCAAACAGGCGGGTATAGTAGTCCGCACTACCGGGTATTTCCAGTCCATTTTGGATAGCAGCACTCACGATTTGATACTGCTTGCTTTGATCCTCTTTGATCAGCTTACAGGTGATCAGTTCTTTTTTGCCCTCTCTATTACGTCTGGCTGAGCTACCAAAAAGCCGACATATAAGGCCACGATGGGAGTAGTGACTACACAAGCCACCGCGGCCTGCTATGGTCATTTGGTTTAGTACGATACAATAGCTGTCTTCGCCAGCAGCCTCAAGCTGGGCAAGGATCCCTTCGGCCAGGCCGCTGTGATAAAACTCAAAAGCCAGGGGCAAAAATTCCAATACAGTGGCCGGCACGCTTGGATTAGCGCAGCATTTTCCACAGCCGGAGAGGCATTTTAAGTGGCTCTGCTCATTAAACTGCTGCGTTTCTATCGCTAAGTCTTTGAAAAGTTCATTGACAGCGAGGGATTTTTCTATTAGATTCATGCATGTACATAAAAGCGCACGAAAGTACACGAATGGTGGATGATTTGCAACAGTTAATTTTCTCTGGACCTGCTTTTTTGTAAAATTTATTTGTACACCAGTTTATCATTGTCCCTAAATATCGGAGGCTGGTATTATGTGTTGAATACAAGGGGTTTGTGTAGTGTTTTTGTTGCTTGCTTGTGGATAAATGCCCAGTCCGTTTTCTATTTATCATCAAAAAAGTTAACTTTAATACCTGAAAGTAGCCACTTTTAGCAGTTATTATCGTATTAGTTTTTTAACATCAGTCCAAAAGTTATGAGCGAAAAGTCAGAAAAAAACAACTTAGAAGAAGAAAGAATCCGCAAGGCTTTTAAAGAGAAAGACTGGAGTGAGATCAAGAGTGCCAACTCTTGGGTGATTTTCAAGGTAATGTCGGAGTTTGTGGAGGGATTTGAGAAACTGGCAAAGATAGGGCCGTGCGTATCCATCTTTGGTTCAGCCCGCACGCCACAGGATAACAAGTACTATAAAATCGCCGAAGAGATTGCCGCCAAACTGGTAAGGCACGGCTATGGAGTGATCACCGGTGGTGGCCCCGGTATCATGGAAGCCGGAAACAAAGGAGCCCATTCCGAAAAGGGAAAATCCGTAGGCCTTAATATCCAGTTGCCCTTTGAGCAATTTAACAACATGTACATAGATCAGGACAAATTGATCACCTTTGATTACTTCTTTGTCCGCAAAGTGATGTTTGTAAAATATGCCCAAGGATTTATCGTTTTACCGGGAGGGTTCGGTACCATGGACGAGCTTTTTGAAGCATTGACCTTGGTGCAGACCAAGAAAACAGGAAAGTTTCCGATTATCCTTGTAGGGAAGGAGTTTTGGGAAGGGCTGATCGACTGGATCAAAACCATTATGCTGGAACGACACATCAATATCAGCCCAGAGGACATGGATCTGTTTTCGGTAGTGGACACTGCGACCGAAGCCGTGGAAGCTATCGATGAGTTCTACAACAAATATTTACTCTCTCCAAATTTCTAGTTGTGAAAAACATTCATGCAATTATCCTGTACGGTCTGGTGGCCGTACTTTTTGTTTTATTCTTCCTCAATCAAAACGGTTCGGCATCGGGTCAAGAGGGTGCTTCCTCGCAAGATCGCCCAAGAGGTTTCTTCCAGCGAAGTGTTTCATCAAGCCAAGGGGAGGATGAAAAAGAACCGCGGGTAAAGCTCTTCGATCTACCAGAAAAGTTGGCGTTTGCCGGAGAGCGGGTGCCATTGGATAGAATGGATATCAAAGAGCGATTTGAGCGTGAGGTATATGTAAATGCTTTTTGGGAATCAAACATGCTCCTGATGATGAAGCGCTCTGCAAAATACCTCCCCACGATCGAAAAGATCCTTGCCGAATATAACATCCCGGAGGATTTTAAATATGTGGCAATGATCGAATCGGGCCTTCAAAATGTAGTCTCTCCGGCTGGAGCACGCGGATTTTGGCAATTTATGGAAGGTACGGCCAAGGATTATGGCCTAGAAGTCAACCGTGAGGTAGATGAACGCTACGACTTCGAAAAAGCCACGCATGCAGCGTGCAAATACCTGCAACAATCCTATGCCAAGTTTGGAAAATGGACCAGTGTAGCGGCCAGCTACAATATTGGCCAGACGGGATTACGCAGAAGAATGAACGACCAGCAGCAGCCGGATTATTATGAGCTATTGCTTAATAAAGAAACAGGCCGGTACATGTTTAGGGTGCTGGCGTTTAAAGAGATATTCGAGCATCCTGAAAAATACGGTTTTCATCTTGAGGAGGAGGATTATTACCATATGCCGGCGTTGAAAACACTGGTTATCAAAAATACCCAAAAGGACCTGGCCGAATGGGCCATTAAAAACGGCACCAATTACAAACAGCTAAAGATTTACAATCCTTGGCTCCGAACACCAAAACTCACCGTAAGAAAAGGCCGGGAATACCATATCAAACTTCCCGCAGATTGAGCCCAATGCGACACCCCCAAAGAAAAGCCCTAACGATTCCTCATCATGTTTGATTTTAGACTTCAGGTTTTCCATACCGTCGCCAAGCGACTGAACTTCACCAAAGCTGCCGAAGAACTCTACATTTCCCAACCTGCAGTGACCAAACATATCCGGCAGATAGAATCGCACTATCAGGTAAAACTTTTTGACCGACAGGGCAGCAAAATATCCCTCACGCCTGCAGGACAAACACTTTATGAGCATGCAGATCGGATTTTTGCCGTTTATCGGGATTTGGAATTTGAAATGAACCATTTTAGCAAAGACCACCGCGGTGAGCTACGAATAGGTGCCAGCACGACCATCGCCCAATATGTACTGCCGGCTATTTTGGCGGCGTTTCACGAAAAATTCCAGGATATCAGGTTAAGCCTAAGCACGGATAATACCGAACAAATCGGCAAATCACTGGATATGGGAGAAATCGACTTGGGGATCATCGAAGGTCAGACCAAGCAGTCCCAGTTTAAATACACAGAATTTACCAAGGACGAAATCTTGCTTATTGCACGGGCAGACCACCCTTTGGCCAAAAGAGAATCCATCGAAATCCAAGAGCTGCTTGACGTCCCGCTGCTGCTCAGAGAGCCGGGGTCTGGAACCTTGGAAGTAATTGCCCATGCCCTCAAACCACTGGGCGTAAAGCTGGGCCAGCTTAAAAAAGAGATGCAGCTCGGGAGCACTGAAAGCATCAAAGGTTACCTGATGAATTCCAATGCCATGGCCTTTCTATCAGTTTTTACCGTCTTGGAAGAGCTGAACAGTAAAAAATTCACTGTCATCGATGTGGACCAACTAACCATAGAGCGTTCATTTTTGTTTATTCAGCCTCACGGTGCCAAAGAAGGAATAGCGGATCTTTTTATGAAATTCGCCCACCGTCATAACCCTAGGTAATCGGTCATTGCAAAATACGATTTCCCTTGCTTCATATTTTCCTGCATTTTTGTATTATTCAAATCAGCAGTTATGGACATGGGAAAAACAAAGACCATTTTCTTTAAATTCAGCAATATCCAGCAGCTGCTGGATCATGGACTGACCATTAGAGAAATCCTATTTTGGTTGGCATTGTTGGTATGCCTTTTTCCGGGTGTCACCGCTCCTCTAGCCTTGTTAATGGGTTTGGTATTTGCCAATCTCCTCGGCACGCCCTACGCCACATCAAGGACCAAAGCAACAGACTATCTGCTACAATTTGCGGTAGTAGGGCTTGGTTTTGGCATCGGTGCAGAACAAGCTTTTCAAGCTGGAAAAGCAGGATTCGTAATGACCATGGTTGCTATTTTTGGCACCTTGGGACTTGGGGTGATCCTAGGTAAACTCCTCAAAATAGAGCAAAAAACAGGCTTCTTGGTTGCTGTAGGTACCGCTATCTGTGGAGGCAGTGCCATCGCAGCGGTATCTCCTGCCATCAAGGCACGGCAGCATCAGATTTCTATGGCCTTAGGTGCCGTCTTTGTCCTTAATTCGGTAGCACTGTTTATCTTTCCACCGATAGGGAAGTTCCTTGGATTGAGTGCCGAGCAGTTTGGCACTTGGTGCGCCATCGCCATTCATGACACCAGCTCCGTGGTGGGTGCCGCCAGCCAATACGGAAAGGAAGCCCTCAATATTGCTACCACGGTAAAACTGGCGCGAGCCTTATGGATTATTCCTGTTGCTTTTGTGGCTGCAATGACCTTTGGAAAGGGAAAAGAAAACATCAAAATACCTTACTTTATCGGTTTTTTTATCTTGGCTATTTTGGCAAACAGTTACCTGCCGATGGCAAACTGGATGGTCACGCTCATTCACCATTTGTCGCATATGGCACTTTGCCTGTCCATCTTCCTTATCGGCTGTGGACTGTCCAAAAATCTGTTGTTTGCAGGGGGGGTACGTGTACTCGGACAAGCGAGTATCTTATGGGTGATCATTGCAGGGTTGACCCTTTTGGTGATCGTCAACTTCTGATTAACCATGGCCAGGGGACATTTTCCTTTGAGCTGAAAAAGTATGGTTAATTTAAGCGAAGTAAATAAAGGTTTGCCCAACCTAGTCCGGCATTGCTATTCAGTTAACTTAATTGCATTGCCTACTCCATAAAGGATGCTGGGCAAACCCAAATTAAATTACTCTTTCAAATAAACCAACAATAGTTTACTTTCTTCATTCCCTACGTTAACGGCCTTATGTGTTCCCTCCTCAAACCAAATGGCTGCCCCTTTGGATATTTCAGCTGTTTGCTCTTCACCCTCCGGAGAGGTAATTAAAACATGCGCATCGGTAAGCGCAACGGTTAAATGTGCATCATGATGATGCATGCCCGCTCCGCAAACGTCCTTATCAGGTTCACCTGCAAATTCGACAACTTTCACTTTTTCATTATCGATCAAAACCTTACGATCTTCTTTATGGTCCTGGCCATAGGTAGCCAAGGTACACAAGCAAAACAGGATGGATAGCATTAAAACTTTCATAATGGTGTTATTTTTGGTTAAAAATTGATTACCTCCTAAAGGTAAAACACCTAAAAATCAAAGTCTTTTCTTAAACGTTCAAGATGTTTACTTTCTGTACAAAGTTGGTGATACGCCATACTTATCTTTGAATACCCGACTAAAATGGGAAAGATTATTAAACCCATTCTCAAAAGCTATTTCACCTATAGGTTTCTGAGTGGTATCAATTAATCTTTTGGCCCTTTCCATCCGTTTTGCTGAAAGCCATTTTCCGGGCGTAGTACCATAATATTCGGCAAAGTCCCGCTTAAAAGTAGATAGGCTTCGATTGGTCAGATGGGCATATTCTGACAGGTTAAGGGAATACATGTAATTCGCTTCCATGACTTCCCAAATGGGCGTTTCATACCCATCCGCCAGGCTGTTGATATAGGAAAGCAATTGCAAATTATCGGGGTGAATAAATACATTATAGAGGAGTTCCTTTAATTTGATTTCGAGGATTTCTTCAGGGAGCGATGTCTTCTGCTTAAAGTACGGAATAAGGCTGAAATAACAATCTCGGATACGATCGTTTATGCTCATCGGAATCATCATCTCTTTGGGTACCGGTGGCAAATCCCTTAAGGGCAAGTGCTCCCGAAATTCATCGAAGATCTTCTTCAGGTAATCGTCCTTCAAATAAAAAGCCAGTAATTTCCAACCTTTTATATCATCGTTCATTTCTTGAAGAAAGCCTGCCCTCCGCAATAAATATCCTGAATGCTTGTTTACATGGTAGGTCAGCTCTCCTTGATGAAAAATCCTTCCTCCGCTAAGTGAAAAAACAAATTGATTAAATGATGAATGCAGTTGGACTATTTTTTCCTTTTGGGGACAATTGTAATAAAGGAATAGAATGTCCTTAATGGAAAATTGCTGAAAAATAGCAGGATTGGATGTATGAAACTTGTATAGGTCCATATTGACTTCATTTCAAGGGCTGCTCAATCCTGAATAACTTAGCTTCAATCCTAATGCGTAAACCTGATTAAACGCCCCATTTACCTAAAAAATAACAATTAATGGTAATTCCCCTAGTGAATTAAGAGAAAATCGCATCTCAAGATGCCCCAAAAGGTTGTAAAACCCAAAAATGAAAGCTATCAGGGACAGCTTGCCTACCTTCTACTGGTAGGCAAGTTGCTCCCTCATAATGCAAGCGGCAAGGCTATTTTTTTAAGCAAATTGAATACTTTCTGGTACCCCATCTATGCTCAAGCGCCTTCGTCAAACGCCGCTTTTGCCTTGTCCAGAAACTCCACGAAATTTTGTGGATCGGTGTCGTACGCTTTTGGTCTGACGAGCATCTCCTCGTCATGGTCCAATATCACATAATAAGGCTGTGCATTATTGTTGAACCGCGTAATCTGGAAATCCGCATTTTGCTTGCCAATGGTTTTCTTCACTTTATCATCGTAAGCAGAGGTGTACCAATCTTCCTCAGGAAGTTCGGTACGCTCGTCCACATAAAGGGCCACCAGTACAAAGTCTTGCTTAAGCCGCTCCAGTACTTCAGGTTGTGACCAGACTTTGGCTTCCATCTCCCGGCAGTTGACACAGCCGTGACCGGTAAAGTCAATAAAAAGTGGCTTATTTTCCTTCTTGGCTACCCTCAGCGCTTGATCATAATCAAAGTACCCCTGCAGTCCATGTGGCCAATGCAAGAGCTCTCCGTGCTGGGGTACTTCTGTCATTTCTTGCTGGACAGTGACTGCCCCGCCACGGTTTTCACGGATCAGCTTTTCGATATTGAAATCGTGCGTGTGGATCGGAGGCAGGTAGCCACTTAGGGATTTGAGCGGAGCGCCAAATAAACCTGGCACCAAATACACCACAAAGATGAAGGTCACCGTGGCCAGCAACAGGCGAGGAACCCCCAGTTTTTCCATGGGAGAATCATGTGGCAACCGGATCTTTCCGAGTAGGTACAGTCCCATCAGCGCAAAAATCACGATCCAGATGGCAATGTAAATGTCACGGTCCAGCAGTCCCCAGTGGTACACCTGATCAGCCACACTCAGGAATTTGAAGGCCAATGCCAGCTCCAAAAATCCCAGCACCACTTTCACAGAATTCAGCCATCCTCCAGACTTGGGCAGTCCATTGAGCCACTCTGGGAATATCGCAAAAAGCGTAAAAGGGATCGCAAAAGCCAACGAAAAGGCAAACATGCCCAGTATAGGCTTCAGGATCTCTCCCCCGGCAGATTCGATCAAGATCGATCCCACAATCGGCCCCGTGCAGGAAAAAGATACCAATACCAAGGTAAATGCCATGAAGAACACCCCAGTAAGGCCTCCTTTGTCTGCTTTGGCGTCCATCTTATTGACCAAGCCACTGGGCAATGTAATTTCGAACAAGCCCAAAAAGGCCAACGCAAAGAAAATAAACACCAAGAAGAAAAAGATATTGGGCAACCAATGCGTAGAAAGCCAATTGGCAAACTCCGGACCCTGGACGGCCGCCACAATGGTTCCTGCCAGCGTATAAATGACGATGATGCTCAGCCCGTAGATAAAGGCATTTCTGATTCCCTGGGCTTTGTTTTTACTTCTTCCTGTAAAGAAAGTCACCGTCATCGGGATCATGGGAAAGACACATGGGGTCAGCAATGCCGCCAAGCCGCCTAAAAACGCTGCAATCACAAACGGCCACATGGAGGTGGCATCTCCCTGCTTTCCTTCTGGTGAAAGGTCCACCTCAGGCACTTTAGTACCGGTCTTTTCAGGCGTAGTAGTCGCTTTTGGCTTGACATCATCTGACGAATCCGCTTCCGTTTTCTCCTCCGGAGGCGCTGCAGCGGAAACTGCTGTCCCCGAGGCAGGTGATGAAGTGTCTGCAGCACTTGGTGCCTTTTTTTCTTCTACTTCATCCGTATCCGGGACGGCTTCTTTCTTGATGGAAGCATTGACCGATTGGGAAAAATCCTCTTCATAAGGCACGCATTGGCCAGTGACATCTGAGCACATTTGATAGGTCATTATCCCGACGACCTCGACAGCGGTTTTGGTGATTTTTACCTTCTGCCTAAATTCAGCCGTACCCGTAAAATAGCTGACTTCACCATCCCAGGTTTCATCCATTTTCCGTTTGGGGTCGATGGGCTTGAGATTCCCTATTGGCTCAATTCCCTCTGATCCTTCCAGGCTCAATTCCGTCAGCATTGGCCCCAAATCCGGATCAAAATCATTGGAATAAATGTACCAATCCCGCGGAATGTCTGCTTTGAAAATAAGCTCGACCTCATCATCCACAAATGGCGTTGGATCGGAAAGGCTCATCTGCCATTTTGGGGGCTGTATCAGCTGGGCAAAAGTAACCAAGCTCGTCAGACAAAACAGCAATACAAACGGGAGGGATTTTTTTAGACTCTTCATAACTAACTGTTAAAACTACCTTTGTGCATCAAGGGTTTCATATAAAACCAATAAACCACAAAAACTTAAGCTGCTCATTAGGGAGTTTTAGGGCAAAACTCCAAATCTAAGCACTTGCTTTTTGTGGTTTACTGGGAAAGGTCAATCAAGGTTTTATTTTTGGGACAGTTTTCTGAAATGTTTAAAGAAAGCTGCGATGGTTTCGATTCCCAACAGGTAGTTTTTGACCCCGTAATGCTCATTGGGGGAATGGATCGCATCGGTGTCCAGCCCAAAGCCCAAAAGAATAGGATCAAGCTTAAGTTCTTCCTGGAAAAGGGAAGTGATAGGTACTGACCCCCCTTCTCGGGTAGGAATGGCTTTTTTGCCAAAAACTTCTTGCACAGCCGCTTCAGCAGCTTTGTACCCTACCGATGAAGTAGGCACTACTGCCGGTTTGCCTCCATGGTGAGGCGTCACCTTTACCTTCACCGAATCCGGTGCCAGTGACTCAAAGTGCTGCTGGAAGAGCTCCGAAATTTCATGATGATCTTGGTGGGGCACTAGTCTCATGGAGATTTTGGCATAGGCTTTTGAAGGGAGGACAGTTTTGGCGCCCTCTCCGATATACCCTCCCCAGATACCATTGACATCCAAGGTTGGCCGAATGCCTGTTCGCTCCAAGGTGGTGAAGCCTGCTTCCCCTTCCACTTCTTTGATGGCCAATTTACGCTTATAATCATGGAGGTCAAAAGGCGCTTCGTTCAGCTTTTTACGGTACTCCGCTGAAAGCTCCTCCACCTTGTCATAAAAGCCGGGAACGGTGATTCTTTTGTCTTCATCCTGAAGCTGGGCAATTATCTTGCAGAGGATATTGATGGGATTGGCCACTGCTCCACCATAGGTGCCACTGTGCAGGTCACGGTTTGGGCCGGTCACTTCCACCTGCATATAGGCAAGCCCTCGAAGACCGACGGTCACGGAAGGCGTTTCCAGGGACAGCATGCTGGTATCGGAGATCAGCACCACATCCGATTGTAGTTTTTCTTTATTTTCCTTGATGAAATTCGCCAAATTATCGGAGCCAACTTCCTCTTCTCCCTCGATCATAAACTTCACGTTGCAGGTCAGATCGCCTTCCGCCATCATGGCTTCAAAGGCTTTCACATGCATAAAAAACTGCCCTTTGTCATCGGCCGAGCCACGGGCAAAGATCGCCCCCTCCGGGTGAAGGTCTGTCTTTTTGATCACCGGCTCAAAAGGTGCCGACTCCCACAGCTCATAAGGATCGGCTGGCTGCACATCATAGTGGCCATACACCAACACCGTTGGCAAGGCCGGATCGATTATTTTCTCTCCATAAACCACAGGATAGCCGGGGGTAGGGCAGATTTCGACCTTGTCCGCTCCTGCTTGAGCCAGGCTGTTTTTAACATATTCTGCAGCTTTCAGTACATCTTCCTTGAATTTCGGATCTGCACTCACGGAAGGAATACGGAGGAGTTCCAAAAGTTCTTCAATGAATTTATCCTGATTTTGCTGGATATAATCTTTCGATGCCATATTTGGGATTTTAGGTTGAACGTTCGAATGTCTAAAATTACACTTTTCTTCAGTGATTTCCATGGTATTGGGAGAATAGGATTTTCTGCCGAGGGATAGCGCCTTCGTGGCCTCAAACTTTAGCCACTAAGGCGCAAAGGCGCAAAGGAGTAAGGATTGGCCATAACATCCCCATAGAATCCCTCCAAGAGAACTTGGTGGCTTCGTGGCCTTAATATTCCGCCACTAAGGCACAAAGGCGCTAAGAAAATTGGAATTATTTCTTCCAATCCAACTGCGGTAGGCTTAGCTTAAACCTTACCGCTACCAATCGGATGGTGACCACCAATAGAAAGGAAATAATCAAATTAGTATTACGTTCTACGCCCAAGTTCTGAAGGACAATCACCAATATCGCCCCACTGAGACAGGCGGTGGCATAAATTTCCTTTTTGAGCAAAATAGGCGTGGCATTGCACAGCATGTCCCTGATCACACCGCCCATTACGGCCGAAAACATCCCCATCATGGCTGCGATTTCAGGTCTCATGCCTAAGCTAAGGGCCTTTTCGGCACCCAATACCGAAAACAAGGCTATACCCAAAGTGTCAAATAGAAATAGCGTCTTTCGGAGCTTAGACATGATTTTGAAAAATAGTATGGCTGTAAGAATCCCCGCAAAAATGGCATACAAGTAACTAACGTCAGCGATCCACACCAATGGATAGCTGTCCAATAGTACATCCCGCAAGGTGCCCCCACCGATGGCCGTGATGAAGCCCGTAAAGCCGGCCCCAAACACATCGTGCTCCCGGTCATGAACTGCCAATGCTCCCGAAACCGCAAAGAAGTAGGTGCCGACCAATTCGAATATAAATTGTAAATCCATCATAGGGTAGCTATGTTTTTTCAGTAAATGTGATTGTTTTCCGTGTTCACCCAACGGTGCCAAACCTGTCACATCTCCACCGCAAATTACGTTGATGTATGCAGATCTTAGGAGGATTTTTCTGGAAATTTTATTTTACTGGCCATAATGGGAAGAACTATCCACCAAACATCCGAAATCCATGGTTTTCTAAATATTACCCGTCCTTCTCCATCATCAATACGCCCATGGCCCGAAGATCGTGAACCAAAACGGATTTAGGAGGTTCCAAGTACCTTAATCGATACTTCTTCATGACTTCTTTGAGCAATTTTTCAGTTAGCAAAAAGCGCGTAGATCCGTCCAACAACCTGAAAGTACCCTCTCCAAGGGATTCACTGGCGGCCTCCATGCCTCCAAAACCTGTGGTCATCCGCAAAAACAATTTGCCTCCAGGCGCCAAAACACGCATCATCTCATCAAACATCGCATAAAAATGGGCGGTATCCCTGGCAAAGTGTAAAACAGCCGAACTGATCACCGCCTGAAATGCCCCTTGGTGAAAAGGCATGTCCTCCACAGGAGCCACCTGCAACCGCAAGGGGTCGTATTCCCGGTCAATGGTTCTGGCATAAACCCGTGCCATCTGGATAGCGGAAGGATTTTGGTCCACACCAAAAACTTGGAAGCCTTCATGTATAAAATAGATCAGGTTGCGGCCTTCTCCGCAACCTGCATCGAGTACCCTCATTTTTTTAGTGAACCTGCCTTTTAGAATTTGATCCAACAGGTAAATGTCGATGTTTCCAAACAATTTATTCAAGGAAGAAATGTTCATGGATCGAGCTGCTTTAGGGTGGCATGGGTAAGGTCTTTGCCCACTTCGATAATTTCCTTGGCCCTGTAAAATTCAAAGGTGCCGCATTGCCTCCTGGACATTTGTACCACCGCATCCACGGTATGCGCCTGAAGGATATAATCAGAAAGCCGGTCCTGCATCATCTCAAAGGATAGGTTCATCAGATCCAGGAAGCTAGGGCTTTTGGGTTTTTCTTTCCGTTCTTGGGGAAAAAATTTGCTCATTTTTGTGCGGTATTCCGTGACCCATTGTGGTACGGTGATCAGTGGTTTGCCATCTTTTTGGGCCTGATGCTCTCGGACCAGGCAGGCAACGGGTGCGTTGACATCGGAAGCGATCAGCAGATCACTTTCATAGTCCTTGGCCAAATCAACCGGAATGGGGTTCAGTAGAGCACCGTCCACAAACTCCTCGTGACCGATCATATAGGGCTTAAAAACCGTCGGAATTGCTGCGGAGGCACGAATCGCCTGAAACAAACTCCCTTGGCTGAAAGTGACTTCCTCACCAGACAAAATGTTGACCGCATTGCAAGCAAAGGGGATGGGCAGGTTTTCGATCAGCTCATCGCCCACCAGTGCTTCCACCGCTTGGAAAACTTTATTTCCCTTGATAAAACCACGGGTGGAAATCGTGAAATCCATTAATGAAAACACATCGATCCTATCCAAATGGCAGATCCAATCCTTGTATGCCTGAAGCTTACCGCGGGCATAAATTCCCCCGATCAATGCCCCCATGGAACAGCCAGCAATGGCATTGATGGTATAGCCCTCCTCCTCCAATGCCTCGATCACCCCGATATGTGCCAATCCTCGGGCACCACCACTTGAAAGCACGAGTGAAACTGTTTTTTTGCCCATGGTACTTCTTTTTATTACACCTTAATTCCAGCATCAAAAGTACTAAACGTTTCCCAAGTTATAAATGATGCTATCTTCTATTAAAAGTGGTAAAGGTTTAAGTTTTGACATGGAAATTGAGTCTGAATTCGAAGACTCGGTTGATAGGATCCCGCGTCAGAGACAGCGGGACAACAAGATCAATTATAGCAAGGAAAAATTAGGGCATATTCTTGAGTCTTATCATAGACTCAGCCTGCAGTTCCGTGTCGGCGATGGCGGGACAACTTGGTTTTTCTTCGGCTGCCTTTCGTCCCCCACTCCTTGACTAGCTTTTTTCAAAAACAATCGCCGCCCAATTGTCTTTCACTTTTTGACCTTTCAGGTGAAGGCCAAGGGATTCCGCCCGGTACTGGAGATCGGGTATGTCGTGCTCATAAAAACCACTAAGAAAAAGTTTGGCGTCCGGTTTCATCAAGGAAACATACACCTCCATTTCGTCCAAAAGCACATTTTTGTTGATATTGGCCATGACGATGTCAAATGGCCCTTTGGGATTTACTTCACGAATGGTGCCATGGCCCATTTTCACTTGATCCATGCCGTTAAGCTCGAAGTTTTCATTACCGTTTTCCACACACCAATTGTCGATATCAAAAGCTTCAATATTTTTAGCACCCAGTTTGTAGGCCATGATGGCTAAGATCCCCGTTCCAGAGCCAATGTCAATCATGCTTTTGCCTTCATGCGGCACTTCCAGCTGATGGGAAAGCATCAGGTAGGTGGTGGCATGGTGGCCTGTACCGAAGGACATTTTTGGATTGATCAGGATGTCGTAGTTGACATCTTCCCTTGGTGCATGAAAGGAGGCCCTGACATATACTTCATTGCCAATGGATATAGGGTCGTAGTGTTTTTCCCATTCCTCATTCCAATTGACTTTGGGCATTTTGCCTTCGATAAGTGAAATGCTGGCCAATTGCTGATAGCGGCCAATTACTTCCTGGAAATTCTCCCGATCAAAAAGGTCTTCCTGGATATAAGCATCTACACCATTGTCAGTTTCCAAAAAAGAGTCAAAGCCGATTTCACTCAATTCGGCCATGAGGATTTCCGAAAATTCTTGTGAACAGGAAATTTTAAACTCGAGGTATTCCATCGTTTATAGAAAAGTTTGTGGTGTAATGCTTGAAGAAAGAGGCTGTTTCATAAAAACAGCCTCTATTTATCTTAGAAGGACTTGATGATGTCCACAAAGTCTCTGGATTTAAGGGATGCACCACCGATCAATCCACCATCTACGTCAGGTTTGGCGAAAATCTCTTGGGCATTATCCGGCTTACAGCTACCTCCATAAAGGATGCTGGTGCCGTCAGCGATCTGCTGGCCGTATTTGCTGGCCAAGTGCGTCCTGATGGCCGCATGCATATCCTGAGCTTGGTCAGAAGAAGCTGTCTTGCCAGTGCCAATCGCCCAGATCGGTTCATAAGCGATTACGATTTTGGCAAAGTCCTCCTCGCTCAGGCCAAATAGGCTCTCTGTTAACTGATCTTTTACATATGCTTCATGCGTACCGGCTTCCCTGATTTCAAGTGGCTCGCCGCAGCAGAAGATAGGAGTAAGGCCATTTTCCAAGGCCAGTTTTACTTTTTCGGTAAGTTGCTCGTTGGATTCCGCAAAATATTCTCTGCGCTCACTGTGACCGATAATCACATAGCTGGCTCCAAAAGACGCCAAGATGCTGGCAGAAGTCTCCCCGGTGTAGGCACCAGAGGCTTTATCAGAGCAGTTTTGTCCACCCAAGAAGATGTTATCTACTCCACCGATCAGTTTTTTTACATTGGAAGCGTGGACAAAAGGAGGGTTCAGCACCACAGTGACATCACTGATTCTTTCGTCTTTGACCATATTGACAATCTCAGAAGTCAGCTTTTGGCCTTCTTCCTGCGTTCCGTTCATTTTCCAGTTACCGGCGACGATTTTCTTGCGCATGATAATTTAGGTTAGGTTTGATATATTTGAATGAGAAAAGACTTTTTGGGTGATTTGCCCAAAAAGATGTTTCGCTGCTAAAATTACATAAAATGTCCTTCCCAAGAAAAGATTATTCACAAGAGCCTCAGAAAAAAACGCTAACGCTCGGCCAAGCAAAGGTGAAAATCGCGGCATTCTGTGCCTACCAAGAGCGGAGCCAGCAGGAAGTGAGGGACAAACTATACAGCTACGGGCTCTATCAGGATGAGGTGGAAGAACTTATTTCTGTGATGATCACGGAGAATTTCCTCAATGAAGAGCGCTTTGCGGAGGCCTACGTCAGGGGAAAATTCCACCTCAAAAAGTGGGGGCGGCTGAAGATAGAGCAGGGTTTGAAGCAACACCGCCTTTCGGCAAATTGCATGCGGCTGGGCATGAAGGAAATTGACCCGGATGAGTATTGGAAGGAACTGCTGGGGCTTGCCGAAAAAAAATGGGCGACCACCCAAGAGAATGACCTCTTTAAGAAAAAGGCCAAAATCCACCGTTTTTTGATCAGCAGAGGATTTGAGTATGACTTGGTCAGCAATGCCCTGCAGGAGGTAGCCTCCAAGTGTTAGTGGTTATTGGGGTGATTTGACGAGCCTGTTGCCCAGTTGTGTAAAAAAAGTCTGGTGCTTATAAAAGTGTCTTTTCTCCTAAAACATTCTTTGACTACCTTGCCTGGATATTGACATGATATAAATCAACCGTTATGAAAAAACTAATACTAGTGCTGACCTTGGCGGGGTTTGTTTTTACCGCCTTTGCTCAGCAGCAGTACACCACCTTATTTGAGTCTTCGGGAGGAATAGCCACTCCTGCCTATGCCGATGTGATGGCTTATTATGAAAAATTGGCCGAAGATTTTTCGGAGGTTCAGCTGAAGAAGATGGGTAAAACGGACAGCGGCAAGCCCTTGCACCTTGTCATCTTGGACAAAAAGGGAAGTTTTGACCCCGAAAGCTGGCAGGCTGAAGGACGCCTGGTGGTATTTGTAAACAACGGCATCCACCCGGGTGAGCCTGTGGGCATTGATGCTTCCATGATGTACCTCCGGGATATTTTGCAGGGAAAAGAAAACTGGGAGGAAGACATGGTGCTGGCCTTGATTCCGGTTTATAACATCGGTGGGCACCTCAATAGAAATTCGACCACCCGGGTAAACCAAGAAGGACCCAAAGCCCATGGGTTTCGGGGAAATGCCCGTAACTATGACCTGAACAGGGATTTTATCAAAACAGACACTGAAAACTCCAAGAGCTTTCAGGAAATTTTTCAGTGGCTGCAGCCGCACGTCTTCATTGATACCCACACCAGCAATGGCGCAGATTACCAGCACGTCATGACCTTCATTGAGACACAGCATAATATGCTAGGCGGAGCTGCCGGAAAGTACATGTATGAAAAACTCACCCCTGGCCTCTTCAGCCAAATGAAAGAGCGTGGTTCTCCCTTGGTGCCTTATGTGAATGTCTGGGGCGATGTACCCGAAAACGGATGGTCACAGTTTAAGGATTCACCGCGGTATTCCAGCGGCTATGCTTCACTTTTCCACACCATTAGCTACGTACCAGAAGCGCATATGCTCAAAACCTATCGGCAACGGGTAGAAAGTATGTACAAACTCTTCCAGTCTTATACGACGGTTTTTGAGCGGGACAGGGAGGAGATTGTCACGGCGGTGGAAGCAGATCGGGAAGCAGCGAAAAACCAAGAAAGCTTCGATTTTAACTACCAAATTGTAAAGGAGAATCCAGTGAAAATCGATTTTCTAGGCTACGAATCAGGCCATAAGGCGAGTGAGATCTCTGGTGAGCCAAGGCTTTTTTATGACCGCAATAAGCCTTTTGAGGCAGCAGTGGATTTTTACGATACCTATTCCCCCTCGCTCTCGATCAAAAAGCCAAACTATTACGTCATTCCCCAAGGTTGGCTAAAGGTAGTAGAAAATCTACGGCGAAATCAAGTGCATATGAAGACGGTGAAGGCTGACTCTACCATTCGCGTCACGGCGTACCATATCACAGACTTCGAAACCTTACAAAAGCCCTATGAAGGCCATTACCTCCACTCCAATATTCAGGTAAGAAAGACTTCCCAAGAGGTAAGCCTTCGCGCCGGTGACTGGCTTGTGCCCATGGACCAGTCCGTCAATGGCTTCATCATGGAAGTGCTGGAGCCTCAGGCTGAAGACAGCTACTTTGCGTGGAATTATTTTGACACCATCCTTCAGTCCAAAGAAGGATATTCTGCCTATGTGTTTGAAGATTTGGCAGCCGATTACCTGGCACAAAATCCGGGATTGCAGGAAGAGCTGGAAAAGAAAAAGGCTGCCGATACTGACTTCGCAAGGGATGGTTCTGCCCAATTGAGATGGGTGTATGAACATTCTCCTTGGAAAGAAAAGGAGCACATGAGGTATCCGATTTTCAGGGTAGATTAATGCGGCATTATAGCGATTACCTGGCCGCGGCAGAAGTGAAAAGGATTAACTGCCAATATTTGAGGAACGTATATAGGCTGTTGGAACCTTTTATGTAATGATACGCTTTCTTGTCAGTAGGTTTTATTTCTCACCGAAAGCACAGAATACCCAGAATGAAACAAGGCTTTTCTGGGATTTCCGTGGCTTTTGTGAGGATCTATTTAATGCCTCGATGATTACTGGTCTCATTGCAGATATACATAATTATGGATAATTTGCCTTGTCCAAATGAAGAGAATGTAGCATGAATGAAAATGGCTTCCTGAAAAGACTCCAACAAAAATGGCAACTCAAGAGCATCTGGCAGGTCCTGTTGGTGCTTTTGGTATTTGCCTGTACAGGATTTACGGTGCTGTTTATCAAACAACCAATTTTTGATCTTTTGGGAGTGGACATGTCCTCAGGGGGATTTTGGAAGACGGTATTTTATCTACTATTGGTCTTGCCACTTTACCAGATCATGCTACTGGCCTATGGCTTTCTCTTTGGCCAGTTTTCATTCTTTTGGGAGAAGGAGAAAAAAATCTTCAAAAGAATTGGTGCATTGTTCATCCGAAAGCGGAAATAGACCGTAGTTACAAACAGCATTTACCGACTGGCCCCATATTTTCTATTGATATAGCGAACGTTATCATTTATAAACCAAATCTTGTACATTTGTAGCCGCAAATGAACAAGTAGCCCATCCGATATGGCAAAAAAGAAAAAAGCACTGGAAGAACACGAAAAGAGGAAGCTGAACAAGAAAAACCTCAGTAAGCTGATTGGCATTTTTAATTTTGTTTTGCCCTACAAAGGGATTTTTACGTTAGGGTTGATCTTCCTGTTGTTTTCGAGCCTAACACTCTTGGCCTTTCCTTATGTCGCCGGTAAGCTTATCGACGTGGCGCAGGGCAAGGAATGGATGTTTTCGAATATCAACACCATCGCCTTGGTGCTTGTCGGTATTCTATTCGTGCAGAGTGTATTTTCTTTTTTCAGGGTCTGGTTATTTGCTTTGGTAAGTGAACGGTCCATGCGCGATATTCGGCTTTCGCTTTACGGAAGATTAGTGCACCTGCCGATGAGTTTCTTTGACAAGCGCCGTACAGGAGAGCTGATCAGCCGGATCACTTCGGATGTCAGCTTGCTACAGGATACATTTTCTGTCACCTTGGCGGAGCTTTTCAGGCAGATCATTACCTTGCTGGCTGGGACTGTTTTCCTTTTTGTGACCACTCCACGGCTGACGCTGTTTATGCTGGCCACTTTTCCGGTTTTGGTGATCATCGCCATGGTTTTTGGTAAATTTATCCGAAAACTCTCCAAAGAAACCCAAGATGAACTGGCTTCAGCCAATGTCATCGTAGAAGAAACCCTACAATCCATCAGCACCGTAAAATCCTTTGCCGGCGAAGTCTATGAATCTGCGCGATACGAAAAAGGGCTTAACAGAGTTGTTAAAATAGCCCTAAAAGCAGCAGGCTTTAGGGGAGCGTTTATTTCCTTTATCATCTTTGCACTTTTTGGTGGCATCGTGGCGGTCATGTGGTATGGTGCCATGATGGTGAGTACAGGTGCCATGAGCATTGGTGACCTGGTTTCCTTTGTACTATATACTACCTTCATTGGTGGTTCGATAGCGGGACTGGGAGATATTTATGGCCAAGTACAAAAAGCCATCGGCTCATCAGAGCGTGTCCTCGAAATCCTGGACGAAACACCGGAGGAATCTCTGGCAGATTACCATGAAGTGCCGATCAAAGGTGACGTTGCTTTCAATGATGTCAGCTTTAATTACCCCACTAGACCCGAAGCGGATGTACTGAAGCATGTCAACTTATCCATTAAGTCTGGCGAAAAAATCGCCTTGGCTGGTCATTCCGGTGCTGGAAAATCCACCATCATCCAGCTGCTGATGAAGTTTTATTCGATCAATTTCGGTGAAATCACGATAGATGATAAACCCATCAAAAACTGGAACCTTAAACAACTCCGCTCAAACATCGGGATTGTTCCTCAAGAGGTGTTGCTGTTTGGGGGAAGCATCCGCGAAAATATCGCTTACGCTAAGCCCGACGCCACAGAAGAAGAAATTATCGAAGCTGCCAAAAAAGCCAATGCCTGGCAGTTTATCGGTAAATTCCCTGAAGGCTTGGGCACCTTAGTTGGTGAACGGGGCATCAAACTTTCCGGTGGTCAGCGGCAGCGCATCGCCATTGCTCGGGCCATTCTGAAAAATCCGTCTATTTTGATACTTGATGAAGCCACCTCCTCCTTGGACGCAGAGTCAGAGGCATTGGTGCAGGAAGCCTTGGACGAATTGATGAAAAACCGTACGACGATTGTCATTGCCCACCGATTGGCCACTATCCGAAAAGTGGACCGAATCTATGTCATGAAGGATGGCGAAATCGTAGAAGAAGGTAGCCATGATGACTTGGCCGTACAGGAAGGTGGATTTTATGCCAATTTGGTTAAACTTCAATTTGCTGAATAACGCTTAGAGCAATTATGTGTAAATTTCCAGAAAATCTGCGCGCTTTCTGAGATCACTTAATTTCATTGCCTAAATAATGGTGCAGGGTGCCGAAGGATTATTCATCTGCGGTCAACTGCCTGTCATTTGCTTGACTATTGGGAAGGTTGTCCGTTTTTCATCAAAACTTGTCCATACCCAATAATACCCCTGGGTCTGGGCAATTGTTATGGTAAAAATCCAAGTCTTTTGGTGCGCAGACCCCTGGATAGTCGCCCCAATGGTCACCTAAATCCATGATCAGCTGAAAATGAAGATGCGGAGGCCAGTCCCCATTTTCAGGAAATGGACCGATGTGCGCAAATTCCTGTCCAGGATGGACGGTTTGACCTACTTCTAAGCCATGCAGGTCAGTGTTGCTCAAATGGCCATAGAGGGAAAAGAAGTTTACTCCTTCACATTGATGTTGCAAGATAATAGTGGGGCCGTAATTGCCATAGCCTTCGTTGTTTTGGAAGCTATGTACACGGCCTAGCAATGGCGCATAAATGGGCTGCCCTGCTTTTGTCCAGATGTCCACACCCAAGTGAAGGGACCTTCTTTCCTGATCATCTTTCCCAAATACCTCACTTCGATGGTAAATGGCTCTTGGCTCCAAGTAGCCACCTATTCCAAACTGCTTATTGGCAGCATCCAGTTGCCCAAAAACATACTCGTCAAATAACGGTGTACTAGAGATATCCAAGGTGGACAAATCCTCGTTCTTGGCAGTGAAATCCAATAAAATGCTGTTTTTAGCGTTTAGTTTTACCCCGACAAGCGGGTATATTTCCTTGGTTGAGAGCAAATCAAGTAGTTTTTTCATCTTGGATAATTTGGCGAAATATACGCAATTTGGGTTCAAAATGTTAACTTTATACACATGCAGCAGACATATAGAATACCACAGTTAATTGACATTAAACAGGCCTATCAGCGGATCATGGCCTATATTCACCATACGCCCATTTTGACCTGTGAAGCCATCAACAAAATGGCAGACAGTCAACTTTACTTCAAGTGTGAAAATTTCCAAAAAGTAGGCGCCTTCAAAGCAAGGGGAGCAACCAACGCCATTCTTAAATTACCTCCCAAGCTAAAGCAAAATGGTGTGGCCACTCATAGCAGTGGCAATCACGCTGCTGCACTGGCACGAGCAGCTAAAGAGACGGGAACCAAAGCCTACATCGTGATGCCTTCCTCTGCTCCTGCCATCAAGAAAGCTGCGGTAAAGCAATATGGGGGCAAGATCATCGAATGTGAACCTACGCTAAAAGCACGCGAAGCCGCCCTCGAAAAAGTCGTGGAAGAAACCGGTGCTGCATTTATCCCTCCTTATGATTACATGGACGTCATCGAAGGGCAGGCCACTTGTGCCCTCGAAATGTGGAACGAAGAAATCCCCTTTGACGTGATCATTACGCCTGTAGGCGGTGGAGGGCTATTGGCGGGGACGGCCTTAACAACACACTACCTATCACGGAAGACCCCCGTTTATGGTGCTGAGCCAAAAGGAGCTGATGATGCTTTTCGCAGTCTAAAGGCCAATAAGATCATCCCAATGGAACATCCGGACACTATTGCTGATGGGCTGCTCACTTCCCTTGGTAAGCGAAATTTTGAGATTATCTCCCAATATGTAGCAGGAATCCTAACGGTCACTGATGAAGAAATTATCGCTGCGATGAGGTTGATTTTTGAGCGGATGAAAATAGTCATTGAGCCCAGTAGTGCTGTGCCCCTAGCTGCGGTTTTGGCCAATAAAGCAATTTTTGAAAATAAGCGAGTAGGGATTGTCATTTCAGGAGGTAATGTGGATGTCAGCAAACTGCCGTTTAAATAAAGGAGACTATGTTGGCGTTACGCTTGGGAATGCACAGGTCTCGGTGGATTCAGCGATCAATTGAAAGATTGGAAAATTATAATTTTTCTATGGGTAACATCATCGACTCCGTGGTTTCGACAGCTGAACTGCGGAACCGCTGACATTGCGTTTTTAAACACAAAACCTGGTTTTCATCTCTTTACCTTATGTTACTTTTTTGCTTCAGGTCAAAAAAGTAACCAAAAAAAACCCGCCGCTACGCCACGGCGCACAGGTGTGCATCTATTGGCCTAAAATTAAAACCTTCCCTCATGCAGGCAAACTCCTCCTTTTTAGTTGTCAACCACCTTTTTTGCCCAGCATTTCGTCAAACAAGCCTGCCTTCTTGCCCGCCCACTTTTAATTTCTTAACACCCAATACCTGCAAGGCGGATCCATTTTATACATGTAAAAAAAGGCCATGGATTAAAACCATAATTCTCTCAAAGGACGATCCGTATTGGAAAAACCTCTTAACTAAACAACATTGATATTCCGGGTTAAACTCATCTAAATCATTCTCCCCACTTGGGCAGACAGGTGCGATGCTTTATTCGTCCTTTAAACCAACTGATGTCCTTGCCCTTTCAGCATTTTCTGCGATAGGCTGCTGCTATCCTAATGTACAAACTTGGAGAAAGTGCCAGCGGCACGATGGATTTAGTAACCAGCGGATTCATCCGCTGGATGTTAAGGCCTCCTCCACCTCCAGAAGGAGTGCCAGCGGCACGGATGATAGCTGCCCTACACGAAATTAATGTTAAATGCGTTTGCCCTGGATCACCAGACCTTTACTATTGTCTTTAGCGCATCATGATCGTGCCTTAGGTATGAAAGCTTGGTAACCACCTCGAACATCATCCTCTCATCATGTGCCGAAAGTACATTACATGGAAGACCTTCCGAGGGGAAAATTAAATTAATCAAATTTTTCAAAAGTGATTTGCATAAGCAATTTCCCAATCAATTGGATAATACATTGTTTCGAACTAATTTTGGACAGCCAAAATAGATTCGATATATCTCAAAGTGATCAATGGAAGTGGTGAGGGAAGGGAATCATCGGAAGAGGCTTTGGCACAGACCGAAGAAGACTGTAAAAACAAGATCATACGCATGAAAAGAGACCAGGTAATATTTGACCTTATCCAAAAAGAAGAAGACCGTCAAAAAAGGGGCATCGAGTTGATTGCTTCTGAAAACTTCACCAGCAAGCAAGTAATGGAGGCCGCCGGTAGTGTCCTGACCAACAAATATGCGGAGGGACTTCCCAAGAAGCGATATTACGGTGGCTGTGAAGTAGTGGATGACATCGAGCAGATTGCCATTGACCGTGCCAAGGAGCTTTTTGGAGCTACTTGGGCCAATGTACAGCCTCACTCGGGTGCCCAAGCC
Source organism: Echinicola rosea (assembly GCF_005281475.1). Classification (NCBI taxonomy): domain Bacteria; kingdom Pseudomonadati; phylum Bacteroidota; class Cytophagia; order Cytophagales; family Cyclobacteriaceae; genus Echinicola; species Echinicola rosea. The sequence goes on along the minus strand of NZ_CP040106.1, from coordinate 931,642 downwards.
AATGCAGCGGTATTTTTGGCCTGTCTGAATCCTGGTGATCCTATTCTTGGTTTTGACCTTTCCCATGGTGGACACCTCACCCATGGCTCTCCGGTAAACTTCTCCGGTAAGAACTATAAGCCGCACTTCTATGGAGTGGAGGAAGAAACCGGTATCATCGATATGGACAAAGTGGCCGAGAAGGCCCGAGAGGTACAGCCAAAACTGATTATCTGTGGTGCTTCTGCCTATAGCCGTGACTGGGACTATGCCCGGTTCAGGGAGATTGCCGATGAAGTAGGTGCATTATTGCTGGCGGATATCTCTCACCCAGCTGGACTGATAGCCCGCGGTTTATTGAATGATCCATTAGAGCACTGCCACATCGTGACCACTACCACGCACAAGACGCTCAGGGGTACTCGTGGTGGACTTATCATGATGAGGGATGATTTTGAGAATCCATTTGGTATCAAGAATCCTAAAGGGGAGCTGAGAAAAATGACACAGCTTTTGGATTCTGCCGTATTCCCTGGCATGCAGGGAGGTCCTTTGGAGCACATCATTGCCGCTAAGGCAGTGGCTTTCCAAGAAGCCCTTTCGGATGAATATATGGAGTACATCCTACAAGTAAAGAAAAATGCTTCCGTGATGGCCGAGGCTTTCGTGGAAAAAGGCTATAAACTGATTTCTGGTGGCACAGACAATCACCTGATGCTGATCGACCTGCGCAACAAGGACCTTTCCGGTAAAATCGCCGAGGAGACCTTGGGCAAAGTGGACATCACCATCAATAAAAACATGGTACCTTTCGATACCCGTTCACCATTTGTGACCTCCGGTATGCGTGTGGGAACCGCCGCCATTACCTCCCGTGGCCTGAAGGAACAAGACATGACCAAGATCGTGGACTTGATCGACAGGTCACTGATGAGCCATGAAGACGAGGCTGCCCTTGCTAAGATCAAGCAGGAAGTCAACGATTGGATGGTTCAATTTCCATTGTATTAAGTAAAGAAGAAACTACGTGGCATTAGATCAATACCGGGAAGAAGAGGAAGAAGACGGCATGTCCTTTTTGGACCATTTGGAGCAACTGCGTTGGCATTTGGTCCGATCCATAGCTGCCGTGCTGATTTTCTCTGTACTGGCCTTCCTTTCTAAGAGTTTTGTTTTTGGACAGGTGATTTTGGGGCCATCCAAGGTGGATTTTTTCACCTACAGGATGCTCTGCAAGGTCTCAGATGCATTGAGCATTCCGGCGCTCTGTATCCAAGAACTCCCCTTCATCCTGCAGAGTAGGCAGATGACGGGACAATTTTCCATGCACATGACCTCCAGTTTGGTGGTGGGGCTGATCGTAGCTTTCCCGTATGTTTTTTGGGAAGTGTGGCGTTTTATCAGCCCAGGGCTCTATTCCAAAGAAAGAAATGCTGCTCGGGGAGCAGTGTTCTTTGTGAGCTTGCTGTTCTTTATGGGGGCTGCTTTCGGGTATTATATCCTGTCGCCACTGTCCATTAATTTCCTGTCACATTACCGCTTGGATCCTTCCATTGCCAATGAATTTGATATCACTTCGTATATCTCTACCTTGGTGATGTTGGTATTGGCTTCTGCAGTGATGTTTCAGCTTCCAGTGGTGATTTACTTCCTGTCCATGTCAGGGCTTGTTAGTGCAGCGATGCTGAAGTCATACAGAAGACATGCCATTGTGGTCATCCTGTTGCTGTCGGCGATTATCACTCCGCCAGATGTCATCAGTCAGCTGTTGATTGCCATGCCGATATTGGTACTGTATGAGGCAGGAATTATGATCGCCAAGCGGCTGGAGCGAAGACGACGGGAAGAACGAGCAGCAGAAGACTATTAACCAAATCATATCATGTCAAAGAAAATAGCGATCGGCGGTGACCATGCCGGATTTGATTACAAGCAGCAATTAGTGGCCTTTTTGGAAGCGGAAGGTTATGAAGTGAAGGACTTTGGACCTTTTTCGGATGCTTCCGTGGATTACCCGGATTATGTGCATCCATTGTGTGAGGCCATCGAAGCCGGTGAGTTTAAGCAGGGCATTGTGGTTTGCGGCAGTGGTAATGGAGTGGCCATCACTGCCAACAAGCACCAAGGCATCCGTGCAGCCATCTGCTGGAATAAGGACTTGGCCGCCCTCAGCCGCCAACACAATGATGCCAACGTGATTTCTATTCCCGCGAGGTTCGTGCCGTATGAACTGGCCCAGGAAATGGTCGGCACCTTCCTCAGCACGGAATTTGAAGGCGGAAGGCATGCCAACCGGGTGAACAAGATCGCTTGTAGGTAAAGTGACGATAACTTACGCTTACGAATGAGTAGGTCTGTAAAAACAATAAAGAAGCCTTGCAGCGGTTAGTTGCAAGGCTTTTTTACTTATTAATGATAGATGACAATTTTTTAGGTGATTTATGTCATTTTGCGTAGGGATGCGTAGGGGATTCTTTTGAATTTAAATATTGGAGTATTAGAATGTACTATTCATTTACTTAAACTCCTTTACAATGAAAAGATTTACTATTTATTTATGTTCCTTAATGATTTTAGGAACCCTGACGTGGACTTCTTGTCAGGAAAATGGACAGGAAGAACCTTTAATGACAGAGCATGAGGAAGTAGGGTCAACCGAAACCAATCCAATGGATCACCAAGCGTATGAAAAGCAGCTGGAGGAACTTTCCCTCTATATGGGAGAGGTAATGAAAGACCCAGAGGCAAGAGCCGAACTTTTTGGTTTTGGGAAATTAAAGGGTAATTCCGGAGAAATAAGCTCCGGTTATTATTTGAAGAGGGACAAGATCCTCTAAGCAGGAAGCAGTCTGCAATAGTGAGGGCATTTCATCAGGGCACGGCATTTTAAAGAACTGCCGGAAGTAACACTACACTGGATAGCTTAGTTTCCTTTATTAAGGAGAATGATATTGAGGTGATAGCGCCTTATTTGGGTGAGAATTTTGATCCCTCGGGATTAAGTGAATTGACGGTTTCATGGTGGACAGAAGAAATGGAGCTTGAGGGACTAGCCAAGGATCCGAACTGGAAAGGAGAAACTCCAGCAGTAAAGGTCAGCTTAACTGATAAAACAACTGCACATAATTATAATTCCAAGGCACCATACCAAATAAGGCAAAAGGTCCAGCCTTTTATGTTGGATGACCAATATGGTTCATCCAATCCTACGATGGTACTTGGGTCATTTAATAATTTTGTGGAATCGCCTGTTGCTGGAACAGGTGGAGGGACTACTTACCATTCCTCTCCGACCACTGAACTTAGATGCGCTCAGCTTACTCCATCAACTAGATTTACTTTATCCATGCCAGAATTTAGGCTAACTGATAATATCCGGAGCTGGCCAAATAACAACAAGGTACACATGTGGATTGCATGGGGAAATGTGTCGGAATTAGGTGGGGGGACACCTAAATTAGGAAATGATGTCAATAAGGCATTAACTAGCTATAAAATTTCAAGAAAAGATGCCAAAAAGAAAAAATGGAAAGGTGGTCCTTTACTTATTTCAAGATTACCCTACGAATCTGAAAGCTTTACTATGATCTGGGCTGTAGAGAGAGGGGCTAGTAGCTTCAAACTAGATGGAGATGTAAAGGTTAATAAAGACGGTGTCACGTTACCTGTTTCGTTTGAACTTAAGGCCAATGGTGTAAAATTACTAGGCGATGACCACCAAAACACCTATATGGAAATGTATAAGTGTGAACTATTGGAGGACAATTATTATGTGTCTGGGGATGCCTTTGATGGAAACGGGAATTTGATTACCAGAACCTACGAAAACAAAAAGTATCCAGTAATCAGGCATTCTCAGATGGAGTTTACATTGAGAACAAGACATTAAACAAAACTGGGTATGTTTAAGCAAATATTATTGATACCGATTATCCTTCTGATGGCTTTGCCCACTTATGGGCAAGGCATTCCAAAGAATGAACTCGCTCTATCGGGTTTTTATAATTATGCCAAGTACTCGACCAGACCGGAGAAGTGGAATTCCTTTGGGGCTTCCATTTCCTATAGCAGGCACATCTGGGACAAGGTATATGTGGGCATCAGCTATGGAAGAGGCCACTTGGATGGCAAAGATAGCTGGATTTTTGAAATGGCAGACCCGGATAAAATAGACAAAGTGAATTTGGGCCAGTTCAGGGCATATGTGGGCTATGATATTTATCAAAGCCCCTCCATGATACTGAGTGTGTATGGTATGTACTTGAGATCTTCGTTTCAGGCAGTATCATCTAGTATATCAAGAGGAATGATTATTGACGGGGAAGAGTATAAGGTAACAAGTATTAATTATGGCGTTATTCAGCGCGATCAGTTTGGATTAGGGTTATCCTTGCTGAATAGGATCAGCGAAAACGGCCTCTACCTAAAAACTGATTTGGGTTATTGCCCAAGCCTATTTTATGGGCAGGAAATGGTCAATTTGAATTTGGGATTGGCGTTTAGGTTTTAGTAGCCAAATTGGCTATAGTAAGATGGTTATGGCGAGTAAGGGGTTCTCCTTTACTTTCTAGACATCTATTGTGAAAGAAGCCGTTTCGAAGATCATCTCTATGATTTTGGAAACGGCTTCTTTGTTTTCGTAAGCACTATCCTTAACGGAACGTGTATTTCAAGCCGATGCCTGCTCTAAGGTAGCCGTCGCCGCTGTCAAAGCCGACCAGTGGGCTGGCTTCCAGTAGAAAGCCCAGGTTAGGGGCTGCAGAAAAAGGCTTCACCAATAGGCCCAAAGGAACTCCCAAATAAGCTTCAGAAAAGTCTGTGGTCAAATTGGCCACGCCCAGGTGGGCACCGCTGTAAAAGTTTACTTCCTGTTTTTGGATGAAATTGTACCCAAAAGTACCTTCTAGGTCAAGTTCATCACCTGCCCCCAGACGCAACTCCCCGAACATTTTCTCATCGGGATCTGTACCTATTGCTAAGTAAGTGTTCAGGTTTTGCTGGTAAATACCGGCACTTACTTGCGCCTTAGACTCTTCGGGTTGCAGTAGTAAAAAGACTGCTAATGCTGCAAATAAAAACTTTTTCATCATGGTAATTTTTAACTTGGTTTAAATTTGGAGCGAATAAAGCAAACACTTTGCCAGTTTGAAAGGACTGTCGAAAGTCTTGGGGCTGATATAAATCATGTTTACTGGGTAGTTTTGGCTCCAGTGTTGGAGTGGCTTTTTGAGCAATACAAATCCTCTGCTATTGATCGTTCGGGATTGCAAATCCCGATCAGCTTATGCTTACCCTATAAGCTTTGTACATTTTAACCTTCCAACAAATAAGCCCTGTCTTTTTTGCTCAAATGCAGGGTTGGTCATTGATCTTTTCCTTTAGAAAAATCTTTACCATTTCCAGGCCATTGTCAAAGCTGTCGTTATTGGGGATGATCAGGTCGGCATCATGCTTTGAAGGGTCGATGTATTTTTCGTAGGTGGGCATGACATGTTTTTCGTAGCGATATAGCACATCATCGAGGTCATAGCCCCTTTCGACCTTGTCGCGGACGATTCTGCGTTTGAGTTTGATGTAATCCTTGGCATCGATAAACACCTTGAGGTCCAGTAGATTGGATAATTTTGGTGAGTAAAGCACAAAAATCCCCTCCACGACCACTACGGGAGCGGGCTTAAATTCCAACATCTGCGGTGTCTTTGCGGGATTGTTAAACGTGTATTCTTGCCGGAAAACATGTTCGCCACGCTGGATTTTCTGTATATCTTCTGCGTAGGCATCAAAATCAAACGAAAAGGGCGTATCGTAATTCTCAACACCTTCCTCATCCAGCGGCTGCTGGTCGATTGGCTTGTAATAGTTGTCCTGAGAAATCAGGCAGACCTCACCAGGGTCGAAGCTTTGCAGCAGCCGATTCAGAAATAGGGTTTTGCCGGAAGCACTTCCCCCTGTGATGCCAACGATATAAGGTTTTCTCATGTCTATATAATTTCTCGCGAAAGAGCCTTTCGAGTGTTCGGTAACCAGGATACCTTTCAACCCAAGAATTGGCAACTGATTATGGTTCAGGGAGGCCTTTTGCCCACTAAATGGGACTGCTGTGGTTACCTCCTTGCCTGGCAGACAGGCTTGCTGTGACGAATGCTTAACGGTAACTGTTCAGAAAGTGAATCAATTTTCGCACTGCTTTTCCGCGATGGCTAATGGCATTTTTCGCCTCCATGCTGAGCTCCGCGAAGGTCTCTTCGTGATCATCAGGCCTAAACACAGGGTCATAGCCAAACCCTCCATCACCGGTTCGTTCTTGTATGATTTCGCCCTTAGCCACTCCCTCAAAACTGTATTCCTTGCCGTCTAGGATTAGGGCAATCACCGTTCTGAATTGGGCTTTACGGTCGATTTTACCTTCCATGTTATTGAGCAGCAGCTCGACATTCCGTTCATCGCTACGGGGTTCTCCGGCATACCTTCCCGAATATACGCCTGGCGCACCCTCCAACGCATGAACTTCCAGCCCCGTGTCATCAGCAAAACAACTCACTCCGTAATTTTCAAAGACATGTCGGGCCTTCTGAAAAGCATTGAAGTCCAAGGTGTCTCCCGTTTCGGGCAATTCCTCTTGGCAGCCGATTTCTTCCAGTGAAACAATGGTAAAATCCTCCCCCAAGGCGGCCTTTACCTCTTCAATCTTTTTAGGATTGTTGGTTGCGAAACATATTTTCATATTGCAAAATAAGTATTTTTTTTTCGAAGCGAAGAGGGTTGGGGACAGATTGACATGCAATTGTTTTTATTATTATGTAAAGAGGGGACAGCTAAGCTTGGTGGGCGGTAGGATAAAGCCATGAAAAACTTATGTGTTGATTCTGGTACCGATTAAGGGAGATTTAAAAATATTTTGTAGTTTTAAATCTGCTACTGGTGATTTTTCACCATAAAAAAGGTGAATGGTTTTTTAAGAAAAATGCTAACATTTTGAAACGATGATAATTTGGTCGGGAAGGGGAATACTCTCCATTTTGGTTTTATTGATTTCGCTTGTGCTTTTTATAAGTGTTCTGGGACAGCATTATTTTCATTATGCGATTTCACTCGCATTTTTTGGGACAGGTGTGTTCAGCTGGGTGATGGGGAGAAAATGGAACAGTGGAGAGGGCAAGATTTTAGTGGACCAAAAGACCGGGCAGGAGTTTTTAGTAAAGCCCAATCACAGCATATTTTGGATAAAGATGCAATATTGGGGTCCTGTTTTTATCATATTGGGCTTGTTGCTGATGTTTATAATGGGGCATTGATGGCTCTGGTCTGACAGAAACGGAAATCCTCATCATCAGCATTCCATAAGCACCAACCACCATCACCCCCAAATTTTTTAGCATGATCTGAGATCCTATCTATTTTCAGAATGACTGATATTTTGGCAATCGAGGCCTCATAACCTGAGCTCGACTTAATTTTAGTATTAAAAGCGTCATCGCGAACCCTTTCAAGGAGAATGTGGGTTGGAAAAGGGTGTGGCCAACTCGAAATACTGAGACTGCCACGGCTTCCACCCGCTCAGGCCTCCCTCTAAGCCTCGCAGTGACGATTTTATAATCGAACTGAGGTTCATAGTTCTGGGAGCACCCATTCTTCGAGGATGCTAGGTTTTGCCATCATGGCTTCTACCTCCTTGCTGCTTCTGGGTGCATCAGCGGACAAGTTTTCGAAACCAGTCTTGGTAATCACCACATCATCTTCTATTCTCACAGCAATATTCCACCATTTTTCGTCGCAGTCACTTCCTTCTGGGATATATATGCCCGGTTCTACGGTCAGCACCATTCCCTCTTCCAGTGGACCATATGCTCCACGGTCATGTACATCCAGCCCAAGGTGGTGGCTGGTGCCGTGAGGGAAATAACGGTGCCGCTGTCCGCGGATGATGATGCCAAGTTCTTGCAGACCTTCATTGATGACCCTTTTTGCGATTTGGCTGATTTCGCTGAACTCTACACCAGGTTTACATGCCTGCATGGCGGCTTCCTGAGCTTTATAGACCAAGTCGTAAATGGCCTTTTCTTCGGGGGTGAATTTTCCGGAAATAGGGATGGTTCTGGTCACATCGGCCGTATAGCCTCTCCATTCTGCACCAAGGTCCATAAGCATAAGCCGTTTATCGGGATCTCTGAGGTCATTGGAGATATAATGAAGGATGCAGCCGTTTTTTCCTGCTCCTACGATGGATGGATAACCGACATTTTCGGCACCATACCTTTTATAAACAAATTCATGTATCCCTTGGACCTCACGTTCCGACATGCCCGGTTTTAGTGCTTTCATGACTTCAATCTGACCAATGGCCGATATGCTAATGGCTTTTTTTAACATCCCGATTTCTTCTTCGGTTTTGATGCCACGGAGTTTGGTCATCATTTCTGGAAGCGCCGCGATGTTTAGTTTTTGCGAAGGAATTTTTTGTGCCACAGCCATCCTTTTTTCGGGAGTATCTGCATCGACAAATTCCACTAGGATATCATCATTTTCTACCTCTGGGTAATATTTTCTATACCTGCCAATTACCTGTGCGACGTTGGCAGTATTTTCCAAGTCTGTGGCCCGGATGAGTTCGTACATTTTGCTGGTGACCGCTGACATTTCCTCTGGATATGCCGTTTCGGTTTTGAACTGCTCACGCATATCCAGCATGGCTTGGTTTGCACTGCTTTCCTCAATGTTTTCCGAGAGACTAAAAGTGAGGATTTTATCAAATTGGTCAAATTTCAATGCAGGATTTGTCCCAAAGTCCGTGTTGAGGTAAACTGCCTCAAAGCCCAGCTTTTCTTTTACTCCTGCGATGCCCAATCGCTTGCCGTTCCACATTTCCGCATTTTCATCTCGGGGCTGAACATAGATGACTTCATCGGTCGTTTCTCCCCCTATTTGGCGCGATTCACTAAATATCAGCAGTACGGCGTTGGGTTCACGATAGCCTGTCAGGTAAAAAAAGTCAGTATTGGGATGGTAAATAAAATCAACGTCATTTGATCTGTTTTTGACCGGGTTTGTGAAGATTACGGCTACTGAATTTTCCGGTAATAACTTCCTCAGGGCCGTTCTTCTTTCGCGATGGAAATTTTGGTCCAGTCCATCCTCAAAGTAAGACTGGGAAATTGATGGGGAAATTTCCATGAAAATAAACAGACCTGCGAATAGTAATTTTAATAACTTCATAATGATAAAATTTCTCGAATATAGAAAGTAGTGCTGTAATTCGCGAGATATTTAATGACTATCCGTGATTCAATGCCGTTTAGTTAGTGTGTATCTGGAAAATATGGGTTCTATATTTTTTCCTTGGGCAGTTATTTTTCTAGCTAAATTCCTAGGTGGTTTTCATCCCTTTACCTTTGTCACTTTTTTGCTGCAGGTCAAAAAAGTGACCAAAAAACCCCACCGCTACGCCACGGCGCACAGGTGTGCAGCTATTGGGCTAAAATTAAAACGGTTCTATATGATTTAGTGTGGGTAAGTATTAACCTGAGCTCGACTTAATTTTAGTATTAAAAGCGTCATACCCTTTTTAAGAGGATGTGGGTTGGAAAAGGGTGTGGCAATCCCGAAATACTGAGACTGCGACGGCTTCCACCCGCTCAGGCCTCCCTCTAAGCCTCGCAGTGACGGTTTTATAATCAAACTGAGGTTTCTAGCTAAATCCCTAGGTGGTTTTCATCTCTTTACCTTTGTTACTTTTTTGCTTCAGGTCAAAAAAGTAACCAAAAAACCCCGCCGCTACGCCACGGCGCACAGGTGTGCATCTATTGGGCTAAAATCAAACCCCGCCCACATGCAGGCAAACTCCTCGTGTTTAGCTTCCAACAACCATTTTTTCCACCATTTCGTCAAACAAGCCTGCCTTCTTGCCTACCCGCTTTTTAATTTCTTAACGCCCAATACCTGCAAGGCGGATTCAATTAATAAGTTCCAAAAATATATCGCTTCCTTATGACGGCCCTTGGTATGCCTGTTTTCCAGCTGATGGTGGAGGCCGTTAAGAAAGTGAGTTGGCTCGCGTCGTGGAACAGCGAGACCCACTCGCTTTTAGGCCGTAGCCATCGGGTGGAAATTAAAATGGGTGACGGATCCACGTCGCAGGGGAAATCCATGTCCCATTTTAAAGGGCATACCACCGGCCTGGATTTTTTTCTTTCTTTTTTCATCAATAGCCTGCCCCGAAGGCTTTCGGGGGAAAAAAGGAAAAGGATAAAATCCACCAGGATGATCAGGTTTCCCCAGCCAAAGTCAATCAAAAAAAGGACTTTTAGGTATATGAAAAGAAGGAACCCCCCTTAACTAAACGGCCTTGATCCGTGATTTTGCACGTAGTGGTACAATTACCTAAAATGATATCGAAAGTTAAAGATCTCACCACTGACTAGATTTTTGGTTCTTTTCATCAATGGAAATGCGTTGCATTCATGAAGACCTTTGATTGCTTCTTACACCTGAATAAAAGAACGGGAAAACAATTTATCAATAAAGTTTGGCTATGTGTATGATTCCGGAGACTCATAAAACATTTTACATAAAGGCTCCAAAGCAATGTTAAAATCCCCATTCCTGTACAGGATGCACCTTTTATCTCCGGAATTTCAAGGAAAGTAGACTTCACTAAAAGTTTACGTTAAATAAGGGTATAATCATTAAATTTGTCCGTTAGGTATCATTAAAAGAAGTATTACCCATGAAAAAAACTTTTCTTACCGGTCTGGCCATGTTAATTGCTCTTGCCGGGTTTGCCCAGGATTCCCAAAAACCGAAACTGGTAGTAGGAATTGTAGTGGATCAAATGCGTTACGAGTATTTGCATAAATTCAACGACCGTTTTACAGATGGCGGCTTTAAGCGGTTGATGAATGAGGGGTTTATGATGAAAAATGCCCATTATAATTATATCCCTACTTATACTGGTCCTGGCCATTCGTCAGTATATACGGGAACCACTCCTGCTACCCACGGTATTATCAGTAATAATTGGTACGTTAGGGATCTAGGGAGGATGATCTATTGTGCGGAAGACAGCACGGTAAGTAATGTAGGCGGAAGCAAAGGCAGTGGGGGTATTTCACCTCGGAATCTGCTTACCACTACCATAACCGATGAGCTGCGCCTGTCCACAAACCAGCGCTCGAAGGTGGTAGGTGTAGCGATCAAAGATCGTGGTGCGGCCCTTCCTGCCGGGCACTTGGGGGATGCCTATTGGTTGGATAAGGAGACTGGTGATTTTATGACTTCCACATACTATAAGGATGAATTGCCTGATTGGTTACAGAAATTTAATCGGAAAAAACTAGCCAAGAAGTATCTGTCCAATAATTGGAAGCCACTTTATAAAAGCAAAACCTATATCCAGAGTGTGGCTGACAATAATGATTTTGAGGTTCCTTTTACGGGAATGGAGACACCAGAATTTCCATATGACCTTGAGGAGTTGATGGAGGATAACGGAGGTCTTGGCTTGATTGCCAGCACGCCTTTTGGGAATGACCTGACCTTAGATATGGCCTATGCGGCTTTGGAAGGCGAGGAACTGGGCAAAGGCGATGAGACAGATTTTTTGGCGGTTAGTTTTTCTTCTACCGATTATGTAGGACATCGATTTGGGCCTTCTTCCATGGAGCTAGAAGATACCTATCTAAGGCTAGACCAAGGTTTAGAAGCTTTTTTTGAATATTTGGACAAGGAATATGGCAAGGGAGAATACATGGTGTTTTTGACTGCTGATCATGCTGTTGCAGAAGTGGTGAATTACATGGAAAGTATCAATGTGCCTACAGGTAGTTTTAATTCCCGGTTTGCATTGACCCAGCTTAAGGGATTTACCAGGGAGCATTATGGTGAGGGTGACTGGATCCTTAGCACGGCCAATGACCAGATTTTTCTGAATAGGAAGCTGGTTGCCGAAAAAGGGCTCGAATTGGAAAAGATGCAGCGTGAAATTGCTGAGTTTATGCTTCGGTTTGATGGGGTCAAGGAAGCTTATACCGCTTCGGATATGAAACGTTTTGAGTATATGGAGGGCCGTAAGCATTTGCTTCAGATGGGATTTAACCATAAGGCTTCTGGCGATGTACTGTTGATCTTGGAGCCATCTTGGCTGACCAATTCCTCAAGGGGAACGACGCATGGCACAGGATACATTTATGATACCCATGTACCGGTGCTGTTTTATGGCTGGCATATAAAACCAGGATTTAGTACCCGTTACTGCACTATTACAGACATTGCGCCTACGGTCTCGATGTTACTGGATATTCGCATTCCAAACGGCACCACTGGCCAGCCCATTCAAGAAATTGCAGATTAATTTTCTAAATGATAAGGTCTTCGCATTCGTTTTATTCCCAAGCTTTTTAGCTTGGGAATTTTTTGTTTTTTTGATAAAATCAACCAAAATTCGATTACTTTATCCACACTTTATCCACTGTCTTTCCTGCTGTGGTTTCTACCTCAATTAACCACAAGCCAGTTGGTAAATTTTCGATGTCAAAATCGAATATACCAGGATGAGGGGTTATTTTTCGTAAATATTTGCCCGTCGGGTCCATCACGCTAATTTTCCTGACTGTCCCTGCTCCTTTTACGTTAATGTGGATATTTCCACTGGATGGATTTGGATAGATTTTAATGTGGTTTTTTTCAGCTTCTTTTTCAATACCTGTAATGAGGTTTACGTTGACGGCAAGCTGCTGGGAAGTGCCATCATTACAGCTGTTGCTCGGCGTGACTTCCAGCAGAAAATCACCCTCTTTTTCCCAGTTCACAGTGACCGCATGAGTGCCTTGACCGGAGATAACGCTTCCTCCTGGGGTGGACCATTGGTAATTTACACCATCTACGGCAGTCACTTCATAGGACTGCTCTTCCAGCCCGACTTGGGCCAATCCGATGATAGCATCTGGTTGGTCCGGCGCATAGGATACGGTGATCGTTTTAGTGGTGGCAGTGGCTTCTCCACATGCATTTTTTGGGGTTACACTTAGCTGTTGTGCTCCTTCTGCTTCCCAAGAGATAGAGACATGTGCGGTGCCTTGGCCTGATTGAACGATTCCGTTATGTGCTGTCCAGATATATTCCATTCCCGGTATGGAATCTACTTCATAATTGCTGACAGTTTCTAGACAGGCAATTCCATTTCCGGCGATGCCAGGTACCTTTTCCGGGGTGGTGGAGACGGTGACCTCCAGTGCTGCTGTGGGGCCATCTCCGCAAACATTTTGGCTTTTTACCAATACGCCATTCCGTCCAGGGCTTTCCCACTGGACTACTATTTGGTCTGATCCTTGCCCTTCAATGATCCTGCCGCCATCCACACGCCATTCATAGACCAGGTCTTCATTTTCGTTATTTTCTACCGTGTAGATCTGTTGGCTTAGGCAAATATTGGCTTGTCCACTGATGGTGCCCGTGGCGGTGGGAACTTCACAGCTGTATTGATAGATCATCCCAAATCCCCCTACCGCATAGCCGGTATTGACATCACCAAAGCTTATTGATGTAAAGTCCTGATAAGTTTCGGTCTCAACTTGTTTCCAGCTTTTTCCTTGGTCATTCGTTTCCAGGAGCAAGCCTCCATCACCCACAATGAATCCTGTCAAGCTGTCCAAAAAGGCTACATCACGAAGGTTTTGGGTGGTGTTGGTGCTAAGCTGTTTCCAGCTGCCTCCTTGGTCTTCTGTTATATAGGCGCTGCCATTGTCACCGACCATGATGGCAATGGTCGCATTGATCATGAAAATGCCGTTTAAGTTTTGGGAGGTGCCAAGGGAAATTTCTTGCCAATCATCATCTACACCGGAATTTCTAAATACATGTCCACTTTCACCGATAATAATTCCAGGGCCATTTTCAAAAAAATCGATGTCATGATAGTCGAACGATTCATTACCCGCATTGATGGTGATCCAGTTGACACCACGATTTTCGGTTTTGGCGAAGTACCCATTTTCGCCGACAATGTACCCTGTGTCAGTATCAGCGAAATACAGGCCGAAAATGTCTTTTTCAGTTTTGGGGTTTAGGGCCGTCCAAGCTCCTCCAGAATTGGTGGTGTTCAAGACCGTCCCACCATTACCGGCCACATAACCGAAAGCATTGGATACAAATGTGATGTCATGAAAATCTGTTGCCAACGGACGGGAATAGTCAGTAAAGGAATTGCCGCTGTTGGTTGTCCGTAAAATTACGGCTTCTTTGCCAGCAATATAGCCACGACTATCGCTTACAAAATCCGTCGCCAAAAAATCGTTGGGATTGCCTGCAAATAGAGATGTCCACGAATTTCCTGAATTGGTGGATCGGAGGATTGTTCCGGCATCAGCCACGGCAAAGACCGTGTTGGTGCTTTGCTTGTAGTCGATACTTTTAATGTCCTCTGTAGTACGGCTGTTTCGGACGACGAAGGTCAGCCCGGCATTATTGGTAAACAGGACAATGCCTTCTTCTCCTACGACGATCCCGGTGTCAGGGTTGTCCCTGTTAAAGGCTACCTGCATATAGTTGTAATTGGTGCCACTTTGGACAAAGGCCCAGTTGTCTCCTGCGTCAATCGTCTTTAAGATGAGCCCGTTATCGCCCACCGCATAGCCGGTCGTGTCATTGACGAAGTAGAGGTCGTTTACAGCGGTACTGACAGGTAAGGTGACCGGCTGCCAAGTCTGTCCTCCATCTGAGGTCTTGTAAATGGCTCCAGAGGAAGTGCCCAAATAGCCGACCTTATTGTCTGTGAAGAAGAGCGTGTTGATATCAGCAGTGATCCCCAATGTGACCGATGCCCACGCATCTCCGCCATTTGAAGAGTGCTGTAAGGTACCCGATGTGCCTGCTATCCAAATGTCATCTTCGGAAAGGTAGTTTACTGACAGTATATCTTCAGTGGTATTTAAGTTGATGATCTTCCAGGACTGGCCACTGTCATCGGTGTGTAGCAGTGCTCCGTTTTCTCCAGCCATTGCACCAGTTTGGTGATTTTGGAAATCTACGGAAAGCAGTTTAGTCTCCAAGGGCATGGACATTTCCGACCAGCTTTCCCCCCCATCGGTGGTCTTGAGCATAATCTGATCTCCGGAAATGAATGCCACGTCTTCATTGACCCAATGGATGTCTGTCAGCTCATTGCCCCGGTCACTGATTCTTTGCCAGTTTTGGGCAAAGGCTTGTTGGAGTAGTGAAAGGAAGAAAAAAATAAGGAGTAAATGGTGCTTCATAGGAAATGGGAAAAACATGGTGATACTTGCAAAAGTAAAGGTAAATTACATTTTTCGGCTATGTGTTTGGTGTTTATTGGCTTTTCGTCTCTGTTTTGTCCCTGATAAATTACAAAAAAATCCCGCATATACCAGTATGCGGGATTTATGATGCTGTGAATTTAAGTTTCTTGGGCAATCAGGCTTCTTGCTGGGTTCTTACTTTCCCTTGTTCTTTACCCATTTGTCCAACCACTCATTCATTTCATATAAGGTATGCATAATGGATTCCTGGGCAGCATATCCATGGCTTTCATTGGGTAAGAATACCAATCTGGCGGTAGCACCATGTCCTTTCAGGGCGTTGTAATAGCGCTCCGACTGGATGGGGAAGGTGCCGGAATTGTTGTCCGCTTCGCCATGGATCAGCAAGATTGGTGTTTTCACTTTGTCAGCGTGCATGAATGGCGACATATTGTAATAGACTTCTGGAGCTTCCCAATAGGTTCGTTGTTCATATTGAAAGCCAAAAGGCGTCAGTGTACGGTTATAAGCTCCGCTACGGGCGATGCCTGCAGCAAATAGGTTGCTGTGGGAAAGTAAATTGGCCGTCATAAAAGCACCATAGGAATGGCCGCCAACGGCGATCCTGTCCCGGTCACCAATGCCCCTGTCCACGATATAGTCTATCGCTGCCTCTGCATTGGCTACCAATTGCTCAATGAAGAAATCATTGGGCTCTTGATCTCCTTCACCTACGATGGGCATTTCCGTTCGGTCCATGATGGCGTAGCCTTGGGTGACCCAATACAGTGGAGTGCCCCAATACAGCCGGGTAAATTCGTACTTGGATCCTCTTACCTGGGCAGCTACTGCTTTGGATTTATATTCCCTTGGATAAGCCCACATCAAGACAGGTAAGCTGCCGTCCTTATCGGGATCATATCCTGCCGGGGTATAGATGGTAGCAGATAGGTTCAGCCCATCATTTCTGGTATAAGTGACCAGTTCCTTCTGTATCCCTTTCAGGGAAGGGTAAGGGTCTTCAAAAGTTGTCAGTTGGATCGGAGCAATTCGTTTTCTTGTATTGACTAGCCAGTAGTTTGGTTGGATATCCGTGCTTTGCTTTCTGGTGATGAAGCTGTGGCCTTTGTCATCCAAGACTTTTACGACTTCCTCGTAAAAAGGTGCCTGACAGCGCCAGAGAATATCCTGCTCGCCTGAGCTTACATCAAATGTGCTGAGGAAAGGCATACTTCCATCGGGAGAGCCGCCTTCACTGGTCATAAAGAGCTGGTTTCCATTTCTTAGAAGGACATATTCTCCCAGTTCATTGGTCGTCATTACGGGATCTCCTGGATCATTATAGATGTCCGAATAGCTTCTTTCGATAAAGGTTGCTTTTGGTTTTTCCGGTTGGGAAGGGTCGATGAGTGATCGTTTTTCTTGTCGAGTGTCAAACCACCGCTCATTTAGCACTGCAAAATTATCATCTGACCAATCGATACTTGAGTACCGTAAGCTAGTGGAAGCGAGTTTTTGCTTGTTTCCTGTGAATGGCGCATCCAGGGTGTAGATAATGTCGCGTTCTTGGATTTCCACTTTCGGATCTCCACCATCCTGTGCTTCTGCCCAGTATAGGGTGGCAGGAGTATCCTTCCGCCAATTGATGGATCTTGGACCGGTTACTGTAGCATCAAAGCCAGTAGGACGTACTTCATCCAGTGGGATTTCAGCGATGGTGATTTTTTTTGATCCATCGATGCTCCATGCTTCCACATTGTAAGGAAAGCGATAAGCGGGCACCAAGTATGAAAATGGGCGCTGGATAGATTCAACGAGAACGTATTGGCCGTCCGGAGATATATCCATGGACTTGATCATGGCGGGTTTTCCCAAGGGCTTGGTACTGCCATCCACGTCCACGATCATCAACTGCGTATCCATAAAATAGGCAAAAAGTTGCTCATCGTATTCATTCGCCAGTAAGTCTTGATATGTCCTGCTGGGGGCAGCATTGCCAGAGGTTTCTTGGATGATGGGACTGGAAGGTACTTGCGGTTTTTCAGGCATGGGGCCACGGTCTGGATTAGTGGCTTTTATCAATAGCGATTGGTCGGATAGCCAAGTAAAAGCCGTACCATAGACATCGTTAATGATTTCATCCGTTACTTGTGTGGCCGTTTTGGTGGATAGGTCTGCCACCCACAGGCTGATGCCTTCATCGCCTACGATGCCAAAAGCCAGGTGCTCTTCATCATCTGACCAGCTGATCCCGCTGATTTTAGCATCTTCCGGCAAGCCTGAAATGGGCGTTTCCTCACCTGATTTTACATCTTTTACTGTGATGCCGCTGTAAGAAGATGAGCGGCTTGGGCCATTGGTTTTGGGATTGATACGGATCCCGCCGATGCGCAATTCGGGCTGGGACACTTCCTTGAGGGATTTGTAGCCGGGTCTTTCCAGAATGAGCATGATATCGCCCTCCTTGCTGAAATAGACCGAAGGAGTTACAGGGGCATTGACCAAGTCTTGGATTGACTGTGGAGGGGTTTTGTACCCATTGTTTTCTTGGGCATGGAGACTTCCATAAAGAAAGATTACGCCCAACAGGCAAACAAGGTGCCTTAGGGTTTGAAAATTTAGGTTCATATTCTGTTCGTTTATCAGAGCAAATTACAAAAAATTAGCATAGCTAGGGTGATGAACCGGCTTGGCCAAAAAGTAAAATTGATAAGCGGTCAAAAATTAAAAAAAAAGGGATATTTCATGCTTGAAACATCCCTTCATCAATCAGTCAATTTTTATTTTTACATATCGTCTGCGCCAACAGAGATCATGGCACATCTAAACCCAATATGGTTTGTGGCAGAATCTTGATGCATAAATCGTCTTGTTCCAGGTGACAACCAATAAGCAACATCTCTCCAACTTCCGCCCTTGTAAACACGGTAGTTATTATCTATTAAGGATGTCCTGTAAGCTTCTGCTTCATCGTTGGTGCCATCTCTCCTGAGCGGGTTGAGGTCTTCAAAGTCCTGATAGGAGAGTGGTCGGTAAACATCTTCTACCCATTCGTTCATGTTGCCCGACATATTATATAGGCCAAAATCATTAGGTGGGTATTCGTAAACATTGGCAGGGATGATGTCGCCATCATTGGTAACTCCTCCGGCAATACCGGCATAGTCACCACGGCCTCTTTTAAAGTTGGCCAAAAGGTCGCCTTGTCGGCCTTTACGCTTTACGTCGTAGGGATTTCTGACACCACGACCATCCCAAGGGTAAATACGTCCATTTTCTTGATTTTCGTCGAGATACTGCGTGCCGATCATCGCTTTAGCAGCGTATTCCCATTCGGCCTCGTTCGGTAGCCTGTAGTTTGGCAATACCACACCTCGCTCGATCAGCATGTTTTTGCTCATGGTAGAGTCAAGGCCTTCATTTTCACGATATAGCTCATTTACGTAGGCCGTTCTCCACTTACAATAGGCATTGGCCTGCTCCCATGTAACGCCTGCTACAGGATAGAAGTTGAAGCCGGGGTGTCTGAAATAATAGGTGGAGTAAACGTCGTTGTAAGAAAGTGCTTCTGTCCATACATCCTCCCTAGGTTCCAGCCGCCTTACCGAATCGGGACTGGAGCGTTTTCTCATGTCAAAGAGAAACTCCTTATAGTCCAAGTTGGTCACTTCTGTTTCGTCCATATAGAAAGACGCGATGGTTACTGTTCTTTCTGCATTATCGCGGAAAGCCATAACATCCTGCTCCTGCGTCCCGAGTACTGCACGTCCTCCTTGAATATACTTGAGTTTAGGACCTTTGGCAGGCTCTTTTAGCTTGACTACGGTAAATTGAGTAGTGTCTTCCAGATCAAAATTTAACTCAGCACCTGTAGCGGCACTGACTTTTCCGGGATTTCCTGCAGTCCTTCGCCCATAGGTAGGACCGTTGTTTTTGGAACATGAGGCCAAAAACGTCATTGACAGCATCAAAAATGCCGAAAATATGATGTTGATATTTTTGTTGCTTTTCACCATGTGAAAGTTGGTTTATTCCTCGCCGATTAATACTGCTAATATATAATCAATAATGACATATAACAATATTTTTACTTTACGTTCATTTTATTAAACTAGCATTAAGCACCATAAATGAACACTCCAAAGAGCATAACAAATAAGGGAATTGAAAAGATAAAAGCAAATTTTAAGTGCTCATTTCGCTTAGCCATTGCTTGGCCTTCTCTACGGATTTGATGCCACCAATGGTAAGAATTAAACGATTTTTATGTTCTTTTATTTTACAGAACTTGCCATGACCTTGAATAAATCGAATAATATTTCCAAAAATATCCGATTTAAAATAGCTTTCCCTGGTGCTAGGTACGAAGTAGCATTTCATCTGGCCATTCTTGAGGACCAGCTTTTCAAAGCCCAGCCTTTCTGCATACCAGCGTAAGCGGACGGTTTCAAAAAGGTCTTCCACTGCCGCTGGGATCGGGCCAAAGCGATCCAAAACAGAATGGGCAAATTTGGCCAGCTCTTCTTCTGTTTTGATATTGTCCAGTTTGGAATATAGGTTTAGCCTTTCGGAAATATTGGTGACATAGTCCTCAGGGATCAATAATTCCATGTCAGTTTCGATCACACAGTCCTGTACCAAAACTTTCACTTTTTCTTTCAGATCTACCTCAAAGAGACTGGCAAACTCATTTTCCTTCAGCTCTTGTACTGCTTCGTCCAGGATTTTGTGGTACATTTCGAATCCCAGGTCGGTGATAAAACCACTTTGCTCGGCACCCAAAAGGTTACCGGCACCACGGATGTCCAAGTCTCTCATGGCCACTTTGAAGCCATCCCCCAGATCAGAAAACTCCTCGAGGGTTTGCAGGCGCTTTCGTGCTTCTGCCGTAAGTCCCGACATGGGTGAAGTGAGAAGGTAGCAATAGGCTTTTTTATTGCTCCTGCCTACTCTTCCACGCATCTGGTGGAGGTCACTGAGGCCAAACATATGGGCCCTGTTGATGATGATGGTATTTGCATTGGGAATGTCCAGCCCTGATTCGATGATGTTGGTAGATACCAATACGTCAAATTCACCTTCAATAAACCTCACCATCACTTTTTCCAGTTGCTTACCGTCCATCTGACCATGGGCACCGGCCACTTTGGCGTCGGGGACCAGCCGCATGATGAGGTTGGCGATGGAGTCAATTTCTCCGACCCTATTGTGGACAAAAAAGACCTGTCCACCTCGCTGAAGTTCCCTGGAAACCGCATCTCGGATGACTTCTTCCTCAAATGTGTGGATCTCGGTGGTCACTGGCTGCCTATTGGGCGGAGGTGTGGCGATGACCGAAAGGTCACGTGCTCCCATGAGGGAGAAGTGCAAGGTCCTCGGGATGGGCGTTGCGGTCAAGGTAAGCACATCGACATTGACACGGAGTTCTTTTAACTGGTCTTTTACCTTAACCCCGAATTTCTGTTCTTCATCGATTATAAGCAGCCCCAAGTCCTTAAACTGGACATCCTTGTTCACAATGCGGTGCGTGCCCACGAGGATATCAATTTCTCCAGAAGTGACCTGGTTGGTGATTTCCTTAACCTGTTTGGTAGTACGAAAGCGATTAATATAATCCACCTTCACTGGAAAACCTTCCAGTCGTTCCTTGAATGTACGGTAATGTTGCATGGCCAAAATGGTAGTAGGCACCAAGACGGCCACTTGTTTGCGGTCGTTGATGGCTTTGAAGGCTGCTCGGATGGCGACTTCTGTCTTTCCGAAACCTACGTCCCCGCAGACTAATCTGTCCATCGGATAAGGTTTTTCCATATCGGCTTTTACGTCACCGGTAGCCACCGCCTGATCTGGTGTGTCCTCAAAGATAAAAGAACTCTCCAGTTCTACCTGCAAGACACTGTCAGGAGCATACTGGTGTCCTTGGGCATTCCTTCTTTTGGCATAAAGAGCGATAAGGTCTTTGGCAATGTCCTTGACTTTGCGCTTTACTTTTTTCTTTTTGTTTTCCCACTCTGGAGAGCCCAGTTTGGACATGGTGGGAAGGGTGCCCTCCTGACCGGAATATTTTGATATCTTGTGCAGTGAGTGGATGTTTACGTATAGCAGGTCATCATCCCGAAATATCAGCCGTACGGCTTCTTGATAATTGCCATTTATTTCGACCTTTTCCAGCCCGGCAAACCGGCCTACTCCATAATCCACATGAACCACATAATCTCCAGCTTGGAGGGTCTTGAGTTCTTTGAGGGTAAGGGCTTTGGTCTTGCTGGCTTTTTTGTTGCTCTTATACCGGTGATACCGTTCAAAAATCTGGTGGTCGGTATAGCATGCGATCATCACCGAATGGTCTATAAAACCTTCCCTGATGCTTATGGGCAATGATTGGACTTTTAACGTAGGGTCAAGTTCCTGAAAGATGTTCTGTAGCCGCTCCACCTGCTTTTCACTTTCTGAGCAGATAATGTTCAGTAATCCCTTGCGCTCATTGTCCACCAGATTGTCCACCAATAAATCAAAGTTTTTATTGAAAGAAGGTTGGGGTTTGATGTCAAAATCAAATGTCTGGGAGCTGGGGAGGTGAAACTGATTGCCAAATTCTATTTTGGTCAGCGGATCTAGGGACCGCAAGAAAGTCGCACCATCATCAAACAGATTTTGTGGCTCTAACACCAATTTCTCGTTGCCGGTCTGATCGACGATCTTTTCAAAATGCTGGTTGGCCTTATCGAAAGCATTGTCCAGCATATCCATGGTAAACTGCAGATCTTTTATCCATACGCAGGTTTCTTTTGGCATGAAGTCGGTGAAGGACTGCCGTACCTCTTGCATCAGCTTGGTCTGTACATTGGGGATGATGCTGATGTGACCAAGCTCTTCCTGAGATAACTGGCTTTCGGTGTCAAAAGTCCTGATGCTCTCTATTTCTTTGCCAAAGAGCTCTATACGGTACGGGGAATCATGGGCAAAAGAGAATACATCGATGATGCCACCGCGTATGGCAAACTGACCAGGCTCGTACACAAAATCCGTTTTTTCGAAATCATAGGTGCTAAGCAGCTCGGCAATAAACTCAGTGTCCACTTTTTCGCCCACTTTAGCGGTGAAGGTGTTTTCTTGAAGGGACTTTTTGTTGATGACTTTTTCGTAAAGGGCCTCGGGGTAAGAAACGATCACTTCCATCTCGTTTTCCTTTGAGAGTACTTTGCTTAGAATCTCTGCACGCATCAGTACATTGGCATTGTCCACTTCTTCGTGCTGATATGGGCGCTTGTAGGAGGATGGAAACACATGGGGTGTTACTTTTTCAAGGAGGCTACTAAGGTCACTTGCCAGATAGGCTGCTTCTTCTTTATCATGCGCGATGATCAGGTGGCTGCTTTTTCGGAGATTTATAAGGGCAGCCAACAGGACCATGTCCATGCTACCTGAAATGCCCTTAAAAGCGAAGTTGCTACTTGCCGAGGCCTGAATAGCCTTGGCCACTGTTTTGATATAGGAATCTTGCTCGTAAAGGGTGAGAAATGCTTTCTTTTCCAAAATAAATTGTTCTTGTTTAGGAAGATAACCGGACATTGCCTTTCAAGCTGCAAGTTATAAAAAAGCTGTAGATTCTGGTGCACAATAACTGGCATCCTCGGATCAAAAGCATTTAAGGGTTTTGGAGGAAACGACTTTTGTGTACGTCAAGGATCACCTGTGCCGCTGGCCGTCTTTCTAGAAATAAGGCACAGTTTAGCAACCTTCAAATGAATCCTCACCGGTCAAATTACCTACCGTATCGTGGGGGAGTTTATCAGATTGCCACCCAATGCAGATGCGCTGAGGTTTACAGGATGCTTGGTAGAATTAGAGGGAGCCGCTATTGGTGACGGCTGCTTTTTGCTTTGGCCCAAGTAAAGGTTCTTGTTTGCAACTATTCAATGAAAAAATAAGTTGACCTAATGACCCAATAGTACCTGTTACTTACGTAGAGTCACCCAGATTTTGCCTGCAAAACATATCCTCTGAACCCATTGAAAAGATGAAAAGAGACGCTTCACCTGGCCTGATTAAGAAAATAGAGCAACTTCACCCCTACCAATTATTGGTTTACTTGGGCATGGCAGGCAGTGGAATAGTTTTTTTGTTTTTGGCGGTAGCCTTTTTATTGACATTTATACAGGATGATTCCCTTAAGGCGCATCACTTGCCTTGGCCCTTTTGGGGGAGTACGGCTGTGCTGTTGAGTGGGAATTTCTGGACTTGGAGACTGGGACGTTATTTGAAAATCGACGCACCATGGTTGCTGAAGAAGGCACTGTGGTCGGTTTTATTGGTCGGGCTCTTTTTTATTGGCTTCCAGGTGTGGGGATGGATAGTTCTGGGGCGGCAGGGAGTTGAGTTTTCGGGTGTACCCAGTGGAAGTTACCTGTACGTCCTTACCGGCATCCATATCATGCATCTGCTGGGTGCTATGATTTTTGTCCTAATGATGATTTATGAGGTCCATCAAGTGGTCGTTAATCCTATAAAAGAGCTCGTTTTTAGCAATAACCCCTATGTGGGCATGAGGATAAGGCTATTTATTTTGTACTGGTATTTTGTGGAAATTGTCTGGTTGCTTCTGCTTTTACTATTTGCATTGGCTTTTTAACCCGGTTTCTGTTTTGGGAACCGTTTTGAAGTATGAATCTGTACTAACATCAGCCGGTCTGAAGACAGAGGCAACGGCCGCGTACTAGATGGGCTAATGTATGTTCCGGGCTTAAACCCGCATTATCAATGTTGTTTAGTTAGTATGTACCTGGAAAAATTGGTTCTATTGTTTTTCTGCTAAATTCCAAGATGGTTTTCATCTCTTTACCTTTGTTACTTTTTTGCTTCAGGTCAAAAGAGTAACCCAAAAAAACCCGCCGCTACGCCACGGCGCACAGGTGTGCAGGTATTGGGCTAAAATTAAAACCTCCCCTCATGCAGGCAAACTCCTCCTTTTCTCGCTGCCAACATTCTTTTTGGCTAGTATTTCGTCAAACAAGCCTGCCTTCTTGCTCACCCGCTATTTAATTTCTTAACGCCCAATACCTACAAGGCGGATCCGATTAATAAGTTTCTTATGGATAAATTATCATCATTATTCCATGTAGTGGTATATTTTCTTAAGTAACCAAGTTGAGCCGGAACTATAAGCCCACCTGAGCCAAAAAAGGTATCGCTTCCTTATTACGGCCCTTGGTATGCCTGTTTTCCAGCCGATGGTGGAGGCCGTTAAGAAAGTGAGTTGGCTCGCGTCGTGGAACAGCGAGACCCACTCGCTTTTAGGCCGTAGCCATCGGGTGGAAATTAAAATGGGTGACGGATCTCGGTCGCAGGGTAAATCTATGTCCCATTTTAAAGGGCAGACCACCGGCCTAGATTTTTTTCTTTCTTTTTTCATCAATGGAAAAAAGGAAAAGGATAAAATCCACCAAAATGGCCAAAGCCATACAGTTAAAGTCAAATAGAAAAGAAACTCCTAGCAGGTGAAAACAGGGAAATGGCCTTAACTAAACGGCATTGAAAGCGGGTTAAACTGGATTGGTTGCCGTTTGATCAGGTGAGTTGGAAAGATTTCTTGGCGGTAACGCTTCGTGAAGGCTTTTGATCAGACCAAGAGGGCCGTTAACACCATAAAAATTCAACGTTTAGAAAAATAAAAGCAAGCTTGATCGCCTTCTTTTTGATCATTAAGGAGCTGGGCTTGGTTTTCGAAACGCTTGATTTCTTGTGCTGAAAAATGCGCTTTTTTTCTGCTTTCGAGAAAAGGAATATTGCGCTGATACAATTCGCTGCCTGTAAACTGGAACGCGGTACTGTCATAGATGATTTTATCCAGTTTAAGTCCAGCATTCTCTGCAAGGTTTAGCATAGACGCCTCGCTGTGGATAAAAAGATGCCTTGGAGCATCCACTTGGATCCAGTCCATCCCGTATTTTTGCCAAGCGGCTTTTTGGGCCACTGGGATTCTGATGAGCAGCTTTCCGTTAGGGTTTAGCAGCTCGACGGTTTTTTGAATAGTGGCGGCAGGATGGTCCATATGCTCAAAAGAGTGGTGCATCATGATACAGTCAAATGTGTCCTCCAATTCAAAAACGGACTTTTTGACCAGATGGATATGGGGATTTACCTGAATTGAGCGTTTCATGAAAGGATCTGCACCTGTGAGATTGACGTATCCACACGCATAAAACTCATACAACAGTTGGCCATTTCCACAGCCTAGGTCAAGGATTTTACTGTTCAGTGGAAGGGCCAAGTTTTCCAGCCAATCGCCATAATGGTAATGTTTAAAAATGCCCATTTTGGTGAGGCGGTAAAGCGAATATCTCAGCTTTTTAATGAATCGTACAGGCCAAGTGGAAAAGTTAATTTCACCTAAAGAATAGTAGTCACTAGGGTAGTATTCGCCAAGATTGTCAGGAATGGTACAAATTTGCAGGGAGTGGCACGCTCCACATTCCAAATAATAAAACTTGTCACGTGTGCCAAACATCATTTCACGGGCTTCATGGACATGGTTTTGCTTGGTGTTTCCGCAAAGCTTGCAGGCAGTAACAGTAGAGGTGTCCATTCTTAATATACATTATCCCGGTTCATCCCCATCTCATGGATGGTTCTGAAAACGATCTTTAAGTCCATCCACAAGGTCCAGTTTTGGATATAAAAATAATCCAAGCGTACTCTTGATCGTATTTGGTAGGGCTTTATGATCTCACCACGATAGCCTTTCACCTGTGCCAGTCCCGTGATGCCAGGTTTGATCTTATGGCGGGCGTTGTACTTTTCGATTTGGGTCTTGAATGTCTCGTTCATAGGGACGGTATGAGGTCGGGGACCTACGATAGACATGTCACCGATCAGCACATTCAGGAACTGCGGCATTTCATCCAAGGATGAACTACGCAAAAATCTGCCGATACGCGTGACCCTTGGATCGTTTTTAGTGGCCTGATGGGTGTCAGCGTAATCGTTTGGCGTCATGGACCGAAACTTAAGGCATCTAAATACGCGGTTGTTTTCCCCGTTTCTAAGCTGAATAAAGAAAATGGGGCCTTGGGATTCCAGCCTGATCAAAAAGCCGACAAGTGGGATCATCCAGCTCAATATAAAGACCGTAACCACCAAAGAGAATAAAATGTCAAAGGCTCTTTTGCACACCCTGTTGAAGGCATTGTCCAGGGGGATGGCATTGACATTGATGACGAAGAAATCTCCGTACTTGGAGAAAGAAAGCTTTTTCTCCAATTGTAAACTTCCGCCCGGGATCACTTTGACTTTGATGTAATGTTCGTCTGCATAATGGACGATTTTCTTGATGGTGGGTAAGTCCAGGCGCTCGTTGATATAGATCAGGTCAAGCTCCATGTTTTTTACTTCATCAAAAAAATCATTTAAATTTCCACGGGTCTCTACACAAGAGCTCATTTCATCATAATAGCCCAGGAAATTGATCCCGAAATCCCTTCTGGTTTGGAAGACTTTCGCCAATTTATAACTTGTGCCTCCTTTACCGATGATGACCGCGTTCCGGTAGTTGCCACCATGCGAGCGATATTGCTTCAGTGCGATGTGTGTCCCCACCCTGTACAGGCTCAGCAACACCGTCATGGAGGCTGCATCCATTAAGAGGAACAACCTACTTAAGTGGTAGGCCTGAAAGGTGATCCAAAGCACAGAAACGATGGAAAAAAACCATAAAATGGTCCCGAAGAGTTTTTGAAGGGTGAAGAAATAGTCCGTGGTCCTTCCTACTTTATAATCCTTCCTGAATGCAGCCAATATTACCCAAATGAGCAAGTACAGACCGTATAAAAGCGGATTCATGTTATTGATAACAACTATTTTACTGACCACCCAATTCGTCAGAAGCAGGGAAAGTGCTATTACCAAAACGTCACCAAGGAGAAATAACCATGGAAAGTATTTGTAAAACCGTCTCGCCATAAAAATTTTTTACTTCACTAAAATTTTGCAACGCTACAGCAATTTAAATACCATTTTCTTTTCGTTGTAAAAAATTGCCAATGCTCTCTTAAAATAGTAGTTATACATTTTTATATTTATGAAGTAAAATTATGAAAATTTATTTTGTAATCAGCATTAAATATCTGTTAATCTAATTTTTTGAGGAGCAAAATCATGGTGATACCTGATAAAATACCATCAAAGACTGAAGGTTTATATGTTTCACATCATTATATGCTTGAGACTTGTTCCAGCCTATTTATATTCTGATGATCGATGCTGCCAGTGAGGATCAGTGCCTTTTAAGCTTCTATTTTTATTTTGGTCAATAGATCGCTATTACGTATGATTAAGGTTTCATGTCTTTATAAATGTTTTTTACATACGTAAATTTGCTTTTAAGATAATTGTTTTATTCTTTTACATTATGATCTTCCCAATACTAAAAATCTTCGGTGGGTTTTCAAGAAAGGTGTTTTCATGGAGCCATTGCTGACGGAAGTATTGGAAATAAACCTGCGAATATAGTTATGGCCGTTTTTGGATTTTACTTATGCTGACCACTTCATTAGAGTTTGCCATATTTTTGCCTATTGTGTTTTTTCTGTATTGGTTTGTTCTTAAAAACAAGCTAAGGCTACAGAATGCGCTGATTTTGGTGGCCAGTTACGTATTTTACGGTTGGTGGGATTGGCGGTTCTTGATACTTATCGCTATTAGCAGTTTGGTGGATTTTTTGGTGGGCATTGGACTGAATAACGTTTCTGATAAGCCTAAACGAAATGTACTCTTGGGCATTAGTCTGCTCGTAAACTTGGGGATGTTGGGATTTTTTAAATACTACAACTTTTTCCTAGACAGTTTTGTAGGGGCTTTTACATTTTTGGGCTATAATATGTCGCCTGACAGGCTAAATATTATTTTACCTGTCGGCATTAGTTTTTATACGTTGCAGACCCTCAGTTACACCATTGATGTATATGACCGCAAGCTGCAGGGGACGAAGGATTTCTTTGCTTTTTTTGCCTATGTGAGCTTTTTCCCCCAGCTGGTAGCAGGGCCCATTGAGCGGGCCACACATCTCCTACCACAATTTCAGCAGAGGCGGGAGTTTGACTATGCGAGTGCTGGGGACGGTATGCGCCAAATGCTGTGGGGGCTTTTTAAGAAAATCGTGGTAGCAGACAACCTTGCCGTCTATACGTACACCATTTCGATGAATTATGAAGATCACTCGGCAAGTAGCTTATTGATGTGCTTGGTGATGTTTTCATTTCAGTTTTACTGTGATTTTTCTGGCTATTCGGACATTGCTATTGGTACAGGAAGACTGTTTGGGTTTCGGCTAATGAAGAATTTTGACTTTCCGCTTTTCGCGAGGAGCATACCGGAGCTTTGGCAAAAGTGGCATATCTCACTGTTTACCTGGTTTAGGGATTACATCATTAGGCGGTTAAAGGGATTTCGAAAATGGCAAGTGGCCAGAAATATCCTGATTATTTTCTTGGTGACTGGACTTTGGCACGGTGCGGCTTGGACCTATGTCACATGGGGCTTGTTACATGCGCTACTGTTTATGAAATTCATTTTTTGGCGGAGGAAAAAGTACACAACGAAGGTGGCCCATGGTAAGCTATTGCCCAGTTTAAAAGAGCTGGGACTGATGGTAAGGACCTTTATGTCATTTACCATATTGGCACTTTTCTTTTTTATCCAGCCATTTTCCAAATGCCTTGATTATCTCCTGTCAATGGTTGACATATCCATTTTTAGCGTTCCGCTATTACCCGAAAACAGGGCGTTGGCAGGGATTGTTTTATTAGTGGTGACGGAGTGGCTGCAGCGGGAAAAGGAGCATGGGCTGGACATATCTGGTCGGCAAATCCCAAAGGTCGTGCGTTGGGGCGTTTATTATGGCTTATTGTTCGCCGTATTTTATTATGG
Source organism: Echinicola rosea (assembly GCF_005281475.1). NCBI lineage: Bacteria > Pseudomonadati > Bacteroidota > Cytophagia > Cytophagales > Cyclobacteriaceae > Echinicola > Echinicola rosea. Next base: position 902,492 of record NZ_CP040106.1, on the reverse strand, counting down.
GGGAAAGCCGCAGGATTTTCTATACTTTCAATTTTAATGCACCATGAGGAAATTTCTAATAAATATCGCTGCATTTGCTTTCCCACTGGTCTTGATCTTTGCTCCCATGGAAGTGTACCTTCGGGATAATATTTACCAAGCCAAGAGCGATTACCTGGAGCAACACAAGGAGAAAATTGAAACACTGATCTTGGGACCATCCTATTCTTGGCGTGCCATAAATCCAGAGGGCATGGAGCTTCCGACTGCTTCATTGGCACATGAGGCCAGTGCCATCAATACCAATTTGATGCTTTTCGAAAAATTTCTACCCCAATTGCCAAGATTGAAATATGTTCTTTTTGATCTTTCATTGGGCTATATGGAAAATGATAATGACCAACGATGGGAAAGTAACCATCTTTTTAATATCTATTATGATATTCAAAATTATGAGCCTGATGTAAAGAACAACTTTTTGCTTACCGCCAACTTCCGTTTTTATTTTAAGCTTTTCTGCGCTTATATGAAAGATGAGAAGAATATGGAGCGGTACAATGAAAGCGGTTTTATCTATGATGTTTCGGACTTTAATGATCTTTTTGGCCAGTACCAATATGATACCACCAAGCTAAAGGCCTCAGGAGAACTCTTTAAGCGATTGCCCTACCAAAATTCCATTCACGATGAATGCTATAGCAAGAACGAAAAGCTTCTGGCGGATATGGTAGCCAAGTGTAAGGACAGAGGAATCCAAGTAGTGTTTGTCGCTCCGCCGAAGTTTTGGATGAACAATAAAGCGGCCACTGCGGAAGTGGTGGAGAGAAGGGAACGTTTTTTGGCCAGCTATGAGGAAGATGACCAAGTAGTCTTCTGGAACTATGAGCATGTCCTTGAGGATGATCCACATTACTTTCTAGACGATACTCACTTGAATCCCCAAGGAGCCGAAATATTCACGGAGATTCTAAACAGGCGCCTTGGTGGGCTCCGACTTAACAGACAGCAGGCCCAAGGGAGTGATTTGCGCTAAGAAGGAAGCTCAAAAACAGCTTGAACACCATGTATGATGCCGTTTGTTCCCAATTTATTGATGTAGTTGGAGTCCAAGGAGGCTCCATTAATGGATCCTGCCTCAGTATCGATTTCAATGGACGCACCACTTAGCCGGGAGGAAAGCACTTGTCCGTTTCCAAAATCTTGAGTAAAGTGCCTGCCGACCGCAATATGATAAAGTAATGTCTGCCTAAGCAGGGTTTCGTCCACCTCATAATATCCTGCCACGCCTAGTTTTTCGTACCAGTCTGTAAAGGCCTCGTTGTCCGGCGCGAAAATCGTCATGGGCATACTTTCTTCCAAAGTGCTTAATAATTGGGCATAGATCAGTGCCGCCTTAAATTCAGCATAGCCATTTCCTTGAGTGTTTTCGGAAACCACCGTGGCCAGCGATTGTTCGGGTGCCGTGATGACCCGGTCTATGCCATGGATAAGTCCATTGCCTCCCTGGATGTCTTTCTCCTGCAGCGAGCCAATTCCATTAAGCCAAATCTCTCCATCTTGATTACTGACATATAGCGTGTCTCCGGTCAAGGTGATGCGGTACCCAGCTGTTAGTTGCGTACTGTCCAGTGAGTTTTCCAATACAAAATACTTCATGAAATCATCAAGCCTCGAAAAGTCAAGCCAATCTTCTTCGGAAATTTCATTGGTCTGAAAATACGTTTCAAATGCTTCATCGGTGGGGGCAAATAGAGTGAAATTTTGCTCTTTATTTTCCAAAACCTGTTCCAAGCCGGACTGAAGGAGACCTTTGACGAAAATATTGAACCCTCGGTTTTGGGCCATGAAGGTGACAGTTAATGCTTGTGGTTCCAATAGCCCTTCCAAGATGTGGACCATGCCATTTTTCAACTCGATATCACCGGAGAGCATTTTGGTTTCCCCATTGACGTCGATCTCATTTTCATTTTTATTGACTAGCCAATAGTAGCCCGGCAATAGGCTTTCCTGTACCGTGCCTACCAACTGCTCACTGGTGAGTGCCGTAGGGACAATGTGATAATCCAGCAACCGCTGCCATTCATCGATGGATAGGTCATCTACAGATTCGATGTTTTCATCAGAAAGGGCTTTGTTACTGGGCAGCAACATGGTGTATGGGCCACCTTGGTCAAGGCTGTCTTTCCAAGTGGTCAATGCTACCGCATCGGCAATCACATCGAAATTTGGATCTTGCGATACGAAGGCTCCAATGCTGAGCGCTTTAAAATCCGGAGAGGGCTCATCATCTCCACAGGCGACTACCGATAAAATGGTGCAGGCTGCCAGCATAAAACGAATGCACGATAATAAGTGGGGAAAAGCTCCTTTTGCCATGAAATTTATTTACCTTTTCTTTTGGAGAACCGCAAAAGCCATGCTTAAGTTTACACTAAGATGCTATGAGGCAAGGCCTTTTTACGCAACGGATAGTTTACATTACTTTTGCAAAAGTACATCAGATGAATAGAAATTCGGGAATATTTCTTTTAATTTTAATATTGTTTTGTGCCTGCAAGCAGGATAAAGAGGGCTGCGTGATTTCTGAAAAGGTGAGCGGGATTCCACTAGAACTTACGATAGAACGCCTCGAAAGACCGCTGTTTGAGGCTGAAAGCGAGGAGGATATTGCCTATTTTCTGGAAGAGCACCCTTATTTTTCAGAGATGTACCTGAGAGATGACCTGTACCCTAGCATTGGGCACTTGGTTTCCACTTTATATGGCATTCCCAAAGACACCTTGATGCAAGAGCTCTACCAAGAAGTCAATACCAACTTCCCTGCCCTCGATAAGCTGGAAACGGATCTGCTCACTGCATTTAAACATATAAAATATTATTATCCTGATTTTGAGGTGCCAAAGGTGTACACGTTTGTGAGTGGATTTACAACTGATCTGTATATGGACAATGAGATGATTGTCATTGGATTGGATTATTTTCTGCCTTCTGATCATCGCTTCCAGCCACCGGATCTCCCCAAATACATGACGGATCGATACAACAGGGACCATTTGGTGCCGATGATCGTTACCGCTATTTCTTCCCGGTACAATAAGACAGATTTAGGTGATAATTCACTTCTTGCCGAAATGATATTTTATGGAAAGGCTTACCATTTTACCCAAGCCATGCTTCCGTGTACATCTGAAGAGCATGTCATCGGCTATACGCCCGAAGAGCTGGCGGCATGCTATGCAAATGAGGATTTTATCTGGACGCAGTTGATCGAGCAGGAGGCCATTTATGAGACAAATCCTTTTGAAGTGCGAAAATATACCGGCGAGGCCCCGTTTACCGATGCGATCAGCCCAGACGCACCTGGTAGGGTGGGGAGATGGGTTGGCTGGAACATCGTGGATGCCTATGCAGAAGAAAAGGACTTGGATTTGGTCCAGCTCATGAACGAAAAGGATGCCCAGAAAATTTTTATGAACTCAGCTTATAAGCCTTAATGTTTTAAAGTTTCAAGGTTGTAATGTTTTAAGGTTTGTTGTCCACTGTTCGCGGACGACAGGCAACTGTTAGCTTAGCATCTTGCCGATCACTGATTATTGCTTGCTGGTTACCGAGCGTCGATCCATCCCCTATCAGGGGATCGAGGGGTGTGCGGAAGAGATGAGTTTAAAGTTTCAAGGTTGTAATGTTTCAAGGTTTGTTGTCCACTGTTCGCGGACGACAGGCAACTGTTAGTTTAGCATCCTGCCGATCACTGATTATCGCTTGCTGGTTACCGAGCGTCGATCCATCCCCTATCAGGGGGTCGAGGGGTGTGCGGAGGGATGAGTTTAACGTTATAAGGTTGTAATGTTTTAAGGTTTGTTGTCCACTGTTCGCGGACGACAGGCAACTGTTAGTTTAGCATCTTGCCGATCACTGATTATTGCTCGCTGGTTACCGAGCGTCGATCCTTCGCCTATCAGGGGATCGAGGGGTGTGGAGGGGATTGTGGATTAAAATTCAGGATACGGCAGGATGGCAGGTAAATTTATGGTGGCTAATTTAATGGATCATAGGACACCCAAAACTCAAAATTAGCCATGAAACTGATCCTAAAGGAATCTGCCTTTTTACTACTTCTTGCCACGCTTTTTGCTAGCTGTTCAGAAGAAGCCAGACAAGCATCACCTTCCTATTTTCCACTGGATAGCCTGATGACCAAGGACCAAGTGGGGGCGGCAAACATGCCCGACAAAATAGCGCCTGTGGAGGCTCCATTTGCCATGCCTGAGTTCAAGAAGCCCGTTTTCCCCGCGTTTACGATCAATATTCACGAACGAGGTGCCGAAGAGGGGGAATTGGCGACAAGCATTATCCAGGGAGCCATTGATGAAGCCAGTGCCCAAGGCGGTGGAAAGGTGGTGGTTCCTGCGGGAAAGTGGAAGACCGGACGGATCAGCCTGAAGAGCAATGTTAATTTCCATTTGGAAGAAGGTGCCGAACTGTACTTTAGTGGGCAGTTGGAGGATTTCAGGCCAGCGGTTTTTACGCGGCACGAAGGTGTGGAGGTGATGTCGCTAGGGGCATGCATCTATGCCTATCAGCAGGAAAATATCGCCGTTACTGGGAATGGTACCTTGTACGGGCCAGAGGAAGGTCCCGTGAAGGAGCAGATGATGACGGAAGATGTCACTGAGAAATTTGTGCCGATCAATAAACCAGTAGAAGAGCGGGTCTATGAAGGCTATGATGGTGAATCCATTTTCTTACCTATGTTCATTTCCCCTACTGATTGCAAGAATGTCTATATCGAAGGCGTGACCTTGGAGCGGACGGCATTTTGGAATATCGTGCCGGTTTATTGTGACGGGGTGATCATCCGTGGGGTGACGGTAAATTCCGTGGGAATCCCCCGAGGTGATGGCATTGACATTGAGTCCTCCAGAAATGTCCTGATCGAATATTCTACGCTAAACAATGGCGATGACTGCTTCACCATGAAAGCAGGCCGTGGCAAGGACGGTATCCGTGTCAACAAGCCGACCGAGAATGTGGTGGTACGTTATTGTCTCGCAAAAGAAGGTCATGGCGGCATCACAATAGGCAGCGAGACGGCCGGAAAAATAAATAACCTTTATATCCACGACTGTGTCTTTGACAATACAGGCGTGGGCATTCGCTTCAAGACCCGCCGGCCAAGGGGCGGTGGAGGCCAAAACCTCTACTATGAAAGGCTCAGGATGAACCTTCGGCAGACAGCATTCCGCTGGGATATGCTCGGACAAGAGCTGTATGTGGGAGACTTGGCCAAAAGAAAACCACTTCGAGCGGTAAATGAGTTGACCCCAAAATTTAAGGACATCACGATCAAGGATATTCTCGTAGAAACTGCCAGTACATTTGTCAACATTAATGGGATTCCGGAGTCACCACTAGAAAACCTGCATATGGAGAATGTAGTGGTCAAAGACAGCAAGAGGTTTTTCAATGCCGATGATGCCAAGAATTTGACGTTTAAGCATGTGGAGGTGACCAGTCAGGACTCCTTGATGAAATTTTTGGATACCAGGGATGTGTTGTTTGAAGACGCGGTTTTTCATGTGCCTGGCAATGAAATTTACACACAGATCAAAGGCGACTTGACCGACAGCATCAGGTTTGTGGATACCCAGCCGGAAAAACCGGAAGCATGGGAAAAATCGGTTTACGTAAACAAGTAAAAGAGATGTTCAGGTATTTGTATCTTGCTATAACGTTGACTTGGAGTGCCGCCACAATGGGCCAAACTCAGGATGAGGAGCACATGTCTTGGCGCACCGCCCAGCGGCAGGATCAAGAATGGTTTGGCAGCGGAGAGGCTCAGCGGATTGCAGATAATGTGTTGATTTACCAGCATGAAAATGGTGGCTGGTATAAAAATATCGACATGGCCTCCCCGCTCAGCCAGAGCGAGAAGGAGGGGGTGCGAGCAGAAAAAGATAGCGATAAAGGTACGACCATTGACAATGGAGCGACCATTTCCCAACTAGAATATTTGGCAAAAGTGTATCGCGCCACCCAAGAGGAAAAGTACAAAGTAGCTTTTCTAAAAGGCATCGACTACCTACTGGAAGCCCAATATGAAAATGGCGGTTGGCCGCAGTATTACCCTATCCGTAAGGGGTATTACCAGCACATCACCTATAATGACAATGCCATGATCGGTGTGATGAGATTGCTCCGAGAGGTGGCTGAAGGAAAAGCTCCTTATGATTTGGCAGATGCCAAAAGAATGGCTGCTGCGAAGGGTGCCCTGGACAAAGGACTGGAAATCATTCTGGCCACTCAGGTAAAGATTGATGGCCAACTTACCATCTGGTGTGCCCAGCATGATGAGGTCAGTCTGGCTCCTGCTAAAGCCAGGGCTTATGAATTGCCCTCTCTCAGTGGATCGGAGAGTGTCAATATCGTCCGTTACCTGATGCAGTTGCCGGATCCAAGCCCTGAAGTGGTCACCGCTGTAGAGCATGCCATAGCGTGGTTTGAAGATCATAAAATTGAGAACAAATCGATCAAAAAGATCAAAGATCCCAGTTTAGCTAAAGGTTATGATCTTGTGGTGGTGGACCAGCCTGGGGCATCGCCACTTTGGGCGCGCTTTTATGATTTGGAGACCCAGCAGCCAATTTATATTGGTCGGGACGGTATCAAGCGGGCACAGCTCAAGGATATCGAATATGAGCGGCGCGTGGGCTACAGCTATTTAGGCAATTATGCCAAAGGCTTACTGGAAGAGGAGTACCCACGGTGGAAGGAAGGTTTGTAAATCAAATGTGGGGAAATCACCTCCGCCATCAAAAGAAATCCCACTAAGCCGATCTACGCTTCTACTTGATGCTTTTTCGAGGAAATATTTTGACAAAATCAGGAATTTCAAATCTCCATTATCTCAGTTCGGGGTTACAAATCCTGAACATCGATGCCTCATGGGCTTGATTATCAGCTGAAGAAACCTATAAATTTTATGATTTTTGGAAAAAATTGCATTTAAGCGGATACATGCTTATGGCAGCAGGTAAGTACAGGGAGGTTTTTTATTTGTGGAAAATAACTTTGTATAAGCTACAAAAACCCAATGAACTGTAGTTCTTTCAATTATTAGTCTTGCAGCTTGATCTGAAGTGTAGGATGGGGTCAGAAGAGACCATGCTGAATCAAAACCCAGAACCAATGAATTATGAAGGACTAAACGATACGCAATTATGGAAGCTGATTTCGGCGGATGACAGGAAGGCGTTTGGCTATTCTTTTAACCTGTATTCCAAAGACCTGTTCCGGTACGGGCAGAAATTTACCAGCGCTCGTCAAGTGGTGGAGGATGCCATCCAAGATGTGTTTTTGGACCTTTGGCACAAGCGCAAGACCACCAGTATCGATACGTCTATCAAGTTTTACTTGTTCACCGCCTTCAGAAGGGAAATTATCCGGAAGCTGTCCAGGTTCCGTCTGCAAGAGCCGATGGACTATTTTGCTCCTGACCATCTTTTGGAGGCTTCACACATGGAAGGGATCATCCTACAGCAAGGAAAGAATGAGTCCAACCAAAAGCTATATAAAGCCATTAAGAACCTTTCCGAGCGGCAAAGGGAAGCGGTTTACCTTCGTTTCTTTGCCGATTTGACCTACAAGGAAATCTCCGATATGATGGGCATTAGTGTGGAAGCGTTGTATAACCTGATTTTCAAATCCATCAAACTACTCAAGGAATCCCTCCGAGAAAGGGTGCATTATCAAACAAAATAGTTTGTTGTTTTTTGATCTTTAAGGCAGGAGCGTTACAAAACTAATAATCTATAGAGGGGAATTTTGAATTTTGTGTAAAAATGAAATTTATGTCTGTGGATCGTGATGAGATTTTGATCAAATGCTCCCCTTGATATAAAAGGGCAAATAGAATTTTGGATAAACCATACCAACATATAGCAGATTTCCTTGAGGACGAATCTTTCCGGGACTGGGTACTTGGAAAAGGCAATGTGCGGAGCCTGTACTGGGAAAATTGGCTCAAAGCATATCCCGACCAAGCAGGGATATTGTTCGATGCCAAGGAGATACTACAGGCTTTGGAAAGAGAAAATGTGGAGGATGAGCAGTGGCATAATGCTGACCAAAAAAGGCTCCTGAGCTCCATCAATGCATCGATTGATCGGGCGGAAGATCGGCCATTAAAGGGCAAGTTCCGTGAGCATTATCCTGCTAGGGCACATCAGTTTATTTGGCTAAAGGTATCGGTGATCCTATTGTTGATGGTAGCGGGTGCTGCCTTGATCAGCAATTTGGACAACATAACCCATCAGGATGGCATTGGCCAAGAAGAGCTGGCTTGGGTCGAGCGGGAAGCACTGCCGGGCGAGAAGAAGAAAGTCTTCCTACCTGATGGAAGCAGTGTGGTCCTGAATGCAGCGAGTAAACTCCGTTACCGAGCGGGTTTCGGAACTGCACATCGGGACATAATCCTTTCGGGTGAATCCTATTTTGAGGTGGCGAGTGATTCGTTGTTGCCGTTTCGGGTTTACAGCGGGACGCTGATGACTGAAGCAATGGGGACAGCCTTTAATGTTTCGGCATTTGAAGGGGAGGCCACCGAGGTGAAACTCGTGGAAGGAAAAGTAAAGGTGGAGCTGCAGCCCGAGGTCAATGCCGAGGTGGACAGGATTTACTTGGACCCGGGAGAGCAGGCCTTGGCATCTTCCGAGGTTTTTGCTAAAGGGAAATTTGACCAAAGGACTGCCCTGTTATGGACAGAAGGGACATTGTATTTTGATGACCAGCCATTGGCGGATGTCATAAAGGCACTCGAACGATGGTATGGTGTGACGATAAAGGCAGAAGGAAATAAACATTCTGCGCTACGGGTCTCGGGGGAATTTCACCGGGATAATCTGGAAAATGTGCTTCAAAGCATTTCTTATTCATTTGATTTTGATTTTAACATTCATCAGAAGGAAGTAACCATTCAATTCAATTAGCATTAGTCAGTATGATAACATAACCCAAAACAACAATTATTCCCAATGAAAAAGCTGAAGGTTGGGTCTGACAAAGTTCCGATCTGCAGCATTAACAATTAACCTAAATACCAATGATTATGAAGAAAAAGTTATACAGCCTTTACAGCCTGGGCAGGTTATGCCTGGTAGGGTTGGTATTACAGGTGTTCTTGATCAGCACCTTGCATGCCGAGGGGTATGCAAACCAAGACCCAAAAGACCTGAATGAAATTATGGTGAGCCTAGAGGCAAACAATGCTTCAATGGAGGATGTGTTGGCCACGCTCAAGGCCAAGACGGATTTTTCGTTTGTATATAACAAAGGCATGGTCAGCAAGCTTGCTCCGGTGACCATGCAGGTGGCCAATGAAAGCCTTGAGCAAGTTCTTATGCAGCTGGCCGCTTCCCATAAGCTGTCATTCCAGCAAGTGAATGACCGCATCAGCGTCAAGGCGGCCTCCACTGCTACCGCTGAGGTGACCCGTGCTGAAGCGAGGGTGACCATCACCGGTACCGTGACCGACGAAGAAGGTGGTCCCCTTCCAGGCGCAACCGTTTCGGTAGTAGGAACTTCCAAAGGAACGGTAACGGATGCGGACGGTAAGTATTCGATAGATGTAGAAGAAGGCGAAACACTACAGTTTAGCTTTATTGGATTTGAAAAGCAGCAAGTAATTGTAGGCAAGCAATCGGTAATAAATATCACCTTGGAGCTAGATGACAATTCGTTAGAGGAAGTGGTAGTGACAGGTTATGGAGAGGTGAAAAAGGAACATCTTACTGGTGCAGTAGAGACGATCGATCCAGAAGAATTCCAAGATCTGCCTACAGGCAACTTAAGTGCTGCTCTTGCAGGCAGGGTACTAGGTGTAGGAGTGAGTGGAGGAAATACCCGCCCAGGTACTGCCGCTTCGCTGACCATTCGGAATCCTCAGTCTTTTTCAAAAGATGGGGGAAATAACTCTCCGTTATACGTTATTGATGGAGTGATTCAGATTGCTGCTGATGGTAGTAATGACAATGTTAGATTTAACAATTTGGATCCGGCTGAGATTGAAAGTATTTCCTTCTTGAAAGATGCTTCAGCAGCCATTTATGGCTCTAGGGGAGCCAATGGTGCGGTGATCGTCACTACTAAGAGAGGCCGCGATGGCAAGCCAAGATTTAGCTATAGTGGCTCCTATGGAGTAAACGATGAAGCCTATCGAACTAAGATGCTTAGTGCGTATGATTTTGGGAGGTATTATAATATCATGAATGGACCTAATGGATCAGGAGAATATGCGGATAGTGAACCAGAAAATTATATCTTTTCACAGGATGAATTAGATCATTTTAGAACAATAAATTACGATTGGCTAGAGCAAGCATGGTCTCCCGCTTCCAATATGAGACATAATCTTAATGTAAGTGGAGGGACAGACAAGGCAAATTATTTTGCGAGTGCCTCCTATTTTACCCAAGATGGAAATTTAAGCACATTAGATTATGATCGATGGAATTTTCGAGCTGGAGCAGATATTGAAGTTGCGGATGGGTTGAAAGCTGGTTTACAGGTTGCGGGTTACTATTCGGATAAGACTAAGACGTTCAATAAGATAGGTGGTGAAAATGATGAGAATGATTATAAAAACCTTTTGTTGACACCACGCTATATCCCACCATATGTCAATGGTTTCCCTGTGGATTTACCTGATGGTGGAACTGGAGATTATCATTTTTTCGAAATTCAGGAGTTGGATAACCTTGCTACTGATACGGATATGAACATGAGTGTTAATTTATTCGCTGAGTATGAGATGCCCTTCTTGGAAGGCCTTAAGGCAAGGATCTCTTACGGCAGGAATATGGGAAGTAGTAGAGGAACTCAAGTAGGAACTCGCTACAGGTTGTATCAGTTTGAAGGCCTAGGAGAGTATGGTCATATCTATGATGGAGCAGAAGTTTCTGGAAGTAGGGAATATAAAAACGGAGACCGACTCTATTATTCAAATGATAACTTTATTTCTACCCAAACCAATTTCACGGTGAATTACGCTAATGATTTTGGTCAACATTCTGTCAGTGCATTGTTCAGTATAGAACGAGCTGAGGCAGAGAATTCCAATGAGTGGGTAAGAAAAGAAGAACCTGCCAGCTTTACCAATGGACAGTTTAGTTCAGCATTTGGCGAAATCGACGGTTGGACCAGAGGATCTGAATCAGGATCTCTAGGCTATATAGGTCGGGTAAATTACAGTTTTGCAAATAAATATTTGGCTGAGTTTTTATTTCGATCAGATGCATCGACCAAATTTGCACCGGAAAACTATTGGGGTAAGTTTTATTCATTGTCAGCAGGCTGGATCATTTCTAATGAGGACTTTTTTACCGCTTCGTGGATAGATTTCTTAAAGTTTAGGTATTCTGCCGGTTTACTTGGAAAGGATGATACCAAAGCTTGGCAGTGGAGACAGCGATATACCTTTCAAAATGGTAAGGGAGCCGTGTTTGGTGGTGATAATGATGCAGGAATCGGTATGAAGATGGAGTCATCCCCTAACAGAGACGCTACTTGGAGTGATGATTTCAAAAATAATTTTGGGATTGACGCCAGGTTCCTTAACAGTAGATTGTCAGCAACGGTAGAAGCTTTTTATAACAAGGGCACCAACCTTTTAATGGAAAGGACTGGTAATGTCCCAGTAACCGTAGGTGGAACAGTGGCTGCTGAAAATTTCGGTGAAATTGATTTCTTTGGGTATGAACTTTCTGTTGGATGGAATGACCAAGTGGGAGATTTCCGTTATGGGATAGACGGCCGATTCTCTTGGTATGACAACAAAGTTAAAGTCAGCAATTTTAATGAAATTGATGTTTTATATCCTTGGAATGCCCAACCTAACGCTTCTACAGATAGAGGGGTTTGGGGAATGGATTACTTAGGTATGTTCAAAAGTCAAGAGGATATCGATGCTTATGTAGAACAATATGACATCACACAAGTGTTTGGTACTGTCGTAGATGAGCTTAAACCAGGAATGCTTTATTACCGCGATGTAAGGGGGCAATTGCAGTCGGACGGAACGTTTGCAGAACCTGATGGGATTATCGACGAAAATGACCAAGTTCAATTGGCCAAAAGAGAATCCAATCACTATGGATATGGTATGACCATTAAGCTAGGATACAAACAGTTCAGCTTGAATGCGGTGATCGCGGGTTCATTTGGTGGATGGTCTGAGTACGATGCAAGAAAAGCAATGGAGCAAGAGATTCCAGATTCCTACGAAAGTGTTCCAGCATTTTGGGGAGATATTTACGATCCTGAGCTAAACCCAACGGGGAATTTTCCTAATCCATATTGGGAAGATATAAGTCTTAATCCAAGGTCAGAGTTTTGGAGAGTTAGTGGGTTCAGGATGGCCATGCGAAATGTGGATGTGAGTTATAGGCTCCCAAAGCATGTGGCCGATAAACTTAAGATCAGTAGCGCAAGGATATATTTCAATATTCTGAACCCCGTTAATTTTTATAACCCATTCAGTTATAAAAGCTCTGTCGGAGGGTCATGGGATAATTATCCAGTCTTAAGAACCTACTCTTTGGGCTTAAATCTTTCCCTTTAATTTTATTAACAACCCAAAATTTAAAGAGCAATGAAGAAAATGAATTATATATGGGGCTTTGCACTAAGTATAATGGTGTTGGCCAGTTGCAATGATGATTTCTTAGAGGAAAAGCAGGATTTGACTGGAGTAAATGAAGAGGTCTTTCAAGATCCTCACATGGCTCAAGCTTACGTAGATTATGTTTACTATTTGTTTTCACCAGGAGATAATGGGCGGAATCTGATCTGGGATCTTTTTGGAGGATTCGAATTTTCAAAAAACACCGATGAGATGCCTGGTCGAAGTGCATTAAATCAAGAGTATTCCCAAATTTCCTTTACCGAGGATCATGCCTTGGAATATTTTGGAGAGCGCATGGGCACCAGTATTAGGAACAATACCTGGACCCGTATGAAGGAGATTAATCTCTTTTTGTCAGAAATTGACCAGCACGGACTTCCAGAGGAGCTAAGAAATGAACTTAAGGGTCAAATGTACTTTTGGAGGGCTTGGCAGTATTTTGATTTGGTCAAGCTGTATGGAGGAGTGCCTTTAGTATTGGAACCTCAAAATCCAATTATTGCCGATGCGGAAGAAACCCAAGTTCCAAGAAGCAGTACAAAAGCATGTATTGATCAGATTGTGGCTGATTTGGATATGGCAATAGAATTATTGCCTGGCAGATGGACTGGTGATGACTGGGGCAGGATTACCAGCGGAGCTGCAGCGGCCTTCAAGAGCCGCGTATTAGTGACTTGGGCCAGCCCTTTATTCAATAGAGATGAAGATCCATCCAGATGGCAATTGGCATATGATGCTTCAATCGAGGCAAGGAGTATCCTTGAAGGGAATGGCTTCGGACTATACAAAAAAGGAAATCTTGAAAATGGTCAAGCATGGGGAAATATGTGGTTTGAAGAAGTGGATAATCCTGAAGCAGTAATGATCTATGGATTTAATGATACCTCATCAGATCAAATAAAGAAAAACAATGGTTGGGAGAAAGCTTGCCGCCCAAGGAACCTAGGAGGTGATGGCAGGATGGAACCGACGATACAACTAGTGAATTCTTTCCCTATGGCAGATGGTCGTCCGATCGCAGAGTCACCAAACTATGAATATGATCTCAACCATTTCTACCGTAATAGAGATCCTAGGTTTTACCATACCTTTGCCTTCAATGGAGCCCTATGGCCTTATGATGAAGATGGTGACTATAGACATTGGAGCTATAGGTGGTATAATTCTGAAGGTGATGAAACACCAAATAAAACCACAGAAACTAATGGAGCAAACTCCAGTGGTATTTATATGAAGAAGTCTACCAATCCAAATGCTTCAAGTGCTGATAATTTTGCATTTAGTGGAACTGATATTATGGAGATTCGTTTTGCAGAAGTAGTCTTGAATATTGCCGAGTCTGCTATCGGTATTGGCAATATCCAAGAAGGGTTGAATGCCATCATGGAGATCAGGGAGCGTGCAGGCGTAGAAAACCTTGACGGAACTTACGGGTTGGGATCTGGCTTGAGCAAGGACCAAGCATTTGCCAAAGTAATAGAAGAGCGTAAGATAGAATTTGCCTTTGAAGGAAGGAGATTCTGGGACCTTAGAAGGTGGTTGTTGATGGATGATGAATTTGGGTACACCCAGAGGTTGGGTTTTGAACCAATTAATGGAATGAGAAGAATGGGTATTTATGTGGTGGTCAAAGACCAAGCTGGAAATTCATACAGCGGGGATGCTGACCCTATGATTGCTGATGCTGATGGTAATGCTCCGATTATTGACCGTTCACCGGAGGAATACCCGGATGGTATAGAAACAGAAGAGGAATATTTGGATTATCTCTATGACAATTATTATGAGGTACAGATCAAAGATGATTTGGATCCAACCAATAACAATTGGGAATTTCACTGGTATCCGGAGTATTATTTCATAGGATTAAATGAAGATGTTTTGAGCTCTTCACCATACCTAGAGCAAACTGTGGGCTGGAATAGCTTTAGCGGCGATGGCACCTTCGACCCGCTTGCCGAGTAGAAATTTAAATGGTTTAATGATAACGAAAGCCTTCCCGAGCCGGTATCCCGGTGATCGGGGAGGTTTTTTTATTTCTTTTTTCATCATTAGCCTGCCCCGAAGGCTTTCAAGGAAAAAATGGAAAAGGGTAAAGCCACCAAGGTGATTAGGTTTACGTGGCCAAAGTCAATCAAAAAAGGTGTTCCTTGATATATAAAAAGGAGGATATGCCCTTAATTGAACAGCATTGATCCTGAAACATGTATTGGCCTATCTGTTGTGGACCGAATCTACTTTAAAATTATTCACTTATCTGCCTGTTAGAGCTTAGCTTTTAACCTGAGCTCGACTTAATTTTAGTATAAAAAGCGTCATTGCAAACCCTTTTAAGGAGGATGTGGGTCGGAAAAGGGTGTGGCAACTCGCCGCGGCGAGCTGCCACGGCTTCCACCCCTCAAATCTTCCTCTAAGCCTCGCAGTGACGATTTTATAATCGAACTGAGGTTTTTAGGCTAACGGATGTTCGTTGCTTAAAATCTATATACTTGTTGATAGCTGTGCTCGCTATGGATCGTCAATTGCTGGTGATAAGCAGGTTTGCTAAAAGGGCCATTTCCAAGGCTTGATCCGGATTCGGAGCGGCTGATAGCCTGGTTTTAGCTCAGAAAGCGCTACTTTTTTCTTTCGGAGCAAGCCTTTTTTGTAAGGTTTTCCTTTAAAGTAAATCCTCACGATGGCCCTGGCGGCAAATGCCGAGCTCACTCCCAATACAGAGCCGGCCAGTACATCAGCAATAAAATGTTGCATTAGGTAAACTCGGCTAAATCCAATCAGTACCGCTGCGAGTAGGAATCCCAGCTGTAGGCGATGTCGCTTGGGGTAGAGCATGGCCAGCATGGTGGTGAGGGCAAAGGCTGTAGCAGTATGGCCCGAAGGAAAGGAGTGCCAGTGATACATGGGTACGCCAGCTACCTGCACGATGTCGATGTCCTTAAAAAATTCTGCCGGACGTGGTGAATGGACAAAAACCAACCGCTTAAGGACCACTGAAAGCACCATATGGATGGCGGCGTTAAACACACAGAGTAGGCCGTGAGCGAGCCGGTACGTAAGTAAAATGGGAAATACAGCCAAAAATATCAATCCGTCCCCGATATGGGTGATTATAGAAAAAAATAAATCGGCCATTAAAAAATGATGCCGATTAATAAAAAGCTCGTAATCCCCTTTGGGCACATTTAATAAAACAATCCCGCCAATAATAAAAGTCAAAAAATAAAAGAAAAGGTAAACGTCCGGTATAGATTTCTTTTTCATCGCTTTATGTTACTGTACCAAAGGTAAAAGCTTCTCATTACAAGTGCGTTAAGTAAAAATCATGGCTACGTTAAAAAAACAAAACCCGCTCACTTGAGCGGGTTTGTCATTGCATTATTTGGAATTGGGTTATATTGTCATTGTCGTGCGAGTACCATTTTTTCCTTGAACTTCTTGATCTGTCTCCGGAGGCCCTCGATAGCCTCATCAGCAGCTCCCTCAAAGCTGTCTGTCTGATGTTTGGCAAACAACTGCTTTCCGGGCACATTCAATTTGATTTCAACGATCTTGTTCTTATTGTTCTCATTTTTGTCGAGCCTCATAAATACTTCACCGTCTATTATGTGATCATAAAACGTATCCAGCTTGTCAGCTTTTTTTTGGATAAAATCAATCAGTTTTTGATCTGCGTCGAAATGGATTGAATGCATTTGTAATTTCATAGTATTAACGTTTTAAAAGTTAAACTTTTATTTAGGCTTTAGGATGTGCTTGATCAAACACAGCCTTCAGTTTTTCCATAGAATTATGTGTGTAAACCTGCGTAGCCGCAAGGTTGGCATGTCCTAGCAAGTCCTTTACCGCATTGAGGTCAGCCCCTTTGTTGAGCAGGTGCGTCGCAAAAGTGTGTCTCAGAAGGTGAGGACTACGCTTGGACGTCTGCGCAAAAAGGTCTAAATATTTCCTCACTATCCGGTAAATTATCATAGGGTATGCTTGCTTTTTACTAATAGTAACGATAAAATAATCACTCTCGTTTACATTTGAAAATGTTTCTTTAAATTCTTTTTTGTATAAAATAATATTTCCTAAAAGTATGTCTGTTAATGGTATTATTCGTTGTTTTTTTCTTTTTCCGTAAACTTTTACCGTTTTATCCGATAGGTTGATGTCTGCCCACCTTAATCCGATCAATTCTGAAAGTCGGACTCCAGTCATGTATAAAAACTCCATGACCATTTTATCACGCTGTCCTTCGAAATCCGCTTCGTACGTAACTTCATTGAGTAATTGCTCCATGGTGGATTCCTGGACAAATTCGGGAAGCTTCTTTGGGGTTTTTAAGGCCCTTAATTTATAAGTGGGGTCTTTGGAAATTTCTCCTGACCGGAGCAAAAATTTATAAAATGACCTTAATGTCGCCATTTTTCTGTTGACGGTAGTGGCAGAAAGCTGTTGCTCTACCAAATCTACGATCCAAGCCCTGATTTCACCATGACCGGCCTGGGTGATGTCTTCCGTATTGAAGGACAGTTTTAAAAATTCCTTGAACTGTTCAAGGTCTTTTTCATAGGCAAGTACCGTGTGTGCGCTGGCCCGTTTTTCGTGTTCAAGATAGTTTATAAAAGAAAAGAGCATATCGATGTAATTCTTACACCAATATGCTCAATTATTTTCAGGAAGGAAAATTAATTATTTACCTTCTTCGTCTCTCAGTCGTTGTTTGTAAGAAGCTTTGATCACTTCTGTTCTTCTTTTTACAGAAGGCTTTTCAAAATGCTGACGAGATCTCAGTTCACGGATTGCTCCGGTTCTGTCAAATTTCTTCTTAAAACGCTTTAGCGCTTTTTCGATTGATTCGTTCTCTTTTACGTTTACTACGATCATATATAACACCTCCTTTCGGCTGCAAAGGTAGAAAGATGAATTTGGAAAACCTATAATCCATCAAGAATTATTGCTTTTCGTCACCAATAGGTGCCAGTAGCTGGTTGGAGTTGGCCATTCCGAGGTTCCACTTATGCCTAGAGGATGCAAACATTTCCTATATTTGTAGAGGAGGAACCAGTAAATATGAGAGAAGACTATCTTAAGGGTGATGATGAGCACATGAGCCAGACAGACAAGGACTTTGAAAAAGCCTTGCGACCGTTGAGTTTTGATGACTTTACCGGGCAGCAAAAGATCGTGGACAACATCCAGATTTTTGTGATGGCTGCAAAAAAACGCGGGGAGTCCCTGGATCATGTACTTTTACACGGTCCTCCCGGCCTGGGGAAGACCACCCTGAGCCATATTATTGCCAATGAGCTGGATTCCAGTTTGAAGATTACTTCAGGTCCCGTATTGGATAAGCCATCCGATTTGGCAGGACTACTGACTAACCTGGACGAGGGTGATGTGCTGTTCATTGATGAAATCCACCGACTCAATTCCATTGTGGAGGAGTACCTTTATTCGGCCATGGAAGATTTTCGGATAGACATCATGCTGGATTCAGGGCCCAATGCCCGCTCGGTGCAGATTTCCTTAAATCCCTTTACCCTCATTGGGGCCACGACCAGATCAGGCCTGCTTACTTCACCCTTACGTGCGCGATTTGGGATCAATGCGCGGTTGGAATATTACGATTCCAAACTGCTGACCACCATAGTTATGCGGTCTGCCCATATTTTGGGAGCGCCTATTGACGAAGTGGCGGCCTATGAGCTTGCCCGTCGCAGCCGAGGCACGCCTAGGATTGCCAATACGCTCTTACGACGGACCCGCGATTTTGCAGATATCAAAGGAAATGGTACCATCACCCTCGAGATCGCCAAAGTGGCCTTGGATGCCTTGGATGTGGATGAAAATGGCCTTGATGAAATGGATAACCGAATCCTTACCACCATAATTGAGAAATTTAAAGGAGGGCCAGTTGGGATATCGACCATCGCCACGGCATGTGGAGAAGAAGGAGAAACCATTGAGGAGGTTTATGAACCCTTTTTGATCCAGGAAGGTTACTTGAAAAGGACCTCCAGGGGGAGAATTGCCACGGAATTGGCTTATAAGCATCTTAATATCCGCCCTCATTTTGGCGGTCAAAGCGGTAGCCTCTTTGGGGAATAACGTTTTGGGGGTGGTTTTTTGGCTGGGATAAAATGGAGCAGTGGTAATGGCAGCAAAGATTCAAGAAGATAAACATGCGGCAATCATCAAGCGACTCGCACGATCGTTGGGTTTTGATTTTTGTGGGATTGCAAAAGCAGGATTTTTGGAAGATGAGGCGCCTAAGTTGGAAGCATGGTTGGCAAACCATTATCAAGGAAAAATGGCCTATATGGCCAATTATTTTGACAAAAGGCTGGATCCTACCAAGCTGGTGGAGGGAGCCAATTCCGTGGTTAGCCTTATATATAATTACTATCCCGATAATAAATTGCCCGAAGGCGAGAAGGATTATAAAATCGCCAAGTACGCTTATGGTAAGGATTATCACTTTGTCATCAAAGATAAACTGAAGGAATACCTGCATCGGCTAAAGGAGGAAGTGGGCGATGTGGAAGGCAGGGCTTTTGTGGATTCTGCACCTGTCATGGAGCGTCAGTGGGCTGAGAAAGCAGGATTGGGCTGGAGGGGCAAAAACAGCTTGCTGCTCAACCGAAACATGGGGAGTTACTTTTTTATTGCTGAACTGATCATTGATCTTGAGGCTACATCTGATGATCCCGTTACCAAGGATTATTGTGGCAGTTGTACGCGGTGCATAGACGCTTGTCCCACGGATGCCATTGTCCAGCCAGGAGTGGTGGACGGAAGCCGGTGTATTTCGTATTTTACCATTGAGCTGAAAGATGAACTGCCCTCTTCGATGAAGGGTAAATTTGACAACTGGATGTTTGGTTGTGACATTTGCCAGGATGTGTGTCCCTGGAACCGTTTTGCCAGGCCCCATGAAGAGCCCGAATTCCGGCCGCATCCGGAAATTCCGGAAATGACCAGGCGCGATTGGGAGGAGATTACGCAAGAGACCTTTAGCAAAGTATTTCAGAAATCTGCCGTTAAGCGGACGAAGCTGTCCGGCCTCAGAAGAAATATCCGTTTTTTGATGGACTCTACTGATGAAAAGATCAAAGGTCAGGGTGAGGATTGAGCACCGTGGCTTTTAGAAAAGGATTTTCAATTTCTTACTTTCTGGGCCCTGTCGATGATGCGGTGTACTATATGATCCAATTCCTTGCATGATGCTGCCATTTCATCCAAAAACTGTTTGTCTGCATCTTCATCGAATCCGTATTCTTTAAGGTAATCAACCATCCCCATCAGCCGGGATAATGGAGCCCTTACTTCGTGGGATTGCATCCAGGTAATTTCAGAAAACTCTTGGTTTTGGCGCTCGATTTGATCTATATATGCTTTGATTTTGGAGAGGTCTTGCATCGTGCCGACCATTTTAATGGCTTCTCCATGTTCGTCATAGATGATGAACCCTTTATCAAATACATTTGCATATGTGCCGTCACTTTTGCGGAAACGGTACCTTTCTTCCCAGCGCGTTTCCAGTTTTTGGGAAACATGCTTTTTTATTTTGCCCAATACATGGTCTTTGTCCTCCGGGTGCAAATGGTTTGCCCAATGCTGGATAGGGGTTTTGCCAAGAGGTGCTTTATGGCCAAATAGCCCTTCGTAGTTTTCGTTCCAAAAGATTGTTTGGTCCTTGAAAGACCACTCCCAAACAGCTTCTTCAGAGGCTCTGGTGATAAAGTCGTAGCGTTTGTTGACCAGTTGGATGACGTGATTGGCTTCCTTTAGTTCGGTAATGTCATTAAAGATAACAAGGGAGCCTTTCTTGCCTATTCCGTAGTCAAATGCACTTGCAGTAAATAGTATTTGTAGTGGCTTGCCGTTTTTGGAAATCAGTTTGGTGCTGCAGCTTTCCATTTTTCTTTTGCTCAGTTGTAACCCAAGATCATTTAAGAAGTTTTTATAATCTGATTCTGTAGAAAATAAAGCCTTTAGTGTGCCGAAGTCCCCGTTATGCATGTCCACTCCGAATAATTTACAGGCGCTAGGGTTGAGGTAAACAATTTTGTGTTCAGGAGATAGGGCGATTACGCCATTTTCGATCTGTCGTACGATCTTGCCAGAGGCGATTGAAGATGATACGTCAAACATTTTGAATTTCCGGAGTGCTATAACGGAGGCGAAGGAAAAACAGGTAAGGCTAGTAGAGGTTACCGGTATATCGGCCTTGCCCATAGCGGAAAAATAGACTTGGGTAATCACTCCTTGAAGAACAGGTAAAAATGTGCCTAAGAACAATACCAAGATTTGTTTTCGCATAATAGGCGAGTTTTCCTTGTTAAAATACTCCCTTATCAATATGCCCAGGCTGGCCAAGGCCAATAGCGCAACCCAGGCACGGCTCAGCAGATCATAAGAACCTGGACGGATTCCGGTGATGTATCCCCAGTTTTCATCATAGCTAAGGACTACTTCGTCCAGATTGGCCAAATAGCAAATGTAGAGTATTCCCGAAATACCATAAATAATAATGAGGAAGGAGCGGTTTTTGATGACGGAGTGGTCGATATAAAAACAGATAAAATGGAGTATCAATGCACCTAAGAACATCCATCCAAAATCCAATGAGCGTGAAATGTGACATGCTGTTTCGTGATCAACATTAAACCTCATTAAGGTGTCTTGGATTTGCCAAACAATCAAAGAGACCAAAAATAAAAGGAAAATATTGGTTTCTCGGGTACTGGGGTATATCCAAAAGATATAGCAAAATATGGCTATGTTGAATAGTGCAGGCACCAATGAAAGGGATACATAAAATAGGTCTATGTCTTGCAACATATATAGCTTCGTAGGGAATAAGTATGTGGCTGTTATGTGTCGTCATTGTCAGGAAAACAATAACGACTATAATGCTGTAAATATATTAAATTATGTAATACATACACAAATAATTAAATATCAAACCTTTGTAAAGGACAAAATGGCAGTAAAAAATAGATAGATATACCAGTTGCTATAGGTTATTGAAGAAAATACGTTTGTTTTACTAGTGCGGTTGGGTGGAGAAAAGAGGGTTGATCTGTATGTATTACAAACTGAAAGGTCAGAAATGTTGGATCAAACTGTATTTTTATGGGTGTAGTTTCACCAAAAGAATTTTTCCTCGGTTTATCAATGTCGTTTTGTTAGTGTGTATCTGGAAACTACACCTCCCAAAAATTGAGTGACAATACAGGTTTAAAAGGGGGACAGGTTCATTTTGGTTTTATAACGCTGAATTTATTTGAATCGAAAAATTCAAAAGAGGCTCTTATTGCCATATAAGCCCGTTTTTCAATTCAAATTTTTGAATGGTCTTTTTTCTTTTTGATGTAAAAAGCCGAAAATCGACCTATTTGAAGATGGACAAATTTCAGAAAACGAACCTTTGATTTGGAATTGAATTCATTTGCACGTTTTGGAATATTATTTCCACTTCGTAAAATTCGTACGGTACGAGGGGTACGAGCCGTACGAGGTGTACGAATTTTGGATTGTTTTAAAGGACTTTAAAACTTTTTCACGGTTTTCATCTAATTCTTAGCATAGGCCATATTAGTCAACAGTGCTTAAGCTTCCTAGAGCCTAAGAGTTCTCACAGGTTGAGACTACTCGGTTTTAATTGCAATAACTTTTGAAATTGGTTAAAATCACTAAATTAGAATTGGCAATAGCCATTTTTGATAATAATACTACTCTTACTATGCAGCTTCTCATTCACACGCCTTGACCACGGTGTCTCCAAAATCTTTAATTGGCCAGATAATCCATTTGGAAATAGATCAACCATTGGTTTTACGTCACTCTCTTTCTGAAAATACCTTGTTTAGGGTATTTTTTGATATTGGGAGATGGTGTAGTTTTATGGACTTATCGGTTTTATATTTATATAAAAGTAAACGTTTATTGATGTTGGCAGAGTGAAGTTATAATATACGTAATCAGCTTAAGTATATACAAGTGTTGTAGTCAATAATAGAATGAAATATCCAGACGAAGTAGATTTAATGTCATTTTTTGAATGCGAGCCAATATCCCTGGATTCGCATGAGGTCCCATTTTTCTACAATGAATCTACCTATCAGTATCTTAATGCAAAAAATCAATCGTTTACTGTCAAAATTTGTCCTTCGTATGGAGAAGTAAAGTTTTTTGTCAAAAGTAATTCTATAGAATTGTCAAATATCCAATTAAGTAGTGTTTCAACACTATCTATCTTAAGTGATAGAAAAGAAGAGAAAAGACTAATGATAACTTCTAAAAACTATACCATAAAAATCACCCTGAAGCCTGAACTGCAGCTTGAATTAATTGAAGAAAAAGATATCTAATGAAATAGCAGAAGTTACATCTAACAAAAAATATAAAATGTCAGATTTTACGTACATAATTTGGGCCATCATAATTTGCAGTGGAGTCTATCAATTTGTAAAAAGACAGAAGGAAGACAAAGAGGCTGACGAATACTATGATCAAAGAAGAAAAAGTGACCTGAAAAAACTATTGGAGAACAGAAAAACAAGAGAAAACTATCAATTGTTTGACAAAGAAAAGTTCTGGGGACTAATCGAAGACCTTGATCAACGAAGTAGTGGTAGCTATAAAAATCAACTTGGTCTTTTTAAGGACTATTTAATAAAACTAACGCCAGACCAATTAATCGAATTAGACAACTTATTCAACCAGTTAATCAGGGATGGTATAAACTGGGATGTTGTTGGAGCTTCATTTATAATCCTTAAATCTAGCAATATTGAAACTGTCGCAATATTAGTTTCATGGCTAATTTCAAAAGGGGAAGTCTTTTATAATAATTCAATATTAGATGTAAACTTTATCTTAAAAAAAGAAATCATAGAATTGACCGAATTAATACACTCTGACATAATCGCAGAAGTATATTATGATAAAACAAATGAGTTATTACCACTGACAACCGAAGAAGAAATTAAAATAGATGGTGCCAAATGGAAAGAAAGCGAACTACCATCTAGATTTTCCAATCTATGGAATGCTTATGCATAATTGCTACATACAATAGCAGGTGCAAACAAAACCTAATCGCTGCTTATTTTGAGTTAAAAAGTATTCTTATTCGTTGCACCCTTCTTATGGTCCTGACTAACGGTTTTTAAAAAAAGTTAAATTATATTGATTGGTACGTTGTAGTGCAGTAATTTGAAATAAAATGTAATCGCGTAATGAGCCTGAACGGTTGGTGGGTATCAAGCCTGGCTTTCGAACCATGGCGCCTCATCCGAATAGGGAATGGTTCCATGACTGCAGAAAGGGAAGCCTTCAGTTCATAACGAGAGTAACTTTTTCACTTGAGTTTTTTGGTAACCGCAACACAGGCTTCAATACTTGTTTATGAATCTGGATTTGGTAAAACACTGTCAGGTTTTTGATTGCTACAATGTTTCTCAAAGCTTATTGATCAATGGACGCTTAAAAATATTGAAGAGTTTTCAAAATAGAAACTCATCTTAGCCACTCTGTGTCACTTGCTTCAAGAGACATCAGGAATTGAATTGTGCACACAGTGTGTGCATTTTTCCGTCTACTATTTTTCGCACGGCACGAGGGGTATGGTTCCTGCAATGCTTTAAAGAAATTTTAAACGCTTGTTCATGCTTTTAACTCCATTCGTAAAAAAGTATTCTACCCTGTTGGACTATTAACCGACTGCATAATATGCACCCTATGAACCAAGAGGTTCACAGCCTGTCAAACATACTTGCAGGAAATAGTCCTATGTGAGGTTTAGGGGAGACTGTAATCTAAACTCTGTCTGAGACTTTGAAAATCAATTAAAGTTTATAAGATAGAGTGTTATGAGCGAAGAACAAGAATCAGCATTTAAGAAGAAAGTACTTGACCAGTTTTTATCAGGAGAGTCCCTGTTCGGCAAGAACGGTGCGCTGTCTCCGATGTTGAAGGAGTTTTTGGAGGAAGCCCTCCAGGCTGAGATGGACGAGCACCTTCGGGATGAAGATGCAGGCCACAGTGCAGGCAACAAACGTAACGGCAAGGGCAGCAAGCGTGTGAAGAGCAACTTGGGAGAAGTGGAGATCGAGACGCCCCAGGACCGTCACAGCAGCTTTGAACCTAAAATCGTCGAGAAGCGCCAGCGTATCCTTGCCGATAACCTTGAGAAGCAGATCATAGGGATGTACGGGCTTGGCAGTAGCTTACGTGACATCTCCGGGTA
This sequence comes from Echinicola rosea, assembly GCF_005281475.1. NCBI lineage: Bacteria > Pseudomonadati > Bacteroidota > Cytophagia > Cytophagales > Cyclobacteriaceae > Echinicola > Echinicola rosea. The sequence goes on along the minus strand of NZ_CP040106.1, from coordinate 877,593 downwards.
CATCAAGGAAATGTACGATACGGAGGTCTCCACGCAGGTGATAAGCGATATTACCGACCGTGTCGTCCCGAAAGTCAAGGAGTGGCAGAACAGGCCGTTGGAAGAGGTCTATTGCATTGTATGGCTTGATGCCATGCACTTCAAGGTACGTGAGGAAGGGAAGGTACGCCATAAGGCCCTATACAATGTATTAGGGATCAACCGTGAGGGGAAGAAGGAGGTACTGGGCATGTACCTTTCCGAAAGCGAGGGGGCGAACTTCTGGCTACAGGTACTCAGCGATCTACAGCACCGTGGAGTACAGGATATCCTGATCGCCTGTACCGATAACCTTAAGGGCTTTCCCGAGGCGATCGGGTCGATTTTCCCGAAAACAGAGATCCAGCTCTGCGTGGTCCACCAGATCCGGAACAGCCTGAAGTACGTGGCCAGCAAAAACCAAAAGGAGTTTGCCGGTGACCTGAAGAAGATCTATAAGGCCGAGACAAAGGACCTGGCCGAATCGGCATTGTTGGAACTGGAAGAAAAGTGGGGGAAGAAATACCCCATAGTGATCCGTTCCTGGAACGACAACTGGGAGAGGCTGAGTGCCTTCTTTGCCTATACACCGCCCATCAGGAAGCTGATCTATACCACCAATGCGGTGGAAGGCTTCCATCGGCAGGTAAGAAAGGTGACCAAGACCAAAGGGGCATTTACCAGTGACATGGCACTTCTAAAGCTGGTCTATCTGGCCACGCAGCGGATCGAGAAAAAATGGACGACCCCTTTACAGAACTGGAGCTTGACAGTCCAGCAGTTGGCCATTAAATTTGAGGGGAGGCTCCGGTTGGACATCAATACGGAAACCTAATTATTTAGTGAGAATTTTTTCCCTTCCCGGGGGCTAGCCCCCGGGAAGGGAAAGGACAGAGTTGAGATAACACTCCCGTTTAGGGGTGGGATCCCCCTTTGCCTACTCAATTACCAGCTGGCATTCCTATCAATTCGTAATTGGTGCTTCTTCCTCCTGCTGCTTCTTTTTGCAAGATTCCTTTCTCAATAAGGTCGTTAATATCCCTAACTGCTGTATCTTTAGAGCACTTTGCGATCTTTGCCCATTTGGAGGAGGTTAATTTCCCGTCAAAACCATCCATTAGCCTATTCAATAATTTTCTTTGTCGGTCATTTATTGCAGTATCTATGTGCTTCCGCCAAAAATCTGCTTTGAACAGAACTTTTGAAAGTATTAAATCCGTGGACCTTAAAGCGTTGATCAAACAGTTTAAAAACCAAACCATCCAATCAGTTATATCCAAATTCCCCTTTTGCGTTTTTTCCAATATCTCATAATACTGTTTTCTTTCCAACCGAACCTGGGCAGACATACTGTAAAAACGTTGGTTACTTTTGTCAGCTTGCGCCAACAGCATATCCGTCAATGCCCTTGTTATCCTTCCATTTCCATCTTCAAAAGGGTGGATGGTTACAAACCATAAATGGGCGATTGCTGCTTTCATTACCAAGTCCATTTTACTGTTGTTGAACCAATCTAGAAATCGGGTCATTTCTTTTTCAACCAGGTTGGAATCAGGCGCTTGAAAATGAACCCTTTCTTTCCCCATTGCCCCGGATACTACCTGCATAGGCCCAGTAGTATCTTTTCTCCAATCTGCTACGGTAATTTTGTACATCCCACTTCTTCCTGTTGGAAACAAAGCTGCATGCCAGTCAAAAAGCCTGTCAGCTGTCAATGGGTCAAAGCATCTTTGGGTAGCGTCAAGCATCATTTCTACTACTCCTTCAACACTTCTGTCAGCATCCACTGCTCCTGCTACTTCCATACCCAGTCTACGTGCAATTGATGAACGCACTTGGTCAGGGTCAAGGAATTCGCCTTCTATCTCCGATGATTTTAATACATCAAGGGTCAATGTATCAAGTAGCGCCTCATTTCTCAAATCGAAACCCAATGTTTCCATTTTTCCAATAAGCCTACCCTGTAAATTTCTTGCCTCACTTAACAGGTCCAGGAAGTCATTACTGTTCCAGGTAAATTCCGGCCAATTATCTTTTTGATGTATAAAAGCTTTCATTCAATGCACTGTTTGCAACGAATATAAACTTTATTCGTTGCTGATCAAAATTAATCGTTGATCATCTTGCATCAAATAGTATCCTTATTCGTTGCACGGTTGCCTCTTTTGCTTTTGACTAACGCTTTTTATGGTTGACCAAAAAGAAAAACTAGGCTTGAAATAGCAGTTTACAAATAATAGAACATTATCATTTGAAAACTCATGCTAAAATTCTTGTTCTATTCAAATTGATTTGGAATACAGGTGAAAAGGGGGACAAATTTGAGTCATTTGGAACCAATTGGAATTGATTTGAATCAAATGAGGTTTATAAACTGCACCACAAACCCTATAAAACACAAAAAGTTGACCATGAATGATCAACTAATTGTTTAGTAGCGGGAACAGGGCTATTTAAAAATACTGGTAAACAGTGTGTTATGAAAAAAGGGGGACAAATAGGGGGACAGGTTCATTTTGGTTTTATAGCGCTGAATTTATTTGAATCTCATTATTCAAAATCGGCTCATATTGCCAGATAAGCCAGTTTTTCAATTCGAATTTTTGAATGGTCTTTTTTCCTTTTGATGTAAAAAGCAGAAAATCGACCTACATGAAGATGGACAAATTTCAGAAAACGAACCTTTGATTTAGGATTGAATTCCTTTGCATGTTTTGGAATATTATTTACCCCTCGTAAAATTCGTACGGTACGAGGGGTACGAGCCGTACGAGGTGTACGAATTCTGGATTGTTTTGGAGAATATAAACACTTTTTCATGGTTTTCATTCCATTCTTAGGGCTGCACAAGAACTGTATTTTTTGAGCCCAAAACTCCAAATATAAAATGGGGAAAAGGCTTTCTCTAAGATCATGCCATACGCTGCATCAATTCGTTCAACACTGTATTCAGACCGGGCTGTTGCAGCCGTCAGACTGCTTAGTTAGTGTGTGCAGACTTTAATTTTCATGAATCAGTCCAAATGTGCTTAAATTTTCCTGCACGAAAAGATAATCAATCTTATCAATTGTCTTATTGATTTCTTCCTCGCTCACTACAATTGAAGTAGTGTATAGCATCGTATGTACTCCATTTTCATCATCAGTTACAAAATCAACTCTTCCATAGGTTTGATTTTCAATTTCGTGAGTTTTCCTAAATGCCAGATAGATTTTATTAAACTTCTCCGGTTTCCATGGTGTATTAAAAAAACCGTAATGATGCTGATAATTTATTGCTTTTGTACTTACAATCAGTCTTTCCTCACCAAACAAATTCTAAAGGGTGTATCTGCCTAATACAAAACACATCACCGAATAAAAAACCAAAGCACCCAAGAAAATTAGTCCCTGTTCTCTTTCTTCTGCTTGAGAAATTATAAGTAATGGCCCAGTAATCACAATTAAGCAAATAAACACCAAAACCAACTTTATTGCTACTGGTGGACGGGGTACAAAAGTTAATTCAACATTTAAATCATTGGAATCAATCTTTAAGTAATTATTTTTCATTTCTGACTAGCGTAATAAAAACAAATTAAATACGGGCTGTTTCCAGCCTCAAACCCTTATATGCATTTCTGAATTTATCGATTTGTCTCACCCGAAAATCGGGATAAGGTGGTGTGAGAGGCGCACCTCGTCAACTTACCGATTGGCGAGACCGTCTACACGATTACCTTCAGTTTTAATTTCAAGAAATCCAAAGTTGTCTCTTTGCTTTCAGTTTCCATTCTCCATTAATTCGTTCAACAAAGACCAGATAGCCGTATCCACAATTACGCCCACAATATTCCTTGTAATAATAACAAGCCTGATTCTTGCCTTGATTGAAAACGACCCTTGAAAATGTTAGAGTTGCGACAACACGATCCTGTTCAGATGGTTCAAAATTGACAGGTCTAAGTTCGTAATCCCCAATATTAGAAAGTACTTGAAAATTAAAAGGTTCCTTGTTCAATTTGGATTCAAGTAACTTACTTGTCAAAGTCCTCCAGGAATCATCAAGTTGAAAGTTCGTTTTAAATCCTTCTTTAGTTAGTTCATAAGACAAGTCAAGAAAATCAAATCGAGGCACAATCAACGATTCATTAATTTGTAAGATAATATTACGTTTATCTCTCTTGGGTTTGTTAAGAAGTTCATGCCATTCCATTGAGTCTTGGTCGTATTGGGCCCAATCGAAATTGTGAAATTCGTCCAATAAACTGTCACGTTGTAGTTTCCATTCTTTTGCCCTAGTCAAACTATCCTTGGGTTCGTATTCAACTCCGTCCAGTTCAATAGTTAGTTCCAATTCGCCTTCAATCTCGTTGTATATAGAGTCCGGATGAATTGGCTTATATGGCGGTGGTGGTTGCGGTTCGTTGTAGTAGTAAGTCCCTACCATATCCATAAATGTAGCATTAATCACTTCCAGTTCATGGGACTTCTTCGAAGTACAACCAATTAGGAAAATTCCAATTAAAGTAAAAATCGTTCGTGGAGTAAGCAATGAAGACAACACTGCATAAGGATAAATCATTAAGTCCATCTGGAAATTAATTTTACTACAGTTTAAAACCTATACCCAATGTCATTCTTAAACCGTCCCATTGGGAGGCTAAGTTGTTCCCATCTGATGTCCTAAAAGTGATATCATTATCCGAAACGACTTTCATGTCACCATGAAATTGGATTTCTCCACCTAAACCAAACTGGATAATAAACGGTTTCACTTCATGAGCAATTATAATTCCTGGACGAAGACCATAATTTATTCCTTTTAATTTATAGTTTTCACTTTCAAAGTTATCTTCTATTTCAAATTCAGAAGTCATTTCCTCACTTATAGATGCTACAGAACTATGTAGGGTTAAGTATATGGGCCATTCTACTGATTTGTTGATTCTATACTGCATAAAAGGACCAATTTGAAAAGATTTCAAAACCTGATCCATCAAAGCATGACCAGAGTAATCCTGATAGTGCAAACGACCACCAGTTGAAGTGTATTCTACCCAGAGTCCGATAGATGCATGCTTTGAAACGTTAAAGCCCAAAGCACTACCAAATGTAGCGAAGGGTGGAAACGTATGTGTCTTAGCATATGGAATTGGTGAGTTTTTCATGAAATCTTGCTGGAATAACTTTTGAGATTTCATTGAATAGGTTCCCATTCCTACCCGAAACATTAGTGTGTTACTTTCTTGAGCATAGCTTAAAGAGAATAAAAGTAATAAAGGGACGAAAACAAATACTTTCATGGTGCAGTTTTGATAAAACCAGCCTTATTTAAAAGGTGGCCGTTTGAATATTGGAGTAATGGTCCACTAAAAGATTGCTCGAATTGCATGGTGTTTAAGTCAAACAAGTCTATATTATCAGAATAAGTAAATCCTATTAAATTTGTGATGGGATCATAGTCCATTTTATTCAAGCCTGATTTATAGGGAATGGAAAAATCCCTTAATCTATTAAACGTGCTATTGGTGTCCTGTGGGGGGGACATCAAGTTATAGACTCTTATATAATCTCCATCAGTATAGTGTGTCAGTTCGCTTTGCCTAGTAATTGACATTACCTCCTTTCCACCAGGTAGAAAGGCATGGTCTCCCCCGTCAATTTTACCCATAGGATGATAATGACCATCTTTGAGTTTTAATATCCACCCCTCGTAATTGGCATAGGGTACACCAAGGTCCACCGCAATATACTCTCCATCATTGGAGACCGTGGGAGCATAGTGGTTGCTAGGTGGTGAATGCCATAAAACCTCACCACCATTGGTATCTAAAACCATAGCATAGTGGTCTCCCTTCCAAAATTTCATGGCGAGCAGGCCATTATCAGTAACATTGCCTAGTTTGACGGTAGTCAGCAGAGAATTTTGGTCCGTAAATTTTTCAATCGTAGGTTCTATTTTATGATGGGTAACATTAAAGTCAATAGGGTTAAAACTGATTAAATGACCATAATCATCGCTTATAAAAACCTTTGATTCATCAGGAGATACGGTTAATGAAAGATTCTTGTTCAAACCTTGGTCATTTAAAGAAAGACTGTCCTCAAGCACAAAACCCTCGAGATCATATCGGTACATAGTTTCATTACTTGTAATCAATAGTTTGTTTCTCTCCTTCAGCATCGCATAAGCAATAAATGGTTTAAGGTTTGGAGTTGGCTTTAAATCCACCGAAATGCTAGCCTTTTGAGATAGATAACCGGTTCTGTATAAGCTAATTATTACATGAAGTTCCTGCATAAAACCTGGTTTGCCGATTAGGATTTCTCCACTTGATGAATAGGGGTATGGCTTTGGACTATCAAAGAGCGAATATTCCATAATGGACATCTGTACTTTTTCTGTATTTATAACACTATTGGACCAAACAAGCCGAACCATTCCTTCCGCATCTTTTGTGAGTTTAAAATCAGCAGGTATTTGATACACCTCATCGCTTCCAATAACTTCCTTGAAGTCAAACCCTTTGGCTCTTATCATATTGCTTTGGGCTCCACCTACATATCCGTAGTCTATAAAATGGTTTGCTTGGGGATCGTAAATTAAAGTATCTCGTAAACCGTGACGGAGGATTTCATAGATAAAATTGCTTTGGGAATCTGGACCATTCCATCTATAAGTTAAGTAACCGTTTTCAAAACCTCCTCGATATGAATCAAATTCAGGTGGAGTCGGGTCAATAATAACCTTAAATGATTGTTTTATGACATAAAATTCAGCACCTGCCACATTAGCCAAACTTCCTGATTCAGTGTCCACATGAAGAACCATATCTATTCTATGCTCTCCAATTTCCATCGATTCTGAATTCAATATAAAATCAATACTATTTTTGTAAATGGTAGAATTTATCAATGAACCATCAAGTTTAATTTCGCTAGAAATAATTTTATGGTCTAACTCTTTCAATCGGAAGTGAAGTCTGGTCGGCTGTAGAAGGTAATAGGGATCTTTAAACCCTGGATCATTCACTATGAAGCTTACCATGATTGGTTCTGGTGGCTTAATGGATGAGATGTACTCATCGTGAGGACGAAAAGTACATTTGAAAAAAATCAAAGTAACTAACCAAATCCATACTATAGATGGGGTTTTTCTAATAACATTTATTTTCATTAGATTAAATACCAACTTTATGTTTTTCCAAACCCCAATTATACCAGAATTAATTAACCTAAAAAATACCCCATGTGGGGTATTTTTTACTTGTTTTTTGATTTATATCTTGGATGGTTTGTATCAATATAAAATTTCTTCCATTTGATAATGATGAAAAAACACCTTCTCCTACTCTACCTAGCTTTATTTTTTGCATTTGCCCAGGCATATGGTCAGACGGTTTATGTGACCAAGACGGGCACCAAATACCACCAATCCTCCTGCAAGTATTTAAAATATAGCTCAATAAGCCTCCGGTTGGACATCAATACGGAAACCTAATTATTTAGTGAAAAATTTTCCCTTCCCGGGGGCTAGCCCCCGGGAAGGGAAAGGACAGAGTTGAGATAACACTCCCAGAATAACTTTTGCTTCTTTCCGTCGGTAGCTGTGTCGTGTTAAATCGAACTACCATCTAGATTTTCCAATCTATGGAATGCTTATGCATAATTGCTACATACAATAGCAGGTGCAAACAAAACCTAATCGCTGCTTATTTTGAGTTAAAAAGTATTCTTATTCGTTGCACCCTTCTTATGGTCCTGACTAACGGTTTTTAAAAAAAGTTAAATTATATTGATTGGTACGTTATAGTGCAGTAATTTGAAATATAATGTAATCGCGTAATGAGCCTGAACGGTTGGTGGGTATCAAGCCTGGCTTTCGAACCATGGCGCCTCATCCGAACAGGGAATGGTTCCATGACTGCAGAAAGGGACCTTTATAATTTTGAAGGGGAGAGTAATCCTAATAGCAATCCTTTTTTCGGGCTTTTTAGCACTTTTATTTTTTGCCTCATTTATTTTTCAGGAAACTCCAGTGAAAACTCCCAATCAAGTTTTGAGAGCCTAGCTTTCAGCTTAATAAGATTCCCAAGCAGTTCATCAAAGGTTGGTGGATTTTCCTCATAAATCATTTGCTCACGCATTTTTTGATAATCCGCTTTCCATGGTTCTATCAAACCAGGTATGGGCATTGGATCAAGTGCCTTTGGCTTGTGACGATTATAGTCTATCCCGCCCACTTTTGAAAAAGTATATCTATGGTTCACAATAGTTTCATAGAGTGCTTTGTCCTGTATCGCTCTCTCGGCCACTTCAGAATTTGCCAATTGATGTACATCGTACAGATGCCGGCTTAAGCGATCCACCCGCATTTTCCCAATAGGCCTATGAAATTCCTCATGTAGCAAGAACAGCTTTTCCAGGAAAGTTCTTTCGGGATTTACTGTAGGTACTTTTATCAATGGTACGGTAAACTCTTTGCCCTCATATAGTTCATCGACAAGTGATCCAAACCTTTGAATGGTGTATGGCTCTCGTAAAGATCGACAACCGACCTCTATTTGAACTCTAGGCAAAAGGTAATCTGGCGTATCGAAAAGATTTGGATAGTGAATAAGAATAATTCTGGGGTCTTGGTCGCTATCCTCGGCAGGAATCACTTCAAAGCTGACATTTTGAAATCCTTTTGCGATAAACCTTGCTTCCAGTTCTTTACAGAATGGTCCAGTTGTATATATGCCAGCTTGTTTCCTAAGCTTAGTTCTTTGGTTTTTGGACAGATCTCCCTCGAAACCCAGGAAAGTGCGGTCTATAGCTAAATCAACATCTTCCGAAAATCGCTGGATCAGCTTCCATGCTTTACTGAGTGATGTTCCCCCTTTGAAAACAAGGCTTTGGCCAACCTCCATTTCAAATATGATCGATAAGGCCTGGGTCACCCACCAGTCCTTCTCAACTGCGAATGCTGGCATCCCAGTCCTATTACTAATGTCCTGAAAGATGAGTATTCTTTCTGATGGCTCAAGTGTGTAAAAATTGCCTTCCTGCATTTTATAAAGCTTTTTTCATGATTTTTTGAATCCAAACGGGTGCAAGCCCAATATCGTAAATCAAATCCTTTTGGTCTTCCTCCTTGAGTAGCTTTATTATTTTTGCTTCTTCACTTTCTGTGACTTGACCGTTTCCAATTTCTTTTAAAGCTTGTATGACCAAGCGGCTGATTTTCCCCTTGGCCAAAAGGTTTTTCGGAGTGGTCTTTTTAAACTTAATGGTTCGCTTTCCAATTTTTATTTCTCTTGGAGAGCCATCTGTCAATAAAACTATCCTCATAGGTATCTGTGTACTCAGTCCCAATGCATTTAATGCATAGGAGCCAGTTGGGACCGCTCTCACCTTGTCCCGCTTTATGATCGCTTTGGCAACTTCCTCAGCCGATGGCATTACTTCACCGATCAACTTACTTTTCTTGGGTCGGGTATAAATTCCCTGTGCTATTCGGAAAACAACCTCTTTATCTACTAATCGCTCCAATGCCTTTCTTACCGCATCAGAGGATCCGAAAGCCGAAAAATCATCAGGAAAAAATATTGACCCCAATGGTTTCTGTTTAATATACCTTTCTATTTGTTTTTGAACGCTTTCCATAGAACCATGCATAGTTGTTAGTCACAAAAATAAAGTATATTTGTGACTAACTATCTGTTGATGTTGTCACAAATATCGTTATAATATGTGACATTAAAGTGAGTTTTTCAGCTTTATTGATGCGATATACAAAGTCCTAAGGAGCTTGTGTATCTTACCCTCCTGACGGAAAAATAAACCTTATGAGCTGTTCGGTAATGCAGGACGTACAATTTGATAGCATATAAAGAACCAATATGAAGAAGGTGAACTTGATAAAGAATCAACTTGGCAGGAATTCAACCTAGTTCAAAAAGAAGAAGGTCTAGAAGCATCTATTTATAACTTGGATGTTGTTTTCTCGATGTGATGCTGGCTTTCAACTACATGAAAATAACCAGAAACCACTGTGGTCTTTTAAATATCTAGAGACTTCATTTCAGTAAATCCAAATCCATTTGAATGATTTCGATACGATCTCTTTGACTTTTACAACCTACAAAGCGCTCGCACATCACCTTTACCTATAAAAATTGAGTGACAATACAGTTCTAAAAGGGGGACAAATTTGAGTCATTTGGAACCAATTGGAATTGATTTGAATCAAATGAGGTTTATAAACTGCACCACAAACCATATAAAACACAAAAAGTTGACCATGAATGATCAACTAATTGTTTAGTATCGGGAACAGGGCTATTCAAAAATACTGGTAAACAGTGTGTTATGAAAAAAGGGGGACAAATAGGGGGACAGGTTCATTTTGGTTTTATAGCGCTGAATTTATTTGAATCTCATTATTCAAAAGCGGCTCTAATTGCCAGATAATCCCATTTTTCAATTCGAATTTTTGAATGAACTTTTTTCTTTTTGATGTAAAAAGCAGAAAATATACCTTTTTTCAGAAGGACAAATTTCAGAAAACGAACCTTTGATTTGGAATTGAATTCATTTGTATGTTTTTGGATATCATTTCCACCTCGTAAAATTCGTACGGTACGAGGGGTACGAGCCGTACGAGGTGTACGAATTTCAGACTAACTTTTCCATGGAATTTAAACACTCATTTTTTCTTACTTGCCATCCAGTTCGTACTGCTGGACCAGTACCTCAACTGGTAAGTTTAAGTAGCTGGAAAGATTTCTGACCATTTTGATGGTAAGAGGTCTTTTCCTGTTCAATACCAAGCTGAAGATAGTCTTACTGCCTATCGCCGGAATCAGGTCCTTGTCTTTTAAGCCTTTTCTTTCCATCATTTCTTTAATGGCTTCAATAGGATGAGCTAAGGCAATAGGATATTTTTCCTTCTCATATTTTTCGATCAAGGTAACTAACAACTCTGCCTCCATCCCTTCCGCACTGTCAGGATCTGAATCAAAAATTTTAGAAAGCCTGGCGAGGGATTCTTTATATTCCTGTTCAGTCGTAATGATCTTTTCCCACTTCATGATTTTAAGATAATATTCGATTTTAAAACTGATCTACTGTATTCGCATCCACCTTATCGTACTCGGAGTGGGTACCTTCCTGCTTATTAATTTTCCAGTATGTTCATCAATTTCTGGTTCAAGTATAATTTTTCTTTCCCTACTTTGACAGATTTCAGGAAGCCTTCTTCTTCCAATGCGCTGAGATAATTTCCAACTGTTTTTGGTGTTCCTAAATCAATGTCAATTAGGTTTTGCCTTTTGGTATATGGCAGCTTAAAAATGACCTCAACCAAATCTTTAGAATACACTTTCGGAAGCTTTTCTTTAATTTCTTGTCCAGTAATTTCCATAAGTTGAATTATTGATTCTAGCCTATCCAGCCCTTTTATCGCTGTTGTTTCTACCATGTCTAACATGTAGATTATGAATTTGGACCAGTCATTTTTTTCTGTTACGGCCCTTAACCCTTTATAATATTGGTCCTTATGGTCAATAATGTACTCACTTAGGAATAAAGCAGGAATATCAAGTAATTGCTCCAGTTTTAATTGAAGTAAAAGTAGGATACGACCAGTTCTGCCATTACCATCCGAAAAGGGGTGAATGGCTTCAAATTGGTAATGGGATATAGCCATTTTTATCAGCGGGTCTATCGAGTCGTTTTCATTAATGAAAGTTTCGAGATTAGCCATTTTTCCCCGTATAACTTGTTCTCCTGAAGGAGGAGTGTAAATTACCTCACCTTTGGTGTTGGATAGAGTAGTGCCAGGTGTAGTTCTTATACCCGCAGTATTTTGCTTAATACATTGAACCAGTTCTACACAAAGGTTTGTAGTTATGAAAGGTTTTTTCTCGAGCTTTTTAAACCCAATCCAAATAGCTTCTTTATAGCAAATCACTTCCTTAGTAGCTGGGTTATTGAATTTTTTGTCTGCCACTACGGCTTGATACAAGTCGTCATTTGTTGTTATGATGTTCTCAATTTCAGAACTAGCTTTTGCTTCTTGTAAGTGAAGGGTGTCAAGAAATAGGCTAGGATTAGGAAGGTTTCTTATGGCACCATTGAGCTGAGCTAATGCTCTACTAGCCTTAATGGTTTTAGTTAGTATCTCCTTAGTTTCCAAATCTCCTCTAGGCGGAAGAAGAGGTAGATTGTTATAAGGTTGAGATTTATTGAAGTCGTTCATAACGAGAGTAACTTTTACACTTGTATTTTATTCAGAGGTAAAAATACTAATTATTTACCCTTGTTTTGACATGAAAGGTAAGTTTTACGCTCGTTTTTGGTAACCGCAACACAGGCTTCAATACTTGTTTATGAATCTGGATGTTTTAGTAAAACACTGTTAGGTTTTTGATTGCAACAATGTTTCTCAAAGCTTATTGATCAATGGACGCTTAAAAATATTGATAAGTTTTCATTTTGAAAACTTATCTTGGCCATTTTGTGTCACTTGCCTCAAGAGACATCAGCAATTGAATTGTGCACACAGTGTGTGCATTTTTCCGTCTTCTATTTTTCATACGGTACGAGGCGTACGGTTCCTGCAATGCTTTAAAGAAAATTTAATTGCTTGTTCATGCTTTTAACTCCATTCGTAAAGTTAGTCTACCTTGACGGACTATTAACCGACTGCATGATATGCGCCGAATGAACCAAGAGGTTCACAGCCTGTCAACACATTTGCAGGAAATAGTCCTATGTGAGGTTTAGGAGTGGGATTCCCCGTTGTCTACCCGATTACCAGCTGGCATTCCTATCAATTCGTAATTGGTGCTTCTTCCTCCTGCTGCTTCTTTTTGCAAGATACCTTTCTCAATAAGGTCGTTAATATCCCTAACTGCTGAATCTTTTGAGCATTTTGCAATCTTTGCCCATTTGGACGAGGTTAATTTCCCGTCAAATCCATCCATTAGCCTATTCAACAGTTTTCTCTGTCGGTCGTTTAATGCAGTATCCACATGCTTTTGCCAAAAAGCAGCTTTGAACAGGACTTTTGAAAGTATCAAACCCGTGGATTTTAAGGCATTGATCAAACAGTTTAAAAACCAAACCATCCAATCAGTTATATCCAAATTCCCCTTTTTGCATTTTTTCCAATATATCATAATACTGTTTTCTTTCCAACCGGACCTGAGCGGACATACTGTAAAAACGCTGGTTACTTTTGTCAGCTTGCGCCAACAGCATATCCGTCAATGCTCTTGTTATCCTTCCATTTCCATCTTCAAAAGGGTGGATGGTTACAAACCATAAATGGGCGATTGCTGCTTTCATTACCAAGTCCATTTTACTATTGTTGAACCATTCAAGAAATACAGGATTGTTTCCCAATTTTACACCGGAACTTTGCACATCAATTAGTCACTTCACCTCAACGATGATTCTTCTGTAACTGGTTAATTTTGGTGAGCCATTATCAGTCACTTCGCAGATGATATGGGTGGTCTTGCCGGAGGGATTACTTGGAAGATCAATTTTAATATGATTGGAGTCGCTATTCTGGATCTTTATCTCATCTTTATAAGTACCTGCCTCAGGAATAATCCACCATTTGAAACTCAGCTCATCGCCTTCTGGATCATAAGATCTGGATGCATCTAACTTTATAGTTTGGCGTTTCTTTGCCTTCACTCTTAGCAACTCTATGCCCTCCATTTTATTTATTACCACAATTGGGTTGCGGTTTCCTTTCCCTTCACTTGCCCAGTCCATTCTGGCAGCGAAATTGTTATAGATTGCAGGGTAGAAGTAGTTTTCGTATTTCCTGGATATTTCAGCTTCCGGTGCTTGAAAGTTAGTAAAAGCTTTTGTTTCCTGATCTTCACTAAGTCCCTTTTCGAAATATCCTCCCCAACCTACTTGGGAAGGAACCATTGGGTCGTTCAAACCATTTGGCATCAGATGTAAAAAAGCAGGTGTATCACCTTCTACGCCGTATTTATATTTGGGATAGACTTTACCCAGATTTCCATGACTCTGTATATCAACTTCATATTTTTCCCAATTACTTTTACCTGTTCCATTCTGATATTTCCAGGCAGATTCATCCCAGATAAAGAGTAAATCATCACAAAACTCCCTTCTCATCCATTGGTGTGAGCTAATCGCAAAATCAGCTTTTTGATCTCTATCCTGATCGGTAATCGCATAGGTTGGGATTTTTTGAAGAAATGTCCTCAGTTCTGATTCTGATCTTGTTTGCTGCACTTTCCAGATAGCTTGGGCTAAGGTATTTCCTCCACCCCAAACTGTAATCCAAAGAGGGCGCAGGTCCGACTCATCTGCAAGCTCGATGATCAATTCACTTCCTTCCGAATTGTTGTCCGCTCCAATAAATTGCTGACCTCGGTTTTTGCTGCCAAATACAGTAATGCTTCGCAAATAGTCCGGACTTGGCCAGTAACCTATGCTTTGATTTGATTCATCGGCAAGAAAGCCTTGTTGATTTGATCGTTTCATCAAGTTTGGAAGGTCCTTTTCATAAGCGTCTATTGCATCATGGATCAAGTCCATGAAATCATCTCGAGTTTTATCGAGACTCCAACCTGTAGTGAAAATCAAGCCCTCGATTTCATATAAATCTGCGTGGACAAGCAATCTGACCAAAGATTCACTATCATCGGTTTCCCAAGTGGAAACATCCGTCAATACAATAATTCTCGGCTTTGGTATAGCTTTCTTTTGATCTTGCTGGGCAAAAGCACAGCAGGAAATAATAGACGCAATGAAAAGAGCGGGAAACGATTTTTTCATTAAACAAAAGGTATGACTCAAGAAGGAGCTAAGGAGCATTATAAATAATTTTGGGATAGATTTAGATGGTCGGGATTTTTTAATTGATTGAATTCAAATAATTTTCCAGCATGGTATAACCTTCTTTAATAATATTTCTATCTGCACCATCGGTAGGATTAAGACCGTTCTCCAATTCCCATTCATCTGGCATTCCATCATGATCGGAGTCCTTAGGAGCTGGTAAACTCTTGAGTTCAGGCCATCCACCTACATCGTTTTGGGAATCTATGATTCCTGATTTTTTTGAAGGGTCGATCAAAGAGTGATCCTTTCTATAAGTTCCTCCTTCATATGTTGTAGATCCTCCTTTTGTCTCGTTGACTATCCTGATATCCACTTCATCTCGTTTTGGCAGGATAGCGCCGGCGTTTGCTAATACCAATTCAAAAGCTTCTTCGGCCTTTTGTTGGTTTATGGGCATGGCATCCCACGGTTTATTTAGCTTCACAAATTTTAAGTTTTCTTCCCCTCCTTGAGGCTGCACTCCGCCTTCCCAATTGTTGGCAGTCACTTTCTCATTGCCTATCATGACATTCTCAGCAATATACCATTTTCCAAAATCACTCGTAGTATCCCGCATATTAGGGTTTACAAGTCTATATCGAACTTCTCCCTTCTCGGTAGCGGGCCCTGGTTTATAGTAGTTTGCGACCATATTGATCGTCGAAAATGCGAACTTCGGATTATTTACCTGTTGGTTTTCTCCTCCATAAGTGCTGTTGTATCCCCAGTTATAGACCACATTATTTCTATAATCTGTAAAGCCAGAACCTGACGCCATTCTTGGGTTTCGGCTACCATGATGAGCGAAAAGATTATGGTGATAGCTACCGTAGTTGGATCCCCAAATTCCACCAAAACCATGAGCTCCTTTGATATGATTGGAGTCATGCATGCTCTCCGAAATTATACTCCATTGTACAGTAATACTGTCGCAATGGTATATGGACATGGTTTCATCCACACTCCAGCTTGCAGAAATATGGTCTAAAATAATGTGTTTCGTATATCTACTTGAAACAGCATCTGTGTCCTCTCCGGATTCGTTACCGAGTCTTACTCTTATAAACCGAATGATCACATGATCAGCATCGATCATCAGAGGAAATTTTTTGAGGCAAACCCCATCTCCAGGAGCTGTTTGACCAGCTATGGTGATATAGGGATTTTTGATTCGAAGTGGGCTTTCTAATTCGATGGTTCCTGAAACTTTGAATACAACAGTTCTAGCCCCTTTTGCTTCCACAGCAGCTCTCAAACTCCCTTCCCCATTATCATTCAAATTGGTGACTTCATAAACCGCTCCTCCACGGCCACCTTTGGAAAATTTCCCATAGCCTTCAGCTGTGGGAAAGGCAATTTGTTGGCAAATAGCTGATGTGTACATAATCAGGTTCAAAATGCCTATAAATAAGATTCTTTGCATATTTTGGGAGTATTATTATTTCTTTGAATTTTAATAGATTGAAATTATTTATCGAGCCATTTCCACC
The DNA here is from genome assembly GCF_005281475.1 of Echinicola rosea. NCBI lineage: Bacteria > Pseudomonadati > Bacteroidota > Cytophagia > Cytophagales > Cyclobacteriaceae > Echinicola > Echinicola rosea. Next base: position 861,244 of record NZ_CP040106.1, on the reverse strand, counting down.
TTTCTGCCCAATCCATTAAAAACTCATTTCTATATTTTGAGATGGTCTTGGCGCCTTGCTGATCTTCGATAAAAAGAGTTTCATCTACTTTGTCACTATACCAATTTGCACCTAATTGGTAATCATCTGGTGAAGCATTTCCCGGCCAAGGAAAGGTGCTGATGTAATTTCCTTCCAAACCGTCCAATTCAGAGATAGCACTACTGGACTTATAATATCCCTTTTCGGGTTTTTTAGACGAATATTTAATCCCATAAATACCATCACCCAAATATAATCCTGGCCAAGTCTGATTTTGAATCTCCATTTCGAACACAACTGAATCCTCGGGGACCTCAAGTTCAGGCCCTTCAAACCTCCACTCAATTGTTCCATAGGCCGCCACCTTATCTTCTAATGAACTTCCTCCTAGAAATATATTTCTTGAACTGCGATTGATCTTTTCAAAACTTCCACCCCAGCTTTCTCCGGTAGGTTCGTTTGGGTCGCCGTTCATAAGATAAACCAGTGAAGGAGTGTCGCCCATTTTGATATTTCCATCATAATACTTGATAAAATCCTGGCCCATGGCTCCTCGACCATCAATGTAGTTTTTGTAAAAGGCATCTCCTTTTAGATCCTCTGGCGAATCCTCATCCATAAACCATCCTCTGTAGGTGGAATTTGCCTCTATCATCCAAAGGTCAGGATGATGTTCAGCTATATAGGTATAGGCATTGATACTCCACTTTTTATTGGGGCCGCCTATCCAATACACTCTGATATTTTCTTTGATTTCGGGAGCATCATGAAGTGCCTGTGCAAGATCTTCAATCCCTCCCCAAACAAGTACCCATAGCGGTTGCTCACTTTCTTTTTTTGCACATTTTATAATCCATTCTGAACCTTCCGTAGGAATGGTATAGCCCCTAAAAGGTGCGGCATCTTTTCCCCCTTGCTTGGTAATGGATCTTAGGGATGTTGGAGTTGGAAATTCTGGAGCATGTCTTTGGAGTTGAGTGTAATCTATTTCATATAGATCAATCATATCTTGAAAATCCTTGGTGCTGCCTTCTCCATAAGGTGATGAAATCAAGCCTTCGATCTGGAATTGATCTGCATACATCAATAGGTGAATCATCGACTGAAAATCATCAGGATCTGTTCCACCTATATCTGAGCTGATCAATACCCTTGGCCTAAGAACTTTTTTCTCATGTTCCTTGCAGCCAAATAAGGAAGCAAAAAACAGGACCCCTATTAAACCTGGTATAATTTGACTTTTCAATTTCATTCTTTGGATTTACCTATTGACCCTTGGATTGAGACTTTAACCTAAGTCATGAAATGTAAAATTATTCTCGTATTTACAGAAAAACTACCTACATTTCTGTATAAACCTATCAAAATCCTAGATGATAAATACTTTCGATGAAAGCCGAAATGAGTTTAAACCTTATGGATTGACTTGTGAGCTATGGTCTCCAAGCATAATGAGAAAGCATGATAGACACAATGAAATTGAAATAAACTTTTTCCCGGAAGTTGGCATTACTTATCTTATTCAAGGAAATAAAGTAGTTGTTCCACCTAAAAAACTGACTGTTTTTTGGGGGCTTATTCCCCATCAAATTATTGATTTCAATAATGATAAGCCATATTACGTCTGCACGGTACCATTCTCACTTTTTTTGGAATGGAAGCTTTCAGTTCCTTTTGTGGATAGGCTGCTTAAAGGTGACGTGCTATTTGAAGCTTCTGAGGAGCGTTCGAAGTACGATGAGTATCTTTTCAAAAACTGGCTGGCAGATATCAATGTAAATGAAGCTGCTGAAGTTGCGTTGCTCGAAATACATGCAAGATTGAGAAGAATGTCTATAGGCAATTACTCTTCTGAAAAAAAGGAATACCCATCACTTCAATCCAATGAAATCAGTCAGGTTGAACGGATTGCTATTTTTATTGCTCAAAATTATTCGGATCCTATCAAAGTATCTTCAATTGGTCAGGCTGTGGGTTTGAATCCTGACCATGCTAACTCGATTTTCAAGAGGACATTTGGAAGCACACTAAGCGAATACATCACCGAGGAAAGAATCTCTCATGCGCAGAGGAAGTTGGTAGCGACAGACAAAAGCATCACAGATATCGCGTTTGATTGTGGTTTCAATTCTATCAGTCGCTTTAATGCAGCTTTTCTGAAAATCAATGGGTGTACACCAAGAGAATTTAGGAAGAGGTATTTATTGAACAGATAACAATAAATCTTCCAATAAAAGAAAAAAAGTAAGATGGGGACAAATAGATGAACAGGTTCATTTTGGATTTATAGCGCTAAATTTATTTGAATCGTATAATTCAAAAGGGGCTCACATTACCAAACAGGCCCGTTATTCAATTCAAATTTTTAAATGATCTTTTTTCTTTTTGATGTAAAAAGCAGAAAATCGACCTATTTACATATGTACAAATTTTAGAAAACGAACCTTTGATTCATTATTGAATTCATTTGCATGTTTCTGAATATCATTTCCACCTCGCAAAATTCGTACGGTACGAGGTATACGAATCCTGCAATGATTTCTATAGAATATTTTAGTATGCATTTTTTCTTGGTTACCATACAGTTCATAATAGAGGCCATGATGGTCCACAGGGTTTGAGCTTTGTAAAGCTAAAGAGTTCCCACATATTGTAAAAGGGCTGGAATCAGGAAAAGGTGATTGACACTGCACACCCTGCGCCATAGTTTTGCTGTCCACTAATTGGAAAACTGTACGGACATACGATATATCCAGACACTTCTGTGTCACAATAGCCCAAAGACAACCATGCTTTATACCCACGTGAGTGAAAATAAGTTGGAAAAAATAAGCAGCCCTTTTGCGGGCAAAACTGTCAATCCAATCAGAAGTTTCAAGCAGCGAAACCTGAGATCCTCCTGAAAACTCCCGTCATGAAAAGATCCTAGAATGATAAATGTGCATAGCACTTCACCGGCTTCGTCTAACTTTGTTTTAAACGCAATCTTGATAGTCTGAAGAAAATAGTTTAATTTTTGTCTAGATTGCGTTTAAAATACTTTACGTTTGCCGCGTACCAGAACTATTAACATGGCCCATTAAATGAATCGACTGATTATTATATTTCTATCACCAATAATTTTTTCGTGTTGCAATAGTGTCCCTTCCATTGGATCAGAAGTGAGACCACGTATAATTGTCACTTCAGATGGTGAAATAGACGATGAATGTTCGTTAGTTCGATTTTTACTTTATACGAATGAATGGGATGTAGAAGGCATCATTACTTCAAGCTCTCAATATCATTGGCAAGGTCATAGATGGGCAGGGAATGATTGGGCAGTTCCCTACCTGGAGGCATACGAAAGAGTTTACCCTAACCTCCTTGAGCACGACAAAGATTATCCATCCCCTGATTACCTCAAATCTGTCACTTTGCTGGGTAATGTAGCAAACGAAGGTGAGATGGATGCCATTACACCCGGCTCTCAGCATATTGTCAACGTATTGCTGGACGAATCAGATGACCGCCCTGTTTGGGTTCAGGCATGGGGTGGTTCCAATACCATTGCACGAGCATTGAAGACCATAGAAGAAGATTACCCTGATAAAATGGAAATTGTAGCTAATAAACTCCGATTGTTTTTGATATGGGAGCAAGATTCGACCTACCAGTCTTACATTCGTCCACATTGGGGGAAATACAATATTCCTACAATCATCAGTGACCAATTTTGGGCTATTGCCTACCAATGGGACAAAGTTATGCCCGAGGATAAAATCGATTACTTCAAAGTGGACTGGATGAAAACAAATATTCTGGAAGGACATGGCCCACTTTGCTCATTATATCAGGCCTATCAGGGCGGCAATGATAACGAAGGCTGGGGAGCGGGCAGCCCAAAGCAGAAAGGCTCTTTTCGATCGGAAGGTGATTCACCCGCCTTCTTACACACTATCCCAACCGGATTGCGCAATATGGAATCTCCTGTTTTTGGTGGGTGGGGCGGCAGATATGTACATGTCAGGGAAAATACCTGGCTAGACCCCGTTCCTTTTGACGATTATGAATATCCCGAAGGCAGATGGTACACCAAATCAGCCTGGGGAAGAAATTACATGAGGTCTGTTTACCCGGAAAATCAGGATCAGATGAACGTGTATTTTAAACCCATGACACGTTGGGCAGATGCTTTACAAAATGACTTTGCTGCGCGTGCCGACTGGTGTGTTAAAAGTTTCAAAGATGCCAATCATCAACCAGTGGTACAGCTTAACCATAAGGTTGATCTGGTAGCCTACCCCGGTGATGATGTAAGCCTCAATGCTGAAGGCAGTTATGACCCGGATGACGATAAATTATATTGTAAATGGTGGCAATATGAGGAGGCTGATACTTATGAGGGGATTGTGAAAATTGATCAACCGGAAAGTTTTAACACGAATTTTACAATTCCTGCTGATGCTAATCAAGGTGAAACCATTCATATCATCTGTGAAGTTCGAGACAATGGCACCCCTAACCTGACGCGATACAAGAGAGTGATAATAACCGTAAAATAGGATGTTGAATATTTAAAAACCCCAATTATGAAAAATCTGCTATTCCCCATGGCGCTACTGATCGTTTCGTGTGCATATGCCCATCAGCTCGCATTCCCTACAACCGAAGGTTATGGGAAATTCGCCAAGGGAGGAAGAAGAGGTGCCGTTCATTAAGTTACCAACCTTAGGGACAATGGAAAAGGCAGCCTTAGGCTACTGTAGATGCCGAAGGCCCACTAGCGGTTGTTTTAAGGCCTCTTGAAACATAGAGCTGGAGAGCCCATTAAGTATCAAAAATCCCTACATTACAATTGCTGGACAGACTGCCCCGGGGATGGGATTTGCTTAAAAAAACATCCGTTACAAATAAATGCTGACCATGTGATCATTAGATATATCCGGGTGCGTCCAGGTGATTTGTCAGCCAATGACTATGATGCGGTTTCCGGTCGGTATTTCAAACATGCAATTATCGATCTTGTTTCTGCCAGCTGGAGTATCGATGAGTGCATGTCCATCTATCATTGTGACAGTATCACCGTGCAGTGGAGTATGATTGCCGAAAGTCTGAGTGGCTCAAACCATGTAAAAGGTTCTCATGGGTTCGGCAGTATATGGGTCTCCAACTATGGTACTTACCATCCCGCTATGAGAAAAGTTCATCGATCATTGCATCACAGATACCGGTCAGTCAATGGCATGGAACCATTGGTGATGACAGCATTGCAGATGCCGTGCTCGACAGGCTCGTATCCTCCTCACATAAGATAGAAATGGAAGGAGAGTCCATGATAAGCAAAAAGAAGTTGGACAATTAAATTTTAACCCTATTATTGCATTTGGAAAATGGCCCAATGATTCCCGGAATCCGTAGCCCAGTATGCGCCGGTGCACCCCTGCTAAGCGCTCGCACATCACCTTTACCTATAAAAATTGAGTGACAATACAGTTCTAAAAGGGGGACAAATAAGGGGACGAAAAGGGGGACAAATTTGAGTCATTTGGAACCAATTGGAAGTGAATTGAATCAAATGAGGTTTATAAACTGCACCAAAAACCCTATAAAACACAAAAAGTTGACCATGAATGATCAACTAATTGTTTAGTAGCGGGAACAGGGCTATTCAAAAACACTGGTAAACAGTATTTTATGAAAAAATAGGGGCAAATGTAGGGACAGGTTCATTTTGGTTTTATAGCGCTGAATTTATTTGAATCGAAATATTCAAAAGCGGCTCAAATTGCCATATAAGCCCGTTTTCCAATTCAAATTTTTGAATGGTATTTTTTCTTTTTGATGTAAAAAGCAGTAAATCGACCTGCTTTAAGATAGACGAATTTCAGAAAACGAACCTTTATTTTAGAATTGAATTCATTTGCATGTTTTTGAACATCATTTCCACCTCGTAAAATTCGTACGGTACGAGGGGTACGAGCCGTACGAGGGGTACGAATTATAGATTGTGTTAAAGAAAATTTTAATATGCATTTTTTCATGGTTACCATCCAATTCCTAATAGTGGCCACAATAGTCAACAGGGTTTGAGCTTCGTAAAGCTAAAGAGTGCTCACATATTGAAATGGGGCTGAACGTATTGTGATGTGGAAACTGGAAGACGAGAAAAAGACTGGAGACATTGTTCTCCCAGCTCTGTGACCAGTTTATGATCCTAAGAAATTATACCCAATCATTCCTCGGCTTCAAAACCAGAATCCTTGCCAAAATACCTGCCCAAACCTTGAAGAGTATTCCGATCCATAGTATACCAGTGTTCCAAGGCACTGTAACATACTGGTAGATTATGGATTTCATATTCCTGAAAAGTATAGAAGTATAGACCTCTCTCAACTACTGTACTTGACTAAGCTTATCCCTATAAACATTCTTTTCTTATGGGAGCATATTTTATTAAATTCAACATTTATGTCATAAAATTTGATTTGTATGGCACATTAAAAGCTCTATATACTGACAAACTGACTTAATTCAGAAACTTTTACGGTTTCATAATGAATAAAATACGCCATTAACTAGAAGATTTGACACTTATGTAATGTTTTGGTTATCTGGCACTATCCATGTTATAATTAGTCAATCAAGTTTGAGTAGATTTCAGATAATATTAGAAAAAAATTAGGAGAAAGTGGAGCCAGATTTAATTGAAACCACTCTTAAATTCGACAGGGAAAAATGTAATTATAATAGTATAAATATGCTAAATAAATTTAAAAAAGGACCATGAACAACGGATACTTCAAATACTATAAATCAAGTGTTCTAGTAAGTTTACTAGTGATACTTGGAATCAGTCTATTTTTGGCAAAAGATTATTGGGGTTTGTCATTTTCAATAGTTTCTGTGATCACGGGTCTTTTATTTGTCATTGACAAATGGTTATGGAAAACTAGATTATTTTCTTGGATGTTTTGGATTGAAGACTTTTCAGGACGGTACGAGGGCTATCTTGAATATGAGTATAGAGATGATAAATGCGTAGTAAAAAAGGGGAAACTGAAACATGTTAAAATAATTCACCAAACTGGGAGCAAAATCACTGTTTTTTCATTCACTCAAAAACCAGATGGTACTCCATCTTCAGTTTCTGAAAGTTTAGGTTTGCATGTAGATAAAACAAATGGAGATAAACATTTTGAATTAATTTACTCCTATTTAAACCATGGTAGTACAGAGCAAAATTTTTCACCACATTATGGCACTGAAATAATCAAAGTAATTGGAACGCACAAAAAAAAAATATCTGGGAGATATTTTACTGAAAGACTCCCATATTTAACAAAGGGTATCTTTAAAGATATGAAATGGATAAGTAAAAATGAAGAACATGAATTTTAAATTATGGCAAACTGTAACAATTTATTTGAAGAGTTTAACAAAGAAATAAGGCTTAACAACGATAGGAGAGTTATTCTTAGGGAAAGAAGAAATAACCTTAGAAAAAGAATCGGGAATGGTTTTAACGAACTAAAGCAAGAGAGGTATTTTTCTGAAACATTAAATATATCTGTTGATGAGATTTTGGAATTTCAAAGCCAAGGATCCTATGTAATGGATACCATTGTCAATCCTTGTCGAAAAGTAGACGAGTATGATATTGATGATGGTGTATATTTTTTGGGACCAAGGTCTTCCAACAGGAGGCCTACAGAACAGCAATTTCATGATTTTATAATTGCTGCTATTAAGAAAGGAAAAGGTGATTTTATTATAGAGAAAATTCAGGACAAAAAAACTTGTGTAAGAGTAAGTTACAAGGGAGAAAATGGGGATTTTAATTACCATGTTGATTTGCCAATTTATTATGCTACCAATATCAAAGAACCAGAATTGGCTGATAGTGAAGAAGGTTGGAAAGTGAGTAATCCAATTGACTTCATTGTATGGTTTGAAGATTTAATCCAATCAGGATTTGAATCGAAATTTATTCTTGAAAGGAAACTTTATCAAGAGGAATACGAGCAATGGTTAAATGATAGGAGAAAAAAGGATCACCAGCTAAGAAGAATAGTACGATACTTAAAAGCATGGGGAGATAATTTGAGTAAAGAAATGCCTCCTGGAGTAGTTATGACTATTTTAGCTGGTTCTGGCTCAAACTATAGGGAACATGAACGAGATGATGTATGTCTTCGAGACACTTTAGTCAATATTAAAAATTTTCTCCAAGTTAATGGCTTTAAATGTCCCCGTCCAACCACGCCAGTTGGAGAGGATTTATTCCGCAGTTATTCTCAGGCCAATAAAGATCATTTTAGCAATGAACTAGATAGTTTTATTATAAGTGCAAATCAAGCTATTGAAAATCCAATTCAAAAAGACGCTTGCCTTAAATGGCAAAAACATTTAGGAAATAGGTTTCCTTGTGCAATTGCAAAAGATGAAATTGAAGATTCAAAATCTTATGCGGCAGCCTCAATAATTAAAAGTGACAATTCAAGAAGTGCATGATAGATCACGAGGATGCTAAAAAGATTGCATATGAAAAAATAAAGAAGGTAGAAAATGTTAAAATTTTATCTTCCGAAGAGCGAAGAAGAGATTTTCCTAACTCTAGTTTAGAAATTTGGGAGGTCTCTACTGAAATTCTTTTAGATGATAACATATTAAAACCTATAAAATTTATTTTATTATTCTTACCTGACTTTCCTTTATCATTTCCAACCGTATTATTGAGTAAGGATGATTATGAAAAAACGAAGCATATACCCCACGTAGATGTAAATCGCTTAGTTTGTACTTTTCAAAACCATTCAAAACCAAATCCTGATAAACCTAGTGAAGTTGTTCTGGAAACCTTACGAAGGTCAAAGAGAATTATTGAGGACGGATTAAATGGCGTAAACACTTCTGATTTTGATGAGGAGTTCATGTCATATTGGCAGAGTAAGTATTCTACTAAAGACTCCGTGTCAGCGAATATCATTTTATTAACAAAATTGCCAGTAGGAAAGAATTTAAAGTTCATTAAACTAAGTAAGTCATTTAATGAAATTTCTATTGTTATTCACCAAGAGGAAGATATTGCAATTCGTTTTAAATCTTTTTTGACAAAATCTGGAATATACTTTACTGAAACCCAAGGGTTTTTTCTTGGAAATTGGGATAATAAGCTTTTACCTCCTTTTGATTGGACTAATAGGCAAGTTATTGATTTAGTCAAAACTGAATTTCCTTTAAAATTTAAAGAGTATTGTGACTTTTTGAATAATAAAAAACTGAATCCAAAATTAATTCTGTTTTCTAAACATTTAAATGGTGAGATAAAATACTTCGGATGGTTCCATAAAACTCCGAACTTAAAAAGGAATGGATTTCGGCCAAATACATTACAGCCTGTGAAAGCAATGTCAATTTTTGAGGGTAATGAGCATCTATTTAGGTTAAGTCCTGAATTAATTAATTCTTCAAGATTGGTAAAAAGAAGTGCAGGTCCTCAACAAAATATTGGTAAGCAATTTATCTACTCTATGACTGGCCTTGGAAGCATTGGCTCAAATTTAGTTCACTTTCTAAAAAGTGACCCAAATGCTGAATTTCGTTTAATTGATAACGATATTTTAAAACCAGAAAACATAGGACGTCATCTGCTTGGCTTTAGTTATTTAAACTGGTATAAAACCTCCGGGATTGAAGATTACTTGAAAAATAATAGTCCGCTAAGGGCCGTGTCTATTAGAAAATCGTCAATATATGACATAATTATTAATGAAACTGAATATATAAATGAATCTGATATATTGATAGTATGTATAGGCGAAGAAAATATTGAAAGATGGATAGCCAGCAAACTTGAAGAAAACGTAATCAAGGTACCAATAATTTTTATATGGGTAGAGCCATACTTGGCTGGAGGCCACTGTGTTTATATCACACCAAACGAAAATAATTTTTCGAGCTTTTTCGATGAACATGGCTTATTTAAATTTAATATTATTCATAGAGATGAGTACCTATTAAATAATCCTATTCTTACACTAAAAGAAGCAGGCTGCCAAACACATTTCACTCCCTATGCCGCTGACCAAGTATTAAGTTTTCTAGGTGTTCTTTATCCATATATTTCAAATGTTATAGCGAATGAAGAAAAAAACTGTAAGTCTTTTACTTGGGTGGGTAATAAATCTCAAATAATCTCAAATAATATCCGAATAAGTGAGTTTGGTTCTAATCTTACTGAGGGATCAATAAATCTTAATCATCTATGGTAGAGGTAGTTTTAAACAAGTTCAGAATTGTACTTCTTGATTCTGTCATTGATGTATTGAGAAAATATAAACAAGTCAACTCAAAATCTCATGAATCTGGAGGAATTCTCTTGGGGCAAGTGAAAGGAAATTCTATTTACATTATGCGAGCATCTATTCCAACTAATTGGGACAAATCGAGTCGAAATTCATTTAATAGATGCAAAGATATCGCGCAAGTTATAATTAATTATGAGTTTGCAAATAGTAATCAAAAAACAATTTACTTAGGTGAGTGGCATACTCATCCAGAAAAATCACCAACACCATCAAGCGTTGATAAAAAAATGATTCTGGACCAATTTAAAGATAATGAGCTTAACGAACCATTCTTGATTTTGGTAATTCAAGGCATCAAAGGAATTCATATAAGTATTACCAATGAAGAAGGTACAAATGGAATTACACTAACAGATGTGGTATATTGAGTTGATAGGCAAATAGTTGGGAATGGGAGTGTTAGCTAAAGTCCTATGTTGAAAACCAAGTAAAGCCGTGAGCCCTAAGCTCACGGAGCGCCTCACACACCACCGTACGTACAGGTCTCGCATACGGTGATTCACTGGATTGTAGGTTGCGATTTGGGAAGTAAGAAGCCCCTAGTTGAATCAAGCCTTCCATTTAATTTCAATAATGAATTCCATTATGTACAGTGATGTAATTTATATCCATATTTGAAACCACTCTGAAATCTTCTTCCTCAAAATCAAACTTAACTTTTGTGGAGTTAAAATTTATTTCAAAAAAATAAGAAGTAAAACCATTTTTGTCTGAGCCTGGGGGATAAGCAGAGGCTTTCATTGTTATTTTTCCTGATATTTCACAACCATTTGGTGAAAACAAAAGGTGAAATTTTATGTTTTCAATATTTAATTCTTTAAATGAAATATCTTCAATTTTTATCAATTCATATTCACCTTTATTGGTTTCTATCGTTCTTTCCTTTTGAAAGTTCAGTTTTTTCTTGATTGCACTCCCTAATTTTTGATAGTATTCATTTAAAACATTTGAAGCATCATTATTTAATTTGCGCATCATTTAATATTTAGTTTATTGTCTATTAAAATTTTATTTAGCATTACTTAGGTGAGTGGCATACTCATCCAGAAAAATTACCAACACCATCAAGCGTTGAAAAAAAATGATTCTGGACCAATTTAAAGAAAATGATCTTAACGAACCATTCTTGAATTTGGTAATTCAAGGCATCAAAGGAATTCATATAAGTATTACCAATGAAGAAGGTACAAATGGAATTACACTATCAGATCTGGCATATTTAGTTGATAGGCAAATAGTTCCCAGCCCCACTCGTTCAACGCTGCATTCAGGTTTGGCCATTCTGACCACCCAGACCCTTAGTTATTTGGCATAGTATTTATTCTTTCTTTACGATCGCATTTTCCACAACTGCATCATCGACCTGTATCTCTTTTGGCTGGATTTCATTGGTAGCGTCTGACCTTCCTTTTACAAGTTCACTTGAAAGATCGTCAAAGTAATTTTTAGAATTTTTATACTCAACAATCTTTTCCTTAAATATCTCAAGTGCTATGTTATAGTTCCTTATTTTTCCATTTACTAATTCAATTTGCTGTGTTTGATTTAAATCAGCTGAATCTGGCAATTCCATATAAGTTTTGGGTTCTACCTTCTCGAAGAATCGTACAATTAAGTCAGTGGAGCCAAATTCAATGATGGATGAATCTAACTTTCTTAAATCTGCATACAATTGTAATGTTTGCTTTTCCATATTTTCCAAATCAACTTGGGCATCGTTTACACGATCCTGGAGTGATTTGTGAGCCAGAAAGTCTTTGATGTTTTTAGTGTAATCTCTGACATTGAAGCCTGTGTAGTAATGAAAAGTGTGATCAGTGTTTTGAGAACCTTCGTATTTGCCATAAACTACACCAGCTTTAATGGTCAAATCCGAAGCATTAGCAGGAATGTTTACATTTAGGTTTGTAGCTGAAGCTAAACTGTCAAACACTTGTGACGAAATCATAAAGTTTTTAATCTCTATACATGAACTGACAAAATATAACTTCCAGTTCTGATTACTGGATAGGTCAGAATGGAGCCAGTCTAGGTTGCCTTTATTCACCTGATCATAAAGAAATTTCATCTCGCCTTCTGGGGAAACCCAATTGAGGACACGCATTGTATCTATTTTTACGGAGTACTCAATAAATTGTTGCTTGTCATTTTGGGTAGCAACATTTAATTTTTGGTAACCCGCATTAAAATCTACACCTAGTTGCTTACGGAGAATATAATGATCATAAATGGCTCTTGAATTTTGGACGAATGGGGCAGCAGTGAAAGGCATTGGAATTACGTCTTTTGATTTGTTCTGATCAGGGTTATGTAGGATAAATCTTCCAATTGGAAATGTACTTGCATCACCATAAATTTCATTATTTTTTCGGTCAAGAAGCTTATTGTATTCTTTATTGGACATTATTCGAAATAGTTCTGCAACAGGTGTGAAATTGTCATCATCTTTGGTTGCAGCCATAATTAAAATACTATTTACATCCCTTCTGTTCAAGTTTTCAATTGGTCTTGAGATCCCAAGAAAACTTTTTCTTTTGTTAAGTTCTGAGTCAAGATAGTAGCCGCTAAAAATGATCTCTTTAATTCTTCTCCTACTAAGTTTTATGGGTATGACTTTTCCATTAGATATATTTAATGGGATTTTATCCGATAGTACGCCAGAATTATCTTTTAGTTGGTAAAAACAAAGAGAAGCCTGATCGATGTCCATTCCAATTCCGTAGTCAAATCTAAATTCAAATGTAGCAGAGTATGAAGTCAGACAACTCAATGATAGTGATACAGTTAAAAGGAATTTTTTGATTGAATTCATGTTGCTTGATTTTTATAATTGATTTGTCTTTTTTATACTTTGTCCAACGAGTGTACATAAACATTGCTTAAACACCCCTTATATTCCATTCTTCATAAATGTTCATTTTAGTTAATTCAAGCCCAATTATCCATTTACAATTGTTTATTAATAATTTGTAAGCAAGTACAACTGACTATATCATATTAAAAATAAGATATCTACAGAACAAAAAAAATACCTGATTTAGGGTATTTTACAAATTTTAACTTGGCGATTTCATACATGTTGTCAATTCATATTTTGAAAAAAAATCACAAATCAAATTTATTTTGTGTGTAAATGGTTCGTTTGTGTAATTCAAAAATATAATTACCAACACCAATTAAGCAAAGCTAGCTATACGTGTCGTTGTAACTAGAGCTTTGATAAACACTTTAGTACCAACTTCTTTTTATGAAATCTGCCCACTATTGCAGTTTTTAAACCCAGCAGCTTTGAATCCTAACCATAAATGAGTAAACTAGTCAATCACAAAACTCACTGATTATGTGGTCAGTAATAAAATTTTTAGGAACACTTTTCATCAGCTTTATCGCGATGATCGGGGCGTTGGGTGCGGAAAATCCCTTTCCTCTTTTTGCTGTAGCCTGGGGAATATGGATTATTTACATCCTGAGCATTCGATCAAAAAGAAAAAAAGAGCTGGACAAAGAGCGATTGATCCGAGAAATTCTGGATAAGCTTTAGAATCCAAAAAGAAATTTCAGAGAGGTAAAAGATCCCAACAGAAAAAAGTAGAACGACCCAAAGGTGACTAGCTTAAAGCCCATTTTTGATAAAAAGGGATTTTTTAAATGTGCATCCTGGATCAGGGAAAGCAAGAATCCGATACTAAGAAAAACTATAACAATTAACAGCGGCTCCATAGTTTAAGATCATACGGTTTTGAACAAACAGTGTTTATTCTACAAAAATCCTGAATCGCAAAAAAGGGGATATCACTCCTCCCCTTCTATTTTAATTCCTAAAATATAATTTGCGGCTTGTTGGGCTGCATAGATCAATATTTTTGGGTCATCTTGCAGTGGCTTCAGCCAACCTTTCGTGTAAGTCAGGGAATTTTTAAAATTGGCATCTTTGATTCCGGCAAATGCATTCAAGAAACTAGCTCCCATTTCGGCTGTCAACTCTTCTTTCGTATACGCCACGGAGCAGAACAACTTGAGAAGCCTTGTTCTTTATAAACAGCACTAATTTAATGAAACAATATCACCTGTTAGCAATATCTTTAAAAGTCAGATATTATCTGTTGGCGCGTTATGATCCTACTTGTTAATTTCTTAATCGTTCGCTTATTGAATTTTTCTTTTATTTGCTCTATAGATTGAATGAAATCATCGATCTCTTCTTCGGTGTTAAGTATCAGATAGTTAATATCCTTTGGTTGAAAGTGTAGACGGTAAAGCTCAGAGACCATTAGATCGGCCTTATCTTTAATTTCCTTATTAAGAAATTGTTCCTTACCTAAGTGAGTCCAAATATCCTTATTGGTAATTCTAGGGACCCAACGCCATTCCCGCTCATCATAAAATCGTGTAAATTGATTTTTTCCATTTTTAAACATCTTTCCAGAATACGGCTTAGTAAACATTAGAAAGTCAGAGAAAAGTTGACGAAATTTTTTCTCCTTAGAATTTTTACTTCCTTCATCAAAATTTTGCCTATACCATTTTATGAGTTTTTCATAATTAGAAGCGGTTCTAGCCTTTTGTTTGGTATAGATTACAGGACTTAAATTTTTCTTAAATCCCCAATTTTTTGCTAATCCAATTCCATAGTTTCCATAAGTTCCTATATGTCTTTTAAGTTTGGAGAGAGGAATGTCACAAAAGCAGACCATCGGATAAGCCATTTCCATTTTCATGTCACCAGTTAAATAGTCAGTTCGTTCGAGGCAATATCTAGGTTCGAATGTTCTTTGTAAAATGCTCACTAAGTTCTCCTTTGAATTAGTGAAGTGAAAAAAAGTATTGGAACTAAGATTTTCGTAAGACTTGTGGCTCATTATGTTCTTGAAATAATTATTGCTAACGCTTAATGTATGAATCGTAATTATATTTTGTGGGTTTGCCTCATGTGGCTATGATATCATAATAATGTATCTGCTCAGCATGGACATCTCGAATGTAAGATACCAAAATATTCGAGTGGGTGAAAGCCTTTAGTAGGCGAGTTTGTGAGATCTGTTATCTAGTCGCAAGCTGGTTACCGTTAGGTATCCTAATGTAGCCTGCCTCCATATAAAACTAAAGTTAATAGATGTTTTAGTTCTTTAAAAATAGAATTTCTTGGTTATTATTTGGAAGAGTATTTTTTGATTATTAAAATAGCCTCATAATAATCTTAAAGTTTACTACTACACATGAGCTACTTTACCCAAGAACAAGTACAAAACTTAAAAAACCATCTAATTAAAAAATCAGACAATTTAGCAGAAGCTAATCGAATTTCTCAAAAACCATATTATCCAAAGAATACTGATTTAGATAACTATAAATGGACGGTAGTTGATTTATCTGGAATTGGAGAAGTGAAAATGTATTTTACTTCTGTTCAAGACACTGTATACATAGACGGAGTGATAGTTGATTCTGATATTGTAGAAAAAACAAGGTTTCATGAAGCTCAAAGAGCACTTTTAAATTCACTGAATACAAAAAAATCAAAAATTACAGGAAACAAGTTGAATAATTTAAAATAAAAAAAGGTTTCAGCATATTCTTCTGTGATTTCAGTAATAGATTTTTTTTTCAACTTGAAAAAGCAATTGACAAAACGGGTTTGATTAATCAGGTATTAATCTGCCAAAATCCATTATAGCAAAAAAAGGGAAGATCACTCCTCCCCTTCTGATTCAATTCCTAAAATGTAATTGGCTGCTTGATGGGCTTTTTGGGCTGCATAGATCAGCATTTTTGGATCATCCTTAAGTGGCTTCAACCAACCTTTCATGTATGCCAGAGAATTCTTGAAATTGGCATCCTTAATACCTGCAAATGCATTCAAATAACTGGCTCCCATTTCTGCTATCAGTTCTTCTTTCGAATATTCCACTGAGCCGAAGCCTGCTAAAGCAGGTCTTTCTGAAAATCTACCTAATCTGCATGAATGACCAGTCGAGTGAACTGCTTCATGAAAAAGAACGGAATAGTATTGCTCTTCTGCTTTGAAAGCCTCCCTTTCTGGCATATTGATATAATCCATTGAAGGGCTGTAAAAAGCTTCATCACCTTCATGGACAATATTAGGACAATCCGCAAACCCTGAGATTATTTGCTCACAGGCCTCAATTGGAGTAAAGGCTTTTTCCTCGGATTCTTTGATCTCAAAATCAATTCCCTCAATTTGGTCGATATTGAAAACGGCCCAGATAAATGGGGTGAATTTTTTACCATAAACCTCTTCGTCCTCTCCTTCCATGTTGGTAGTTTGTCCTTTTACATATTTGGAAATCTTCCAGAATACAACCTTTGTCCCTCTTTGGTCTTTCTTGACATTTCCACCAAGTTGCTTGGCCTGTTTGAAGGTAAGGAAATAGGGACTGGAGAAATTTTTGGAAGTAGTTACCCACGCAAGCCAAAGGGCATTAAATCCTAAATAGGGTCGGTTTGAAGCGTAATTTTTCGGTGCGTTTCTGGGATTCCAGACTTTTTCCCAGGTAAGATTGTCAGATTGAATTCCCTCGATAATTTCATTGGTTACCGTTTCTGCTAGTTTGTTGAAATTTTCCCATGCTTTCATTTTGATAGGATTTTAAGTGATAAAAAGGAACTTGTCATTGCCCAAAAACCCGCTCTCATATCCAAGGATGTAAGGCAACTCGACCCGACACTTTCAGCGCTTTTCCCTGGAGTCAGGGGAGCTTTGTTTTTCTGGGAGAGTGGGAATATTTGACTGAGTAGTGACATTTTTTTATCCACTGGTGTTGAGGTTCCGACCGACAAGCGTCTATCGAAAACCGGGTTCTGTGTAAGGCAAAAGCCTGAATAAAAAAGTCGGAGGCAGTCCGTAGGAAACCGCCTTTTTCACTTCAGGGCGTAGCGAATTTTTGACGGTCCCAGGTTCTGGGTTTCACCTTTGCTTGGTTGGGCGGACTTGACGCCAGTAAAAATCTGGAACGGATCAGACAACCCCCTCAGAAGAAAAACGCCCCCTGATGAAAGGAAAGAAAAGCGCAAAATGGCTTGCCCCCCTAAAGGAGGCTCAGGCTACGGCTTTACGTAACGGCCGTCCTATTCCCCAGGCTTGCCGGGTAAAGGATAAAGGCTAAGTGGAGTAAAGCGGTAGCCGTGGGGAGTGAAAGCCCTCTCTTGAAATGGAGAGGAAAGAGCTGTCATTTAAAAAATGGTGCGAATGATCGGAATGGAAGGAGTGGGCGAAACGGGGAATATGGCTTAAGGATAGTAGCGGAAATCCTTTCTCTATTAAAAGAGAAAGAATGGGAGTGGATAGCCTGGCCGTAGGAAAGCCCCAACCAACCCAGAGAAATCTTAAAAAAACCCATCTTTACAGTTCAAACCGATCCGTTATGTCCACACCTGTCCACGTCAGCAAAAAGCTGGAAAAACTGATCAAAAAACAAATTACTCCTACCAGTTCTACCGAAAGTACAGGAATCTTGGGAAAGTGGAGTGCTACGATTTTTTATATCAACCTAACCGTTACCGGCCCATTCCCCCATGCAGGAAATTGAAGGATCACGAAGTGGCCAATAGTTACAAAAGGATCAAATCAGAGGTCAGCGAAATGATAGAGTCGGAATTGGGCCGGATGCTGGACAGTCCCGGCCTTGCAGGCCTGATCATCAGGAAACGATAAAGACCCGTATTTGGTGTCTTGAACCTTTTTTTGGAATGGTGGTGGAAATAAAAAACAGTAAGGGGCACCGGCATGGTAAAATAAGTCCCGATGATGAAAGGTCAGGGAATGGAAAAGGCCACCTGTAAAGCAATCTTTGGTCTCCAGAGGACGCTTTCCATCATTGGATCGTCGGAAGGAAGGGGAGCCCTTTTGCATAAATATTAACAGCTCGCAACCAAAGTTGGCAAAGAGATACTCCCTGAAATTGTTTTTATGGGTAAATTATGGTTTTTTAAGGTTATCGTTCATTTATCGTTGATGAGGAGCAAGGAATTTAAAATGTACATTTTTATGGTGCATCAGTATTGTAGAGCATCTTGGTACCTATGGGCGGTCCAAATTGTACTGTCCACCGCAACGTTCGCACAGGAGCTGGACAAGGATAGCCTACAGACAAAGGTAGAGCAGTTTCAGCAAACACCCGGTTACGAGAAAGATACAGCCTATATCAAGACCCTGAACCATCTTGCCTATCGGTATTGGAGTACCGTTCCGGATTCTGTGATGGCCATATCAAAAAGGGCCCTCCTGTTCAGCAACCGCATAGGATACCAAAGGGGAGAGGTGGTCGCAATGATCAATATCGGTACGGCCCATTATGAAAAAGGGAACTTCCAAGAGGCCATGGAGGTGGAAAGGGATGCCATGATACGGGCCGAAAAGATGGGGCTCAGAAAGGAAATAGGGGTATTGTGCATAAACCTGTCGATGGTCTACATGGACATCGGTTTGTACGAAAAGGCACAGCAACTGGCCTATAGGGGCCTGGAAATCGCCACTGAGAACGGTTATGACAAGCAGGTGGCCCGCAACCATTGGACCCTTGGGCAGGTCCATGAGCTTCAGGGGAATTTGCAGGAAGCAAGGAAGTCCTTTGCCCGGAGCAAGGCCCTTTATGACCGTGCAGGTTACAAGGATCTCCTGCATATGTTGGATATAAGGATAGGCCGGGTTTACCTCAAGGAAAACCAGCCTGCAACAGCCCTTGGGTTTTACGAAAAGGCCCTGAAAGAAAGTAGGGACCTGGGCCACAGGGCCGGCATGGTCAGGTCCTTTATGGCCTTAGGGGACTTTTTGGAACAGACGGGAAATCCAACGGAGGCCATGGAAAAGTATGCCGAGGCAGCAAACATTGCCATGAAGCTGGGAACCGAACAAAAAGTGGCCGAAGCAGACCTTAAAGTAGCCAAGTGCCTGCTTGGGACAGGAAAACCAGAAGAGGCATATGTTCAGGTGCAAAGGGGACTCCGACTGGCACGGAAAATCAACCATATGACCTTGACAAGGGAGGGAGTACTCGTCTTAAGTGAAATACAAGCGGCTAAGGGAGATTATAAAGCGGCACTCGACAGTTATCGGGAATATACCTCGCTTGGAGACAGTCTGATGAACCAAGAGGTAAGGACGCAGCTGGTGCGGGCCGAGGAGCAGTTCCGGCATGGCCAGGAAATAAGGACAGTCAACCAAAGGCACCAGGAGCAGTTGCTTCGCCAGCGCAATTTAACCTATTTTATCCTTGTGCTATCGATATTGTTGGTCGTGATGGTCGTGTTGTTATTTCTCTATCTCCGGAATATCCGCCGTACCAACAGGATACAAAAACTTCACCAAGAAGAGATTGATGCGCAGAACAGGGAGCTTGAAAGGATGGGGAAATTCAAGGACAGGATATTGTCGGTAGTGGCACATGATGTAAAGACACCGTTGAACTCCCTGAAAAGTACCGTTGACATGTACCGGGAAGGGATGTTCACCAAGGAAGAAATGGGCATGCTTACCAATGATATCAGCATGAAATTGAACGAGGTAAATTTTTTTGTAAATGACCTCGTCCTGTGGGCGAAAAGCCAGATGACCGAAGCTTCGGCACGCCCGGTCAGGTTTGAAATAAAGGAAATAGTGGAAAAGACCATATCGCTGCTCCTCCCGGACGCAAAAAGGAAAGGGATAGAGGTCCTTGACCGAACAGGGCCAGGGATTGTCTTTGCCGATGTGGAAATGGTCAAAATTGTTGTCCGTAACTTTCTTGCCAATGCCATTAAATATTCCGGTAAGGGCGATGGGATCATAATTAGCTCCAGTATCCAAAGTGGGGAAAGGTTGTTGGTGGTCTCTGTAGAGGATACAGGGACAGGGATTCCAGCCGAAAAACTTCCGCATATCTTCGATGAGGTGAACATGAGCACCGAAGGTACCCACCATGAAATAGGTACCGGACTGGGACTTGTGCTGAGCAGGCAATACATGGAAATGAACCATGGGAAAATAGGGGTGGAGTCGGAACAGGGAAAGGGAAGTACATTCTGGTTTGCCCTTCCATTGGCCGAACAACCTTCTTGAAGCGAAGGCCTTGGCCTGTTGCCTGAGCATCCCCTAATTTTCAGGACACACTTTTGGCTAAACTTAACCCCTACAATAGTTGACTGTTGACCTCTAGTCTTTCAAAAAATCAGAGACTTCATTTCAGTAAATCCAAATCCATTTGAATGATTTCGATACGATCTCTTTGACTTTTACAACCTACAAAGCGCTCGCACATCACCTTTACCTATAAAAATTGAGTGACAATACAGTTCTAAAAGGGGGACAAATTTGAGTCATTTGGAACCAATTGGAATTGATTTGAATCAAATGAGGTTTATAAACTGCACCACAAACCCTATAAAGCACAAAAAGTTGACCATGAATGATCAACTAATTGTTTAGTAGCGGGAACAGGACTCGAACCTGTGTCCGCCGCGGCGGATAAGAGCCCGGCGAGAAATCTTAATTTTTGTGTACAAAAAAAGGATACCGTTTCCAGTATCCTTTCGTAGTAGCGGGAACAGGACTCGAACCTGTGACCTTCGGGTTATGAGCCCGACGAGCTACCAACTGCTCCATCCCGCGATATATCTTATAAATATTATTATCTTTTGCTAATTTAAAGGTGGTTTTGACTTGTTCAATACCTTGTTTCCTTTATTGTGATACAAAGGTACGTACATTTTGTGAAAAATCAAGTACCTTTGTAAAAAAAATATCTCTATGACCGAAAAAACTCATAAGGCTGGTTTTGTTAATATCATCGGCAAACCCAATGTAGGGAAGTCCACGCTCATGAATGTCTTGGTAGGGGAAAGGCTTTCTATTATCTCTTCTAAAGCCCAGACCACCCGGCACCGCATTCTTGGACTTATAAATGATGCTGACTACCAGATCGTTTTTTCGGATACGCCCGGTATGCTAAAGCCCAAATACGAGTTGCATAAAAGTATGATGAGCTTTGTCAACCTTTCACTGGAAGATGCAGATGTCATTGTGTTTGTCACTGACCTGTTTGAGACAGATAATGAAATTGAAGAAGTCATTGAAAAAATAAATGCTTCCGGGGTGCCCGTTTTGTTGGTTATCAATAAGATAGACCTTTCTAAAGGTAACACGCTGGAAGAAGTCACCCAATATTGGACCAAGCGGCTAAAAACCGATACGGTTATCCCAGTGTCGGCCCTCGAAAACTTTAATATCGAGCGGATCATGCAGGAGATCCTGGACCGGTTACCGGTGCATCCACCTTATTATGATAAGGAGGAACTTACTGATCGGCCAGAGCGTTTCTTCGCCTCGGAGATCATCAGGGAGAAAATATTTATAAACTACAAAAAAGAAATTCCATACAGCACTGAGGTCTCCATTGATCAATTTACCGAAGATGATAAGATCATCCGTGTCAGGGCTATTATCTTTGTGGAGCGATCCAGCCAAAAGGGCATCATCATCGGAGATAAAGGCAAAGCCATAAAGAATGTAGGCATTCAGTCTAGAGAGGCAATGGAAGCTTTTTTTGGCAAGCAGGTATTTCTCGAAACCCATGTGAAGGTAGAGGACGACTGGAGAAAAAATAAAAACAAACTAAGAAAATTTGGTTACGATCAGTAACCTTACAAAGCGTAGAAAAATGGCAAATATAGTAGCAATAGTAGGGAGGCCAAATGTGGGCAAATCCACTTTCTTTAATCGTCTCGTCGAACAGCGTAAGGCTATCGAGGACAATGAAAGCGGGGTGACCAGGGACCGGCATTACGGACATGCCCAGTGGGGAGGAAAGTTTTTTTCCGTGATCGATACGGGTGGATATGTGACCGGCTCGGAGGATGTCTTCGAAGCGGAGATCCGCAAGCAGGTGAAGCTGGCTTTGGAGGAAGCCTCTGTCATCCTTTTTGTGGTGGACTGTATTGATGGGCTGACGGATCTGGACAAGGAATTTGCCAATGAACTTAGGGGTGCCAATAAGCCCATATTTATCGTCGCCAATAAAGCCGATACACAAGAAAGGTCTTTTATGGCCAATGAGTTTTATGAATTGGGCCTAGGGGATGGCGCCGTTTATCCTATTGCCGCTGCCAGTGGCAGTGGTACCGGCGATTTATTGGATGAGTTGATTACCAATTTTGATGATGAAGGTATAGAAAACCCGGATGAGGGCATACCAAAGCTCGCCATTTTGGGTCGCCCCAATGTTGGTAAATCCTCTTTCCTTAATGCCCTGCTCGGAACCGAAAGGACCATCGTCACGGACGAAGCCGGCACTACGAGGGATACCATCAATTCCCACTATACCCTGTACGGGAAGAATTTTATCATCTCCGATACCGCTGGGATCCGTAAAAAATCGAGGGTAAAAGAGGACATAGAATTTTATTCCGTGATGCGTTCCTTAAGGACTTTGGAGGACTCAGATGTGGTGATCGTCATGGTGGATGCGAGCCGCGGTCTGGAAGCCCAAGATATCAACCTGATTTCACTGGCCATCAAAAACAACAAGGGTGTGATGATCATGGTCAATAAGTGGGATTTGATCGAAAAAGATCACAAGACGATGAACAAGTTTAAGGATGATATGATGGAAAAACTCGGTGAAAACAGGTGGATCCCTATCATCTTTACTTCCATGCTTACCAAGCAAAGAATTTTCCAAGCGATCGAATTGGCGGTGCAGGTGTACGAAAACAAGACGAGAAAAATCGCTACTTCTCAGCTGAATGATAAAATGCTTCCGGAAATCGAGCGTTATCCACCCCCAGCGTGGAAAGGAAAGTACATTAAAATCAAATACATCACACAGCTGCCGACCAAAAATCCGGTATTTGCGTTCTTCTGTAATTTACCGCAATACCTCAAGGCACCATATACCAGGTATCTTGAAAATAGGCTTAGGGAACATTTTGATTTTCAAGGGGTTCCGGTGAAAATCACCTATAAGAAAAAATAAAAATATTTTTCCTTATATCGCTTGAATATATCCTTCAAGGGTGTACATTTGCGTGCTTATTTTAAGAATCAAATACATGAAAAAGACAATGGTTTTGTTTGCCCTGGTTGGTCTGGTATTGACCACTTCTTGTGGCAAGAAGGAAGTTGAACAAACTGAAGAAACGATCGAAACTCAGCTGGAAGAAACTGAGCAAGTGATCGAAGAGTCAGTGGAAGAACTTGAAGAATCGGTAGAAGATGCTACTGAGTCAGTAGAAGATACCGTGGAAGAGGTGACCGAAGAAATCAACGGTTAATTCTGTTATTGAAATGGAAATTTCCAAAGCACCGAGCAATCGGTGCTTTTTTTTATATTAGCACCAAATGAAACCAAGTTCCGCATCAAAGCTAGTCAAGATTTTTGAGGCCAAAGTGCCAGAAAATGCCATTTCGTATTGCTTGAGGCTATGGCAGGAGCTGCCGTTCCATTTTACTGTATCCAAGGTCAGGCTGTCAAAGCTGGGTGATTTTCGCTTTAGAGCCGACAAGTCCATCCAGACCATTACGATAAACCATAATCTCAATCGGTATCAGTTTCTGATCACTTATATCCACGAGGTGGCCCATCACCGAGCGTTCAAAGCCTATGGTACCAGCATAAAGCCGCACGGTCGGGAATGGAAAGCCATGTTCAGGGAGCTGATGATGCCAGTCTTGACGGATGAAGTGTTTCCAAAGGACTTGCTCATCCCGCTAAGAAGGCATATGGCCAATCCAAAAGCTAGCTCCAGCACGGACTTCTGGCTGAATAGGGAGCTGCGAAAGTATGATGCTTCATTAAATGGTCTCAAGGCCATTTATCTTAACGAGCTCACCATAGGAACTGTCTTTGAGCTTAGAGGTCGAAAATTCAAAAAAATGCAGCCTCGAAGGACCCGGATATTGTGTGAGGAGATTAATTCAGGAAGACACTTCCTGATTTCCGGTAATGCTGAGGTTATTTTGTCGCATCAGGATGAAACCTGACTTCGCGGTTTGCCAAGGGTCATTCTTTCACCAGTTTGATGTATTCGACCTTTTCTTCCCACCTGATTTCCAATACCCACAGGCCTTTTTCAAGTGGTGCAAAAATCTCCTGAAGTGATTCTTCAAAATCATTTAAACCGTTTGCATGTACAAAGTCGGTGGATAATAATGGTGATACTAATCGGAATTGGATGGTTTTGAGGTTCTCAGTAGGGGCCGTGTACGATACATTTATCTCACGACCGGAAGCTGGATTGGGATAGATAAGCCATTTGTTTTTCGATTTTTGCGTAGCGGGGATCTTGACAGAATAGACGTCTGAGTAGGAGTGCTTCCCGTCAAATCCAACTTCTTTTATCCGGTAATAAAGGCGTTCGCCTGAACTTGGTAGTTGATGGTCTTCGTATTGGTAATCTACGCTTCCAACTGTTGATTTTACAGCGTCTATCTTGGCGATAGACGAAAAATCATCTATTCCAGCGGTCGAACGCTCAAGTACATAATGACTGGTTGATGGATCCTGCTTTACCTCCCAGTCCACTTGGACCTTGTTTTTGACGGCTTGATAATCTACGTTAATGGCTTCCCACTCCACTGGCAGGCTAGATAACCGAAGACGTATGATCACTATTCCGTCTGCACCATCTCCACCACCATCCCAACCGGCCCCTCCTCCTGAGCCGGTGTTTTGCTGACCGTTTGCTCCCGTATCCGTGGATCCATTTCCGCCAATGCCGCTTCCGCCGGCACCTTGGTTATTGCCTTGGCCAGGTCTTCCAGTGCCTCCGCCACCTGCTGCGAAGATATTGTCGATGCCTACGCTTACAGATAGGTCTTCCAAAATCGGTGAAGAAGCTCCCTCGCCACCATTACCGCCGCGTGAGCCATTTCCGGATATTCCTCGGGTCTCGGCCCCACCACCACCGCCACCTGATCTAGCCTGTCCATTTCCCTGCCCTCCCTGAGCTCCTTCACTTCCCTGTGAACCACCAGAAGGTCCAGAGGAGGAGTTACTTGCATGTCCTCCACCTGAACCACCAGACCTTCCTGTATTATGGGTGCTGTTGGTGTGATAGGAGCCTCCGCCTCCACCTCCTATAGCAGTAATATTATTAAAATATGAGTTCATGCCGTTTTGGCCTGCTTGGTTTGCAGCAGCCCCTTCACCTCCTCTTCCTACATATACCGGATAAGTCTCACCAGGTGTCAAAGGGACAGAAGCCTGATAGATCAAGCCGCCTGCGCCCCCACCTCCAGCAGATTCGCCATGACCGCCGCCACCGCCACCGCCTACCACCAATACCTCGGCATCGTCAAATTCAGCAGGAGCGGTAAATGGCCCGTCACAACGATAGATATACAGACGTTCCAGTTCGGAAACTTGCACCACTTCCACGCAGGAATTGGGGTTTTCACAAACTCCTTCCGTAATTTCCCGATAATTTTCATCGATCTCAGGACCTTGTATTACCAACCTAAAATTAAAACATCCCAAATCTGCAGGGCTTGGATGTGGAGGATTGGAATAACAAGTGTACCAATCGCTCTGTGCTGCTAATACTGTTCCACTTCCTCCTCCTTCAGGAAGATCAAAATAATTTTCATCGAGCTCTGTGCCGTCATCACATATCAAATATCCTTGAAGTGTCCACAGGGTAGGTGTAGGCCCGGTGAAGCTCACGTTATAGTCAATCCTTACACGGTATTCAAATCCATTTGGGCAATAAGTATTGTAAGTGATGACTTCGGTAAGTTCGAGTTCGATATTAATTTCGCTGCTTCCGGAGGGAATGGTGATGGTGTTTGAGCATTGCGCCTGTGACTCGTTCGCCATGATGAAGAGCCAACCAACAACCATAAAAGACAAGTAAAAATAAAAAGCAGTACACTTAAATCGGTCTGTAAGGATGCTCATATACTGGTGTTAGGTAGTGCATCACAAACTTACGAAAACCCGTGACATGCCAAAGGGTTTCCTTTATAATCTAATTAATTATATAATATATCACATTTTATAGGGTTTCTAATGCAATAATTTGATGAGTTGTGACGAATCTGCCCAGCCCACTTTTACCAGTACCAGTCCTTTCGAAAATTCAGCCAATTCTTTTCTTAACCGCAAGTTCAATTCTGCAATAGAACTTGCTCGGAAGGAACGGGATTGGTTGAGTGAATTGAAAATGGTTATGGATACTTCTTCTCCGTTGTACTTTTGGGAGTTGATAAGTGCGAGGTTGATTTGTTCTCCATTGGCAGGGTTTGGGTAAATCTGCCAAGTGGCTTTTCCGGCAGAAAGCCCCGGTATGTCCAAAGCAATGATTTTGCTGAAGGTAGCTTCTCCATCTGCATCTACTTGCTTAATGCGGTAGTAGAGACGGCCAGCTTCTAGCGGTAAATCGGTGTCAACGAAGGTGTATTGCTGAAGGTCGTTTGACCATCTACTGCCCGAAACTTCTCCAATGCTTGTAAAGCTTGAAATGCCATTGAATGAGCGTTCTACCTCGTAGTGGCTGTTATTTGATTCTCTGTATGTTGACCAATAAAGGTTTACTTTTCTCTTTAGTGCTGAAAATTGAGCAAGGAGGTTCGAAAAATTTACAGGTAATGAAGATGCGCAATTATTTGCATCAGTAGCTGATTGATAGCAGGCATAATCCAACACAGAAAAACTACCTATACTTCCTTCCCTAATTCCATCAACAATAAATGTAGCATAATCTCTCAATTCTGCTGGATTGGTAGAATTTATGTCGAGCATTCCATCAACGATAGCTTCGGTATTATCTTTCATTTTTAATGCTCCTCCTCCGCTCATGGACATATCACCACCAACGGAAATAATAGCATTGTCTTTGAGGTCCAAGGTACCATTTCCTAAACTCAAATCTTCTGATACATTAATGGCTGAATTTCCTGATGAAATTAATGATCCTCCTGAATTGAAATTCAATGATTTGGTTATTAACTCACCTTCAAGGTTTAAGGTCGTATTTGAGTTTATAGTTGAGCTATTAAGCACGATCAATCGCGACCCTTCTTCAACATTAATTGTTGCATTATTACTTTGCAATTCTAGATCACGTACTATCACTGTACTATTGCCCGTGATGTTTAAAACGCCTCCTCGATTCATTAAGAGGCTCCCGTTGGAAACATCAATATATCCTCCGTTATCCACATTGATCACCACATTGTTAGGAGCAGGAAGACTTGAACCACTTTGATCAAAGGTTAAGTTTCCTGGGAAAGTGAGCACTCCATTTGATCCAGTTACTGTCAAGCTTTTAAAATACCCTCCGCCAAAGGAAGTATTGACGTCAAAAGCTACATTGTGTTCTACTACCACATCTACTTGACAGTTTGGATTGTATGTGCTGGTTCTGGGATAATCTCCCAAATTCGAACACCCATTTGGATTGGTCCGATCCCAAATAGAAGGTGTGCTCCAGTTGCCATCACTGTTCGATTCAAATTGCTGGGCAAAGCTGGTGTGGCATATCCCAATTAGGCAGAAAGTAAGGATAAATATCGCTTGACACCCATTTTTACATAGGCGGCACAATATACTTTTCATTTATTAATCATTTGGTAGCAAAGACTATTGGTGCTACAGTCTTTGCTAAGGTGATTGGCTTTTTAAAAGTATTTTTCACTTTTTTTTCAACAAAACCCTTAATCATTACGTAATTCTGTTGTTTGATGACAAAAATATCAAACTTATCCCCTAAAACAAGTGCCGATTTAAATTAAATTTCACTTTTGTACCCAGTAATAGTCGGTTTGATTGTTTATTTATGCTTTTCGTTTTGTTCCTTGATTAATTTATTAAAAGAAAAAGTAGATCGTATTAATCTCCATAACGTTCTTTTAGGATAAATCATAGATTTATTGTTTCATAGCCTCAGTTTTTATTTAAAACACCTAAAGTATCGAGATAGACGCTGGACTGTTGGTTATGATCCAAAAAAATTGCCGTTGCCACCTACTATGCATAAGTATGGCTCTTCTCCTATCGAGCGTGTTGAAGGCTACAAACATATCAAAAAAACGGCTCAAATTACTTTGAGCCGCATCGTTGGTTTAGTTATTCTAAAAAATTATTCGAGTAATACTTTAAGGTACTGCACCTTGTTTTCCCATTTTACCTCCATGATCACCAGGCCATTACCAAAAGCCTGTAATAGCTTTGAAACGTGAAGGTTCAAATCGTCGAGGGTCTCCACTGAGCTGCTAGCTGACTTATTCAGCGCATTCATCACCCTCAAGTTGATCAGTCCTCCTTGGTAGGAACTCCCGTCCAGCAGCTCCAGCTTCAGTTCGTGGTGGGCGCTCGGGTTAGGATATGCCTTCCAACTATCCGTAGTCAAGGTGATTTTCGGAACGGCCACTTGACGCAGAGACCCATAGGAAAAGCTATTGTCCAAGTTCACCTGCTTGATCCGGTAGTATAGTTTTCCTCCAGTTGCAGGGAGGACGTTGTCCGTAAATTGATATTGTGTCAGCTCATCTGTCCAGCCAACTGCCTTCACTTCCCCTATTTTCTTAAAATCTGAGGCACCGCCCACTGAGCGTTCGATTTCATAGTGACTGTTTTCCCATTCCTTGCTTACACTCCATTCCAGCTTGGTGTTGCGCTGCTCGGTCTGGAATGCCGCATCAAAATCCTGCCATACCACAGGAAGTGTAGCCATCACCCTCAACCCGAAATTCGCTTCTCGTACAGAGGTATTGTTTAAGGTCAATTCGCCTAATATTCCGGATGGTTCATATAAATGCTGATCTTGCACCGTGCCCCACTGTGCGCCGGTATTTTCCCAGTCTTCCGGCAAAACAGGTCCAGGGCTTTGCTCGCCTACAGCTACCGTTATGCTAGAAAGCACGGCAGTGTACGTCCCATCCGGTACACGGTCGATTTCATATGCTCCATTTGGTAAAACAGCCGCGGTAGCTACTACTTCGTTATGCTCGTCCACGATCAGCACATGTAGCCCTTCTGCTGCGGTAGCCTCACCAAAAATCAATCCGTCCTCCACACCATCATCGTCATCATAGACATTTCCCTTGAAGGTCAAATAGCGGTATTCGTCATCTTCATTCACCTCTGCATAGTAGGAGGCGGCCCAAGTGTTGATGGTGTTTCGTTCGCTAAAGCCATTATTGCCATCTGCATGCCAAATATGACTGTCCCCCGCTTCACCCGTGACATTTACAGGAAGGGAAACGGCACTGGTTTTCCAGTCATCATCCAACTCCACAAAACCAGATTCACCATCCCGAGGAATCAACGAATCGTCCCAATAGATGGTATTATCTTCCGGATCTCCCGGCCGGACATTGGTAATGGTGATCCCCATACTTTGTTCCATATCGTAAACGGGAAAATGCACAGGGGAAAAGATCACAGCTGCAAATACTCCAATTGGGGATCCGCTGGTGACCACATTTCCATTGGCATCTTTTCCGTCCCAGTAGATGGTGTATTCCCCGCTGGCATCATACTTTTCACTTATGATCAGGTCAGTTCCTCCGTCATAGGTGCCGTTTCCGTTCAGGTCGATCAATACGTCCACAATCCCCGGAAGGCTGATGTCGATGTCCACCCAGGCATGACCGCCATTTCCGGAGGGGACTCTTTCCTCATAAGTAATATTAAGACTGGCGGAAGGCTCCTCTGTTGTAGGCCAAAATTCCAAATCAGGGTCGTTTAGGAATAATGGATACTGGTAATTGGAAGAAACACCCTCAATGGATTTTCGATTATCAACATGGCTGCCGGTGTTGTTTCGGGGGCCGTCTTGATTGGCAAAAAAATTAACAAAGCCACCATTGGAATTGGGAAACTGGGCATGCTTGACGAAGTAGGTGTCGCCCGTACCGCCAAAGGTGTCATCCACTGGAACGTAAAAGCCAAAGTCATTATGAAACGCACGGTTATTTGCCACACCGGCATCCCTTGGCAAGCCGTTCAGGATGCTCCAGTATTTGCTGTAAAGCCTTCCTGGCTGCACTTCGTCTTCCTCATTCGCTACAGTCACATCCCAAAAGCTGATGGGAAGTCCGTCCCTAATTGGATCCCCGTTATTTCGGGAAATCTCCACCCAAAAAGCCCTTGCTTCCCCTGTGGTATTGGTAAAAGAATAAGCGTTATATCCAGTAGGTCCTACGAGTTGTGATGGCCCATTAGCTGCTGCTTGGGCATTGGCTGGCCTGCCTTGTATTCCTCCGTTAGAGTGGGCATCATAGTAGTGGTTGTCTACTGGGACACCATATCGCTTATCTGGAAAGAAGCCTGTATCGGTATCATCGTAAAACCACCTCACCCGAATATTGGCATTATAATCGTAATATTGCCATCCTAAAAAATCAAATTCCTCTTCATTTCTAAACCCCCAATATACCGTCTCCCCCGGTTTGACATAGACATACATTCGGTGGGCGGCGTTATAATTATTGGTCTTGGAAGGCATCATCATGTATCCGCGGCTTCCATACCCACCGTTGTTGGTGCTGCTATTGGCGGGGATCCATAGCCAGCTTTCACGGTTACTGGCCGTTCCCCAATCACCCGAGCCTTCCGCAAAAGAGGCCTGATGCGCTTGCATTGTCACAGATATCACTAATATCAAGTGAAAAAGGAGGAGTGAATTCGAGTTTTGAGTAAAGCGTTTCTTCATGCACCTTAGATTTTCAGATAAAACAGGTACTCTTTTCCGCAGCTTTACTAGGGTATTCAGTGACTTATATTGACATACTGGTACCAAGTAGCAAAGCTGAAGTGATTGCTTGAAATAAATTATGAATTCGGTGTTATGGGTTACTGTTGGGAGTAACCCATAATCGAATAGTTTCTATGTGTTGTGACTAACGTTTTCACTACATAGATAAAATAAAAACTACGTAATTAAAAATAATACAAAATAATATTTTAAAAAGCATATTTCTGGTAAAAAACGACAGAAAACAAAATCCGTAATACAACAAAAAAGCCTCAAACCCAAGGGCTTGAGGCTGGCAATTATGGGAGTGCCTTATTTTATCCGTTCATGCTGATCAGGAATTCGGCGTTGTCTCTTGTACCTTTCATTCGCTGGAGCAAGAATTCCATCGCCTCCTGGGAGGTCATGTCGGACATGAGTTTTCTCAATATCCAAACACGCTGCATCTCTTCTTTCTCCATCAACAGGTCTTCCCGTCGGGTACCAGAACCAGGTACATCGATCGCAGGGTAAATCCTTCTATTGGAAAGCTTCCTGTCCAAGCTCAGTTCCATGTTGCCGGTACCCTTGAATTCTTCAAAGATCACCTCATCCATCTTAGAGCCGGTTTCTACCAGTGCAGTGGCAATGATGGTCAGTGAGCCGCCATTTTCTACATTTCTGGCTGCACCGAAGAATCTTTTTGGCTTGTGAAGTGCGTTGGCGTCCACACCACCGGAAAGGATTTTACCAGAGGATGGCACCACGGTATTGTAAGCCCTGGCCAGTCGGGTGATGGAATCCAAGAGGATCACTACGTCATGACCGCATTCGACCATTCTTTTGGCTTTTTCCAGCACCATGGAAGATACTTTCACGTGACGCTCGGCTTGCTCATCGAAGGTGGACGAAATAACTTCCGCTTTTACTGATCTTGCCATGTCGGTCACTTCTTCAGGGCGTTCGTCAATCAAGAGGATCATCAAGTGGCACTCTGGATGGTTTTCCGCAATCGCATTGGCGATCTTTTGAAGTAGGACGGTTTTACCTGTTTTTGGTTGCGCCACGATCATGCCCCGTTGTCCTTTTCCGATAGGGGCAAACAAGTCCACGATTCGAGTAGAGAAATTGTCCGCTCGCGTGGTCAGGTTTAGTCTTTCTTCTGGGAATAATGGGGTAAGGTATTCAAATGGGATCCGGTCACGGATCTCCTCAGTGGTCTTTCCGTTGACGGAAGATACT
The DNA here is from genome assembly GCF_005281475.1 of Echinicola rosea. Classification (NCBI taxonomy): domain Bacteria; kingdom Pseudomonadati; phylum Bacteroidota; class Cytophagia; order Cytophagales; family Cyclobacteriaceae; genus Echinicola; species Echinicola rosea. The sequence continues at coordinate 828,965 of NZ_CP040106.1, read as the reverse complement.
TTGAGAAGGGCAAAATATTTTTCTCCTTCTTTGGGAGGCCTGATCTGGCCTTTAATGTTATCGCCTGTCTTCAGCCCAAATAGCTTGATTTGGGAAGGAGACACATAAATGTCATCCGGCGAAGCCAAGTAGTTATAGTCAAGAGAGCGCAAGAAGCCGTATCCGTCGGACATGATTTCCAAGACACCTTCGTTTTCTATAATGCCATCAAATTCCTTTACCAAAGATGCGTATTTCTTCCTGCTATGTCCAACGGACGGCTGGGAAGGCTGCTCAACAGAAGGCTCTTTGAAATTCTTTCTCTTGGGAAGATCGACCTCGGCTTCCTGTGGCCTTTCTGTTGCTACGCGCTGAGCTTCTTCGTCTATCACTGCTTTTCTCCTTGGTCTGAAGCTCCTCGGTCGATTTTCATCAGAAGCTGTTTTATCCGGTTTGGTCGCTGCCTTGTTGTCAGGCTTTCCTTCCGGCTTGCTATCAGGTTTGTTTTCCGGCTTATTTTCCGGTTTAGGCGCCTCACTACGCTTAGGTTTTCTTTCCTTAGGCGCTTCCTTGGCACTTTCCTTCGGTTTTTTAGCTGGTTTGTTGTCCGCTTTTGGCGAATCCTCTTTTTTGGATTCCGTTACATTCTCCCGCTTAAACTTAGGCTTGGTTTCCTTATTGTCTTCAGCGGATGGCTTATGCTCTGGTTTCTTTTCAGGAGTTTCTTCTGCCGGTTTTTCCACTTCTGCTTTTGCCGGCTTTTTCTTCGGAAGGGCTTTCTCTGGGGTGATTGCTTGCTGATCTAAGATTGCGTAGATAAGATCGTCCTTCTTGAGGGATTTATAATTTTTCACCCCCAGTTCTTCTGCTATCTCCTTCAGTTCGGATAGCAATCTGATTTTTAGTTCTTCAATATTATACATAAAAAACGTATAAGAGGTACTTGATGTGATTAATAGAAATGAGTACTGTGACTATTTAATTGATTGGTATAAAAAGGTTCTTATTGAAATAAGATGAATCCACAGGGCGTGAATTATGAACTTTTTGACTTCACAATATTACAGTAAGCAATTTTAATACGCAAACTTTTTCTTTGAGGATGTGTATTTATCAGAAAATTAGTGCGTTTACACGCTTCCAATATACAAGAAAAAGGTTAGTATCCAGTTAAAATAGACTGATTTTACCTGTTTGTTTCTCTTTATACCACAAACGGAAAAAAGATTCTGTTTATTATCAAACCTCTTAAAACTTTCAGTAAATACCACCAGTAATAATCCAGAGATCCTGCAGGAAGCAATCCTGCCGGGCATTGCTTTTCGATTTTTTACCATTCCGCTCCTGAGCTCTGTTTGAAATCACTATCTTTGCATTTCTAAATTAAAGCTTATTAAAGAACATGCTACAGGTAAATTTTATCCGTGAGAATTTTGACCAGGCAGTGGAGGGATTGCAGAAGCGCTTCTTTGCTGATGCAAAGGAGAAGCTGCAAAACGTCCTGGATTTGGACGATGAAAGGAAAGGAACCCAGCTGGAAAGGGACCAGCTACAGGCTGAATCCAATACTATTTCCAAGGAAATTGGCCTGTTGATGCGAGAAGGTAAAAAAGATGAGGCTGAAACGATCAAAAACCGCACTGCCGAAATCAAAAGCCAGATAAAATCCCTGGAGGAAAAATATAGCGAGATAGAGGAGAGCCTGAAGCAATTGCTTTATGCCATCCCCAATGTACCGCATGCCAGCGTGAAAGCCGGTAAATCAGCGGATGACAATGAAGTGGTCTTGGAGCATGGTGAGACTGTAAGCCTTTATGATGGCAAAGAAGCGCATTGGGATTTGATCAAAAAGTACGATATTGTTGATTTTGAGTTGGGCAATAAAATCACGGGAGCGGGATTTCCGGTCTATAAAGGAAAAGGCGCTCGATTGCAGCGTGGCTTGGTGAATTTTTTCTTGGATGAAGCCACCAAGTACGGTTACCATGAAGTGCAGCCGCCCATACTGATCAATGAAGAAAGTGGCTATGGAACCGGTCAGCTTCCGGACAAGGAAGGTCAGATGTACCATGTCACCAATGACGACCTTTTTCTGATCCCTACCGCTGAAGTACCGATCACCAATATGTACAGAAACGTAATGCTAAAAGCCAGTGATCTGCCCATCAAAAATACGGCCTTTACCCCTTGCTTCAGAAGAGAAGCGGGCAGTTGGGGAGCACATGTAAGAGGACTCAATAGGCTTCACCAATTTGATAAAGTGGAGCTCGTACAAATCACCCATCCCGATAAGTCCTATGAGACCTTGGAGGATATGAGCAATTACGTTCAGGAGCTGCTTAAAAAACTTGGTCTGCAATATCGGGTACTTAGATTGTGCGGAGGAGACACAGGGTTTACTTCTGCGCTGACCTATGATATGGAGGTATATTCTGCCGCCCAGGAAATGTGGTTGGAGGTAAGTTCTGTGAGTAACTTCGAGACGTACCAAGCCAATCGGTTGAAGTTGCGCTTTAAGGATGAAAATAAAAAGACCATACTCGCCCATACACTTAATGGAAGCGCACTTGCTTTACCCAGAATTGTCGCAGCCATTTTGGAAAACAACCAGACCGAAAAGGGCATCAAAATGCCAGAAGTATTGGTTCCGTATTTGGGATTTGAATGGATTGATTAAGTATGAACAAAAAAGAGGCTGTCTCATCTTAAACCTTCCGTCATCGCGAACGGAGCGGCAGCAAAGTGAAGCGATCTCGTATTGGATAGACGGATCGCCATTTCATGGCTGCTTTGCAAAGACGGACCGGTTTACAATGAGACAGCCTTTATTTAAGTATTTAAGGAAAATATTTTTTTGGGGATTATAGCAGGGCATTGATTTCATTTCTGATGTCCTCACCACTGCTGGGCCGTGGGGCTTTTGCATTGGCGATATTTCCGTTCTTATCGATCAAAATATAACGGGGAATAGCGCGGATCATATAGTCATTGCACAATTCGGACTGCCAGGCTCCGTCCACAAAGAGGTGAACCCCTTTGAATTCGGGATCATTTTTCAAAAACTTTTCCCATGCCTCCTTATCACTGTCTATAGAAGCATACATAAATACGATATCATCCTGAGCTTTATACTCTTCTTTCAGGACTTTAGCAGCAGGAAATTCCCCACGGCAGGGGCCACACCATGTTGCCCAAGTGTCCAGATAGACTACCTTTCCTTCAAAATCTGATAATTTTACCTTTTCGCCATCAGGTGCAGTGCCTTCCACTTCTTTGGCAGGTTTTCCTTTGGCCAGCGCCTCCCATTTTTTATTGACAGCTTCCAGGTATGCTTTAAATTGGGAATCAGGATATTTTTCTCGATAGGTGTCATATACCAATGCCACGGCATCATCACCATAATAACTGATGGCATCTAGGGTCAGCTTGGCCAAAAGGTAATCCTTTAACGCTTCGTCCTCCTCTTCCAAGATATAGTCCATTCGCATTTGGATGTATTTGGACATTCCCCAATCCTCATCAGGATGTGCTTCCGAGTATTCGTTCATCACTTGGTTGAATGCCGTTTGGTTTAGGTTATCCATTACCCTTCGGTATTCAGGGATAAGCAGTCCTTCGTCTGCCAACGCGATGGCTGAAGATGTGTATGACAAGACCGAATCAGGTAGTGTTATTTCTACTTCAGATTGTAATAATCGCTGGCGTGCCCTGGGATAGTAGCTCGTATATAAGGCTCTTCTGGCATTTAGTAAAGCTTTTTCATTGGAAATGAATTCACTGTTTAATGAGTCTGCTGCATTGATCTGCTTTATACCTGACTGATAAGCGGAGTCCAGTTTCCGCACAAAACTTGCATCATCTTCTTCTACAATGGCCCCCAAGGTTTGCGTGGACAGGGTTTCAAAATTCTGGTGGAAAAGGGCTTCACCGGCACCATTCCCTGAAAAGGTGAGTTCCTTGGATTTCATGGGGTCACCGGATACCGTCATATCAACACCATCATATAAATAGACCGTGGTATAGGTTTTGTCATTGACTTGGAGACCATAGAACCCCGACTGGACGGTGTCCATGGAGACTAGAAAGCTGCCGGTAGAATCTGCCGAAAAACTGGTTAGGGGTCGCAGCAATTCTCCTCCGAGCTGGGTAGATAAGTCATAGATTTTCAGAACAGATGCATTATCGGTATGGTCAAGGTCAAGTCTAAGTTGTACAGCAGGCTCTTGTTCAGCCTTTCCGCAGGCCAGTAGTGCCATCAAGAGCAATAAATAAAATGTTGATTTCATAAAATACTAGGGTTTGAAATAAAAATACTCATCTTACGATTTACCAAAAAAACAAACCATTTCTGATAATAGCAATGATCTACTGCAATACACCGGTTGATTTTGGCTGGCTACTACCATTATGCTTTTCACTTTTGCTATATTTGCGCCAGCATGTGGAAAGAAATCATCGTTCTGATCAAAAAAGAAGTTACGCTGGAATGGCGCCAGAAATATGCCCTTAACGGTATATTGCTGTATGTGGTCAGTGCCGTTTTTATCACTTATCTGAGTGTGGGAGCCAAACAAGGGACCATAGCAGTGCCGACATGGAATGCCCTGTATTGGATTATTATCCTGTTTTCTTCCGTAAATGCGGTGGCCAAAAGTTTCGTGCAGGAGCATCAGGGTCGACAGCTTTATTACTATATGATTGCTTCTCCTGAAGGAATCATTATTTCCAAAATCATCTATAATACCATGCTGACAGCAGTTTTGGCGATTTTGGGATACTTAGTTTTTAGTGTTATTCTCGGTAATCCAGTGCAGGATCAAGGGCTTTTCGTGCTGAATTTGCTGTTGGGAGCTATTGGTTTTTCTGCTTGCCTCACAATGGTATCGGGGATTGCCTCTAAGGCCAGCAATAACGCCACCCTCATGGCGATCTTGAGCTTCCCTATCATCATTCCAATCCTGCTGATGGCCATTCGTATTTCCAAAAATGCCATAGATGGATTGGACAGGAGTGTTAGTGCAGATAAATTGCTGACCCTTCTCGCCATTAATGCCATCATTGGCACCACCGCCTACATCCTTTTTCCTTACCTTTGGAGGAGTTGAGTTTTTGAAGTGGCAATGATTAGAGGTTTTAAGTTTGTAATGCATAAGCGTTAGCTTCCGGTCGTCCTCGGCTGATGGCTAGTGGGCAACCTATGGCTTCACGGGATACAGGCTGCTGCTTACCGGATATTGGGTGGTGGCTTCTTCCCCTTTTAGGGGACCGAGGGGTAAGCGGCAGGAGGGAGTTTGAAGAGGCAATGATTAGGTGTTTTAAGTTTGTAATGCATTAACGTTAGCTTCCGGTCGTCCTCGGCTGATGGCTAGTGGGCAACCCACGGCCCCATTGGATACAGGCTGCTGCTTACCGGATATTGGGTGGTGGCAACTTCCCCTTTTAGGGGACCGAGGGGTAAGCGGAAGGAGGGAGTTCATCCTTTAGGAGCCCTAAACAGTCTCCGTTGGTCAATTTTTTGTTGAAAAGGTCGAAAATGAAGAAGTTATGCCTTACTTTTGCATCACAATAGCAAAGTAATTACCATGCGAGCAAATTGGTGGAAAGTATTGGCGATCATCTTATTAGGGTACACGATCATCGCCGGCCTTCTCTTCGAAGCACCTAGATTACCCATTCTCAATGAAACCATCCGCGCCCTGCATTTTCATGTGACCATGTGGTTTGGTATGATCATTATGCTGGTGGTGGCAGTCATCTATAGCGTGAAATACTTAAGGTCAGGAAATCTCCAGGATGATGATATCGCCATCGAATTTACCAATGCGGCCATCCTTTTTGGTGTCTTGGGCATCATTACCGGCATGCTTTGGGCTAAATTTACTTGGGGAGACTATTGGAGTGGAGATCCTAAACAAAATGCAGCAGCCATTGGCTTGCTCATTTATTTTGCTTACCTCATCCTCAGAAACTCACTGGTGGATGTCCACCAACGCGCCAGGATTGGGGCAGTTTATAATATTTTTGCTTTCGCGGCATTTATCCCGTTGATTTTTGTTTTGCCGCGGCTTACGGACAGCCTTCACCCCGGAAATGGCGGTAACCCGGGCTTTAATGCCTATGATCTGGATAGCAACCTCCGTATGGTCTTTTACCCGGCCATTATAGCCTGGACTTTATTGGGCATATGGCTGGCAAACTTGCGAATAAGGGCCAAGCGCCTCGAACGAATATTAGAAGACAAACTTATCAATCAATAGCAAATGCAAAAGTGGCTTGTGGTTTTCCTGCTGTTTATCAGCCTACAGGTGATGGCACAGGAAAAAAAGGAAATCAGTACCGAAGATTACGAAAACTATAGCGTAGATATGGCCGACGAAATGAGGTCCAATGGAAAAATTTACGTGCTGGTGGGCGTAATTGGAATTGTTATGGGAGGAATTTTGGTTTACCTGATAGGTACAGACAAAAAACTGTCCCGACTTGAAAAAGAATTTAGAGACTGAGCAAACCTCCTGTCGGAATTTGCGTTAGCTTTCTAAGCAAATCCATCAACGGCTTTTCTGGCTGTTGGTAAACATAAACAACTCATGAAAAAAGGACATATCATAGGGCTTGGAATTATTGCGGTGGCTATCGTCATTATCATTTCCTCTATCGGTGATGCCAGCTCTTACGAAAGCTTCTCTACTGCAAAGGAAATGGCCAGTAATGGTGACGAAGACCCTATCCATGTGGTCGGCCATTTGAAAAAGGACAGCCGTGGCACTGTCACCGGGTTGGAAGTAGGTGAGGACAAGACCTCCTTTACCTTTACGATGGTCGATAATGATGGTACCGAACAGCAAGTGTACTACAATGAACCTGTTCCTGCTGATTTTACCAGGTCTGAACAAGTCGTGGTCATCGGTGCGTATAAGACCGATCAGATGTTTGTAGCGGACAAGATCCTGATGAAGTGCCCGTCAAAATACCAAGACAACGAGTTCAGAGATGTTACTGCTTCCAAGAATTAAATGACCTGTCCCATTGCTCAACCTGATTTCTGTAAATAATTATGATTAATACCTTTATTGGTAACTTGGGCCATTTCATGGTGATCTTGGCTTTTGTGAGTGCGATCATCACTGCTTGGTCTTATTATCAATACACGATAGTTCCCGAAACGGAAAAGGCCTCCTGGAGAAAATTCAGTAGGGTTTTCTTTTATATTCATGCGGTATCGGCCGTATCCATCGGTGTGATCCTTTTTAATATCATTTATAATCACCGTTTCGAATATTTCTACGCGTACTCCCACTCCTCTGAAGCACTTCCCGTACATTATATGATTTCCAGTTTCTGGGAAGGCCAAGAAGGGAGTTTTATCCTGTGGATATTTTGGGATGTGTTGTTGGGGTTATTCTTGATTCACACCAATAAGTCATGGGAAGGCCCTGTTATGGTGGTCTTTTCACTGGTGCAGGCGTTCTTGGTATCCATGGTCCTGGGCGTGGTGATCGGGGACTTAAAAATAGGAAGCTCGCCGTTTATTCTTTTGAGGGATGTTGCCAATGCCCCTATTTTCCAAATGAACCCTGATTTCGTGCCGGAAGATGGTACGGGACTCAATCCGCTCCTCCAGAATATCTGGATGGTCATCCATCCACCGACCCTTTTCTTGGGCTATGCCTCTACACTGGTGCCTTTTGCTTATTTGATGGCTGGGCTGTGGACAGGACGCTATAAGGAATGGATAAGACCGGCCCTCCCTTGGACGATTTTCTCCGCTTCCATTTTGGGGATGGGCATCATTATGGGCGCTTATTGGGCCTATGTCACGTTGAACTTTGGAGGCTATTGGAACTGGGATCCGGTAGAAAATGCGTCCTATGTGCCTTGGTTGATCATTGTGGCCTCGATCCACACCATGATTACCTTTAAGAAAAGCAGCACAGCCCTGAAGACTTCGATCGTTTTGGTCATTACGCAATTTATCCTCGTGCTCTATGCTACATTCTTGGTGCGAAGTGGTGTGCTGGGAGATACCTCGGTACACTCTTTTACGGATTTGGGTCTTTCTGGCCAATTGCTGATTTACCTGTTCTTTTTCTTGTTTGTGGCGATCTTCTTTTCTGTCAGGGCCTGGAAGCATATTCCCAGTTCGGAAAGGGAAGCTTCTGTTTATTCTCGGGAGTTTTGGATCTTTATCGGTGCCACTACCTTGGGGTTGATGGCTTTTCAGGTGATCCTGCCGACTTCCATTCCTGTTTATAATGCCATCATAGAGGCATTTGGAGGAGTATCGAACATGGCACCTCCTGCAGATCAGGTCGAATTCTACACCAAGTTCCAACTTTGGTTTGGTGTAGTAGTGGCTTGTCTTACCGCGGTGGGGCAGTTCTTCTGGTGGAAAAAAATGGACAAGGCTGCTTTAAAGAGCGCTTTGGTAACTCCTTACCTTATTTCACTGTTATTGGCGGCCGTTATCATCAGCTTGGCCCAAGTATGGGACATCGTTTACATGATCATCGTCATGGCGGGAACGTTCACCATTGTGGCCAATGCCACCATTCTTACCAAATTGCTCCGCAAATCCACCTTCAAGCTGGCCGGTGGATCGCTGGCACACATCGGAATAGGCATGATGCTCATTGGCATCATGTTTTCTTCGGGCTATTCGGATACAGTCAGCATCAACATGTCAGGCCTTACTTATAAGCGGGATTGGGAAGATGAGCTGAACAAGGAGAATGTGCTTCTCTGGGTAAACCAACCCTTGCAGATGAAAGATTACGAGGTGGTTTACCGGGGAAGACATAAAAAGCTAGAGGGTGTACCTGGCTATGTCAGCGTGCGAAAGCTCGAAATGACAGGTCAGCAAAATAAGGCCATTGCGCTGGAAGATATCGTCATAGACGGGGAGACCTATCACAAGAAAGGCGATGAGGTGGACATTGTCCTGGAGGAAAATAGCTATTTTGAAATTGAGTATTACCAAGACCAAAAACTGCAGTTTACGCTGTTTCCCATGTCTCAGCCAAACCCCACCATGGGGCTGATTTCTTCGCCTGATTCCAAGCATTACCTAACAAAGGATCTTTATACACATATATCTGCTATCAACAATTATGACGACCCAGAATGGGGCGAGGCCAAGGAGTACAAAGCCACGCCGGGAGAGCAATTTCATTTGGGAGATTATGTAACGACATTTGAAGGAGGCGAGGTCGTCAATGCGGTAGAGGGGGTAGAACTCAAAGAAGGGGATGTGGCCGTAAAGGCCAATTTGGTGGTGCAAGACCATGATAAACAAATAGAACTGGCACCTGTGTTTCTCATTCGTGGCAATCAAGTGGGGCGAATTCCTGTTATCAACCATGACTTGGGCATCAAAGTGCAAGTGGACAACATAAGCCCCGAGGACAATCAGTTTGTTTTTACGGTAAATAGTTATCAGAAAGACTATGTGGTGATGAAGGCGCTCGTAAAACCGTACATCAATGTGCTGTGGATGGGTACGATCATCATGCTGATGGGCTTTGGCGTGGCCATTTACAGGCGCTATGACGAATTTGTAAAAATGCGGGACAAAGGTCTCGAGTAATAAAAAAAACAGCAACCCGCTTCTATTTTAAGGAGCGGGTTTTTTTTGGTTTGGGTTAAAGCTGTAATTTAGGATCGAGCAGCAAAAATGAGGAGCCCTATGGGAAAATTTAAAATAGCCGTAATCGGCACGGGGAATGTCGCTTGGCACTTGGCACCTGCACTGGAAAATGCTGGACATACTGTCACAGAGATTTATAGCCGGGACTATCATCGCGCGGAGAAAATCATCAACCAACTCTATACCGCAGAAGCTAAAACTGACTTGGATTTTTCAGAAAGTGAGGCACAGCTTTATATCATTGCCGTTACGGACGCTGCGATCAGCCAGATCGCTGATGCCATTATTTTGCCCGAAAACAGCATTTTGGTACACACCTCTGGCAGTATGCCCTTGGACGTGCTCAACTACAGCTCTGCAAGCTATACCGGAATTTTTTATCCATTACAGAGTTTTAGCAAATCTCGCCAAATGGATATCGATGAGGTGCCTTTTCTCTTGGAGTCCGATGATCAGGCGACCCTGCAGGTATTAAGGAAACTTGCCAAGAGCCTTTCGCCTCATTGCTATGTGGTCAAGTCCAAAGACAGGAAGGCACTGCATATTGCGGCAGTTTTTGCCAGTAACTTTACCAATCACATGATTCGCATTGCAGAGGAGGTCATGCGACGGCAGGGGCTGGACTTCGAGATGCTACAGCCACTGATCATTGAACAGATCAGCAAGACACTGGAAATGGGTGCCAAAGCTGCCCAAACGGGGCCGGCTGTTCGCGGTGATCTGAATGTGTTGGATATGCATCACCAGTTTCTTAACTATAATGATCAAATAGCTGAAATTTATAAGATCGTCTCGCAGGACATTATTGATGCCAATTGATCCGGTAAAATCTGATGTTTCAAATGAACTTGGGTTGTCTTCCAATAGGTGTGTTTAGGTGGTTTTTTTAGTGCTATTGCTGATAGTTGGGCCGTTTTAGGGTGTTAATAATTGGCTGCCGATCAATATTTTGGAGAATATCCAGCGTCTGTGGTTTTTGTATATACCTATGCCCCAAAATATATTTTCAATTGAGTCCAGCTCTTATTTGATTTTCATGATCCATTAATTATTTTTCTAGTAATTTTAGTTTCACATATATAAACCAATGCTTAAACTAACAGAAAAAGAAATTGCCACCATTGCCAATTATTTATTAAAAGGCAAGGTTTGCTATTATCAGGAGGACAAAAAAATCATTCATCACCTTCCCGACGAGGAGGAAAACTTCAATGAGAACTTGACTCCTGAAGAAGAGGATCTGCTGGATGAAATTGATGCGGATCCAATGAATTATGCTGAATTTGTGAAAATGGAATTTGCTCAGGAATCGCTCCTAATGGATCAATTTGTTGAACGGTTTGTGGAGGACAAGTCTTTCCAAGAAGACCTGTATGATGCGCTTACCAAAAGCAAGGCCATGGAAAGGTTTACCTTTTTGATTGAAGAATCAAATACATATAAGCAGAAGTGGCTTGATTATCGCCTTGAGAAATATAAAGATTGGGTAATGGAGCAAGTGGATAGCTACAATACCCTGGAAGATTAGAAATCATGCCCTGGAAACCTAGGGCATGATTTTTTTGCTTAACAGTGGAAAATCGAGTTTACCGAATGGGGGGCACAAAGGTGATGATGTAAGGACTGCAGTGTGTGATTGTTTACACTTGTCGCTAAAAAACGCATTTTTGCTAGCAGTTCTATGTCATGCACCAAAATTTCCCCAATGAATAGGGTCATTTGACGATCCAAACGGGAAGGTTTTTGTCATAAGCGATCAGCTGTTCGGCTACACTCCCTATTAGAAGGTCACCCTCATCTTTTTTTCCTTTGTTCCCCACCAGGATCAGGTTTGCTGAGGTGAGCACCGCATTGTTGTAGATCAGTCGGCTGATATGCTGGTCATTGTCCTTGACGATGGTCAGGGGACTGGATAATCCAAACTGTTTTTGCAGCTTTTTGTAGGATTTTAAGGCTTCTTTTTCCAGTTCCTCACTGATCTTTTTGTAGTTTTTGATGTAGGGAAAATATTGCACTCCGATCTTGATGACATGGATGGGGTGAAGTTCACCATCCACTTTCTGGGCGAGGTTGGTGCCTAGCTGTAGGAGTTTTTCCGTATAGGAGCTGAAGTCCAATGCCAAAGAAATATTGTCAAAGGTAGGAACAGCGATCTCTGGAAGGAATAAGGTGTCACAAGAGGTCAGTCGGGCCACTCTGCCACTAAGGATACCTGCCCCGAAGTGGCTGCTTTTTTTGCCCATCAGCAGCAGATCAAATTTTTGGGAATCAATATAATTGGCAAAACCCTCTACGTCACCCCCCGAGTGCACATGGATGTTGATGTTGCTGTTTTTGTCAAATATCCTGTTCACTTTCTCTTGAATCTCAGATTCAATCACCTGAGTGATGCTTTTTCCAAGATTGGGAAGCAGTGACTGGACGTTGTCGGAAAATTCCTCCAATTCTATCAGGTGTAAGATGCTGAGGCTGTTGAAAGTATAGGCATCATCTAGCTTTTTGATATAATTTAGGAGTAAACTGTCCATATCGGTCAAGTCCACGCAGAGTGCTATTTTTTTTAAGTTTTTCATTTTGGTGAATCTTTAGGGAGGTTTTTCTTGATGATTTCAGTGAGGTTCTTTTCGTAATTCTTCCTATTAATGTCCTGCTTGAGCGCTTCTTTACGTGCGTGTTCCTTCTGTAATCCCCTGAAAAGGCTATAACACATGATTAGAAGGACAATCAAAAATGGTAATCCAGTGGTGATGGTGGCCGTCTGGAGGGCGGTAAGCCCCCCACCCACTAAGAGGACAGCTGCTACCCCACCTTCTGCCAGCGCCCAGAAGATACGCTGCCCTACAGGAGCATCCAGTTTTCCTCCCGCAGTGATACTATCGATCACCAATGACCCTGAGTCAGAAGAGGTGACAAAGAAGCTCATGACCAATAGTACCCCGATACCAGAACCAAGTGTGCTGAGTGGGAATTCATGTAAAAAGACAAATAGTGCCGTAGATTCATCCTTGATAATGGCACTGGCAAAGTCATGGGTTTCATTTTGCATATCCATAAAGATGGCACTGCCCCCCATGGCGGTAAGCCAAAAGAATGTCAGTAATGCAGGTACCAGGAGTACTCCTAAAATAAATTCCCTAATGGTTCTTCCTTTTGAGATGCGGGCGATAAACATTCCCACAAAAGGGGACCAAGACACCCACCACGCCCAATAGAAGATGGTCCACGTACCTTGCCACTCATTATCACGATAGGCCTCTGTCCAGGTGGATACGGCGATAAACTGATTTAGATAATTCCCCAAGTTCTGGACAAATCCCCGAAAAATAAACACCGTGGGCCCTGCCAACAATACAAATATCAGTAGCGCCGCCGCAATTCGGACATTCCATTCGCTCAGTACACGGACACCCTTATCCAAGCCTGAAAATACAGAGGCCGTAGCCATTAAGGTGATGCCACTGATCAATATGACCTGAACTCCCACGGATATTTCCAGCCCGAATAGGTAATTTAGTCCACCATTGATCTGTCTAACCCCAAACCCTAGTGAGGTGGCCAGTCCAAATAATGTGGCAAGGACTGCCATGACATCGATGACATCACCAATCCTTCCATGGATACGGTCGCCCAATATGGGGTAGAAGATAGACCGTATGGTCAAAGGTAGTTTTCTGTTGAAGGTGAAAAATGCAAGTGATAAAGCCACCACAGCATAGATTGCCCAAGCATGGAAGCCCCAGTGGAGAAAGGTAAGGTTCATGCCGCGCTGGGCAGAACCAATACTGAACGGTTCACCATATGGAGGTTTGGCATAGTGTGAGACGGGTTCTGCCACTCCCCAAAAGAGTAGGCCAATGCCCATTCCTGCACTGAATAGCATAGCAAACCAAGCAGAAGTCGAAAACTCCGTTTCAGCGTCTTTGCCGCCCAGTCTGATGTTACCATATTTGCTAAATGCCAAATAGAAGCAAAATACGATGAAAATATTGATGGCTATGATAAAAAGCCATCCGGTCTTGTCGGTGATAAAAAACTTTATGGCATCAAATATTTTTTCCATTGGCTCGCCCACGATCAATGTCACGGTAATAAAGACGATGATCAAGATGGATGCCGGCCAGAAAACGGGAGGGTGTACATCAAAATATTTTTTTAGCATAGAAAAGGTGTTTAGAAATAATAACCTATATTAATGTTGATTCGTGTGTTCCAACCCGGATTCGGGTCTATCGGGTTACTGTCCGAGACGGGGGTTTGGTAATCTATTCCTCTACCAGGGCCCATGGAATTTCCTCCAAAAGCATCACTGATCCAGGAATGGTTGTAGCCGGTAGCATAATCCACGTATGTATAGATTTTTCCGGCAGTGATCAGGGCACCGAGGACATTTTGCTGGGTTTTCTCAAAAGGAGTTAATACGCCATTAATGGGCATTTCCCCAAACTTTTGGATCAAACTATAATCGTTGTAAACTTGAACATTGGAGATAGGCCCCCATTCTACAGGAAAGTCATGCGCGAGACCAATTACATAAACGATGGCTTCACTGGCCACATCATAAGTCCCAAATCCATAAGCACCCATCTGGACACTGTTCAGCAGCCTGCCATCATCATCCCGAACATCATTATAACCGTAATAGATGATTTCTGTTTTAAAATTCCAAGGTACCTTGGCCCATTCGGCATGGAGGGCTGCGGCAAGCTGGTTGCCACTATGGGTGGTTTGTTGATTGTAAATCTCCATCGCTTGAAAAGAGCCGCCTAATTTCCAGTCGTCCAGGTGGTAATTGGCCCGGAGATTTAGCTGGTTGCGTTCGATATTACTGTTTCCGTCAATGGGGACGACATCGTATGAATAGCGCGCAGTGGAATATTCCCCAAAAGCGGGGTCGTTGGTGCCTCTAGGCTCGGACAAAGGAAAATAGGCCAGATTAAATGTCCAGTTGTCCCGGTTATGGGTAAGGTTTAGCCCCATTTGGTGATCATCTTCTAGACCCAAATAATAGGGAATCTGAAACCACCAACTGTGGGAGGCATAGGTCAGCAAGCCAAAAGGAACTTGGGTAATGCCTATTTGGAGGTTATATTTCTCCGAAAAACGATAGCCAATCCAGCCGTATTTGACGAAGTGTGTGTTGAATGTAGGATAAAAGCGGTACTCAAAGGCAAATTGTAACCCATCCGAGTAGGAGTCGACATTGATCCGCCACGTATCCCAGGTCCATTCATTTCTGCTATTGGTGCCTAAGGGAAAAGTTTGGCCTTCATAGATCGCATAAATGGTGTTTAGTCGGAGTGCACCACCTACTTTTACCCAAGAGGTGTCACGGTTCAATTCCTTATTTGACTTGACGGTGTTTTCTATGGTGGACTTGTGTTTTCCATGGTCTTTTTTAAAGATTCCAAAATGAGATTGGTTTTCAATAGTGGTGTCCTGTCTAAATGGCGCAGCATGTCCGTGTAGGGGAGCCAGTAAGGACGACCATGTGAATAAGCTGATGAGAATAATAAGAAATGATTTCCAAAAAGACATGCCAAAGTAAGTTTTGCCGATTAAAAAAAGGAGCTGAACAGCATATTTACGCTCAGCAACCACAATAAATATAAGGTTTATAGGCAGTAATCCCAATATAAATTGTATTAATATTGGTTTAATTATTCTTTTTCCGTCAAAACGAATCGCCAAAAGTGATATATTAGTGAAAGTGATGAAAAGATGCCTATTATTGGTCATCTTAGCCATGGTCAGGCAGTTTTGTATTGTGTAAATTACGTTCTACTTTTAAGTTTTACTTTAAGGCGACTTTAGCGACAATGAAAAGAGAGTTATTCGGAATAAAAAGGATGGGAAAGTGTGTAAAATGCTTTTTGGCCAGTGTGGGCACATTGTTGCTATTGGTAAACCATGCGGATGCACAAGGGGAGGGTAATTGGACTTGGGGAGGAAAAATGGATCCACTCCAAGCGCAGTTTGAAGTAGTGCATTATTCGCTGGACCTGGAGATTCTTCCACGCATCCAGGGCATTAATGCCGTTATGGAAATGACTTTTAATCCCTTGGGAGCATTGGACACACTCCGGCTAGACTTGATTTCCAATTATGAGGTATTCCAAGTCGAAAGCAACGGTCGATCGCTGGACTTTGACCACCATGGAGATATATTGGACATTTATCCGGATACGATCTCAAACCATGTAAAGGTATTTTACAGAGGTCGTCCCCCTATTGCCAAGAATCCCCCATGGTCAGGAGGCTTCACTTGGTCAAAGGACAAAGAAGGAAATCATTGGGTGGGCCTTTCCTGTCAGCATGAAGGAGCTAAGGTCTTTATGCCTTGCTTGGATCATCCTTCCAGCAAGGCCAGTAATGGTGTGGACTTATATATTAAAGTGCCTTTTCCGTATTTCGTGGCAGCGAATGGGCGGTTATTGAATCAGGTCACCAGTTCTGGCTATAATTATTTCCAGTGGGCGACTTCCTATCCGATCAGCAATTATAATATCAATTTCACTATGGGGCGCTTTTTTGAAGTGGCCAAGTTGTATACCTCGGCAGATGCTAGCAAAATTCCGATGCATGCTTATGTCCTGAGTGAACATAAAGGAAAAGCAAAAGGGCTGTTGGATGTATTGGAGACCAGTGTGGAAACACAGGAAAAGTTTTTTGGGCCTTACCCTTTTGGGAAAGATAAGATCGCTGTGGTGGAGACGCCGTACTTGGGAATGGAACATCAAACGATCAATGCCTACGGCAACAACTTCGAATACACTCAAGTGGGCAGTACGGTAGCTGACTGGCTTTTGCACCATGAATTGGGCCATGAGTGGTGGGGAAATAAGGTGTCGGTGGCAGACTGGAAGGATTTTTGGATCCATGAAGGGATCTGCTCTTATGGTGACATGCTGTTTTATCAGGCGCACGGAGGGATGAAAGCCTATTTGGAAAATGCTGCAGCTGTCAAAGCTAAGATCAAAAATGACCAGCCACTGGTAAAAGGAATGAATATCAACAGTGCAGAGGCCTATCATCCGGATATTTATACCAAAGGTGCTTTCGTGATGCATTCCCTTAGATTTGTACTGGGGGATGAGGTGTTTTTTCCCATGCTAAAGGCTTTTCTCCAAGAAGATAGGTTTACCTATGCTCACCAAGTAACTACCAAGGATTTTGTTGATTTTGTGGAGGAGTATTCAGAAAAGGACTTAGAGGGTTTTTTTGACATGTACCTTTATTCTACCAAGTTGCCCAAAATTAGGGTGAAGCGAAAACGTAAGCGGCGCTATGACGTTCGCCTGAGCAATATTGACTTTAGCCTGCCTGTAGAAATCAAAACTTCCGATGGGATAGAGGTAGTACAGCTATCCAAAGATGCCGTACGGATTAAAAGTGATGATAAGATAGTTGTGGATCCAAATGGCTGGTATCTTTTTGACGAATAGTAGCAGATGCAGCTAGCAGCAATCATTTTTCAGGCCACGGGTGACAATACCTAATAACCTGACAAACATTTCCGCCTTTCCCTTCGCTCTGCCCACGATCCCTTGGGCGGGAGTCCTTACGCTCGTAGGTCAGTAATTGTCTATTCTAAAGGAGAAAAGTTGAATTAGCAGTCGATGGTCGTCGGTGGACCGTCGACTGCTTAATGGATCAAGAATTTTCCGCGGCGGCTTCTACTGCTCGCCACACGCGAAAGACATTTTTATAGCAGATTTTTTCGACATCTTCCTTGCTATACCCTCTTTTTAGCAATTCAGCGATCAAATTGGGGTACATGGAAACATCTTTTAGGCCATTGGGCAGGGAATCGCCTACTCCGTCAAAATCAGAACCGAAGCCTACATGGTCTATTCCAGCAAGCTCCACCACATGGTCGATATGGTCTGCTACGAGGCTTACGTCTGGAAAGACATTGTGGTCTGCTACATATTTTTCTATATAGGCTTTGGCTGCCGAATCAGTCCGGCTAAGTTCATTCTCGGCCAGCCAATTGACGATGTGTTCACGGACTTCGGCAGTTCTTTCATTGTAGCCCCCATCAATAAAGCTTCCGCCAAAATTGATCATGATGACGCCATTTTCCTTGCCAAGGAGCTTGATCATCTCGTCATCCATATTGCGCTCAAATCCCGGGGTGAATTTTCGGCAAGAACTGTGGGAAGCAATGACCGGCACGTCGGTGAGTTCTATTACATCATAGAATGTGTCATCAGAGACATGTGAGATGTCCACCATGATGCCGACGCGGTTCATTTCTTTCACTACTTGCTCGCCAAAGGTGGTCAGACCACCGTGTGTCCTGCTGGTGTCGTAAGAGGAATCACCGATCAGGTTGTCCTTGCCGTGTGTCAACGTGATGTATCGAATGCCTTTTTCGTGGAAATAGGCGACATTGTTAATGTCATCTTCTATTCCGGCGCCATTTTCCATCCCCATAGGAAGAGAGACTTTACCTGCTTTGGAATTGGCTTCGATGTCATCGGGGCTGTAGGCCATGGCAAACTTTTCAGGCCATGTTTCGGCCAGACGCTTGGTCATTAAGATCAGGGAATCTGCCAAGTTTTTTGCCCCACCGGTTTGTTGATAGCGAGCGGGCAGGTAGATGGACATAAAAGGAGCATCCAGTCCGCCTTCTTTGGCCCTGGGGAAATCAAAATTTCCACCATCTGTTCTTTCTGAGACGTCGAGGATTTCACGTTGGAGGGTAAATCCGCCTACTTTCATGCGGTATGGCAAGTCCACATGGCCGTCCACCATGATGGTTTCATGGGCGATTTCCTTGGCCGCCTCCAATCTGGCTTCATCAGAAAGCGTGGTATAGTCCACTTGGGTGTTTTTTTCACTACAGCTAAAGGCTGCCACGAGCAGAAAGATGCTAGCTTTAGGTAAAGATGTTTTTTTCATGCGGTTGATTATTTTTAGATAAGGTACAGCATTACCCTGATAGGTGCCCAAAAGAAATTGATTAGCGGTGTATATTGGGTTTAAACAAATTTTCGTCTATCAACTTGTTCTACGAGAAGGTAAAACTCATTAAAATGTATGAAAAATTACTAATTTTAGTAAAAGATTTTTGAAATTACATTAACCATAAAAATAAGAAGACATGAAAAAGCGTAATCTATTATTAGCAATGTTGGCCGTTTCGCCTATGCTTTTTTGCCAGTGTAATGGTGAAAAAAAAGAACAGGTTCAAGAAGAGGTAGTCACAGTGGTGGAGGAAAAGGTGGAGCCAACGATGACGTTGGTATGGGAAACCCCAGCAGAACTTACTACCTGCGAGTCCGTTTTGGTGGATCCGGCTACAGGAACCATTTATGTGGCCAATATCGATGGTGATGCCCGTGACCATGATGGTAAGGGCTTTATTTCCATTATTTCGAAAGATGGAGAAATACTAGACCGTGAATGGGTGACTGGAATGGATGGCCCCAAAGGAATGGGGATACTGAACGGCAAGCTGTACGTAACCGATATCGACGATATTGTAGAGATTGATATCGAAAAAGGTGAAATAACAAATACCTATGTCGTAGAGGGAGCAAGCTTTTTAAATGATATAGATGTACACGGTAATAAAGTATATTTCTCCGATATGGAAAAAGGATTGATCCATGTGTTGGAAGATGGTGAGATCAGTATCCTGGCAGAGGGCCAGTCCAGTATCAATGGTCTGCGCGTAGATGAAGATGGCGTATTGCATGGTCTTGATGGTGAGGGACTGAAAAAATACGCTGATGATGGCACCCATGAAGTGCTGAACAGCACCGTGACAGGAGGAGATGGTTTGATCATCTTGGGTGATGATAATTACTTGGCCAGTAGATGGGCGGGTGAAATATGGATCATACAAGGTGATAGTGAAACCAAGCTACTGGATACCAAGGATGCACAGTCCAATACTGCAGATATTGGGTACCTGGAAGAAGAAAACCTCGTATTTGTACCGACTTTTATGAAGAATAAAGTGGCTGCGTATAAACTCAGTTATTGATCCCTAAGAGAGTTGGATCATGATTTATAGGATCGGTACTTAGGATTTTTAAATATATAATCGATTACATTAAATTATTAACCCCGGTTATGGGCTATTATATGGCCCATAACCGGGGTTTTTTTATTTTTTGAATTCTATCATTTCTGTGGCAAGAGCTTTCCATTTAGCTTAGGAAAGGATACTTTCCACTACGGAATTATAAACTTGAGCTCTACTTAATTTTAGTATAAAAAGCGTCATACGAACCCTTTTAAGGAGGATGTGGGGTGGAAGCCGTGGCAATCCCGAAATACCGAGACTGCCACGGCTTCCACCCCTCATATCTCCCTCTAAGCCTCGCAGTGACGATTTTATAATTGAACTGAGGTTATAAGGAAAGACTAAAGACCGCATGGAGGTAAGAGAACGGTTTAGTACAGTTTTATAGGTGTGTTTTAGGATTATTGCTACAAAAATTTTAACCTACTTGGAATCCTTTTTGTGACATTATGGGCGATTTTAGGGACTGTTTTCTTCAAATGTGTTGATTTTATAGGAGTAATAGGGTTTCTTTTGAGGCCTTGGATTCTTTTATTTCGGAAGAAAATCAAATTTCCTGTAAATCCGACAAGCTTTTGTATTATCGATTTAAACAGAATTTTATTTTGAATTTATATTGGCTGAAAAAGTATTAAAAAGCATTATGTAAAAACTTGTTTGGTTGTAAAATTTAATTTGGAAACTTAAAAATTAAAGATCGGTTTTCTTTGTTTTAGTAAAATTTTCTTGTGCGTACATACAATTTAGTGTGTTTTTATTTTTGAAGAAATCGATTTCCGTACAATTATTGATTGGTAAAATTAATGATATGTTCTATTGAAAAAGGACAATTTTTTTTAATTAATTTTAAAATTCTTAAATTACTGAAAACCAATAGTTTGAGTAGTGGTGATTTAGGGTTATCAAAATGTTAAAAAATCATAAAATTTTTTTTTAGCATCGAGATTTCTACTTTGCGCTAAAATCAAATCAACCGCATATGAAGAAAAGTGTACAATTAGCCCTCTTGCTATGTATGTTTTTGCAATATTCTTTTGCACAGACTACATCAGTAACAGGGACGGTTACTTCAGCCGAAAGCGAAGAACCAGTCCCAGGCGTAAGCATTCTAGTGAAAGGGACCTCTCGTGGTGCCGTCACGGACTTGGATGGTAAGTACTCATTAGAAGTACCTGCAGGTGGAGAAGTGTTGATCTTCTCTTTTATTGGTATGACCACTCAGGAAGTGCCTATTAATAACAGAACAGTCGTTGATGTGGCGATGGCCTCTGATGCCGAGGAACTTTCAGAAGTGGTGGTGACCGCTTTGGGTATTGAGAGAAGTAAAAATGAACTTCCTTATGCTGCCCAATCTGTGGAAGGGGAACAACTTAGTGAAACCCGTGATCCAAACTTTATCAACCAATTGTCTGGTCGTGTAGCTGGTCTGAACATCAAGAGCAGTAACAACCTTGGTGGATCATCCAATGTAGTTATTCGTGGTTCTTCTTCATTGACTGGTAATAACCAGGCCTTGTTTGTGATCGATGGTGTGCCAGTGGATAACTCCATTACCAACACCAATGATCAATCGACAGGTAGAGGAGGTTACGATTATGGTAATGCTGCGTCTGATATCAACCCGGATGACATTGCCAGTGTAAACGTACTGAAAGGTGCTGCAGCTACTGCTCTTTATGGTTCTAGGGCCAGTAATGGTGTAGTGGTTATCACGACCAAAAAGGGAAGCAAAGGTTTTGGCGTGACAGTCAATGCCGGTGTTACCTTTGGTAAGATCGATAAAAGCACTTACGCCAAATATCAAAATGAATATGGTGCAGGATATGGTTCATCTTTTTATAATGCCGACCTAGAAGGGTTTGATCCTAATATTCCATTTTATTATTATGGTGATGATGCTTCATACGGTGAAGCGTTTGATGGTCGAATGGTCTATGATTGGAAATCCGTAAACCCAGCTTCTGAGTTCTATCAGCAAGCCACTCCTTGGCAAGCGGCCCGAAACACTCCAGTGGAATTTTTCGAAAGCCCTGTTTCTACAAGCACCAGTATATTGCTAAATGGTGGTACAGATAAAGGATACTATAAATTGGGCTATACCAGAAACGACCAAGAAGGTATCTTGCCAAACAGTAGAATGAAAAAGAATATCGTGAACTTCTCCGGTAGTTACGATATTGTAGAAAAACTCACCGCAACTGCCTCCATAAACTTCTCCATGAACGAAGGACTCGGAAGGTACGGTACTGGCTATAGTGGATTGAATGTAAACCAATCTTTTCGTCAGTGGTGGCCTGTAAACGTTGACGTGAAGGAGTTGGAGTCTGAGTACTTTGCTACCAATGGAAACGCTACGTGGAACTGGTCAAATGAAACTGCCCAAGTACCTGCATACACCGATAACCCTTACTGGACACGTTACGAGAATTATCAGAATGATGAGCGTATCCGTACCTTGGGCTATATGGCCCTTAACTATGAGGTGACTGACTGGATGGATGTAATGGGTAGGATATCCCTTGATACGTACAGTGAGATTCAGGAAGAAAGAATCGCCGTAGGGAGTTTGGATCCTTCAAACTACAGCAGGTTTAACAGAAATTATAAGGAGTTCAATTATGACTTGTTAATGAACTTCAATAAGCAAATCAATGAAGATTTGGACTTTAAAGGACTTTTGGGTGGAAACATCCGTAAAACACAGATCAATTCTATCGATGCCTCTACAAATGGTGGGCTGGTAGTTCCTGGTTTGTATTCCCTATCCAACTCATTGAACCCAATGTCTCCTCCTACCGAAGTGGAGTCAACATTACAAGTGAACGGTGTATTTGCTGGTGCTACATTTACCTACAGAGACTACCTGATTTTGGACGGTACGGTTCGTAGAGACCAAGCGTCTTCTTTGGCACCAGAGAATAACACTTATTATTACCCATCTGTTTCGGGTGGATTTATCTTCTCTGAATTTTTGAACAACAAAGAAGTATTCACCTTTGGTAAACTCCGTGCAAACTATGCGGAGGTAAGTAACACGGCGGCTCCTCAGGTATTGCAGGATATTTATTATAAGCCTACTGCCTTTGACGACACGCCATTGTTCTCCATGCCAAGCTCCAAGAACAATCCTGACCTTCTTCCAGAAAGGACCAAAAGTTTTGAGATTGGTGCTGAAATGACCTTTATGGATGCAGCATATGGATTTGATGTAACGTACTATGATACCAGGACAGTGGATCAAATTATCCCTGTTACCACATCTACTGCTACTGGATTTAGCTCCAGGTATGTCAATGCCGGTGAGCTTCAAAACGCAGGTTGGGAAATCAGTGCATTTGCTACGCCTATCCAGAACCAAGATTTCTCTTGGACTATCAATGTAAACTGGACCAAAAACAAGAGTAAGGTACTGTCTCTGAACGGTGAGAATAGAAACCTTGAGCTGGCTTCTTTACAAGGTGGTGTGACATTGAACGCAGCGGTGGGTGAACCATATGGTACCATCAGAGGTAGGGATTTTGTTATTGATACGTTGTCTGGTCAGCCAATGGTCGATGAAGATGGCCGCTATATGGTGACCAGCGAATCCAATAACGTTATTGGTGATATCAATCCTGATTGGTACGGTGGCATCAACAACTCCTTCTCATATAAAAACATCAGTTTATCTTTCTTGATTGATATTCAAAAAGGTGGAGAGGTATTCTCATTGGACAGATGGTATGGAGATGCGACGGGTATCTATCCTGAGACAGCAGGTGTCAACGACTTGGGCAATCCAAAAAGAGATCCGGTAACCAATGACGAGACGTCTGGAGGTATCATCCTACCAGGGGTTGATGCCAATGGTGACCCCAATACAACACGACTGGATATTTCAAGCTTCGGTGAACTTGGCTATGCACCAGGTACCAACCCTAACAGCATGTATGTATATGATGCCAGTTATGTGAAGCTTAGAAACCTATCCATCTCTTATACTTTCCCAAGAGATTTCGTAGATAGAATCAAAGGTGTGCAGGGTATAGATCTTTCCCTAATTGGTAGAAATCTATGGATTATCCACAAAAACATGAAGTATTCTGATCCAGAGGAAAGCTTGGGAGCAGGTAACAACCAAGGTTATCAAAGTGGTGCTTACCCGACTACCAAGACTTACGGATTTAATCTTCGTCTGAAATTCTAAGAAAGAGAGCTATGAAAAAGATAATATATATCCTCCTTGGAGCAGTTGTTTTTGCTTCATGTGATGGGCTAACCGATAAGAATGAAATTACGAAGGATGCAGCGGAAGTGCCGGCAATTACCCTTTTCTCCAATGCGCAGAAAGAAATGGCCGAATTCCATGCTGAACCACAGATCAATAGGTTGTTATCTCAGCAATGGTCTGAAGTACAATACATCGACCAAAGTAGGTATGACTTCTACAATGGAGGAACACCTGCTTGGTGGTGGAGGTCTTTTTATAGAGACGTGCTCATTGACTTGGACGAGTTTACAAGACTTGCCCAAGAAGATGAAAGCTACCTGAGCGAAGCCGTTAGGGTAAATCAAATTGCTGCTGGTGAGGTGCTTAAAGTATATGCTTGGTACACATTGGTGACTTCTTTTGGCAATATTCCTTATTCTGAGGCATTGGATTTCGAAAATTCTTTCCCGAAATATGATGATCAGACCACGATCTATATGGATCTATTGGCCAGATTGGATGCTGCCATTGCAGATATGGATGTGGATGCTGGGTTTGGTGCCCAAGCATCTGGTGATCTTATCTATGGAGGTGATATGGATGGATGGTTTGCCTTTGCCAATTCCTTGAAATTTAGAATGGGCATGTTGTTGGCCGATGTGGATCCTGCTACTGCAGAAGCTACTGTCGCCGAAGCTTCTCCAAATGCTTTTGCTTCGGCTGAGCTGGATGCTACTTTCCAATTTTTGGGAACTCCTCCAAATACAGATCCGGTTTGGTCGGATTTGGTGCAAAGTGGTAGAAATGACTATGTCGCTTCCAACACCATGGTCGACTTTATGAATGACCTTAATGATCCCCGTATCGGTCTTTTCTATACCGAGCATGAAGGAGCTTATGTAGGTGGTGAGTACGGAAACTTCAACGTTTATGCGGATTTTTCCCATATCAATCCTAACCAAACTGAGCCAGACTTTACCCACGTAATTCTTGATTACAGTGAAGTGGAGTTCCTACGAGCAGAGGCTGTTGAAAGAGGCTTTTTGTCAGGAAGTGCAGCAGAACATTACGAGAATGCCATTAGAGCTTCCTTCGAGTATTGGTCTGGTGTGAATGAGATTGTTGGCGGTGACCCTATTGCCGATGCTGCTGTAGATGCCTACTTGGCCCAGCCATCTGTGGCTTATGCGACTGCCGAAGGCGATTATTTGCAAAAAATTGGTATGCAAAAATACATCGCCTTATATAACAGAGGCTATGACGCTTGGACAGAATGGAGAAGGCTTGATTATCCTATACTGAACATCCCCTACGATATGGATTATGAGGATATTCCATTGAGGTACCTGTATCCAATTAGCGAGCAAAACGTAAATGAAACAAGCTATAACGAAGCAGTTTCTGCTATGGGCGGTGACGAAGTTTCTGTTAGCCTTTTCTGGGACGTGAATTAATACCTTTATATACTTTAGATTTGGAAAGTGCTACCTGTGGATTTACGGGTAGCATTTTTTTTAGCCGACTTTTTAACCCGGATTATCAATTTCGTTTAGTTAAGGGGATTTCCTTCTTTTCATATACCTAAAAGTCCTTTTTTTGATTGACTTTGGCTGGGGAAACCTGATCATCCTGGTGGATTTTATCCTTTTCCTTTTTTCCATTGATGAAAAAAGAAAGAAAAAAATCTAGGCCGGTGGTCTGCCCTTTAAAATGGGACATGGATTTACCCTGCGACGTGGATCCGTCACCCATTTTAATTTCCACCCGATGGCTACGACCTAAAAGTGAGTGGGTCTCGCTGTTCCACGACGCGAGCCAACTCCCTTTCTTAACGGCCTCTACCATCGGCTGGAAAACAGGCATACCAAGGGCCGTAAGAAGGAAGCGATACCTTTTTGGGACTTATTAACCTCAGTTCGATTTTAAAATCGTCACTGCGAGGCTTAGAGGGAGATATGAGGGGTGGAAGCCGTAGCAGTTTCAGGATTGCCACACCCTTTTCCAACCCACATCCTCCTTAAAAGGGTTCGCTATGACGCTTTTTATACTAAAATTAAGTAGAGCTCAGGTTATTAACTGAATCCGCCTTGCAGGTATTGGGCGTTAAGAAATTAAAAAGCGGTTGGCAAAAAGGCAGGCTTGTTTGACGAAATGCTGCCCAAAAAGAATGTTGCAGCTAAAGAAGGTTTACCTGCCTTTAGATAGGCCTGCTTGGCTTTAGACAGGAGGAGTTTGCCTGCATGAGGGAAGGTTTTAATTTTAGGCCAATACCTGCACACCTGTGCGCCGTGGCGTAGCGGCAGGGTTTTTTGGTTACTTTGTGTGTCCTGAAGCAAAAAAGTAACAAAGGTAAAGAGATCAAAACCATCTTGGAATTTAACAAGAAAAGTAATTAAACCAATATTTCCAGATACACACTCAGGGCGAACGCATTTAAAAAAGTATCCCAGTTTGAATATATCTGCTGTTCCTAATGTACAAATTGCGGTAAAGTGCCAGCGGCACGATGAATTTAGTAACCTGCGGATTCATCCGCAGGACGTTAAGCACTCATCAGCCTCCAGAAGGAGTGCCAGCGGCACGGATGATAGCCGCCCTACACGAAATTAACACCAAATGCGTTTGCCCTGGATACACACTAACTAAACGGCATTGCCCGCTTTATGCATTAGGAATCGTTATGAGAGCTGAAACTACAAGAAAATCAGGTTGTTTGGAGATTGAATCATCCGCCGCGGCGGATGGTGAAATCGAAAACAGCAGCGAAGCAACTGATTTTGTCCGCCGCGGCGGATCAGGTCGCAATAGATAGGCTAGTGCATAATGCGGGTTTAATGCACTAAGTAAGATGGTTTGGGGCATCATCGAATAGAATTTTTTCTCTTTTTTATGCGTCTTGTTATTAAATAGCTAACTTGTGACGTTTAAGAAAACATCTTAACCTTAAAATCGTTTTCATTAATACCACGCTTAATATTAACTGGCCTGTATGTGGTGAATGTAAATGAATATGCGTCGAGGAACCAGGTCAATCTCTTCAAACGCCCAAATAGAAGAAAATTAGTATGAAAGGTACGGAAACCATTAATTACGAATTGGAGAAGAATCTAGAGGTGATCAACCAGCTGGATGAGTTGGTGGGAGAAACTGTGGATACTGTATTGGTAAACCCTGACGAGTGCTGGCAACCGACAGATTTCCTGCCGGATATGACGCTTCCGGATGCCCTCGATGAGGTGAGGAAACTTCAGGAGCGTGCTGCTGGCATCCCTGATACCATTATTACTTCCCTTATTGGGAATATGATTACCGAGGAAGCACTGCCAAGTTACCAGACTTATTTTAACCTACTGGAAGGCATTAACCCTGAAGGTAGCCTGTTGAGTGAGCGGGGCTGGGTAAGATGGTCAAAAGCCTGGACGGCAGAAGAAAACCGCCATGGTGACCTGTTGAACAAATACCTATACCTATCTGGCAGGGCTGATATGAAAAAGGTAGAGCAGACTATCCATAGGCTGATATACAATGGCTTTGATCCCAAATCTGAAAAGGATCCTTTCCAGGCCATTATCTATACGTCTTTCCAAGAACGGGCCACCAAAGTGAGCCATGTTAATACTGGAAAATTGGCGGATAAGGCAGGAGATGATTCCTTGGCGAGAATCTGTAAGACCATTGCGGGAGATGAAGCCCGGCATGAAAAGGCATACAAGTCCTTCATGTCCCGGATTTTTGAAATTGATCCCAATGGAGCAGTGCTGGCATTTGAAAAAATGATGAGAAAGCAGATCGTTATGCCTGCGGTATTGATGGGCAAAGGAGGGAATAATCCCACACTTTTTGATCAATTCTCGGCTATTACACA
This sequence comes from Echinicola rosea, assembly GCF_005281475.1. Taxonomy (NCBI): domain Bacteria; kingdom Pseudomonadati; phylum Bacteroidota; class Cytophagia; order Cytophagales; family Cyclobacteriaceae; genus Echinicola; species Echinicola rosea. Next base: position 801,253 of record NZ_CP040106.1, on the reverse strand, counting down.
AAAAATCGGTGTATATACGGGATGGGACTACGCGAGAATAATTGATCACTTGGTAAAACTATGGAAGATCGAAACCTTGACGGGCTTGGAAGGACAAGCTGCAAAAGCACAGGAATACCTCTCTGGATTGGCAGATCGTTATATGCGGCTTGCGGACAGGATGAAAACCCCAGATGAAATCAGCCTTGCTTGGCTAAAGTAGCCTTAAATTAAGGTAAAAAGAACTTAGAGAAGCTTATATATGGCCGGCAATTTGCCGGCTTTTTTTGTGTCCTTTATCGAAGAAATAAATAAGAGGCCGTAAAAAATAAGAATTAAAATGGCCTCTTGATATTTTGTTATTCACTTAAAACAAAGTGGAAAAAGTTGCTTAATCACCCTACTCCAAAGGTAGGCCTTATTGATTTCCCAAAAAATACCCAGTTTGGGGTATTTTTTGGTTTTTATGTCCTTTGTTTATTGTTTAGAGACGTTGATAAGAAATACGCGTTTATGTATGTAAATTGTTGTGCAGTAGTTTGTTGCGGGTTTTTTGGCGCGCTCTTTGGCAGTAAATAGGGCTAACACCCTTTCAAATAATTTTTTTGTGATTTGCTCGACTTCCTTTCAATCGACGCAAAATTCTCGCCCATTTTTTCAGTTTTACTCTTATGACCAAACTCAAAAGTTTAGGATTTCTAGTTCTCTTAATGGGAACCCCATGGATAAATAGAAACACTACAGGATGTTTTGTGCCTTGTCTCTTCCGTCTCCCTAACATTTCGGCTTGATCCATTTAGAACGAGTGATGTTCAAGGCGCATCATTGGTACTTACTGCTCTTCAGCTATGGCGACTTTTATCTGGAAGTATGAATAGCGATCACCGAAGTGCTCTTTTATTGGTTTTAAAAACCGTCCTTCTTGCCTTCTGTAGAATAAGCGGATGTTTAGCAAGTCGTCCTTTGACAAAAATTTCTCAGCATCCAGTTTTTTCAGCTTTACCAACTTGGCAATGTGTCCCTCGATAGTCGTAAGGCTCATCTCTCGTTCTTTGGCAATTTCAAAAAGGTCCAGGCCATCTTTAAGATGTTGGAGGGTGACGAGCTCCGTCTTGGAAATTCCGGTACTGTTGGTTTTGGATGTTTTGCTTGCCGAAAGTTTTTTCTTGGGCTTGAGGCTGTTTTCGGCGGTGTAGGCCTTGATCACCGGAATAAAGTGGTTTTCGTAATTCTCGGCTTTTAGTTGGCCCACCCCTGACATCTGCAGGAATCCCTCATGGTCTTGCGGCAAATAGGTGGCCATCTCTAGGAGCGTATTGTCTGCAAAAATCACGTAAGGCGGTACGTTTTCCTTCTGGGCCAGCCCAAAGCGAATGCGCTTTAGTTCTTCAAAAAGTGCTTCTTCGTAAGCAATGCTGTTCTGCTGATGCCCCAGTGCGTCGTCTTCCATACTGAGAAGGAATTTCTCCCGCTTTTTCAGCTTTTCCCAAGCAGTGGTGGTAAGCTTTAAAGTAGGGAATTGGGAGCCTGCCTCTGCCAGGTAGCCTTCCTGCTGAAGGTGGTGGCCCAGTTTTTTCCAGAAATCTTCTGATTTATCCTTTCCTACACCATAGACCGATAGCGATCGATGTTCTTCTTGGACTTTTGCGGATTTAGATCCTCGCAGCACGAGAATGCAATAGCCAAGACCGTAACCTTCCTTGAGCCTTACGATGGTGGACAGTAGCATCTGTGCAGGCATGGTCATGTCCTGCTTGTTGCCTTTGCTCAGGCAGCGGTCGCAGTTGCCACAGTCTTTTTGTTCTTCTTCACCAAAATAGGCAAGAAGGTATTTTCTCCTACAAGTACTGGACTGGCAGAAGTTTTTCATTTTGTCCAGCTTGGCCAGCATGACTTCCGAATATTCGGGATTGTCAGGGGTATCGATCATGCGCTGGAGGGTCATGACATCTGCATAGCTGTAAAAAAGCAGGGCGTCGCTGGGCAGTCCGTCACGGCCGGCACGGCCTGTTTCCTGATAGTAGCCTTCTACGTTTTGTGGCATGTTCATGTGGACCACAAAACGCACATTGGACTTGTCGATTCCCATGCCGAAAGCGATGGTGGCGACCATGATCTTCACCTCATCCTTGATAAACTTTTCCTGATGGGAGGCACGGGTTTGTTTGTCTAGACCTGCATGATAAGGGAGGGCGGACAATCCAGCAGCTTGAAGCCGATCGGCCAAATCTTCGACATTTTTTCTGGACAGGCAGTAAATGATGCCGGCATTTTTTTGATGATATTCCAAAAACTCCAAGAGCTTATCAGTCGAGTTCCTTTTGGGTACAATGCGATAGGTGATATTGGGTCTGTCAAAACTTGAGATAAACCATTTTGGTGTTTTCAGCCCCAGCTTATCCGCAATATCAGCCCGGGTCTGCTCATCTGCGGTGGCAGTGAGTGCGGCGAAGGGAACGGCAGGAAGTGCTTTTCTCAGCCGACCGATCATCAGGTAGTCAGGTCTGAAATCATGCCCCCATTGGGATACACAGTGTGCTTCATCAATGGCCACGAGAGAAAGTGGGCTTGTCTTGAGGGTTTCGGTCAGTGGAAAAGCTCCACCAAATAACCTCTCGGGCGCTACGTATAGAAGTTTTAGTTTACCTGACTTGATTTCTTCGGAGACAAAACGTTGTTCACTGGCGCTTTGGGAAGAATTGAGATAGGCCGCTGGGATACCCATGCCATTCAGGGCATCCACTTGGTCTTTCATCAAGGCGATCAATGGGGAAATGACCAGTGTAAGGCCTTCATTGACCATGGCTGGGATTTGGTAACAAACGGATTTTCCACCACCGGTGGGCATAAGGACGATCGTGTCCTGCTTCTTTAAAATGCTCTCGATAATGGCCTCCTGCTGGCCGCGGAAGCTATCGTATCCATAAAAATTCTTCAGTACTTCTCTTGGGGTAATCATTTGCTCCGGTCATCATTCAACAAACCTTAAAGTTAATCAACTTTTTAGGTGGAGTAAATTTTTTGGAGGCCTAACTAATGCATCAAGTACTAAAAATATGGATGATTTACCTGCTCGGACGCGAGGCGCTATCGACAACTTCTTATAGAGGATAGTGTATCAAGTCCTCCAGTTTCTGGTACTTGGGTCATGAAACTTTCATTTCCCTACTTATTGCTGTATTCAAACAGCTTTCGTTTTTCTTCTTTGCTTAGGCTGTCGTAGCCCTTGTCGGCAATTTTGTCTAAGATTTTATCGATTTCTTCTTGAGTCGTGCCGTCTTTTTTAGTGGCTTTGGATTCATTTTCACGAAGCGGTTCACTTTTATAGGGAGGATTTTTCTTCCGGTAGGTCACCTTGACATTAGGTCTTCCAGCAAAGACACTTTCAAAAAATCTGCCCACTGCTTGGACAGGAGCACCTAGGTCGGTGCCTTTTCGCAGCATGCTGATATAGACATATCCTATCGCGGCACCGCCCAAGTGGGCCAATTCACCACCGGCATTGGCACCGGTACTGTTGGCGAATGCGATGACTACATAGAAAATGGCAATGTATTTAATCTTCACAGGTCCGAGTAAAATCAGGTGGAAGGTGGTGTCAGGAGTAAGGGTGGCAGCCCCTACGACGATGGCATAGACCCCGGCACTGGCGCCCAGCATGAGTGCCGCATCTCTTTGTTCGATGAAGAATGGAGCTACATTATACATGATGACATAGAGCACCGCACCTGCAAGGCCTCCCAAGATGTAAAGGTTTGCTAGTTTCCTGCTGCCCAAATATTCCTGAACCAATAGCCCAAACCAATAAAGGAAAAGCATATTGAAGAGGATATGGAAAATCCCTTCATGCATAAACATATAGGTAAATATGGACCAAGGCTGTGTGATGATCCTGCCCACATCGGCAGGCATCATGAAGTAGCTTAAAAGCTGCTGGTAAAGCGCGCCCTCTCCACTAATGGTGAGAAATACCCTAATCACCAAAAAGACCAAAAAGACAAGGATATTAATGGCCATTAGTTTGTAAAGGCTGTTGTCCTTGTGGTTGAATGCATTTTTTAAATAATACCAGAATCCTCCGTACATGATCAATAAAAGCTAGTTCTATCCTTTTTCCAGAAAGTTACCAAAATCGCGCCGATTATTAAACCACTAAAATGTGCAAAGTGCGCTACATTGTCTGTGGGGTTATTGACGATAATATTATAAACCGTGTAAAGCCCATAGAACAGTACCAGGTACTTGGCCTTGATGGGCATAGGTGGGAAGAGCAAAAACAGCTGGGTATTGGGAAATAGCATCCCAAAGGCCACCAAAACACCAAATAGTGCTCCGGAAGCACCTACCATGGGGATGTTGGATTTTTGCTCCCGAATATTGTTCATGATTGTTTTGGCATTTTGGATATAGGTCTTATTGCCAGGATCACGACTGAATTTGTCGATGAAATCATAAACACTGTTGTTAAACATGTAGCTGTTGTCAGAAACAAATTGATTGAAGACTTCAGGATCGGGGTTGTTATAGAAGGTCTCCACTTTTTGGTTCAGCTGATTCATCTGGAAGGCCGTGTAGCCAGAGTAAAGTACACCCGCTCCGACGCCACATACCATCCACAAGGTAAGTAGTTTTTTGGGGCCAAGAAATTGCTCCAGCAATGGACCAAAGATAAACAGTCCGAACATATTGCTGATCAAATGCCAGAGCCCAGCATGCATAAACATGTAGGTCAAAAACTGAAATGGCATGAAATATTTGCTCTCGATATAGTACAGGGCAAACAGGCCTTCCAGCTGAGGCAAGAGGAAGCCAGCGACTACAAAAAGGCCCACATTGATCAGCAATAGGTTTTTGACGACGGGGGTTAATGATCTAAACATATATTATTTTTCAAAAAAGCTGCGTATTTTACTTAAATCCAATTTTACAAAGGTTTTATTCCCCGAAAGCCCATAATTTGGATTTTGGCAGGCAAATAACTGCCCGACCAAAGTTTCCATTTCTTGACTTTTGAGCTTAATGCCCTTTTTGATCGATGATTTCTTAGCCAAAGACCGAGCCAAGTTTTCCTTATTGTCCAGGGACAATTCTGATTTAAAGTGCTTGAATTGCTCCAATAAGCCTTCAAACAGGGCCTTTTCATTATTGATTTGCACATCAGCAGGGACCCCTTTGATCAGTAGGGTGTTTTTGCCAAATTCCTCTATGACAAAACCCAGGCTGTTGAGTTCTTCATGCAGGTCCATTGCCAAGGTATAATCGGCCAAGCTCAGGCTCAGGCTCTGTGGAAAGAGGCATTGCTGCGAGGCACCGCCGGTGTTTTTGAGTTGTTTGATGTAGCGCTCGTATAGGATACGCTCATGGCTGGCTTGCTGGTCAATTAGCAGCAGCCCTGTGCCCAGCTGAGCCACAATGTAGTTTAACTCCACCTGAAAGGTTGCCCCGGCATTGCGCTCCCCTTCATGGAAAACCGGCTTTACCGGATCAGGAGCAATGGCACTTTCTACTTCCTCTTCGTTGGCGCGACTGGAAAAGGTAAGCAATTCCGAGGAATCATCCCCGGCTTCATTTATGGCTGTTTCTCTGATATCACTGCTTTTTTCTCCTTCAAACAACCGCTCCCAACCGGTCGTGTCCTGTTTTTTGATGGTCGGGCTGCTGTATGTTTTATAACTGTTTTCCCGGCTTACTTCGTCTTTTCTGGTTTGGTCATTTTTCCAGTTTTCGGTAAAATTGACATCCAGGCTAAAATCCAGCGTCGGGACGACATTGTGAGCGCCCAAGGCTTGCTTCACGCCGGCCCTGACCACTGAGTAGATGGTGCGTTCATCGTCAAACTTTATTTCGGTCTTGGTAGGATGGACGTTGATGTCAATATGCGAAGGGTCTATCGCTAGGAACAGCACGTAAAAAGGATGCTGGTCAGGTGCCATGAGCCCTTCAAAGGCATTCGATACGGCGTGATTGAGGTAATTGCTTTTGATATAGCGGTTATTTACAAAGAAGTATTGCTCTCCGCGGGATTTTTTGGCATTTTCGGGTTTGCCCACATAGCCTTTGATGGTGACGTGTGGCGTTTCTTCTTCACAGGCAACCAGCTGGCTCTGATAGTTTTTTCCGAATATCCCTACGATCCGTTGGCTGAGTTTGCCGGCACTAAGCTTAAAAAGCTCCATGTCATTATGCACCAGGCTGAAGTTCACTTCAGGATTGGCCAGCGCCACCCGCTGAAACTCATCCACAATATGCTTCATTTCCACAGGATTGGACTTGAGGAAATTCCTTCGAGCAGGGACGTTAAAGAAAAGGTTTTTTACGGCAATGGAGGTGCCTTCAGGACAAACGACGGGTTCCTGTTTTTTGACCTCAGATCCTTCGATGCAGATCAATGTGCCCAGTTCTTCCCCTTTTGCTCTGGTCTTGAGCTCTACTTGCGCCACTGCCGCGATGGAGGCCATGGCCTCTCCCCTGAAGCCAAACGTCCGAATGGCAAACAGGTCCTCCGAACGCCTGATTTTGGAAGTAGCATGCCGTTCGAAGCACATTCGGGCATCTGTAATGCTCATGCCCTTGCCATTGTCGATGACCTGGATAAGCATTTTGCCCGCTTCTTTGACCAATACTTGAATATCTGTAGCCCCCGCATCAACAGCATTTTCCAAAAGTTCTTTCAATGCTGATGAGGGGCGTTGAACTACTTCGCCGGCGGCAATTTGGTTAGCGATAGCATCCGGCAGTAGTTGGATAATATCACTCATTTGCTTTGCCTTTCAATCTTATTAAGAACAGCACGACGGCTATTCCGATTCCAATGTATAGGAGTGTGTACAATGCATCTATTCCCCAGTAAAGGTAACCCGTGATCGTTCCAACTAATATCAGCAGGATAATCATTCGCAGCATCCCCGCACTAGAGAAGAGATCGGAGGGCTTGTTTCGAATGGGGCTTCCCTGCGTAAAGGCTCCCCTTATCGAAGAACCTTCCGCTCTTCGATAGGCTTCTTCAATATCTTGGTTCTTTCCATTTGATAGCACGCCATCGGCCTCCAGCTGATGCTTGATCCTTGCAGTGCGTTGTTCGATCTCTTCCTTCACAGGATCGTAGTGCCTTGGCTTGATGTCAAAGCGCATGGGGCTGGCGGTTCTGAATATGGATGGAAATTTCATGCTGATAATTGAATTCGTTTACACTATCATAACGTTAAAATTGGTAACGTTGGTTTTGCTTGTCACTATTTATGGTAGAGAAAAGCTTGAATATTCGTAAATTTGGAGATTACTTGCAAGAAACTGTCTAGCATAATCTATACAAAGTTATTTTAAATTTTAAGCAATAAAAATTAAACAATCGGATGAATCAAAAAGTTTGGCGGGTGCCGTTTGTCTTGATGCTTATCGGGGTGATGGTCTTTTTTCAACTATCATTTGGGTTTGAAAAGAAAAGTAGTGAACATCTGGGCGATCCACTTCGGTCGCGTGATTATGTGGCACAGAAAAAATGGGTGGACAGTGTCTTTAACAGCCTGACTTTCGAGGAGCGCTTGGGGCAGCTGTTTATGGTGGCAGCCTATAGCAATCGGGGCGAAGCACATAAACAAAAAATAGCCAAGCTCATTCGCGAGGAGCAATTGGGCGGACTGATATTCTTCCAGGGAGGCCCCGTCCGGCAGGCCCATTTGACCAATTATTACCAATCGATCACCAAAACACCGCTAATGATTGCCATGGATGCAGAATGGGGCGTCAGCATGCGGCTGGACAGTGTGATCCAATTTCCCAAGCAAATGACCTTGGGCGCCATCAGAGATGATGAGTTGATATATGATATGGGCACTGAGATCGCCCGTCAGTTTAAGGAATTGGGAATGCACATCAACTTCGCGCCTGTAGTGGATGTGAATTCCAACCCCAACAATCCCGTTATCGGTTATAGGGCATTTGGAGAGCAAAAGGAAAAGGTGGCCAAAAAGGCTGTTGCCTATATGAAAGGACTCCAAGACCATGGTATTATGGCCAATGCCAAGCATTTTCCAGGCCATGGAGATACTGATTCAGATTCCCACTATACCACACCGGTAATCAATAATGCCAAGGAACAGATACAGGATGTTGACCTATATCCATACCGCCAATTGATCAAGGAAAACCTGATGAGCGTGATGGTAGCCCACCTACACATCCCCAGTTTGGGCACCACCTCCGGCAAGCCCACCACGCTGACTCCTGCAGTGGTCAATGATTTGCTCAAGAAGGACATGGGGTTTGAAGGATTGGTGTTCACAGATGCGCTGAACATGAGAGGAGTGAGTGATTTGCATGCACCGGGAGAAGTGGATCTTCTCGCCCTACTGGCAGGGAATGACGTGCTGCTTTATGCCGAAGACGTCCCCAAATCCAAGCGCCTGATCCTGCAGGCGGTGGCTGATGGCCGGATATCCAAGGACCAGATCGATGCGCGGGTAAGGAAGATTCTCAAAGCTAAATATTGGGTTGGGCTGGACCAGCCCCAGCATGTAAATACCGATCAGCTTGTGGAGCGGCTCAGCACCTATGAGACCTCTGCCTTGGTGGAGCGGCTGTACGCTGGATCCATGACCATGGTGGCCAATAAGGGAAATTTCTTGCCCATTCGTAACCAAGACTTGCTGAAGATGGCGTCCATTACACTGGGCGGCGGTGGGGATATCTTCCAGAAATACCTCGATAAATTTGGGAAGTTTAAACATTATAGGCTCACTCGAAATAGCAATAGCCAATCTTACCGTGCGCTGGAGCAAAATCTTCGCCAATACAATACCATCGTGGTGGGCATTACAGATGTGAGCAATAGCCCAAGGAGGAATTTTGGTATCAAGGAAGAGGACATGTACTTTATCAAAAACCTCAGTGAAAAATACAATGTCATCACCGTCCTGTTCGGAAATGCCTATGCGGCCAAGTACCTCGATGACATGCCCAATGTACTGGTGGCCTATGAAGAAAATGAATATACCGAGAAGTTGGCCCCTCAAGTGATCTTTGGAGCCAGGGGCGTGGATGGGGCCTTGCCAGCTACGGTAAGTTCCGCACTGCCGGCGGGGATTTCGGTGCCCATAGATACCAGGGACAGACTGGGCTATAGTCTTCCCGAGAGTGAAGGCATGGACAGCCGTACGCTCAACGGCATCGATGAAGTGGTCAATCGGGCGATCCGCAGCAAATCTACCCCAGGAGCCTGTGTTTTGGTCGCCAAAAATGGCAAGGTAGTCTTCGAAAAAGGATATGGTCATTTGGATTATGAGAAGGGACAGACGGTAACTCCTGAGACGGTCTATGACCTTGCATCCATCACCAAGGTCATGGCCACCACCCAAACGGTGATGTTTCTGGAAAGTCGCGGACTGCTCCATATGAAGGATCCCGTGGTGAAGTACCTGCCCGAGCTAAAAGGAACCAACAAGGCAGACCTCAAACTCAAGGACATCATGGCCCATGAGGCAGGTTTGGCGCCTTGGATACCGCATTATACCAAAACGATTTCTTCTGGAAAGTGGGATCCCGTTTATTACCATTCCGAAAAAGGAAGTGGGTACAGCGTCGAGGTGGCCAAAGGCATGTATGGTATGGACGCCTTACCGGATAGTGTTTGGAAATGGACGGTAGATTCACCATTAAGGAGAAAACCTTACGGCAGCGATAAGTATGGTTACAAGTATTCGGACCTGACCATGTACATTATGCAGCGTGTCGTCGAACGGGTACTAAACCAGCCGATGGATGAGTTTTTGGAGCAGAACTTTTACCAGCCTCTGGGCTTGTACACCTTGACCTATCAGCCACTGGAGGAGCTTCCTGCCGAGAGGATCGCCCCTACGGAAAACGATTTGGTGTTCAGGCATGAGCTGGTCCGTGGTTATGTGCACGATCCTGGTGCTGCCATGTATGGTGGAGTGGCAGGTCACGCAGGGCTCTTCGGGACAGCCCATGATTTGGCAGTGATGATGCAGATGATGTTACAGCAAGGCGAATATGGTGGAATAAACCTATTGGATGCAAAAACCGTTAAAGAGTTTACCAAGAGACAGTCCAATCAAAGCCGAAGGGGCTGGGGATGGGATAAGCCTGATCCAGAACCAGGTGAAGGTGGCCCGGCAGGCAAGCTGGCTTCCAAGAGTACTTTTGGGCATACGGGATTCACGGGTACTGCTGTGTGGGCAGATCCTGAAGAGGAGTTGATTTATGTTTTCCTCTCCAATAGGGTCTATCCAAATGCCAGTAATAATTCACTACTGAGGGATAATGTGCGCACAGATATCCATAATATTATATATCAGGCAATACGCGACTAAAAAAATACTTACTGGTGAACAAAAATGAACTGGGAAAGGTTATAGCTTCTAAATTCTAAGAAAAATAGTTTTTTACCCCTGAAAACATGAAAATCGGAATTGTCTGTTATCCTACGTTTGGTGGGAGTGGTGTAGTAGCCACAGAACTCGGAAAGGCACTTGCCAAGGAAGGTCATGAAATTCATTTCATCACCTATAAGCAGCCTACCCGGTTGGATTTTTTGAGTGAAAACCTTTTCTATCATGAAGTAGATATCAAAAGCTACCCGTTATTTGAGCATGCACCCTATGAGTTGGCCTTGGCCAGTAAAATGGTCAATGTAGTGAAGTTTGAAGAATTGGATCTACTGCATGTGCATTATGCCATTCCACATGCCTCTGCGGCCTATATGGCCAAGCAGATACTGAAAACCCAGGGCATTGAGGTTCCCGTGGTGACGACGCTTCACGGTACCGACATTACATTGGTAGGCAAAGACCCCAGCTATGAGCCCGTAGTGACTTTCAGCATCAACCAATCCGATGGGGTGACCGCTGTGTCTGAGGATTTGAAACAAGCGACATACGATCATTTTGATATCCAGAACGGTATTCAGGTGATCCCGAACTTTATCGATCTGGACCGGTTTAAAAAGCAACGAAAGGAGCATTTCAAAAAAGCCATCTGTCCTGACAACGAAAAGTTGCTTGTGCATACTTCAAATTTTAGAAAGGTAAAACGTGTAGAGGATGTCATCAGGGTGTTTTATGAAGTGCGGAAAGTAGTTCCTGCCAAGTTGCTATTGGTAGGAGATGGCCCCGAAAGGGACAAGATGGAACGGCTCTGTCGGGAACTCGGCACCTGCGAAGATACGCGGTTTTTAGGTAAACTGGATGCCGTGGAAGAAGTACTTTCGGTAGCAGACCTGTTCCTGATTCCGTCTGAGAAAGAAAGTTTTGGGCTGGCAGCTTTGGAGGCGATGGCCTGCGAGGTGCCCGTGTTGTCCTCTGATGCTGGTGGGATTCCTGAACTGAATATTGATGGAGTGACGGGGTTTGCATGCAAGGTGGGAGATATTGAGGGAATGACCGAAAAAGCGTTACATATACTGTCAGACGAAAATTTACCTGCTTTTAAGAAAAGCGCGCTGGATAGGGCAAAGGAGTTCGATGTATCCAATATTCTGCCTCGGTACGAAGAATTTTATAAAAAAACCATTGATAAAACCCTTTCGCTGTCAAAATAACTGATTTTGCTCATTATTTCCCAAAAAGAATAACTCCTTTTGGATTCAATCCGTTAAATTTGTGGTGAAATTATTGAGGTGTTACTTGTAGTTGTGGATAAATAATTGCAGATCAACCTCTTGAGTGAGTTTGCAAAAAAAAATATACTGTTAGGATGAAAAAAATTGGAAGACTGGAGAGGCCGGATAATAATGGATCGGCACAAATGTTCCAGAATCCGGTGCTGGAGAAAATGTCTAGGACACATATTAGTATTCCTATTGTCATGTTTCTTGTGATAGGTGGAGTTTCTCTATTTTACGGACTTACCACCACTACAATTCCAATAGGAATAGGGCTATTGGTGACCATGATAGGTTTGTTGGTATTTACACTAGTGGAGTATTTGATGCATAAGTATTTCTTTCACATGGTGCCCGATACACCAATGAAGGACAAGTTGCAATATTCGGTTCATGGTGTCCATCATGATTACCCGAAGGACAAGGACCGTTTGGCGATGCCGCCATTTATCAGCGGACTGTATGCCTGCATCTTTTACTTTGTGTTTACATTCCTGATGGGAGGATATGCCTTGTATTTTCTTCCAGGGTTTTTGATGGGCTATGCGTTGTATTTGGGTGTGCATTATATCGTACATGCTTTTCAGCCCCCTAAGAATGCGTTGAAGATCTTGTGGGTAAATCATGCCATCCACCATTACAAGGATCCCGATGTGGCATTTGGCGTAAGCTCCCCGCTTTGGGACGTGATCTTAGGAACCATGCCCAAAAAGGATAAATGATTTTAAGACCTTCTTTCTTCGGAGAGAAGGTTTTTTTATGGGTAAATGGCAAACATGTCTTTTGCTGATGCGTTATTTACCCAAAACCTTTACCATGAAAATAAGCATAATAGGCCTTGGATGGTTGGGACTGCCACTGGCAAGATTCTTGGCACAGCAAGGGCATCAAATTTTGGGAAGCACTACTTCGCCGGAAAAGCATCGAAAATTAGCCGAAGAGGGTATCGATAATGTACTGTTTAGACTTGATCCGCACCCCTCTGGAAATGGCTTTAACCGGCTTTTTGAGGCTGACTTGATGGTGGTCAATATCCCGCCAAAGCGCCGGTCGATGCCTGAAACCTTCCACCCCGAGCAAATAAAATACCTCAAGACACTTATCCAGCAGGCAGGAATAGGCAAAGTGATCTATACCAGTTCTACCTCCGTCTATCCTAATACCAATGGAGAAGTGACCGAATCGACAAAATTGTGTCCTACCAATACGGTGCATTCGGCCGTTTACGAAGCAGAGAGAATATTATGGGCAGAAAAAGATTACAAGCTGACGGTGATCCGCTTTGGAGGTTTGTTGGGAATGGACAGGGTGCCAGGCAAGTACTTTTCCGGAAAGGAGGATGTCGCCGGTGATATTCCAGTGAATCATATCCATCAGGAAGATGCTGTGAGGCTGATTGCTCATGTGATCGATCAGGAGCTTTGGGAGGAAACCTATAATGGAGTTTGTCCATTACATCCGGAAAAGCGGAGTGTTTATGAAAGGAACGCCCAAGAGATGGGCTTTGAGCCTCCCAAAAGTTATCGTACTAAAGACTTGCCAGATTATAAAGTGGTAAGTTCCCGGAAAATCAGGGAAACTGGTTTTGTGTTTAGGGTGGAAGATCCCCTTGAATTTTACTATAGCCCTAAATAGTTTGCATAAATTTTATATTATCGAAAGTTTTGCCTAAAAAATGAGCAATCCTAAAAAGCCAAATTCCAAACCTCCTTCTAAAATTGATCAAAAACCAAATTTAAATTCACAATACACCTGTGTTTTGCAATTATTATTCTTCGTATAAAATACTAAGTAACTGAAAATCAGTATAATTTGGTTATGCGAATAAGCGGTTTTATAAAAAATGCATAATGATATATATTTGCAAAGCGAACAAAACAAATCATGGACAAATATTCATACATTTCCAATGCCCATGTAGCCTATATCGATGAGCTATATGAGGACTACAAAAAAGACCCAGAATCAATCGAGCCGAGTTGGAAGACATTTTTTGATGGATTTGACTTTGCCATCACCAAATTTGGAGAAGATGATGATGGAGGGGCGGTAAGCTCCAGCGGAGGCAATGGAACCGCCAAAAACGGAGCACTTGCCACCAAGGGTACCATCATGGACATGGAGCAATTGCCGAAGGAAATCAAAGTGAGGGCCTTGATCCACGCTTATCGCTCCAGAGCACACCTTCGCTCCAAGACCAATCCCGTAAGAGAAAGAAGAGACAGAAAGGCGCTGATTGACCTTGATGATTTCGGATTGAGCGAAGCAGACCTGGATACCGAGTTCCAGGCTGGAAACGAAATCGGTATCGGTGATGCCAAGTTGAGCAAGATTATGGAATCCCTTAAGAAAATCTATGAAGGGACAATGGGTTTTGAGTACCTCTACATCCGGGATCCGGAAATGCTGGATTGGTTCAGGCAGAAAATAGAAAAGGAAGCCCTTGCTTTTGATCCGCCGGATGAAGAAAAAAAGCGGATTCTATATAAACTGAACGAAGCAGTAGTATTTGAAAACTTTCTCCACACCAAATACTTGGGTCAAAAGCGCTTTTCGCTGGAAGGTGGCGAGAGTACTATCCCATTTTTGGATGCAGTGATCAATAAATCTGCAGACTTGGGTGCTGAAGAAGTGATGATCGGCATGGCCCACCGTGGCCGCTTGAATGTCCTGGCCAATGTCATGGGCAAAACCTATGAGCAGATTTTCTCGGAATTTGAAGGGACAGCCAAACCTGACCTGACCATGGGCGATGGTGATGTGAAATACCACATGGGTTTCTCCAGTGAGATCACCACGCCAAGTGATAAAAAGATTAATTTGAAATTGGCGCCTAACCCTTCTCACCTTGAAGCGGTAAATCCAGTGGTGGAAGGCTTCGTAAGGGCCAAGATCGACCATCAATACGAAGGCAATAAGGATAAAGTGGTGCCCATATTGATCCACGGTGATGCAGCGGTGGCTGGCCAAGGGATTGTCTATGAAGTGACCCAGATGGCCAATCTCAAAGGCTATAATACCGGAGGGACCATCCACTTTGTGATCAATAACCAAGTAGGTTTTACCACGGACTTTGACGATGCCCGTAGCTCTATCTACTGTACCGATGTCGCCAAGATTATCGATGCACCAGTGATCCATGTGAATGGTGATGACCCAGAGGCGGTGGTATTTGCCGCTAATTTGGCAGCCGACTTCAGACAAAGGTACAATCAGGATATCTTTATCGATATGGTGTGTTACCGTCGTCATGGCCATAACGAGTCTGATGAACCGAAGTTTACGCAGCCTAATCTTTACAACCTGATTTCGAAGCATCCCAATCCAAGAGAGATCTATAATAAGGAACTTCTGGAAAGAGGTGATGTAGATGCCAAACTGGCCAAGCAGATGGACAAAGAGTTCCGTCAATTGCTCCAGGACAGGTTGAATATGGTGAAGGAAAAGCCATTGCCATATAAGTCGTCTCCATTTGAGCAAGCTTGGAAGGAGTTGAGAAAGTCCGAGCCGGCTGATTTTGACAAGTCGCCTGACACCTTCATTTCGGAAGACTCCATTGAGAAGGTGGCCGAGGCGCTTACTTCATTGCCAAAAGGCTTCAAGCCGATCAAGCAGATCGAGGCACAGATGAAGCAGCGTAAGGACATGTTCTATAACTCCAAGTCGCTTAACTGGGCGGCAGCCGAATTGTTGGCTTATGGCTCTTTGTTGCTGGAAGGCAAGACGGTAAGATTGACCGGACAGGATAGTAGAAGGGGGACTTTCTCCCATCGTCATGCCGTCCTTCATGATGCCAATACCAATAAATCCTACAATTCCCTTAAGGAGATGAAGGATATAAAAGGGCAATTCCACATTTATAATTCCTTGCTGTCAGAATATGCCGTTCTTGGATTTGAGTACGGTTATGCCATGGCCAATCCAAATGCACTGACCATTTGGGAAGCGCAGTTTGGGGACTTTGGTAATGGTGCACAGACCATGATCGACCAGTTTATCAGTTCCGGTGAGTCCAAGTGGCAAAAAATGAACGGTTTGGTAATGCTGTTGCCCCATGGCTATGAAGGCCAAGGGCCAGAGCACTCCAACGCCCGTCCAGAGCGATTCCTGCAACTTTCTGCTGAATACAATATGGTCGTGGCCAATATTACCGAGCCTTCCAACTTCTTCCACCTGCTGAGAAGACAGTTGGCTTGGGAATTCAGAAAGCCTTGTATCGTCATGTCGCCTAAATCTCTTTTGAGACATCCAAAGGTGGTCTCGCCGATCGATGAATTTACCAAAGGAGGATTCAGGGAAGTGCTGAACGATACCACGGTGAAGAAGACAGACGTGACGAGAGTGGTACTTTGCTCTGGAAAGATCTATTATGACCTAATCGAAGCCAGGGAAAAAGAAAAGGTGAAGGATGTCGCCATCGTTCGTGTGGAGCAGCTTCACCCACTTCCTGAGAAACAAATCGTAGAGGTGGTGAAATCCTACAGCAAGAACAAGGAAGTGGTTTGGGTGCAAGAGGAGCCAGAAAACATGGGCTACTGGACCTACATGATGCGGGCACTGTTCAGGGACTTCCCAATGGACGTGATCGCGCGAAAGGCCAGTGCGTCACCAGCGACAGGCTACTTCAAAGTCCACCAAGAAGAACAAACGCACATTATCAACCAAGCTTTAAGAATCAAATAATCCCCCAAGGCACTGTGTTTTTAGAAAACATGGTGCCGCTTTTGGGTTTAATTTTATTATTTTAAATCGATAATTAGAAATTAACCTTAAACCAGCGAGTTTGGGGGAAAAATAAAAAGCCATGAGTTTAGAAATCAAAGTCCCCGCTGTGGGCGAATCCATTACTGAGGTAACTATTGGTCAGTGGTTTAAAAATACTGGAGATTATGTCGAAATGGACGAGGTAATCTGCGAGTTGGAATCTGACAAGGCCACTTTTGAACTGACTGCAGAAGCAGACGGGGTACTGAGTGTAAAGGCAGAGGCCGGCGAGACCCTTGAAATCGGGGCGGTGATCTGCGAGATTGACACCAATGCTTCTGAAGGCGACGCTGCCCCTGCAAAAGAAGAAAAAGAGACATCTTCTGACAGTAAAGAAACCAAAAAAACTGCTGAAAATAAATCTGGCAAAACAGGTGAAGTGAAGGAAATGGTCGTTCCCACAGTGGGCGAATCCATCACCGAAGTGACCTTGGCTTCTTGGTTAAAAGAAGAAGGTGACTTTGTCGAAATGGATGAGATCATTGCAGAGGTAGATTCCGACAAAGCAACCTTTGAGCTGCCTGCGGAAGCACAAGGGATCTTGAAGCGTGTGGCAGAAGAAGGAGATACCCTTGAGATAGGTGGACTGATCTGTAAGATCGAAGTGGTGGAAGGCGATGCCCCTGAAGCAGACGATTCCGCTGAAGAGGAAGCAAAAACATCCTCTGAACCATCTGGTGGATCAGGCAGCTATGCAGAAGGCCATGCTTCCCCCGCCGCCGCCAAAATACTGGCAGAAAAAGGTATCGATGCCAAGGAGGTAAAAGGCACGGGCAAAGACGGCAGGATCACCAAAGAAGATGCTGAAAAAGCCCAGAAGCAAGCACCTAAACCTGCTGCTTCCAAGCCTTCTAAATCAGAACAAAAAGAAACGGCTCCTGAAGCACCTAAAGTGGCGGGAGAACGAAATATGAAACGAGAGAAAATGTCTTCTCTCCGAAAAACCATTTCCAAGCGATTGGTGGCAGCCAAAAATGAAACGGCCATGCTCACCACTTTCAATGAGGTCAACATGAAACCGATCATGGACCTAAGGAAACAATACAAGGAAATGTTCAAGGAAAAGCACAATGTAAACCTTGGGTTTATGTCGTTCTTCACCAAGGCCGTTTGTGTAGCCCTTCAGGAATGGCCAGCTGTAAATGCTCAAATAGATGGTAATGAGATCATATACCATGATTTCTGTGACGTCTCCATTGCCGTCTCGGCACCTAAGGGATTGGTGGTTCCTGTCATTCGTAATGCAGAGTCCCTGTCTTTTGACCAAGTGGAGAAAGAAGTGGTTCGTTTGGCTACCAAGGCACGTGACGGAAAGTTGACCATCGAAGAGATGACCGGCGGTACCTTTACCATTACCAATGGCGGTATTTTTGGTTCGATGATGTCCACTCCGATCATTAACCAGCCTCAGTCTGCCATCCTTGGCATGCACAATATTGTAGAACGACCAATGGCGGTAAATGGCGAGGTGAAAATCCTTCCGATGATGTACATCGCCCTTTCCTACGACCACAGGATCATCGACGGTCGTGAATCCGTCAGCTTCCTAGTGAGACTGAAGCAATTGCTGGAAGACCCGGCTAGATTGCTGCTTGGGGTGTAGGTTTGGTAAATAGTATGTAGAAATGAGTATTAAGTAGTGAGACTTGAGATGTGAGACAATCCCTCCCCGCCACGGCGGGGAGGTTAGGTGGGGTTATTTTGGAGCAAAGAGAAACACAATAGGATCTTAGTAAATGACTAGCGATTACAATAATTGACAATGAAAACTAATATTAACCCGGTCAACACTAATCAGGGACGTACAATGGGGCGCCATCGCTATGAAGACCTAGAGGTGTACAAAAGAGCTGTTGACTTGGCTGTAGAAGTAAGTCTAAGAACGCGGTTATATCCAGATTTTGAAAAATACTCGCTTACTTCCCAAACGAATAGAGCGGTATATTCCATTTCTAATAATATAGCAGAAGGAGCTGGTAGAAATTCCGATAAGGAATTTGATCAGTTTCTGGGTATTGCACTGGGCTCAGCCTTTGAGTTGGACACGCAATTGGTAATTTCCAATAAACTAAATTATATAGAGGAAAGTGATTTTATGAAAGTGTCAAAGGATTTAGAGGCCATTCATAATATGATCTTTGGACTTAAGCGGAGTTTAAAAAAATAACACATTCTTCGTACTTGGTACATTGTACCTCGTACTTTGTTCAAAACCAACAAACATGACATACGACTTAATCGTAATCGGATCCGGGCCGGGGGGCTATGTGGCCGCCATCAGAGGGGCACAACTCGGCATGAAAACCGCCATTATCGAGAAATATCCCACACTGGGAGGTACATGCCTGAATGTAGGCTGTATCCCCTCAAAGGCGTTATTGGACTCTTCGGAGCACTACCACAACGCTGCCCATACCTTTGAAACGCACGGCATCGATCTTAAGGACCTGAAGGTAAACCTGAAGCAAATGATTTCCCGCAAGGATGATGTGGTAAAGCAAAATGTGGATGGTATCCAGTACTTGATGAAAAAAAATAAAATCGATGTCCACCAGGGAGTCGGTTCTTTTGTGGATAAAAATACCGTAAAAGTGACCAAGGATGATGACAAGACTGAGGAGATTACCGGTAAGAATATTATCATTGCTACCGGATCCAAGCCAGCTTCCTTGCCTTTTATCGAGATCGATAAGAAGCGTGTCATCACCTCTACCGAGGCACTTAAGATGAAAGAGGTCCCTAAACACATGATCGTGATTGGCGGTGGAGTGATCGGGATGGAACTGGGCTCTGTTTATGCACGAATGGGTGCCAAGGTATCAGTAGTAGAGTTTATGGATTCTTTGATCCCTTCCATGGACAAAACCATGGGCAAAGAACTACAAAAATCCCTCAAAAAGTTGGGCTTTGAATTTTACCTGAAACACAAGGTGACGGCTGTCAAAAGCACTGCAAAGCAAGTGACTGTCACGGCAGAGAACAGCAAGGGTGAATCAGTAGAAGTAAAAGGAGATTATGTTTTGGTGTCCATTGGTAGAAAGCCTTATACCGAAGGGCTCAATCCTGAAGCTGCCGGTGTGAAGTTAAATGACCGGGGCCAAGTAGAGGTTGATGAGCATTTGAAAACATCCGCTGATAATATCTATGCGATCGGAGATGTGGTCAAAGGTGCGATGTTGGCCCATAAGGCAGAAGAAGAAGGGGTATTAGTGGTAGAGCAGCTGGCTGGTCAAAAGCCACATATCAATTACAACCTGATTCCGGGGGTAGTCTATACTTGGCCAGAAGTAGCGGCAGTAGGCTATTCTGAAGAAGAGTTAAAAGAGAAAGGTGTTAAATACAAAACGGGTAAATTTCCGTTTATGGCCTCTGGCCGTGCCAGAGCATCCATGGACACGGATGGTTTGGTGAAAGTGTTGGCTGATGCAGAAACCGATGAGATACTCGGGGTCCACATGATAGGCCCG
Source organism: Echinicola rosea (assembly GCF_005281475.1). Lineage (NCBI taxonomy): Bacteria > Pseudomonadati > Bacteroidota > Cytophagia > Cytophagales > Cyclobacteriaceae > Echinicola > Echinicola rosea. The sequence continues at coordinate 781,426 of NZ_CP040106.1, read as the reverse complement.
AGGACTGCTGATATGATTGCTGAAGCCGTAGTGGCCATGGAATACCGGGCTTCTGCGGAAGATATTGCAAGAATGTCCCACGCCCATCCTACGTACACGGAGGCCTTTAAAGAGGCATGTTTGGCGGCAACAGAAAATAGGGCGTTGCACGTTTAGGAACATACAAGGTGCCATAATACATGTAGAAGAGGTGGTCTCATGATGCTGATTGGCGTACATGAGGTCGCCTCTTTTTTGTTCTTTAGTCTATGAAGTGAAAAACTTTCTATGTTTTGGAGTGGTTTATTAGATGATTTCCCCTTAAATAGGTTGTTGTTTTGAAATTTATAAAAAAATATTTTTTAGAACCATTTTTTAAAATATGCCGTTTATCTAGTCGCATGGTGTCTTTTCAGCTTCATATTTGTACAAACGACCTAGCGATCTGCTTGTCAGTAGATTAAGAAATTTGAAAAATGGTATATCTAAATTGATTTTAGTATTATATTTGCATTCATAAGCTAAAAGTACTTATTCATACACAAAAAAAAGCTATTAACATGAAAACTAAATTGCTATCAATGGTTTTAGTGACCATTGTGTTGTTTTCATCTTGTAACAGAGAAGATGATGTTCCGGGGACTGGAAATGATGCCATCCTTCTGAACAATGATGCTGAATCCTTAAGTGTGCGTTTCAGCAAAGATAAAACAGGCGTCGTGGGGATTACCTCAGAGACTGCAGCAAATGCACGGATCAATGCGGAAGAGATTCCTGCTGGTTCATTGCCCTTGGAATTGATTGCCCAAGTGGAAGCCCCTACCCATGAGGGGAATGTCCTACAGGCCACCCATGTGGATATTGATGGAGACTATGCTTACGTTACCTACAACACCAAAGGAACCCAGTATTTGGGAGCCCTTGATATTTTTGATATCAGTGATGTACATAATCCTGTGATCAGGAGTCAGGCGATCTTTACTGATGCTGATTTGAATGCCGTGGATTTTGTAGAAGGCAAGCTGTACATCGCTGCAGCGGTGGATGTAGATGCGGACTACGGTGTAGATGGTCCAGCAAACTTGATTACGGTAAGCACTGCAAATGGGGCATTTACTTCTGATTTTCAGTTTTCTTCTGTGGAAGGTTATGTCAGCACAGATGTGGCCCATACAGATGCCCATGTGGTCAGCGTAAGTGGTACGGAGGGTATGGTTGCCCTTTTTGATAAGGCTAATTCATCTCTAGTGAACCAGGTAGCATTTCCCGATTTACGGTCCGTAACTTACGGTGGAGGAAAGCTGTTGGTCCTAGATGGCGAAGAAGGGGTGAATTCCCTTGATCCGGTATCTTTGGTCAAAGGCTATACCATTGCATTGGGAGAAGATTATTCTGGCTCAAAGCGAACCATGGATGTGCATGGGGAGACCCTTGTGGTGTCAGAAGGCGCTAATGGTGCTGGCCTCTATAGTATTTCAAACGGGGCAGAACAAGCCAAGATTGAAATTCCAATAGTTTCTGATGGATTGGTTACAGAGGAAGTCGTGACCAATGCAGTGACCACCAATGAGCGGCACTTGTTTATGGCCAATGGTGCAGCAGGGGTAAGTGCAGTAGCACTTGGTGATGATGTAGAAACACTTGGGGTGCTGGATCTGTTTGGTTCATCAAACTATGTAAGGGCAAATAATGAGTATTTGTTTGTGGCTTCTGGATTGGAAGGGCTTCAGATCTTAAAGATCAATCTTGCCGAGGACATCGTAGATGATGTATGCACTGATTTGCCAGCATATAAAGGCAGCACCTGGATGAATATCAACTCCGGTGAGCCTCAGGGATACTCAGGATCTGTTGTGGCCGATGGATTGAATGTCAATGACGATTTTACCTTCTGCGGATCATTGTCCGTAAAAGGCTGGGCCAATATCAACTCTGGCGGGACTTTTAATATGCGAGGTTCCATGGTGGTGGGCCAGTACGGTCAAGACACTGGACTTCAGATCAACAGCACCATGAAAATAGAAGGAAGTCTGGTGATTTATGGTAACCTGACCATCAACAGTGGAGGCACTCTTGAGTTCCTGGGGGATGATTCTTCCATTACCGTGTACGGAAATGTATGGAACAATGGCACCGTAACGGGTGAATTTGATGATACTGAAGGTAAATTGGACTAATCCAATACTATAATTTGTAAGTTTAAATGGCTGCTTTTCTTTGAAAGCAGCCATTTTTTTTCCTAAGGGTTTAAATATTTGAACCCGCTTTATGCATTAGCCTATCTATTGCGAATTGACACTGGCAGGTAAATGCATTATGGGAACTAGAAAACAACTTACGATGAGTACCGATTAGTCTTCCCTGCAAAAGTGTCCAACTTCTCTAGTCCTTGTTTTTTTACTTGATCTGAGGAATATTACTTTAGATTTAAAGGAAAAGCTGTTTCTAGGGCTGGTACAATACTTTTTTGGTAATTGCGGATATGCTTTGGGCCGGGATTGTTCTGGTAGGATGAGTTTAATGGGCATAAAATATCTACCAAAAGGGGAATGTTTTTGATCAGAATTCCTGCTACTCTCAATAATTTGCTTAATTTTGCACCAATTTAGCCATAAGTAAAATTCTTATTCCAAACCTCTCTAAGCATGCCAAAAGACAATAGCATTAAACATGTACTGATTATTGGAAGTGGTCCGATCGTAATTGGCCAAGCCTGTGAATTCGACTATGCTGGATCTCAGGCCGCACGATCCCTCCGAGAAGAAGGGATTACCGTCACGCTGATCAACTCCAATCCGGCGACAATTATGACCGATCCGGTTACTGCAGACAATGTTTACCTGCTTCCACTGGAGAAAAAGTCTCTTGTAAAAATATTGGAAGAACATCCTGATATTGATTGCGTCCTTCCTACCATGGGAGGCCAGACAGCCCTAAACTTGGCCATCGAGGCAGATAAAGCGGGGATCTGGGATAGGTATAATGTCAGGATGATCGGTGTGGATATAGATGCCATCGAAACCGCTGAAAACCGTGAGAAATTCAAAGCACTTTTGGAAGAGCTCAATGTCGGGGTTTGTATTGGGAAAACGGCCACGTCCTTTCTCCAGGGCAAAGAAATAGCGCAAGAAATTGGCTTCCCGTTGGTGATCAGGCCATCTTATACACTTGGTGGTACCGGTGGAGGTTTCGTGGAAAAGGAAGATGAGTTTGAAAATGCCCTGATGAGCGGGCTGAAAGCTTCTCCGACTCATGAAGTGCTGATCGAGCAAAGTATTCTTGGATGGAAAGAATATGAGCTGGAAGTTTTAAGGGATAGTTTGGGCAATATGGTCGTGATCTGTTCCATTGAGAATTTTGACCCGATGGGTGTTCATACAGGTGATTCTATTACCGTGGCACCTGCCATGACCCTTCCCGATACTGTTTACCAGGAGATGAGGAATCTCGCGATCAAGATGATGAATGGTATTGGTAACTTTGCGGGAGGTTGTAACGTGCAGTTTTCCGTAAGCCCAGACAACCAGACCATTATTGGTATTGAGATTAACCCAAGGGTATCGCGTTCTTCGGCTTTGGCCTCAAAGGCTACAGGTTACCCAATTGCCAAAGTAGCCGCCAAATTGGCAATCGGCTATAACTTGGATGAGCTTAAAAACTCCATTACCGGTAGTACTTCTGCATTCTTCGAACCGGCTATTGACTATGTAATTGTAAAAATCCCTCGTTGGAATTTTGATAAATTCAAAGGATCCGACCGTCGTCTGGGGCTCTCCATGAAGGCAGTGGGTGAAGTGATGGGAATTGGTGGAAACTTCCAAGAGGCCCTTCAAAAGGCCTGTCAATCCCTTGAAATCAAACGTAATGGACTTGGTGCGGATGGTAAGGAGCTGAAGAATCAAGAACAAATCCTATACAGTTTGGAGCACCCAAGCTGGAATAGGCTTTTTCATATTTATGATGCCTTTAAATTGGGCATTTCTTTTAGGACCATTCATGACCTGACCAAGATCGATAAATGGTTCTTGAAGCAAATTGAAGAGTTGGTTCACTTGGACATAACCCTAGATAAGTACACCTTGGATACCATTCCAAAGGACTTAATGATGCTGGCCAAACACAAAGGCTATGCGGATCGGCAGATTGCGCACTTGCTGGGATGTCTTGAAAGTGAGGTCTTCCATAAGAGGCGGGAAGAAATGGGCATCAAGCGGGTGTACAAATTGGTAGATACTTGTGCTGCTGAATTTGAGGCGCAGACACCGTACTATTATTCCTCATTCGGCGAAGAGAATGAATCACAGGTGTCTGACCGCAAGAAAGTCATCGTGTTGGGCTCAGGTCCTAACCGAGTGGGGCAGGGCATCGAGTTTGATTACTCTTGTGTTCATGGCGTACTGGCTGCCAAGGAATGTGGCTATGAGACCATCATGATCAACTGTAACCCAGAGACCGTTTCGACGGACTTTGATATTGCGGATAAATTGTACTTCGAGCCTGTATTCTGGGAGCATATTTACGAGATCATTTTGCATGAAAAGCCTGAAGGCGTGATCGTACAGCTTGGTGGGCAGACGGCACTTAAGCTGGCAGAAAAGCTCGAAAAATATGGCATCAAAATCTTGGGAACCAGCTTTGAGGCGCTTGACCTCGCCGAGGATCGTGGGGAATTTTCCAGCTTGTTGAAGGAAAATGATGTTCCTTATCCTGAGTTCGGAACCATCCACAGCACCGATGAGGCGTTGGAGTTATGTAAGACCATTGGCTTCCCGCTGTTGGTGAGGCCTTCTTACGTTCTTGGTGGACAAGGGATGAAGATTGTCATCAACGAGAAAGAACTCGAGCAGCACGTAGTGGAAGTACTGAAGGATATTCCTGACAATGAAATCCTGCTGGATCACTTCCTTGAGGGAGCCATTGAGGCAGAGGCAGATGCCATCTGCGATGGGGAAAATGTGTATATCATCGGTATCATGCAGCACATTGAGCCAGCGGGGATCCACTCCGGAGATTCATATGCTGTATTGCCTCCATATAATCTGGGAGACTTGGTGGTACGGCAAATCGAAACCTTTACCGAAAAAATTGCCCTGGCACTCAAGACCAAAGGACTGATCAATATTCAGTTTGCGGTGAAGGACGACAAAGTCTATGTGATCGAGGCCAATCCGCGTGCATCCAGAACGGTACCGTTTATTTGTAAGGCTTATAAAGAACCTTATGTGAATTATGCCGTAAAAGTGATGTTGGGAGAAAATAAAGTGACCGACTTTGAATTTAAACCTTACAAAAAAGGTTATGCTATCAAAGAGCCGGTTTTCTCTTTCCATAAATTCCCTAACGTGAATAAAGAGTTGGGACCTGAGATGAAATCCACCGGAGAGGCGATTTACTTCATTGATGATTTGATGGATGATTACTTCTTGAAGATCTACTCAGAGAGAAACCTATATCTAAGTAGATAATTGACAACAAAAATTACATCGTTTTGATTAAATTCCTTTTAATAGTTCTTGGCGTTGGATGGTTGCTTGGGCAACTGGTTCGTTATTTTCTAAGATCCAAGTTAGCACGATTTGCCCAGCAGGTAAATCAAGCTGCTAAAGAACAGGAGCAAGCACAACGAAGGGCCAACGATAATGGAGACATTCATGTGGACTACGTGCCGAAGTCTTATGATGAAAGAAGAAGTAAGGATATCAAAGGCGGTGAATACGTCGATTATGAAGAGGTGAAAGATTGATTTAGGATTCACCAAATTTCAATAGTTATAAAGGAGCTCGTATAGGGCTCCTTTTTTCGTGTTTATCCTTATGTTAATGGCGAGAAATTGGATCAGGTGGAAAAGTTGATGGCTGCCAGTTTTACCTAATGGTAAAACCACGCGCAATGCCGTTTAGCTAGTGCGTATCTGGAAAATATGGGTTCTATATTTTTTCTTTGGGCAGTTATTTTTCTATCTAAATTCTTGGGTGGTTTTCATCTCTTTACCTTTGTCACTTTTTTGCTGCAGGTCAAAAAAGTGACCAAAAAACCCCGCCGCTACGCCACGGCGCACAGGTGTGCATCTATTGGCCTAAAATTAAAATCTTCCCTCATGAAGGCAAACTCCTCCTTTTCTAGCTGCCAACATTCTTTTTGGGCAGCATTTCGTCAAACAAGCCTGCCTTTTTGCCCGCCCGCTTTTTAATTTCTTAACGCCCAATACCTGCAAGGCGGATCCGGTTAATAAGTTTCTTATGGATAAATTATCATCATTATTCCATGTAGTGGTATATTTTCTTAAGTAACCAAGTTGAGCCGGAACGATAAGCCCCCCTGAGCCAAAAAAGGTATCGCTTCCTAATTACGGCCCTTGGTATGCCTGTTTTCCAGCCGATGGTGGAGGCCGTTAGAAAGTGAGTTGGCTCGCGTCGTGGAACAGCGAGACCCACTCACTTTTAGGTCGTAGCCATCGGCTGGAAATTAAAATGGGTGCCGGATCTCGGTCGCAGGGTAAATCCATGTTCCATTTTAAAAGGCATACCACCGGCCTGGATTTTTTTCTTTCTTTTTTCATCAATGGAAAAAAGGAAAAGGATAAAATCCACCAAAATGGCCAAAGTCATACAGTTAAACCCGCATTATGCATTAGCCTATCTATTGCGAGCTGAAACTACTTCAAAATCAGTCGCTTCGCTGCTGTTTTCGATCTCACCATAGCGATGCTATGATTCAATCTCCAAACAGCCTGATTTTCTTGTAGTTTCAGCTCTCATAACGATTCCTAATGCATAAAACGGGTTAAAGTCAAATAGAAAAGAAACTCCTAGCAGGTGAAAATAGGGAAATCCCCTTAACCAAACGGCATTGAAACCACGCATAAATAAACATGCCACAACGTCCAAAGTGCACCAAGTGGATGCTGAACTGGAAATAAAGGAATTTATTATTGACCTGAGCTCGACTTAATTTTTGTATTAAAAGCGTCCTTGCGAACCCTTTTGAGGAGGATGTGGGTTGGAAAAGGGTGTGGCAATCCCGAAATACTGAGACTGCCACGGCTTCTGCCCCTCATATCTCCCTCTAAGCCTCGCAGTGACGATTTTATAATCGAACTGAGGTTATTGCTTTGTGCCTTAGCGTCTTGGTGGCTATCCTAGTTTCGATATCCAAAGAAATTGATCGCTCCCAGCAACATTGCTTGATTCGCTAAATATATTTCTAACAGCCTGTGGGTTCTATTTCGTCACGGAGGAATGATGATAAACACAGGTAGGATGCTTAGGGCAATGCAGATCTGTGTTCAGTCCTTTTAACTGGGCGCCAATTTTCTTGGTCAATGGTAATTTTTGGTCGTTATCGACCGCCATTTGCCTTAAGGTCATTTCGACAGTTTTCATCCAGCGTAGGAATGGGCTGATTTAGGGTGTTAAAGATGTTGTTGGTTTCCACCGCCCAGTACATCAGGCATTCTTCATTGTCACAATGGCCGGTGTTTTCATGGTCTTCATGGTCACTGGTCATTTCAGTGCCGAGGTTTACCAGTCCCAACAGATGCCCCAGTTCGTGCTCCAAAACAGTGATTTCAAGTCGGTCTTTGTCCGGTTTGCCAAAGCGGTTGGAGTTTTCTTCCATCCGCTTACCCAACAGGACAATTGAAGTATTCCGATGGGCAAAGCCTAAACTGGCTTCTGTTTCAGTATCTTTCTCGAAGTAGCCATCTACGATCAAGATATAAAGGCCAAGCTCCTCTCCAATGCTGTAGGCCGTTCTGTTTTCGTCTTCGATGTCGCGAACGTCTTGGACACTGTATTTTTCTTTTCCTTTTGCGGGAATGGCTTTGGTGACCAGCTGAATACCGGTGGGTTTGTTTACCAAGCCTTCCAGCCAATTGATGACAGTGGAAGCCGTGGAGGAACTGAGGGGATATCCCTCCATATGGTGAATTTCCACCTTAATACTTTTGTAGGTGTCTGAGGATAGGATCTCATGTGCCGAGACCCCTGGAGCCCTTTTAGCTGCCCTGATGCTTTGTACACGTTCATCTACCTCGTTGTCCTTAAAACAGGAAGTGATTATCAGCCCCAATGCCAAAATGTAAACCCAAGTGTATTGCGACAGCTTTTGCCTTTTGAAAGTATTAAAATGCATTTTGAATGTATATTATTTCGTTTAAAATAATAACAAAACTCAAGCAATGCAAAGTCCAAGCCAAAATGCACATCGCTGGAGAGGTCAGTTTTGGGTTTGTGGTAAATGAGAATAGGCGGACAAGCTTTTTTTGGCCAATATGATCAGCACGAGGGAGAGTATGAACAGACCACCTGCTATGATGGATAAGATATAGGCCTTGTCCTGGAAATTTTTCCAAGCAAATATTCCTAGTGATGTCAATGTCACGGTGAACATAAAAAACATAGGGATGATGACGAAGGTTGCATTTACTTTCTTTTTGATCAGCCAAACTGCCACCGCCAGCAAAGCCAAGGCTGCTAGCAATTGGTTGGCAGAGCCAAAAATCGGCCAAAGCGTCGTGAATCCGCCAGAGCTGATAAGCAATATGGAGAGGATAACGACAATACTCGTACTGATGTATCTATTGGAGGAAAAAGTTTTGCCAACAGGCCCTTGCGCTCCTTCAAAATACTCCTGAAAGGTAAACCGTGCCAAGCGGGTACACGTGTCCAGCGTAGTCAGGGCAAAGGCGGATACCGTAAGAGCTACAAAACTCACCGCAAGTTCCTCTGGAATTCCCAGGGTGGCCATCATTGCCCCCAGTCCATCAGAAAACATGGTGACGGGACCTTTGGCCGTGAGGGTCATGGCATATTCTTCTCTACTCAGAACGATCACCGCACCTACAGAAATGATCGCCAGGAATGATTCGATAAGCATGCCCCCAAAGCCTACAATTTTAGCATCTCCTTCTTTGTCGATTTGTTTAGAAGTGGTTCCCGAGGCCACCAAGCTGTGAAACCCGCTGATGGCACCACAGGCAATGGTCACAAACAGGACAGGAAACAGGTAGCCAAGGTTATCGGAAGTGACGTGGACTTGATTGTCCATTTTTATTTCCGGATTGGCAAAAAGGATTCCCAGTACGGCAAAGATGATTAGGCCGTAAAGAAGAAAGCTGTTTAAATAATCACGTGGCTGCAGCAGTAAGGATACGGGAGTCACCGAAGCAACAAAAGCATAGGCCAGGAGCACATAAAGCCATATTTGGTAATCGAGTTCAAAAGGAAGTTGCATCCCCAGGTACACGAAATAATACATCAGTCCCACTCCGATTACTGAGGTAAGTAGAAAGAGGCTTTTGCGGTGGGCGACGGATTTATTTACCAGTCCGAAGGCGACAGCCAGCAAGATGAAAAGTATCGATGCTGAAGCCACTCCGGGATTATTGATAAAGGTTTTGGCAATAATGTCCGCAAAAACGGCTATCACCAGAATCAGGGTCGAAAAACTAAACAGCATAAAGAGCTGCTTTCCACTTTGTCCAATGTTATTTTTGATAATCGTACCGATGGATTTTCCTTCACTGCGCAAAGAAGCGACCATACTCCCCAGGTCATGTACGGCACCAAAGAAAATTCCTCCAACCAAAATCCAGATCACCGCGGGAATCCACCCAAAGGTCACCGCAATGATCGGTCCCACGATAGGTCCTGCACCGGCGATCGAAGCGAAGTGATGACCAAGTACCACAATTGGTCTGCTGGGTTCATAATCCACTCCATCTTGGAATTTATGGGAAGGAGTGACCCGGTCATTCCGGATGTCGAATTTCTTGAAAACAAACTTCCCGTAAATGAAATATGCCGCGATGAGCGTGATAGCAGCGATGAGCAATAGCGGGGCGAGGGTCATGTAGCTTTGGATTTATGGTTGGTAGTCTGTATATTATGTGGAAAGAATGTCGGTTTACGGTCTATCTTTTTGATATGTCTATTAACTGACAAATGTAATTAAACTATTTTGACTTGGGAAGCTTCTTTAAGTCGAAAGCAGTTGATTAACAGTATGGCCAACCAGACATTTTGAGCCAAACCCAATGACCTTGCCTATTCATTTCGTACCAAAAGCATTGAAAAATGAATGACAAGCTATATTATATTCTGTTTGGATTAGCGTTGCTTGTGGGGACGCATTTATTATTAGGGTTTGGCTTCAAGCCACTGGTGAAAATATTCTACAAGCCAAGTTCACGACCAGGGGAAAAAGCAGTGGCCGAAATGAGCAATTCCATAAAATGGGGTTTGTTTTTTGTTCTTTTTCCACTTTTTGAACCATATATTTCTCCAGAAGGATGGGCATATTTTAGCCAATTTAAGGTGTTTCAGATCCTATTTATAATCAACCTTGCCTGGATCTTGGTCTCTATGATCAAATTGTTGAAATATGTTTTTTTGGATGGACATTCCTATGCCAAGTTGGATAACCTAAGAGAGAGGAGCTTGTACACACAGGTGACGTTTATTCAGAAGATTCTGGTTGCGGTGATTTTTATTGTGGCCTTTTCCGCCATAATGATGCATTTTGATGAGGCCAAGAAGTTTGGGCAGGGCCTGCTTACTTCGGCAGGAGTGGCAGGTATCATTATAGGTTTGGCTGCACAAAAGTCCATAGCCAATTTTCTGGCAGGTTTTCAGATTGCCTTTACCCAGCCGATCCGGATAGACGATGTGGTCGTCGTGGAAGGCGAATGGGGCAAAATCGAAGAGATTAATTTTACTTATGTCGTGGTTTGTGTTTGGGACCAGCGCAGGTTGGTGTTGCCAATCAATTATTTTTTGGAGAAGCCCTTTCAGAATTGGACAAGGAACACAGCCGATATTTGGGGCACGGTGTTTTTATATGTGGATCATACGATTCCGGTGTCAGATTTAAAGGCCAAGCTTAAGGAAATTTTGGAAAGCACGGACCTGTGGGACAGGAAAGTACAGGTGCTGCAAGTGACTGATGTGAAAGAAAGTACGGTGGAGTTGCGTTGCCTGATGAGTGCCAAAGACAGCCCCTCGGCCTTTGATTTACGCTGTCTGGTAAGGGAAAAAATGATTACCTATATTCAGGAAAAATATCCGAAATCCCTACCAAAATCACGTGTTTTATTGCGTCAAGCAGATGAAGTAAAAAGTACCTAATTCAGGTTCGGCTAAGGAGAAAGCTATATTTCATTTTATTTACCGGATATTACCTATAAATTTGTAGTCCTGAAAAGATATTTTCAGCCTTAAAACTTCAACATATGGCTTGGTTTAAGAGAAAAGACGCAGGTATAAAGACCTCAACAAAGGAGAAAAAGGATACACCAGATGGACTCTGGTTTAAAACTCCCAAAGGAAATATCATTCACACCCGAGAGCTGAAAAGCAACGCTTATGTTTGTCCGGATGATGATTATCATGTAAAAATAGGCTCAAAGGAATATTTTGAAATATTGTTTGACAACAATAAATTTCAAGAGCTAGATGAAAATATGATCTCAGGTGACCCCTTGGATTTTGTGGACAGTAAGCCCTATACTTCCCGTATAGAAGCGACCATTAGCAAGACCGGCCTGAAAGATGCCGTGAGGTCTGCAGTGGGCAAGCTGGACGGCCAAGATATCGTAGTGGCCTGTATGGATTTTGGGTTTATCGGTGGATCGATGGGCTCTGTGGTGGGTGAGAAAATCGCCCGGGCCATAGATCATTCCCTGAAAAACAACATTCCATTTTTAATGATATCCAAGTCCGGTGGGGCCAGGATGATGGAAGCAGGCTTTAGCTTGATGCAAATGGCGAAGACTTCTGCGAAGTTAGCGCTACTTGCAGAGGCGAAGATTCCGTATATTTCCATGCTGACAGATCCGACTACAGGTGGGGTGACGGCTTCCTATGCCATGCTGGGTGATTTTAATATCGCAGAGCCCGGCGCTTTGATTGGTTTTGCAGGGCCGCGTGTAATCCGAGAGACGATCGGTAAAGACCTCCCAAAAGGCTTCCAAAGTGCGGAGTTTGTACAGGAGCATGGCTTCTTGGATTTTATTGTAGATAGAAGACAGCTGAAATCCAGATTGTCCACCTTGCTGAGGTTGTTGAAAAATTAACAGGACGTGGACTATTATCTTTAAAATTTACGCGATCTATCGACAATTTTAGGGAATAATAAATATATTTGTGTGCCCCTTAAAAGGCACACTATATACTGAAAGAGAACTAGAAAAAGCTTTATTAAATGAGTTCAGTAATTATTACGTCAATTGTAGCATTTACTTTGATCATATTGCTACTTGTTTTTATTCTGCTGTTTGCACAGTCTAAGCTGGTAGCAACAGGAGATGTGAACATTATCATCAATGGAGACGAATCCAATCCTGTGGTGACTTCTGCAGGGTCCACATTGCTCTCTACCTTGGGTGGACAGAAGATCTTCCTTCCTTCAGCCTGCGGTGGCGGTGGTACATGTGCCATGTGCAAGTGTACGGTCGAAGAAGGTGGAGGAGAAGTGCTTCCAACTGAAGTAGGACACCTCAGCCGAGCTGAGCAGCAAAGCAACGTGAGGCTCTCCTGTCAGGTGAAGGTGAAGCAGGATATGAAGATCCGCATTCCTGAAGAAATCTTCGGTATCAAGAAGTGGGAATGTGAAGTGGTATCAAACTACAACGTTTCTACATTCATCAAAGAATTTAAAGTAAAACTTCCGGAAGGGGAAAACTTGGATTTTGAGTCCGGTGGATATATCCAGATCGATGTTCCTGAGATTACTGTTAACTTTAAGGACTTTGACATCGCCCCTCACCCAGAGTTAGAGCACCCTGAAGATGTGTATCAGAGTGATTGGGATAAGTTTGGACTGTGGGATTTGGTGATGAAGAATGATGAGGAGCTATTCCGTGCATACTCCATGGCCAATCACCCAGCAGAGGGAAATATCATCATGCTGACCATTCGTATTGCTACCCCTCCATGGGACAGGGCTAATAACAAGTGGATGGATGTGAATCCAGGTGTATGTTCCTCTTATGTATTCTCGCGTAAGCCGGGAGATAAAGTGACGATTTCTGGACCTTATGGTGAATTCCACATCAATCCTACTGATAGAGAAATGATCTATATCGGTGGTGGAGCTGGAATGGCACCGCTGAGATCGCACATTTTCCACCTTTTCCATACTGAGAAGACCAATCGAAAAGTGTCTTACTGGTACGGTGGTAGATCGAAGAAAGAATTGTTTTATGTACCTCACTTCAGGGATATCGAAAATGATTTTGATAACTTCAGGTTCCATATCGGACTGTCTGAGCCACTTCCGGAAGATAACTGGAAGATTAAGAAGGATCTGGAGGATAAGGAAGGAGATGGCTATGTGGGCTTTATCCACCAGGTATTATATGATAATTACCTAAAGGACCATCCTGAACCAGATGAGGTGGAGTATTACCTTTGTGGACCTCCATTGATGAACTCGGCAGTGTTGAAGCTGTTGGACGACATGGGCGTTCCGAAAGAAAATATCAGATTTGACGACTTCGGTGGTTAAATATAAAAGGCTCTGCAAATGCAGGGCCTTTTTTAATTCCCCCTTGACTTTTTTGTTTAATTTTGAAGGCAAGTCCGCTTTCTGAGCGTGGACGGTTTCCTTATTGTTGGGCAATTATCATTTTACTGCCCGATGGCATTAAACTATCATCTATGGACCTTAAGCTATTCTTTGACCCTGTTCCAGAATCCATTACGCAACATGCATATGCGCACAACTCCTTTTTTAAACATATCAATTTCCATGGGGAGCTGTTTCCTGATCTAAAAGGAATACAGATCGCCATCATTGGGCTGGAAGAAGTGCGGGGGACGGATGATACGGAATCCGTTGACCAAGCGGCACATGAAGTACGGAAACGGCTTTATCAGCTTAAGCGCGGCTTGGCCCATTACAAGATAGCTGATTTGGGCAATCTCCGCAGTGGTGTTGACCTCAAGGAAACGTATATTCGGATCAAGACAGTTGGTGAAGAACTGATGAAGAAGCAGATCCTTCCCATTTATATCGGTGGTACCCATGATTTGGATATGGGCCAATACCTCTCATATGAGGGAATGAAAAAACTGGTTAGCATGCTTACAGTTGATGCGAAGATCGATATGGATGATGAGGGCAGGCCGTTTGAGGTCCACTCCCAGGACATTATTCTGCATCAGCCTAATTTTTTGTTTAACTATACACAGCTGGCTTACCAGAGCTTTTTGACAGACCGGGATCTGGTTAATGTCATGGAAAAATTGTATTTTGATCATGTGAGACTGGGGCAATTGAGGGATAATTTCAAAGAGGTAGAGCCACTCATCCGTAATGCCGACCTGCTGAGCTTTGATATCTGCGCCGTCCAATCAGCCGATGCTCCCGGGGCTTGTGATGCACAGCCATTTGGACTTACGGCGGAGGAAGCGTGCCAGATTTGTTGGTTTGCAGGTATGAATGAGAAGCTCAGCTCTTTGGGGCTTTATGGCTATCAACCTCACTATGATGACCGCAGATATAAGACAGCCTCCGTGATGGCAACGATGGTGTGGTATTTTATCGAGGGATTTTACCACCGCAAGGACAGTTTGTCTTTTAAGAGTAATGATTATACCAAATACACCGTTTCGCTGGATTCTAAGCCATCTACGATCGTTTTCTACAAGAGCAAACTAAGTGCAAAATGGTGGATGGAAGTGCCTCAGACGGGGAAGGAGAAATTTGAGCGGGATACCATCATTCCTTGTAGCTACCAGGATTACCAAACTGCCCAAAGAGGTGAAGTACCCGACAGGTGGGTCAATGCCCAGCTAAAGTTATACTGATCATGAAGGCTTATAGCAGACAACAACTGGCCTTGAGAAATGGTCAGGACAAACCTGAAATCTGGGTGGCATTTAAAGGGAAAATTTATGATGTGTCCCGATCCAGGCTATGGAAGAATGGGAAACATTATGAACATTGGGCTGGGCAGGACTTGACCGATGAGCTGGTAGATGCTCCGCATACCGCCAATGTATTTGACAAATTTGAGCCGATTGGCCAATTGATAGATCAATGATATTAATAGCAGACAGTGGATCAAGTAAGACGGACTGGCGAGGAATCGACAGGGACGGCAACGTCAGCCAATTCAGGGGAGTGGGATTTAATCCCTATTACCAGACACCCGAGGAAATGGCTACAGAGCTGAATGATGAATTTTTATTGAAGCTCAAAGAAGAGGTAGTGGCTATTTATTATTATGGAGCAGGATGCTCCACTCCCGAAAATAAAAAAGGAGTGGCCACTGCATTGGGCAATCTATTTGGAAATGCCACTATAAAAATAGACCATGATCTCTTGGCGGCGGCTCGGGCAACCTGCGGACATGAGGAAGGCATCGCCTGTATTCTTGGTACCGGTTCTAATAGTTGTGATTATAATGGTGAAAAAATCATTGACTCTAGGCCTTCACCGGGTTTTATATTAGGGGATGAAGGAGGCGGTACCTATATTGGTAAGAAGTTTCTGCAAGATTTTATTCATGATGAAATGCCAGATGTGCTTAAGCGTGAAGTGTCCGAACGGTTTCAGCTCACAGCGCAGGTGATACAAGATAACGTTTACAGGAAGCCATTTCCGGGAAGGTATATGGCAAGTTTCTGCCGGTTTATCACAGAACATATTTCCAATCCATACTGTTACCTGCTGTATTATAATGCTTTTCAGGATTTCTTTAAGAAGCATGTGATCAGGTATGAAAATTACCATAAAAAAAAGGTAAGCTTCGTAGGGTCTGTGGCGTTTTATAATAGCGACATTCTAAGAAAAGCCGCAGCTGATATGCAGATTCATGTTCATTTAGTCTTGGAAAGTCCTATTGCGGGATTGACATTATACCATAAAGAAAACCTATGAAGACAACAGAAAGCAGTTCGAATTACGACAATCTGGAAGAAATGAGTGTTGCTGAGCTCATTTCCAATATGAACAAGGAAGATCAAACCGTTCCTTTGGCGGTAGAAAAATCCTTGCCAGCGATTGAGGATTTAATTGAAAGAATAGTGGAGCGCATGGCCAAGGGTGGTCGGTTGTTTTATATCGGTGCCGGTACGAGTGGCCGGTTGGGGATCCTGGATGCCTCCGAATGTCCTCCTACTTACGGGGTCTCACATGATATGGTGATTGGACTCATTGCTGGTGGGGATACAGCTATTAGGAAGTCAGTAGAGAAGGCGGAGGATGATCCCGACCAGTCTTGGCAAGACTTAAAGGCCAATGGAGTGAAGGATTTGGATACGGTAATCGGCATCGCTGCATCAGGTACCACGCCATATGTGATCGGTGGGGTAAGGACTGCAAGGGAAAACGGATTGCTTACTGGGTGCATTACCTGTAATGAAGGATCGCCACTGGCCAAAGCCGCCGAATATCCTGTGGAAGTGATCGTGGGGCCGGAGTTTGTGACGGGCAGTACTCGTATGAAATCAGGTACGGCACAGAAGTTGGTGCTCAATATGATCTCTACATCCGTAATGATCAAGCTCGGAAAAGTGAAGGGCAATAAGATGGTCAATATGCAATTGTCTAACCAAAAACTGGTGGAGCGCGGTACGCGGATGATCATGGATGCCACCGGATTGGAAGAAGAGCAAGCCAAGGAGAGGTTGCTAAAGTTCGGATCGGTAAAAGATGCCCTTGATGATTGGAAGCAGGAGTAAAACAAAAGGCTCCGGTTGTAGCACCGGAGCCTTTTGTTTATAAATGCTTTGATTTTGCCATATGGGCTGAGGTTGTTTTATGGCAAGAAATAAACCAAGCCAAAGCGGAATACCGCTTGGCCGCCGTTCATGGCCTGGTATTTTAATTCAGGATTAAATGCCAGGTTATCCGTAAATTTCAGGACACCACCGGCACCGATATTGGCACCAGCAGTACTGCTTGTTGCCTTTACCCCCATGAATTCTGCTGAGTACCAGTTATTGGTAAAACCTAAAAGGCCATACCATTGGAGGAGATCTCTGGTAAAATAATACCGAGCGTCGATGTTCAGGGTACTGGCATTTCCTCCTTCTGGAAAGTAAATCGTAAAGTTCGGAGCAGCTGAAATTTGGTCGGTTATTAGGTATTCTCCCCCGAAATTCAACCCGAAATCTTCAGCGTCAAATGCATAATCACCACCAATTTGCAGTCTGATGTCGCCCTCACTTTGGGCCTGTGCGAAAGTAACTGTCATGGCAAACAGTCCTAATAATAATAGTTTTTTCATAGTTGTATAAAAGTTTAGTTTGTGACATCCAAAAACAAGGCCAAATGACGTAATGTGATAAAAATCATGAATCAGCCTTATTGATATTTCCACCCTGACAAACGACGAAAAGTAAGGGATGGTTGTGCTTTTTAACAATTAAATGTTTAAAAGATTATATTTCAGCGACTTCATTTTTGTTCGCAAGTTGGCCGCATGCTGCATCGATGTCCTGGCCCCTGGATTTTCTGACTTTGGCGACTATACCTCTGTTTTCGAGAATACGCACGTACATGTCCACCGCTTCTTGGGAAGCTTGCCGAAACTCGCCTTCATCGATGGGATTGTACTGGATGATGTTGACCTTGGAAGGAATGTGCTTGCAGAATTTTGCCAAGGCTAAGGCATGTTCCTCATCGTCGTTGATGCCGTCCCATATTACATATTCATAAGTGACCTTGCGTTGGGTCTTCTGGTACCAGTAAATTAAGGCTTCCGCCAGGTCCTCTACCGGACTTTTGTCATTGATGGGCATCAGGCGGCTTCTGGTGCTGTTGATAGCGGAGTGGAGGGAGATGGCCAGGTTGAATTTTACTTCATCGTCGGCCATTTTTTTGATGATCTTAGGAATCCCTACCGTGGAAAGCGTGATCCTTCTCGGTGCCATGCCAAGTCCTTCTGGAGCGGTGATCTTGTCAATGGCGTCGATGACATTAGTGTAGTTTAGCAAAGGCTCGCCCATTCCCATAAAGACAATATTGGTCAGGGGACGTTGGAAGTATTTCTCCGCTTCTTCCTTGATGGCGACGACCTGGTCATAGATTTCATCTGGGTTCAGGTTTCGCATTCTTTTCAGCCGGGCAGTCGCACAGAAATTACAGTCTAGGCTACAGCCCACTTGGGATGAAACACAGGCAGTGATCCGCTTGGAAGTTGGGATTAGCACAGACTCCACTATTTTGTTGTCGTAGAGTTTGACGGCATTTTTGATGGTACCGTCATTAGAGTGCTGCATCAGATCCACCTTGACATGATTGATGGTGAAATTGGCCTTCAGCATTTCACGGGTGGACAGGGAAATGTTGGTCATGTCATCAAAATTCTTCAATGACTTGTTCCATAGCCAATCATATACTTGGTTGGCCCTGAACTTTTTGTCCCCTTCAGATAGGAAGAAGTCTTGGAGTTCTTCCAAGCTCAATTTCCTGATATCTTTTTTCTCACCCGTTTTCATAATGCAAAGGTAGGGAATTTATGGGATTGTAAAACAGTGGAGAGGTGTCAGGGCAGGGCAAACGCATTTAGTGTATTAAAGGGAAACAATTTTCGTGTAGGCATAGCTTTCATCCGTGCCGATGGCACTCCTTAGGGAGGTTGAGGAGCGCTGCAGGTTACAAAATTTATCGTGCCGCTGGCACTTTGCCCAGATTTATCTTGCAAAGGAATAAGCCATGCGGGTTCTGTTTAATTAAAAACCAATGGCTCCTAGTTCCGCTGCACAGCTGTCGGAACAATAGTCTTTTCAGCAAGTACCTTAGTGTCTTGGTGACTTAGTGGCTTCCATTTTTTATTCCAGGAAAAGGGAATGTTTCGGAATGGAATGGAGGCGGCAAGTAAATTTAGTGAGTGACAATTGAGGGGGGTGTAATCCTTTGATGATGCAATTTTACTGTCAAAAAGTCCTAAATATTGGTTTTTAGCAGCTGTTTTCGGACATTTTTTCCGAAAAACCCGTTTTTTTTGGATTGGTGCTGGATTTGATAAAAGTAGGACAGAGCAAGATGCTCATGGAAAATTTGGAAAAAAATAAGCAATAGATAAAATGGATTTTAAGCAATTTACAATCAAATCGCAGGAGGCTATACAAAAGGCCGCTGAGCTTTGTATGGCTGAGCAGCAGCAGGCCATTGAGCCGGCTCACGTGCTAAAGGGCATCCTTTCTGAAGATGAAAGTGTGGTTGATTTTGTTTTCAAAAAGCTGGGCGTCAACAAGAAGTTGGTTTCCCAAAAACTGGAAGAAATCATCCAATCCTTTCCAAAGGTCAGCGGGCAGCAACCGTATCTTTCCAATGCAGGAAATCAGGCCTTGACTAAAGCCAAAGGGTATTTGAAGACCTTTGGAGATGAATTTGTGGCGGTCGAGCATTTGCTGCTGGGAATTCTTTCCGGTAGTGATAAATCTGCCCAGTTGCTCAAAGATCAAGGTGTAACCGAAAAAGGGCTGATCGAAGCCATCAAAGAATTGAGACAGGGGAATAAAGTTACTGACCAAAACGCAGAAGCAAAATACAGGTCTCTTGAGAAGTACTCCAAAAACTTGAATGAATTGGCCAAGAAGGGTAAAATTGATCCAGTTATTGGTCGCGATGAAGAGATCAGGAGGGTGTTGCAGATTTTGGCAAGAAGGACCAAAAACAACCCCATCCTACTGGGTGAGCCGGGTGTAGGTAAGACTGCGATAGTCGAAGGGTTGGCACAGCGGATCGTTAGCGGTGATGTACCGGAAAACCTAAAGTCCAAAACCCTCATATCATTGGACATGGGGTTACTGGTGGCAGGTGCCAAGTACAAGGGGGAATTTGAAGAGCGATTAAAGGCAGTGATCAAGGAGGTGACCGATTCTGATGGGGAGATCATCTTATTTATCGATGAGATTCACACCTTGATCGGAGCCGGTGGTGGCGGAGAAGGTGCCATGGATGCTGCTAACTTGCTGAAGCCTGCTTTGGCGAGGGGTGAGCTGCATGCCATTGGAGCGACGACACTCAAGGAATATCAAAAGTACGTCGAAAAAGATAAGGCCTTGGAAAGAAGGTTTCAGGCAGTAATGGTGGATGAACCGGACGCTGCGGATGCCATTTCCATCTTAAGGGGTATCAAGGATAAATATGAGCTTCACCATGGAGTGAGGATCAAGGATGATGCGGTTATTTCGGCTGTAGAGCTTTCGCAGCGGTACATTTCGGACAGGTTCTTGCCTGATAAGGCCATTGACCTGATGGACGAGGCCGCTGCCAAATTGCGAATGGAGATAGACTCCCTTCCGCAGGAGCTGGACGAGCTGAACAGGCGGATCATGCAGCTGGAGATCGAGCGGGAAGCCATCCGTCGTGAGAAAAACAAAGACAAGGAAGCCGTGCTGAGCAAAGAACTTGCCGAATTGTCCGAGAAGCGCCAAGCCGTAAAAGCCAAATGGGAAAGTGAAAAAGCTGTAATTATGGGCATCCAGCGTGAGAAGGAAAATATCGATAAGTTTAAACTAGAGGCAGAGCAAGCAGAACGAGCAGGGGATTTTGGAAAGGTAGCTGAGATCCGTTATGGAAAAATCAGCGAAAGTGAGCAAAAGTTAGAGTCATTTAAGCAGCAGCTGCAAGAAATGCAGGAGGGCTCGCCCTTGCTGAAGGAGGAAGTGGATGCCGAGGATGTGGCTGCCGTGGTGGCCAAGTGGACGGGAATTCCTTTGTCCAGAATGCTCGAAAGTGAGCGGGAAAAGCTCCTTCACTTGGAGGATGAACTAGGCAAACGAGTGGCTGGTCAGCAAGAGGCCATTGCAGCGCTCTCCGACGCCGTGCGTAGGAGCCGGGCAGGACTGCAAGATCCTAAACGGCCGATTGGATCCTTCATTTTCATGGGAACCACTGGTGTGGGTAAGACAGAATTGGCCAAGGCCTTGGCAGAATACCTCTTCAATGATGACAATGCCATGGTGAGGATTGATATGTCCGAGTACCAGGAAAGGCATGCTGTCAGTAGGTTGGTCGGAGCGCCTCCCGGTTATGTGGGCTATGATGAAGGTGGGCAGTTGACCGAGGCCGTCAGGAGAAAGCCCTATTCGGTTATCCTGTTGGATGAGATCGAAAAAGCCCATCCCGATGTGTTCAATATCTTGCTGCAAGTGCTGGATGATGGTAGGCTAACAGATAATAAAGGTCGGGTGGCCAATTTTAAAAACACCATTATTATTCTCACTACCAATATCGGTTCGCAGTTGATCCAAGAGCAGTTTGCTGCCATTGAGGACTGGAACAAGGAGCAGGTGATGGAGGATACCAAGAAAGAGGTATTTGAGCTATTGAAGCAGTCTGTCCGTCCGGAATTTCTGAACAGGATAGATGAAACGATCATGTTTGAACCGTTAAATAGGGAAATTACCCGGAAAATCGTGGATATCCAGTGGAAGGAAATCCAACACCGACTCGCAGAGTCCGGTATTGAGATCGATGCCACAAAAGAAGTGCTGGATTATCTGGGAGAGGTTGGTTTTGATCCCCAGTTTGGGGCGAGGCCACTTAAAAGGACCATGCAGCGATTAGTGCTTAATGAGCTCTCCAAGCAGATCCTGAGCGGCTATATTAAAAATGATGCAGCCGTATTGGTGGACTTGGATGCCGATAAGCAGGTTTATTTTAAGAATGTCGAAGATGTGGAAGTGTGATCTGGGACAAGGCGCTGCTGTGATGGTAATCAAGCAGTCAGTTGCAGTTTAAGCTAATAAAAATCCCCGGTAGTGAGCCGGGGATTTTTTTATTTTTCCGTAATGGATACGTTTTGCTCTTTTTTTAGCCTTAGCATAAAATCACTCAGCACATTCATGAAATTTATAAACGCCTCGTATGGACTTTCGTAAGGACTAAAATAAGCGTGAATGTCTCCATCAGAGAAGAATTTGGTACACATGTAATAGAAGTGGTCACTGGTCTGGAGATATTTCCAGTCCTTTTGGATTTGTGGATCCTTGGACTGCCTGACCATTGGTTCCAGGTCATAGAGTCGGTCAAAAGCTTCGTCTTGGAGGTCATTGCCCAGCCACGCGGTAAGGTCCCGCTCTTCGTCTGCCCAGGAGATGGGCACGGGCACATGGATTTTACCGACTGGGGAGGCTTCTTCCACTACCGCTGATGGTGTAGAAAAGGTGAAGTTTGATTGGTGGAGTACTGCATCCGGGAGGTGGCGCATAAACTCAAATATTCCACTTTCTGCCCATTGGTGTTCACCAAAGGTCTCATAGTCCATAAACAAATTGATGACCTCTTCTTCCTGGGGGATTTGATTGATCCAATTGACAAACTTATCCGTGGTAAGTGGCCAGTCCGCCCAGGCTTTTTCCCCAAACCGGAAAGCGATATCATCACTCAATCGGAAGTTTTTCAGGAGTACCTTTAGTTTAGGCTCGATGGCATTGCAATACACATAATTGGGACTTTTCCAGCCGAGGATATGCTTGGCACCTTCTGTTAGGATCGCTTCATAGCCCAGTTCGGCCACCATTTCTCCTATAACATCCGAATAGATCAATTCTGTGTTTCGAAATACTTTAGGAGTGTATCCATTAAAGAGCTTTTTGACTTTTTCCTGTTGGGCGCGCACCATGTCGTGAAATTCATCTTTGCTTTTCAATGCCGAAAGTGCGTGGGCGTAGGTTTCGTTGAGCAGCTCTACATGGCCGGTGGCCACGAGTTTTTGGAAGCTCTCCAGCACATCTGGTGCATACTCTTCCATCTGATCCATAAATACCCCCGACAAGGAAAAGCTGACCTTAAATTGGCCATGGTATTTTTCAATTAATTCCAGCAGGAGGGCATTCATGGGCAGGTAGCATTTTTCGGCTACTTTTCGCATAATGCTTTTGTTGGCAAAATCATCCCAGTAATGGTGATCTTCGCCAATGTCAAAGAATCGGTAAGGCTTTAGCCGATAGGGCTGGTGTACCTGGAAGTAAAAACAAATGGTTCTCATGAATGTGTTACGGTTAGAGTTTTATCATAAAGGGCGAAGATTTTTTCAGCGACGTGCTCCCATTTCATTTTTTTGAGTTCTTCGCTTCCGCATTGTCGGAACATCGTAGAGATGCCGCCGTAGTGGAGCAGGGCAAAGATGGCGTCTGCCATGGCGTCAATGTCCCAAAAGTCTATCTTCAGGGCATTGGTAAGCACTTCTGCGACTCCCGATTGTTTGGAGATGATCACGGGGGTATTGTAGCGTACCGCTTCTAGGGGAGAGATGCCAAACGGCTCCGAGACGGAGGGCATCACATAGACATCGCTGATGGCAAACATCTGGTCCACGTCCCCACCCCGAAGAAATCCAGTGAAGTGAAATTTGGTTGCAATCCGCAATTCGGCTACCCTGTCGATCATCCGGTTCATTAAATCGCCTGATCCGGCCATTACAAAACGCACATTGTCGTCTTTTTTAAGGACTTTATTGGCGGCCTCTATGAAGTATTCCGGGCCTTTTTGGAAGGTGATCCTGCCGAGAAAGGTCACTATTTTTTCCGGGACTTTTTTGGTGGCCGAACTGGTGATGATGCTGGTGTCAAGGACGGCATTGTGAATGACCGTGACCTTTTCTTCAGGGATGCCATACCGGGTAATGATGGTTTTTTTGGTAAGATGGCTTACCGCGATGATCTTATCGGCCATTTCCATCCCTGATCGTTCGATATCATATACGCGTTGGTTGACATGCTCTCCTGAGCGGTCAAACTCGGTGGCGTGCACATGTACTACCAATGGTTTTCCGCTGATTTTTTTTGCGGCAATGCCGGCAGGAAAAGACAGCCAATCGTGTGCATGGATGATGTCATGTGCTTTGTTTTTGGCAATTTGACCCGCTACGAGGGCGTAGCGCGAGACTTCCATGATCAGGTCTTTGGTGTATTTTCCGCTGAATGAAAATTTATTGGCAAAAATGCTTTCGTCCACATCGGTACGGTCATGCAATGCCTTGTCGGTAAAACGTGCAAATTCCTCTGGCCCCAAGTAAGGGATCAGAAATGAGCTGACCTCCAGATAAGTGAGGTTTTTCCAGATTTGTTTAAACCGCTTTTCCCTGTAATCAATCTCTACGTCACTGGCATTTACAAAATCAGCCAGGGGATCTTCGTCTCCATATAGTTTTGGGACGACAAAAACCACTTCATGATCAAAATGTGACATGCCTTTCAATAGCCCATAGCAGGCCGTTCCCAGTCCACCTGAGATGTGCGGTGGAAATTCCCATCCAAACATTAATACCTTCATAAAAAGTGACGTTTAATAGTGATTTACTAATTGCATGATCCGGAGCAACTCTCCGACACTCCAGGCTTGCGAAATGGCGCCTTTTGGACGATGTGGCGGGTCGCCGTCGTATATTTCCGCAATGGACCCCACCCCGTATTGGGACATGGTGTCATCAAAGCCTTTGATCAGTTTTTTGATGATGTTTTTACCGGCTTTGCCGTGGATTTTTAAATAGCCTTCTACGAAATGGCCAAGAAGCCAAGGCCAGACTGTTCCCTGGTGATAGGCATTGTCGCGCTGGTATTGGTTGCCTTGGTAATAGCCTTTATAAGCAGGATTGCCCGGAGCGAGAGTTCTCAATCCCCTAGGCGTGAGGAGGTGGGATTTCACGGTTTCCAAGACCGCGGCTTTTTGGACATCATCCAGTGGGCTGTAAGGCAAGGATGTGGCAAAAACCATATTGGGACGGACGGACCAGTCTGTATGGGAGCCATCGACAACATCTGCAAGGTATTCTTTGCTTTTGTCCCAAAAGGCCCCGTTAAATGAAGTTTTTACTTTTTCGGCAAGCTCTTTGGCAAAACCTTCATTGGTGAGCTCATGGTAGTAGCAGAGTGCATTGTACCAGAGTGCGTTGATCTCTACCGGGCAGCCGATCCTTGGGGTGACGGGGCCATCTGTGGTGACGGCATCCATCCAGGTAAGGGCAATGCCTTCCTTTCCTCCATAGAGCAGGCCATTTTCCAATACTTTGATGTTAAAGTCACTTCCGGCAATGAGCCCGTCGATGATGCCTTTGAGTTTTGGGAGATATTGATCGGTGATGGTTTTGCGGTCGCCAGTATGATTCTCATATTGCTGCCAAGCCCAAAAATACCATAAGGGGGCGTCCAGGGTGTTCATGTTGTATTGCCCTCCGCTGCCAATATTGGGGAACATGGCTCCTTGGATGTCCTTGGAGAGGGTACGCATGACATCCTTAAATGTGCTGTAGTCACCTTGTGTCAGGGTGAGCCCAGGCAGGGCGATCAAGGTGTCCCTGCCCCACCAGCCAAACCAAGGATAACCTGCGATGACCCGGGTTTCGTCACCCCGTCGGCTGATAAACTGTCCCGCAGCATTTTTAAGACAGTTTTCGAAATTGTCTCTGGGGGTTCTACGTTTGAGTTCCCGGTCAAAAGCCTCCGCCAGCGATTCAGGGTCGGCTTCTTCGAGGCCTGCTGCAAAAATGACCGATTCTCCTTTTTCAATGGGGAATTCAAAATAGCCTGGTACATATAGGTCTTCCAAAAAATCATAGCCACGTTCCTTTTCCCGGATGTACTCGATATCATAATACCAGTCGGGTACGGCGATAAAATCATTTTTTTTCGAGATTTGTAGGGATAGCGGGGAGTATGCTTCGTACAGTTTGAATTCAAGACCGTTTTTTACCTTGTTGGATTTTTTATTGACATAGGTGTTGGCTTTGGACAGGCTGTGATAGCCCCGGAAGGCCAAAAAAGGACTAAGCCGTAAGGTAGTGGGAGAGTGGGCGTCCAGCAGGGTATATTTGATCATCATTCTGTCTGCGGTGGTGTCTAGGATAATCTCTTTTTGAAGCACTACGCCTCCTACCCTATATATAAGGTTGGGGATAGGCTCGGAGCTGTAATCCTCCAGGTATTTATGCCCTCTGGGGGAATAAGTGCCTGGGTACTTGCAGATGCCCAAGTTAAAGCTGGCTCCGCGTTGGATGACCGTTTCATGAATGGTGGACAATAAGACATGAAGCTGTGAGTCGATTTGTGGCTGAGGAGCCACTAACAGTCCATGGTATTTCCTGGTGTTACATCCTATGATGGTGGTGCTGGTGTAGCATCCCGATCGATTGGATCGAATGGTTTCTTTTTCGAGAGAATAATTTAAGTTAATTAATTCTGTCTTATCAAAATGGATGTAGCTCATGGAATTTTTGCAGTTAAAAGTGGTTTTAGAGTGTTTACTAAAAATACCCTAATACTGCGAAAAGAAAAATAAAATACGAAAAAATAAAGGTCACTAAATTGTGACCTTTTTACTATTATCTGGTAATTGATTTAATGTTTTCTTTTTGTACCTCATCGAAGTTCTTCAGTGATTCTTCGAATTTCGCCATATACATTTGAATATCTTTCAAATTTACAGGTTTTACCTTTGGAAAGGTAGGTCGTTGTTTGAATAATGTAAACATTACTGCACTGTTTTGATGATACATTCTTCCGACAAATAACATGCCGAAATAGTTCTTTGTACTTTATAAAAAAAGAAAAACCCCTCATAATGAGGGGTTTTCGGGTGGAAGATCGGGTTCGAACCGACGACCTCTGGTGCCACAAACCAGCGCTCTAACCAGCTGAGCTACAACCACCATATTTATAGGTATATTCAGGTCTTATCCCTGAATGGACTGCAAAGGTAATACACGCTTTTTTTTCAAACAATAGCTATGGCTAATTATTTTCTGGAAAATTTAAGTCGTTCTCCTTTTTGTGCTTCATCAAATGCCTCGTTTTCGTACGCAATGTGTCCGGAAACGAGTGTATGGGTTACTTTTGATTGGAATACTTGTCCTTCAAATGGGGACCATCCGCATTTGGAAAGGATGTTTTCCTTTTTTACCTCCCAAGGGTCATCCAAGTCCACAAGGACCAAATCGGCATGATATCCAGGCCGGATATAGCCTCTTTTGTCAATTTCGAACAAAATAGCGACATTATGACAGGCTTTTTGGACGATTTGCTCCAGCGTGATTTTTCCTTGATGGTACATTTCCAAAAGGGCTACCAAGCTATGCTGTACCAAGGGGCCGCCGGAAGGGGCTTTGGTGTAAGGATTTTCCTTTTCTTTCAAGGTGTGAGGGGCGTGGTCTGTAGCGATTACGTCAATGTGGTCATCCAATACACCTTTTAAGATCTCGTCTCGGTCTGTGGCCGTTTTTACAGCCGGATTCCACTTGATCAAGGTTCCTTTTTTATCGTAATCTTTTTCAGAAAACCACATATGGTGAATACAGGCTTCTGCAGTAATGCGCTTTTCCTCCAGCGGCAGGGTATTGTCAAATAGCATGACTTCCTTAGCCGTGCTGATATGAAGGATGTGGAGCTTGGTGCCATATTTTCTGGCCAGGTCCACTACCCGTTTGGAAGCATCATAGCATGCCTCTGCCGATCGGATTTTTGGGTGGTATTTTATCGGGATGTCGTCACCGTATTCCGCCTTGTATTTTTCCAGGTTGGCCTTGATGATGTCATCATTTTCGCTATGTGTAGCGATGAGCATCTCACATTTTTCGAAGATCCCTTCCAAGGTTTCTTGATTGTCCACCAGCATATTGCCTGTGGAGGAGCCTTGGAATACCTTGATGCCGCAGATAGTGCTGGGATCGGCTTTTAGGAGTTCGTCCAAGTTATCGTTGGTGGCACCGAGATAAAACGAGTAATTGGCCAGTGACTTTTCGGAAGCTATTTTATATTTTTCCTCTAAAAGCTCCAACGTCGTCGCTTGGGGAACGGTGTTGGGCATTTCCATAAAGGTGGTGACACCGCCGGCGACGGCAGCTTTGGCTTCAGTGTAGATTTCGGCTTTGTGGGTGAGGCCTGGCTCACGGAAATGAACCTGGTCATCGATCAGCCCGGGAAGCAAATATTTCCCTTTTGCATCTATGGTAATGTCCGCTTCTTTCTGAAAATCCTTCAGGTTTCCACCGGCAGCGAAGATCAATCCTTCCTGTATATAAACATCCCCTCGGATAATCTTACCTTCATTTACTATATTTGCATCAGTGATCAATATACGCTTCTTCATATCTTATTATATTGGAATTTGCAGGAGTAGAAAATATCCTAAATCAATTTGAAGCTAAAATTAATAAATCATGTCCGATAGCCCGCAGTCTTTCGAAAATTTTAAACTGAACAAGCAGCTTTTGGAAGCGGTGAAAGAGGCTGGCTATACCAAGCCTACCCCTATTCAGGAAAAGACCATCCCGCTCGCATTGGCAGGCCAGGACATTTTGGGCATCGCCCAGACCGGGACCGGAAAGACCGCCGCCTATGTGTTGCCACTATTGATGAAAACAAAATATGCGCAGGGCGACCATGCTCGGGCCTTGATCCTGGCTCCGACACGTGAGTTGGTGATTCAGATAGAGCAGGCGATCCTTGATCTCGGCAAATATACTGACCTCCGTTATGTGTGCCTGTATGGAGGCATAGGGCCGACGCCACAGATCGAAAAGATCCGCGAAGGAGTGGATATTATCATCGCCACACCAGGTCGGTTTATGGACATTTATAGTAAAGGCGAGCTCTTTGTCCGTAATATCAAAACCATGGTGATGGACGAGGCGGATAAAATGATGGATATGGGATTTATGCCGCAGCTCCGATCAATTTTGGAAGTGATTCCCGTGAAGCGGCAAAACATGCTTTTTTCGGCGACGTTCTCGGAAAGGGTAGAGCGTATTTCACACGAATTTTTGGAGTTTCCTGAGCGGATCGAGATTGCATTGCAAGCGACTACAGCCGATACGGTGGCACAGACCAAGTATTTCGTGCCCAATCTCAAGACCAAGATCACCCTACTGGATCATTTGCTGCAGGACGGAGAAATCAATCGGGTGATCGTTTTTGCCAAATCCCGAAAAAATGCCGAAGCGGTTTACCAATACCTTGAACGTAGAAAGCACGGTGAAATCCGTGTGATCCATGCCAATAAGGGACAAAATACCCGAATCAATTCCGTGGATGACTTTAAGTCAGGAAATGTGAGGATCCTCGTGGCGACGGATGTGGCGGCCAGGGGGCTGGATATCAGCATGGTCAGCCATGTAGTCAATTTTGACGTGCCGCTGATCTATGAGGACTATGTTCACCGTGTGGGACGTACCGGCCGGGCAGAGCAGGAAGGTGCTGCCTTTACCTTTATCAACCCTGCAGAGGAATATCATTTTGGGCGGATCGAGGAGATTATCCGAATGGAGGTGCCCGAGGAGCCCATTCCCAAGGAGGTGCGCATTGCCGACACGCCCTTTGCCGAAAAGCAGGCCTACGACCGGGAGATCGACAAGCAACGGCAAAAAGCTGACCCTACCTTCAAGGGAGCCTTTCATGAGAAAAAGGCCCGTGCGAATACTAATCCCCACTATAATCCCGACAAGAAAAAGGTTCGTGGCAACAAAAACAGCAAGGCCAAAAGAAACCGTAATCAGATGAAGAAAAAGGGAGGCAAACGGTAAAAAGCGCGGCAATTAGCCGGATATTAGACTATAGATAAATCCGGAATATGCATTAGCCTATCTGTTGCGACCTGATCCGCCGCGGCGGACAAAATCAGTCGTTTCACTTTAGTTTTCGGTATAACCGTAGCGGTGCTACGCTAATGCCTCCAAACTAACTGATTTTCTTGCACTTTCAGCTCTCACTACGATTCCCAACGCATAATCCGGGATAAAAGGGCAAAGACAACGTCCACAGTGGAATTGTGTACTTCCCTGATTAGTGTTGACCGGGTTAATATAAGTTTTCAATATTAAATAGGGTAACAACAGGGAGGGGTACAAATCTGGAACAGCTTTATTGAGTCAGAGACTCAAAACTTACCAGTGCTGGGACGGAGACCCCGCAAAACGGAGCCTGGCACAACCCAGCATTTGTGAAATTGATCTTTGCGCTTTATTCCCAAAGCACCTGCCCATATGTCGAGTTTTAATCTGCCCACTACCGCCCGGCCTGATAGATCAGTTGTCCATCTGCATTCCATTCCGCCTTTATATATGGTCTGAAATTCTTGGTAAAAGGTTCCTCTTGGTATTGGATCTCCCGCTTGCGAATGGTCTTGCCGCCATCCGTATTCCAGTATTCTGTCCATAGCCCCACTTTTTCTCCATAATGGTATTCACCCATTACGGCCAACTGACCATTTTCATAAAAGTGGTAAAAGTTGCCTTCCTTAAGTTCGTATTCCACAGGGATGACTTTCTCAATTTGCTGTTCGCCTTTATTGTAATAGGTAACCCTGGAATCTTTTGGCCATCCTTCATAATAATGCCCCTTGTTCAGCAGGATGTTCTTTTGGTCAAAAGTCATCCACCGTTCATGCTTGGTGCCAAAGTAAAACATCCCTTTCTCCACCACAGCATCATCGATACGTTTTTCATAAGGGCCGTGCAGCAGATATCCTTCTTCGGGATTAAATCCCTTGGTCCTGATCACATCATTTTTGGTATCCAACCAATACACATCCCGTACATAGGGATTGACCATTCTGTTTCTGGTGGTGATGTGAAACAGCTGATACTGGGTCTTCCCCCTGGTCTCCACGCGGATAAAATCCTTGCGGGTGCGCTCGCCATAGTAGATGTTTTTCTTCTGTTTTTTCCGCTTCTTTTTCTTTTCTTCTTTGCGTTTCTCATCGTCAAAAAGAAGGATGGGCGCAGTGGTAGGAAGTAGCGAGCTCTCCACGACACCGGAAGAGTCCGCGGCAGGCGATGCGGATGACAAGGAGTCAAAGCGCTGGCCCTTGAGTATGCTGACCTTGACCAATAAAAGAAGTAGAATGAGGTATTTTTTCATGCCAAGCATTTGCTAAACACTGCACTGTTTTTAATGATAACGTTTTAATTGGAAGATTCTATGCTCTAAATAAAAGAAAGGTTTAGAATTAACAAGCATAATCCTTAATTTTGCCCAATTATTAAAACGTCAGCAATCGATTCGATTGCATCTTGGGCGGAAAAGAAAAATAAAGGTAACAATAAACTGACCATATAAAAACAATTATAAAGCAAATGAGCAGTATTTTATCAGACCGTATTAACAATATGGAAGAGTCAGCTACGCTGGCGATGGCCAAAAAAGCAAGAGAGCTCAAAGGCCAGGGAATCGATATCATCAGTTTGAGTCTGGGAGAGCCTGATTTCAAGACTCCCCAGCACATCCAGGATGCGGCCAAGGCTGCCATAGATGAGGGGAAATATTTCTCGTATTCTCCCGTAGCAGGCTATCAAGACTTGAGGGAAGCCATTGCCCAAAAGCTACAAACCCAAAATAAAATCACTGAAGCCAAAGCGGAAAACATCGTTCTTTCTACTGGCGCCAAACATTCCATTGCGAACATTTTCATGTGCCTGCTCAATGAAGGTGATGAAGTGGTGATCTTCTCTCCATACTGGGTAAGTTATGCAGAAATCATCAAGCTGGCAGGTGGTGTGCCGGTCCTCATCGAAGGGACCCTTGAAAACAACTTCAAAGCATCGGCTGAGCAACTGGAAGAGGCCATCACGGACAAGACCAAGGCGGTCATCTATTCCTCTCCTTGTAATCCTACCGGATCTGTATTCAGCAAGGATGAACTCCAAGCCATTGCTGAAGTGATCAAAAAACACAAGGACATCTATGTCGTAGCTGATGAGATTTACGAACTGATCAACTATACCGGCCAGCATGCCAGCATGGCGGCACTTCCCGGAATGTTTGACAGGACCATCACCGTCAATGGCTTTTCTAAGGGATATGCCATGACCGGTTGGAGAGTGGGCTACATCTGCGCCCCGCTTTTCATCGCCAAGGCTTGTGAAAAAATCCAAGGTCAATTCACTTCTGGTGGCACGGGCATCGCCCAGCGCGCCGCTTTGGCAGCCATCACCGGTGACCAGACGCCTTCTGTAGAAATGGAAAAAGCCTACAAGAAAAGAAGGGAGCTTGTGCTAGAGCTACTTAGGGACATTCCCGGCATCAAGACACACGTACCGGAAGGAGCTTTTTATTTCTTCCCTGATGTGACAGCCTTCTTTGGCAAGGCTGCCGGGGAGATCAAGATCGAAAATGCAGATGATTTCTGTCTGTATATCCTGAACACGGCACACGTCTCTGTCGTGACAGGTGCTGCTTTTGGGGCTCCCAACTGCGTGAGGCTTTCCTATGCCGCTTCCGAAGAAGAGCTGAAAGAAGCCCTGAAACGTATCAAAGAAGCAGTAGCTAAACTTAGCTGATAAAAAGGTAACCCGAGGCTGTCTCATAAATCCTCGTCATGGCAATGCCGATGGATATCGGAATCGTGATGACGGATGGTTCAATGATGAGACAGCCTCGTTTTTTTGCCGTGATGAGTCCATCATTTTTTTGTATCTTGCCGCTGTTATGGCCAAAGCACTTGTAATCACACCTGTCAAAAACTCGATCGAGACCACCCTGGAAACAGCTCAAGCCATCAAGGCATCATCTGTCCCGGTCATCCATAAAATTTTCAATGATTTCAGTTCGGCAGAAACCAAAGCCGCCCTGGACAAAAACGCCCCAAAGATCGGTTACGAATTGGTGCACTTGGAAGATGTCACGGACACTCCTTCTCCCAACTACAAACTGGTGCTCCAAATGGCCCAGAAGGAGGCAGTAGAAAAGCAACTTCCTCTGCTCGTGGTAGAATCCGATGTGACGGTAGAGAAAAACACCATCGAAGAAATGCTCCGCTTCCTTGACGGCCATCAAAATGCCGGCTTGGTAGGAGCCATCACGGTAGGCTATGACCGGAAAGTCAACTTCCCATACCTGAAATTCAAGGATGTCACGGAAAAAGTCATTGATACGAAGAGGAGTTTGAGCTTTTGCTGTACACTGTTCAGTCCTGAATTTTTGGCGGCTTATGATTTTATGCAGCTGGATCAGTCCAAAGACTGGTACGATACGTTTATCTCCAAAAAAGCCATTGAACTGGGCCATAGCAATTATGTGCTGATGGACGTGCCAGTACTTCACAAGCCCCACGGCAGCCGTCCCTGGAAGCAACTCAAATACAAAAACCCATTAAAATATTATTTCCTGAAATTCTGGAAAGGAATGGATAAGATCTAAAGCATACCTAACCATTTCAGCATGGTATTGTAGGGCCTGGACCAAGACCGCCGAAAACGTAGGGGACCATTAAGCTCCCTTGAAAAATACGCTGCGTGCCTTGAGTTTAGAAAAGCGATTCGCTCTCTCTTTATTGCTGCACTGGATGTTTTCTTTCGCTTACTATTGGGTGTAAGTCGATAATAAAATCCTGTGAAAGGCAGCTGAACCACTTCCCCGCCGTCCTTGAGCATTTTGATCCAAAATTCCCAGTCTTCCCGGCCCATAAAACGCATTTCTTCTGAATATTTCCCTGCCTTTCGCCAATCTACTTTCCTGAACAAGGCCGAGCAAAAAATCATGTTGTCCAGCGCCAACTGGTGCCTACTGAAAGGCTTTAGATTCCAGCTTTTCTGACCCGCTTCATCAAACTTCACTCCTTGGCTATAGACCACTTTTACGGCTGGCTGGGCTTTCAGGACCTTGACTGCAGCCTCGATGTATTCTTTTGAAATAAGATCATCACCGTCCAGCGGAAGTATGATACTGCCATTTGCATCTTCTATGCCTGTATTTCTAGCCTTGGAAACACCTCCGTTTTCTTGGTCAATAACCCTTACTTCAGGAAATTCCTTCGCCAATGCTCCTGCGATCTGAAGAGAATCGTCTTTTGACCCATCGTTTACGATAATCACTTCAAAGGGGTGATAGGTGGAGCCAAGTACTGAAAGCACCGTTTCCCTTAGGTATTTACCTTGGTTATAACACGGGATAACGATACTTACCAGATTTTCCTGTTCCGATGCATGCATGGGTGGTAGTTTTTTCAAAGTTTCATTCAAAAGTCAAATATAAAAAGCTAATTCATTTCTTTACTTACAATAAACAATATATCATCGGATTATCTATATTCCTACCAAAGGAGTCGGTAAGCATTCCTTAAAAATAATAATATGGAAAATCAGATAGATCTCCTCCTACTAAAATAAACCAACCAAATTCAATTCAAGCCCATGGTCTCCCACTACAACCGTACCATCAGAAAAACCAATAGTCACCTGATCGGCACCTTGCTCTGTCCACCTATTTAACTTTAAATGATTTCAACCCAAGACTTGTAGGAATGCTTATGAATAGCCCCTCATTCCCAAAAAATCAATACTTTGGAAATAAGAATTAACAGAACTTTTCAGAATCCTCACAACCCTCGCTAATTACCTCCTATTGGTCAATACATCTTTTTTTATTAAAAAAACACTTAACAAATATAACTTTTGTCATTATTCCAGTATTAAATCCGATAATTTATAGAAATAAATTTTGCGGTATATCAAAAAAAATTATTACATTTGTCACGGGTGATTAAGCAACTTTTTCTACTACCGACTTTTAGTGTGTGTAATTGAGTTGGAGGTTATTTTAATAATTATTTTTTATCAACCTCCATTTTATTAAAATGAAACAAAAATATCAATGCCATCCTTACCGAAACAAGGATGGCATTTTTGATGATCAAGGATCAGCCATGTTTCTGGGGACTTCACTGCTGGTAGAGGCATGACAAATGCCTCTACCAGCAGTTCGCATTTCAAATGCGGAATTAGAAAAGTAATAGGGATGGTGCGAAACTAGTGAAGTAATAAGAATGAACATAGATTTACAATTGGTCAGTTGTTACGACAGCCGGGCTGCGGGTCCAGTTAAAGTTTGAGTTTTTAACTCATCACCGTTTTAAGGATGGATTAGTTGAACCTATCCCCCATCCACAAATCCGCTAAGGAAAGTATTGATTTCCTGAATATTAACAAAAACTTAAAACTGGATAATCTTTGTACCGGATAAAATTGTCGTCCTTGCATCAAATTCTAAAAAGCAAGGATACCATGATTCAAACAGTTGCCAGTGCCCTTCTTCTATTTACCGCTTATTCCCTAGCCACCTTGTCTTTCTTTAAATATCACGGTCAGGTGAAATCATTTTTCGTCAAGGCCTTTTTGGTTTCTGGGACGGTGGCTGGCGCATTGACCTTTTTTTACATGCAGCTCTTCGTCCGTTAAAAATCCCGGATCAAGCGGAAAAGTTGGGGGCTGCCAGTTTACTTAATGGCAAAACCACCGATACATAAAAATGCCGCAACGTCCCAAAGGCACCAAGTGCATGTTGGGCCAGCATTGAAAGATTACACTCGAAAGCTAGCCCAGAGGAGTGACACGTTCATAGCCATGGGTGAAGCCCGTGGTAAATTTCCCGTCCCAAGTTTTCAGTTTTAGTTGCATTTCACGCCCTTTTCACCACAAATTCCCGCTAAAACCCATTCGTGCGGATGGAGGAAGCCCATCGTTTTAACGGAATGAAATTTTCTTTCATAAGACCATGTCAACATTCGTCCACCCAGAAATATTGCTTGATCCAAAATCCCAACATAGAGATCTGCCAGGGCGAACGCATTTAAAAAAGTGTTCCAGTTTGAATATATCTGCCGTTCCTATGGAATTTAGCTTTATATGCTTTATTGGACTTTCCTACTTTTTCCATTGATGAAAAAGTAGGCAAAAAATCTAGGCCATGGAGCATTCTTCGCATTAAGTGGTCAGGTTTATGAGTACGAATTCGTTTGCCTTAATTTGATTTTGTGCCAGTTGCTATGGGCTAAAAATGAGTGGATCTCGCTTGTCCACTGCCCGAGCTAACTCATTTTCTTAACGCCCCCATCAACTGTCCCAAAACCGAATGCTCCAAAGGCCGAATAATGGACTCACAGTGAATACTTCGTTTCTCCGAGGCTAAGTGTTGCGTTACGAATATACATAAACTTATCTAAACCATTCTCCCCACTTGGGCAGATAGGTGCGGCGGATTATTCGTCCTTTAGACCAACTGATGCTCGTGCTCTTTCAGTATTTGCCGGGAGAGGTTGCTGCTATTCCTAATGTACAAACTGCGGTAAAGTGCCAGCGGCACGATAAATTTAGTAACCTGCGGATTCATCCGCAGGACGTTAAGCACTCATCAGCCTCCAGAAGGAGTGCCAGCGGCACGGATGATAGCTGCCCTACAGGAAATTAATCCTAAATGCGTTTGCCCTGAGAGATCTGCAGCATTTAGCGATAAACTCCCATATTTTTTATATACTTACCGAATGCTTCTTTGGTTTGACCGGGGACTGCACCGATAAAAATGATGTTCATGCGAAAATGGGGCTTTATACTTGCAATAACAGGGATATTTTTCTGCACCGACCTGTTTGCACAAATTCAAAATGACACCACGTATTTTGAACGCTTTACCGATATGGTGACAGGCAGGCTGTACTTTTCCAGAAAATATACAGGCCTTGACATTCGGGACCGCCTGAAAGAAGCCCCATTGTTACGCTATCGGCCAAACTCCACCTTAAACATGGGAGTGGGGGCTTCATATGATGTTTTCACCCTTAATCTTGCATTGGGATTTGGCTTTTTAAATCCCGAAAGAGGGAAGGGGGATACCAAATACCTCGACGCCCAACTGCACGCTTATCCAGACAAATGGGCCATCGATGGCTTCTTACAGGTGTACAATGGTTACCATTTGGTGCCGGAAGGTGAATTTGCGGAAGAAAGCCAGCATTATTATTATCGACCAGACATCAAGGTTCGCGAGGTCGGCGCTTCTGTAAAATACGTTTTTAACGGAGAAAAATTCAGCTATAAAGCGGCATTCCTGCAAACAGAATGGCAGAAAAAATCCGCCGGAACCCTCTTGGTAGGGGCGGAAATATACGGCGGGCTGGCAAAAGGTGACAGCTCCTTCATCCCAAAAAGCGTCATGATCGACCCGTCCAGAGATTTTGACAAACTGTTCTTTATGGAATTTGGGCCAAACATCGGGTACGCTTATACACTGGTCATCGCCAAACACTACTTCTTGATGGGCGCTGCCAGTGGAAATATCGGTGTGGGTTTTACCAATCAATACGGACTGGAAAAATCCACCAATTGGTCGGTCAATGCCAACTACTTACTCAAAGCCAGTGTGGGGTATAATTCCAAGCGCTGGGCAGTCAATGCCAACTATGTCTATAGCAAGGTGAGGTTAGCAAAAAACGACGATTTCAACAACAGCCTCATAACGGGAAATTACCGACTAAACCTCATCTACCGATTCATTCCAAGTCCTAAAGTCAGAAAATTCTTGGACACCATTAACCCGTATCAATATTTGGAATAGTGATGTACCTCATGTAATCCCGAAATGGCCTCCAAATCAATCGCCACACTTTAGTTCCAACTGCCCTGTAGCGACCTACGCCTACTCCACTATATTAACTGATTTTCTTACAGTTTAGGCCCTTTCCGACTTCCGTCGGGACAGGCTATCACGATCCTTAATGTATCATTTGGATTAAAAACCTTTTAATCGAAACTTTTGCTAAATTATATCAGCAAAGTCAGTGACCATTAAAAGTTTTCATTGACCACCTGTATTTTAAATTGAGGGATGTTCATTATTAATTGACTTACTTTAAAGTCCAGGAAAGGAAACTATTCAATAAACATCTCGAAGCATTCGACATTTTCATTAGCCCAATGAAGAAACAAACTAAAATATTATTGATTGTGGCCATCATCGTGGTCATCGCCATTATTTTTCTATTTCCTCGCTTGCAGGGAGGAAGTTCCAATAATAAACCGGCAAGTGCCACTTCAGAGGTTCCTGAAGAAATGAC
The DNA here is from genome assembly GCF_005281475.1 of Echinicola rosea. Classification (NCBI taxonomy): domain Bacteria; kingdom Pseudomonadati; phylum Bacteroidota; class Cytophagia; order Cytophagales; family Cyclobacteriaceae; genus Echinicola; species Echinicola rosea. The sequence continues at coordinate 743,671 of NZ_CP040106.1, read as the reverse complement.
AGTGCTACCTGTTGACGTGATAGAAGTAAAACCTGAGCGACTGGAAAACAACCTTAACATTACCGGGAATGTGCTTTCAAACGAATCGGTAACCTTACGACCGGAAATCACAGGGCTGGTAGAATCCATAAATTTTGAAGAGGGGCAATTTGTAAAGAAAGGAACTCCCTTGGTTTACCTCAATGATGACGAGCTGACCGCACAGTTGGACAGATTGGAATATACAAAGAAGCTATACGAAGGGCAGGAAAACCGCCAAAAGCAGCTCTTGGCCAGGGAAGCGATCAGTCAGGAAGAATACGACATCATATTGAACCAATATAACACCACCCTTTCGGACATCAAACTCGTAAAGGCCCAACTGGACAAAACGGTCATTAAAGCTCCATTTGATGGAGTGCTCGGTTTACGGCAAATTTCTTCAGGGTCTGTCATTAGCACTACTGACATCATCGCCAACATCGTCAATATCGACCCGATAAAAATCGAATTTTCCATTCCGGAGAGGTATGCCGGCCAAGTGCAAGTGGGCTCCACCATTCAGTTTTCAAACAATGCCTCTGATGGATTCGAAAAGGGAAAAGTCTATGCATACGAGCCAGTGATCGATGCCGAAACCAGGACATTGACCCTGCGTGCCATCAGCCCAAACGAGGACAGGAAATTTCTCCCGGGCATGTTTGTAAACATCCGTTTTAACCTGGAAGTAGAAGAGGATGCCCTTTTGGTCCCTTCCGAATCCTTGATCCCGGAGCTGAGCGGCTATAAGCTCTTTCTGGTAAACCAAGAAGGAATCGTAGAGGAAAGAAAAGTGGAAATAGGGATCCGGACCGATAGCGAGGTACAGGTTTTAGAGGGCCTGAATGCTGGAGAACTGGTCCTGACCACTGGAGTACTCCAAGCCAAAGAAGGAATGCAGGTAAATTACAATAAAATCAATTGATATGGCAGGCCTATCTTCCGTAAGTATCAGAAGGCCGGTACTGGCCATAGTGTTTTCGCTGAGCATCTTGCTCTTCGGGATCATCGGCATGACCTTTTTGGGCGTCCGGGAGTACCCCAGTGTGGATCCCCCTATCATCAATGTCCGGACCACCTATGTGGGGGCAAATGCTGATGTCATCGAAGCCCAAATCACAGAACCACTTGAAGAATCCATCAACGGTATTTCGGGAATAAAATCCCTCACGTCCACCAGTAATGACGGAACCAGTAACATCACGGTAGAATTTGACGTGGGGGCGGACATGGAAGCGGCCGCCAATGACGTAAGGGATAAAGTATCTCGTGCCCAGCGAAACCTCCCCCCTGACGCAGAGCCCCCTGTAGTCTCCAAAGCAGATGCCGATTCGCAGCCCATCGTATTTCTCAATGTAAAGAGTGAGCAAAAATCCCTCCTTGAGATTTCTGACATTGCTGACAATATCTTTAAGGAGCGGCTCCAGACCATCCCTGGGGTGAGTGAAGTCCGTATTTGGGGAGAAAAAGAGTACGCCATGCGCCTCCGGATGGACCCCATCCGCATGGCATCCTACGGGGTTACCCCGCTGGATGTCCTCAACAAAGTTCAAAGTGAAAATGTGGAGCTGCCATCCGGCCGAATAGAAGGCAGCACCATCGAGCTCTCTGTCCGCACCAAAAGCCGTCTATCTACCCCTGATGAATTCAATGGCCTCATCATCAAGGAAAGCGAAAACAATATCGTCCGGTTTGAGGATGTCGGCAACGCCGAATTGGCACCGCTCAATGAGCGAACGGTCTTGAAACGTGATGGTGTCCCCATGGTGGGTGTGGTCTTGGTGCCACTTCCGGGATCAAACAGCATCGAAATCGTAGATGAATTTTATAGGAGATTGGAGTTTATCAAAAAAGACCTTCCTGATGATATTGAGCTGGGAATAGGCTTTGACTCGACAGAGTATATCCGAAATTCCATCAGCGAAGTGCAGGAAACCATCCTGTTGGCATTTCTGTTGGTAGTGGCCATCATCTTTTTGTTTTTAAGGGACTGGCGTACCACGTTTATCCCTGTCATCACCATTCCTATATCACTGGTAGGAGTGTTTTTTATCATGTACATGATGGATTTTTCGATCAATGTACTCACCTTGCTCGGGATCGTATTATCCATCGGCTTGGTAGTGGATGATGCCATTGTGGTGCTGGAAAATATCTATGCCAAAATCGAAAAAGGCGAACAGCCCAAGGCGGCAGCAGAGCAGGGTGCTGAGGAAATCTTCTTCGCGGTAATCGCCACTACTATTGCCTTGGCAGCAGTATTCTTACCGGTAATTTTCCTTACCGGTACCACTGGCAGGCTCTTCAGGGAATTCGGGGTGGTAGTGGCAGGATCTGTGATCATTTCCTCTTTTGTGGCACTGACCATGACACCCATGCTCAGCTCCAAACTCCTCAAAAAGCGTGAAAAGCACAATTGGTTCTACAATGTCACCGAACCGATTTTCCTTTGGCTGAATAAGAAATATGAAGCCGCATTGCTTTGGTTTATGCAGCTTAGATGGATCTCATTTGTCATCATTTTGGCCATGGGTGGAGGCATTTACCTCTTGTTCAATGCCATCCCGTCAGAACTTGCCCCCACGGAAGATCGTGGCGAAATGCGCATCAACATGAGCGGGCCTGAAGGTGCCACTTTTGATTATATGGATAGGGTGATCGACGAATTGCTGTACGAGATGATGACCACAATCCCGGAAGATGTATGGGACAGTTTTATCTCCGTAACGTCTCCTGGGTTTGGTACCGCAAGTACCAATTCGGGCTTTATCCGTGTCCGGCTCGTAGATGCCAGCCAACGGACAGAAAGCCAGCAGGAGGTCTTTGAGGATGTCTCAGAAATTCTTCGCAAGAAAACAGACGTCAAGGCATTTGCCTCCCAGCCCCAATCTATCGGAGACAGAAGGGGAGGACTTCCCGTCCAATACGTCCTTCAAGCCCAAAACCTCGAGAAACTGAAGGAGGTCATCCCGACCTTTATGGACAAGGTAAACCAAAGTTCGATTTTCCAATTTTCGGATATCAACCTAAAGTTTACCAAGCCGGAGATAGAAGTGGAAATAGACCGTGCAAAAGCCCGGAACATCGGCGTGTCGGTACAGGAAATTGCCAGGACCCTTCAGCTCTCCTATTCGGGGCAGCGGTTTGACTATTTTATCATGAATGGCAAACAGTACCAAGTGGTGGGCGAGATGCAAAAGGAAGACAGAAACGAGCCTATCAACTTACGCATGCTTTACGTAAGGGCTGAAAATGGTCAATTGGTGCAGTTGGACAACTTGGTAAACATCACGGAAAAAAGTACGCCTCCACAGCTCTACCGCTTTAACCGTTTCGTGAGTGCCACCGTATCGGCCGGTCTTGCTCCAAAATACACCATCGGCGATGGACTGGACGAAATGGACCGTATCGCTGCGGAAGTACTGGACGAAAGCTTCACCACAGATGTAGCAGGGGTATCCAAAGAATTCCGCGAAAGCTCCAACAGTTTGATATTCGCCTTTCTTTTTGCCTTGATACTGATTTATTTGGTTCTTTCTGCACAATTTGAAAGCTTTACCGATCCACTTACCATCATGATTACGGTGCCTTTAGCCTTGTTTGGTGCCCTATTGTCCCTTTGGTTGGGCGATTATACCCTGAACATCTTTAGCCAGATTGGCATCATCATGCTCATTGGGCTAGTGACCAAAAACGGTATTTTGATCGTGGAATTTGCCAATCAGCGCAAAGCCCATGGATTGGACGTTGACGAAGCGATCGTAGGAGCGGCTGTGGCCCGATTCAGGCCTATCTTGATGACCAGTCTTTCTACCATTCTAGGGATATTGCCCATCGCGCTCGCCCTTGGTGCGGGAGCAGAAAGCCGAAGTCCTATGGGGGTGGCCGTGATTGGCGGCTTGGTGCTGTCCACCATTTTGACCCTCTTCATCATACCGGGAGTATATACTTATTTGACATCAAAATCATCAAGATTAGCAAGAATATGAGGAAGCAGTGTTTGGTTGTATTGTGCATGATGGCGGCGATATATTCGGCATTCGGACAGGAAGAGCTTTCTTTCGAAGAGGCCATCATCAGAGGTTTGGAAAACAACTATGATGTGAAGATCGCCCTTCAGGACAAAAAGATCACTGAAATCGATAAGAAAATTGGCGTGGGAGCCTTGTTGCCCAGCTTGGATGCTACTTATGGCAGGACCACCAGTACCGAAGATGTAGAACAGCAATTCGTAAATGAAAATACCCCCAGAAATATCGACGGTGCCAAATCCACTGGGGAAAACTTTAACATCAATGCTATATACGGGTTTCGCTACGAGGCTGTAGTGGCGCTGCAACGACTGGGAAAACTCGACGAAATCGGCGAGCTCCAGGCAAAGGTGGTGATCGAAAATACAGTTGCAGCGATTTCGGAGGCTTATTATCGGCTTGCCACCGAACTAGAGCGTTATAAAGTTCTTCAAGAAACCATCGAACTGTCCCAGCAGCGATTGGACATTGCGAAGTCCCAGTATGAACTCGGCGGAAGCTCCAAAACAGAATACCTCGCTGCCCAAGTGGATTTTAATACCGACAGGTCCATGCTCGTCTCCCAAGAGCAGGTCATCCGTACCGCTCGCATTAACCTCAATGAGCTAATGGCACTGGGGGATGAAGCGCAATTTTCGATTACAGACAGTATCAAGATAAACGATGGCCTAAAATTGGGACCATTGCTGGACCAGGCCATGGATCAAAATAAGATGTTGCTCATCAACAGAAGACAAGAAAATGTCGCTTATCTGGAACTCAAGGAAATCCAAGCCCAACGACTGCCTTACCTTTCCCTCGATGGAAATTACCGTCAGTCTGTCTCGAATTCGGATGCGGGATTCCTTATCCAAAATAAAAGAGAAGGATATTCATTCGGTGCTACCATTGGTATTAATCTGTTCAGCGGCTTTACCCTGAACCGCCAAATCCAACGGGCCCGCGTACAGCAGGAAAGCCAGGCCTATATCCTTGACCAGTACGAAGTCCAGCTGAAATCTGATATTTACCGGGCTTTTAATGTCTATGAAAACAGCAAGCAGCGACTGAACATCGAACACGAAAATTACAAGGTGGTCCAGGAAAATACCGATATCGCTTTTGACCGGTTTAAGACTGGGCTTACCAGCTACTTGGAATTCCGTGACGCCCAAGTAAACCGTTTAAATGCTGAAAGTAGGTTGATCGATGCTATTTTCAGTACGAAAGTGGCCGAAGTAGAACTGATGCGGCTGGCAGGCAAAATCTACTACAAGAGCAATGACGAAGAAATCCTAAGATAACCCACCTCCACCAGTCAAAATCCAGGATCTTTTATGCATTTATAAAATATATTATGGATATTCATAAGGTGTAAACAGAAATCCTTATGAAAGGAAATGGGCATTTTAGTGAGTATTTGCTTTTTTTATTAATGGTAATTTCCCTGCCAAGCAGTGTACTTGCAGGAGAGACTGTTCTCCAAGACGGCCCTTTTAGTGGTCAGAGAGAAGAAAGATCAGGAGACTCCCTGGCTGTAATCAACGCCATCCAGCTCTCTCGTGACATCCACAGGAGCCAGCACAATGAGGACACCGAATACCGAGAAGCGGAAAAAGCAGTAAGTCTATCCATAGAGCTCGGCGACACCTTGCTGTATGCGAAGGCATTGGATAACCTTGGTCTGATGTACCGCTACCATCAGCGATATGAAGAAGCGATTCCCTTGCATGCCAAGGCCCTTGAACTGATTGCGGAGGAGGATTCCAGCTACTTGGAAAAAATGATCTTCGCCAATAATGCCGGGGTCGCCAGTCGGTACGCAGAAGATTTTGACCAAGCGGTGTACTTTTACCTGGAAGCCCTCAAGGTGGCCGAAGCACAAAACAACCTCAGAAACATCGCCATTTCGTGTAATGGCTTAGGCAATACCCTGCTCCACCTTCCCGGTCGTGAAGAAGATGCGTTGGACTACTTCGAACGCTCACTGGAAGCCGAACGGGAGCGTAACAATACCCTTGGAATAGCCATGAATTACCTTTCTATTGGCGACTATTTCACTGAAAAAAAATCGTTTGACACTGCACGAAACTACCTAAACAAATTATTGGGGATCAATCTTGCAAGAAAGGACACCTTTGGGCTGGGAATTACTTATGAATACTTTGGCCAAAACTACTTCTTGGAAGGAAAGAATTTGCAAAAAGCGGCAGCCTACTTTAACCGATCCAAGGGATTTTTTGAACACTTGGGCGACCTTCACAAGCAAGCTGATATTGCCAAGCGACAGGGGGACGTTTTCCGAAAACTCGGCAATTCTGAAGAAGCGATAAAGTTTTATAACGATTCTTGGCAAATCGCAGAAAAAATTAAAAACAAAGGGTTGATCAAGGAGTGTTCGTATTGGCTATCCACCATCTACGAACAGGACGGACAGTACAAAAAGGCACTGGAATACCTCACGATTTCCCAGCAGTATAAAGACAGTGTCGCGCTCATAGATCAGCAAACCCAAATAGCAGCCATTGAGAAGCGCTATGCCATCGAAAAAAAAGAATCACAGATTGAGTTATTGCAAAAAGACAAAGCACTGCAGAAAACCCAGTTAGAAAGCCAGCAAGCAGCCCTGAAGAGTCACCAAGTGATCCTGATCCTATTGGTGATCTTATTGGTCTTTATCGTGGTGATCGCATTTATGCAATTCCGAAACATCAAGGCGAAGAAGAAGGCAAATGAGCTTCTCCGGCGCCAAAATAACCAAATCAAAGCACAACGTGACGAAATCAAAAGTGTCAACCAACAACTGGAAGTCACCTTCGAGGAGCTGATCCAAGAACAGAAAAACACAGAAGAAAAGCGCATTAAGCTACTGGAAAGTAAGTTTGAGAACCGTATCCAATCCTTGGCCCTACAATCGCTCGAATCGCAAATGAACCCGCACTTTTTGTTTAACGGCATGAATGCCGTACGATGGCTGGTGATAAAAAATAAAAATGAAGAAGCCAAGGAGTATATCGACACCTTCGCAAAACTCCTCCGGATGAGCCTTACCAATAATCGCAAAGAGTCCATTTCCCTGGATGAGGAACTCCAATCTACCACCCTGTACCTAAAAATCGAGCAACTTAGGTTTGATAGTGAGTTCAATTATCACATTAATATTTCCACCAATGTAAATCCAAAAATGGTCAAAGTGCCTCCAAAGATCTTACAGCCACTAGTAGAAAACGCCATCAAACACGGTCTCCTTCCCAGCCGTAAATCACCCAAGATCCTCGACATCAACGTCATTGAAACTGAAGACGGAGTAATGGTCGAAGTACTGGACAATGGAAAAGGCTTTTCTGCATCCAGTGGGAGTCCCAGTGAGCCTAAACCAGACGGGACCCATCTTGGTCTAAAGCTAATCGAAGAAAGGTTAGTAATCTTTAATCAGCAACATCAAGATCAGGTAACGTTTACCATTACTCCGAGGGATAGCACAGCAGAAGACGCCACGGGAACCAGGGCCATCATCTATATCATCCAGGAGGGCACCTTAAATCCAGCCTCTTAATGTCCTTTAGCTCCTGGAAGGAAACTATAGAAAGGCTTAAAGTCAGGTTTGATTTCCGAAAAAGCAGCATGTGCAGTTCCGATCTTATGGGCTTTTTCCAACTTGAACCGCTGATAGCGTCCATCATTCATAGTTACCCGCAAAATAATGTCTCGATGGTGACTCAGTTTTGTTCCACAAAAATACTTTTTCCCATAATCCATCATTTTATAATTGGATTCGCCATTTATGAAAAGTTGAAAGCCACGTGAGGCTACGGAAGGGTGGATCAATACTTTTGCTTTGAAAAAGCCGTTGTGTGCCTCATGCTCCAAAATCACCCTGCCAAATTCTTCACCACTTACTTCCTCAGCGGCGTGATCCGTCGGATGGGGTATCAACATAAAACATTGTCCCGTTGGCTCATCCTCTACGCCAACACAGTTCCAAAAAACACTTGCAAGCGTTAGAAAAAGAAGAATTCTTACTGATTTCATCACAAATTTTTCATTCTAAACTAAGCACGCTCCAGGGTCTTGGAGGAACCCCTGGAGCTGGCTTTTAGTTACTGATTTTATTAAAAAGTAGCATGTAAATGGTCAGTCATAAAATGATATACCTAAAGGTATCATCATAAATTCGTCGGAGGAATAGTAAAATAGTAGAATGAACCCAGTGATGAGTAGAGGAATGAGATCAATTATTATTACGCATTCCCCTTCATATCCCGCCAATAATTTTCTCATTATTGATTATAGGTTAAGATGTTTCCTATATTAGCAGTGGGAATAAATTTAGTTGATCTTTAAATAATCGTTAATGAAAGTTGGGATAATCGATGATGAAATCCACTGCGTAGAAAGCCTGGCACTTGAGCTTGCGCAATTTAAGGATGAAGTAGAAATCGCTTTTTCCACCTCAAAAGTCGAAGAAGCATTGAGTTACCTCAAATCATCTTCTATCGATTTGATGTTCCTAGACGTAGAAATGCCCCGGCTAAATGGTTTTGAGCTTCTTGACATGATCGATGAGGTAGATTTTGAAGTCGTATTCACCACCGCCTATAGCCAATACGCTTTAAAGGCATTTCAATACAAGGCTTTTGATTACTTACTAAAACCTATCAGTCATGAAGAACTCGCCGAGGTTTTAAAAAAATACAACGGATATCACCAACACCTAAAAAAAGAACGCGAAGGTGATTTGATGGAATTTATTTCCTCATTAAAAAAAGACAATATCATCAAATCCAAGATCGCTGTCCCCGTAAGTGAGGGGCTGGAGTTCATCAAAGTAGATGAAATCATCTTTGCCCAAAGCCAAAACAATTATACCGTCCTACACCTAAATGATAACACCACGTTACTTTTTAGCAAAACCTTAAAAGAGGTAGAAAGAACATTAAAAAAGTACTTTTTCATACGGATCCACCAATCTTATCTGATCAATCCCAACTATATGAAAAAGTATTTTCGTCATGACGGAGGTGGAGTGCTCATGGAAAATGGCAAATCCTTGCCTATCAGCCAACGAAAAAAGGAAGAAATCATTACTCTTTTTGAGGCTATCGTAAAGAACAAATCACTATAGTGTGTTTTATGTACAAAATTAAACAGTTCACTGCACCAAAGGCGTGGTGTTTTAAATGGAGGCCTTAGCTTTTTTGTAGATGTGGCGTAATTGTGTTATTATTGATATATGCCACTACACCAACAGCTTGGCCAGGCCACAAAATTCAGAAAACAGGTAATTAATACATTAGCGCTGTTCATTTTTGCATTTCTGATGGGATGTGGCGAAAACGAGAAGAAGAAAAAAGCTGCGGTTCCATTTTGGGAAAACCCCGTACAGCTGGACTTGGAAGGCATCAAAAAACGAGGTTTCATCAGAGCTGTAGTGGACAATTCCTCCACCAGTTATTACATCTATCGTGGTCGAAGAATGGGCTATGAATATGAACTCCTTCGCAATCTGGCCAAACAACTTGATGTGCAGCTCAAGCTAATCATTAACGAAGATATCGAAAAGGCTTTCCAGATGCTCAATGCCGGAAAAGCAGATATAGTGGCCATCAACCTTGTGGTCAATGAGGATCGTAAAAAGTACGGCAGCTTTACCACCAAGCTAAACTTGCTCTCTTCTGTCCTTGTCCAAAATCGTAAAATCCCGACACTTGATTCCCTTCAGCAACTGGATAAGAAAACAGTGTATGTCAGAAAATCGGCTGTTTATAAGGATCAGCTTACCCAATTGGAGGACAGCTTACAGATCGATATAGATATCATCGAGACACCCAAAAACTCTGATGAACTTGTCGATGAGGTGGTAAGGGAAAATATAGACTTCACTTTGGTAGATGAAGATGTAGCATTGGTAAACTCAACCTATTATAGTGAAATCGACATTGGTCTGCACATCAACTCCCCGTCACCTGTAGCTTGGCTTGTACGAAAAAATGCACCGGACCTCTTGGCTGCCGTTAACGATTGGATCGATAAAGGCAAACAATCCACTTACCTTGCCATCTTATATGGGAAATATTTCCTGAACAAAAAGAATAGCTATTATCGAACCAAAAGCCCGTTTTCTTCCATCTCTGGCGACCAGATTTCGAAGTATGATGACCTGATAAAGAAAGGCGCGGATTATTTGGGCTGGGATTGGCGACTTTTGGCATCTTTGGTCTATAAAGAATCCAGGTTTAATAATGAAGCGACAAGCTATGCAGGTGCTAGAGGGCTATTACAGCTAATGCCAGTCACTTTGGAGCGCTTTGGAGTCACTAATCCCAACGATCCTACACAAAGTCTCATGGGCGGAGTAAAATACCTGAAATACTTGGATAAATTTTGGCTCGAAAGAGTCCCCGAGACAAATGAACGCATCAAGTTTATCCTGGCTTCTTACAATGTGGGGCATGGACACGTTAATGATGCTTGGCGGCTAGCCCTGAAATTTGGCAAAGACACCCGAAGATGGAGCAATGTCGCCTACTACCTGGAACGAAAATCCCAACCCAAATACTACCGGGATCCTGTCGTCAGAAGCGGCTATGCCAAAGGCCATCTGGCCGTGGCCTATGTACGCGATATACTGAGCATTTATGAATCCTATAGGGTATTGGTAGATCCGTATCCCAGAACAATAAAGGACCAAGCACTTGCCAGCAACTGATATACAACAAAAAAGGCATGGTACCAACAGCACCATGCCTTTTTTGTAATAGCTCGAAACTGATTTTATATTTTGTCAAAGATAGCCCTAAAGCTTGTTGCCGCAGCCAATTTGCCTTGCAGCTCATCGATATGGACACGTTCTTGCTCGGTAGTATCCCGATGACGAATGGTCACGGTATTATCTTCAAGGGTCTGGTGGTCCACCGCGACACAGAATGGAGTACCAATCAGGTCCTGACGGGTATAACGCTTCCCAATAGATGCGGCTTCTTCATAGACCACATTGAAATCAAACTTCAGCTGGTCAAATATTTCCCGACCTTTTTCAGGCAAACCGTCTTTTTTGGTCAGTGGAAGAATGGCTGCTTTTACAGGAGCAATAGCCGGATGTAACTTCAGGTAAGTCCTTCTTTTACCTTCCTGCTCTTCTTCCGTAAAGGCATTGCAAAGTGTCATTAAGAACAAGCGGTCGGCACCAATGGAAGTTTCGATCACATAAGGGATATAATTCTGGTTTACCTCAGGATCAAAATACTGCTGCTTCTTCCTGGAGTGCTCCTGATGACTCTTCAGGTCAAAGTCCGTTCTAGAGTGGATGCCCTCCACTTCCTTAAAGCCAAATGGAAAATCAAACTCAATATCCATAGCAGCATTAGCGTAGTGGGCCAGCTTATCATGGTCATGTGTTCGGAGTTTCTCTTCAGGAATCCCCAAGGCTTTGTGCCACTTTACACGAGTATCGGCCCATGCCTTGTACCAGTCCAACTCAGTACCAGGTCGTACAAAATATTGCATTTCCATCTGTTCAAATTCCCGCATCCGGAAAATAAACTGACGGGCCACAATTTCATTTCTAAAAGCCTTCCCGATCTGCGCGATACCGAAAGGAACCTTCATACGGGCAGTCTTTTGCACATTAAGGAAGTTGACAAAAATCCCCTGGGCCGTCTCTGGTCTGAGATAGATGGTAGAGGCATCTTCCGCCACTGAGCCTACCTGCGTCGCAAACATCAAGTTGAATTGACGCACGTCTGTCCAATTGGCCGTGCCACTAACAGGACAGGTGATGTTTTCATTTACGATCAGATCGCGCACCCCTTCTAAGTCTTCGGCTTCCAAGAGCCTACCCATGGCGGCAAGCAATGATTTGGCTTCCTCTTCTTTTCCTGCTTTTTCGAGTTCGGCAGCCTTGTCTTCGATCAGCACATCCGCACGGTATCGCTTCTTACTGTCTTTATTGTCGATCATGGGATCGTTAAAGCTGTCCACGTGTCCGGAAGCTTTCCAAGTGGTAGGATGCATAAAAATCGCCGCATCGATCCCCACGATATTATCATTCAGCCTGGTCATGGACTCCCACCATAAGCGTTTGAGGTTATTTTTGAGCTCCACTCCATAGGCGCCGTAATCGTAAACGGCCTGAAGTCCATCGTATATTTCGGATGAAGGATACACAAAGCCATATTCCTTGGCATGTGAGATAATGTCCTTCAATTGTGCATTTTCGGTTGCTTGTTCTGTCTTTGCCATAGCCGCAAAAATAGGGAAATAGGTGTTAAGATTGAAAGATAAGAAGATTGAAAAATCGGAAAATTGCCGATTTATAGGTTATACATTCCAAATAATGTTATCGTGCTACTTCAAACCTGCTTTTTTGTTCTATAAAATAAGTATCCTGTAGTGAGTGCTATCAGGAACAAAATCAGTGTGGTCCATTCATAGGTTCTTTTACTTGCCATGACTTCAGCGATCTCCTCATCTTTAATATCCAGCGCTCTTTTCAGTTTCCCAATGTCCTGTTCCTGCTTTTGAGCGATGTATTTATAATCATCCTTTTCGTATTTGATCTCTGTAGTTTCAATATTTTTGAGCATTTCCAGCTCATCCATGATCAAATTATCTTTTAGGATGATACGCTCCATCCATTCGTTGGTCTTGATCATGTCCTTTTTGGTGCGGTTGCCGAAAATCCCGGATTTTTCTTTCTCGGAGGATTTCCACTCCTGATGGAGTGCCTGTCGTTCATCTACGAGCTTTTCCAACCGATCCTGAGCCATGGTGACCATTGGAACCAATAGGAAAAGTAACAGTAAGTATTTTGTCATGGTAGTAAATTTTACGCCCATAAAGATCAAATAACGTGCCGACCAACGCAATTACAATTTGAATTTGCTTGGCTTTTTTCGCTTAAACTGTCCCTTGCGGCGTTTTTGGTTGGTATAGAAATTATAGAAGTAATTGATCGCAAACGTAATCACAGCCAAGGGGACAAAGAAATCCGGTAACATCCGCTTTATGCCCAAAAGGACGAGAAGTGTGGCAATTATGCCGACCTTAAAGGTGGTATGGCTCTCGGGATAGGTTTTTCGAATCAAAATAAGGCCCAATACCTCGATAAATACCAAAAAAATGATTAGATAAGTAAGAAGTTTGAGTGCAGACAATTGGTCGTAAAATACCGACCATCCTGCCAAGCCGGCCACAGCAATCAGGCTAATGGACTGCAGAGACGTGTTCAGTTTTTCTTTCATAGGTTATGGGTTTCTAATCAAGATAGCGGCTTTTCAGCTAAAAATCAATCCCTGGTAAATATTGAAAAAACAGTCTCTCACAGCATTTACTGAACGCCAATAGGAAAACAATTCTAATTCCGTGCATTCCGTAGTTTCTGTGAGAGACCATTCACATTTACTTTAGCCCGCATTCAATGCCGTTTAGTTAGTGTGTATCTGGAAAATACGGGTTCTATATTTTTCCCTTGGGCAGTTATTTTTCTAGCTAAATTTCTAGGTGGTTTTCATCCCTTTGCCTTTGTTACTTTTTTGCTTCAGGTCAAAAAAGTAACCCAAACCTGTCCGCCGGTGGTGGAAACCCCGCCGCCGTGCAGCTATTGGCCTAAAATTAAAACCTCCCCTCATGCAGGCAAACTCCTCCTGTTAAAGCCAAGTAAACCTTCTTTAGCTGCCAACGTTCTTTTTGGTCAGCATTTCGTCAAACGAGGCTGCCTTATTGCCCGCCCGCTTTTTAATTTCTTAACGCCCAATACCTGCAAGGCGGATTCAGTTAATAAGTCCCAAAAAGGTTTCGCTTCCTTATGACGGCCCTTGGTATGCCTGTTTTCCATCTCACCATAGCGATGCTATGATTCAATCTCCAAGCAGCCGATTTCTTGTAGTTTTAGCTCTTCCCGATAGCTATTGGGACAGGCCATGACGATTCCTAATGCATAAAACCGGGTTTAATCAAAGCGGCTTATGCCCAGCTTAAAGCTTCTCTTTGATATAATTGGTCATTAGGTTGTATAAGTGCCAAGTGGTGTTTCCGCCATAAATACCGTGGTTTCTATTGGGGTAATAGAAGGTTTCAAACTGCTTGTCAGCCGCCACCAAAGCATCCAATAAGGCTACTGAATTTTGAAAGTGGACATTGTCATCACCCGTGCCATGGATCAGCAGAAAATTCCCTTTCAACTTGTCCACATGGGTCAGGGGACTGTAATCATCATAACCGGATGGATTAAGCTGAGGAGTCTGTAGGTACCTTTCGGTATAGATGGTGTCGTAATACCTCCAAGTAGTCACCGGTGCCACAGCTATGGCTGTCTTGAAGACATCATTGCCCAGCATTAAGGACAGGGAAGACATATAGCCTCCGTAAGACCATCCCCAAATGCCAATTCTAGCACCGTCTACATAAGGAAGAGACGACAAGTATTTGGCTCCTGCGATTTGGTCCTGTACTTCCAAATTCCCCAGCTGGGCATAAGTCGCATGCTTAAAGGCACGGCCTCTGCCGCCAGTACCTCTATTGTCCACACAAACGACAATATATCCTTCCGCTGCCAAATGATGGTGCCAAAAGTCTCTCGTGCCGCCCCAAGCATTTCTTACATTCTCGGATCCCGGCCCCCCATAGACGTACATCAGAACCGGGTATTCTTTACCTGCATCAAAATCAGCCGGCTTGATCATATAGCCATTGAGCTGTGTCCCATCCACTGTTTGGAATTGGAAGAATTCTTTTTCACTCAAGGCATATTCTCCCAAGCGGTCTTTTAATGCCTTATTGTCTTCCAGCACTTTGATCGCATTCCCTTTGGCATCATTGAGGGTAATATGCAGTGGCTGATTGGCCGTGCTGTAATAGTCGATAAAATATTTCTGGTCACGGCTCATATTGATAGAATGCGATCCCTGAGCAGGAGTCAGTTCCTTTTTACCTTTGCCATTAAGCTTGATTACATACAGGTTTCTCTCCAACGGAGATTTTTCTGTAGATACATAATAGATTTTTTTGTCCCCTTCATCTACGCCGACCACTTCGGTTACTTCCCAATCTCCCGCAGTCACTTGCTGGATCAGTTTACCGTCCATATCGTGATGGTAGATGTGCTTATAGCCATCTTGTTCAGAAGTCCTGATAAAGCCTTTGCCATCTTTCAGGTAAAGGAGATTGTCATTATAATTAAGGTCCACATACGTCTCTGCAGTCTCCGTCAAAATCACTTTACTATCGCCTGTTTCTGTGTTGGCATGAAGGAGGTCAAGTTGGTTTTGTAGCCTGTTGAGACGGATAAATGCCAAGGTCTCGCTATTGCCAGTCCAGTAGATTCGTGGTAAATAAATGTCTTTTTCAATGCCCGAGTCCATGGTTCTGGACTCATCGTTTTTCAAGTCATAAACATGGATACTTACTTCTGCATTTTTCTCCCCTGCCTTTGGGTACTTGAATTTATAGTCTTGTGGATAGAGCGGTCCCCAAAGCTGCATGTTGTATTCCGGTACTGCAGATTCATCAAAACGGATAAAAGCGATTTTTTTGCCGTCAGGTGACCATTCGAATGCCTGTGCCATGGAAAACTCCTCTTCATACACCCAGTCTGCCGAACCGTTGATGACATGGTTCCATTCACCATCGCTTGTGATTTGGTGCACCTCGTTATCAGCCAATGTGATATAATACAGGTCATTATCCTTAACGAAAGCCACTTTGGTATTGTCTGGAGAAAGTGTGGCGTAGGAAATTTTCTCTCCATCCATCAACTTTTGGGATATTCCTGAGGCAATGTCCACGACATAAAACACCCCTTTTGAAGACCTTCTGTAGATGCTCTCCACCTCGGTAGCAATTAAGGCCTTCGTCTCATCGTTATTGAAGGAGTAGCTGGAAAATTCAATTCCCAACTTATTGCCATCTATTAACACTGCTTCTTGTTCTCCGGTGCTAATATTCATCTTGACCACCTTGGAGATGCCATCCTCCTTGACCAATGAGCTGTAGAATTGTCCATCTTTCATCCAATTGATGCCTCTGACGGATTCTTGATTAAATACTCCTTCCTTGAAAATGGATGCCAAGGAAACCTCCTTTTGTTGTGCGTAAATTTCTGTACACATACTGATCATTAATGCCGCTAGCGCGAAAATGCTTATTCGGTTCATAAATAGTTATATTGTGGATTTAATTCTGTGCGCTAAATATAATGAAATTGACCTTCAAGGTCACCATCTAGGCTATTGAGTTCTCAGCACAAGTTTCTTTTCAAGGGATTTTTCAAGCATTTGTCTCTTTTGTGCAATTATTATGCACAGACATGAATTAGATTTGGATATATCAAAGGTGTCCCATCCCTTAAGATGGGGTTATTTTAATCACAAACTGTACTTTTATGAAATCTTTTGAACAAAACACATTCGACCTAAAAAAAATGGGCGTAGAAGAAATCTCTGATCTTCAACAAAATGAGATCAATGGAGGGTTGTCCCTTTCACTTCCTTCACTTTCTTCATTGTCGCTACCGTCTGTGGACGCTTCTGCAGGAGCTGGTCTTAACCTCGCAGCAGTGTTGGGCGGCCTGACACTTGGACTTGGCATTAACCTAGGACTATCTGTGAATTCATAACACAGAAAGGTTCTACAAGCCAATATACAGCAGGAAAACGATCGATTTTCCTGCTTTTTTTATCTTAACTGTAGCGGGCCACAAAGCCTCAAAGACACAAAGGTCGGTGATTAACTTCCCTCCTGTTGTTCCGACCATAGCCGTCAGTTTAAGCTGCTATCAGCACACCAGCTACCACAAATACATGAACTTAGCTGTTCGGGATTTGTAATCGCGAACCGGAATAATGGGGATTTAAAATCCCCCTAGACCATTTGTCAATAGTCCAGACATTAATAAAAACATAGATTTTCAGCAACTTACAAACGTTAGCCTGACGGCTATGGTTGTTCCGACAGCTGTGCTGCGGAACCATGAGCTTTGAGTTTATAACTCAGCACCACAAGGTGTATTCTTTGTGTCTTGGGGACTTGGTGGCAATATTTTTATTAATCCGGAAGAATGTTTAGAAATCATAGCGAAGTCATTTAAATTTACTCCATGAAGAAAAAAATAGCTTTGGTAACCGGGGGCTTTACCGGAGAATCCGTGGTTTCGTTGAAAAGTGCGGCAGTAGTAGAAACTCAGATCGACAGGGATCGCTATGATATCTATAAAATCATCATTGAAAAAGGCCATTGGTACTACACTGACCAAAGCGGTCAAAAACTAACCGTGGACCTTAACGACTTTTCGGTACGGATTCACAAGGAAAAGATCACCTTTGATGGTGTATTCAACATCCTTCACGGCTCACCTGGAGAGGATGGCAAGCTGGCGGGATATTTTGATATGATGGGGATTCCCTATACTACCTGTGACCCGCTCACCTCCGCCATTACCATGAACAAGGGCTATACGAAAGCCATCATTCAGGACATCGAAGGCCTCCACGTGGCCAAATCCCTCCAACTGTTCAAAAACACTCCCCAAAACGCCCAGCGTGTGATTGATGAGCTCAGCTTGCCCTACTTCGTCAAGCCCAATAATGGCGGCAGCAGCATTGGCATGAGCAAGGTAAAAAGCAAAGAAGAAGTCCAAGAAGCCCTGGACAAGGCCTTTGCAGAAGACAGCCAAGTGCTGATCGAGGAGTTTGTGTCAGGTAGGGAATTCTCCATCGGCATGTACAAGGTGGATGATGAAGTCATCGTCCTTCCCGCTACGGAAATTGTCAGTTCCAAAGAGTTTTTTGACTTCGAAGCCAAATATACCGCTGGAGTCACAGAAGAGATCACCCCTGGACGAATGAGCGAGGAGGAGGTAAACAGGGTAAAAGTTGTTGCCGAAAAAGTCTATCTAAAGCTCAACTGCAAAGGAGCCGTGAGAATGGATTATTTCTTAGAGCAAAATACCAGGAAAATCTTCTTTATCGAAATCAACACCGTACCCGGCCAAACTGAAACCAGCCTTATTTCGCAGCAGGTAAGAGCCGTTGGCAAAACAGTCAAGGAATTCTATACCGAGATCATTGAGGAAATGTGGAAGTAATACGGGGAAAATGAAAAAAATCAGCACAAAAAAAGAAGTCTCTTGACTTCAATCTAAGCCGACAACTTCCGCAAAAGGAATGATGGCGGTCATCTTTTTCAACAACTTAATTTTTAAGTTAAAAACGTCATTGCGCGAACACAGCACAATGACGTTTTTTATATGCATAAACCGGGTCAAATACCAAACTTCTTCTTCAAGGTATCGACATAATCCAGCTTCTCCCAAGTGAACAGCTCTACATCCAAGTTGATGGATGTACCATCAGGCGAAACGAATGTTTTGTTTTTTACCTCATTGGTTCTGCCCATGTGGCCGTAGGCGGCCGTTTCTTCATAAATTGGATTGCGGAGCTTTAGCCTTTGCTCAATGGCGTAAGGGCGCATATCGAAAATCTTTTGGATCTTTTCGGCGATCTCCCCATCTGTTATATCTACCTTGCTCGTTCCGTAGGTATTGATATAAATGCCCATTGGCTCGGCTACACCGATGGCGTAGGAGACTTGGACCAGCACTTCATCGGCAATGCCTGCCGCCACCATGTTTTTGGCGATGTGGCGAGTAGCATAGGCTGCGGAGCGGTCCACTTTTGAGGGATCTTTACCGGAAAATGCCCCTCCTCCGTGGGCTCCTTTGCCACCGTAAGTATCCACGATGATCTTACGACCGGTCAGCCCTGCATCTCCATGCGGCCCACCAATCACAAACTTCCCTGTAGGATTGATATGATAGGTAATGTCATCGGTAAAGAGCGACTGGATTTCCGGGATCAGCTGAGCTTTTACCCTTGGAATCAAAATGCTGATCAAGTCCTCCTTGATTTTTTTCAGCATGGTAGGCTCATCGGCAAACTCATCATGCTGCGTCGAAATCACAATGGTCTTGATCCGCTGGGGGACGTTATCGTCACTGTATTCGATCGTTACCTGTGCTTTGGCATCTGGGCGGAGGTAAGAGATCTCCTCATTCTCCCTTCTCAGCTCAGCAAGTTCTTTCAGTAGCCTGTGCGAAAGGTCCAGTGCCAAAGGCATATAATTCTGGGTCTCATTGGTGGCATAGCCGAACATCATCCCTTGGTCACCCGCCCCTTGTTCCTCGGGACTTGTACGATCCACGCCTTGGTTGATATCCGGTGACTGGTCATGGATGGCAGAAAGCACACCGCAAGAGCTTCCGTCAAACATGTATTCTCCCTTCACGTAGCCGATCCTGTTGATCACATCACGGGCGATTTTCTGGACGTCAAGATAAGTATTGGACTTCACCTCTCCTGCTAAGACCACTTGTCCAGTGGTCACCAGCGTTTCACAAGCCACCTTGGACTGGGGATCAAACGCCAAAAAATTATCAATCAATGCATCTGATATTTGATCAGAAATTTTATCAGGATGTCCCTCAGAAACAGATTCTGAGGTAAATAAATAAGGCATATATCGAATGTTTAATTACATGTAGAAATGGCGTGTAAAATTAAAGTATAAGCAGGAAATAAAAAACTTTTACTTTGGGATAAATGATGTCAGGCCTATACGCTTGTTTAACGGGTGTTTTTAGAGATGCTTTTTTGCCACATAGTCAGGAAGCAACCATTCCAACCGTTGTTCCGACAGCTGGGCTGCGGAACTATGAACAGTGAGCTTTTAAACCCAATACCACTTGCCCCGTCGGCCACAAAGGTTCGAAGGCACCAAGTTTCAAATATGACCCTTAGGCTTCACGGCCTATTTAACCGCTAAATTACAGACGTGTATTGTCTGAGGGATTGCAAATCCCTTTTATTTCCCCACTTTGTAATGCTCCCATCTGGTCTTAGTCTCCCGACTGAGACCTCAACTCCCACAAGTCTCCAGACTTGCAGCGTAACCAAGGTACCAAGTACGAAGAAGTGGGAAGTGGAAAGGAAGTTGGAAGTTAGAAGTAAGGTATCAAATGCGATAAAGCACAAGCTCCGTTAATGTTGCAATTCTCCAATCTTCCAACCTCCAACCTTCCAACATCTCAACTTTTTAACGTTTAGACCTTATAATGCTCCTTTGGCTGGCCCTTCAGGATTTTCACTGCAGATTCAGCGGTGATGTCGCGTTGTGGATTGGCCAGCATCTCGTAGCCGACCATAAACTTTTTCACCGTCGCAGAGCGTAGGAGTGGAGGGTAGAATACCATATGCAGATCCCACTCTGGATGGTTTTGGCCATCCGTTGGGGCTTGGTGGATTCCTGCCGAATAGGGAAAGGACACCTTAAACATATTGTCATACATGATGGCCAGCTGGCGATAAGCATCTGCTAAGGCAGCCATCTGACCTTCATCCATATCTGCCAGACTCGCGATATGCGTCTTAGGTGCGATCATCGCCTCAAAGGGCCATACCGCCCAGAAAGGCACCAAGCCCACGAAATATTCATTCTCGAAAAGAATACGCTCGCCTTTCTTGAGTTCCTCGTACACATAGTCGAGCACCATGCTACGCCCATATTTCTGGTAATATTCACCAAACTTCACCTGCTTTTTGGCCGGCTCCACCGGGATGGATTCCTGCGCCCAGATCTGTCCATGGGGATGGGGATTGGAGCAGCCCATCACCGGACCTTTGTTTTCGAAAATCTGGACATGATTGATAAAATCCTTGCTGCCCAATTCCTGGTATTCCTTTTTCCATAGCTCCACCACCTTGGTGATGGCCTCCACATCCAGCTCGGGAATGGTCAGGTCATGGCGGGGTGAAAAGCAGATCACTTTGCAAATTCCCCGTTCGCTTTTGGCCTTGAAAAACTCTCCTTCGGACATTTCCCCCTGTGGAATATCGGAGGTCAATGCCCCAAAATCATTCTGGAATACGTATGCGCCATTATAATCAGGGTTTTTCTCGCCATTTATACGGGTATTGCCGGGGCACAAGTAGCACTTTTCATCATATGTGGGCTTTTGCGCTTCGGCGGTATCTTCTTCCTGTCCCTGCCATGGCCGCTTGCCACGATGGGGAGACACTTGGAGCCAGTCACCGGTAAATGGATTATATCTTCTATGACTATGGTCTTCAAAATTAAAATCAGACATAAGGGTTGAATCTTGTAATGTTATTGGGACACAATTGTCACTTGGTTGAGTCAGAGACTCAATTTTAGGGTGCACCGGGGCGGAGCCCCAGCACAACGTTTACTTTTATCTTACAAATTAATACGCTCTACTCAAACTATCCGACTACTCTCGTACCATCCGTGACGTCCACTTCATAGATTTGGAGGGATTTGCCGAAGGCTTTTTCGTAAGCAGCGGCTACTTCCTTTTCGAACGTCTCCTTGGCACTTTTTTCCACCAAGTTAATGGTACAGCCACCAAAGCCACCACCCATCATCCGGGCACCAGCGACAGCCTCACGGGACTTGGCAAAATCGGCCAAAAAATCCAGTTCTTTACAGCTCACTTCATATAGCTCAGAAAGCCCGTCGTGGGAACCGTACATCTGCTGTCCGAAACCTTTGATATCACCTTTTTCCAACAGCTCACAGCCTTTGAGCAAACGGGCATTTTCCTCAATCACAAATTTGCACCGCCGGAAGACCACGTCGCTGATTTTGGACTTGGCCTCTTCCAGCATTTCCAACGTCACATCACGGAGACTCTTGACGGTTTGATTGGTCTGCTGAACAGCGGCCACACCATCTTGGCACTCCCTTCTACGGTCATTATAAGCAGAGTCGGCCAGGGAGTGCTTTACCTGTGTATCGCACAGGATGATTTGGTAATCTCCAAGGTCGATCGGGAAATAGCTGTATTCAAGGGATCGGCAGTCCAATCGGATGGCATGGTCATCCTTGCCCATCATGGAAGCAAATTGATCCATGATCCCACACTGGACCCCAGCAAATTCATGCTCCGCCTTTTGGGCATACTTCAGCATGTCCAAGCGCTCCAGTCCAAGACCGAATAATTCGGACAAAGCCAGACAAACACCATTTTCCACCGCCGCGGAAGACGATAATCCTGCCCCTACGGGCACATCCCCTCCAAACACCAGGTCAAACCCTTCGATGGAGTAGCCGGCCTTCTGCAATTGCGCCACGACGCCCATTACATAATTGCCCCAGCCACCTTCCATCCGCTCAAAATCTTGCAGGTCAAAGGTCAGGGATTCCTGAAAATCGAGGGAAAACAACCGGCATTCATCACTGTCATTTTTTTGGACAGCAATGACGATCTCCTTGTTGATCGCTGCGGGAAGTACGAAACCTTCGTTATAATCGGTATGCTCCCCGATCAGGTTGATCCTTCCGGGGGATTTGACGACAATTGGTTTTTTGTCAAACAGCTCGAAGAACGCTGACGTGATAATTTCTGGGTTCATGATAATACGGTTACTTTACTTAATGACTGAAAATTTAAAAGCCGTGAAACTCTGGAAAGTTTCTCCCGGCCGGAGCACTACCGTGGGGAAATGAGGTTGGTTTGGGGAATCCGGAAAGTGCTGCGTCTCCAATGCAATGCCGCCATGCTTTGGATATGTCTTTCCCTTTCCCTCGAGCGTCCCATCAAAATAATTGGCAGAATACAATTGAATACCAGGTTCTGAAGTGGCTACTTCCATGCAGATCCCTGATGCTTCGGAGGAGAGCACTGCCGCGGGCTGGTTTTTGTCAACCACCAAGGTCTGGTCCAGGCCATTGGCAATCACCGTCTGCGGATGATCGGCCATCACTCCCTCCTTGATCTTTTTGGTATTGAGGAAATCCAATGGCGTCCCCTTTACTGAAAGGATTTCTCCGGTAGGAATACTACCTTCTTTGACTGCCACATAGAGCGGCGCACTGACCTGTAGGTCGTGCTCTAAGATGGTGGATGAAAGGTCTCCTGAAAGGTTGAAATAAGAATGATTGGTAAGGTTGATCACGGTGGTTTTGTCAGTCTTGGCACCATAGGTAAGCGTCAGTTCGTTTTCCTCCGAAAGCGTAAAGGCTACCGTTACCGTCAAGTTTCCTGGGTAGTTTTCTTCCCCATCAGGACTGACATAGGTGAATTCCACACCATCATCGAGGATAGCGGCTTTCCATATTTTTTTATCAAACCCTTCCAAGCCACCGTGCAAGTGGTGGTCGCCATTGTTTACCGCCATTTCGTAGGGCTTGCCTTCCAAGGTAAACCTTCCGCGGTCAATACGGTTACATACCCTTCCCACGGTACAGCCCATAAAAGCTCCTGCTTGGAGATATTTTTCACTGATATAGTCCTCAAACCGGTCAAAACCGAGCACCACGTCAGTAGGGGTTCCGGTTCGGTCCGGAACTTCAAGATGGGTAAGTGTAGCACCGTAATTGGTCACACAGGCTTTTGCTCCGTTGGCATTCCTTAAGGTAAATAAATGGATATCAGTGCCGGTGTGGGTTTGACCAAAAACGGTCTTTTCGACAGTGACTTTAGCGCGATTGGTACTTTCTTTAGACAAGGGTAAAAGGTTTATTGACTGACTATTTTCACAAATGTAGCAGCCAATTTAAGGTATTAAAAAATGTAATTCAGGGCATTTGTAGGTAAATTTTGAAAAAAACGTTCCCGAAAACGTTTCCATCCATCACTTATTTTTCTGAGGACTTTCGAATGACCAATTCTGTATCCAACACGATATTTTTTGGCTCAAAGCCATCTGGATCCATCAGCTGGTCCAGCAGATTATTGGCCGCCAGGCGTCCCATTTCATAGGCTGGCTGGTCCACCGTGGACAATGCTGGCTCCAAGGCATCTGACACGGGCATATTGGTAAATCCCACCAAAGCGATATCCTGCGGAATGCGAATCCCACGTCCTTTTAAGAATTTCATCACGTCAATGGCCACAGGATCATTGATCGCAAAGATGGCGTCCGGCGGGTTTGGCTGGTCCAATAAATCCCGCACCATTGCCTGGGTCGTCTCCGAGGTCAAATCGCTGTGCCGCACCAAGCCCGGATCCATGATAATTCCCTTTTCGCTCAGTGCTTTTTCATAACCGTCCATCCGCTTCTGGCTGATGTACATGCCTTCCGGCCCAGAAAGGAAGGCAATTCGCTGACAGCCCTGCTCGATCAAATGTCGCGTCACCTTGTACGCACCCAAAGTATCATCCACCGTCACCGTGGACACTGGCAATCCTTCCAGGATGCGGTCAAAGAGCACAAAAGGAATTTCACGGTCGATGAGATTTTGGAGATGATCATACGATACCGTTTCCCGGCTAAGGGAAATCAATAGCCCGTCCACCCGGCTGGAAACCAAGGTGCGGATATCGGATTTCTCTTGCTCAAAACTCTCATTGGACTGACAGATCATCACATTGTACCCCCTGCGGTACGCCGTATCCTGAATACCGCTGATATTAGACGCAAAAAAATGGGAAGCCAGCTCGGGGACAACGATCCCCAAGGTCTTGGTCTTATTGACCCGTAAACTCTGGGCAACCACATTGGGCGAATAATTTAGCTTATCGGCCATCGCCAACACCTTCTTGCGGGTTTCCAGCTTGATTTCCGGAGAATTCCGCAATGCCCGCGAAACAGTAGAAATGCTTATGTTCAGCTTCAACGCGATATCCCTGATGGTAACTTGTCCTTTTTTCATTTTATTCCATTCACTTAAAAAATGAATATACAGTTTTTTTGGGGAAAGTGTCTTAAACAAATGCCACAGTTCGCATTTTGGATGCTGGAAGTCACCAGGTCGCCAAGGTACTAAGATGACCGTTAAACGCGGATTCTAAGACATCGAAAAAAAACTACCTTAAAACAGCTAACTTATTTGGTATCCCCAATTAGGAACATTGGGCACAATAGGGGGGGTAGGCACCAGGGCAAACGCGTTTAGTGTTTTGAAGGGAAAAATTTTCGTGTGGGCATAGCTATCATCCGTGCCGCTGGCACTCCTCCGGGAGGTTGAGGAGCGCTTAAGCTCCTGCAGATGAATCCGCAGGTTACAAAATTAATCGGGCCGCTGGCACTTTGCCCCAATTTGTACATTGAAAACCGCGGTAGCCTATCTTGCCGAATGGCGGGATAGGCTGAAAGCATGATGAGTTGATTTGGTTGGGGTAAAGCCCTGACCTAATGCCGTTTAATAAGTCCCAAAAAAGGTATCACTTCTTGATAAACGGCCCTTGGTATGCCTGTTTTCCAGCCGATGGTGGAGGCCGTTAAGAAAGGGAGTTGGCTCGCGTCGTGGAACAGCGAGACCCACTCGCTTTTAGGCCGTAGCCATCGGGTGGAAATTAAAATGGGTGACGGATCCACGTCGCAGGGGAAATCCATGTCCCATTTTTAAAAGGCATACCACCGGCCTGGATTTTTTTCTTTCTTTTTTCATCAATGGAAAAAAGGAAAAGGATAAAGTCCATCTCTAGTTCCGCATTTGAAATGCGAACTGCTGAGAAAGGCATTTGTAATGCCTCCTTGCAGTAAAGCTCCCAGAAATATGGCTTGATCCCTGACTATTCTGCCTCATCCGCCTTTGGCAGAGGGTCATATAGAAGGTGCAGGTGACCACAAAAAATGATTACATTAAAAAGGGTGAGTTATGCAGGATCGGCAGATATAAATGCAAATAGAAACATTTTTTTAACCCGCTTTATGCATTAGGAATCGTTATGAGAACTGAAACTACAAGAAAATCAGGCTGTTTGGAGATTGAATCATCCGCCGCGGCGGATGGTGAAATCGAAAACAGCAGCGAAGCAACTGATTTTGTCCGCCGCGGCGGATCAGGTCGCAATAGATAGGCTAGTGCATAATGCGGGTTTAAATGCCTTTGCCCTGAGGTAAGCATCTGATCAGTCTGCTGTTCCTTCGGTGCTTTTGTTGGATCAATAGGATTAATATTAGTTTTCATTATTAAATATTACTGTCGTCCGATTAAATTTCACATACGCTGAAAAAGTAGATTTAAATGAAAACAGATAAGATTTACTCGATTTCTTAAAACTACCCGTTCTTTAAATGGATGTTAAGAAAGTCCCCCTTAGGGAATTTAGGGGCAGGATTGCACGAATTTTTTTCAATCCTAAAATCTTTACTCGGACGACAATAATTAAATATGGTAATAACTGAGAGGGGTACAAATCTGGAACAGTTTAATTGAGTCAGAGACTCAAAACTTGCCAGTGCTGGGGCAGAGCCCCTGCACAACCTTGTCATTCTTCTTTCTTCTTTGTTCTTTGCTCAAAAACAAGCCTACATAACCTCCTCTCCCAATGGAGGAAATCTCACGTCTCACATCTCACGTCTCATATCTCACATCTAGACACTTACGCTTATTCTTGGTATATCGTAAAAAGGACAGTTTCTCCAACAGCTTTCAGCGTCCTGGTATCGATAACTTCCATATTGTCTGCATGCTTATGGTGATACCTCCCAAAGCCAAAATCAGGGGAATAATCGATGATATCGATCATGGGAATCCGTGCCACTTCATTGACGGGAATGTGGTCATCGGTAATGGGATGGGAATTGCGCATTTGGAAAAAGTCACTATGTCCGATCGAATGGGCGTAGTTCCAGACCTTATTGACAATACCTTTGGCATACTGCATGGAAACCCCTTCTTTATAAAAGCGCGCTCCCTTGGCTCCCACCATGTCCAATAGGATCCCGTAATAGGCTGCATAGCCGCGCTCGTGTGGCGTTTTGGCCCAATGCTGGGAACCCAAGCACCACCACTTGGCATCATTGGCCCCGGCTTTGGCAGATTCCGGCTTGCCGTCATCTTCCCCGTCAAAGAGGATAAAGTCAATGCCTACTTCTGGCTTTTTGGAAGCTGAAGCGATCACACGGGCAATCTCCAGCAATACCCCCACGCCACTGCCCCCGTCATTGGCACCATCGATAGGCTCATTGATTCGCTCTGTATCCTTATCGGCCACCCTTCGCGTATCCCAGTGGGCTCCCAAAAGGATCCGCTTTTTGGCATGGGGATTATAGGAGGCAATGATATTGGTCAATTCCAGTGGCTTGCCGTCATACGCCTCGGCAGTGAACTCCTGCGCCTGTACCGTCAGGCCAAAGGAAGCAAACTTCTCCTGTAACCACTGGGAAGTGGCTTTATGGCCTTCTGTATTGGGCACACGGGGACCAAAATCCACTTGTTTTTGGATATAATGATAAGCAGAGTCCGCATTAAAATCCGGAACTTCAGCTACAGGTACCGCCACTACTGGCTCCTGCGCAGTTTCTTTCTTTGCTTCTCCGCATGCTCCAAGCAATAGCCCAAAGGCCATCGCCCAAATGAATTTATTCTTCATAAGCCCAATCTACTTTTTCTTTCATATCCTTGACCACGATACCGATGGATTTGAGTGCGGCCCGGATCTCATCGACTTTATCATAATCCTTGGCCAGCTTGGCCTCTTTGTACAGCTTCAGCAACAGCTCCAATAGCGCTTGCTGCTTGTCTGATTTTTCTTCCACCAGACCTAAAATATCCTCTACAAAAACGATGAAGGTCTGAATTAATTTTTCAAAAACTTCTTTTCCTAAAGCCGCCCCTTGGAGCTGACCGGTAAAGATGCTGTTGATCTTTTTCAGCAAATTGAACAGCTGGCCAATGGCCTGGGCGGTGTTAAAGTCATCGTTCATGGCGCGATACGCATTTTCGATGCTTTTCTCCACTTGCTGCACCTGCTTTTCGTCCAGTTCTACGCCATCTGTTGCGGTGTATGCCATGTCTTTGGCGATGCGGAGGCCGTTGATGATTTTTTTGTACCCTTTCTGGGCGGCCTTCAAGGCCTCGTTAGAAAAGTCCAGCGTGGACCTATAATGTGCCGTCAGGATAAAATAACGGATGGTCATGGGGCTATAGGCCTGTTCGAGCAGGTCGTGCTTACCCTTGAAAAGCTCCTGTAGGGTTATGAAATTCCCTAAGGACTTGCCCATCTTTTGACCATTGATGGTGATCATGTTATTGTGCATCCAGTACTTCGCCGGATCATGGCCATGGCCTGCATTGCCCTGGGCGATCTCACACTCGTGGTGCGGAAACATCAGGTCCATGCCACCGCCGTGGATATCAAACTGGTCCCCGAGGTACTTTGAGCTCATCGCTGTACACTCCAGGTGCCAGCCGGGAAAGCCCACGCCCCAAGGAGAATCCCACTTCATCAAATGCTCGGGAGCGGCATTTTTCCAAAGGGCAAAATCAATCGGATTGCGCTTTTCATCTTGCCCGTCCAGCTCACGGCTACCGCTCATCAACTCTTCAACAACCCTCCCGGACAGCTTCCCGTAAGGCTTTTCCTCGTTATATTTCACCACATCAAAATACACCGAGCCGTTTACCTCATAAGCAAAACCGGCCTCTAAGATATCTTCTACCAACTTGATTTGCTCGGGAATGTGACCGGTGGCTCTGGGCTCAATATTGGGCTTGAAGGTATTTAGCAGGTCCATATCGCGATGGTAGGAATCGGTATAATGCTGGGCCACCTCCATGGGTTCCAACTGCTCCAATTTGGCCTTTTTGGCAATCTTATCCTCGCCATCATCGGCATCACCCTGCAGGTGCCCCACATCAGTGATGTTCCGCACATACCGCACCTTATATCCCTGATGCTTTAAGTACCTGTAAACGGTGTCAAAGGTAATGGCCGGTCGGGCATGACCCAGGTGGGCATCCCCATACACCGTGGGGCCGCATACATACATCCCGACGAAGGGCGGTTTAAAAGGCTCAAAAAGTTCTTTGTCACGACTCAGCGTGTTATAAATCTTCAAATCTTTGGAAATCATAAAACAAATTTAATTAAACCGATAGGAAATCTGCAGGTATTTGGGCTACAAAACTATTCTATAAAATTCAAATTCCATTTTATCAGCAGATAAAACTCCAACACTCCAAGAAAAATTCCATTCTACCTTCAAATATAAAATATCTTTCCTAAACAACTAATATGATATAGCTGCTGAAGTGGTAAGCCGCCCTACTTGTAAAGCAGGTCATCTATAACAAAGACCAGCTCGACCAATCTATACCTGAATGCCTTGAACTTTTTTCACCATTCAATCCAAGGTAGTACTGGTAGTTTTTTTATAATTTTGTCATATTTTAACCTTACTTGATGTTTTTATTGTTTATAAATTTCAACTGAATAAATTTTTAATTAAATTTTATTGAAATGAGAAACATAAAGATAAAGGTGATGTCAATGCCTTTAACACCCTGCTGTTTTTCCCTGTTGGGGAAACGGAGTACGAAGTCTATATTTCTCGGCTGTATGACTATGGAGGGGATGAGGCTTTTTCAGCGGAGGACCTCACGCGATATAATTTCATGTCGGTACCGGAAGCATTCTCTGGTATCAGAATGCTATTTGACTGGGACGAAAAGCCCATTGGTGGATGGGAATATGCAAATGGGGACAAATCAAAAATCATCAAAAGCGTCGCAAAAAAAGAACAAGAAAGCAGGAAGAGGGATGTTCATCAACAATCGAGATATGATCAGGATACTGAAGAAGAATCCGGAGGCGGCGGTTCCATTGGCTATGAATGCGAATATGAGATCATCAACTGGTGCCAGGTAAATCCTTACGGGGATAATCATTACCTCGATTCGGATGTGTATTTGGAATGCCGGTTTACTGAAGAAAGTCCAGAAAGCAATGGGCCAAGACCTAACGGAGGAGGATATTCACTCCCCAGTAATGGAGACGGCCCAAATCCTCCTCAGACGGACGAGGCCTGCTATGATCCGCATCCGACGATTCCTGGAATGGTGGTGCCTTGTGTTCCTTTAAGAGAAGACGACTCCAACCTTAAAGTTGAGGTGGACCAATCCTTCAAAAATTATCCAAAATTAGTATGTATCCTTGAAAAACTAAAGGTAGATGAATTCATAAAGAAATTAGCTACCTTTAACCAAACCTCTCAAACTGGGAGAAATGTAATTCTAAAAGTTGGTCCTGTCCCACGACGTCCTGGAGACCTTGGCCCTCGAAATGCTGAAACAGATGATTCTTTAGGTCCCTATCATATCCAAATAACCCTTAATCAAGACTTACTTGACAGAAGTTCGCTCAGCCTAGCTAGGACTATTCTCCATGAAATGATCCATGCGGAATTATTTGTTGCAGTTTTTCATGGCGGAGGGTCACCAATAGACGGAAACTTCAATAGCAATTTTGAAAGATATGTTGAAAAATATATTGGTAGTACAGTGAAACAACATAACTATATGGCGGAAAACATGGTTTCTGACATGGCAGAAGTACTTCAGGGAATCCACTCGAACTTAGGAAAGATAAACTTTCTATCAAATCAAGATGTAAAGAAAGAATTCCCTTTAGGTAATATCCCTTTCGATTTCTATAAAGCTATGGCATGGAAAGGATTAAAAAGTACTGATAAATGGAAGTATCATCTTCCGGAAAGAGGTTTGATGGAAAAATATCAAGATCTCGCTGATGACTATTTAACAAAAGATTGCAAAAAATGAAATATAGCCTAATATCAATCATCCTATCATGGCCCTTGATGTTATTAGTCACTTCGGGTGACAATAAAGAAACTGAACACTTGGAAATAGAAAGGGAATCCAAGATAGTCATAGTGTATAATAGATTAAACGTTAATACAAAGGTAGATAGCCTTGCTCATCCAAAAGACAACCTATTCAAACTGATACGAAGGCCAATTTATGATGCTGGGGCTGAAATTTCAATTACACATGGTATCCACAGTTCAGAAAAAATAAAAATCAGTCGGTCGGCCTTAGCATTAGAAAACGTATATTTTGATGAGGATATGGTAAATTCTGAGTGGTCAGAACTACATGGCAATGACTGCTACATCATTTTTCAGGACAATTATTTTACCAATGGCTCTTTAGAACCTGATTTTGAGTTTACAGCATATCATGCTAAGGTCAGCTTCATTCCGTATCACTAGGACCAAATCCAGCACCAAGTATGCAATAGAGAGAAAAGATCATGAAAATCATTATCCACTTAATAGCAGCCATATTATTCTTGACTTCCTGTAACAGATCTTCGGAGAGTATAAAGAAAGGTTCTTCTGCTAAGTCACAATCAACACAAACCATCCTGATTTTTGACAGAATGAACAAACATACCATTTATTACAATCTCTCTGGGGAAAAGCCAGGAATGTATAAATATAGACGAGGCATATCCGACCAAGACACGGTACTATTAACCCATACAACAAACGAAAAGCTGAAAATTAACTTGTCGGAGCTGATGGAAAGAGAAGTCGTTTTTGATCGGGATCTAGGCAAAGAAGATTGGCTTGAGGTTTCGAAAAAGAAGGTCTATATGTTGTTAAAAGAGAATTATTTGGTAAATGGGTCGACTGCACTCGATCACGAATTCACCCTAGAGGAAATCAACATTTACCTAGAAGAAGGTAAGTAGCGTGTATTCCCGAAACATATAAAATTACTAGACAATGAATTTCACTCGACTTATAGGGATTATAATATTTACCATAATCATGGCCAGTAGCTGCAATCAAACTGATAAAAATATGCCAGCTAAGCCTGAGCTAGGCGCGATTGACAAATACCCTAAAGACATGATAATTGTTTTTAACAGGAATGAAGCCCATACAGCCTATATAGATACCTCAGTCCCTCACAAGAATAGTTTTCAATACCGTAGAGAAGGGTTTAGGGACACTCTATTTTTTATCCAAGTTTCCCATGGACTACAGTACAAAACCATAAAAATCAAGAAAACTGATTTGGACAACATGGTGGTAAGGTTTGATGCAGAAATGGGTATTGAAGATTGGATATATATGGATGTGTTGAATTATTACATCATTTTCCAAGATGAATACCTGAGCGAAAAGAGTTTAGATCGCAATTATGAATTTACAGCCTATGAAGTGGAATTGAATATTGGCGAAGTGGTGTATTAGGACCGATATAGCAAAAGAATTACCTCCCGAAAATTCATTTAAATTTATTCTCAACAATCCTACTTTTTTTCCGAAAAAAAATTCATTACATTTGTATCGTATTTAGTCGTTTATAAGAGGGGACACGTCGTCCCCTCTTTCATTATAGGTAAATGTAATATGAGTTTGAAACAGACCATCGAAGAGATCGTCACCAAGCATTTGCCCGATGACGCTCATTTTGTAGTGGATGTCCTTATAAATGAAAAAGGTCCAAAACAAAAAATCAGTATTCTGATCGATGCTGACGAGGGCCTAAACATCGATACCTGTGCCACCGTCAGTCGAGCGGTGGGAGAAGAGCTTGAAGCCAAGGACATCATAGACAATGCCTATGTGCTGGAAGTTTCTTCACCAGGGCTGGACCATCCCCTGACAGGGAAAAGGCAGTATCAAAAGAACATTGGCCGGAACCTAAAAGTCACCATGGAAAGTGGCGATACGACCGAGGGCAAGCTTACCGCAGTGGACCAATCGGAGATCACTTTGTTGGTAAAACATAAAGAAAAAGGCAAGAAAGCAATCGAAAAAGAAGAAAAGATTGCTTTTGAGCAAATAAAGAAATCAATTGTATTAGTCTCTTTTAAATAAAAAAAATGGATGCTAAAGTTCTTATAGATTCGTTTGCAGAATTTGCAAGATCTAAAAACGTGGATCGCCCTACGATGATCCGCATTCTGGAAGATGTGTTTAGAGCGATGATTCGTAAAAAATACGAAACAGACGAGAATTTTGATGTGATCATCAATGCCGACAAAGGAGACCTTGAAATCTGGCGGATCCGTGAAATCGTAGATGACAACTCCGAGGATATCTGGGACCACGATAAGATCAGCCATTCAGAAGCCAAAAAGATTGAACCCGACTTTGAAATCGGCGAAGAGACATACGAAAGAATCGAACTGGAAGACTTTGGCCGAAGGGCCGTCATGATGGCCAGGCAAACATTGATACAGAAAATCAAGGATTTGGAGAAAGATTTGCTGTTTCAGCAATATGAAGAGCTGGTCGGTGAGATCATCACTGCGGAAGTTTACCAGATCCTTGGCCGTGAAATGCTGCTAATGGACGGTGAAGGCAATGAACTGATCCTCCCCAAAGGCGAGCAAATTCCAAAAGACCGCTTCCGCAAAGGAGACACCATCCGCTCCATCGTCCACAAAGTGGAAATGGTCAATGGCAATCCACGTATTATCCTTTCAAGAACTTCTCCGATATTCTTGGAAAGATTATTCGAAAATGAAGTACCTGAAGTGTATGATGGATTGATCACGATCAAGAAAATCGTCCGCGAACCAGGAGAGCGTGCCAAAGTAGCCGTAGAATCCTATGATGACCGCATTGATCCAGTGGGTGCCTGTGTGGGCATGAAAGGAAGCCGTATCCATGCGGTGGTCCGCGAGCTCCAAAATGAAAATATCGATGTAATCAACTATACGGACAATCTTGAGCTCTATGTGTCCAGAGCGCTAAGTCCGGCCAAGGTAAGTTCCATTCAGGCAAATGAAGAAGAAAAGCGACTTTCTGTCTTTTTAAAGCCTGATCAAGTATCTTTGGCCATTGGAAAGGGCGGGTACAACATCCGACTGGCCAGTAGGCTAGTAGGTTATGAGATCGATGTCTTCCGTGAGTTATCGGATTATGAAGAGGAGGAAG
The DNA here is from genome assembly GCF_005281475.1 of Echinicola rosea. Taxonomy (NCBI): domain Bacteria; kingdom Pseudomonadati; phylum Bacteroidota; class Cytophagia; order Cytophagales; family Cyclobacteriaceae; genus Echinicola; species Echinicola rosea. Next base: position 709,980 of record NZ_CP040106.1, on the reverse strand, counting down.
ATGTTGATTTGTCTGAATTTTCCGATGAAATTGAGGGTTGGATAATTGAGGAGTTGAAAAAGACGGGGCTGGATACCGCGAAGAGTGTTTTGGCACTTTCCAAGGAGGACCTGACCCGAAGAACAGAACTTGAAGAAGAAACGATAGAAGAAATCTTCAGAATTTTAAAACAAGAATTTGAACAGTAAATTATTTGCCGGAGTGCAATATTAATTATCGGCAGTATATATTTACATCAAGAAAATAAGCAAGAGGTTTTAGCGTATGTCAGAAGAAAAAATGATGCGATTAGGCCAGGTAGCCAGAAAGCTCAACGTGGGGATTTCCACGATCGTTGAGTCAATGGCTAAGAAAGGCTTTGATGTAGAGAGCAACCCGAATTCCAAGATCAGCCAAGAGCAATTCAGCATGTTGGCCAAGGAGTTCAAGTCCTCTGCTCAGGATAAGGAGGAAGCATCCCACCTGTCCATCGGTAAGCGGCACAACGAGACGTTTACCATCAAAGCCGAATCTGAATCTGTGCCTGAGGAAGTAAAAAAAGAAGAGCCGGCCAAGCCCGCTGCTCCCAAGCAAGAAGAAGAGCCCCAGAAAGCTCCAGAGAAAGAGGAAAAAGTCACTTCGGAAGCAGAAAAGCTTCCGGGCATAAAAGTATTGGGCAAAATTGACCTCTCCAAAAAGGATCAGGCCAAAAAAGAAACGTCCAAAAAAGAAGAGTCCACGAAAAAAGAAGCGACTCCCAAGCAAGAGGAGAAAAAACCAGCTCCGGAAGCTCCCAAAGCAGAAAAACCTGCCGAGAAAGCTCCAGAAAAGGCTGTTGAAAAACCTAAAGATGAGTCACCTAAGGCTGAGAAGTCTGAGCAAAAAGAAAACGCTAAACCTTCAACACCTGAAGCTGGGAAGCCACAGGAATCAAATGACGCATCTAAGGACCAAAAGCAACAACCAGCTGAAAAGCCAGCCACACCACCTTCTGACAAAAAGCCTCAAGCTAAACCTGCTCCATCTGATTCAAAAGAAGCCAAAGAAGCACCTCCGCAGGAGAAAAAAGACGCTTCTGGAAATGTGATTTCTGCCAAAGCAGATGCCCTGAAAGGCTTGACTGTGCTTGGCAAGATAGAACTACCCAAGGACAGGCCCAAGAAAAAGGCCAAACCTGTAGCTTCTTCAGATGAAAGAAACAAAGACAAAAAGAAGCGCCCTCGCAAGCGTATCGATAAACCTGGAACTGGCGGTGGCCAAGGCGGAAACAGAGGAGGAGGCCCACAGGGCGGAAGAGGAGACAACCGCAACCAAGGTGGTCGCAAGAGACCAGGTGGCAATAATAAAGGCGGTGGAAAAGGTGGAAACCGATTCCAGAAAGCCGAGCCTACCCAAAAGGAAATCCAAGACCAGATCAAGCAGACGCTCGCACGTCTTCAAGGAGGAGGAAAATCCGGAGGCAAAAAGACCAGAAGGGACAAACAACGGGATCGTGCCAAAGAGCAGCACACAGAAGGTGCCGAGGAAAGCAAAATCCTGAAGGTAACTGAATTTATTTCGGCCAATGACCTTGCTTCCCTGTTGGATGTATCGGTAAATGAGATCATCTCTGTTTGTATGTCCTTGGGCATGTTTGTATCCATTAACCAGCGTTTGGATGCAGAAGCAATTACCATCATTGCGGATGAATTCGGCTATGAAGTAGAATTCACCAAGGCGGATGAAGAAGAAGAGGTAGAAGAAGAAGAGGATAGCCCGGAAGATCTTGAGGATAGAGCTCCTATCGTAACGATCATGGGGCACGTCGATCACGGTAAGACATCCTTACTGGACTACATCAGGAGCTCCAAAGTCACCAGCGGTGAGGCCGGGGGAATTACCCAGCACATTGGTGCCTATGATGTAAGGACTGACAATGGCGACAAGATCGCTTTTTTGGATACGCCAGGTCACGAAGCCTTTACGGCCATGCGGGCCCGTGGTGCTAAAATTACCGATGTGGCAATTATCGTTATCGCTGCGGACGACAACATCATGCCACAGACCAAAGAGGCCATTAATCACGCTCAGGTAGCAGGTGTACCGATGATCTTTGCCATCAACAAAATCGATAAGCCTAACGCGAATCCTAATAAAATTAAGGAAGAGCTGGCCAATATGAACCTCTTGGTGGAAGATTGGGGCGGTAAATACCAGTCCCAGGAGATCTCTGCGAAAACAGGCCAAGGAGTGGATGAGCTCCTCGAGAAGGTACTCCTGGAAGCTGAAATCCTGGAACTAAAAGCAAATTCTGACCGTAAGGCGATGGGTACAGTAGTGGAAGCTTCTCTCGACAAAGGCCGAGGGTATGTATCTACTGTAATGATCCAAAACGGGACATTGAAAATTGGCGACATCATGCTTGCTGGCCAGCATTATGGCCGTGTAAAGGCGATGTTTGACCACTTAGGAAAGAAAGTCGATGAAGCTGAGCCATCCACACCTGTACAGGTACTGGGACTGAGCGGCGCACCGCAAGCAGGTGATATCCTGAAGGTGTACGATACAGAGCGTGAAGCAAGGGAAATCGCTAACTCCAGAGAGCAGATAAACCGTGAGCAGAGTATGCGTACCAAGAAACACATTACCTTGGACGAAATCGGAAGACGTCTCGCTATCGGAAGCTTTAAGGAGCTTAACATCATTATCAAAGGTGACGTGGATGGATCGGTAGAAGCACTGTCTGATTCCTTGTTGAAGCTTTCCAAGGATGAAGTAAGTGTAAACATCATCCACAAAGGTGTAGGCCAGATTTCAGAATCTGATGTACTGTTGGCCTCCGCTTCTGACGCCATTATTGTCGGTTTCCAAGTAAGGCCTTCCACCAGTGCGAAACGTATCGCCGAGCAGGAAGAAATTGAAATCAGACATTACTCTATCATCTATGATGCCATTAACCAAATCAAGGATGCCATCGAAGGTATGCTTGAGCCGGAATTTGAGGAAGTAATCACAGGAAACATCCAAGTGAGGGAAGTCTTCAAAATTTCCAAAGTGGGTACAGTGGCAGGCTGTTATGTTACGGACGGCTATGTGACCAGAAAGAACAAAATCAGGGTGATCCGAGACGGTATCGTGATCCACGATGGCGAAATCGACCAGCTTAAGCGTTACAAAGACGATGTTTCTGAGGTGAAAGCAGGTTACGAATGTGGTATCTCTATCAAGGGATATAATGACATCAAACTGGATGACACCATCGAAGGATACGAAATGCGTGAAATCAAACGTAAAAAATAATTCAACTTAAGCACACACTTTAAGTTAAAGGACAGTTTTATAAACTGTCCTTTTTACGTTTTACCTCAGTTCAATAAAGTGAATAGGGGCAAACTGAGAAGCCTTTAGCCCTGAAAAGCATTGCCAAACCTATTGGCATCTGCTATATTTTGTTCATAATAGTCATAAACAAAAACACGTGAAATAATATAAACATATGCTGATCGCACTGGTTTTACTCTTAAAGACATTCTGTTATGCCTCACTTGTGAGCATCATCGTAGGCTTTATACGACCGGTTTTTGTGCTTTGGTTTATGGACAAATGTAACCGTTTGCGAGTTTTAACGTTCTATGGAACATTAGCACTAGTGTTTTTCGTTTTATATGAACTAGTAAATCACCTACTTCTCTAAAAAAATATAATTATGGAATACAATCCTGTAAACTCCAGCTATCATGATAGGCTAGAAGCATGGTCTATCATGGGAAGCGAATGTGATATCACCTTTATCAAGGATGGGAAAGAAATATCCGTTCATTCCAAAGTGATCGGCATACTGAACGTAAAAGATGGCGAATACCTTTTTGGTGAAAATGGTCTGGCCATTAGGATGGACAGTTTAGTAGCGATCAACGGCATCCCCGCAAACCAAGAGGCCGTTGGGAAATGACCTATTCCCAAAATAAACAATATGATCAGTTTCACCCGCTAAAAGGGCATTCAACCCACGCGCCTACAACGATAAGCTTTCGGGGTTCCGTCCTGCACGGTACATGCGATCAAAAAATCTTCTCCTCCATCCTTTAAGCGAAATTTCTTCTTGATGATTTCAGGTTTCATAGGATAGTTGCGGGTGATCACATTGACCTGTCCGGCAGGAAATGCCTTTCCAATGGCCTTCTTTTCCATCTTTACTTCCTCTTGAATCCTAAACACCCTTCCTAATACACCGGATGTCTTGGACAATTCGTCTGTGGTGTAGAGGTGGGTGTGCATGTGCACCTTATGGAGCCGATAGCGGTTTCCAAATACCTTAAAAGCCCCTGCTTTTAGGATTGCGGCGGAAGGAATCACCAAGTAGTTTTTGGGCAAGCTAAAGGTGGAGGCGGCATGTTCCTCTTTATTAAAATCAAAATGAAAAGGTTCATCATGAGGTAGGTCCCATGTCATCACTTGGGCAGCCCCTTCCTGTTCCCGTTTCCACACCAATAGCAGTTCCTTTACTTCATTTTTTACGGCTACTACATGCACTTCACTTAGTCCTGGTAATTCCCTGATTGCTTCTTTGATGTCCAGCATCGGTGATGCTTTGATCATAATATGTTGAGCCTTTTGGGTAAGGCTTTCCCAATGCCCAATGATGTCAGGCTCACAATCGGCTAGTTTGTACAGTTTTTGGTTGGCTCCTCCGCGTCTGGCAGGATCCACATAAATCCAATCTGCTATTCCCTCCACCGTCCTTAGAAATGCCAACGCATCACCACAATACACCTGGTACTTACCATCCCCACCACTCAAAACCGAAAAATTATAATCAGCGATGGCGGCCAGTTTGTCCTGTCGTTCCACATAGGCCACTTTTTCGAATTGCTTCCCGAGATAGTAGGAGTCCACCCCAAATCCCCCTGTAAGGTCCAGGAGAAATCCACCCTTGGCAAGGCGTTTCTTAAATGTGGCGGTTTGTTCGGAGGAACACTGTTCCATCGAAACTGCAGGAGGGAAAATTACGGCTTTATTGGCTGCCCATTCGGGGAGCTTTCGTCGTCCCTTTTGCCTTGCAGCTATCTGAGCCACGGCCTCCTTGAGGTCAAACTTATTCGACTGGCGATGCCTTAAAAGTAATTGTGCAGGATCTTCAGTAAGATGATCCTGCACAAATTGAAATAATTCCGGTGTATATATATTGGATAGCTCCAAGCTTATACAAGGCTATGTTTTACGAGGTATTCAGCGATCTGAACAGCATTTGTAGCAGCGCCTTTTCTCAGGTTATCCGCCACGATCCACATGTTCAGTGTATTTGGCTGGGACTCATCTCTCCGCAATCTACCAACAAACACCTCGTCTTTTTTATGGGCATTCATGGGCATTGGATATACGTTATTGGCAACATCATCCTCCACGATTACGCCCGGCGTAGCGGCCAAAAGCTCTTTCACCTCTTGCAGGTCAAAATCTTCTTTAAATTCCACATTGACCGCCTCGGAGTGGCCACCCATCACAGGGATCCTCACCGTGGTGGCTGTCACCTGAATGGAAGGGTCTTCAAAGATTTTTTTGGTTTCATTGATCATTTTCATCTCCTCTTTGGTGTAGCCATTGTCTTGGAACACATCGATATGGGGCAACACATTAAGGTCAATCTTATGAGGGTATGCTTTTTCTCCTTCCTTTCCCGCACGTTCGTCTTGGAGTTGGTTCACTGCCTTAAGACCACTTCCCGTCACAGACTGGTAAGTGGAAACTACCACCCTCTTGATGCCATAGCGATCACGGAGCTTGGTCAAGGCCAAAACCATTTGGATCGTGGAGCAGTTAGGGTTAGCGATGATCCTGTCGTCAATCTTCAGTGATTTAGCGTTGATCTCAGGAACTACCAGTTTCTTGGTAGGATCCATTCTCCAAGCAGAAGAATTATCTACCACGATAGTGCCTGCCTCAGCAAATTTTGGGGCCCATTCTTTGGACGTATCCCCACCTGCTGAGAAAATGGCAATGTCTGGCTTTTCGGAAACCGCCTGAGCCAAACCTATCACTGTGTATTCCTTATCCTTGAAGGTGATCTTTTTTCCTGCGGACCTCTCACTGGCCACCAACAGCAGTTCATCAAAAGGAAAATTGTGCTCTGCAAGCACTTCAAGAATTTCAGAGCCCACTAGACCTGTGGCTCCCACAACAGCTAATTTCATTGTTGAAAACTTTCTATTAATTGAAATTTATATTACTTTATTATGTATATAAACACCTACTTATTGTGAATAAGTCCGTTTTTGATGGTTATGTTTAGTTTTTGCATACTTTCTGTCAAAAACACTACCTCAGTAATTTTAACTTTTAACCACTACCCTCAGAGATCATCTCAAATTGGAATTGATCAGTATGTAGTCGTAAACCTTAAACGTCATGAAAATCCCAAATTGCTATTTGCATCGGCTTAGGTTCATTGCAATGTTTTTAGCCTTGACCGCTTTAACAAATGTAAATGCTTATACAGTTCCGAAAATACCAGCAGACATCACGTTAAAGTCCCTGTTTATTTTTGGTGCCGCAAGTTACGGAAAATCATTTATTAACGAAGTAGAAAATCCCAAAATATACCGTGACCACTCCATAAAAAACCCAAAACCATTCTGCTCTCCAAATAACCCACAACCCAAAGCTTTATATGACCACGTAAACGGTCGTTTGAGCTTTGTCGCATCATTTACCGGCGCTACATACGAAAGGTTCCTTTACCAAAACGAAAGACCGAGCTCACAAACCTCAAAGAACAGTGATGCTGTGGACTTTAAAGCTATCGTCATCAATGAAGTGATGGCCGCTCCCAAAAAGGACAATCCACTGCCATATGCTGAATATGTAGAAATCTTCAACGCCTCTGACGAGGCAATTGAATTGGGTGGCTTTTATCTGAAAGACGACAAAAAAGCCGTAAAGCTACCCGGATACCTGATGGCGCCAGAGGAATACGTACTTTTGGTCGATGAAGATGATGCTCGGGATTTTGAGCCTTTCGGAAACGTCCTCGCCCTGTCTAGCTGGCCCGGTTATACCAATAGCCAGGGAGAAGTCTATATATGCGACGCCAATAAGACGGTCATTGACAGCTTAGTTTACAGTAAAAAGAGCTATGGCAGCGGGAGCAAAGACTCGGACGGATTCAGCCTCGAGGTAGTCAATCCTTTCCTCTCCTGTGACCAATCCTTGCTCCTTCTGGCTTCTGAATCCTCCAAAAAAGGCACGCCGGGGAAAGAAAATTCGGTGTTCGACACGACTCCTGACATGATGGGGCCTCGTGTGGTCAGTGCGACCGTCCGGGATAGCGTCAACATTTTAGTGACCTTTGACGAAACCCTTTCTTCCTCTGCCTTATCTGCAGGATGGACACTTAACAACGGACTGAACATCATCCAAAGTAGCTTTGCCGAAGGCACTACCAATGCTGTGACACTCACGCTTGATAGGCCATTAGAAGAAAAAATTGCCTATGAAATCACCGTTGGCGACCTGTATGACTGCGCAGGAAATGGAATAGACCCCGCAGCCAATTCCGCTACATTCCAACTTCCCTCGTTAGCATCAGGAGGGGAAATATTGCTGAATGAACTGCTCTCCAATCCGCGCAGTGGCACACCCAAATTTGTGGAAATCTATAACCATAGCAGCAAATACATTGACCTAAATGGGTGGAAACTGGCCAATATAGATGATGGTACCATTGATAGCCGAAAAACCATTTCCGATCGCGCCAAAATCATCGCCCCTTTCGATTACTTGGTGGTCACTACCGATATCGCAGAATTAAGTCAGCAATACCCCAAAGGAAAGAAAGAGAAATGGATGGAGCTGAGTTCATTGCCGAGTTATCCGATCAAAGGAGGAGCTGTCATTCTGCTGAGCCCTGACGAAAAGTGGGTTGAGCGACTGGACTACACCGAAAAGATGCATCATCCGCTCATCCAAAACCCAAAGGGCATCTCCCTAGAACGGTTTTCCCCAGAGGAAGAGGGTAATAATCCAAAAAATTGGCACTCAGCTGCTGCTGCTGCCGGTTATGCCACACCGGGGTATAAAAATTCCCAACATTTCGCACGAGACCAAACCAATGCAGCCATCAGCATCCAGCCCAAGGTTTTTGTGCCAGAAGCAGCAGGGGAACAGCCGTTCACCACTATTTCGTACCAACTGGCAGACGCGGGGTATTTGGGAACGCTCAGGATCTTCGGGACGGATGGCCGGCTAGAGATGACCATTTGTCAAAATGAATTATGGGGCACCAAGGGTTTTTATACTTGGAACGGTACCAACGAAAAGGGGCGTAAAGTCAGGCCAGGATATTACATTCTGTTGGCTGAGTTCATTCACCCTGATGGCCAAGTCCATCAGGTAAAAGAAACAGTTGTGGTAGGCAGTAAATTAAAGTGAATGGAAAATCATCCGGGACAAAGACTTCTGCATATAAATGGTTTTCCACTAAAAAGAGCATCCTGGCAAACACTTGGCCAGGATGCCAAACTTATCTAAAGGCCCTCATCTTCGTCATCATAGATAAAGGTATTGGGCTTTCCTTTTTCCTTGATATAGCCGCGGTACATGCCTGCAGAATTGAAGGGCATAGCGATCCTCCCGTTTTTGTCCACGGCTATCACTCCGCCGCTTCCTTCCATTTCCACCAACTGCTTCATCACTACTTTATCGGCAGCATCCGAGACGGATTTTCCACTATAGCGCATAATAGAGGCAATTTCATGGGCCACCACATTTCTGATAAAAAATTCTCCATGTCCAGTAGCAGAGACGGCGCATGTAGCATTATCCGCATACGTACCGGCCCCGATTACAGGGACGTCGCCTACTCGTCCGTATCGTTTATTGGTCATTCCGCCCGTGGAAGTAGCAGCGGCCACATTGCCTTCCTTGTCCACGGCAACCGCTCCGACAGTGCCGTACTTTCGGTCATTGAAGTAGGGATCCTCCAGCTCCATTTCCTTGAGGGAAGAATGATCCAGTTGTGTCTTTTCAGCATCAATGATTCTCATCAGTTGTTTGTATCTGCGTTCGTCCCTGAAGTATTCAGGATCCACGATTTCCAACTGCTGTTCGGCGGCAAATTGCTCGGCACCTTTTCCTACCATAAATACATGCGGACTGTTTACCATCACTTCATAAGCAGCTGTAATGGGATTTTTGACGGTGGTGATACCGGCAACAGCTCCAGCATTCCTTGTCCTTCCATCCATGATGGCGGCGTCCATCTCATTTCTCCCATCATGGGTGAAGACTGCTCCCTTGCCGGCATTGAAGAGGGGTGAGTCTTCCATTACTTTGATGGCAGCCATCACGGCTTCTAGCGCAGGTTCGCCCGACTCAAGGTCAGCATAGCCTGCGTTGAGCGCTTCTTTTAGTTTTTCGCGATAGGCTTTTTCCCGTTCAGCAGACATGTTTTCTCTCTTGATGGTCCCCGCACCTCCATGGATCACCAATGCGATTGGCTGCTCACTGGCCTCTGCTGGCGTGGACTTTATTGTTTGTTCGACCTTTTTCTCAGAACATGCAGACCATAACAAAAGAATAATCCCTAATAAACTGTACTTTCTTAATTCCTTCATAAAATTTTATTAAACCATTTTGATGCAATTAACCGTATTAAGATAATAAAGATAGCAGTATATCCATATTAAGAATTTATGCTAGAATGAAATATGCTGGCGAATTTTTGATTTTAAAAAGTGCACCTTATTTTAGGGGACTTTTTGAAATCCAAAAAGATTATTTAGCTATCATCACTTAATGCCTGAGAACTATGAGTCAAGAAGAAAAAACATCATATTCCAGAGAAGAACTGAAAGAGTTTGAGGAATTGATCAACAGCAAACTTGCCGCGGCAAGAAAAGAGCTAAATTCGTTGAAAGAGACACTTAGCAAGAAGAACGACAGTGGGACCGACTTTACGGCCTCCACCTCTAAATTATTGGAAGATGGTGCTGATACGCTAGAGAGAGAAAGCCTCAGTCAGCTTGCTGCCCGTCAGCAGAAATTTATTATTAACCTGGAAAAAGCATTGATCAGAATCAAAAACGGGACTTATGGAGTCTGCGTGGACACAGGAAAACTAATCGCTAAAGAAAGATTAAAAGCGGTGCCCCATACCATGCATTCCATCGAAGCCAAACTATCCAAAAAATAACCTAATTGGTGCCGATAAAATCAGTGGAATTTCTACACAGACATATTGAAGCATTAATATTCTGTTCACCATCTCCGTTGGGCTTGGACGATATTCGTAAATGCCTTTCGGAGATGTTTGAATCTGATGTCCCAAAGGAGCATATCGAGGAGGCGATTGGAGCGCTGCAGGAAAAATACCTGCAGGATGATTATGCTTTTGCTTTGGAGCATTTGGGCAATGGTTACCAATTCCTGACCAAACCTGCCTATCAAACCAGTATTTCAATCCTCCTCAAGCAGCAATCCACCAAGCGGCTGTCCACCGCCCAAATGGAAACCCTTTCCATCATTGCCTACAAACAACCCGTCACAAAATCCGAAATGGAGCAAATCCGCGGTGTAAACTGTGATTATTCCGTCCAAAAACTCCTCGAAAAAGAGCTCGTGACCATCAAAGGCAAATCCGACAGCATCGGAAGACCGCTACTATATGGTACCAGCGATAAGTTTATGGAATATTTTGGCATCAACAGCCTCAAAGATCTCCCCCAGCCAAAAGACTTCAACCAAGAAGAAAACCAGATCGGAAAGGAACAAGAATAGAAAATCGATCATGCCACCATTATCTTAATAATGATAATGTGGATACGGGAGGTTCCTGTTGACCATACAAAATATACCACAAACGGATGAAATATTGGCTCTATATGGATTATAGTGGGTAAAGATATTATTCCGGTTAAATTAATGTTGATTCATGTTCCTTTTCAGTGGGCAATTTTCTATTCTGCCTTGAGGTATTTGACGTTAATAAATCAAAGAAGTGGGCTGGAAAAAGCGCAGGCTTGTTTGACGTGAATCAGTACAAAAAAATTGGTATGCTGCACAAATAGAGGAGTTTGCCTGCGTGAGTGCTGGCTTTGATTTTAGTCATATAGCTCACCGCAGCGGGTTTTTTTGGTTACGTTTTTCACCTGAAGGAAAAAAGTAACAAGGCAACAAGATGAAAGGCAAGCTAGAATTTGACATGCAAAGTAATAGTTACCCATAGTAAATCATATAGAACCGAAATATTTCGTTACTTCATCAATATTCCATCAATAAGTACTTATCTTTGCAGCCCATTTAGAATGGAGCGCAATTCGCTCATATTAAAGGATTTAGAAACACTTATACAGCAGAGATGCTGCAATACTATGAAAAAGCATAACAGGAACAACAGGGACGGCAAGAGAAACTCAGGTGGCCCTTCTTCCCGCACGAATAAATCTTCCGATTTCCGGTCTCATGGCAAGCCCAAGAGAACAGAAAACAGATTTAGAAATTCTGATAACGACAAAAGGAGAAATACCAATTCCGATTTTTCCCCATTACAAAAATACAGGAAAGATACACCAAGCCCCCGTCAAAACGACAAAGAAAACGAAGCACAATATAAGACTGTTTACAAAGGACGTGGAAAAGACCAAAAACCTGTCTTTGGGACTGAAAAAATAAACGATCAGAACTTCCGTTCCAAGGCGGGGAAATTCAAGCAAAACCGGTTCATCAAAAGCAACCGATTTGAGCAAGAAGAAAAACCCGAATACAACCTCAAAAAGGTCAAACCACGGCAAGCTAAGCCAGAAAGCAGTGAAATCAGGCTCAACAAGTACATCGCCAATGCCGGGATATGCTCCAGAAGGGATGCTGACAAGCTGATCGAAAAAGGAGAGGTCAAAGTGAATGGTGAAGTGATCACCGAACTCGGCTATCGAGTTTTGCTGACCGATAAAGTGGCGTACAAAGGCAAGCTTATCAATCCAGAGAAGCCAGTTTACGTACTCCTGAACAAACCAAAGGATTTCATTACGACCACAGATGATCCCATGAACCGTAAAACGGTTATGCACTTGGTCGCTTCGGCTTGTGAGGAGAGGATTTTCCCGGTGGGAAGACTTGACCGAAATACCACTGGCCTTTTACTTTTTACCAATGATGGTGAACTTGCAGCCAAACTCTCCCATCCAACTGAAAAGGTCAGAAAAATCTATCAGGTCACCCTTGACAATCCCATCAGCAAAGCGCATTTTGAAGAAATAGCGGAAGGCATTACGCTGGAAGATGGACTTGTCAATGTGGATGACATCCAGATCCTCTCCAAGGACAGGACGATCTTGGGACTGGAGATCCACGTAGGCAAAAACAGGATCGTGAGAAGAATATTTGCTCACTTGGGCTATGATGTGATCGCTCTTGACCGGGTGACGTATGCCGGCCTGACCAAAAAAGACCTTTCTAGAGGTAAATGGAGATTCCTTACAGAAAAAGAAGTCATCAACTTGAAGTTTATGAAAAAATAGGGTTTTAAAAGCCTTTTCGAACGGAAACTGTATCACGGCAAGGCCCCCCTTTCCTGATACAGTTTTTTTATGTCTTCGTATCATGGGGTTAGAAAAATTTACCATCACATTTTACCCTCATTCGATTACATCTATATTTCTTTATTCATCGCATCAATACGGCTAACCATTATTAAAAAACATATTTTATTTATCCAATAGCAAATAAATATTAATAAAATAAATAATGTAATTATAAAAATTAAATATTGTATTATTTTGCCTTATTTGTCTATGCATATTACTTATTAACTTCACATCAGAACATTTAGCGATGTTCATTATTTGTAGATGGGGAAGCCGAAAACCATTTTTTTTAGAGTAGGCATAGATATTTTAACCATAAAAACCATGGATCTTATCACAAACTTACTTGATGTTGTTCTTGGTCTATTGTCTAGCCTTCTAGGTGGACTTTAATAGGCCCTCTACTTTGGACTCAGCTGAAAAGTATTTTGGCATGAGAACAATGTAAAAACGAAGCTGTCTTCATGAAGAAGGCAGCTTTATTTTTTTCGGAAAGTTTTTGTTAACTTATAGAGCACTAACTTCAGCACTTATGAGAGCCATATGGAACGACCAGGTGATTGCCGATTCAGACACCACCATCATGATCGAAAACAACCATTATTTCCCACCGGCATCCATTAAGAAGTCATTTTTTACCCCATCCGACACGACCTCTTCCTGCCCTTGGAAAGGAGAAGCCAGTTATTTTCACATTTGTGTAAATGGCGAAACCAACAAAGATGCCGCATGGCACTATTTCCAACCGAAAGAAGCAGCCATTCGGATTAAGGGCTATATCGCGTTTTGGAAAGGGGTAAAGATAACGAGGTAATAAAGATGAAAGAATACGATGCAATCATTTTGGGGGCAGGGCAGTCCGGAATGCCCTTGGCGAAAAAGATCAGCAGTCAAGGGGGGGCTGTAGCCCTGATCGAGAAAAGGGCTATCGGCGGCACTTGCATCAACGACGGATGTTCCCCTACCAAAACCATGGTCAGCTCAGCACGTGTGGCCCACATGGTTTCCAGGGCGGCAGACTATGGTGTCATCCTTCCCCATTACCGTGTCGATCAAAAAGCCGTCAAAAGTCGAAAGGACCATATCGTGACACTGTTTCGGGGAGGCGCTGAAAAAAGCCTTCGTAAAAATGAAAGCATCGACATCCTTATGGGATCGGCGGCATTTAAGGACAGCCGCACCATCCAAATCACCTCGGACACCGGGGAGATTTCTTTCATAAGCGGTACTAAAATATTTATCAACACTGGATCTGAACCCCGAATTCCTAAAATCGAAGGACTTGCCGGCACTCCCTATATTACCAGCACCACGATCATGGAACTGGAAGAAACACCCACACATCTCTTGATCATGGGAGGGGGCTATATCGGACTGGAATTTGCCCAGATGTTCAGCAGGTTTGGCAGCAAAGTCACCATCATCGACCGAGCAGAAAGACTCGTCCACAAAGAAGACGAAGATGTCTGTAAAGAAATCTCTCAAATCTTTTCGGAAGAGGGAATTGACACCCTTTTCAATGCGGAAGTCAGAAAAGTCTCCTATCAAGACGGGTTTAAGCTGACCACCGAGACGCCAAAAGGAGTGTTGGAAATAAAAGGATCTCACTTGCTGGTGGCCACCGGAAGAATCCCCTCCTCTGCCCATTTAGGCTTGGAGAACACCCGGGTGAAATTGACCGATAAAGGATTCATCCAAACAGATGACTTTCTCCAAACAAGCGAAAAGCACATCTATGCTTTAGGGGATGTCGCCGGAAGTGCGCCCTTCACCCATATCGCCTACCATGATGCACACATTGCCTTTCAGCACGCTTTTAAAGAGAATGCGGTTTCGAAACACGAGAGGCTTGTGCCGTATTGTGTATTTATCGACCCACAGCTGGGCAGAATTGGCCTTAATGAGCAGGAAGCCCAAGCCAAGGGCATCCCTTATAAAACTGGTAAATTCCTAATGAAACATGCTGGCAGGACACTAGAGGTGGATGAGACACGCGGCTTTTTCAAGGTCCTGGTAGACCCCGAGTCAAAGAAAATCCTTGGAGCCACCATCCTGAGCCTCGATGGAGGAGAAATCTTGGCCACCCTACAGATGGCCATGGTAGGAGGAGTCACCTATGATACGATTGCCACTTTGCCCATTGCACATCCAACGTTGGCGGAAAGCCTGAATAACTTAATGGGATCTATCACATAAATAAATTATAAAGGTAGAATAATTGAATAGAAATATTACCAAATGAGGTCAGGGGATTTGACTTACACACCAATCATACACAGTTAAAAAACCACTAAATATTAGTATTTTATTGTTTTTTCATTATAAAAGTACGTATTTTTAAATTTTATAGAATAATAATTTTCTCATGTTTTTTTTTTGTTTATTATAATTGGGGATTATTAAACTTTAAAACAAAATATTATGAGAGCAAAACTTTTAATAGCTATTCTTACTATTTCATTCCTTAGTGGATGCGTTAAAGATTTAAATGAACACGATGTTCAATTGCAAGAAAATAGATTTGAGGAAGAAAAACCTAGATCTACAGAATTAAGTGCAGTTGATGACTGGATGGATGAATCTAATATTTACGCTAGATTTAAAAACTTAAACAATGAATATGATTTAAACAACATGGTCAAGGTGATTGATAAAGACCATGAGATGCAAATACTAACCATAGTCAATGACTATGATGGGAATAAAACCTTATGCTTTTCACTGGATAAAGATGGAAATGTTGCAACAGCTTTCTTTACAAATGCGTTCAAAGATAACGATGGTAATATCACCATTGAAGTAAACGATTTAAATAGTGATTATGGCTTTTCATTTATTGATTATATAGATGGCACTAGGGAAATCTTAAATAAAAAGGGTAGCCAAGCGTCAAATAGAAGTTGGTGGGGCAATGCAGATAGATGTGTCGGTAAATTTCATAACCTTACAAAATCGAATATCGCTAATATAGCCATTATCGGTGTATTTGATGCTGTTACTCTAGGAGGATATTCAGTGGGATCTGTTTTGGTCTGCGCAGGGTATGCAACTGCATTGTTATAGGTTCGTATTAATTAAAATCTCATGAAAAAATTAGTTCTATTTCACCTAGTCACTCTTGTTCCGATGATTTTAATCCTTTCATTATATATTTATGAGGAAATTTCCACAGGAGCTTTTATTGGAATGTTCTTAGTATACGCCATGGTTTATCGTCCATTTTTTGATTATAAAAGATTAAAGGAAAAGGAATTAGTTACAAAAAAAGAGTTTTTTAATACATTAGGATTTATCAGATTTAAATATTTATCAGAATTACTGTTTAAAAAATAACGAGATGCGATGTAAGCAAAAAGGTCATTGCCGGAAATATTCCCAACAATGACCTTCTTTAAATCAACCGCATAATGTTTTATGGCATCGCTTGCGCTATCGCCTTGCTCTCAAATTCACCTTCCAGCTCTATGACCATAAAATCATCATCGTCATCACCTCCTATCATCAGCACAAGGTCACTTAGAATATCCCCTCCTTTGCTATAAATGATCACCTGATTGTCCTTTTCAGCTAGCTCCATCATCAAATCATACCTTTCCTTCCGTAACCCCTTCTGCAAGTCTTTAAAATCCGCTTTCGCAATATCCCTCCCCACTGGCAGTTTAAAGAATTTCATTCTGTCCACCGACTTGGCTATGGTCTTCATCCCATCCTCATCAAAGTCAAAATCAAGCCCATCGGCAAAATCAAAGAAACTTCCTGCCAAATCCAGGTGAAAGAAATCCTCGTCCTCCTGGTATTTTTCGAAAAGGGCATCTACACTTTTACTCTGGGCCTGAGTCATGACACCCATTCCCATCAACGCCAATACTATTAAAATCCGCTTCATATGTTGTTCATTTTAATGTTAGGTAATCGACTATTTATCTTTTTTCTTGCCCGAACTGTATTCGTTCATTCCCGGTAAGTCAGTTTTCTCCGCCAGTATATTTAAGTCCTGATAAGTGAAATTTCCCAGCATGCTCAGCAAGGTGAATTCATTATTAGAGCCCGAGATCATCAGCAGTTCCACTACCTTGCCGTTCTCTTCTCGAACCATAAATTTCAGGCTACTTTCCTTGTCTTGGACATCCATAAGATCCTCGTACTTATTGTGCGCCAGCGTCCCCATTGCCTCGTCGTAAAGGGCTTTGCCATCTACTTTTTCTCCACTGAGGATCCGAATCCCCTTCACCTTTGAGATCAGCTCACCCATTTCCTGTGCGTCTTCGTCATCACTGTCCTTTGCTGAGGATTTCAGGAAACCTCCTGCCATCTGCATCATCTTTGGACTGATGTAAACCCGGCTGAATTCCTCGTTCTCCATGTGTTTGGAGAAGAATTTTACAATGGCATCATCCTGCGCCTGTGCGGCGAAAGCCATCATCACCAAAACCATTATGCTTATCCATTTTTTCATTTCTTCTCCTCTTTAATTTCTTTGATATTAAACAACTGATTTGTAGCCCCGAGATATTTGATGTCTGCCAAAGGCTTCATCGACGAGGCACCCTTTTCCATGTTTTTCTGTATCAGTGCCAATGCATCCACCACTTGGTTATAAGCTTCCTCCTCTTGCATCCTCTTTTGCTGCTCAATGAACAGCCAGCCCAAAGCCAGAAAAACAACCGCAATCGCTGCAGCTTTTTGCCACGCTCCTAAGCCATTTTCCGATTTTGGGGCAGCTTTGGCAGATGGCTCATTTTGGGTCATCTCCTGTAATCCCTGCAAAAACATCCGTTCTTCCTCAAACCCCGGGCACTGGCCCAGAAGCTGCTTAAGGCGACTTTCCTCCTTCAAGGATGTCTCGCCTTCGTAATATTTATCCAGCAATGCCTTGATTTCTTCTTCCATCATTTCCGTTGATTTGATAAAAACTCTTGGAGTTTTTTCCTGGCCCTGAACATATTGACCTTTACTTGCTCCATGGAGATATCCATAAATTCTGCAATCTCTTCATAAGTCAAACCCTCCACTTCCCTGAGCTGGAAAACCTCCTGCTGCTTTTCGGGAAGTGCCTTCAAAAACCGGAAAACCATCCTTACCGCCGGCGATATGTCTTCTGACTCAGGCAAGGGCAGTTCAGGAATGTCCTCTTCTGACTCAATTACCACCCATTTTTGCTTTTCCCTTAGCTTTTGAAGGCTTTGGTTCTTGACCACCTTGACCATCCACCCAGTGGGATTGTCCATTTTTTGAAGTGCCTGTCGCTGTTGCCATGCTTTCTCCAAAGCTTCTTGCACCGCATCCTCGGCCTCATCCCGGTTCTTTAACCAGAGATAGGCCATGCGGTATAGCTTGCTGCGCAAGGTCCAGATATATGCTTCAAAAAATGTCTTCATTTATGTAGGTAATGATCCTAAATAGTAAATGTTACAGGTTGAATGAAAATATTTTAAAAATTACCTTAAAACCCTAAAACGTTGGATGGGCAATTTACCACGGGCTTCACCCATGGCTATGAACGTGCCACTCCTCTGGGGCTAGCTTTTGAGTGCAATCTTTCAATGCAGTTCCAACATGCACTTAGTGCCTATGGGACCTTTGTGGCATTTATTAAACGGTGGTTTTGCCATTAAGAAAACTGGCAGTCCCCAGCTTTTCCACTTGATCCAGAATTGTTCCTCAGCCTTCTCGCCTGCTTCCAGCTAGGAGCATTTCCAAATTCAGCACCCTAAAATAGGCTGCATTCAAACAAAATAGATTAATTTTAAATTATCAATGCAAATGGTATGCGTGCGTACTAATTGGTTACTTTGTGCAGTAAACTAAAATTCGAACAATAGACTCATGAAAACAATAATAAAATCACGAAAAAAATGGAATTCCGGAAAGGGCATAAAAAAAGCCTTGAATTTCTTCAAGGCTTGTGGTGATGAGTGGGCTCGAACCACCGACTCACGGATTTTCAGTCCGATGCTCTACCAACTGAGCTACATCACCGTTGTAAAGTGATGCAAAGGTAGGTAAATGTTCTTTTGATGCAAACCTATGAGATAAAAAAATTACAACAATTTTAAAGAGATACCTTTAATTTATTCACTATGAGTATTTTACCTCAGGTAATTTTTTTCTTGATTTTTGCAGCGACAGGATATGTGCTTTACAGAAGGATTTCCTTTCTGAAGCGAAATATTATGTTGGGCAAAAAGGAAGAAAGAAATGATCAGCCTGCAGACAGATGGAAGACCATGCTTTTGGTCGCTTTTGGTCAGCAAAAGATGTTCAAGCGGTGGCTACCGGCATTTCTCCACTTTCTGGTGTATGCTGGATTTATCATCATCAATTTAGAAGTCGCGGAATTTATCATAGACGGATTTACAGGCCATCACCGCATCTTTGCACCGTTTCTAGGGGGCTTCTATACCTTTGCCATGAATGCATTTGAATTTCTAGCAGTCGCTGTGTTGGTAGCTTGTGTGGTCTTTTTGATCAGAAGAAACATCACCAAAGTACCCCGGCTGTCCATGAAAGAACTCAAAGGCTGGCCAGCCATGGACGCCAATTTGATCCTGATCATTGAAATCTGCCTCATGATGGCCATTCTCAAGATGAATGCTGCGGACCAGATCTTGGCTTCCAGAGGCGTGGAACATTACACTCAGCTGGGAACGCTTTTCTTCAGCAGTTTATTAACACCGATATTGGAAGGCTTCAGCACCCCGTTTCTAGTGTTTACTGAACGGGCAGCCTGGTGGTTTCACATTGTCGGGATCTTGGGATTTGCCATATATGTGACCTACTCCAAGCACCTGCATATTTTCTTGGCTTTTCCTAACACTTGGTACACGAGGCTAAAACCAAAAGGAGAAATGGCCAATATGCCTGAAGTCACCAATGAAGTGAACATGATGCTGGGCATCCCCACGGAAGGCAGCAATGAGCCACCTGCCGAAATAGGCCGCTTCGGGGCCAAGGACATCAATGACCTCAGCTGGATCAACCTCATGAACGCATACTCCTGCACGGAATGTGGACGGTGCACCGCCGAATGCCCTGCAAATCTTACGGGCAAGAAACTTTCTCCAAGAAAAATAATGATGGATGTCAGGGATAGGGCAGAAGAAGTAGGGAAAAGCCTAGACGCCGGTGGCAAAGGCCTGGAAGATGGCAAAAGTCTCTTGGGCGACTACACCACTGCGGAAGAAATCAACGCCTGCACCAGCTGTAATGCCTGTGTGGAAGCATGCCCGGTTAACATCGACCCATTATCGATCATTCTGCAAATGCGACGCTATGTGGCGATGGAGGAAAGTGGCTCTCCTGCCCAATGGAATGCCATGTTCCAAAACATGGAAACCAGCTTCTCGCCTTGGAAGTTTGCCCCTACAGATCGCTTCAATTGGGCTGACTCGGTTAAAGATGAAGAAATGAAGTAAAAAAGAACGAACCAAACGATATGTCAAATTACAAAGTACCCACCATGGCCGAAATGGCAGCCTCCGGCGAATCACCGGAAATCCTTTTTTGGGTGGGCTGCGCAGGGTCATTCGATGATCGATACAAAGCCGTCACCCAAGCTTTTGTAAAGATCCTAAACAAAGTAGGTGTCAGTTTTGCCGTGTTGGGACCAGAAGAAACGTGTACTGGAGATCCGGCCAGACGGGCTGGAAATGAATTCCTTTTCCAAATGCAAGCCGTGGCCAATATCCAAGTACTGAACGGCTACAATATCAAAAAAGTGGTAACGGCCTGTCCCCACTGCTTTAACACCATCAAAAATGAATACCCTGCTCTGGGAGGAACCTACGAAGTCATCCATCATAGCCAGTTCCTCCAGTCCTTGATCAACGACGGAAAGATCGTCATGAAAGGCGGCGGAGAGTTTAAGGGCAAAAAAATCACCTTTCACGACTCCTGCTACTTGGGCAGGGCAAATAACGTTTACGAAGCACCCAGGGAAATCATCAAGGCACTTGATGTGGAGTTGGTAGAGATGAAGCGGTGTCGCACCAAGGGGCTTTGCTGTGGTGCAGGTGGCGCCCAGATGTTCAAGGAGCCTGAACCTGGCAATAAAGATGTCAATGTGGAGCGCACCGAAGAAGCACTTGGCACTGGTGCATCTGCCATTGCCGTAGGCTGTCCATTCTGCCTGACCATGATGGCCGATGGTGTCAAGAACAAAGAAAAAGAAAATGAAGTAAAGGTCGTTGACCTGGCAGAGCTTATCGCCAAGGACCAAGGATTGGAGTAAAGCAGGGTGATGGGCATGTGGCAACTGGTATTTGGTATTTAGTATATAGTATAAAAAACCAAGTCATCGGTGTCAAAATGAAGCATCAGCGGTTCGGGTGTCAAAAAAAACCGTAATTGGCAGCATCCTTCCTAGCCATTTTACGTTCTATTTAAAGGATACTTTGCATCCAAGATGCTTTGTTTTATATTTAATAATTGAATAAAAAAGACTAAAAGCGATTATGTATTTGCCATTTGAAACAATGCCTGACACCGCTCGGGTATGGATATATCAAGCTAATCGGAAATTTTCCAATGAAGAAAAAGACCTTATCGCTTCGCGAATGACGGCATTCTGTGACCAGTGGAATACCCATGGCAACCGCATGCCTACTTCCTTTGATATAAAATATGACCAATTTATTATCCTGTCGGTAGATGAATCCCAGCTTGGTGCCAGTGGATGCTCGATCGACAGCTCCGTTCGGACGCTACGGGAGCTCGATGAAATTTTACAGGTAAACCTACTGGACCAGGGAAAGGTATCTTTTTTAAACCAGGATGAAATTACCATCAGCAGCTTGGGCCAAATCAAAGAATATATCCAGAATGGCCAACTCACCTCCAGCACCAAGGTCTTTAACACTACCGTGCAGCATAAAGAAGATCTCAAAGACAAGTGGCTCATTCCCGCAAGTGACAGCTGGTTAAACCGATATTTCAATAACTAATTATGATAAAAGTTATATATTAGAGGATACACTTTCTGATGACAGCCTGACTTTATGATGAAAAATTGTTTTCTGAGTTCTCTTTTTATCTTCCTTTTTTTGGTAGGATGTACCAGCCTCCAGCAAAAAGGAGAAAAACAGTTTGCGGCTGGTGAATACCAAATGGCCATTGGCACTTTTTCTAAGGTACTTGCTGACAATCCTGATGACAGTGAGGCAAACTATTATGTTGCGGAAAGCTATCGGCTGTCCAACCGCATCGAAGATGCCCTTCCCTATTACGACAAGCTATTGGAAGAGGAAGGGTCTTTTGATAACTATATGAAGAAGGCAAAAAGCTTGCGCGACCAAGGAGAATATGCCGATGCCGCAGAAGCTTATCAAGAGGCCAAATCACATACCACCAGCGACTCTTTGTTGGCTTTGGCAGCATTGGGAGAAGAAAATATGGCCAAGATCGAGTCCATCACGGATTATTGGCCTTATCATGAACTTCAGAATTATGAATTGCTGAACACTCCTGGGATCGATTATGCCCCCGTGGTCAGTGATGATTTCTTATACTTCACCAGTTCCCGTCGAGCCAGTGGTGTATATCCAGCCACAGGCCAAGGCTATACCAAACTCTATCGTGCAAGGGCCAACGGCGTAAAAGTAGATGTACAAAATGTACAGGCATTGCCTGAATTCAGAAATGAAGAAAACCTCAACCAAGGTGCTATCGCGATCAGTCCTGACGGCAATACCATCATTTATGCCCGGGGCAATAGCCTGAGCAAAAAAGACCTTCCTGAAGTCAATTTGTTTGTCAGCTATTTCAGAGGGGCAGGCTTTACCGACCCGATCTGGATGCCTGTAAATGAAAATGAAACCTATTGGAATTCGACACCCGCTTTTAGTGTCGATGGAGAAGTGCTATATTTTGCCTCAAACAGACCTGGAGGCTATGGTGGCATTGACCTGTACAAAGCCACCAAACTGGCCAATGGGGATTTTGGGAATCCCCAGAACCTTGGCCCGGAAATTAACACTCCCGGAAATGAAATGTTTCCCCGACCCATGGGAGAGCAGTTGTTTTTTGCTTCTGATGGCCACCCAGGATTTGGAAAACTTGACCTCTTTGTGGCTGAGGCAAAAGATGGAAAAACAACGGTTACCAACCTGGGCAAAAACATCAACTCTGTAAGTGATGATTTTGGGCTGTTTTTTACCAATTTCCCCAAAGAGGGATTTCTTAGCTCCAACCGAGAAGGAGGAGTAGGCGATGATGATATTTACTATTTCCAGGACAATACGCCCAAACCAAAGGTGGTCAACGTTTTCCTGAATGTAAAAACCCTGCAAAAAACAGCACAAGGCGAAACAGTGCTTCCTAGTGCCAGAGTAGCCCTTTATGACAGCACCAAACAGACGGTAGGCGGGGACTTCTCCAACGAACAAGGAAGGCTGAGGTTTAGGTTGGAACCAAACGCAGACTTTACCTTGATTGCTTCTAAAAACGGATACTTTACCAAAAGCGTGCCTTACAGCACTGTCGGCAAAACACCCGCTCAAGAAGACCTGATCCAGGATGTCACCAACGTCACCCTGGACACTACCATTGTGCTGGATAAGCTGGAACTGGAAAAGGCCATTGTCTTGGAAAATATCTATTATGACCTGGACAAAGCAGATATCCGTCCCGATGCTGCGGAAGAGCTGGACAAGCTGGTCAAAATCCTTCTGGACAATCCTGAAATCAAAATCGAACTCAGCTCACATACCGATAGCCGAGCCAGTGATGAATACAACAAAGACCTTTCACAGCGCAGGGCCCAATCAGCGGTGGACTATATCATTTCCCAGGGCATTGCGGAGGACAGGTTAGTGGCTAAGGGATATGGCGAAGACCAACCCGTCATCGAAAACGCCCAAACTGAGGAAGAACACCAACGCAACAGACGCACCGAATTTAAGGTCATCGAGATCGAGGAATAAGAAGGGCGGTAGGTTCTGAGGTTGAAAAGTTATAAGGTATGTCAGGTTAGAATGTTTGAAGATTGAAAGTTCAATAGTTGCTCAGCGGTTTATAATGGTATTGCTTTTAGAGACTGAAGATTTCGATCAAAATAGAAGCAAAGGTTCTAGCTCTTGGATGCCGTTTTAAAACCCTCCAAGTGCTGGATACCGTCTTCTCCGGTCTATGCACTTCTACCTTACGCTGCTCTATTCATTTCCATGCGATTCCGGACTTTCCAACATAGTTTACCTTTAAAACCTTCCAACCTTTCAACCGTATTTCTTGCCAAAATCCTTAACTTTACGGCAATATAAACCAAGTCACTATTCTGATGGACGAAAGATACATGCAACGGGGCGTATCAGCCTCAAAGGAAGACGTACACAATGCCATATCCAATTTGGACAAAGGGCTATATCCAAAGGCTTTTTGTAAAATTGTGGAAGACACCCTTGGCAATGATCCAAACTACTGTAACGTCATGCATGCCGATGGTGCCGGCACCAAGTCTTCTCTCGCGTATCTTTATTGGAAAGAAACCGGTGACCTGAGCGTCTGGAAGGGCATTGCCCAAGACGCCATCATCATGAATATAGATGATTTGCTCTGTGTGGGTGCAGTGAACAACATCCTCGTGTCCTCCACCATCGGGAGGAATAAAAACCTGATCCCTGGGGAAGTGATTTCTGCCATCATTAATGGCACAGAGGAAGTCCTCCAAATGCTCCGTGACAATGGCGTAAACGCAGTCCTCACCGGTGGCGAAACCGCCGATGTGGGCGACTTGGTGAGAACAGTCATTGTGGACAGCACTGTCACCTGTCGCATGCGCAGAGACGAAGTCATCTCCAATGACAATATCAAGCCAGGAGATGTTATCGTCGGTTTGGCATCCCATGGTCAGGCCAAATACGAAGACAGCTATAATGGCGGTATGGGCAGCAATGGCCTCACCTCCGCCCGACATGATGTGTTTAACAAAGTCCTGAAAACCAAATACCCAGAGAGTTTTGACCCATCAGTGCCGGACGATTTGGTATATACAGGGAAATACAATCTTACCGACCCGGCTCCTGATACCCCGGTAAATGTGGGCAAACTGGTCCTTTCTCCTACACGGACATATGCCCCGATCATGGTGGAAGCCCTCAAGTATCTCCGTCCGCAAATCCACGGATTGGTTCATTGCAGTGGGGGAGCCCAGACCAAAGTGCTCCACTTCGTAGACAATGTACACGTAGTAAAGGATAATCTTTTCGATACTCCTCCATTGTTTAAGATCATTCAAGAGGAAAGTGGTACCGACTGGAAAGAAATGTACAAGGTATTTAACATGGGTCATCGAATGGAGGTCTATCTGGAAGAAAAGTACGCGGAAGAGATCATTGACATCGCTGAATTTCACGGAGTAGATGCACAGATCATTGGTCGTGTGGAACCTTATGATAGCAAAAAAGTCACCATCAAAAGTGAACACGGTACATTTGAGTATTGATCCTCATTGACATGCGAAAATTCCTTAAAATATTGGCCTGGACGACAGGCCTTTTCCTTTTGCTGGCCATTGCGCTGCTTACGACAGTGGACTGGACAGACCCTAAGGAGCAAGATTATTATAAAAAGACGGTACAGGCTGTTTCGAAACTCCAGCTCACCCCTTCTGCTGGCGATGCATGGCTAGCGGGATGGGCGCAAGTCAATGTTACCCCTGATCAACCCGTGGACCTGGTAGGTTACAAACCCAGAGGAGCCTATGATTTTGTCTTGGACAGTAGCTTCGTCAGAGCCATCGTAGTCGGCAATGGAGATCAGCGGGTTGCTTTTTTAAACTATGAACTGCTCATCGTCCATCCGACTTTGGCCAAAACCGTGGAAAAGGCCATCAAGAATGCTGCTCTTCCGGTGGATTTGGTCTATTTTACAGGCACTCACACCCATAGCGGAATGGGCGGCTATATGCCTGGAATCATGGGGAAGATTGCCTTTGGAGGATATGATGAGAAGGTCGTTAACCTCCTTGCTGAAAAGTCGGCTCAAGCAGTAAACAAGGCCCTGAAGTCACAGGACACGGTAGCTGTCACTTACCAAAAATACAGCGCTCCCCAATTCGTAGGCAACAGGTTTATCCCAAATGGACCTATTGATCCATTTATCCGCCAACTGGTCTTCACCAAAAAAGATGGCACAAAAGGCACCTTCTTTACTTACACAGCCCACGCCACCTGCCTCAATAGCAAGTTTATGGGCCTTTCAGGCGACTACCCCTTTTACCTGACCCAGGATATGCTGAATGATTATGCCTTTTCAATGTTTGCTGCCGGAACAGTGGGAAGCCATCAGCCTTTGGCACCTGGAAGGGAGCCCAAAGACACTAAAGCTTATGCGCATCAATTGGACAGCCTAATGGAGCAGCCTGCTACTTTCCAAAATACTGTCAAGCGCAATATTCTTCGTTTGGGCACACTGAAACCAGAGCTTCCAGAAGCTACCTATCGAATATCGGATAACATCCGACTCCGTCCATGGGTTTTTAACAGCCTTTTTGGTGATACGAATACACACTTCGATATGGTACAAATTGGCAACACATTGCTGGTGTCCTCCAGTGGTGAAATATCGGGGATGTTTTATGAAAATTGGGAAACGCTGGCCAATCAAAAAGGCCTAAACCTGATCATCACTTCTTTCAATGGTGGCTACATGGGGTATATTGTTCCCGATCAATATTACCATCGTTCCTATTTTGAGGCAAGGGATATGAACTGGTTTGGCCCATACAGTGGTTCATACTATGACATGATCATCACCAAGCTTATTCAGGCTGCGGATTAACTTCCAGCACTGCTGCTGGCTTCTTTAATTTCAATATTGGCATCCGGGCGGGGTAGTCCTCTGGCAATGCTTTCCTCTTCAGCTTATAATCCTGATCTGAAGAAAGCGGATAAATGGGAAAGTTGTGGTCAACCACATCAGCATGATCATCCATTTTATATTGTTTGGCCGCAAATAATATGTCTCCAAAGCCCAACCCCTTTACAGCAGCCACTTTAAGACTGTCTGTATTAAGTGGCTTTACGTCCAAATCAAATGGGGCTTCAAAAACATTTTCAATAGTAGATTGGTCTTGGGCGCATAAATTCCCTCCCGCCAAAAAAAAGAGAAACACGATCATCTTACATGTTGCTTTCATCGTATAAGTATTGGTTCACTGTAATTTATAAAAAATAATCGATCCATAGAGGGGTAATATGTTAAAGATTGTTGGATCAAGCCGAAAAGTTGGGGGCATTTTACTCCATTATGAAAACTGGTAGTTCCCCCAGGGCAAACACTTTTAAGCTGCTCGTAAAGAGGTGTCAGTTTGAATTAAAGAACTTCAACCCGCTTTATCAATGTCGTTTAGTTAGTATGTGTCTGGAAATATTGGTTTAATTTTTTTTAGCTATATTCCAAGATAGTTTGTATCCCTTTACCTTTGTTACTTTTTTGCTTCAGGTCAAAAAATTAACCAAAAAACCCCGCCGCTACGCCACGGCGCACAGGTGTGCAGCTATTGGCCTAAAATTAAACCTTCCCTCATTCAGGCAAACTCCTCCTTTTTTAGCTGCCAATATTCTTTTTGGCTAGTATTTCGTCAAACAAGCCTGCCTTCTTGCCTACCGTTTTTTAATTTCTTAACGCCCAATAGCTGCAAGGCGGATCCATTTTATACATGTAAAAAAAGACGATGGATTAAAACCATAATTCTCTCAATGGACGATCCGTATTGGAAAATCTTCTTAACTAAACGACATTGCCCGCTTTATGCATTAGGAATCGTTATGAGAGCTGAAACTACAAGAAAATCAGGCTGTTTGGAGATTGAATCATCCGCCGCGGCGGATGGTGAAACTGTCTACCGCCAGGTAGAATCGAAAACAGCAGCGAAGCAACTGATTTTGTCCGCCGCGGCGGATCAGGTCGCAATAGATAGGCTCGTGCATAATGCGGGTTCAAGGAGCTAAAAGCGATTTCCCTGATGGTTATCAACATTTAGTACTTATTTCGTGTAAAGGAGCTATCATCCGTGCCGCTGGCACTTTGCCCTGATTTGGACATTGGAAACCGCAGTAGCCTATCTTGCCGAATGGCGGAATGGGCTGAAAGAATGATCAGTTGATTTGGATCGTACAAGCCGTCACGGCTATCTCCAGTTCCGCATTTGAAATGCGAACTGCTGAGAAAGGCATTTGTAATGCCTCCTTGCAGTAAAGCCCCCCAGAAATATTGCTTTATCCAAATGGTTGCTTCTTTTTGAAATGCTGAATGTAGAAGGTTTGCTTGCATCCGGATTGTTTTATAGGGACTCTCCTCTTATGTCAGCAACTGATGGCCAGCCACATTCAGCCGAATCTCCATGAATTACACACAATGGCCCTACTGCCGGCTTGACTTCCGGAATACGACAGCCTTCATCCATCCCGCTTTATAAACCTTTTCCTCCAATTGCTGCCAGCCGTGTTTTTGGAAAAATTGATGATAGCGGGGCAAGTTCTTTCGTGGATTTGCCGTGACAAACCTAAAAAACCAAATCATCATCCACTGGAGCCAGCGCATGGATGGTCGGTCAAAAAAATCCACCAGAATCCATCGAGCAGAAGGTTTAATCCTTTTATTGATAGCCTTAAACAAGCTGTCAATCTGCCTATCATCCAAAACATCCAACAAGTACTGGGTGATTACCCAATCAAATTGCTGGGAGGGCAACAGGTCAAAATCTGTTTGATGCAAAAAAAATACCCGATCCACTTGATTTGGTGTCAGCTGGTTTTTGGCCTTCTGCATCATTTTTTGGGAAGCTTCCACAAAAAAGATTTTCCCTTGGTGGCCGACCCTATTGGCCAGCATCGGGAGATTATCACCAGTACCACCTCCAATGTACAGTACCACCTCCCCCGTCTCCACCATTTCCAAAAACGCATATTTACTTTCCCTATGGGCTTTTCCCAGTACAGCCATCGCCAGTCGGTCATAAAAAAATGCCACCTTGTCGTACAGGTTCTTTTTCATGCCTAAAGTTAAGGGAAAGGGAGGGAAAATTAGAAGGTTTGAATGTTGAAAGGTTATTCCTCCATCTAGATAATCATGAAAGAAATAGAACCTGTCTTACTAGATTTATCGTGCCGCTGGCACTTTGCCCCGATTTGTACATTGCACACAAAAAGGTAAGTTCCGTAGGAAGGGTAGATATAAATGCAAATAGGAACATTTTTTTATGCCTTTGCCCTGGACCGTAAGGGGTATTCGAGAATTATTTCATGAAAATCAGTATAATCTGTGGACAACTCTTTAATTGTTAGTATAATTGGTACGATAGTGGATGTAAATACCATCCGTAATCACTTTTAACCCAGATACCGTATGAAAAATTTACTGCAGTCCTTTTCCAGTATAAAATCCCTGATCAAGAACATCGATTTTGCGAAGCTCAACCAGCTTTCCCAAAAAGTGGACCTCAATGAGATGGTGGGAATTGTCTCTCAAATGAGCGAATCGGACTTGGCCAAGATGATGAAAATGATGAAAAGTGGTGGCAAGAAACGTGAGTTGCCACCGGTAAATGGGGATTTTTATGAATTGGAAAAAACCTTGGCTCCCCACGAGCAAGAAATCGTGGCGAAGGTCCGTGACTTTATGGAAAAAGAGGTTCGTCCTATTGCCAATGAGTATTGGAACAAGGGACATTTTCCGATGCATATCATTCCCAAAATGGCCGAGTTGGGCATCGCTGGGTTGACATACAAAGGCTACGGCTGTCCGGGCCATTCTGCACTATTGGAAGGCTTCCTAGCCATGGAAATGGCTCGGGTGGACACGTCTATCTCGACCTTTTTTGGCGTACAATCGGGCTTGGCCATGGGCTCTATCTATGTCTGTGGCTCGGAAGAACAAAAGCAAGAATGGCTTCCAAAAATGCAAAAAATGGATGTCATCGGGGCTTTTGGATTGACGGAGCCAAAAGTAGGATCGGGCGTGGCCGGTGGCTTGACGACCACCTGCAAGCGAGAAGGTGACGAATGGGTCATCAATGGCCAGAAAAAGTGGATCGGCAATGCCACGTTTTCGGATATCACTGTCATCTGGGCCAGGGACTTGGACGACCAGCAGGTCAAAGGGTTTATTGTCCGAAAGGACAATCCAGGCTTTCACCCGGAAAAGATCGAAAATAAAATGGCACTGCGAACCGTTCAAAATGCGCTTATCACGATGAAAGACTGCCGCGTGCCGGAAAGTGACCGCCTCCAAAACGCCAACTCCTTCAAGGATACTTCCGAAATCCTGCGGCTTACCCGTGCAGGTGTGGCTTGGCAAGCTGTGGGCTGCGGGCGAGGTGCTTATGAAGCAGCCCTCAGATACACCAATGAACGGAAACAATTTGGAAGGCCCATTGCTGGATTCCAGCTGGTGCAGGACTTGCTAGTTACCATGCTTGGAGATCTTACCGCCATGCAGACCATGGTCTATCGACTCTCCAAAATGCAGGATGCCGGAGAACTCAAGGACGAACATGCCTCACTCGCAAAGGTGTTCTGTACGCTTCGAATGCGCACCATCGTGGACCACTCGCGGGAGCTGTTTGGCGGCAATGGTATTCTCTTGGAATACGACATCGCCCGCTTTGTAGCGGATGCTGAAGCCATCTATTCCTATGAAGGCACCAAGGAAATCAATTCCCTCATCGTGGGCAGGGCAATTACCGGGCACAGTGCTTTTGTATAAACAGGGTGATGGCAGAGATTAATGGGTATAAAGTCCTGTCCAAGCTGAGGCTTGGAACCTGAAACTTTCCAACCTTGTAACATGGCCACTGCCTAAACTCCCGTTAGGCCACTAAAAACAGGACAAAAGGAAGCAAATAGGCGGCATCGATCTGACGCCTGACGGCTTCTTTGCTACGTTTGGCTTGTAAAAATGCGCTAACATGGATCAAAAACATGATCACCAGAATGATCAAATAAATATAATAAAACGAACCTAAAACAATAAACATCCCCGCCAAATACACCAGCTCTACCCACATCAGACCTGTCAATAGACTATGGGCCATGGGAACCCCCAGCACACTGACGATGGATCCCATTTCGTCCCTGCTATCACTGTCATAATCCATGTATGCCAGCAAAAGCAGGTTAAACCAGGCCATCAAAAAGTACCCAAAGGCAAAATACCAAAATACGCGAGGCACGCCATCATTGGTGAAGCGGATCATGGGCACGAGTGTGATTCCTGCGGTATAGAGGGCTGCAGTGGTGATTTCTTTCAGGATAGAAACCTTCTTGCCAAAAAATTTCATAAAGACAATATTGCCAATGATGACCGTTCCCAGCAGCATTCCAAAGGTCATTAAATGAGAGAACTTGATAAAATCAAATGCCAATATCACCGCGGTAATCACCACCAGCACCAGCCAAATCAATAAAGTATTAAAGTTTACTTGGTGAAATAAATGCCTGGCTGAACTGGCCTTTCCTTGGATATTACGGGCATCCATCAGATGGTCAAAGGTATATATCCCCCATACAGCTAAGGCCATTAGTACATAAACCACCGGAGTAAAACTTAGCTCCAACAAGTGTTGGAAAAAGTATAGCCCTGCACAAGCTCCCAGCACCACGTCCAGTGAAAGCCATTGGATATAATTGTAATATTTCTTAAGTCCTTGTGTCTTCACAAACATAAATATACAACTCAAGGAATAGTTTTCGAATGATTCCCTATATTTAACAGCATCGATTTTAAATTAACACCAAAAAAACCACTAAAATGAAAAAAATCCTTCTGAGCTTCCTATTGCTCTTCTGTATGTTGACCATTGCCTCTGCCCAGTCCCCGATAAAAGTTGCCTGTGTTGGCAATAGCATCACCCAAGGTCCAGGTAGAGACCACCCCGATAGCTGGCCACTGCTGATGCAAAATGTATTGGGAGATGAATACCTCGTCAAAAATTTTGGTGTAAGTGGCAGAACACTCCTTAAAAACGGGGATTATCCATATTGGGATGAACCGCAATTCCAAGAGGTGCTCGACTTCAAGGCAGATATCCTAGTCATAAAATTGGGCACAAACGACTCCAAACCCCAAAACTGGAAGTACAAGGATGAGTTTGTCCAGGATTATATTGATATGATCACTATTTTCAGGGAAACCATGCCGGATGATGGTGAAGTGTATGTATGCATTCCTGTACCGGTTTTCAAAGATAATTTTGGCATTACCGAAAGTGTCATGGTGGATGAAATGCGCCCTATGCTCAAGGAAATCGCCAAAGCCACCAATTCCAAAATGATCAATCTCTACAAACCGCTCAAAAATCACGGTGACCTCTTTGCCGACGGCGTCCATCCAAACAAAGAAGGCAATCAGCTGATGGCCGAAGCTGTGGCCAAAAAGATTAAGTAAATGGAGGTTGGAATGAGTTGAACCCGTTTTCAATGCCGTTTAGTTAAGGGGATTTCCTTCTTTTCATATACCTAAAAGTCCTTTTTTTGATTGACTTTGGCTGGGGAAACCTGATCATCCTGGTGGATTTTACCTTTTTCCATTGATGAAAAAAGAAAGAAAAAAATCTAGGCTGGTGGTATGCCCTTTAAAATGGGACATGGATTTCCCCTGCGACCGAGATCCGTCACCCATTTTAATTTCCACCCGATGGCTACGGCCTAAAAGCGAGTGGGTCTCGCTGTTCCACGACGCGAGCCAACTCACTTTCTTAACGGCCTCCACCATCGGGTGGAAAACAGGCATACCAAGGGCCGTTTATCAGGAAGCGATACCTTTTTGGGACTTATTAACTGAATCCGCCTTGCAGGTATTGGGCGTTAAGAAATTAAATAGCGGGCGGGCAAAAAGGCAGGCTTGTTTGACGAAATACTAGCCAAAAAGAATGTTGGCAGCTAAAGAAGGTTTACCTGGCTTTAGATAGGCTAATGCATATTGCGGGTTGGAAGTTGAAGGTTTTAATTCTCGCAGGATTGCTCGGATACTGCCTACTTTGCACTCCTGCGAGAAATTCACCATTAAATACAGTTTTTAACTAGTCTTTTGCCCTAATTTTTCAACCTTGCCCAACCATTTTTCCCTGAATGTTTCCTTTGATAGTCTTATTGGACCAATAGTGGTAATCTTCACTTTTTTTACCCCAATAAAATTTAATGTCCCCCTTTTCATTGCATGATGGCTCGGGCTTCCATTGACCAATCGATAATACCAGGAAGGCTGATCCAGTGTACAAATGATCCTTGCTGTTTTACCTGTAAGTTTTTTATCCCACCATAAGGAATCTTTTCTTTTATTATAGGCAAAACCAGGCAAGAGGACACGATCCAGAAATCCTTTCATGATCGCTGGTACAGATCCCCACCAAACCGGGTAAACCCAAACCAGGTGTTCGGCCCATTTCAACTTCTCCTGCGCATCCAGTAGGTCTGGCTCAAGCTCCGTTCGCTTTCGATAGCCAAATTCCAAGTTGGGATTGAAATCCAAATCCCTGATGTGAATTTCCTTTATGTCGGCACCTGATTTTTCAGCACCTATCTTATAGGCCGATGACAGTCCAAAACTGTAACTCTCCCTGTCGGGATGTCCGTTAATGATCAGTATTTTTTTCATAGGAGTTAAAAAATAGTTTTCAATTTCCTTTCCACTGGAGTACTTGTCAAGTTGGGCGCCTCAAAGAACTTATATAAAATAAAGCATGCTGGCACCGTTAAGAAAACCGAGCAAATAGCAAACGTGGCGACACTAAAGAACAGCGCCATGGCTCTAGTGCCGTCGGCTCCTATATAAGGAACGACTTGATCTTGCTGAGCAAGAAGATAGTAATATACAGATTGCCCATAGTCATAAAACCTTATGCTTGTTTCATAACCTAGCCAAATGGGATAAAACCATTTTCTTATGGTCTCCCACCATTTTCCCCAAATCGATGTAGCTGATACGATGTTTCTTTCCATTTTTACTTCTTTTTTTTCAAAAGTCGTTTTTATGGAAGTCCCATCATTTGATATAGATCAAATTCGGACTTTTGGGCTCCGTATTCTGCTCAAAGTCTCCAAGGTAATTCCCAGGTAAGAAGCGATATGGGTTAGGGGAATTCTATTGGTGATGTCAGGATGAATGGCCAAAAGGTGCCGGTACCTTTCTTCCGCTCTGCTAAACTGAATGGTATCCAATCGCTCACAAAGCCCCAGCATGGTCTCCGTGACCACTTTACCGATCAACCGCTCAAAATCATGGTACTTTTCGGAAAGACTGTCCACCGCATCTTTTGAAAACTCCAATACAGTGGAGTCTTCGACAAACTCCACGTAATGAGGGCTTGGTTTATCGCTAAAAAAACTGACCACGGAGGCCATAAATTGATTTTCGAAGGTAAACCAGTCAGAGATGTCCTTCCCGTTTTTCAAATAATAGGCCCTCGAACATCCTTCTACGATCAGGTAACCCTTTTTGGAATATTGCCCTTCACGCACGACCACCTCTCCTTTTTTGAAGAACTTGACCTCTGTACACGCAATAAATTCCCGCTTACAATCAAGGGATAAGGGAGAGTAGGCTGCTCCTACTTTGTTCAAGATGTTTTCTATGTTCATTTTATATATGATTATGTCCTACCTAATCAATAACTTTGTGCACCCGAGAAGCCGTGTCTTTACTAGACAGCGTCAATCGAACAATACTATCTGTTAGTGCGGTCAAATCATGAGGGATATTACTTTCCAAGGTTAGAATATCGCCTTTCTTCAGGGAATTGGTTTCGCCTTCAACTCCAAAGTCGATTTCCCCTTCTATTATATGAACAATTATTGGAAATGGAGCTTTGTGTTCTTTCATACTCTGCCCACGTTTTAAAACAATCCTAATCTCCTTGGAAAAAGAAGTTTCTAAGATGACCTTAGTGACAATTTTATCGTCATTATATTCTATGTGATCACTAAACGATGATTTTTTCATTGTTGTTTTTTACGTGGAGGTAACACCCAAATTCAACTACCATGTGTTTGATAGGTTAGTTGTAAATGTATCATTTTTTTGGATGACTAGCCGGAAATGTAGCTATAGAAGTGTCAAACTTCATTTGAAATGAAATAACCCCGGTTTGTGTATTTTCCAAAAAAATAAAATGGCTCTATATGGATTACAGTGGGTAGATTATTTTATCAAAAATCCTGATGATTAATCATCACCTCGTAAAATAACCCCAATGACATCATCCGCCTAGCAGCCATTGGGCGTGAAGAAATAAAACAAGCGGGCGGAAAAAGGGCAGGCTTGTTTGACGAAATGGTGGGAAAAATGGTTGTTGGAAGCTAAACACGAGGAGGTTGCCTGCATGTGGGCGGGGTTTGATTTTAGCCCAATAGCTGCAATGCGGCGGGGATTTTTGGCCACTTTTTTGACCTGTAGCAAAAAAGTGACAAAGGTTAAAGGAGCCATTCCACTGAAATTTAACAATCTATCATAATACTTACCCACACTAAATCATATAGAACCAAAAAAAGGCTCCATCTTTAATGGAGCCTCTTCTTATCAGCTGTCTAGCCACTCAATCTTAAACGCTAGCTTCCTCATAATCTTCCGTAGGAATGCAGCTACAGACCAAGTTTCGGTCACCGTAGGCAGAATCAATCCTGCGGACAGTTGGCCAGAATTTGCTGTTTTTCACGTATTCCAATGGGTAAACCGCCTTTTCCCTGCTGTAAGGCAAGTCCCAAGCATCACTCATCACCATGCCGGCGGTATGCGGAGCATTCTTCAGAACGTTATTTTCAGCATCTGCTTTTCCCTCTTCGATCTCACGGATTTCGCCACGTATAGAGATCAGCGCATCACAGAACCTGTCCAGTTCAGCTTTACTTTCCGATTCGGTAGGCTCGATCATCATGGTACCCGCTACAGGAAAAGAAACAGTCGGTGAATGGAAGCCGTAGTCGATCAATCGTTTGGCAATGTCTTCTACCTCTACACCTACTGCTTTAAATTCTCTAAAATCCACAATCATCTCGTGGGCCGCTCTTCCTTGGGCACCTGTGTAAAGTGTCGGGAAAAACTCACCAAGTCGCGCTTTGATATAGTTGGCATTTAGTATGGCCGTTTGGGTGGCATGCTTCAGACCTTCCCTGCCCATCATAGCGATGTAAGCATAGGATATTGGCAAGATACTCGCACTACCGAAAGGTGCTGCTGAAATCGCAGAAATCGGCTGTTGGCCACCGGTCTTCACCAATGGGCTGCTCGGAAGAAATTCTTCCAAATGCTTGGCCACGCAGATCGGTCCCATGCCGGGTCCACCGCCGCCGTGAGGGATACAGAAGGTTTTGTGCAGGTTGAGGTGGCACACATCAGCACCGATCACACCTGGGCTGGTCAGCCCTACCTGCGCATTCATATTGGCACCGTCCATATATACCTGACCACCATTTTCATGGACGATCTGGCACATTTCCCGAATGGCTTCCTCAAACACCCCGTGGGTGGATGGGTAAGTCACTAGGAAAGACGAAAGGTTTTCTTGATGCTTCTCGGCCTTTTCTTTCAGATCGGCCAAATCGATATTGCCCTTGTCATCACATTTGACGATCACCACTTTCATGCCGGCCATGACAGCAGAGGCAGGATTGGTACCGTGAGCAGATGAAGGGATCAAAGCGATATTCCGGTGGCTTTCGCCCCTGCTTTCGTGATAAGCGCGTATCACCATCAGCCCGGCAAATTCCCCTTGGGCTCCTGAGTTGGGCTGAAGGGAAGTTTCGGCAAAACCGGTAATCTCTGACAGCCAATTTCTCAAATCTTGGAACAACGCATAGTAGCCTGCTGCTTGGTCTTGTGGCACAAATGGATGCAGCTGGCCGAACTCTGGCCAAGTCACCGGAATCATCTCAGCGGTCGCATTTAGCTTCATCGTACAGGATCCAAGCGAGATCATGGAATGCACCAGTGACAGGTCCCTATTTTCCAACCGCTTGATATAACGCAACATTTCGTGCTCGGAATGGAACGCATTGAAGATCATATGATCCATGTAATCGGATGTCCTTTTCAGGCCTTCAGCCACTTCAAAAGTAAGGCCATCCACCATAGAAGCAAGGTCCACCACATCGGCACTTGAGTGGGTGGTCCGGGCAAATACCTCAATGATCTCTTGGACATCCTCCACCGTCTTGGCTTCATCAAATGCCAAATAAACATACCCTGGCTCGTAGCGGAAGTTCATTTCATGCGACAGCGCAAAGGCCTTGATCTTGGACTGCTTCACATCGTCCACCTTGATTTTCAGGGTGTCGAAATAGTTTTTGTTTTCTTGTTCAAAACCCAGCTTGGCCAGCCCTTGGGCAGTCAGCTTGGTAAGCCCATGGATTTTAAGGGCAATGTCTTTTAGACCTTTTGGCCCGTGGTAAACGGCATACATGCCTGCCATCACTGCCAACAGCACCTGTGCGGTACAGATATTTGAAGTGGCACGCTCGCGCTTGATGTGCTGCTCTCTGGTCTGGAGGGCCATCCGATAAGCTTTGTTGCCGTCTTTATCAACCGATATCCCAATGATCCGTCCCGGCACTTGGCGTTTATAGGCATCCTTCGTCGCAAAATAAGCGGCATGCGGGCCGCCAAAGCCCATAGGTACCCCAAAACGCTGTGTGGTCCCCACCACCACATCGGCGCCCATTTCACCTGGAGGTGTCAGCAAGGTCAAGGCAAGTAGGTCGGCAGAAAAAGCCGTGGTCACCTTGTTTTCTTTGGCCTTTTCTACTAAGGCTTTATAATCAATGGCTTCGCCGTCAGCATTTGGATACTGAAGCAATACACCGTACAGTTCGGGATCTTCCAGGTTCAGCTCGTCCAGTGGACCTTCCTCCAACGTAACACCAATCGGAAGTGCCCTGGTTTTCAGGATTTCCTTGGTCTGGATAAATACTTTTTCATCCACAAAAAACTTCGTCGCTTTTTTCTTGTCCCGAGGACGCGTGGCAAAAAGCATGTTCATCGCCTCAGCGGCAGCAGTACCTTCATCCAGCAGGGAGGCATTGGCCAGTTCCATGCCGGTCAGGTCCATCACCATGGTTTGAAAGTTCACCAACGCTTCCAATCTTCCCTGGGCGATTTCAGCTTGGTAGGGCGTATAGGCCGTGTACCATCCTGGATTTTCGAGCACATTTCTCAAAATCACACCAGGTGTAATGGTGTCATAATAGCCCAATCCAATAAATGACTTATAGATTTTGTTTTTGGCGGCCATTTTTCGGAAATCCTTCAGAAATGCTGCTTCCGATTTTGCTTCGGGCAAGTTGAGAGGCTGATCCAGCTGAATGGCTTTGGGGATGGTCTGATCGATCAGCTCATCAATGCTGGCAGCACCGATTTTTGAGAGCATCTCCGACACGTCGTTGGTGGAGGGGCCGTTATGGCGATCTTCAAACTTCACGGAGGGGGTCAAATCAATTTTCATAGTCCAGATAATGCGTAATATACTTGGGTAATATTCCTCTTTTCGTACAGATGTGCAAAGGTATAAATTATTGACCGATAATGATTTTCTTTTCCAAATTTTCTACGGTATCTCAAGGGGAATTTAAAGAAGATGGCAGCAGACAAGGTAAAAGCGGAGGGGAAAGGTATATTCCTTGGTTTTCAAAAAAGATATAAAAGTGCCATCGGCATGGATGACAACTATCTCACACAAAGATTACATCTCCATCATAAAAGTACATGCGTTTGCCCTGTCATTTCACCATGCGACTTGACAGAATTGGAAAATAATAGCTAGCTTTAGGGGCAAATTTTACTAATAACTCAAATATAGGCATGAAGAGAAATTATATCTTGGCCGCTGCCATGGGGGTAATGCTTTCTTGGCAAGCCACTGCCCAAGAGCAGTCGCTGGCCGAAAAATACGCCGGCACGATCAGTGATGCAGACCTAAAGGAGTACCTTTCCTATTTGGCATCCGACGAAATGGAAGGTAGGGAAACAGGTGAAAAAGGCCAAAAAATGGCTGCAGAATACCTTAGCAAATTTTATAACGAAATCGGTTTGGAAGGTCCTGTAGATGGCAAATACACGCAGCCTTTCTCCTTGACCAGCGTTTCCTATGGAGATATTGACCTGAAAGTGGGCAAGCAAAAGCTGGTCAACAACGAGGACTTTGTATTCATTGGCGACGGTGATGTCAAAAAAGAAAAGACCGAGTTGGTTTTCTTAGGTTTGGCCAATGAAGAAAACCTCGAGAAAGTAGATGTAGAAGGCAAATTCGTCGGACTATGGGCCATCGGCCAACGGGCAGGCGGCCTGATGGACCAAATCTGGGAAGCAGGCGCCAGAGGCATTATCGTAGTGACCATGGAAGGCCAGTCCAACTTTGACCGCTTGGCAAACCGCTACAAATCGCTGAGCGGAAAAGGACGGCTGGGCTTTGACAAACCGACCGAGCAAAAGCCGGTATTTTTGGTGAGCTCCGATAAAATGGCCAGTCTATTCGATAAATCTGTCGAAGAGCTCAAGCAAGCTGCCAAGGACGATCCCGCTAGCATTCCTTCCCAAAAAGTACGCTACAAGATCGAAAAGAAAAAGGAAATGGTGGGCACCGAAAATGTGATGGGCTACCTCGAAGGCACGGACAAAAAGGATGAGGTATTGGTCATCTCTTCCCACTATGACCATATCGGCATTAACAGCAAGGGAGAAATCAACAATGGAGCCGATGATGATGGCTCCGGTACCGTTTCCGTGATGGAAATCGCCCAGGCCTTTGCTGCCGCCGCCAAGGAAGGCAACGGCCCAAGAAGGTCGGTACTTTTCCTCAACGTTTCTGGAGAGGAAAAAGGCCTATTGGGGTCGGAATATTATACCGACAATCCTGTTTTCCCTCTGGAAAACACCATAAACAATCTTAACATCGATATGGTGGGCCGAGTGGATTATGAATACCAGGATGCCGAAAACCAGGATTACGTGTACGTGATCGGTTCTGAAATGCTGGCTTCACAGTTAAAAACCATCATTGAGTACAATAACATCACCCACACCGACTTGATCTTGGATTACCGCTATGATGCTGAAGATGATCCGAACAGGTTCTATTACCGCTCTGACCACTACAACTTCGCCAAGCACAACATCCCTGTGGCATTTTTCTTTAACGGCGTGCACGATGACTACCACCAGCCTACCGACACCGTGGACAAGATCGAATTTGGTATCATGGAAAAAAGGGCCAAACTGATCTTCTACACCGCTTGGGACCTGGCCAACCGGGACAAAAGAACCCCCGTGGACGGCAGCAACGACCGTGGAGAGCGATAAAGTACCCAAAAGTCAAAAAGCCGCAGCAATTAACGTGCTGCGGCTTTTTTTGATGAGTTGGCTGTTGTCCCGACCTCTCTGACACGGAACTGCAAAAGCTAAGTCTCCAGACTCATCACCATAATTAACTTCCCCACTTGTAATGTGCACATTAACGGATCCTACCCTACTGAGTCAGAGACTCAAAAACTCCTCTGTGCTGGGGCAAAGACCCAGCACAACTCAGTGCGCAATGCCGGTAACGTATTGCATATATCTTCTGATCCGTAAATGATTCAGGGTAATAGCTGTAGAGGATTATAAATCCTCACCATTTGGGGTAGGGATTAAAAATCCCGAACAGCGATGCTTAGGGCTTGTGCGCTGCAAATGTGACAGGCTTAGTAAAAAGCATCCTCAAAGTGCTTAAACCGGATGGTACCTTCCTTATCCTTATAGACCCCGACAATATCGAAGCGGATGTCTTTATGCCAGTCTTTTTCGTGGATATAATGATCGGCAGCCCTGATAATCAGTTGGCGCTTTTTGTAATCGACAAATTCTTCTGCATAGCCAAATCCTGTGCCGCTGCGAAATTTTACTTCCACAAATATCAGTAGCCCTCGATGCTCCATGATCAGATCGATTTCGGCGTGTTTATGCCTGTAATTTTTCTCTAAGAGTGTGTAGTGTTTGGATATCAAAAAGTCAGCCGCGAATCCTTCGGCATCGCTTCCCATCGAATTGTGCAGTGCCATGGTATTTTTTATTAATTTTGTGAAACGTTAAGATTTGGCACTGGTATCAGTCAGGTATGGATTGCCAAAAAATAGAACCTATCGTCATAAAATGGTGTTGATCACCATAAATCATTGGAAGGAACCCGTTGTGAATCATTTAATCAATAAAAAAGTAAAATTTATCGATTTAGGCAAGAAGGACTATAAGGAGACCTGGGATT
Source organism: Echinicola rosea (assembly GCF_005281475.1). Classification (NCBI taxonomy): domain Bacteria; kingdom Pseudomonadati; phylum Bacteroidota; class Cytophagia; order Cytophagales; family Cyclobacteriaceae; genus Echinicola; species Echinicola rosea. The sequence continues at coordinate 669,225 of NZ_CP040106.1, read as the reverse complement.
ATCAGGAGTCGCTTTTTGCTGAGATCGTAGCCACCAAGATCGAAAACCGGAAAAAGGGTCCTGAAGATCAGCTGATCACCACCAATTACCTACTCTTCGTGGAGCATCCGCATGTTTATACATTAGGAAAAAGCGGGGAACTCACCCATCTGCTTTTGGACGAGGTCCAGCTGGCGGAGAAGGACGCTACGTTTTATAAGATCAACAGAGGAGGTGATATCACCTACCATGGCCCGGGGCAGCTGGTAGGTTATCCGCTGTTGGATTTGGATAATTTCTTTACGGATATCCATAAATACCTTCGCTTTTTGGAGGAAGCGATCATCCTAACCTTGGCAGAATATGGCATAGAAGCAGGCCGGATCGAAGGGCTTACGGGTGTCTGGCTAGATCATGAGAAGCGCATCAATCCTCGGAAAATATGTGCTTTGGGCGTAAAATCCAGCAGGTGGGTGACCATGCACGGCTTTGCGTTTAATGTGAATGCTGATCTTTCCTATTTTGCCAATATCGTTCCTTGTGGCATCGCGGACAAGGCCGTGACGTCTTTGCACCTCGAACTTGGGCGACCGGTGGATGAATTGGAAGTAAAGGAAAAGGTGAAGCAGCACTTGGCCGATTTGTTCGAAATGGAGTGGGAGGACAGATGAAGGCCGGTAAGCACGAAGGTAAAGTTTAAAGATTAAGAGTTTATATGAAAAAAGATATCGATTTTCACCCAGTGACCGGTGTGAAACTGGCCATTGCCAAAGAAGAAGTAAATGGCAATTCGGAGTGGGGCGTATATATTATCAACCATAACATGATTGAGCTAACAAACCTAATGGTGACATCCAAAGGGTATGGAATACTCAATGGCGAAGATATAAAGACCTCCACACTACGGCATATGATTGAAGAATTAGGCTCGGAGAGCATTGCCAAAATCGAACCCATTGATCCTAAATTGTTTGTGCTGAACAATGAATTCTGGGTAAGTTATTATATATTGGATCAGATATTTGATAAGAAATTTGTCTTCGTAGAGGGCAGCATGGACGAGAAAAACATCCAGTATATTCCGGCGCTTGATCTAGAAGGCGTTTTACATCCCTGAATTGGACTATGGCAGATTTTTTGAGTGACCTTAAGCATATTTTATTTTTGGACATCGAGACCGCTTCTTCCACGGAGCGTTTTGATGAGCTGTCCCCAAGGCTGCAAAAAGAGTGGATAAACAAAGCCAACCATTTGCCCAATGAAGAAGAATTGGCAGTGGAGGAACTTTATTTCGAAAAAGCCGGTATTTATGCTGAATTTGGAAGAGTGGTCTGCGTGGGGCTTGGTTATTTTCTCTATGATCCCGGGCGAGATCAGTTACAGTTTCGTACCAAAGCCATAGCTCATGAAGAAGAACATGACACCCTATTGGAGCTGAGGGCAATCTTAGAAAAAAAGCACTGGACACTCTGTGCCCACAACGGCAAAGAGTTTGACTTTCCCTATCTTTGTCGGAGAATGCTGACCAATCGTGTGCCTTTGCCGGAGGTTTTGCAAATGGCTGGGAGAAAACCTTGGGAAATCAGGCACATTGACACGTTGGAGTTATGGAAATTTGGGGATTATAAACATTACACCCGGTTGGAGCTTTTGGCCGCAATATTTGATATTCCCAGCTCCAAAGACAGCATCGATGGAAGCGAGGTCAATGAAGTATTTTATAAACAAAAAGATCTGAAATCCATTTCTACGTATTGCTTAAAGGACGTAGAAGTGACCGCGAGGATTTATTTGGCCTATCAGGGGCTGCCCGGTGACCTGAAGGTTGACATAGTCCAGCAAGATGAACAACACGTTAATTGACAGCTGAATGGTGGATGGCCTTATTGAATTAACATCAATCGATAAGATGCCGGTACAAAAGCCAGCGTGTTTCTAAACTTTCGTGATGCGTTATTTGTAATAAAACTACGTGATCATATTCTTCAAATCACCCAATAGCATGTGATCATTTAGTGAAGAAAGAAAGCTGAGGGGAAAGTGCCCCACCCAAAGTCCGCAAAGGAGGAATGGATTTTGGAAAATTAAAGAAATTATTAGGAAGGTAAATCCAGCCGAAGAAAACAGAGAATTTTTATGAGCAAAAGACCAAGAAAACAACGAAAAGGCAAAGGGAAACCAGGTAAAATCAACAATGCCGCCCAACTTGCCGAACGGATACTCCATTTTTTGGATAGCCACTATGGCGAGGAATATTCGCTTAAGCAGATTATCAGGAAAATGAACATCAGGGATAAGATCACCAAAGGTGGTGTGGAGCCGGTATTGCAAAAACTGGTGGCTGCCGGCAGTGTTTCGAAAAATCCCAGAAATCACTACGCCTCTACCAAGTCACCAGATTTTATCGAAGGAACAGTGGATTACGTCAACCCGCGGTTTGCCTTCATTGTGCCCGACAATAAGGGGGAAGATGAAGAGGATATTTTGGTCAAGGCACGTGACTTGAAAAATGCCTTGGACGACGACAAAGTACGCATAATGGTCAATCCCCAAAAGCACCCTGGCCAAAAGAGAGAAGGCAGGGTGCTGGAGGTCGTCAAGCGGGCGCGCGAGGAGTTTGTCGGTAGGGTGGAGATTTCGCCACGCTTTGCCTTTGTGGTTTCCGATTTCAAGAAAATGCACCATGACATATTTATCCGTAAGTCTGACCTGAACGGCGCCGAGCATAACCAAAAGGTGGTGGTGAGAATCACCGAGTGGCGAGACGAGGACAAAAACCCCACCGGCAAAGTACTGCAGGTGCTTGGAGAGGCCGGAGAACATGAAGTGGAAATTCATTCGATTATGGCGGAATTTGGTTTGCCATTCGAATACCCCGAAGAGCTCATAGAAGAGGCAGAGGCCATTTCGGACAAAATCTCCAAAACGGAAATCAAATCCAGAAAGGACTTTAGGGGGGTGACCACCTTTACCATTGACCCGGCAGATGCTAAGGACTTTGACGATGCAATATCTTACCAGCGTTTGCCCAATGGAAACATCGAGCTGGGTGTGCACATTGCTGACGTGACCCATTATGTGAAGCCCAATACCTCCTTGGAGGAGGAGGCGTATGACAGAGCCACGTCCGTATATTTGGTAGATCGTACCATTCCCATGTTACCGGAGCGGCTTAGCAATGGGCTTTGTTCACTTCGGCCCAATGAGGATAAGCTTACCTTTTCCTGTGTATTTGAGATGGATGAGGAGGGACAGGTACTGAACCATTGGATCGGCAGAACGATCATCCATTCTGACAGAAGGTTTGCCTATGAAGAAGCCCAGGCAAATATTGACCAGCAGGAGGGGGATTTCTATTCTGAGCTTACCCTGCTGAATAATTTGGCCAAAAAGGTAAGGAAACGTCGTTTTCAACATGGTGCGATTAACTTCGAGACCGTGGAGGTGAAGTTTAAGCTGGATGAAAAGGGAACTCCTTTGGGCCTAATGGTAAAAGAGCGAAAGGATATCCATAAAATGATCGAGGAATACATGCTTATGGCCAATAAGGCAGTGGCGGAATTTGTGTTTAACAAAAACAAAGGCGAGGATACCTTTGTTTACAGAATACATGACCACCCGGACTTGGAACGCTTGGAGACTTTTGCGAACTTCGCGAAAAAATTTGGCCATGAGGTTTCCATGACGGAACAGACACAAGTCGCATCTACCTTGAACAAGCTCATGGGAGAGATAGAAGGCAAACCAGAGCAGAACCTACTGGAGCAACTCGCGATCAGGAGTATGGCCAAAGCCCGCTATACCACAGAGCCAAAAGGGCACTTTGGATTGGCCTTTAAGCACTATACCCATTTTACCTCACCGATCCGAAGGTATCCAGATATGATGGTGCATCGCCTGTTGCAGCATTACCTGGATGGTGGCAAGTCTGCCGATAAGGAAGCTTGGGAGGATAAATGTATTCATTCCAGTGAACGCGAAAAGCGGGCTGCAGATGCCGAAAGGGCCTCTATTAAATACAAGCAGGTAGAATATATGTCACTTGCTGAAGACAAAGCCTATGATGGTATTATTTCAGGAGTCACGGAATGGGGGATTTTCGTAGAAATCACCGAAACCAAATGTGAGGGCATGATAAGGTTACAGGATTTGGAGGATGACTACTACGAATTTGATGAGAAAAACATGCGCCTGATAGGTGCCAAAAATAAAAAAATGATCACGCTGGGAGACCAGGTGAGGGTCCGTGTAACGAACACGGATATTGACAGAAGAACCATAGACTTGGAATTTGCAGATGACAATGACTAAAACCAACCTCAGCCAAGAGCTGGTGGAACAGCTGGAAAAGCACATAGGAGCGTATTCTTTTGGGGGCGATCCACATGAGCTATATGATCCTATTGCCTATATCATGAGCCTTGGAGGTAAGCGCATCAGGCCGCTGCTAACCTTGCTGGCATATTCCCTCTATCGGGACGACTATGAGAAGATCCTTACTCCAGCGGCTGCTGTGGAGGTTTTCCATAATTTCACCTTGGTACACGATGATATCATGGACGAGGCTCCACTGAGAAGGGGGAAGGCTACGGTCCATAAAAAATGGGATACCAATACGGCAATCCTCTCTGGTGATGTGATGTTGGTGAAAGTATATGATATGTTGCTGCATATTCAGGAGGACAAGTTGGCAGTGTGCCTCCGGCTATTTAACCAAACGGCCACAGAAGTGTGCGAAGGGCAACAGCATGACATGAATTTTGAAACGCTGGAACATGTCTCCGAAGCGGAATACTTGGAGATGATCCGGCAAAAGACCGCGGTGTTGTTGGGCTTTGCATTACAGTATGGGGCGATCCTGGGCGGTGCTTCACTGGAGGATTCCCAGCACCTGTACGAATTTGGTGTTAATGTGGGGATAGGTTTTCAGTTGAAAGACGACCTGCTGGATGTGTATGCGGACAAGGCCAAATTTGGCAAGCAAGTGGGAGGGGATATCTTGGCCAATAAAAAGACGTTTTTACTGATCAAAGCGAGGGAATTGGCTACAGGAGAAGTAAAGCGGCAGTTGGAAGATTGGCTCGGTAAAGTTGAGTTTGATAAAGAAGATAAGGTGAAAAGCGTCACCGAAATCTACGACAGCTTAGGGATCAAGGAGGTGACAGAAGCCAAGATGGAAGGTTATTTCCAACAGGGTTTTGCCCAACTTAGTGCCCTCAAAGTCAAAAAGCCAGCGGTGCTCGCCGCACTCAAAGGGCTTACCCAAAATCTAATAGACCGGGAGAAGTAATTTTCCGGTATTGTTCACCTTCCCATTGTTTTTAGAATGCAATTATCCGCAACGGTACTGATCATCATTATTACGGCACTTAGCTCATTTTATGCCTGGAAGAATTATTCCTTCTTATCTAGGAGCATGTTTAATCCCTACTTGATCAATGAGCGAGGCCAATATGACCGATTTGTGCTTTCAGGCTTTATCCATAAAGATGGCATGCACTTATTGTTCAATATGATTACCTTTTATTTTTTTGGGAGGTTGGTAGAGCAATTCTTAACCTACCGTTTTGGAGCAATGGTGGGGATTGTCGTTTTTGTAGCGTTTTACTTGGCGGCCATAGTGATTGCGGATATCCCGACTTTCCTTAAACATAAAAATAACCCGCATTACCAAGCCTTAGGGGCTTCAGGTGGTACTGCGGCGGCTGTTTTTGCCAGCATCATCCTTATGCCAATGGCGGATATTTGCCTTTTCGGATTGCTGTGCCTTCCCGGATTTATTTTGGGGATATTGTTCTTGGGTTATTCGGCCATCAAGAGCAAGCAGGGAAATGACAGCATAAACCATGATGCCCATTTGTACGGAGCCTTATTTGGTATTGGTTTTATTTTGGTATTGTCTCCCGAGAGTGCCGTGCACTTTATCGATCAAGTGAAGAATTTCAGCCTTTTTTAACCCGGTTTAGGGAGATGTAAATGTGAAAGTCTGGAGACTTTTTTGAGTTTTGGTCTGAGTCTGGAGACTCAGACCAAAAAAAAGGAACGGAGGCTCAGACCAAAAAAAGAACGGAGACGCAGGCCAAAAGGGGGGCTTACCAAATGACCCTATATCGGTGGGCTTATTTGAAGGCTACGTATGAGGTAAAGCAAAGGTGCTTGTGCAACACCTCTGTTGAACGAAAGCCTGCTTTTCGGGCCACATCTATTTGGTATTGTGTGCTGCGTGGACTGTCTTCCCTTTCGATATAATATAATCGAACACATGGTCCCTGTAATTTTCATCTTTTAGATTGGCCAGAAACTGTCCGTATTTTTGCCGGTACAGTAAATACTGGATTTTTGGCTCATCGTGGGAGACCAAATCAAAGACCCACAAGCTTCCACCTGGCTTTAATAATCTATAAAGCTTTGCAAAAGCCATTTCCCAATCTTCATCATCCCTTAGGTGGTGCAGTACCGCCGTGGCAATGATGACATCGTAAGTGTTTTCCTGTAGCGGCAGCTTTCTGAAATCGCCTTTGATGGTGGTTACTTCGCCATCAGTGAGTGATGCACTTCGCTCTTTTGCGCGATCCAGCATGGGTTGGCTAAGATCTGCCAAGGTGACGTTTGGTGCAGTATTAAGCTTGGATAAGAGCTTTACCGTGTAATTTCCCGCTCCGCACCCAATGTCCAGAAATTGGGTCAAATCCGGATACAGCTGGGCGATGCCATCGGTGATCAATTCCATGTTGAAAAGCGCATCTACGGTGGAGGCTTGGCCTGTTTGGAGATTGGAGAAGCGGTCCACGTCGTTGTCAAATCGTTTTTCAATTTCTGATAAGGTGGATTTGTTTGCCATAGTGAATATAGTTTTACCCCGGACTATCAATGTCGTTTAGTTAGTGTGTACCTGGAAATATTGGTTCTATTGTTTTTCTTGCTAAATTCCAGGATGGTTTTCACCTCTTTACCTTTGTTACTTTTTTGCTTCAGGTCAAAAAAGTAACCAAAAAACCCCGCCGCTACGCCACGGCGCACAGGTGTGCATCTATCGGCCTAAAATTAAAACCTTCCCTCATGCAGGCAAACTCCTCCTTTTCTAGCTTCCAACATTCTTTTTGGCTAGTATTTCGTCAAACAAGCCTGCCTTCTTGCCCACCCGCTTTTTAATTTCATAACGTCCAATACCTGCAAGGCGGATCCATTTTATACAGGTTTAAAAAGACCATGGACTAAAGCCATAATTTTCTAAATGAACGATCCGTATTGGGAAATCTTTTTAACTAAACGAAATTGATAAAGCGGGTTGAACTTGGGTATTGGTTTTGATTTGAAAGAGAATTCATTAGACTTTTGGGTGTTTTAACCTGCGTCTCCTGAGGCTGACTAGTTGGTTGAAGAGATGTGTGGAGGCATTGGCTCACCAAAACCCATCACCTTCAAACCTGTTAACCTTACCACCTCAATAATTCGTGTCCAGTACAAAAACCGTTGGGATTTTGTGGAGGTCGATTTTTACCTTGCGCCATTCTGCAATGGTCTTGGTTTGGATAAATTCGTCTTTGGCGGTTAGGTTTTTGGCGATGCAGAGTTTGGTATTGGGATGAAGGTGGGTTTTCAGGTCTTCCAGCAGGTGGTTGTTACGAAAGGGAGTTTCCATAAAAAGCTGTGTCCGCCGGTGTTGGGAGGAATCACTTTCCAGGCTTTTGATGGCCTGTACACGGGCTTTTTTGTCAATGGGAAGATAGCCATGAAAAGTAAACGACTGTCCATTGAAGCCTGCTCCCATCAGTGCCATGAACATGGAAGAAGGTCCCGAAAGCGGCACCACTTGGATGTTTTTTTGGTGGGCAAAAGCCACGGCGACTGCTCCCGGGTCTGCGATTCCCGGACAGCCGGCTTCTGAGAGAATGCCCATGTCGTGCCCTTCAAAGATTGGCTGGAGCAATTGTGGCATACGGGTGGCCTTGGTCTTTTTGTCCAAGACCTCAAACTGCAGCTCTTCGATCGTGAGTCCAAGTCTCAGGCTGGAGATATACCGCCTGGCCGTTCGGAGGTTTTCAGCCAAATAATGGGAAGTATGCTTGATGACTTCTTTTACTTGGGGGCTGATGATTTCCTGTCCTGTGCCCTCTGCCAAAACATTGGGGATTAGATAGAGTTTTCCTTTTTTCATAATTGGCGGTTAACGGTGCAATTTATGGGAGATTCGCTACGGTTGGATTTTTTACTCCAGAAACGCCTTGACCGTCGCTGCTACGGCATCGGGCTGTTCTGCATGGAGCCAGTGCCCGGCATTTTTGATGGTGATCAGTTTGTATTCTGGGAAATACTTCTCTAAGTCTTCCTTGTCCTTATCTTGGATATAATCAGAATTGGCACCCCGCATGAAGAGGGTCGGCCCATCATAGACCTTGTCGCTATCGATTCCTTCGCCTACATTGTCGATTTTTTCGGTGATGACGGGCAAGTTGATTTTCCATATGAATTTACGGTCATCATCCCTGCCAAGGCTCTTCATAAGAAATTGCCTGATCCCTGCTTCAGGAATATGTTCGGAAAGGGTTTCATCGGCCTCTTTTCTGGATTTGAGGTTATCCATGTCGATGGCATTTAACCCCTTTAGAATGGTTTGGTGATGCGGAGGATAATACCGCGGAGCGATATCGGCGACGATCAGTTTTTTGACCTTGTTGGGGTGTCTTAGCGCAAAGTTCATGGCGGTTTTTCCTCCCATGGAATGCCCCATGATGTAGGCAGCCTCCAGTCCTTGTGAAGTCATAAAGGTGGCGAGGTCATCTACCATGGCTTTATAGCTCCATTCGTCACTTTGCGGAGAGTCCCCATGGTTTCGCTGGTCCAGAAGGTATATGGTATAGTCCTCATCCAGCTCTTTGGCGATACTGAGCCAGTTGTCTGCCGAGCCAAAAAGGCCGTGCAGGATGATCAGTGGTTTGCCTTGACCTACTTTTTTATAGTTTAGTTTCATGCTGTAGTTTTTTGTTGAATGGTTTTATTGTCGAGCCAAAAGCGCAACTTTACGGGGTACCCGGGCACAGCCCTCGGTACAGCTGTTTTAGTTTCGTACTCAATACTCACGGCTCATTACCCAAGGTTAATTATTCTTCCTCCATTTCCAACTGCCTTCGGTACATCTGGATGGTATTTTCCAGACCGTAATAAAGGGCATCACATATCAGCGCATGGCCAATGGATACTTCGTCAAGGAAAGGGATATTTTCTTTTAGAAAGCGGAGATTGTCCAAGTCCAGGTCATGTCCGGCATTGAGGCCAAGCCCAAGTTCTTTGGCGATTTTGGCTACTTCTACGTACGGTTTTACCGCTTCCTGTTTGTTTTTATGAAAATTACTGGCATATGGCTCCGTATAAAGCTCCACCCTGTCGGTTCCTGTGAGCTTGGCCGGTTCGAAGTATTTTTTGTCAGGATTGATAAAAATAGACGTTCGGGTGCCGTATTCGTGCAGTTCAGCAATGATATCTTTCAGCTCCTCTTGGTGTGCGATGGTGTCCCATCCGGTGTTGGAGGTGAGCACGTGGGGTGGGTCAGGCACCAAAGTGGCTTGGGCAGGCCGTGCCAAGCGAATTATTTCCATAAAACGTTTGTCAGGATAGCCTTCGATGTTAAATTCGGTGGTGACTACCTCCTTGAGCTTCATGACATCGTCATAGCGAATGTGCCTTTCGTCCGGCCGAGGGTGTACTGTAATGCCTTGAGAGCCGAATTTTTCAGCATCCAAGGCGACCTGTACCACGTCTGGATTGTTGCCGCCACGGGCATTTCTGATGGTGGCGATCTTGTTAATATTTACGCTGAGTTTGGTCATTTTATTAAATTATGCTCTAATTTTGTTCAAAATTACACCTTAAATAACATAAACATAAAGATAATGAGTTTAAAGCAAAGTATAGAAGCCGAGATCAAGAACGCCATGCGCTCCAAGGACAAAGACCGTTTACGGGCTTTAAGGTCCATTAAGTCCATGATCATGTTGGAAGAAACCAAAGGAGCAGAAAAAGGAATGACAGAGGATGAAGAGATGAAACTTTTGACCAAAGCCGCCAAGCAGCGCAGGGATTCCTTGGAGATTTACGAGCAGCAGGGGCGTGAAGATTTGGCCGCTACTGAGCAATCAGAGCTGGACATTATCAATGAATTTCTTCCGAAACAATTGAGCGAAGAGGAGCTTGAAGGAGAATTGAAAGCGATTATCGCTGAAGTAGGTGCTGAAGGGCCAAAAGACATGGGCAAAGTGATGGGCACTGCTACCAAAAAACTGGCAGGAAAAGCAGACGGTAAAATGATCTCCCAGAAGGTCAAGCAGCTATTGTCGTAGTAGTCAAGGTTGTAAACCGAATGAGGAGAGCCAAGTGCCAATCCCTTATATAATTTCGCACTAACTAATCACCCGTTTGAACACAATAGATATAATTATACTGATATTATTGGCCATTGGGGCTTATAGTGGCTATAGACAAGGGCTGTTTATTGGTGTGTTATCTATTGTGGCGTTTATCATTGGGATCGTGTTTGCCTTTAAGTTCATGCATTGGGGGGCGGATCTTTTGGCAGAGCGTGTGGAGAGCCTGACCTTTATGCTGCCCTTCATTTCATTTTTGATCATATTTTTTTTGGTGACCATTACGATACGGATTTTGGCGTACTTGGTCAAAAAGACCTTGGATCTGACCATTTTGGGGACCTTTGATAATTTTGCGGGAGCCATCTTAGGGTTATTGAAATGGGGTTTTATGCTCAGCCTGTTGATTTGGGTAGCCAAGTCTTTTGGTATGGAAATGCCGCGTGAGGAGCTGGAGAAGAGCTATCTTTTTGGTGTTTTGGAGCCTTATGCACCATTGGTGATCGATGCAATGGGCACCATTACCCCTGCCATTCAGGATGCCGTGGGAAGAATTAATGAACTGGTCGAAAAGTCGCAGGATGCTGTTACTAATTGATAATTTTGATTCTTTTTCGTATATCCTAGCGGATTACTTTAGACAAGCAGGTTTTGAGTTGGACATTGTCCGTAACGATACCCCGTTGGCACTGCTCAAAGAAGGAAATTACGATGGTGTAGTGCTTTCACCTGGGCCAGAAACCCCTTCCAAGGCCGGGAATCTCAAGGGGATTTTCGAATATTTCCATGACAAATTGCCCATTTTGGGAGTTTGCTTGGGGCATCAGTGCATTGGGGAGTTTTTTGGTGCCAGACTGGTCAAGGGCAACCGTCCCGTACATGGAAAAGTCCATTCTGTCATCAAGCTCCATGACCACTCCGTGCTGAATGGCCTGCCCGATCGATTTAAGGTGACCCGCTATCACTCTTTGGAGCTGGTGGATTTGCCGGGTTGCCTTCAGCCGCTCTTGGTGACAGCACAGCATGAATTGATGGCCATGGCCCATAAGAGCCTTCCCATAATAGGGATTCAATTTCACCCGGAAGCACATTTGAGCGAGTATGGTGCGGAATTGATCAAAAACTGGGCAAAGAATTGCGTGGGTCGTTTATGAAAAGTATCGAGAAGGGAGATAAACCAATATTCTTCTCCACTGGGATGTAAATGTAAAAGTCTGGAGACTTTTGGGAGTTTTGGTCTGAGTCTGGAGACTTGGACCAAAAGGAGCTGTGGGCCCCGTACTTTAGATGCAAGTGAAAATTAAAATAGCGGATTACCTTACATCTTATCTTCTTTGTGCGTTTTAATAAATGGATACTATTTAATATCTTTAAAACATGCAGGCGTACGAATTCATCAACAACATGATTCCCCCACTGAAGCTTACCGATAAGGTAAGGATGACACTGTCGTGGATGGAGGAAATCCGTACGGATGTATTGCCGGTGGTGGAAGGTGGATATTTTAAAGGGCTGATCACTGATGAGATGATTTACAATATCAATAGAGAGGACATCACTGTAGCAGATGTACCGCTGGAATCGGAAGGCTGTTTTGTACTGAAGGAAAAGCATATCTATGACGTGCTCCGTGTGGCTTCGGAATTCCAAAGCAATATGGTGGCCGTAGTGGACAATGAGAATATCTACCATGGAGTGGTCACTTTAGAGGACTCGATTGCCGCTTTTGCCGACACCCTGTCGATCCAGGCACAAGGTGGCGTGTTGGTGCTGTCGATGTTTATGACGGATTACAGCCTGTTTGAAATTGCCCGGGTGATCGAATCAGAAAATGCAAAGGTGCTCAGCAGTTTTTTGACAAGCGACCCCTTGGATGAGAGCAAAATCAAGGTGGTGCTAAAGGTGGACAAGACAGAACTAAGGCACATCAAGGCTACCTTAGAGCGGTTTGGCTACAAAGTCATAGATCATTATCAGGAGGAAATGGATGAAAACAAAGAGCAGGACCGGCTGGATAACCTGATGCGATTTTTGAATATCTAACAGAGAATAAATGAAGATAACCATTCATGGCATAAGTTTTCAAAAAGAATTTGTGCCATATATAGAGAAGTTGATAGATGTGTTGCACGGTCATGGTACCGATCTCTTCCTCACTGAGACATTTTCAAAATATATGAAGAAATCCGGGGCAAAGGCCACCGGATTCACTGTATTGGGTGATAGGGGACAGCTGGCGGATATGGACTTTGTGATTTCGGTGGGCGGTGACGGCACATTGCTGGACACGGTATCGCTAGTGGGGGAGTATGAAGTGCCGATCGTAGGGATCAATACCGGCAGGATGGGATTTTTAGCGACGATCGCCAAAGAGGATGTAGCAAAGGCGGTCCAAGTGCTTTTTGATGGTGAGTTTACGATCCAGGACAGGATATTGATTCACCTTGAGGCAGACCAGAAGCTGTTTAATGGCGTGCCCTACGGCCTTAACGAGTTTACGATCCATAAGCGGGATACTTCGTCCATGATTATTGTGCACACGTACATTGATGGGGAATACCTGAACAGTTACTGGGCGGACGGGTTGATTGTCGCGACTCCTACGGGTTCTACGGGCTATTCCCTGAGCTGTGGAGGACCATTGATATCCCCATCGGCAAAGAACTTTGTGATTACCCCGGTAAGTCCACACAATTTGAACGTAAGGCCTATGATCGTGTCAGATGAAAGCGAGATTACCTTTTCGATAGAGGGGAGAAGTAAGAAATTTTTGATATCATTGGATTCCCGATCCACGGCGGTGGATGCTTCTGTAAAATTGAAGGTCAAGCGGGAGAAATTTGTAGCCAGGTTAGTTAAGTTCCACGATTACAGCTTCTTCGATACCTTGCGTAAAAAGCTGAATTGGGGATTTGATATGAGGAATTAGTTTTAACATAAATTAACCCTGAGAATACTGAGCAGGGTTTTTTATTCGTTGAGTACTTTATAAATTGCAGCGTCTTGAAAAAAGTCAATTTTCAGTTATTGTGTTGTTCCCTTCTGATTTTGGTGTTTATGTCCATTTCAGCTGGGCGTGGATATGCACAAAAAACCAAAGAATATGGCTTAGGTCTAGGGGTGGCGACATACTCCGGAGATATTATCCGGAGCTTGGATCCTTCCCAGATCGGACTTCAAGGCACGTTGTTTGGCAGACGAAAATTTGACAATGTTTGGAGTGTACGGTACGGGATAGCCTTGGCCGGCTTAAATGCAGCGGACAGCATCAGACCGCTGGATGCCATGGCCCAGGCCCGAGATGCTTATTTCAAAGGCTTGTTGGTAGAAGGGCATGTGATGATGGAATATCATTTTCTGGATTACCTGGCTCCACATTCACCGGTAAGGTATTCCCCTTATGGCTTCTTTGGGATTGGATATACGATGTTCTTTGGAGAAGGACAGTCCTATCACGGAGAGATTCATCCCGATGATGATGGCGACTATTCCTTGTCCACTCCGGTAATTCCGTTTGGTATAGGAGTAAAATACCAACTGAAGGAACGGATGTTTCTATCCGTGGAGTTTGGATTTAGACCTACCTTATCAGACTTTTTGGACAAGATCGAACCAAATGACACCACTTTACCGCGGTTTCCGATGGATCCGGACGCACCCCTTCCGGATGATCCCGATGATTATCCATTGCCTTATGGTGTAAACTATGGAAATAAGGCCGACAAAGACTGGTATTATTTTTTGGGTGTGACGCTCAGTTACTCCTTTCACAAGATCGAATGCTTTAATTATTAATTAATTGGCATCGGGGATAGAATATTAAAAAAGAAATAGCATTTTTGTACCTCCAAAAAAATTAAGCTCGGATAAAACTGGAATGAAGGAAGCGATAGACAAGGAAAGGATTCCCAAGCACATTGCTATAATCATGGATGGCAACGGCCGGTGGGCGCAGGGCAAAGGAGCCAAGCGTGTATTTGGTCATAGAAATGCCATCACAGCCGTGCGTGAGACCATTACTGGGGCGAATGATTTGGGCGTGGCGTATTTGACGCTTTACACCTTCTCCACTGAAAACTGGTCCAGGCCAAAACTCGAGGTGAAGGCCATTATGGAGCTGTTGGTGAAGACCCTTACCGATCAAGTGCCCAACCTGATGAAGGATAATGTGAAGCTTACGCTGATAGGCGACATGGACATGCTGCCTCCCAGAAGTAGGGCAAAGTTACGCGAGGCCATTGAAGAGACTTCCCGAAATACCGGGCTTACCCTGATCCTGGCCCTGAGCTATAGTGGGAGATGGGAAATTACCAATACCGTAAAAGACATTGCCAAAAAAGTAGCTGACAACAAAATTGATGTAGAAGAGATCACAGAGGATATGATCGCCAATCACCTGCTGACCAAGGACTATCCCGATCCGGAACTCCTGATCAGGACCAGTGGTGAGTTGAGGATCAGTAATTTTCTGCTTTGGCAATTGGCCTATACTGAGCTGTATTTTACAGAGGTATTATGGCCGGACTTTAGAAAAGAGCACCTGATGGAAGCCGTAGCTGATTATCAACGGAGAGAAAGACGCTTTGGCAAAACAGGTGCCCAGTTAAAATCATGAGATTAATGAATAGAAGCTTACTTGTAATATGCTTATTCCTCCCGGTGTTTATCGGGATTACCGGTGTTACGCAGGCCCAGATCAGACTGGGACAGAGTCGTTATTCCGCACAAAAGCCTATCGATATTCTTGAGCTGAACTATGCCCAGCCAAAGCAATATAAAATAGCAGAAATCAAGGCCGTGGGGCTTTCTACGTTGGATGAGACGGCTATTATCTCCCTTTCCGGACTGAAAGTCGGCGATGAGATCAGTGTGCCGGGAGATGCCATCTCCGATGCACTGAAAAAACTCTGGCAACAAGGAATCATCGGGGACGTAAAAATCCTAGTTACCAAAATAGACGGAGATGAAATTTACCTACTGCTCGATCTGACCGAGCGTCCAAGGTTCAGTATTGTAGAGTTTACCGGCGTGACGTCCACCCAGGAAAGTGAATTGCGCGACAAAGTACAGATCCGCGGGCGTGTGGTCCGTGAAGATGTACTGAACTCTTCCAAAAGAAAAATCACCAATTATTTCGTCGAAAAAGGGTACCTCAATACAGAGGTGAAGATCATCCAAGAAAGGGATACTTCTTTTCCCAATAGCGTAAAGCTACGATTTGACGTGGACAAGAAGTCCAAGGTCAAGATCAATGAGATCGCCATCACCGGAAACGAGGAAATCACGGATGGTAAGCTAAAAAAGAAGATGAAAAAGACCAACGAGCATGCTCGTGTGTGGATCTTCAAGGATATCTTCGAAAGACTTAAAAACGCCGATGCTGAAAATATCGGCAACAGCCTCACCCATCGTAATCCGGTAACAGATGAAGAGGTGAAAACCTACATCAACAAGAATTTTAAGTTGAATTTCTTCAACAGCTCCAAGTTCAACAAAAAGGAGTACCGTAACGATAAGGACAATATCATCAACTTCTACCAAACAAAAGGATACCGGGATGCTGAAATTTTAGCTGATTCGGTTTATGATTTTGATGAGCGAACGGTCAATATCGATATCGATTTGGAGGAAGGTAGAAAATACTATTATAGAAACATTTCCTTCACAGGGAACTACATCCACGATGATGCGGAGCTCTTGGCAAAATTAGGCATTCAGTCAGGGGACACATACAATAAAGAGCTGTTGGACAAGCGGCTGAACTATGACCCTACCAAGGGAGATGATATCAGTTCACTTTATCAGGATGATGGATACTTGTTTTTCCAGATTGATCCTGTGGAGGTGAATGTGGCCGCAGACAGCATTGATATCGAGATGCGGATTTTCGAAGGACCACAAGTGACGGTGAACAGTGTGTCGATCGAAGGGAATGAGCGGACTTCTGACCACGTGGTGATGCGTGAAATCAGGATCCTTCCAGGCCAGAAATTTGATCGCTCGCTACTGGTAAGAACTATCCGCGAACTTTCGCAGATCGGTTATTTCGATCCGGAGACGATCAACCCTGACCTAAGACCGAATTTTGAGGATGCCACAGTGGACATTGTCTTCCAGTTAGAAGAGCGGCCAAATGACCAGATTGAATTGTCCGGTGGATGGGGTGGCTTTTATGGTTTCGTCGGTACGGTCGGCTTGGTATTTAACAATTTCTCCGTGCGCAATATCGGAGATTTCTCAAAGTGGCGGCCGCTGCCCGTGGGCGATGGTCAGAAGCTGAGCCTTAGGGTACAGGCCAATGGTAAAAGCTTCCAAAACTACAGTTTCTCCTTTACCGAACCTTGGTTTGGTGGCAAGAAACCCAATGCCCTCAGTGTAAGCCTTAATCACTCTGTGCAGCGACAGATCGACATCTATAATCAGTCCAATTTTGGTAATGAATTAGGCTTCTTTAAGATTACCGGTATTACGGTAGGGCTGGCGAAGCGGGTGACCTGGCCGGATGATTACTTCAGCATCAGTAACTCCCTGCAGTATCAGGTATATGAATTTGACCAATACGGCACCAGCTTTGGGTTGAGTTTCCCGACCGGTAGGCTGAAGAGTTTTGTCTTCAATACCACCGTTTCCCGATCCAATGTGGATAGCCCGATATATCCTAGGATGGGATCCAATATTTCCTTGGGTGTAAACTTTACGCCGCCGTATGCTTCGCTGAACAAGAATATCACAGAAGATTCCCCTGATCAGGAGAAGTATCGATGGCTGGAATATCATAAATGGATGTTTGATGCCAAATTCTATACACCTATATTTGGCTCAAATAAATTTGTGGTCAGTGCCAGGACGCATATGGGCTTCTTGGGATCCTACAGTAAGAAAGTGGGCATGATTCCGGTGGAACGCTTTGTGATGGGGGGTGACGGCATGACCTTCAATAACTTCTCGCTCGGACAGGACATTATTGGCCTGAGAGGGTATGAAAATCAGGTTTTGACACCGGGAAGGAATACCAGGGGAATAGAAGGTGCAGATCCTTATGGTGGTATTGTCTATAATAAGTACGTGATGGAGCTACGGTATTTGGTATCGCCCAATCCTTCTGCCACCATCTTCCTATTAGGCTTTGCCGAAGCGGGCAATAACTGGGGGGACTATGCGGAGTTTAACCCGTATGATCTAAAGAAATCCGCAGGGTTTGGTGCCAGGATCTTTATGCCGGCCTTTGGCCTGCTCGGGATCGACTGGGGGTATGGATTTGATGCCGCCCCTGGGCAGATTCAGCCAAGTGGAGGGATGTTCCACTTTACGATCGGTCAACAATTCAGGTAATAGATGTTAAAGTGTCTTAAAATCGTATTTTTTCTGCTGTTAGTGACTTCCGCAGCACAAGCCCAAAAAATAGGGTTTGTGGATTCGGAATACATCCTTAACAAGCATCCTGACTATAAAATCGTCCAGGAAGAGCTTAAGAAACAAGCGACAGCATGGAAAAAAGAGGCACAGAATTTGGAGAAAGAGATCAAGGAAATGTACAATGCCCTGAAAGCAGAAGAAGTCTTGCTGACCGAGGACATGTACAAGGAACGGATGGAGGCTATTCGCCAAAAGGAAAAAGCTGCCAGTAACTACAATACCAGGGTCTTTGGGATAAATGGTGAGTACTATCAGAAGCAGGATGAGCTGATGAAGCCCCTGCAGTCAAAGATTTTCGATGCCATCGACAGGGTGTCCAAAAGAAACGGTATTGCCATTATGTTTGATAAGGCTGCCGATCTGTCCATGATCTATACCGATCCCATTCATGACTATTCCGATTTTGTCATCGATGAATTGGGAATAGATGAAAGTAGCGTGAATAAGGAAAAGGAAGCGCAAGAAACTGAAAATACAACAGAAGAAAACAAATAACTTAATTAAACAACAGATTATGAAAGTGAGAATTATCTTATCAGCCGTTGCTTTATTTTGTTTGAGCTTTGTGGCAAAAGCCCAGCAAGATATCAAAATTGGCTATACGAATGTGGAGGTACTGATGAGCCTGATGCCGGAGATGCAACAGATCGACGCCGACATGCAGGATTATGGCAAGCAATTGCAAACTAACGTACAGACAAAGACACAAAACTTCCAAAGAGAAGTACAGTCTTATCAGCAGGCTGCCCAAACCATGACAGAAGAAGCAAGGGCTACCAAGGAGCAGGAGTTGACTAAACTGAGAGATGAGGTAGCAAAATATGAGCAAGATGCGCAGGTTTCTTACCAAAGAAAGTTGAGCGAGCTACTTGAGCCGGTACAAACCAAAGTGTTCAATGCCATCAACGCTGTGGCAGCTGAGCATAACTATACGCACATCCTCTCTGAAACTGCCGGACAATCTCCCGTGTTGCTTTACACGAAGGAAGCTGACAAGTTTACAGAGTTAGTAGCGGCAAAACTGGGCATCGAACTTCCAGAGCAAATGCCAGAAGAAGCTGATCTACCTCAGTAATCAATAAAATATTAGAGACAAAGAGCCCGGAAATCCGGGCTTTTTTTGTTTAATGAAGAGAAGGCCACGAAGTCGCCACAAAGAAATTGTTGCTGGCTGAGGTTTTTAGGGTTTGGTATCTAGTAACCTGAGCTCGACTTAATTTTAGTATTAAAAACGTCATTTCGAACCCTTTTAAGGAGGATGTGGGTTGGAAAAGGGTGTGGCAATCCCGAAATACTGAGACTGCCACGGCTTCCACCCCTCATATCTCCCTCTAAGCCTCGCAGTGACGATTTTATAACCGAACTGAGGCTAGTAATAAAAATAGGGTTCTATATGATTTGTGGGTAACTTTTACTTTGTATGCCAAATTATAGCATGACTTTCACTTAGTTACCTTGTTACTTTTTTGCTTCAGGTCAAAAAAGTAACCAAAAAAAACCGCTGCGGTGAGGTGTTTGACTAAAATCAAAGCCAGTACTCGCGCAGGCAAACTCCTCCATTTGAGCAGCAAACCAACATTTTGTGCTGATTCACGTCAGACAAGCCTGCGCCTTTTCCAGCCCACTTCTTTGATTTCTTAACGTCAAATACCTCAAGGCAGAACAGGAAATTCCCCATTGGAAAAGGTTATGAATCAACGGTAAAATAACCGACATTTTATCTTCACCCACTATAATCCATATAGAGCCAAAAATAGTGCCTTCGAGCCTTAGTGGCCAAAAGATAGGGGTGCCACGAAGTCACCAAGTTCCGAATTTGTTGTTTGAGGTTTGGATTTTGTTATGTTGGAATGATGTAAAATCCTTGGTGCCTTCGAGCCTTAGTGGTCAATAGATATAGGGGTGCCACGAAGTCACCAAGTTCCGAATTTGTTGTTTGAGGTTTGGATTTTGTTATGTTGGAATGATGTAAAATCCTTGGTGTCTTTGAGCCTTAGTGGCCAAAAGATAGGGGTGCCACGAAGTCACCAAGTTCCGAAGTTGTTGTTTGAGGTTTAGTTTTGTTGTGTTTGAATGATGCAAAATCCTTGGTGTCTTTGAGCCTTAGTGGCCAATAGATATGGGGTGCCACGAAGTCGCCACAAAGAAATTGTTGCTGGCTGAGGTTTTTAGGGTTTGGTGTCCAGTAAAAAAAATAGTGTCTTTGAGCCTTAGTGGCAAAACATAAATTTAGTGTCTTGTTAAATTGTAGATTTCATTAAAAGATCCTGGTTATGGCAAAGAAGAAATTCAAAGATATCATCCAGCAGTCTGAGGTTCCCATTTTGGTGGACTTTTATGCGGACTGGTGTGGCCCGTGCCAGACCATGTCTCCTGTGCTGGAGGAAGCGGAGAGGGAATTTAATGGCAAGGTCAAAATATTGAAAATAAATATTGATAAAAACCAGCAGGCGGCATACCACTTTGCGGTAAGGTCCATCCCCCACTATATTCTTTTCAAGCGAGGAAAGATCCTCTGGAGAAAGGGCGGTTTGATGACCAAACGGGAGCTAATGCAGCAGTTGAAAGGCTTTGTTTAGGGGGCTTTGAGGTTAGCAGTTGCCTTAACCACGGAGTTCACCAAGTATGCACGAAGAACGCATAGAAAGTTGGGCATTGTACACAAAACACATCTGTGACCTTTATGTAGTCCTTCGAGTACTTTGTGGTTAGTAAAAGTTAATGTTTCATTTTTAGACTGAATGCCGGGTGAACGTTATTTTTGATCCTGAAAAAATGACATTTCTTTTTTAACATTGGCCATTGGCATACAGCTTGCGGTAAAGCTTGGAGACAAATGCTTTAGTGCAAGTGTCTTGTTCAGAAAAAATGAAAATTTTGTATTATTTTATTTTTTTAGGATAATTTAACATCTGAATTTTCGTTTTTATGGCAAAGGGTAGAAAAATTTGTACCTTAAAACATCGTAAAATGAAAAACCAACCAATTATGATTAATTTCAAGCAAATGACAAAGGTAAGTCTATTCTCAGCGTTATTGGTAATGCTGGGATTCAGCCTTCAAGCGCAACAAATCAGCCCACAGGCGCCACAGAATGCAGCAAAGGCATCAGATTTTACTGATGAAGAATATGATAAGTTTGTCAATATCAATGCGGAGTTGATTCCAGTACAGCAGGAAGTGCAAGGTAAAATGATGGACGCGATCAAGGCTGAAGGTTTAGAAGTACAGCGTTTCCAAGAATTGGCACAGGCACAACAGTCAGGTTCACTGAAGGATGCTTCAGATGATCCAGAGGAAATTGGCAAGTTCAATAAAGCGGGACAACAAGTGATGGCAATCCAGAAAGAAGTGCAGACCAAAGCACAGGGATTGATTGAAGAAAATGACCTGTCTGTGCAAAAATTCCAACAAATGTCCATGGCTTATAACCAAAGTCAGGAAGTACGCGCTAAAGTGGATACGCTGATCAGTGAGAAGATGGAAGAGCAATAAGTTATCACGTGTTTATTATAGATTGAAAAAGCATCCGCTTGGCGGGTGCTTTTTTTTGGCTCTATATGGATTATAGAGGGTAAAGATATTATTCCGGTTAAATTAATGTTGATTCATGTTCCTTTTCAGTGGGCAATTTTCTATTCTGCCTTGAGGTATTTGACGTTAAGAAATCAAAGAAGTGGGCTGGAAAAAGCGCAGGTTTGTTTGACGTGAATCAGTACAAAAAATTGGTATGCTGCACAAATAGAGGAGTTTGCCTGCGTGAGTGCTGGCTTTGATTTTAGTCATATAGCTCACCGCAGCGGGTTTTTTTGGTTACGTTTTTCACCTGAAGGAAAAAAGTAACAAGGCAACAAGATGAAAGGCAAGCTAGAATTTGACATGCAAAGTAATAGTTACCCATAGTAAATCATATAGAACCCTTTTTTTTGGAAAAAACAAGGCAGTAATTTTTCATCTTTTAGGGATCAAGCAATACTTTTAGGGGCAATAAGTTTCTGTGTTTATCGGACCAGCGATACGCCACACGGCTCTAAGCAGTCATAAATTCCTTCAATTCCAGCTTACAGCATCTACTTGATGTATTGGGGATTAATGGACATTTTATTTAAAGGTGGTTTTGTCATTTAATAAACTTCCAGTCCACAACTTTTCCGCTTGATGCTTTTTTAGCAGCCCTGACCATGCTATTTCCCGCAAATTCCCGGTATAATCCGATGAGTGCTATTGGAGAAAGTCCTTTACCTTATCCCGAGATATATTCTTTCATAAAAACATGGTTAAATTTGTCCCCAAGAAATTTTGCCGACTTCCGTATATAGGTGGTTTCTGTCTATGATCAGTCTTTAGTTCCGCATTTGAAATGCGAACCACTGAGAAAGGCATTTGTTATGCCTCCTTGCAGTGACCTCCCCCAGAAATACGGCTTGATCTGGGATGATTCAATTGGTATTTTGAAACAATAGGTTGTACTTTTGGTTTGCTTAAATGAGTATTTAAACCAAAATGGGGTTTACTGATGGATATGGGAAAACGTGTAATCCTTTTTCCTACCCAAAACCGTATATTCGTGTAAAGAGACAATATCCAATGAGTAAAGAGGCAAAAACAGGAGTATTACTAGTGAATTTAGGGACACCGGACAGCACGGCAGTAGGACATGTAAGAAAATACTTAAGGGAATTTTTAATGGACGGTCGTGTTATTGATATTCCTTTTTTGTCACGTTGGCTATTGGTAAACGGTATCATTGCGCCCTTTAGGGCACCAAAGTCTGCTGCTGAATACCGGAAGCTCTGGACAGACCGAGGTTCGCCATTGCTGTTTCATACAGAAGACCTGAAAGAAAAAGTAGTACAGCAACTGGATGCAAAAAAGTATCATGTAGAAATGGCAATGCGCTATCAGTCCCCAAGCATCGAGCAGGGGCTAAAAGCACTCCAAAAGGCGCGTGTGAAAAAAATCATTGTACTCCCGTTGTTTCCACAATATGCCTCTGCCACAAATGGGTCGGTGATTGATAAGGTCATGGAGATCGTGAAGGAATGGCAGGTGATCCCAGCAATGAGCTATGTGCCACGGTTTGTCGATCATCCGCTTTATTTGCAAGCTTGGAAGGATATTGCGACTGATTTTATAGAAAAAGAGGAGTATGATGCCTATTTGTTTTCATACCATGGGATCCCGGAGAGGCAAATCCATAAAGCCTCTTGTGATGGTTACTGCCAGTTGAATGATAAATGCTGTGCACGCCAAACGCCATCTAATCAATATTGTTACCGTGCGCAGTGCTTTTACAACACGCGGTTGCTGATCGATAAACTGGGGTTGCCGCCAGAAAAAGTTCATACAGCTTTTCAGTCCCGACTTGGTAAAGACCCGTGGATACAGCCATATACAGAAGATACTATCAGACAACTGGCCCGTAATGGGGCAAAGAAAGTGCTGGCCTTTTCCCCAGCTTTTGTGGCAGATTGTCTGGAGACTACAGTGGAAGTAGGGGAGGAATATAAGGAGGTATTCGAGGAGGAAGGCGGCCAGCAATGGGATTTGGTGCCTTGCCTGAATTCCCATGATACTTGGGTGGAGTGCGTAAAAGCATTGGTCTTAGCGCATGAGTGATAATGGAACGAGTGATTATACCTTGAAGAATTTCAGCTAAAGGAGAATTTTTTTAGTATCCAGATGGTTGTAGGTACTTCTTAATTGCTGAAATTTGTAGGCTAATGAAAAAGACAACTCCAACCAAGGGTTTATCTGAAGGATTGCTTATCACGGGGATTATTTTAGTATCCTTTTGTTTAAGGCCTTCAATTACATCTGTCGGGCCATTGATTCCGATGATTCGTGAAGATCTTGGACTTTCTAATGCCTGGGCGGGCTTTTTGACCACTTTACCGTTATTGTCCTTCGCTACATTTTCCCTTTTCTCTTCCGCGATTGGAGCGCGCCTTGGGAATGTGCGCGCGATTCTGATGGGCTTGTTCCTGATTGCGTTTGGGATAATTGTTCGGGTTCAGGGAGGTGCTTTCTTGCTGTATTTTGGTACGGCGGTGTCTGGAATCGGCATCGTGATCTGTAATGTCTTGCTCATTCCTTTGATAAAAGTGAAACTTCCCCATAAAATCGGCATCATGACGAGCTCCTATACCACCGGAATGTCTGCTTTTGCGGCCGTAGGTACAGGGTTAAGTGTGCCGCTGGCCATAGGCATGGGACTGGGGTGGAGAGGTTCTTTGCTTGCATGGGTGGCCTTGGTAGCCTTGGCGATTGTGATCTGGCTGCCCCAGGTGAAACCCAATAAAGTCAAAGGTCCGGATGAGGGGCTTACTGGAGGAAAGAATGTCTGGAAATCCAAGCTTGCCTGGCAAGTCAGTATTTTCATGGGAATCCAATCCACGATGTTTTATACCTTGATCGCTTGGTTGCCGGATTTGCTGATCCATAAAGGTTTTACTGCAGGACAAGCGGGGCTGATGATGAGCCTAATGCAGGTCGTTGGTCTGGTAGGATCGTTTGCGGCGCCCTTGGTGGCGGTTAAATATACCACGCAGGCGAAGATTTCTTTCGGTATGGGAATGATCTATTTTATAGGATTTCTTGGATTGTTTTTTGAGTACAATTGGGTGATTTATATTGCCTTGACCTTGATAGGTTTTTGTCTTGGGGCAAGTATCAGTTTGGCGTACACTTTGATAGGATTACGCACCGAAGGGGCCACTACGGCCAGGCTATCAGGAATGGCCCAGTCAGCAGGGTATTATTTGGCGGCTTTGGGGCCGCTGCTGATAGGGGCCTTATTTGACTTGTTCCATAACTATAACCTCCTTGTTATATTGATGGTTATTTGTGCGCTTTCCTTCGCATGGCTAGGGACCAAGGTAGGCAGGGATATAAAAGTTTAAATTCAAAAGCAGTTGATTTATGCAGGAATTCTTTAGCGGAATGGGAATGGATGACGATTTGTTTAGCTATGTCATCATGCCTTTGTTGATTTTCTTGGCCAGGGTGGGAGACGTCTCCATCAATACCTTGCGGATTATGTTTGTTCTGAATGGCAAGAAAAATGTAGCTCCGATTTTGGGCTTCTTTGAAGCATTGATTTGGTTGCTGGCCATTGGGCAGATCTTTCAGAATATCGATAATCCCATGTCCTATTTGGCCTACGCAGGCGGCTTTGGTGCAGGTACATACATTGGTATGGTGTTCGAGGAAAAACTGGCGCTGGGTAGGGTGCTGGTCAGGGTCATTACCAAGGAGCCGATGCCCGAGCTGATTGAGTATATGAAAGAACGGGATTTCCGGTTTACCAATGTAGGTGCTGAAGGAAGGTATGGAAAGGTGAATTTATTGTTTACGGTCATGAAGAGGGATAGTCTGCAGGGTTTTGTGACCAAGATCAAGTCGCTCAATGACAAGGCATTCTATACCATTGAAAGTGTCAAAAGGATCAGTGAAGATGACCTCAATGTGATGGAAGACAGACCGCGATTTACGACAAGGGTGTTTAACAGGGTTCGAAAGTAATATCAAATGGACATTAAAGCCGAACTAAAAAAGGGACATTCCAGGGAATTGGCGAATGGAATTGTGTCTTATATTGGTGAAGATCCTGAGCGGTTCAGGGAGCTGATGGAGGTTTTTGCTGCAGGGCCTTACAGGATTACTCAGCGTGCTTCCTGGCCGATGGCATTGGCGGTGGAAAAGCACCCGCCTTTATTGGCGCCCTATTATGATGCAGTGATTTCGATGCTGGCAAAACCCAATATCATAGCGGGAATCAAAAGGAATATCCTTCGGGTATTACAATACCAAGAAGTTCCTTCGGAATTTGAAGGGGAGGTTTTGGACGTTACTTTTCGTTTGCTGGAGGATACCGGTGAGCCAATAGCCATTAGGGTGTTTTCGATGCAAGTAGTGTATAACCTTTCGGAAAGATACCCTGAAATAAAGCCAGAGCTGAAGGCAATTATCGAGTCCTCAATGCCTTATGCCAGTGCTGGCTTCAAAAGCAGGGCCAGTAAAATTCTTCCAAAACTTTAGCGTGGGCCTTGTCGTTGCTGTTGAGCCAAGGCCTTGCTTTTTACTCCATTTCCAATGTTTCGTCAAAGCGCAGGTTAAAACCAGGGATCCCTTGCAGGCCACCCGAGTGGATTAATAGGATATTGCTACCCTTTGGGAAATGATTGGATTTGATTTTATCGATTACACCAAAAAATAGCTTTCCGGTATATACCGGATCCAATGGGATCTGGGTTTCTTTCTTGAATTTTTTGATGAAGCTGATCAGCTCAGGCTTGTGTTTGGCGTATCCTCCAAAGTGGTAATCCGTAAATAGTTCGTATTTACTGCGGGAATTTATCTGGTGTTTTTCCAAAAGGTCAAGCAGTTCCTGATGGATGAAGTTTCCTTTCAAGGAACTAAAGCCAAGGACTTTTTGGTGAGGCAGGGCTGCGTTGATAATGCCAGCGATGGTGCCTCCGGTACCTATGCTGCAGCACAAATAATCCATGTGTTGATCTTCGGGAGCTAATATTTCGGACGTGCCTTTGATGGCAAGGGCATTGGTGCCGCCTTCAGGGATCAGATAAAACTGGCCAAATTGCGCTTTTAACCTGTCGGTGACTTGTGTTTCGTGTTTTTGGCGGTACGATTTCCTGTCCATAAAGGAAAGGACCATGCCATTTGCTTGGGCCTGCTGTAGCGTAGGGTTAAGTTTTGAGGAGCTTTCCCCTCGTATGATGCCGATGCTCTTTAGCCCTTCTACTTTAGCCGCGGCGGCAGATGCAAAAATATGATTGGAAAAAGCCCCGCCAAATGTTAAAATGGTGTCGTGTCCGGATTGCTTGGCGGCTTCCAGGTTGTATTTGAGTTTATAGAACTTGTTGCCACTGGCCAAAAGATGTATAAGGTCCAGCCGTTTGACAAATAGCCGGACATTTTTTTCCTCCATTTCTGGTAAAAAGAGCTCTTGGACAATATGTTTTTTAGCTTCTAACACCGCGTTATGATCGAATAGATTCAAAATTATCAAAAACTTTGGCAGGAGACCGTTATTTTTGCAGAATGAATAATGAAATGGACGACGAATTGTTTGAATTTGAGGAGGAGGCACTAGGTGGTGGCCAGGAAGGTGCAAGCTCAGGGTATGAGCACTTGAGGATTGAAGTGGATAAGGGACAGGCAGCTGTCAGGGTGGATAAATTTCTGACGGACAAAGTAGCCAATGCCACCCGTAACAAGGTGCAGCAGGCCATTGATAGCGGACAGGTCAAGGTTAATGATGCCAAGACCAAAGCCAATTATAAAATCAAGCCCGGTGATGTGATCACGTTGGTCTTGGAGATGGAAGCACGTGAGACGGAGGTATTACCAGAGAAGATTGAGTTGGACATTGTCTATGAAGATGATCATTTGCTGGTGGTCAATAAGCCCGCGGGAATGGTGGTTCATCCAGCTTATGGCAATTGGACGGGAACCTTGGTGAATGGTTTGGTGTACCACTTCAACCAGTTACCGGAAATGCCGGGCAATAGTGGCAGGCCAGGATTGGTCCATCGGATTGATAAAGATACCAGTGGTCTGTTGGTCATTGCAAAGTCTGAACGGGCCATGACGCAGCTTGCCAAGCAGTTTTTTGATCATACCATTGGGCGAACTTACCTTGCACTCGTCTGGGGCGAGCCCAAAGAAGATGCGGGAATCATCGATGCACATGTCGGACGTAGTGCTCGAGATAGGAAGGTCATGGATGTCTTTCCTGATGGGGATTATGGGAAAAACGCGATTACTCACTGGAAGGTGCTAAAGCGACTCCGTTACATTTCGCTTATTCAGTGCAACTTGGAGACCGGCAGAACCCACCAGATCCGGGCGCATATGAAGTATTTAGGTCATCCGCTATTTAATGATGCCGTGTATGGAGGGGATAAGATCCGTAAGGGTACCCAATTTTCAAAATACAAAGCCTTTGTAAATAATTGTTTTAAGATGCTTCCACGTCAAGCTTTGCACGCAAAATCTTTGGGCTTTGTTCATCCGGTAAGCAATAAATTTATGCAGTTTGATTCTAGTTTGCCAGAAGATATGCAAAACGTTTTAGGGAGATGGGAGAACTATGTAAGATTTGATGTGGAAGATTAAATTTTTTAAAAAATGTTAAAAAATGAACTTTATAATTGCCTTTACGTTAACTTTGATACATAAACATTAAAAGGATTTCAAAAGGAAACCCGAAAGACGTTATCAAGTTTTCAAAAATGTGACTTGTTTTGCTGGTTGAATGAATAATATTTTCAATTAGTAAACGTTGTCATTAAAAAAAATGTAAAAATTTGTTAAACATTTTTGAAAATTTTTGAGTTTAAAATTCTCAACGTATCTTTGTAGTGTAATCAAAGCCAAAAGATGTTTGGTTTTGGAATTGTAAGGCGGCAAATCCGCACTCGGACAGTGGAAACACTGAAAAAGGTTCGAATCCTTTTCTTACAACAGGTTATTTTGGGTTTATTGTTAATTGACTAAAGCTATGAGATTCTATTTCATAGCTTTTTTTATTTCCCGATTATTAGGCTAGCATTCGGATCAAGCGTAAAGGTTGGGGGCTGCCAGTTTTCTTAACGGCAAAACTACGGGTTAGAAAAAGCCACAAAGGCACCAAGTGCATGTTGGGCCTGCATTGAACCCGCATTCAATGTCGTTTAGGTAAGGGGATTTCCTTCTTTTATATACCTAAAAGTCCTTTTTTTGATTGACTTTGGCTGGGGAAACCTGATCATCCTGGTGGATTTTATCCTTTTCCTTTTTTCCATTGATGAAAAAAGAAAGAAAAAAATCTAGGCCGGTGGTCTGCCTTTTAAAATGGAACATGGATTTACCCAGCGACGTGGATCCGTCACCCATTTTAATTTCCACCCGATGGCTACGGCCTAAAAGCGAGTGGGTCTCGCTGTTCCACGACGCGAGCCAACTCACTTTCTTAACGGCCTCCACCATCGGGTGGAAAACAGGCATACCAAGGGCCGTAATATGGAAACGATACATTTTTTGGCTCAGGGGGGCTTATAGTTCCGGCTCAACTTGGTTACTTAAGAAAATATACCACTACATGGAATAATGATGATAATTTATCCATAAGAAACTTATTAATCGGATCCACCTTGTAGGTATTGGGCGTTAAGAAATTAAAAAGCGAGTGGGCAAAAAGGCAGGCTTGTTTGACGAAATACTAGCCAAAAAGAATGTTGGCAGCTAGAAAAGGTTTACCTGGCTTTAGACAGGAGGAGTTTGCCTGCATGAGGGGAGGTTTTAATTTTAGGCCAATAGCTGCACACCTGTGCGCCGTGGCGTAGCGGCGGGGTTTTTTGGTTACTTTGTGTGTCCTGAAGTTCGGGAAACCGGACATGCTATCCAACTGATGTCGAATAGGGCGTTACAACCCTTGGCACGACGGCTGGGACTGGATCAGGCAGACCAGTCAAATTCCCCTGATGGTGCTGCGCTTTCAAGGCTGTGGTACTGAGCGATCAGAAGGAATGCGTTTCGAAAAGCTGAACGAAAGTGAACCGTTCGATGAAGTGTCGTGAAAAATACTTCCTGTCAAAACCGGGGGCTAGAGTAACTTCCGGGACAAAATAGGCAGCGCAGACTGAGAGTTGGCCTATTGGCAGGCGGCATTAAGGCTGCAGGAGTTCGAAACAGGCGGTTGGATGGAACAGGAGAACCATCCCCTTTGATAGGGATGGGGCGGATCAGTCCGTAGTAGTGTTGAAAGCTCTGGAAACGGAGAAAGAGCGAAGGGACTGAGGCAATCGGTTTTGAATGGTTCCACAACCTAAAAATTAGGGAAGATGGAGTTGTTTGAAACAAAATCTGGAACATCAGATTTGATTGCCAAGAGCCGTATGACGGGAGACTGTCACGTACGGTTCTGAGAGAGGCTTGGGCATAGGGCCCAGGCCTACTCGACTTTGACCTGAAGCAAAAAAGTAACAAAGGTAAAGGGATGAAAACCACCCAGGGATTTAGCTAGAAAAATAACTGCCCAAGGAAAAAAATATAGAACCCATATTTTCCAGATACACACTAACTAAACGGCATTTAACCCGCATTATGCACTAGCCTATCTACGCCGCGGTGCACAAGTATTGAGACCTGTTCATAGCCATGGGTGAAGCCCGTGGTAAATTGCCCATCCAACGGTATCGGTTTTAGCCGCATTTCCCTCCCTATTCCCCATAAATTCCCGTTAAACCCCATTCGTGCGGATGGAGGAAGCCCATCGGTTTAACGCCATGAAATTTTCTTTTATAGGACCATTTCAACATTCGTTTCCCCAGAAATATTGCTTGATCCGTCATTAAAGCGTTGACTTGACGCTAGGTACGCAAAAAATACCAATGGTTTTAGCATTGCCCCTCAATGATGGGTTTGGAAAGACCAAATACCACTACTACATACCAGCTACCAAATTTCACACCTTCACCCCATCAAGGCACTTAAGGTAATGAAATTAAGAGAGGTCAGGCCGAGCGGAATCGAGGTTCTACACTATTCTTCGACTCCGCTCAGGGGGACAAGCGTGTTGTACTTCCCTTAACTTAAGAACATAGCTAATTCCATAAGGGGGGGCTGTCTCACTTTCCTCTTCCCAGACCTCACTTCTTACTACCCGGAGTGGGGCACAGCCCTCGGTACAACCGTTACCTACGATACACTCAAGACAGGACTCAAGAATGGCTTAATAGAGCTATCAGACCAACCTTCGCTCACGCTGGGAAGTGTCATTGTACATCGTACTTTCCAAGGTAGCATCACAGAGTATAATCCCTAAACCTTTACGCTTAATGCGGGGAAACCGGTTAATCCTGCGCGGCAAATACTCTTTTCAAAATGCTGCTGGTTCGTTCCAAGGGGTTTTCCCTAATGGCTTTTTCTTCTTCGGCGATCAATTTGAACAATCCTTCAATAGCCCTGTCCGTCACATAGCTGTTCAGGTCAGGATCTAGTTTTTTGTTGGTGGTTGGGAAGGTATTGTAGCTATTGACGAGGTCTCCATAATACCGGGTGGCACCGACTTTGTCCAGGGATTCCTGCACGTGGGGTTTGAACAATGCAGTCAGTTGTTCAGTGGTGGTTCGCTGTAAATACTGGGTTGCTGCATCATCATCTCCTTTTAGGATCGACCAAGCGTCTTGGATCGTCATTTGTTTGATGGCGCTTATGAATATTGGCCTGGCCTCTTTGGCGGCATCTTCAGCTCCTCTGTTGATGGTGGTGATGACCTTGTCCACTTCCGCCCCAAGGCCGATTTTCCTTAGAGTGCTTTCCACTTTTTGCACATCCTCAGGTAGTCCGATCCTAAGGAGTTCATTGCCCAAATAGCCATCTTTTTTGCCAGCTATTCCCACTCCTTCGGAAATACCTTTTTCGAGGGCTTCCTTCAGTCCATTGCTCACATCGGCTTCAGAGAGACTGGCCTCTGTGGCTCCTTGGATAAATTTGTTTACATCTGCTGAGGTGCAGCTCATCATCATTGCTAGAATGGCCACGATACAGGCCGGTACACTTTTTTGCATCTTTATCATTGGTTAAAAACTTCCCCTAAAATTGGTTAAGGTTATTTGGTTGACATTACGTATAATTGTAATGGTTTTGTACATGATCAAATTTCCCAACATAAATATCGGAAGAATATTAATCCTGGTGACTGTGCTCACCTGGTTGGGACTGCTTTTTGTGGATTTGCTCCGTCTTTTCGGAACTGTGAACAATATGAACTTGGGCATTGCCCATGAAATCACTTGGACGCTTGAAATCATATTTTTTATCCTGGTGTACTTATTTTATTCTCGCTCCATAGATCGAAATGATCAAAACAATTTTATTCAGCTTATCTGGAGGGCAGCTTCTACGGGACTTATTGTTATAGGAGCAGCCTTTTTGATCAGGATATTTTATGTGGTCCTAGACGATACCCGTCTTAGTACGGATCCCCTTTTGGGAAATTTCTTTTACCATGTCAATTTTGGGCTGACGACATTATTCCTTATTTCATGTTCTTTATTGTGGAAAAAGCTCATTTTATACCAAAAGAACAAAAATACCGTCCAGCAATGGCAAATATATGAAGTCATGCTCTTAGTGAGCATGTTTTATGTTTATTTTAATCAGAATACATTTGATTTTACCTTTCTATTTGGGTTGGTATTTCTACTTATCTTTGGGGTCATTATATCGGTAAACCTCAAGTGGATACCTTACCTTACCTTTAAGGACAAATGGAAATCCATCTTGTTTTTTGGGATTATTCTGATCACGACTACTTTTTTATTCATGCAGTCAATGGGCTATCAAAGCCATTATGCAGAAATCAATTTGATGGACAATTTGTTTCTGATGGGGCTTTATGGTTTTGTGTTTGTTTATTCACTGTTTAGTTTTTTGGTTACCCTGTTTAATCTTCCGACTTCTTCGGTTTTTGAGCAGAAGCTTACAGAAGCTATTAATTTTCAAAAATTAAGCCAATCGATCCAGCCGGGGCAAAGTGAAACCCAAGTCTTGGATATATTGGTGGACAGCTGTATGAGTGCGGCCTATGCGGATGCTTCATGGCTGGAAATCGTGGATGAAGATAACCAACTCCAGATCCTCCACCAGCGGTTTATCACCAACAAAGACCGCAAGGAGATCAAGGAACTGATGGATAAGAGCAAAGTTTTTAAGAGTTTCCTCAGCCTGCGGACACCATCTGCTGTTGACCATGTCAATAGTGCCGTGGAGCACGATCTTTACAAGTCTGCACTGATCGTTCCGATCTGGGTAAACAAGAATCTTTTGGGCTATCTTTTCTTGCTCAAGGAGGTCAAAAATGGCTTCAATAAAGAGATGCTGAATATCGTGACCACCTTTGTGGGCCAAGCAAGTATATCTGTCGAAAACCACCGACTGCTCAGTGAGGCGATCAAGAATGAACGGTATAAGGAAGAATTGAAGATCGCTCAGCGGGTGCAGCGCAGCTTATTGCCTTCTGACCTGCATCACAATAGCCACTTTGATATTTATGGGTTTTCGGAAGCAGCTGATGAGGTAGGTGGCGATTACTATGAGACTTATCAATTTGATGAAAATAGGTTTGCCCTGATCATTGGAGACGTCTCTGGTAAAGGGCTTTCTGCGGCTTTTAACATGTCGCAAATGAAGGGCGTGTTTCATAGTCTCGTACAGTTGGACCTTTCGCCCAAAGCGTTTCTTTCCAAGGCAAACAATGCCCTCAGCAGTTGTCTGGCCAAAAACCTTTTTATTACGACCACATACTATTTGATCGATACCTCACAAGGTACCATTACTTTTTGTAGGGCAGGACATTGTCCGACATTGTATTATGACAATAAAACCGGAGAGGCGGATTACATCCATTTGGAAGGAATGGGCTTGGGGATTTTGCGGAGTGATAGATACCCTGAATATCTTAATGAAAAGACCATTCACTACCATGCAGGGGATATTTTGGTCATGTACACCGATGGAATTATCGAAAGTAAGGATCAAAACGGCGAGGAATTTGGTTATGATCGACTGAAGGAAGTCTTGAATACCTATAAAAATGAATCACCCGAAATAATCAAAAATCACCTGATTCAGTCAGTTTATGAATTTGTTGGAGAAGCATCCTTACCCGATGATGATTACTCCCTGATGGTATTAAAATTCTTATAACAACATTAGCAAAAACTTAGCGTATAATCAGTTATGTTGACGATTAGTAAGAAGCAAGAAGATAATCATATCCTCCTCATCCTCGATGGACAGGTGGATGCCAGCAACTCTGTGGAGTTGGATGAAGCGATAAATGAAGTTGTTAAAAACGATCATAAAAACATCTTTGTGGACGGCAATAAGCTGTCGTACATTTCCTCTGCAGGATTGGGCGTTTTCATGTCTTACTTGGAGGAATTTGAAGAAAAAAACATCCATTTTTTGATTTATGGACTATCAGAAAAGGTAGCCAATGTGTTCCATATCCTGGGATTGGATCAGTTGATCACCATAAAACCAAGCAGGGACGAGGCCTTAGAGACCATTCATGAAGCATGAGTTGAGACTATATTGCGAAAAGACCAAGCTGGCTGATCTGAGGGATTTCTTGATCACCGAGCTTTCCCATTCCAAGCTCACCGATGTGCTAAGAAACGAGCTGGTGCTGGCTGTGGAAGAGGTGTGTGCAAATCGCATCATCCATACCCACGGCTGTAATCCCTCCAGCCATCTTCATGTAAAAGTCCATCAGTACGATGACCGGATTATTTTTGAGATTACGGACAACGGAGAGCCGTTTGATATTTTGGATTATAAGACTCCGGACTTGAAGGAAGTCATCAAGGACAGGCAAAAAAACAAAGCAGGGGGAGGCGTAGGTATTTTGTTGGTAAAACGCATTATGGACGCCATAGAAATAGAAACACACCCATCTTGGTACATGGTAAGGCTGATCAAGCAATTGAATTCCAAATAATTGTTAATTCTTGCCACTTATCACCCGTAAATCCACACATTCTACATTAAAATTTGTAACATTGCACAATTGTTTTTGGCATGGTAAATAAGATGAAAACTACATACCAGTGTCTTTGGGTGTTGGGTTTGTTGGTGGCATGTTCACCAAACTCCAAGGTTTCGCAGAGCACTCCTCCATCAGATGGCCCGCAGTATCTCCTTACGGTAGGCAATGAAAATGTGCCTGCGGAGGAGTTTATGCATATGCTTTCAAAGAATAGGGAGTTTGATCAGCAAGAGGATAAACTCAGTAAGGAGGAATTTGAGGAGAACTTTGAACTTTTCCTGAACTATAAGCTAAAGGTGAAGGAGGCAGAAGCACTTGGCATGGATGAGTCTGTGGAGTTCCTGCGGGAGTTTAATGCGTTTAAGGAAGATCTAAAGCGGCCGTACAGCTTGGAAACTTCTCTCCAAGAGGGGGAAATAAGGAAAGCCTATTCCAGAATGCAGGATGTCGTGCATGCCCAGCATATCTTATTGCGTTTTCCGGGCAATTCAAGCAGAGAAGATTCTGTGGCCGTGTTTCGAATGGCCGTTAAGTTAAAGGAGCGAGCAGAAGCCGGTGAAGTATTTTCCAAACTAGCGGAAGAATACTCCCAAGACCCTTCTGTGAAAAACAACCAAGGTGATTTGGGGTATTTCACTTCGCTGCAGATGGTTTATCCTTTTGAAGATGCTGTTTACCAGCTTAAGCCTGGGCAGGTTTCTGATCCTGTGCTCACGGACTTTGGCTATCATGTCATCAAGCTCTTGGATCGAAAGCCAAATCCCGGCCAAGTAAAGGTGTCTCACATATTGATAAGAACAGATCCCACCGATCCCATTTCGGAAGATCGTGCCAAGCGACGGATTACTGATATTTATGGAGCTCTTCAGAAGGAAGATACCAGTTGGGAGGAAGTATGCCAGCTGTTTTCAGAAGATGTCGGCACCAAAGAGAATGGCGGCGAGCTGCCTTGGTTTGGAGTGGGAGCTTTTCTAAAGGAGTTTGAAGATGCGGCTTTTGGACTAACCGAAATTGGTGAAATCTCTTCCCCGGTGAAGACTTCCTATGGCTACCATATTATTCGACTAGAAGATGAAAAACCACTTGCGCCGTACGAAGAATTGGAAGAAAGCCTGAAGTCAAAGATCCTAAGGGACAGCAGGTCAGTGCTTATCAATAGCCAAGTGACCGCAATTCAGAAATCACGGTACAATTTTGTGGAAAATGGCCCTTTAGTCGCCGTTGCCAAAGAGCAGGTCACTGGGCAGCCTAAGGGATTAAAGGATCTCCGTGAAGTATATACAGCCCAGAATCTTTTGGACAGCACTTTGTTTACCATTGACGGGGAGAGCAAGAAGGTTGGGGATTTTGTGGATTTTGTGGAGCAAGATGAAGTAGTTGTAAAAGTGGAGCGAAAAGAACCATTTGACGCTTGGTTTAAAAAATTCGTCGAAATTTCGCTTGATCAGGCTGAAGAAGCGGATCTTCTGGCCAATAATGACGATTTTAGGCTCTTGGTAAATGAGTATAGGGAAGGGATCCTGCTGTTTAACCTAATGAATGAACGGGTTTGGCAGAAAGCGCTGAAGGATACTGCTGGACTCATGGAGTATTTTGAAGGCCATAGGGATCAGTACATGTGGGAAGAGCGGGCGGAGGCATTGATCGTAAAGGTATTAGCTCCTGAGGCAGAAGGGCCGGTCAGGGAATACTTGGCCAATACCCGCTATCAAGGCGGATTAAAGGAAGCGTTGGAGGATCATTTGTCCACCCTTTCGACATTGTCTTATAAAGTGGATGAGGGAGTTTTTGAAGTTCATAATGATCCAATCCTTAAGACCTTGGAAATACAGTCTGGACTTCAGGAAGTAGAGGTGAATAATAAGCCTTATATTGTGCTCTTGGGCAAACAGTATCCCGCAGGGCCAAAAGCGTTTGAAGAAACACGCGGACAGGTTATAAAGGATTATCAGGAACACTTGAATCAAAGCTTGATCAGCGTACTAAAGCAGAATTTCATCGTTCAGATTAATGAGGATGAAAAAGAGAGAATCGAAAATATCGTTGTTGCGCAGGATTAACCTGGCTTTTTTCCTCTTCATCATGATAGGAGGAGCATCTGGCTGTGGTTTTTTCAGCGTTAAATCTGAAGAAGATACTGCATCCAGTAATAGTCCTGCAGTGGCTTCCGTTGATGATATCTATTTGCGTAAATCGGATTTGGATTTTGTCACCAAGGAAGCGACTACGGCCAGTGACAGCACTGACCTGGCCAATCGTTATGTGCAATCGTGGGTAAAAAAGCACTTGATGATCAAGGAAGCCAGCCAAAAAGTGTCCGTTAGCAAAGCAGAGCTCGATAAGAAATTATTGGATTATAAGTATGCTTTGATTGTGTATGAATATGAGAAAGCTTATATCGAGGAAAACCTGAACAAGGAGGTCACTGATGAAGAGGTGAAAGCGTATTATGAAGAAAACATTCATAATTTCACGCTCAAGGAAATCATCGTGCGGGCCAATTTTATCAAAATGGACAAATCGCTTTCCCAGAATAATCAAGCAAACCGCTTGTTAGGGCAAACCGATGAGTCTGCAAAGCACGAGTTAAGGGAGCTGGCGATCAAGTCAGCGGCAAACTATTACTTGGAAGATTCTACTTGGGTAAAATTCGAGGAGATCATCACGAATACCCCATTGGCCGAGAATCAGAATAAAGTCCAGCTTCTGACCAGGGGAAAGCCCTTGATAAAAGTTGAGGACGATCAATATAACTATTATTTTAAGGTGTTGGAATACAAGCTCCAAGATCAGGTTCCTCCTGTGGAATTTGTACGAGATGAAATCTCAAAAATCATTGTCAATAAAAGAAAAGTCAACCTAGCAGAAAGCCTTCAGAATGAAGTTTATTCGAGAGCAAAAGGTAATAATGAATTTAAAATATATGAATAACCTTACTAAAACGCTGGCCGTTATTTTATGCTTTTTGAGCACTATTGCAGTTTATGCTCAGGAGAAAGACAGTACCAGTACGAAAGAAAACAAGCCATCCGGCCAGATACTGGATAAAATCATCGCCAAAGTAGATAACTATATCATCTTGGAGTCTGATCTTCAGAAGTCATACCTAGAAGCCATTTCGCAATCCCAGGAAGGATTTGAGGCACCCTCCAGGTGTGATGTGTTTGAGTCACTGTTGGTAAATAAATTAATGCTGGCCAAGGCTGAAATTGATTCCGTAATCGTCACTGACGCAGAAGTAATCATGGATGTGAACCAACGGTTCAATATGGTCTTGCAGCAGTTTGGAGGAAATGAGGAAACCCTTGTGGAGGCTTATGGCAAGACTGCTGAGCAGCTAAAGTCAGAGATCCATGATATGGTCAAGGAGCAAAAAACCGTTGCCAAAATGAGAAATTCCATCGTACAGAGCATGTCCGTGTCCCCTGCTGAGGTGCGGGAATTTTATAACCAGATACCAAAGGATTCCTTACCGTTTTTCTCCGCGGAAGTATCGGTAGGTCAGATCGTGAAGAAGCCTGAGCCCAGCCGTAAGGAAAAGGATCGGGTGATCAAGCAATTGAATGATATCAAGCAGCAGATTCTCGACGGAGATGTGGACTTCGCATCCATGGCGGTCAAATATTCTGAAGATCCTGGGTCAAAAAACCAAGGGGGTGATTTGGGATTTTTCCGCAAAGGGGAGCTAGCGCCAGAGTATGAAGCCATGGCCCTTAGTCTCCGAGAAGGTGAAATTGGGGAGCCTGTAGAGTCACAGTTTGGAATTCACTTGATCCAGTTGTTGGAAAGGAGGACCGATTCTTATAACACCCGACATATCCTTATCAAGCCCAGGCCTACAGAGCAGGATATTGCTGCTGCAGAAAGGGAACTGGATAGTCTCAGGAACCTGATCGAATTGGACAGTATGAGTTTTGCGAAGGCAGCAAAGGATTTCTCTGAAGATAGGAATACCTCTGATAATGGCGGGTTCTTTTCAGATCCTACGACCGGGGCAAACCGCCTATCGGCCAGAACACTTGAGGATCCTATCCTGTATTTCACCATAGATACCATGAAGGTGGGCACTATCAGCCATGCTTTGCGTTATGAAGAACAAAATCAACGCACGGGAGAGCCTGAAAAAGCAGTTCGACTGCTCTATTTCAAAAATGAGTATCCTGCTCACCGGGCCAACTTAGAGGATGATTATGAAAAACTAAAAGCGGCTACCAAAAAGCAGAAGGAGTCTGAGGCATTGGAAGACTGGTTTAAAATCGCCAAAGAAGAGGTCTATATTGACATCGATCCGGCGTATGACCGATGTAATGCGCTCAAGGAGGATGAGAGTTGACCATGGTATGGTAAGACGTTAGGGCAAAAAAAGAGCACTTGATCTGATCAAGTGCTCTTTTTTTGGTCATTTGCTGATTCCAGAAATAGCGGAATGGTATAGCTAGTGTATTCAACCCGCTTTATCAATGTAGTTTAGTTAAGAAGATTTTCCATTACGGATCGTCCATTGAGAAAATCATGGTTTTAGTCCATGGTCTTTTTAAACCTGTATAAAATGGATCCGCCTTGCAGGTATTGGGCGTTAAGAAATTAAAAAGCGGGTAGGCAAGAAGGCAGGCTTGTTTGACGAAATACTAGCCAAAAAGAATGTTGGCAGCTAGAAAAGGAGGAGTTTGCCTGCATGAGGGAAGGTTGTAATTTTAGGCCAATAGCTGCACACCTGTGCGCCGTGGCGTAGCGGCGGGTTTTTTTGGTTACTTTGTGTGTCCTGAAGTTCGGGAAACCGGACATGCTATCCAACTGATGTCGAATAGGGCGTTACAACCCTTGGCACGACGGCTGGGACTGGATCAGGCAGACCAGTCAAATTCCCCTGATGGTGCTGCGCTTTCAAGGCTGTGGTACTGAGCGATCAGAAGGAATGCGTTTCGAAAAGCTGAACGAAAGTGAACCGTTCGATGAAGTGTCGTGAAAAATACTTCCTGTCAAAACCGGGGGCTAGAGTAACTTCCGGGACAAAATAGGCAGCGCAGACTGAGAGTTGGCCTATTGGCAGGCGGCATTAAGGCGGCAGGAGTTCGAAACAGGCGGTTGGATGGAACAGGAGAACCATCCCCTTTGATAGGGATGGGGCGGATCAGTCCGTAGTAGTGTTGAAAGCTCTGGAAACGGAGAAAGAGCGAAGGGACTGAGGCAATCGGTTTTGAATGGTTCCACAACCTAAAAACTAGGGAAGATGGAGTTGTTTGAAACAAAATCTGGAACATCAGATTTGATTGTCAAGAGCCGTATGACGGGAGACTGTCACGTACGGTTCTGAGAGAGGCTTGGGCATAGGGCCCAGGCCTACTCGACTTTGACCTGAAGCAAAAAAGTAACAAAGGTAAAGAGATGAAAACCATCTTGGAATTTAACAAGAAAAATAATTAAACCAATATTTCCAGATACACGCTAACTAAACGACATTGCCCGCTTTATGCATTAGGAATCGTTATGGCCTGTCCCAATAGCTATCGGGAAGAGCTGAAACTACAAGAAAATCAGGCTGTTTGGAGATTGAATCATAGCATCGCTATGGTGAAATCGAAAACAGCGGCGAAGCGACTGATTTTGAAGTAGTTTCAGGTCGAAATAGATAGGCTAGTGCATAATGCGGGTTCAAGAAGATGGTACATTGGGCGGCCGCTTAGCACTTTTTGATACCATCATGATGTGTTTCAAGCGGTTTTGTGAACGCGCTAAAGCAACGGTTTAAACTGTTTGAGGAACCGAATGTCGTTTTCGGTAAACAGCCTTAAATCTTTGATTTGATACTTGAGCATCGCGATTCGCTCAATTCCCATTCCAAATGCAAAGCCCGTATATTTCTCCGAATCAATACCGCAGTTTTCCAAAACATTGGGATCAACCATGCCTGATCCGCCGATTTCTACCCATCCTGAGCCCTTACAAACATTACAGCCATCACCGCCACATAGCAGGCAAGAAATATCGATCTCAGCACTAGGCTCTGTGA
Organism: Echinicola rosea; assembly: GCF_005281475.1. Taxonomy (NCBI): domain Bacteria; kingdom Pseudomonadati; phylum Bacteroidota; class Cytophagia; order Cytophagales; family Cyclobacteriaceae; genus Echinicola; species Echinicola rosea. The sequence continues at coordinate 628,901 of NZ_CP040106.1, read as the reverse complement.
AAGGAAAATACGAAGGGCGAAAACGTACTTTGGTCTCTTTGCCAAACATCTCCTTGGCAAAGTGATAAAGGGTCTGCTTCAAGTCAGCAAATCCAACATTTTCATCCACATATAATCCTTCTACTTGATGGAAAATACAATGTGCACGTGCAGAAATGGCTTCGTTTCTGAATACCCTTCCAGGTGATAGTGTCCGGATAGGAGGTTGTTGATTTTCCATCACCCTTACTTGGACAGAGCTGGTGTGGGTTCTCAGCGCGATGTCAGGATTCTTTTCGATGAAAAAGGTGTCCTGCATCTCCCTGGCAGGGTGGTTCTCCGGGAAGTTTAGGGCGGTAAAGTTATGCCAGTCGTCTTCAATTTCAGGTCCTTCTGAAAGATTGAAACCTATTCTTTCAAAAATCTCAATGATTCGCTGACGGGTAGCCGTCAGTGGATGGATGCCTCCAGCGGGTTGGTTGGTGGCGGGGAGTGTCAGGTCTATATCGGAAGACTTGGACTTGCCTGCACCATCATTGACTTTATCAATCAATTCTTTGAATTTCTCCTCAGCAGCTTGTTTTACGCTATTGACCATTTGGCCATAAGCCTTTTTTTGGTCATTCGGTACGTTTTTCATTTCAGCAAAGAGTGCTCCGACGACACTCTTTTTGCTGATGTAGCGCATTCGATACGCTTCCAGTTCCTCTGGATTGCTGGCGTCTGCCGCGGCAATTTCTATTTTTAATGCTTCAATTTTATCCTGATGCATAGAGCTAATCTTTTTTGACATGCAAATCTAAAATATTATCGATTAATGACCTCATATTTCATCGATTGGTTTCTGCCGGCTGTGCTTTTAAAACCAGTAAAAGTCCATTTGGCTCACTGCCCATGAAAGCCAAGCTACTCGTCTTCCTCTTCCTTCTTGGCTGGACCAGCTTCTCCAAGGCCGAGGGAACCTTGAAATCCTGAAAGTGACGCTTTCCACCAGTAATTAAAAATAAATTTGCTTTTGTCTCTTTGGAAGTAAATTGGGGCGATCTTTTCCGTGCCAAAAATCTTCCTTGGATTATTGCCCCTCAGGGCAATGGCGTTTAGGACAAAATTCAGCATGGCCTTTCTTCCTTTTGCTTTCTTAAGGGTTCGGTCATTGAGGAGCTGCACTTTCAGGCTGTTGTAGTAAAATGTCATGGTGCCGACGGCTGTCTCATTGTCAGCGGTAAATTTCCAAGTAGATGGTTGGGCAATGCCTTCACGGATTTTGAGGAAGGCATTTCTGGTCATGATGGAGTTGACTGCCCTTAAATCAAATCTTCCGGTTTGAACACTGATCTCCATGGGGTATGGGGCATCATAGGCAAATTCTCCCGACATGTGGATCGCAGCCGCCCCGTTTATCCTTGCTGCGGCCTCCAAGTAGCTGCTGTCAATAGCAAAAGTGTCTTCCGTCGTCTTGCTAAGGTGAAACGGATACATTTTGGCATATAGAGAGTCAAAGGTGATGCTCCCTGGAACCATTCCTTTTTCCGGAAACTCTTCGTATGTTATGACCGCATTGGCCACGTCCAGTGTGTCCAGTTCCAGTTTAATGCCTGATCTTTTCATCAACTCTTGGGGCATGGGCCTATAGATGCTGTCATTGAATGGTACCCGCTTATCCCTGAACACTTGAATGTTTGGCGTTTGGACCAGCATTTTTTTTGCCTTGATTTCTCGCTGTTCGATGAGTTTCTTTAAATCGATCACGTCAAACCTAATCTCTGGAAATTGTGCTTTTACTACGTCAGTTTGATAGCCAACTTTGCGAACATATTCATATTTGCCATAACGAGGACTTAAGGTCACGTCTTTAAGGGTCATTTGATCTTTGTGAATGGACACCAGACCGATATTAAGGACATTCAGACTGTCAGGCAACTTGATTTCATAGTTGGGCAATTCTACCGAGAAATCCTTGTCCAGAAATATGTCCTTGTCAAAAGCAGCAGTCTTGGACAGGTCGAAGCTCAGGTCATTTAGGGCAATGTTCAGGCCGTTGAATGATCGGATATGGGCGGCAGAATCTTTCTCCAAAATATTGAGTTTGCCACCACTGAGCTTGAAATCATTCACCTTTAAGTCTTTGATGATGTCCTGGACAGCGTCTTCACTGGATTTTCCGCTTGTTCGGTGATTATCTTTTCGATCAAGATACAAGCTGATCTCAGGATTTACCAGTTCTATGCGCTGAAAATCGATTTCGCCGGTTTCTTGAAAACTCGTCAGTGAATGGGTTTGCAGCTTTACCAAGGGTACAGCTGCAGCGATGACCGGATTGCCATGTTTGCCGATATGGTTTTTAGGGATGACCTTTAAGTTTTCAAACACAATCATATCGCTTTTGGTATCCAGTTCCACCTTGCTGAAATTTAATGTGTGTACGCTGTCGTTCAATGCCAAGTTGAAATTGTCAATATCCATGGCCATATTATTGAAAAAACCCACGATATCTCCTTTGGCGAGTTTGGCCGAATCCAGAAGAAAACCATAAAATGAGAGGTTGACACCGGAATTGATGAGGTTTCGTTCTTTACCATCATTGCTATAAAATGCATTGAATCGGGCATTTTGGGCTTCAATGGTGTCGATTTGTATGATGTCAAACCTTTTTGGAAGATTCCGGGTTTTTTTTGGTGCCTTGTCCCGTTGGCTCCTTTTTGTCCCGTTACGGTCGATGAATAAGTTTACTTCTGCATCCGACAGGCTTACCTTGGACATGGCCAAGGTGTTTTCAAAGAAGAACCTGTCCACGTCCACACCTGCAAAGCTAAGGTTGGAGATGTTGGCACCGATGGTTACTTTGACCCCTAGATCCCGTCTCGGCCTCAACCGTACATTGGAGGTGATGAGTTCATCCCTTGAAGAGTTATAGCTGATCTGGTCAGCGTGCAAGGAGTATCTTCCATCCGCTACGTTAAACACATAGTTGTTTAAGCTGACGTCCAATTCCTCGGCAAAAAATGTTTCAGCATTTCGAGGGGTTACATTTTCATCCAGCTCAAATTTTTTGATCTTAATGGACACATTATCCTCTGCAAAAGTTTTGATTTTGTTTTGGACATAGTTTTCATAGGCAATGGAGCCGTCAATAACATTTAGCGAGTCGATGGTAACATGGCTAAAATAACTTGTTGCCAGCTCATACAGGTCGTTGATCTGCACTTTTTCCCTGTTTTGGTTTGGTGCGATGTAGCGACTGAGTTTTATGTCGGGTGATGGGACTTCCACCATTCCTATCTCCAAAACCCCATCAAAATAGGCCTTCGCAATATCCACGTCCCGCAGGTAAAACTCCGGCACACGTACTTCAAGCACCATTTTCTTGTTCAGACGGCGCAGGTTTTCCATGACCCTGTCTGAGTCAAGCGGCTCAAAACTGAAGCCTTCTATTTTCAGCATCTTTTCTTTGGTGTCTACAAAGATCTTGTCAGCTTTGAAAAGGTGCATGTCATCGGTCAGCTTCATGGCATAATTATCCAGTTCTAGCTGTAGGTCTTCTGCCAAAAACATCCTGGAGGAATCTTGCTCTATTCCTTCGTCCACCGCAAAATTTTCCAAAACCATACTGGCTTTTGTAAAAGAGACACTGTCCTTATTGACTTTCATGGTGTTGTTAAGGATCATGTCACCTTCAATAAGTTCTAGCCTGTCTATGTAGATTGCCCTCAGGAAGTTTTTGGTGAGTTCCTGTATCGTTTGGCCTTTCATGTTGCCTTCCTTTTTCTGAAGGTTACTGAATTTTACTGTCGGATTGCGAAAGACCATGTCTTTTACATCCAGGATATTATGGTTGTAAACTTTCTTTAGATTGGCATTTTCGAGGTTGAATTCGGGGATTTCGATTTCGAAAAGGGGGATTTCTTCCGTGACTTTTCTGAAAGGCTCCACCTTGGCCCCAACGACTTTTATCTCATCTTCTTTTGAGGATAAGTACACTTCTTTCCCAGTGATCCAGTGTACGCCATCGGCCAGGACCACTTTCACATTGGACAGCGATAGGGCGGCTTCGTTAGCATAGAAAAATTGGTTTTTGGTGCGTTCAGTATCGGGGCCGATGTAAACCTGCTCCATTTCGAAGTTGATCTTATCCGTTTCGATTCGGTTTTTGTATTCGTCATGTACTCCTCTTTGGAGAAAGCTTCCTTCTTCGATCTGTAAATGGTGAATGTTTATGGAGCTCAAAATATCTTTTATCAATGGATAAAGGCTGTAATCCATCAATGATTTTTCCTGCACTTCAGGCGAAAGTTCGGAATAGACCAAAAATTCCGGATGGTTCAAGGTGAGGTTGCCGACCGCTACATCTGTGGTATAGAATACCTGATTGATATCAGCATCGGTAAGCATCAAGTTGTCGAGCTTCATGCTATAATAGATTTCTCCTGGTTTCTGCAAGTCGGGAAGAAGCGCTACTTGTTTGGCGGTGATGTGATTGTCCAAAGAAGAAATTTCTATTTGTTCTGCAAGTAGCGTGTGGACGCTATCTGCCAGTAGCATTTCGAAGTTTTCCAAGGTTAGGCCAAAACCCCGTGCGTTGAAAGGAGTAGGCTCGGGTCTCGGGTTTAGAAGGTGGACATCCTTCAAGGAAAAGTTGGTGTTTTCGGCTTTTATAGATTTCTGGCTTACAAAGTTCTCTACGAGCAAATCAGCTTGCTCAATGATCAGATTATCAATGATGATTTCTTCCAGGCGTACACGCTCCAAGGATTTTTTGATTTCCAACTGAAGTTGTTCCAATTTAGTATTTGAGCTGAGGCTGTCCAGTTGCTGCTTGGTCTGGATCATGGGCTCGACAAACTGCAGGTTACCGATATTCAGTATTTTATCGCCAAAATCATACCCGATACCTTTTACGGCAATTTGAGGAACTTGGACTTTATAGATGGGCTTGTCATCAGGAAGGGAGTCCAAGATAGCTTTGTTTGGGGTAAGGCTGAAGCCTTCAAAATAGAATCCTCGCTGAAAAAGGGACAGGTGAAACCGGTCAAAACTCACCTCGTATTTTCCCTCGGAGGCTTCATCCACTTTGGATTGGACATAATTTCGCAAGAGCAGGTCAGATCCAAAATATAGTCCTACTTGCACAAATACCAAAGAGAAAATTACTATGGCAAAAAACCGGATCAACCGCCTCTGGGATCGTTTCAGTTTTTTTTTATTTTGGCTCTTTTTTACCATAAATTAACCGTATAAAGCAAAATAAACTTTATTTTACTTAGAATAAAGTTGAACGTGACAAAGTTCACAAGCCCCTAAAAAATAGAGTCTGAAAAACTACGGAGTTTCTTTTCCTAAGATAGTCAAAAGAGAATAGCTCCCAAATATTTACAATCGTTGCAAGTCCTCTAAGTTAACGGTAGATGATTTTTTGCTATTGCTACAGTTAAACCAAAGCTTTACTTGTTTCAATTTTAATATTTACAAGCAATCTCAAAATTCATGCCTTAAACGAATATATGTATTGGCCGATGGTTAGCCGTGCACAAGTGTTTCGAACTGATTAGGCGTCACTATTAGCCGTTGCGCATTAATTTTTGGTCTTACGGACAAGCCATTTATTGGAGGCTTCACTGCATGGAGGCATTACAAATGCCTTTCTCAGCAGTTCGCATTACAAAAGCGGGACTGGAGACTTTTCCCGTTTAGGAAAAAAAACAGCGCAAATCATAAACATCTACGTTGTCAGCCTGCCATCAGCCCCCAACTTTTGCGGGATCAAGCATTATTTCTGGGTGGCGAATGTTAACATGGTCTTTTAAAAGAAAATTTTAGGCCGCTAAAACGATGGTCTTTCTTCATCCGCACGAATGGGTTTTAGCGGGAAGTTATGGGGAATCGGGCGGTCAATGCGGCTAAAACGGGGAACGTTGGGTGGGTAAATTTACTATGGTCTTCCCCCATGGCTAAGAATGGGTCGCCACTCGGGGGGCTAGCTTTCGAGTGTAATCTTTCAATGCAGGACAAACATGCACTTTTCAAACATAATACCTTTTTGGCTTTTTTTTAACGGTGGTTTTGCGATTAAGAAAACTGGCAGCCCCCAACTTTTCCGCTGGATCCGTTTTTAACCTTATCGGGCTGGATATTGGGAGGGAACAAAAAAAAGAGAACGTTTTTATGCATAATGGTTGCCCATTCTCCTTTGCCATAAAAACATTCTCTCTAAATAATTTAACACAGTGCTGTAGGAGAAGGACTCGAACCTCCACGGAGAAGTTAGGCAACACAAGAGCTCTATGTGTGCTTTATCCCAGAATCTCCACCCCCGAGACAGGAGGGCTTGTCTGCCAATTTCAACATCCTACAGTATAGATTAACCCTTTTGGCTACTTGATTGCTCAAAGGTAATGAATAGGTTTAAAATTTAAAAATCACACAATGAAAACGATTGATTTTTACATTATTTTAAATTATTGCATTTTATATTGTTTTGATTTGTAATTCGTAATAAAAAATAACGCTTAATTTTAATAAAATGACAATATGCAGTTTACATTGAAGTAATAGTTTGGTTATGCCGATAAATAGTGTGTTGATGTTGGTTTTTGTAAAATTAATGATTGTTTATTGAGTGGTTTTTTTGTCTCTACAAAATAAAAAAACAGAAAAGTACTTGAATGGGAGGGGAAGGTTTTACGTTGTTGGTGCCATTATAAAAATGTGATGTCCTCTATCACGTTTTTTCCGAATTTTTCTTCAATGATGTTAAGAATACGTGACTTGTTCATCATCAATTCTTTTTTGATAGGACCTGAAGTTAGCTTTACGAAAAGTTTTTTGTCCTTGGCATAGATACTGGACGTTCTGCTGGCGATTGATTTCCCCATCATCTCTCCCCAAGCACTGACGATTTTCCTTTCGTTAAAGCGGTCTTTGAGTTTATAGGTTTGAAGTAATTCCTCAAACGCTTCTTTGAGCGGTGTGATTTCCTTTTTGCGGGGATTATAGTCCTGGTATTTTTTCATGGTAATCAAAGGTAGCCTTACTTTGTCACAGTAACAATAAAAGATAGAGCCTATTGGGGCTTTCGATCTCCCAAATAGGATTAGACAAAAAGTTTGCCGGCGATAAAGTCCGCCAAAAGCTTGCCTTTTTTGGTGAGCCGAAGGTAGTCGGAGTCTGCTTCCATCAGTTTTTCTTCACGAAAGTGCTCTATCAGTGTGCCTTTGGCCTGTAAGATGTCCACTCCAAACTGTTGGTTTACCTTTTGAAGATCGACGCCCCAAATTGTCCGTAGTGCAGTGAGCAGGTATTCATTTAACAAGTCTTCTTGGCTAAGGATATCTTTTTCGAACAGGATGGTGTCGTCTTCCAGTGCCTTGATGTATTTTGGATTATTGGAGAGGTTATGCTGCCTAGTACTTCCATCAAAGGAATGGGCGCTTGGACCAATGCCCAGGTAGGGGGTGCCTTTCCAGTAGTTGCTGTTGTGAACTGCAAACGCGTCTGGTTTGCCAAAATTGGAAATTTCATATTGGATATAGCCTGCGTCTTCCAGTCTTTTTTGCATCAGTTCAAACTGATCAGCGCTAAAATCTTCCGATGCGGGTTTGAAAGTGCCTTTTTTTGCCCATTTCCCCAATGCAGTATTCGCTTCTACCGTAAGGCAATAGCTGCTGATATGGCCAGGTGCCAGCTGGACGGCCTGTTTGAGGTCATGTTCCCAGAGCTGGTGATCCCCCGCAGGGAAGCCGTACATCAGGTCGATGGATAATTTTTCAAAGCCGGTTTTTCTCGCTTTATCGATGGACTTTAACGATTCTTCGGCGGTATGCGAACGGTTGTAAAATCGCAAAACTTCATTGCTGAAACTCTGTATCCCAATGCTCAGACGGTCAAAGCCAAGCGTCTTCAGGCTCTTCAGTTTTTCTTGACTGAGGTCGTCCGGATTGGTCTCGATGGTCATTTCGTCCAAGTCAAGCTGGTAGTGTAGCGATATCGTATCCAGAATAGCAGAAAGCTCCAATGATGAGAGCAACGAAGGAGTGCCTCCTCCAAAATAAATGGTCTTGATCGGGGTGCTTTTGCCAAGATAGTTTTTTTGGAGAGCGAGTTCTTTGCATATCATACTGACCATTTTGGCTTTCAGTGCTGTAGAAGTGCTGAAATGAAAGTCACAGTAATGACACGCTTGTCTGCAAAAGGGGATATGAATATAAATTCCTGCCAAATTGATTACTTTTATCGGCACAAAGTTAAGTAAAACAACGAGAAGGATTTTTGAAACGCCTATTCATTATAGCATTGTTTTTTGTTTGTGGGCTCGGTAAGTCATTACAGGCCCAACAGCGGTATGGACTGGACTATGAGGTTCGGGGCGAAAAACAAGAAAGTGGCTCCGAGGACTTGGCCGATTCACTGGCCGTAAGGAATTTTCTGAACGGGTATATTGAGCGCCTGAGGGAAGAGGGGTATTTGATGGCAGCGGTGGAGCGGATAACATTTAGAGACAGTGCGGTGACGGCACTTATACAGACCAGTGAGCGATTCAATTGGGTTTCGTTGGAAAGCGGAAATTTGCCAGGGCAGTTGTTAAGGAGGGCGGGCTATGATCCCCGTCTTTTTCAGGGGCATCCTGTTTCATATAAAAAAGTGGCCCGCTTGTTTGAGCGAATATTGGAGCAGAAGGAAAATGAAGGGTATCCTTTTGCGGCAGTAAGGCTAGACAGCATCCGCCAAACTGGAAATTCACTGCAAGCCAATATAGCCCTGGAGGAAGGGCCATATATCCGTTTTGACAGTTTGAATGTACAAGGCAATGCCCGTGTGAATCAGGAGTTTTTGGCCAGGAAGCTGGGAATAGTACTTGGCGAGCCTTTTTCCCAGAAAAAAGTGGAGGCTGCCCTTCAGACCATTCAGAATATACCGTATTACCAATTCGAAGCGGCACCAAGAGTGACTTTTCAAAACAGCGAAGCTACGGTACACCTTACTTTAAAGAACAGAAAGATCAATACCTTGGATGGGATTATCGGTTTGTTGCCAAATGAAGCAGAAGCCAATAAGCTGCTGGTGACAGGGCAATTCGATTTGGATATTTATAATCCCGCCGGCAAAGGACGGCATTACGGTCTCCACTGGCAGAGGCTCACCCAATACAGCCAAAACCTAGAGATAGCGGCATTGGAACCCCAACTTCTGGGGACAGGAATAGATGTCAATGCTTCCTTTTTTCTACTCAAGGAGGATACGAGTTTTGTGAACAGGGATTTTAGGCTCGGGTTTGGTTATCAGGTGACACCGCGGCTGTATATGGATTTTTTTAGCAGATGGCAGTCCGGGGATTTGCTCTCGGTGCCAGAAGTCAGTTCAGCGGATGAATTGCCTGAAGTGCTGGATTTTCGCTACCACAGCTATGGCGTGCGGCTCCGTTATCAGGACTTGGATGACGGCTACCTTCCCAAGAGCGGCTGGAGACTAGTGACTGAATGGGGCGTAGGTAATAAAAAGATCCTGCACAATACAGCGATAAAGGAAGCGTATTATGAGGAAGTACCAAAGGAAGCGTTTCAGGTCTTTGGGACATTTTCGGCTGAGGAATTTTGGCGGGTGAGCAATAGATTGGTCAGCTTTTTGCGATTGCGGGGAGGATTGCTTGTTGGGGACAATATCCTGAAGAACGACATGTACCGTTTGGGAGGTTTGAGGAGCATCAGAGGGTTTAATGAGAATTTCTTTTTCGCAAACCGATATGTTTATGCTAATTTTGAGCCGAGGTTTTATTTTGAAGAGAATTCTTATTTTCTGCTGTTTACAGATGTAGGAGCCTTGGAACAATCCGGGTGGTCGATTCCCGAAAATCGGGATAACGTGTTGTCTTTTGGCGGGGGGCTAAATTTAAGCACGGGAAGTGGTGAGTTCAGGTTTTTGTATGGAATGGGGAAATCAAATGAGCAAAAAATAGGAGTAAACTACGCAAAGATTCACTTTGGATACATTGGCAGATTTTAGTTTTATGAAGAGAGGTTTTAAAGGGCTGACCGCGATGTTGGTAATGATGTTTCTTTTTGGTGCGCTACATGCCCAGGTGTTGGAAAACTATAATCCGAAGATTGTCATTGAGCAAAAGTACGAGCTTATCCCTTCTGCCGTGTTGGCCAAGGTAAACTTGAATCTGGAGGATTATCCGATGTCTTCTTTTCAATTGGAGTTTCCCGAAAAGTCGGCAGTTTTTTTAGGCGAGAAACTTTGGCTCTACGCCTCATCTGATACGAGTTTCATCATTTCACTGAAAGCACTAAAGGAATTGGGTGGGGAAAGGACACAAAGCCTTCCACTGACAGTATATAAAGAAGGGATAGACAGTGACAGGCTCTCTGTTAAAAAAGGTGTTTTTCGAAATGGTAGGCCCGTCGAGGGCGGGGTCAATGTGCCCAATGAGCAGTTACGAGAAAAGGATCCGGTAAAAGACTTTATGATTTTGGCTTTTGTGGTGGTACTGGCGTTGGTTGCCTTGTTTAAGGTGACCTATCCCATGGTTTTTCAGTCAGCTCTTAGGCCAGTGTCCTTGTTTCAGGAAGAGTTTTCCGAAGGCAGCAGTGGTATGAAGTTGTTTTCGTCTGACGTAATTTTTTACATGCTGGTGTTCAGTATGCTGATGTCGTTGTTTGCATTTTCCTTTTTGCATCTTGCAGGTCATGGTATATTGGATGAGTATTTAGGGGATGGTCTTAATTCACTTTTGTTGATATGGCTGTCCGGTGCTGTGCTCTTTATGGTGATGTCATTTTTAAAATACCTGTGGATCAAGATTTTTGCAGTGGTTTATCACTTGGATAAAATTGATTTCAGTCAGTTTTTTTATCTGGTAAAGAGTTTGATGTTAGTGCTGTTGATTCTGTATATAGTGGTGATGGGATTCTATCTACAGGGATATGCAGCGATGGACGACATAATGAATTATGCCGTATGTTTGTTTCTTGTGGTTTATTTGGTAGGGATTTTTAGACTTTTTTACTTAATGTTAAAAAAAGTCCCTTTTAAAAGTTACCATTTATTTTCTTACCTTTGCAGTTCGGAATTGGTTCCCTTTTTAGTGATCGTTAAACTGATCGTTGGCTAAATGGGGGAAATACGAGAGAAAACAAAAGAAGAAAAAGAGCATATGACAAAATCTACCAAGGACAGATTTCGGCCGGTGAAGAGTATTTTGGTTTCTCAGCCTCGACCTTCAGATGCCAAATCTCCATATTTTCAGTTGGCCGAGAAATACAATCTGAAAATTGATTTCAGGCCTTTTATACAGGTAGAACCTGTTTCTATCCGAGAATTTAGAAAGCAAAAGATCGATATTCTCAAGCATACAGCGGTCATTTTTACGAGCCGAAACGCCATCGATCACTTCTTTAAAATTTGCCAAGAACTCAAAATCGAAATGCCTGCCGACATGAAGTACTTTTGTATTTCGGAGCAGACAGCTCATTATCTTCAGAAGTACATCGTGATCAGAAAACGCAAGTTGTTTGTCGGTGTAAGGACAGCTGCGGATTTATTTGATTACTTCAAGAAGCATAAAGGAGAAAAGTACCTTTTCCCATGTTCGGATATTCGTAAAAATGATATCCCAGATAACCTGGCCAAGAACAATATTGAATTTACCGAAGCAGTCATTTACCACACAGTTGCTGCTGACCTATCCGATCTGAAGGATATCAAGTACGATATATTGGCTTTTTACAGTCCTTCAGGGATAAAATCACTGATTCACAATTTTGCCGACTTTGAGCAAGGGGCTACCAGGATAGCCGCTTTTGGCCCTACTACTTCAAAAAGTGTGAAGGATCAAAATCTCATTTTGGACATTGAGGCTCCCATGCCCAATGCGCCAAGTATGACCGGGGCACTCGAATTGTACATAAAAAAAGTGAATAACATCTAAAAAATCCCAACATTTATAAGGTAAATTCGATTATAATTGTGTAGAATAGTCATATTGATTCAATATACTTTTGAAGCGCATGAAAAAGAGAATTTACCTTAGTTTTATTTTTTTTTCGGGGATACTACTTGGAGGGATTGGTCCATCGATGGTTTATGCACAGCAAGATGCCCAGTTTACACAATATATGTACAACGGGCTGTATTATAATCCTGCTTTTTCTGGAAATCACACAGGTTATCGGTTTTCAGCATTGCATAGAAGTCAATGGTTGGGCTATACGACGTCGTCAGGAAATGGTGGTGCTCCCACTACCCAATTGGTGACAGCATCCGGGAGAATTCCAGGGACATCCTTTGGTTGGGGCGTGTCCTTTACCAATGATGACATTGGGCCAGCTACCAGCCAAGAGGCCAATATCTCCTTGGCCTATCACAGAAAAATACGAAGAGGTGTCTTGAGCTTAGGGGTTTCTGGAGGGATGTTTTCGAATACCATAAAATACGATGAGATCGATGTGGTGAATCCGGATCCCAGCATACCGTCCAGTGGAAATGAAAGCCAGATGAGTGCTAATTTTGGCGCAGGGATCCTTTATGAAGCACCGAAATATTACTTGGCACTGAGCAGTCGGCACATCAATGAACCGACATTTGATTTTGGAGAAAACTCATTTGATAACCAACTGGTCAACCACAGTTATTTGATGCTTGGATATAAAATCAGGACCTTTGCGCAGGTAACGTTTGACCCAAGTATCTTATTAAAAAGTGAAGGGTTCAATAATTTTTCATATGATGTGAGCGTTATAGCCACATATGATGACCGTATGAGCGGTGGGATCGCCTACAGGGGCGAAGAGTCCCTGTCAGTGTTGTTGGGGTATAAATTGTTAAGAGATAAATCCCTGAGGATAGGGTATGCTTTTGATTTGGTGATGGGGGGAAACGAGGCTAAAGCACCGACCTCTCATGAGTTTATGTTAACGTATAATTTGCCAACAATAACGAAAAAAATAGAGAGTATCATACAACGAACACCAAGATTCCGGTTTTAAATTACCGTTAATTTTGCCTGATTTTTTGCGAAGTTTTGGTATTTTCTCTTAAATTTCGATCTTGGTAAATACACGTTAATCGAAGAAGTAAAGAATTGTCAACAAAATTGTCTTATATGTACAAGAAAACGAACTCACGATTTTTGACAGGGATCGTGATGCTACTTTCCATGGCACTGCTGCAGGGATGTGGTCTATTTGGTAGCAAGGGTTCTGCTAGCGAAAAAGCCAACAGGTCTGGAGAAGTTACTGGTGTGCCTGATCGGTCAGGATGGCAACAGACCCTCCCCCATGAGATGGTGCCTGTAAAAGCGGGGACTTTTTGGATGGGACAAGCGGATGAAGATATTGCGGTCAGCAAATCCTCGCTGAACAAGCAGGTAACGATATCTGAATTTTATATGGACAAATACGAAGTGTCCAATAACAAATACCGTCAGTTTTTGGAAGCGGTAAGAATGGGAGAATTGGCCCTGTCTACTCCCACTACGCTTAAGGATCCTCCTCAATTTAATATTGATGAACTTGTGCCGGACACGACTGTTTGGTCGCAGAGCTTTACCCACCATTACGGTGATCCCCTGATGGAATATTACTTTGAGCATCCTGCATTTGATGACTATCCTGTGGTGGGCATCAGTTGGGAGCAGGCCAAGAAGTTTTGTGAGTGGAAGACGTATCACATGAATGCAAACGACAAGTCTGAATATGATATGCCAAGATTCCGACTCCCTTCCGAGGCAGAATGGGAATATGCCGCCAAAGGAGGAAAGGAAATCGCCAAATATCCTTGGGGAGGCCCTTACCTCAAAAACCGAAGAGGATGCCTGATGGCTAATTTTAAGCCTGGCCGTGGTAACTATATCGATGATGGTTTTGCATATACTGCACCAGTAGATACCTATGCTCCGAACAATTTTGGTATATATAATATGGCTGGAAATGTATCTGAATGGGTGGAAGATGCTTATAACCCTGCGGGAAGTTCACTTACATGGGACCTCGACCCCAAATATGAAGATGAAAACGAATCCCGCAAGGTTGTCAGGGGAGGTTCTTGGAAAGATATTGCCCATTACCTGGAGACCAGTACGCGTACCTACGAATACCAGGATGTGAAGACTGCACATATCGGTTTCAGAACGGTGATGACCTTTATCGGTCGTTCGGGCTCCATGGATGTCAGGGCTACCAGAAGACGTTAATCAATTGTACACATACACACACTTACACACAAATACATAAACCATACTTTTAACAACCTATGGCTAAACACAACGAAAAATCTTTCTCCCACAAGTTTTATGGTTCCGTAATGCCGAAAATTTACGGAATCGGGGCCTCCGTAGTAATTTTAGGGGCAATGTTTAAAATCCTCGATTGGGAAGGTGCTTCACTCATGATTGGGATAGGACTATCTACAGAGGCAGCGATTTTCTTCCTTTCCGCTTTTGAGCCCAAGACAGAGGAAGTCGATTGGAGCAAAGTTTACCCAGAACTTGCCGATGGTGCGGCACCGGCGGCACCCCGCAAGGCAAGAGTGGTCCAAAGCTCAGGAGACCAGACCTCCCAAAAGCTGGACAAAATGCTTGAAGATGCGAATATTGGTCCGGACTTGATTGATAACCTGGGCAAAGGCCTGAAAAACTTGGCCGATTCAACCCAGAAAATGGGCACTGTTGCGGATGCTGCGTTGGCAACCAACGAATATGCCGAAAATGTAAAGGTAGCTTCCAAAACACTGGTGGACATCAATCAGTCTTACAGTAAAACTGCAGCGGCACTTTCAGAAATGTCAAATGCTTCCCAAGAAGCCAAGGACTACAGGGATCAAGTTGTCTCAGTGACCCAAAACCTATCCGCACTGAATGCCGTGTACGAGATGGAATTGCAAGATGCTAACAGTCATGTAAAAGTGCTCAATAAATTCTATTCTAACGTTACAGCAGCCATGGAAGGCTTGAATGAAGCAGGCAAAGAAACCGAAACATTCAAGGCTGAACTGGGCAAATTAAACAAAAACGTTAGCTCACTGAACAGCATTTATGGCGGTATGCTTACGGCCATGAAGGGTTAATTTAATTTATTGTAGGACTATAATTTAACTGGATATATATGGCCGGTGGAAAAGAAACGCCAAGGCAGAAGATGATCGGGATGATGTATCTCGTTCTGACCGCTCTCTTGGCGCTACAGGTAAGTAATCAAATACTGCAAAAGTTCATTTTACTAAACGATGGGTTGGAAAGGACTTCCAAGAACTACATCGAGAAGAATGCATCGATTGTCGGTAATATTGAAGCAACAGTAGAACAGCAGGGAAATAACGAAAAAGACCTGCCAAAGGTAGAAGCTGCCAAGCAGATCAGGGATAAGACTTCTGAGGTATTCTCTTATCTGGAAGGATTGAAGCAAGAGCTGATTACGCAGTCAAATGCAAAAAATGAGGAAGGGCAGTATAAAAACAGTGCCCTGAAAAATACCGATATTGCGGGCAATATCTTTAATAACAACAAGAAAGGATATGAGATGCAAGAGCGTCTCAATCAATATCCGGAGGAGATCGAGGCGTTATTGAGCGATGTGGGCATTCCAATGGAGTTTGAACGTATTGCCAAGGATGCTGAGGAAATCGATATGTTCAAAAATGATCCTGATGTAAGGTACAAGGATTTCGTAAACCTGAACTTTGTCAAATCACCCATTGGTGCGGTATTGGCCATCATCAGTCAGTACCAAAATGAAGTGCTGAACATCGAATCAGAATCGTTGGGTGCACTAACTCGTTCTTTGGGATCATTTTATTATAAAGCGGATATCTTCGAACCCATGGTAGCAGCCAACTCCAATATCGTGGCGGCAGGTACCAAGTTTGAAGGGAATTTGTTTATCGCTTCGGCTTCATCTTCTGCCCAGCCTAAAATGAGTGTAGGGGGGAAAGAAATTCCGGTGGAAAATGGCTTTGGTAAGATCAGTTTCCCCGTTGGCCCGGCAGACAGCTATGATGATAGAGGCTTGGCCAAACGGACATTGGAAGGGGAAGTAGTGGTCAACATTGATGGCAAGGATAGTCTGTTGAATGTAAGCTATGATTACTTCGTGGCCAACCCGACCATCGAGGTAACTGCTGAGGCTATCCAACAGCTTTATGCACAATGTGCAAATGAGCTGAGCATTAAAGTACCTGCATTGGGCAATAGCTATGCACCTGAGTTTGCTGTAACGAATGGACAAGCCATAAAGGGCAGTAATCCCGGTGACGTGACCATAATTCCTGCTAATTCAGGAAAAGTAAATATTGGCGTGAGCAGTGGTGGCGCAAAAATCGGTACGGTCAGTTATGATATCCGACCAGTGCCTGCGCCGACTATTACTGCTTATAATGGAGATAAGGAAATCGATATGAGTGTTCCTTTTCCTGCTCCAGGCCCTTCACAGCTAAAGATAAAAGCGGTGCCAGAGCCTACATTCGGAAGAACCATGCCTAAGGATGCACGGTTTCAGGTGTCCGGAGGGGTAGTGAAGCTGCTTAGAAACGAAGTGCCTCGGGACCAGGTAAATATTAACGGCGAAGATGTAGCGATCAGGCAATTACTTGCTGCTGCCAGAAGCGGTGATGATTTGGTGATTCAAGTGACTGAAGTTACAAGAACTAACTTCCAGGGTCAAAAGATAAAAAGTAATGTTAACCATATCGAACGTATTGCAATCAAGTAATCCGTCGCGAGGTTCATTAGTTTACTTATGAAGTAAAATATAAGGTTATGAAACGAATAGAAGCAAAATACATCGCTCCATTGCTGATGGTGATGTTGATGGCTGTCAGTCCAAGTGTTTTTGGACAGACAGGTTCCACGAGTGTAGATCCTTCGGCTACTGGAGACAGGCAATTTGAAGTGGATACAGTGTTTTCTGCCCATCCTATCAGGGAGGATGATAAGATGTACCAGATAGGTGTGTGGAGAAGGGTGGATCTTCGTGAAAAGTACAACCATCCCCTATATGGTACAGGAGATACCAAACGTAACGGTATCATTTTTAGCATTTATAAGGCTGTGACTGAAGAAAATGCTTTTGAGCTATTTGCGGATGAAGAGTTTACGGAGCCGTTGTCCATCGCTGATTTTCAAAACAATTTCTGGATGTCCGCAAATGGCGACAGTATCTTTGTAAAGAACCTGTATTACTTGGATTTTAAGGAAGACTTCTTGTTTGATAAGCATCATTCCCAAGTCAAATTTGATGTGAAATATATCCACTTGGTGATGCCTTCCCAGACCAATGCAAATGCCGGTGAAAAGAGCATTGCTTATATTCGGTTCAAGGATTTTTATGAATACTTCAAAAACCATCCGGAGGCAAAATGGATCAATTTCAGCAATACTTCAAAGGATCTTTCCTATAGCCAGGCTTTTGACTTGAGGTTGTTCAAATCTGTGGTGAGGAAATACTCCAATGCGGACGATGCATTGATTGCAGATATGGTAAATCCGGATAATCCCAATCCTGAGCTACAAGCATATTTGGATGGGCTGAAGTTTGAATACGATCTACTGGAGTTTGAAAACAGCCTTTGGGAGTGGTGATTTCCAAAAGCTAAAAAAATAGGAGAGCAGGTGGTACTATCACCTGCTTTCTTTTTTGATAAAGTTGATGATCCTGTTGGCCTTATCTTTACCAATGAGCTGGGCAAGGTCATCTTCAGAAGCTTCCCTGATTTTTTTCAGCGATTTGTAGTGGTTTAAGAGCTTATTGGAAGTAGTGGGGCCAATGCCCTCAATGGAGTCAAGCGCCGTCTTGAAAGCGTCTTTGCTGCGGATATCCCTGTGAAAGGTGATCGCAAAACGGTGGGCTTCGTCCCTGGTCCGCTGGATAAGACGGAGTGATTCAGATTTTTTGTCGATGTGTAGCGGAAATGAGTCACCGGGGAAATAGATCTCTTCCAGCTTTTTGGCAATGCCGATAACGGGGACTTGTCCATAGATGTCCAAAGATTTTAAGGCTTCCACAGCTGCGGATAGTTGACCTTTTCCGCCATCGATTACAATGAGTTTTGGAAGTGGTTTGTTTTCTTTGATAAGCCTTTTGTACCTTCTGCCCACAATCTCTGTCATACTGGCAAAATCATCAGGGCCTTCTACTGTTTTGACATGGAAGTGCCTGTATTCTTTTTTTGCAGGCTTTCCGTCCAGAAAGCATACCATGCTGGCTACTGGATAATTACCTTGAATGTTGGAGTTGTCAAAGCACTCAATATGGTCAGGGATCTCCTTAAGTGAGAGGTCTTTTTGTAGCTGAAGCAGCACCCTGTTTTTCTTTTCTTTGGCTTTTCCGCTGAGCAATGCCTTTTCTTTTTTATAGTACATGGCATTTTTAAGGGAAAGCTCGACCAGTTTACGTTTGTCACCTATTTTAGGGACGGTAAGGTGCAGCCCTTCGATGGGCTCGTCTAGTGCAATGTTGCAAAGGATTTCCTTAGCATCACTTTGGAATTGGTCTTTTAGGTGGAAGATAGCCGTAAGCAGCATCTCCTGTTCAGTTTCGTCGAGCTTTTTCTTTAGTTCTACGGTTTTGGTGATATTGATCGCCCCATTTTTGATGTTGAGGTAGTTGACGAAGGCAAATTTATCTGCAGAAACAATAGCAAAGACATCCAGGTCCGTCACGTGAGGATTGGTGACCAGTGATTTTGCCTGGTATTTTTCGAGCAGGTCCAGTTTGTCCTTGTATCGCTGTGCTTTTTCAAAAGCAAGGTTCTGGGCGGCTTCCTGCATCCTGCTTTTGAAGTAGGCTTTTGGCACTCCCAAGTTGCCTTTGAGGATGTTTTTGGCTTGATCGATGTCTTTCATGTAGTCAGGTTCTCCCTGCAGGCCTTCACAAGGCCCCAGACAATTTCCGATATGGTATTCCAAGCAGACTTTGTATTTCTGCTCAGCGATTTTGTATGGATTTAGATCAAGCTTACAAGTTCGTATGGTAAAAAGGCTCCTGATCAATTCCAGTACATTATTCATGGCCTTGACACTGGCAAAGGGTCCATAGTAGGTGCCTCGGGAGGGAATAAGCTTACGGGTAGGGTAGATCTGTGGAAAATGCTCTTTTGTAAGCAGCAAGTAGGGGTATGTTTTGTCATCCTTCAGCAGGATATTATAGCGCGGTTGGTTTTTTTTGATGAGGTTATTTTCCAACAATAAAGCATCAAACTCCGAATTGACCATGGTAAATTCGATCCGGCGAATTTCCTTTACCATCCGGCGTGTTTTCAGGTTTAGCCCGGTGCTCTTCACGAAATAGCTGGCCACCCGTTTCTTTAGGCTCTTTGCCTTGCCTACGTAAATAAGCTTACCGTCACCGTTGTAATATTTATATACGCCGGGAACATCAGGGAGTTTATTGTATTCTTCTGGACTGTATGAAGGGCTTTGCATAGAACAAATATAAAAAAAACAGCTCGTCACAAGAGCTGTTTTTAATATCTTTCATAAGTATGACTAAGGCTTATATGACTTAGAAGTCGTTGCTTCGTTGGTCATAGTCAAAGTCCGTGAATTCATCCGTTTGGATTTCGTATTCTTCGCAGTCTAGCTCCACACTTAGCGGTCTTTCAGGCCTTTCGAAAGAACCCTTTGTAATTCCCAAAGTAGGATCTTCATATACTTTGGTCATGTATTTTACCCAGATCGGACGGGCCGTTCTGGCTCCTTGACCGCTTATCCAGCTTCTAAAGTGTATAGCTCTGTCGTCACCACCTACCCAAACGCCTGATACCAAATCCTTGCTAAGTCCGATGTACCAACCGTCCGATGCATTTTGGGTGGTCCCTGTTTTGCCTCCTAGTTCATTGCCTTCCCTGAGATGCATGGGGACACCTTGGCTGGTTCCGCCACGTTCTTCAAATCCTCCCTGTAGCATGTGGAGCATTAAATAGGCATTTTCTTCACTCATGGCGGACCTTTTACGAGCGGGGAATTGGTGGAGTACATTACCGTTTTTATCTTCTATGCGATCGATATAGTACGGCTTGATGTGCTCTCCTTTATTGGCAAAGGTGCTCATGGCGCCGACCATCTCCAAAATGGATACATCGCTTGTCCCCAGAGCCAAGGCCGGTACTGGATCCAAATCACTGGTGATCCCCAGTCTATGGGCCATTTCGACCACTACCTCAGGGCTGATCTGTTTCATCATATAAGCTGTGATTGAGTTGATAGACTGTGCCATTGCCTGGCGGATGGTCATCTTTTCGTACGTGAACTTACCATCAGCATTGTTGGGACTCCACGTGGGTTGTCCTGGGATGTTTACTTCCACAGGCTGATCCACTACGGTATAGCATGGGCTGTAGCCATTCTCGATAGCTGCAGCATAAACGAAAGGCTTAAAGGTAGATCCCGGCTGTCGTTTGCCTTCGCGAACATGATCGTATTTGAAGTATTTGTGGTTTAACCCGCCTACCCAAGCTTTGATATGGCCCGAACGGGGATCCATCGATACAAAGCCTGTTTGCAGGAAGGTCTTATAGTAACGTAGGGAATCCATGGAGCTCATCAAGGTATCGATTTCACCTTTTTCCCAGGAGAAGACTTTCATTTTCTTCTTCTCGTTTAGCTTGATTTCTACGGAATCCGATTCTGCCCCATATTTATTGACCAGCACACGATAGGCTTCTGTTCTTTTGATCATGGTTTCCAAGAAGTTGGGTATTACCTTGTTGTTACTGTCCACCCACGGTTCTCTGCCACGAAGTTCGGATACAAATTTAGCTTGGAGTTCCCGCATGTGCTCATCCACGGATTCCTCTGCATATTTCTGAAGCCGGCTGTCAATGGTCGTGTAGATCCGCAGCCCGTCTCCGTAGAGGTCATAGGGCTTTCCGTCTGCTTTGAGGTTTTCCTTGGTCCATTTGAGCAGGTCAGACTTCACGATTTCACGGAAATAAGTGGCCAGTCCCCTGTTGTGGCTTTCTACATTGTAGTCCAATTCGATCGGCATTTTGGAGATGCTATCATATTGTGCCTGGGTAAGGTAATCGTATTTCTCCATCTGACTGAGTACGGTGTTTCTCCTTCTGGTAGAGTTTTCAGGATTGTAAACCGGACTGTAATATGTAGGGGCTTTGAATAATCCTACCAGCACTGCTGACTCCTGAACGTTAAGGTCCTTTGGGGTTTTGTTAAAAAAGGTCTTGGCGGCCGACTTGATGCCAAAAGCATTACTGCCAAACTCCGAGGTGTTGAGGTACATGGTCAGGATTTCATCCTTGGTATAGGCTTTTTCCAACTGTGTGGCCACAATCCATTCCTTTGTTTTGATGATGAGCATGCGTAGTCCAGGAACACTGCTGAGCGTTCCTTGGGATGCTTCTCCTCTTGTTTTGAAGAGGTTCTTGGCTGTTTGCTGGCTGAGGGTACTTCCACCTCCTGCACTGCTTTGCCCCATCAGTATGGTCTTAAAAAGCACCCTCGCCAATCCCTTGGGGTCGATTCCTGAGTGATCTTCAAATCGAATATCTTCCGTCGCAATCAGGGCATTGATTAGATTATTGGATAGCTCGTTATACGTTACGGGAGACCGGTTTTCCCGGTAATATTTTCCTAGCAGTACACCGTCTGCTGAATACAGCTCCGAGGCCAGTTCATTTTCTGGATTTTCTACTGCCTTAAAGTCCGGCAGGTCTCCATATAGCCCTAGAAAATTTACACTTACTGACCATACAAAGATGGCAAAGCCAAAAAGGCCAGCAAAAAGGGCGATCCATAATACTTTAATGATCTTTCCTGCTAAGGACCGGGATTTGGTGGTGTTTTTTTTATTACTCATGTTCGTGTCAATAGGAGGACTTAAAAAAGGCCTCGTATTCAGTAATGTCTTTCCTTTTATTTAACTGTTGGAAGTTTTGGATTGAAATCACAAAACTACGCTTTTTTAATTCCTCAGGTAATCCCTGATACTTAAATTCTGTCAAGAACTTCTTCCGGTAATCCATGGCCTTGGCTGCATTGGAAAAAGGGCTAACCAGCAGAATGGATTGATTGCGGGTAAAGGATAGGTTTCCTGTCCTTAACCTTGAATCCTGAAAATTCTTATCATGAAAATTTTCTAGCTCAGCACTTAGGTTTTTGGTCTGGGGGATCGCATCGGGATCAATGACCAAAATGAATATATGGGTTTGTTCTTTGTTTAGTTTATAAATCTGCTTTTCGGCTGCTACGCTATCCGAAGCAATGCGCTTGTCCGGGGTATTTATACGCAGTGAATCACTGACATTCGTAGAGTCCACCGAGGCTACCTGCTCTACTTCTGTTTCTCCAGTCAATGCTACTAGCATATTTCTTGCCATTTTTACAAGACCCGGGCTATCCGTGTTTTCAATGTAGTTTTCAAGTCGCTCTTGGTAGCGTCCTTTGGATTCGAGTTTTCCAGATAGCATGATGTCCAGTAGCAATAGCTTGTCTGTTACCTCCGTAAGGGGATACTTGTTAAGTGTGCTTTGGGTAAGGGTTTTGGCAATGCTATAGTCGCCTGATTGGAAGGCACTATAGGCTTTTTGATAGTTGGATTCTGCTGTTTTATTGGCTGCTGTGCTGGAGGTTTCACCAATGGGGTTGTTGACCGATTTGGTAAATGGGGAATCAGGAAATTCCTTGTTCAGCCTGCTGACATAATAAGTCGTGCTGCCGCCGGTTTCTTTTTCTATGAGGAAAAGGGTATAGTAGGCTTCTGCTTTTTTCTCTGAATCGGGATGGAATTGCAATAAATCGGTCAGGTATTCCCTGGCCAAGTCTGGTCGCTTAAGATCAAAATATAATACCTTTCCTAGTTGGAGTCTGGCCTCTTCCATTTGGTCATTCAGTTGGGAGATTTGTTCGGGATCTTTAGGGATGTTCGCCAGCAATGTGGCTTTATCCGGAAGGATACCGCGAATACTATCCTCTTGACTGACTTGACGGGCTGCGGTGGTGTCTCTAGAAGTAGGAAGGGAGGATACTGCGTTTCCGAAACTGCTGGACTTACGCCGCCAGTTGTCCTCCAAAGCCCTGTTTCCCCAATTCCTGAAAAATTCGATTTCTCCTTTTTGCATAGCCGTCGGGTTGTCAAAATAGAAGGTAGAGGCAGAAGCATTGCCACCAAAGGCCAATAGGTTATCGAAAATGCCTGCATTTTTTTTGGTGGTTTTGGCTTCAGCTTCGGCCAGTAAACGTTCCTCTTCAGCTTGAATATAGTTTTCAGCGATTTTTTCCTGCTCTTCAGGACGCATTTGACTAAGCTGTAGTAAGCTGTCATTTTTGGTTAATAATTCATAATTGACCGTGTACCTGTCCAGAATGTCCTGTTTGGAGGATAATGTTTGGTAGTTGGTATCGGTAGGCTTGAAATGTTGGAGTGCACTGTCGAGGTAGTATTTGGATGCCCTGTAGTCTTCTTTTTCGTCAAAGAAAATTTCTGCCAGTTTTTGGTAAATATAGCCTTTTTGTTTTTCGAGTTTCCCTGGCTCTTGGGCCGCTTGGTGAAGAAGCTTTATCGCTTCGTCGGTTTCTTTTTGTTTAAGTTCGAAAAGTGCCTTTTCATAGAGGACTACGTCCCTTAGGTCGGTGTTTTTACGGTCTTGATACAGGTTGTCATAGTAGTCCCTTACCTTTTTTAGATCCTTGCTTTTCTCAAGCTCGGCCACTTGCTGGGCGTACAGTTGACTGAAGAAAGCCAGTTCATAGGGAGGATTGCCTTCGGATGCGTTTTTATAATAGTCATAAGCCCTTGCATCGAAGCCGGCACGTTGATAGAGCTGGGCTAGGATAAAGTTTAGCCGGGACTTTTCATGGTTATCGGTGGTCACCTCAATGCATTTTTCGAGTGCCGCGATGACGCCGTCTTTTTCATGACGTGCTTCGTAATAGTAGGCCAGTGTTTTGTAGAGCTTTTGCTTGTTTTCTTTTGAAATCTCCGATTCCTTGGAGAGAAAATCAATGACATAAGAAGCATCGTCAAATTTTCGTTGTTCCACAAAAATCCGGAGCAACTGGATCAAGGCCTGATGGCGCACCTCATCGTCCTCACTATTTACATTAAGGTATTTGTACGTATTAATGGCATCATCGGTGTTGGCTTCATAATAATCGATCAGCCCAAGAAGGAAATAGCTGTCGTCCACCCATTGGCTGATACGGTGCCAGTCTATGGCCTTTCCTGCCAGCTCTCGGGCTTCATTCAGTTTTTCTTCATTAGCATCCACTGAGGCACTGTCAATAGGAAAATACACGGGAAGTACTTGGGTATAATCTTCCTGATAGGCTTCTCTAAAGCTTTTTTCAGCCTCTTGAATTTTTTCTTTTGCTAAGAAATAGGCATTGAATCGTGCCGTTACGTTATGGTACAGCCGGTTGGTAAAAGTGTTTCTTTCTGAAGAACACCCCAACAAAAGGAAGCATAGAAAAATAAGGAAATTTAAGGTCTTTCTCACGTTGCGCTGCATAAATCAATTTCAAGTTCCCAAATTAGTGTTTTTGAATCAATAATGTAAACGCTTACGTTTAATCTTGTAATTTTGTAATATTGGGCGATCAGGTAAACGTGGCATATTTTGGGATTACAACAAAAGATAAAAAACTGGATTGAAAATAAATACCTTTTCGTCATCAGGAGGGAGGAAGACTTCTCAGTCATTACTTCTTTAAGCATCAATAAGATAAAAGTAGGGCTTATATTTGTGTTTACTTTATTGGTTTTTTTCATGATTTCTCTCATCTTATCCAGGACCTTTTTGGCCAGTTGGTTTGATCCTGCATACCAAGAGTCTGAAAACATGAAGAAAATTTATTCCCTTTCCCAGACGGTGGATAGCTTATTGGTAGAGGTGGAAGCTAAGGATCGTTATCTTCAAAATATCCAGCAAATTATATCAGGGGAAACGGCCGGGGATTCATCAGCCGTGGAAGATGACGTCGTCGAAAATGCTGATCCTGTACGTGTTCCGACCAGCAAAGACCTGTATAGGAAAGGAGCTGCCACTCAGGAGATTATTGATGAATTTGAGGCCATGCCTCCTGATGAAGGTAGTTTTCAGCAGCTCAATAGCAGTTCGTTTACAGAGACCTTTTTCTTTTCGCCGATCAAAGGGGTGGTTTCGGCACGCTTTGATCTATCAAAGGATCATTTGGGCATAGACTTGGTGTCAGAGGAAAACGAACCGGTCAAATCGGTGGCCGACGGGACGGTGATTTTGGCAAGTTGGACGTTGGAGACGGGGTATGTCATCACCATACAGCACTCCAATGAACTGATTTCTATTTATAAACATAATTCTGTATTATTGAAATCCGTTGGTGAACCAGTGACTGGTGGAGAAGTCATATCTGTGGTAGGGAATACCGGGGAACAAACTACCGGTCAGCATCTTCACTTTGAATTATGGTATAAAGGGAATCCACTAAACCCACAAGAATTTATAACCTTCGATTAAAAATTATGTTTAATAAAGGAGAAGAAAAAAAATCGGTAGCGGAGATGGTAAACTCCAGTAATGTAATAGCAAAGGAAACTTCTATCAAAGGAGATATTGTCACTCAGGGAAATATCAGGATAGAGGGAGAGGTAGATGGGACCTTGAGTTCCAAAACCAAAATTGTCATTGGCGAATCAGCGCGGTTGATCGGTAATATTAATACTAAAGAAGCAGAAATTGCCGGTAATGTGGAGGGAGAGGTGAGGTGCTCCGAAATCCTTTTTCTAAAAAGGACAGCCGTCATTAATGGAAATATCCTTACCAAAAAGTTGGTCATCGAAAATGGAGCCGTCTTTAACGGCGATTGTAAGATGACTGAAAACGTCCAAACATCTACCAAAGGTGAAATAAATACGGTTTCCCTGAAAAATGAAAAATCCAAATCAGAAAAAGAAGTCGCCGCGGGATGAGTATCCTGAGTATGTAAAGTACATTGGGCTGGCATTTCAGATGTGCGCGATCATCGGATTGGGCACATGGCTGGGCTGGGTAATCCAAGAAGGTAGCGAGATGAAATTTCCCGTGTGGTTACTTTTGTGCTGTTTTGCGGCTATAGGCTTGGCCTTTTACAGTTTGTTTGTGTCCCTAAAGAAATGATTCCTGTAGTTCAAGGGTAGATCATCCAGCCTAAGAAATGAAGGCCTAACTTCCTAAATGAGAATTTATCCGTACTTTTGCACTTCATTTTCACCGGATACATTATGAAGTTTATCAAATCCCATATTGGCTCACTGCTAATGCTTACCATTTTTGTGGTATTGCTTACCGTGGTGGTGCAGTATCTTAAGCCTGACTGGGTTCATTCCAGCGTTTGGCAGATCATCATTTTTTACTTTGGTTTAATGTTGGTAAGCGGACAGCTTATTCAATTTTTATTAAAACAATCGAGAGAAAATTCTGTAGCTATACTAATGGGCGCAACAATCATTAGGTTTTTGGCAAGCCTTATTTTTATTGCTATTTGTTTATTTACAGAAATAGACAATAAGATTTTGTTTTTTGCAGATTTTTTTATCATCTATTTGTTGTACTTGTTGTTTGATATATACAGCTTAATAGCTAACTTGCGCCCTCATTCTAAGTAGGTCTATAATAATTGAGTTGATGCTTCGTAAGATTCTGTGCTTAAGCACCTTGATGTCAGTATTTTTGCTGGCGCTCTCGACTACAGCTTTTGCTTCATCTGATGCGGAAGGTGAAAGTGAAAACAAGACGGGATTCATCATGCACCACATAAAGGATTCGCATGAATGGCATTTCGCTACTTTTGGGCATACCCATGTGACCCTTCCGTTGCCGGTGATTATTTATTCTGGTGATCGAGGATTGGAGGTTTATATGTCCAGCGATTTCCAAGATCATGAAACCCACGCTTTTGGTGTAGAGCACAATGGTTATTATATCAATGAACACGATAAGCTGCATGCGGTGGATGAAAGCAGGACTTTTATAGACTTGTCCATTACCAAGAACGTCGCCATGCTGATTATTGTTGTGTTCATGATTTTCTGGGCAGTACTTTCTGCGGCAAGAAACTACAAAAGAAACCCTCATGGAGCACCTAAGGGCATTGCTTCTATTATCGAGCCATTGGTGTTGTTTGTGCGAGACGAAGTAGCCAAGCCAAATATCGGCCCGAAATACAGGAAGTTCACACCTTATTTATTAACCATATTTTTCTTCATCTTGGTCGGCAACCTAATGGGGCTAGTTCCCGGTGCTGCTAACCTGACTGGTAACATTGCTGTTACCATGACGCTTGCAGTGTTCACATGGTTTGCGACTAATCTTAACGGTAACAAGGACTATTGGAAGCATGTGGTTGCCACGCCAGGAGTGCCTCTACCGCTACTTATTGTTATTGTTCCGGTGGAAATTATCGGCCTATTTACGAAACCATTTGCTTTGATGGTGCGACTATTTGTTGCGATCACAGCAGGCCACATTGTAATCCTGAGCTTTATCGGTTTGATCTTCGTGTTCGAATCGTATGCAGTAGGAGTAGCCAGTACGGTAATGGTAGTATTTATCAACCTGATAGAATTGTTGGTAGCTGCCATTCAGGCTTATGTATTTACGTTGTTCTCTGCGATGTATATTGGACAGGCAGTAGCAGAGCACGATCATCACTAGAATTTCTTTGTTCAATTTATAAATTATAACACGTATGTTAACTTCATTATTGTTGTCTGCTGGCCTAGCACTTTTGGGTGCAGGTATCGGTGCTGGTATTGTAGCGATAGGCGCAGGACTTGGTATCGGTAGAATCGGTGGTCAGGCTATGGAAGGTATTGCAAGACAACCTGAAGCAGCTGGTAAAATCCAAACTGCTATGCTGATTATTGCAGCCCTTATTGAAGTGGTATCTCTGTTTGCAGTGGTAGTATGTCTGCTGATTGCGCTTAACGAGAACATCACTTTCTAAGAAGTACAAAGAATGGGGGTGGACGTTAGGTCCATCCCTACTTTATCATTTGAACAAAACAGTTTAAAACATTATATAGATGGATCTTATAATTCCTGGTTCTGGACTAATCATTTGGCAAATTATCGGTTTTGGGATTTTATTGATAATCCTGGGGAAATTTGCTTGGAAACCTATTCTCTCTGCGCTTGATGAGCGTGAGACGGCTATTGAGGGTGCCCTGAAAGCTGCTGAAAACGCGAGAAATGAGATGGCAAACCTGAAGGCAGAAAATGAGAAACTGCTTCAAGAGGCTAGACTGGAGCGTGATCACATTTTGAAATCGGCTAATGAAACCTCTGCTAAGATGATCGATGAGGCCAAAGAAGAAGCCTCAAAAGCAGGAGCCAAAATGATCGAAGATGCCAAAGCGGTAATTGAAACAGAGAAAAAAGCTGCATTGTCAGAAGTTAAAAACCAAGTGGCGACACTTGCACTGGAAGTGACAGAGAAATTATTGCGCAAGAACCTTGAAAGTGACAAGGCGCAAAAAGCGTTGGTGGAGGAGTTTGTAAAAGATCTTAAGTTAAATTAATCGTAGCAAATGTCAGTAAAAAGAGTCGCTTCGAGGTATGCCAAGTCCTTGTTGGAGTTGGCAGATGAAAGAGGAATACTGAAGGAAGTACACCAGGACATGGAGTCCTTGTTAGCGGTGGCGGGTTCCAATAGGGATTTTGCATTGATGCTAAAAAGCCCAATTGTAATGCCTGATGTGAAGGCCAAAGTGATCAAGAAGATATTTTCCGGAACAGCTCAGGAACTTACCTTGTCCTTTTATGATATCATTTCCCGTAAGCATCGGGAGGATATTATTGCTGACATTGCCAAAGCGTTTCTAGCGCTCTATAACCAGCACCAAGGCATCCAGAAAGCAGAGGTGACGACTACCTTCCCGATGGATGAAGCGCTCCGAAAGGTGTTTGCTGAAGCGGTGAAGGAAATCTCCGGTAAGCCCAAGGTGGAGTTGGTCGAAAAAGTGGATAAAGACATTATCGGTGGTTTTGTCTTGAAAGTAAACGACCGTCAGCTGGATGAGTCGATGAACAGCAAGCTGAAATCATTGAAATTACAATTCTCGAATAATCATTACGAGAAGCAGATTTAATAAATACAGGAAAAACTATATAACTATATTCAAGAATGGCAGAAGTAAGACCTGATGAAGTTTCGGCGATCTTGAGAGAGCAGCTCTCAGGTGCCAAAACGGAAGCTGAACTGGAAGAAGTAGGAACAGTCCTACAAGTTGGTGATGGTGTGGCCCGTATCTACGGACTATCCCAAGCTCAATCTGGTGAGTTGCTGGAGTTTGAAAACGGGCTCAAAGCAATGGTACTTAACCTAGAAGAAGACAATGTCGGTGCAGTACTTTTCGGAGACTCTAAAGGAGTGAAAGAGGGAGATACTGTAAAGCGGACTAAGCAAATTGCGTCTATCAAGGCAGGTGAAGGTATGTTGGGCCGGGTAGTGGATACCCTAGGGCAACCAATCGACGGAAAAGGGCCTATTGAAGGAGATCTTTACGATATGCCATTGGAGCGTAAAGCTCCAGGTGTAATCTACCGTCAACCAGTAAACGAGCCGCTTCAGACAGGTATCAAATCCATCGATGCGATGATCCCTATCGGTAGAGGTCAGCGGGAGTTGATCATCGGTGACCGTCAGACAGGAAAAACTGCCGTGGCGATCGATACCATTCTTAACCAAAAGGAATTTTACGAAAAAGGAGAACCTGTTTTCTGTATTTATGTGGCCATCGGTCAGAAGGCTTCTACAGTTGCGGGCGTGGTGGCAGCCTTGGAAAAAGGCGGAGCCCTTCCATACACGGTAGTCGTTTCGGCGGCAGCTTCTGATCCTGCACCTATGCAGTTCTTTGCACCATTTACCGGTGCTGCCATTGGGGAGTTTTTCCGTGATACCGGTCGTCCTGCATTGGTGGTTTATGATGACCTTTCCAAACAAGCCGTGGCTTACCGTGAAGTATCCCTATTGCTGAGAAGACCTCCGGGACGTGAGGCATACCCTGGAGATGTGTTTTACCTCCACTCAAGATTGTTGGAAAGAGCTGCTAAGATCAACTCTTCCGATACCATTGCCAAGGAGATGAACGATCTTCCTGAGTCCCTTAAGCCGCTGGTGAAAGGTGGTGGATCATTGACAGCCCTTCCGATCATTGAAACGCAGGCAGGTGATGTTTCTGCTTATATTCCTACTAACGTGATCTCCATTACCGATGGTCAGATCTTCTTGGAAACCAACCTTTTCAACTCCGGGATACGTCCTGCCATTAACGTGGGTATTTCCGTATCAAGGGTAGGTGGTAACGCACAGATCAAATCCATGAAAAAAGTTTCTGGTACCCTGAAGCTAGACCAAGCGCAATTCCGTGAACTGGAAGCATTTGCCAAGTTTGGTTCTGATCTTGATGCAACCACCAAGAGAACTATCGAAAGGGGTAGAAGAAACCAAGAAATCCTTAAGCAAGCGCAATACTCTCCTGTGAAAGTGGAACTTCAAGCGGCGATTATCTATGCTTCTACTAAAGGATTGATGGATAGCGTACCAGTAGAAAGGGCAAGAGAGTTTGAAAAAGAATTCTATACCTTGCTTACTTCCCAGTACCAAGAAGCAATCAATGCTTTGACCAAAGGTGATTTGGATACTGCTGGTAAACTACTTGAAAAAGCAGCTAAAGAACTTACACCTAAGTACGCAAAATAATTAATTGCTCCACCTCTCCGGGGGTGGAGTCCTTATTCTCTATTTGAAAATATGGCTAACTTAAAGGAAGTAAAAGAAAGGATTAACTCGGTCGTTTCGACGCAGCAAATTACCAAGGCAATGAAGATGGTGGCTGCCGCGAAGCTAAGGAGAGCTCAGGATAAAATCATCCAAATGCGTCCTTATTCTCAGAAATTAACTGCCATTCTTAATAACGTTTCTGCAGGAATAGAAGGCGGTAGCGATTTGGTCTATGCAGAAAAGAGAGAGGTCAATAATGTTTTGATCGTTCCTGTTACTTCAGATAAAGGACTGTGTGGTGCCTTCAATACCAATATCATCAAAGCTGCATCCGCAGCAATCAATACCGAATATGCCGGTAAAAATATTACTGTGCTTCCTTTAGGTAAAAAGGCATTCGATATTTTCAAGAAAAGAGAGGTGAATTTGGTAGATGATTTCTATCAGGTTTTCTCTGACCTTTCTTTTGACAAAGTCCGTGAGGCTGCTGAATATGCAATGGACGAGTTCGAAAAAGGCACCTATGACAAAGTCGTATTGGTGTATAACGAATTCAAAAATGTAGCGACCCAAGTGGTAAGAAACGAACAGTTTCTGCCGATGGAAAAAGAGGAAAGTGAAGAGAATATTTCCGCTACCAATGTGGATTACATCATGGAGCCTTCTCGTGATTACATCATGCAAGAGCTGGTGCCTACCTCATTGAAAATACAGTTTTATAAAGCGGTTTTGGAAAGTAACGCTTCTGAGCATGGTGCTCGGATGACGGCTATGGACAAGGCCACTGAAAATGCCGGAGAGCTCCTCAAAGACTTGCGTTTGATGTATAACCGATCTCGTCAGGCGGCCATTACAAACGAAATCCTTGAAATTGTGGCCGGTGCTGAAGCACTTGGTGGCGATTGATAAAACCATAAGAAGTGTAAATAAAAAAACTCTTTCCGCTACGGCAGAAAGAGTTTTTTTATGCCCAGATCTTTATGTGAAATATTACTTGATCCTTGGGGTCTTAGACATTTACATGCCTTTCAGCATGATAAGAAGACCTTACCAATGGTCCTGACTCTACATATTTTAGGCCTCTTTTAAGCCCTTCTTCCCTGTAATGGTCAAAAAGATCAGGGTGGATAAATTCGGCTACTTCAATATGCATTTTAGTAGGTTGTAAATATTGGCCAAGGGTAAGGATGTCACATCCGTGCTCGGCCAGGTCATCCATGGCTTTATAGACTTGCTCTTTGGTTTCTCCAAGACCAAGCATGATGCCAGTTTTCGTTCTCTTGCCGTATTCCTTGGTCAGCTTGATCTGCTCAAGGGATCTCCAATATTTGGCCTGTGGCCTGACCCTCCTGTAAAGGCTTTCTACTGTTTCCATGTTATGAGAAACGACTTCTTGGCCACCATCGATCATACGATACAGCGCATCCCAATTGGATTTCACATCCGGGATAAGCGTTTCTATGGTGGTTTCAGGGGAAAGGTTTTTGGTCTCAATGACGGTTTGGTACCAGATTTCTGCCCCCCTGTCTTTGAGCTCATCCCGGTTTACCGAAGTAAGTACAGCGTGTTTTACGCCCATTAGTTTGATGGCTTCTGCCACTCTTCTAGGCTCATCGGTATCATATTCTGGCGGCCTTCCTGTGGCTACGGCACAAAAAGAGCAACTGCGGGTGCAAACATTTCCCAAGATCATGAAAGTGGCTGTGCCGGCTCCCCAGCATTCGCCCATATTGGGGCAGTTACCGCTTTCACAAATGGTATGGAGCTTATGTTCATCGACCAGTTTCCTGACCTTTGCGTATTCTTTTCCCACTGGGAGTTTTACTCTCAGCCAGTCAGGCTTTTTACGCTTTTTGGATTCTTCGGATATTACGGGTAGTTCTATCATCTCACTATCTTAACTTGTCGCAAAATTAAGGTTTTGTTACAGCAAAACCAATTAATGGTTTATTTCCTGAAGCCGTAGAAGAGTGTGAAGTAAGCCGACTGGAATATTTGCCGGTTTTCTGTAGTGGGCATCAGGGGAATCTCTTTAGTAAAACCTTCCAGTTCATATCCTAGTTCCAATCCGGTGACATTTGATTTAAAAACTCCAAATTCAAAGGATAGGGCTGCTTTAACATTGGCTCCGATGGCCAGCTGAGACTCTCCCAAGCCCTCAAATAGATGTCCAGGTCCCAGGATATAGGAGAGTGATTGGTGGACTTCTGGGTCATATTGAACCCTAGTACTTTCAGAATTGGAAGTAGCGTACTCAATATAATAGGGGGCAATGATTCCAAAGGAAGGGCCGATTGCTGAAAGCACGGAAACCTGTACTCCTTTTTGGGGCGCTTTTTTGAAGAGGATCAGTTCACGGCCATATTGCGGGCGGATGCTGTAGAGGTAATTGGATTTTCCGTAAATAAAGCTGTTACCAAGAATGGTGCTGTAGCGGGCTTCTTTTGGGTTTTTGACATTGGCCATTTCCAAAGAGAAAAACTGAAAGGTGTTCTCGGTAATCCTCGAACCTATCTTTAGGTACAATCCTCCGATCAGCCCTCCGTTGAAGTTCTTGTTTATACCGAAGAGCACTTCTTTGTCATAGTCATAGTCTCCAGCTTCTCTGCCTTGCCCCATTAAAAAGTGCGGGGCGGCCAGCAACAGTAAGAGGATAAGATATTTTGTTCCTTTTGTCATATGTTCTAAGGAATTATACGCTAATTTTGTTCTATATGTTAGATAACTTCAAATAAAAATAAAGGTTTATGCCTACTATTAAAAGCACCTACCTCGAAAATCTCCGAACCAGTTCCCAGCATTTGCAATCAGGCAGGGAGATCATCACTGATGCCCCAGTGGATAACAACGGTAAGGGAGAAGCGTTTTCTCCTACTGATTTGGTGGCTTCTGCCCTTGGGAGCTGTATGGTGACCATTATGGGCATTGTGGCACAGCGGGAAGGAGTGGAACTTGAGGGGTTAACCTGGGAAGTGACCAAGGTAATGGCCAGTAACCCCAGAAAGATCAAAGAGATCATTATTGACTTTTCATGGGAGAAGCCATCGGATGATCAAAAACTATTGCAAAAGTTAAAGAATGCCGCAAAAACCTGCCCTGTGGCTTTGAGCCTTTCGGAAGAGGTGGCACAGACGGTAAACTTTGATTTTTAATGGGGATGATGTATTAGGAATTATCATTCGATCCGAAGCGTCAAGGAATTCAGTTGGGATGCGTAGCAACTGATTAGTAAGCAATTACGGGTTAATAGCCAATTGTATCTATCCTGTAAATGTAAGTGGGGACATGGATAGGCCGATAGGTGAATATTTTTTTTTTTAAAAGCTTGTAGCATTTTTTGATCAGCTGTCGTCTTGAAAGTAAACATAGCATATAAAAGCCAGTCGATTGGACCAATACCTTATTCAAGAAGCCAAAGATGGTAAGCCCAAAGCCCTGGAAATGCTCTATAAGCATTTTTACGGGTATGCTATGAGTATCTCGCTGAGGTATTCCAATAGCCGTGAAGAGGCATGTGAAATTGTGAACGACAGTTTTATGAAAGCGTTTGACCGAATCCAACAGTATTCGGAAAGTAGCTCCTTTAAAGCATGGTTCCGAAGGATTGTGATCAATACTTCCATAGACTATTACCGAAAGAATGTCAAGCACTATGCGGTGATGGAGATCGAAAAGGCATCTGCGAAGACCTATGATGCTTCCATTATCGATGAGTTATCCAAGGAAGACATCCTTGGAGCCCTCAGGGATTTGCCAGAGGTGATGCGAATCATCTTCAATATGTATGAAATAGAAGGATACAATCACAACGAGATTGGAGAGTCTTTGGATATTCCTGCCAGTACGAGCAGGACGTACCTGGCACGTGCCAAACAGCGATTAAGAGAAAAGATAACAGAGTTAAACAGAATTAAAGATGAAGGAGCAGTTCGATAAGCGGCTTGTGGAGAGGATCAAGGACTCCTTCGTTCACCATGAAGAGAGTTTTGATCAGGCAGAATGGGAGAAGTTTTCCCAAGTCTATTTTAACAAACCGACAAAGCGTAAAAAGTTGGTGTTGTGGCCATTTATTGTGTCCACGGTAGCTGCGTCGCTGACGTTGCTGTTTGTGTTCTACCCCTATGAAAAGGAGATTGAAAAAGGTGTGACCGATCTGAAGGGAAGTATTGCCCAAAAAAGCAAGAAGCTGGATGAGATCTTAAAACCCATCGATGATTCTACCAAAGAGCAGACGGAAGAAATTAAGCAGCCGGCCTTGGCAACTGTCCCCAAGCCACCTCTGGAGCACACTGAGCAGGTAAATAGCGACAATGGAAGTCGATCACGAGAGATGGCGTCACCTATTGCCATGTCGAGGAAGGCTGATTTCGATACCGATGAGTCGAATCTTGTACTTCCTTCTTACCCCATTACTAGGATGACAGCTCATTTGGACGGGAAGCCACAGGAGTATGTGGATCAGTCCGTTTACGCAACACCCCAAAGCAATCAATCCAAAAAATCCTATATGGATGAAAATGTCGCCCAAAATTGGGTGGATGAGTGGAAAGAAGGCGAGAAGAGTGAAAGCAGTGAGAAAGATGTAAAAAATACCAATACGATCATCAAGAATGATCAAGGAAAGGAAAGCCCCTTCAGATTGGGTATTCAAGCAGGGCCACAGGCAGCCTCTAGTTCCACGTCTGGTATGCAGCTAGGTGCTGGTGTAGTTTCAGAATTTTCCATTAGCGATAGGATCAAGCTTGATGTAGGGGTGAATTATGCCCATCAGCAATTTGAGCCGGAGACGCTGAACAAGCTTCCTGAATCCATGCAGATGCGTGCGATGAGCAGTGCGGCGCCGAATGAGGCTTCATATACTGTCACCAATGATTATTTGGGATCTGAATATACCATGAGTTACTATGGTCTGGATATCCCTATAAACATTAAGTATAAGGTGATGGACAAGGAGAAGGCCAATGTGTTCGTGATTACCGGGCTTTCCAGCATGGTTTATTTTGACCAAACAGGAGTGGAAACCTTTGCGGTGGAATCCAAGTTTACAGAGGATTTTGCTGGGGCGTTACAATTCAGTGAGTCCATACAAGAGTATTCCCAGGAATATTCTCCAGGCAGTGAGCAATCCAATGTGGATCTTGGAAAAATGCTGAATTTATCTTTTGGTTATGAGTATAACCTTAGCAATGGAACGTTTCTTTCCATTGAGCCATACTACAAGCTGCCTCTCGGCAACTTAACCTTTACCAATCAGCAGTTTTCCATTGGAGGGGTGAATTTGAGAATGAATTTTCAGTTCAAAAAATAATAAATAAACTAACCAACACATGAAAAGAGTTTTAACTGCGGCAATTGCAATGTCGCTAATGTCCACGATGTCATCGTGTCTGAATGATGAAGAGACAGCGTATGAAAAACAAGTCAAAAGGGAAAACCAAGAACTTGCTGACTTTATCGGTCAAAATGGTATCGATGCGGAGAAAACCAGTGCAGGGTATTATTTTGAATTGCTAGAAGATGTCGAAGATGGACAGAAGTTCAATGATGAAGACATCATCGGGATTTATTATGAGATGGAGACACTAGATGGAGCCTTTATCGATTCGCATACCGAGGAGGATGGTGAGCCGATCAAGTTCAAGTATGACAAAGAACAGCAAACCTTAGCACCTATAGCCATAAACTCTGCTGTGGCCATGGCTGAGCTAGGGGAGACAGTGGTGCTTTATGTGCCGTCATATTTGGCCTATTCGGATTATAGCTATGGGCAGTTGATTCCTCAATATGCCAACATGAAAATCACCGTGCATTTTGAGAAAATTTACGCTCCC
The DNA here is from genome assembly GCF_005281475.1 of Echinicola rosea. NCBI lineage: Bacteria > Pseudomonadati > Bacteroidota > Cytophagia > Cytophagales > Cyclobacteriaceae > Echinicola > Echinicola rosea. The sequence goes on along the minus strand of NZ_CP040106.1, from coordinate 592,412 downwards.
CAAGAGGTTGCGGCCATGGAGGATGATATGATTCAGCAGTACATTTCCCAAGAAAACCTGGAGGGATTTGAAGAAGTGGAAGATGGTGTCTATGTAAGAATTTTGGATGCCGGCGATGAATCATCCGAAGCAAGCAAGAACGGAAATACCCTTAGGTTTACATTTGAGATGTTTGCGCTTGGAGAAGAAGATCCTTTTTCTAAGGTGACCGATAATACCGTGACCACGGATCTAGGTGATGATGACAACTACGATTTCCTCAATATTGGCTTCAAAGACCTTCATGAAGGGGCTGAAGTGGAGATTATTTCACCGTCGGCATCTGCGTTTGGCAATACCGCTCAAGTATTACCGGATGCTATTCGGGAGGACTATTATGAAAAGGGCTTTCTTTCTGTCATTCTTAGGCCCTTTACGCCAATATTGTTCACCGCGGAGATAGAAAGTGTTGATTGATAGGTAGCTGTAAATAACATACAATGTAAGCCTCCTGCTCCTATGAGTAGGAGGCTTTTTGGATCAGGCCAAAAAGTTTGGGGGAATGTACTTGGTATTGCTAGCCAGCAGGTGCCGTAGATTATGAGGACTTTACCGATATTTTTTAGGGTTCGTTCCAAAGGAAAATCACCTTGGATTTTTTCAGTCCAAAGAGGCCTGCAAACTGATCTTTATTTCCGGATTTTCTTCTTGATCGAAGGCCGAGAGCCTAGTCCAGTACTTCTCGAGCTCTTTTTAGGGTTGGATTGGGAAAGAGGAATCAGAGCTGATTTCCGTGGGGCTTGTGTTAAGGAAAGATTTAATCATTGGAATTTGTTTTGTACAAAGCAATGTGGAACTTTGACAGTTGAATATAAACCCGAAGAGAATGAGTTACCTATTTGAAACTTTTCATGGATGGAAATCATACTGTGAGGAAAAGGAGGTCCCTTTATATACCCCTGTAATGGAGTATGAGAAGGAGCAGAGAAGCAAGCCCGAAGAGGAAGTATGGGAAGGACTGCTCAATGCTTACCATGTGATGAAAGATGCCGTGGAGACAGGCCTCAAGGAGGAGATGGTGTCCCGGTCAGGTATGATCAACAATGGCGCAAAGAAAGTATATAACAATCCATTATCCGTGCTGTCTCCCGAATTCCAACGACTGATCTCAAGAGCATTGGCAGCGAAGGAGGTGAACAGCTGTATGGGGAGGGTTGTAGCAGCACCTACGGCAGGTGCCTCGGGCATTTTACCGGGTACGCTTTACACTTTACAGGAAATCCACGGACTGGAGGATCAGAAGGTCTTAGAGGGACTTTTGGTCGGTGCGGGAATTGCCTTGATCATTGAACAGAATGCGAGCTTGGCTGGAGCCGTGGGAGGCTGTCAGGCAGAGACGGGGTCAGCTGCTGCGATGGCTTCAGGAGCAATGGTCTATTGTTTGGGAGGTAATACAGACCAGGTCTTTAATGCCGTGGCGATTACGATCCAATGTATGTTGGGATTGGTCTGTGATCCTGTTGCGGGACTTGTGGAAATACCTTGTGTGGTGAGAAATGCCAGTGCAGCGGCCATTGCCAATAGTTCTGCACAAATCGCCCTATCGGATGTCAGTGGGGTGATTCCTGTGGATGAATGTGTGGAAGCAATGGGAGAGATAGGTGCCAGTATGGAAAACAAATACAAAGAAACTGCCTTGGGGGGATTGGCCGCTACCCTTACCGGCAAAGGGATTGCAAAGAAAGTGTTGATTCAGGACATCGAAATGTTGCCTGATGAGGAATCACCCGATTAATTGTTTCAAAAAGGGGATTTTCATCAGTTGATTGATGGACATTCCCAGAATGAAAGACCAGCAGATCGCGCTCAGCAACATATAGGAGAAAATCTTTCTACGCTTTACGCCAAAGGATGTCAGAAGTATAGTTCCTCCTATAGGCGTCAGCACGAGGGGGGTGATGGCTGCGACACCTGCTGCGCCGAATTTTTGCCATACCTGAATGATCTTCCTTGTTTTTGGGGTAAATTTCTTTTTGTTCTTTCGGATTTTGATGGTCCAGTTTGTTTTGATCCACTCCCCTAAAAAGGTGAATACGACTACACTGGTCATCATGCCGGAGACCGTAACCAAAATAATTTCAAAAATGCTGTATTGGGCAGCATTGCCTAGTAATGGGCCTCCAATGAATTTGAATAGGCAAACGACATAGATGGCTAGGAACTGGAGAATATATTCAAGCATTTGGCTCACAGGAGAAATATTAGGTACAATCCATAAACAACAAGTAGAATACCGCCTTCTAGTCGGCTGATTTTATAGCTAGTTCTCATGATAGGGAACAGTAACACCGTAAAACCAATCATCCAAAGGAAGTCTGTTGAAAGAAATAGGTCACTTACTTCAATCGGCTTTATAATAGCAGTAACACCAATTATGGAAAGAATGTTCTGCATATTGCTGCCTAAAATGTTTCCTAATGCGATATCGGTTTCTTTTTTTCGCGCAGCCACTACGGAGGTCGCTAGTTCAGGTAAACTGGTTCCAATCGCAATGATCGTTACGCCTATGATGCGTTCGCTAACACCATATTCTTTTGCTAGCGTCACGGCATTGTTGACAAGTAATTCCGCTCCAAAATAAAGTCCCAAAATCCCTGCTATGATATAGCCGATGGATTTTAGATGAGGTTCATGTTTGGCTTTCTCAGCCTCTTTCGTAGAAAATTCCTCAGGAAGCTGATTGGACTTTTTGAAGTAAAACCAATTGATAAGAATTAATAGTAAGAAGAGGATAATGCCATCCCAAAGGGATATCCAATTGTTCAATGCCAGTAGATAAAATAAGATCGTGGCGAACAAAGTGAACAAGTAGTCAAATTTAAGAATTTGAAAATTCAGCTTTATAGGGTATATCAGTGCAGAGATTCCAAGGACCAAGGAGATGTTAGAAATATTGGAGCCTACTACGTTTCCTACTGCAATGTCACTTGTGCCTTTTAGTGCTGCAGTGACGCTGACCAACAATTCGGGCGCAGAAGTGCCAAATGCCACGATGGTCATTCCAATAAGCCCGGGACTCATGCCCAACTTGGCAGCGATGGCTGATGCACCATCTACCAAAGCTTTTCCACCAGCTAAAAGGATGAGAAAGCCTATAACAATCAACGCGTAAATCAAAATCAGTTAATGTTTTGGTCCAAAAGATAAATCACCAGCGTCGCCTAGCCCAGGGACGATGTAGGCTTTTTCATTGAGCTTTTCATCGATGGCACCAAGCCATAATTGATAGGGGAGGCCGAGGTGGGATTTTAGGTGCTCCAAACCTTCAGGTGCAGCGATAGCTGCTACGATGTGGATGTTTTTAGGGGTGCCATTTTTTAATAGCTGCTGGACACTGGTGACCAGTGATTTTCCTGTCGCTAACATAGGATCTGCCAAAATGATCTCCTTTCCTTCTATTTCTGGAGCGGCCAGGTAGCTGAAGTCAATCTCTACTTCGCTATCAGTCGTGCCTTCCTTTCTGAACGCGCCGATGAAACCACTATCTGCTTGGTCAAAATAGTTCACTATTCCATTATAAAAAGGGATTGCAGCTCTAAGGATGGCGATGATCACCGGGGAAGATTTGAGTTTACGGGAAGGAGTGTCCGCCAGTGGTGTAGTGATCGTATGGGTGTCGTATTCTAAGGATTTAGAAAGTTCGTACGATAATATCTCTCCCAGACGCTCCATATTTCTACGGAATTTTAGGCGGTCGTTTTGCTGGGAGATGTCCCTGAGGCCTTCCAGATAATGGTTGGCAATGGAGTTTTGGTCGGTAAGTACAAACATATAGCCCAAAAATAAGCAAAAAAAAACCGACCTGAAAAGGCCGGTTTTAAATAATGCTTTAAGCTTTTATTATTGAACTTCGAAGGAAGCTCTTCTTGCAAGCTGACGAGCATCTGCAGATTGCTTATCTACGCTAGTATCTTCACCATATCCTTTGTAGGAGATTCTGGAAGAATCAATACCAGCAGCTACTAGCAGGTCGTAAACAGCTTTAGCTCTTTTCTCAGATAATTTCATGTTGTAATCGTCAGGACCGATTTCGTCAGCATAACCTTTGATCTCAACATTTACACCTGGATTTCTCTTCAAGAAGTTAGATACATAGCTAACTGAAGAAGAAGAGTAACCAAGTGGCTTAGCACTGTCGAATGCATAGTAAACGTTTACATAGCCTTCGTTAATAGCTTTCTTGAAGAAGTCAGTTTCGTCAACCTCTTCTACAGGACATCCATTGTTAGATGCAGGACCTGGAACAAAAGCACAGTCGTCAGAGTGGTCAGGGATGCCATCACCGTCAGAATCAAGTGTTCTACCGTGAGAGTCAACTCTTGCACCAGCAGGAGTGTTAGGCTCTTTGTCCAAGTAGTCAGGTACACCATCACCGTCAGAGTCTTTCAACATATCTTTGATCTCACCGATTTGGCTTTCCAGCTCGTCCTTGGTAGCATACTGAGATTGTCTTACATACCAGTCAGCGTGAACATCGTTGCCGCCAAGGTAGAAAGAAAGTCCCAATGTACCAGTCCAAGATACCGCATTGGCACCGTAGAAGCCAGGATCGCCAGGGTTGATAGAAGTATGTCCATCGGTGGCGACATTTTGACGGCCTGCGATCAACATGCTGATGTCACCATTCAGGGAAACTCTGTTGCCAAGTCGAACTTGTGGAGTGAAGCCAAAGATGAAGTTATACGTATCGTCTTTGAAGTCAGCCCATTCGTTTTCTTGAGGAGTTACTCTTCCGAAACCAGCACCAAAGTGCGTCAATAGACCAACTGTGTTCGTCCAAGTCTCGAAGTTAAAAACTCTGGCAAGGTTGGCAACACCTTGAAGGTTAACTCTGTAGTAATTTGTTTCGAAAGATGGCGTTTCATCAGCGTTTTGATATTTACCAAAACCATAATCCACTTTCGCACCGAATTTCTCATTGAACATGTATCTAACACCTACGTCAGCATGTCCAAGGTTCAAGGAAGGGGAATAATAACCTGGTGACATGGGAGTCATAGGTTTATTGAACCCACCATTGACATCGATTGACCACTTGTTGAAGTCATCTTGGGCGTTAGCTCCAACTGCTAACGCTCCAGCCATTAATGTTGATAGTAATAATTTTTTCATGATTTAAAAAAAATTTTTTTTCAAAATTAAGTGTTTAATTAATTTAAATCCAAACTTAGTAACTAATAACTGTAATGCAAATGTAAATTTTTTATTCAATAACTATAAATTTTTCACTATTTGTTTTAGGAGAAATTATCCCAAATTTGCAGAAAATAAACATTCATAAACTATGCCAAACCTTGATTTTCTATTTGAAATCCTCGAAAAAAGAGGGGTTTCTGGAGAGGAACATGCTTTTTCTGCTTTTATAGTTGACTATGTGCTTAAACGTAGAAGCAGCTGGAAGGTTATGCCTGAAGTCTTTTTTGGAGAAGAATTTCATGATAACATTATCTTAAAATTCGGAAATCCGCGTACAGCGGTCTTTGCCCACATGGATACCATTGGCTTTACCAGTCGGTATGAAAATCAGCTCGTCCCGGTAGGAGGTCCAGATGTGGAGGATGGCGATGCCTTGGTCGGAGAGGATGCCATGGGGCCAATTGCCTGTAAAGTGAAGATTCAAGATGGGGACGTTACACATGATTTTCCGAGAGGGATCATCCCTGGCACTAATTTGTCCTATGCACAAAACATTTCCGTGGAGGATGGTTTTATACAAGCAGCTTACTTGGATAATCGATTGGGCGTTTATAATGCACTGCGCTTGTGCGAGGAGCTGCAAGATGGTGTGATCGTTTTCTCTACCTATGAGGAACATGGTGGAGGAAGTGTTCCTTTTTTGATGAAATACATCTATGAGCAGTGGGAAGTGAAGCAGGCTTTGATATCGGATATCACTTGGGTGACAGAAGGGGTCAGGCACCATGAAGGTGTGGCCATATCCCTCAGGGATAAGTTTATCCCAAGGAAAGTATTTACCGATAAAATAGTCCGGCTAGCAGAAGAAAGTGGTGTTCCGTACCAATTGGAAGTGGAGGGTGCTGGGGGAAGTGATGGCCGAGAGGTGCAGATGAGTCCCTATTTAGTGGATTGGTGCTTTATTGGTGCGGCCGAAGATAATGTCCATACACCGTATGAGAAAGTGTCACTAAAAGACCTGGAATCAATGATTCAATTGTACAAATACCTGATGGCTCGCCTATAGGCTAAGTCTTTGGCTTTCAAATTAGGAAGCACAAACGAAAATTTTCTATATTTGTAGCGCCCTGGAGTCGGGGCTTTTTTATTGTAATATGCTAAAGGTAAAAGACAAAGAGTTTGAGCCATACCTGTCAGAGGAGCGGTTGGATGTGCGGGTGAAGGCGCTGGGAAGGATGCTGTCCCAGGATTACGATGGGAAAAGTCCGCTCGTTTTGGGGATTCTGAATGGAGCCTTCATGTTCTTGTCCGATTTGATGAAGGAAGTGTCGGTTCCATTGGAAGTATCCTTTATAAAGATCGCCTCTTATGAAGCGATGAAGTCCACGGGAAATGTTCAGGAGTTGGTGGGGCTTAAGGAGGATGTACAGGATAGGCATATTATCATTGTGGAGGACATCGTGGATACTGGTAGGAGCATGGAGCACCTGAAGGGGTTGTTGCAGGCAAAGTCACCAGCCAGCATAGCAGTCGTCAGTCTATTGCTAAAGCCAGAAGCCTTGTTGACAGAAGTAGCAGTAGATTACGTGGGGTTTGAGATTCCAAACAAATTCGTGGTCGGCTATGGATTGGATTACGATGGTTATGGCCGAAACCTCAGAGAAATATATCAACTAAAATGAAGGGGATTCCCTAAAACACTGTATTAACCAAACTATAAATCATGCTAAACATCGTATTATTTGGCCCTCCGGGTGCCGGTAAGGGGACGCAAAGTGAAAAGCTTATTGCAAAATATAATTTGGAGCACATTTCTACCGGGGATTTGTTCAGGAAGCACCTAGGTGAAGGGACAGATTTGGGTAAGCTGGCCAGAAAATATATGGATGAGGGCCGGTTGGTGCCTGATGAAGTGGTGATTGGCATGGTGGACGATAAAATCAAAACCACAGAAGGAGCAAAAGGATTTATCTTGGATGGTTTCCCCCGGACGGTGGCACAGGCAGAGGCGCTGGATAAGCTGTTGGAGGAAAAAGGTATGGGTATTTCTGGAATGATAGCGTTAGAAGTGCCTGAGGATGAACTGAAGGAGCGTATCCGTCACAGGGGAAAAACTTCTGGAAGGGTAGATGACCAAGATGAAGAGAAAATCAATACCAGAATAAAAGTGTACAAAGAAGAAACCTTGCCGGTAGCTTCTTTTTATGAAAAGCAAGGGAAGCTTTCGACCATTCATGGTGTGGGAGGAATCGACGAAATTTTCGGTAAAATCTGTGCGGTAATCGATCAGTACTAAAATCGAAAATAATCGTACCTTTGTGAAAATTTAACATTGGCTAAGAGTTTTTCTTAGCCTCTTTTATTTCAGTGCATTAAGCAATAGAAAAGTGGCAGATTCGAATTTTATAGATTATGTGAAGTTTTGCTCCAGGTCTGGGGCGGGAGGAGCTGGTGCTGCCCACTTCAGAAGAGAGAAGCACGTTCCCAAAGGTGGCCCTGACGGAGGGGATGGAGGAAGAGGCGGGCATATTATCCTCAGGGGAAACTCCCAGCTTTGGACCCTGCTGCACCTTAAATACCGGAAGCACATTATTGCCAAGAACGGCAAGGGCGGCGAAGGTGGCCGCAGGAGCGGCAAGGACGGCGAGGATGTTGTGTTGGAGGTTCCGTTAGGTACGGTGGCCAAAGATGCCGAAACCCAAGAAGTGCGTTTTGAGATCACTGCAGATGGAGAAGAGGTCGTTTTGACCAAAGGAGGCAGGGGCGGTCTCGGCAATGACCACTTTAAGACTTCCACAAATCAGGCTCCCCATTATGCTCAGCCGGGTGAAGAGGGGATAGAGGAATGGATCATCTTGGAGCTTAAGCTATTGGCCGATGTAGGGTTGGTAGGGTTTCCGAATGCGGGTAAGTCCACCTTGCTTTCGAGCATATCCGCCGCCAAGCCAGAGATCGGGGATTATCCTTTTACTACCTTGGTGCCGAATCTGGGAGTGGTGAGCTATCGTGATGACAGGTCATTTGTGATGGCCGACATCCCTGGGATCATCGAGGGAGCGTCTGATGGCCGGGGACTTGGGCTGAGGTTTTTGAGGCACATAGAACGAAATTCCATTTTATTGTTTCTGGTGCCTGCTGACGCAGATAGCATCAAAGAGCAATATACTGTTCTGCTTAATGAACTTAAGGAATACAATCCTGAGTTATTGGACAAGCAAAGAATCTTGGCTGTATCGAAGGCAGACATGCTGGATGATGAATTGATGGAAGAAATGAGTGATGACCTTCCTGAGGGAGTACCAAGTCTCTTCATTTCATCTGTAAGCCAATATAACCTGGACAAGCTGAAAGACATGGTCTATTCGGCGATTGTCGGATGATGTCAGTTTGTCATGGTATGTAAAGTGGCAAACTAATTGATATTCGATCAGGAGTATGAGTGAAATCTATATCATATGTTAGAGCAAGATAGTTATTCAAAAGGAGATATGAATAAGGAAAAATTAGCCGCAGAAGAGCAATTAGATGCACAAAACCAAGAAGTGAAAAACGAAGAAGGTGCTGTGAACAGTGAAGAAAAGACTGAGGAACAACCTGCAGAAGAACAACCTGCTGAAGAATTGTCAGTCGAGGAGCAACTTAAAGCAGAAAGCCAGGAATTGAAGGAAAAATATTTAAGGCTTTACTCAGAGTTTGAAAATTACAGGAGGAGGACTTCCAAGGAGCGTCTGGAGTTAATCAAGACAGCTTCTGAGGATGTATTGAAAGACTTGATTCCTGTAGTGGATGATTTTGAAAGAGCTATAAAAGCTGAGGAAAAAGAAGCTGGAGGCGAGAAGACCTTGGAGGGCAGTTTATTGATTTATAATAAACTGTTGAAGGTATTGGAGGCAAAAGGATTGACGGCGATGGAAGATTTGATCGGAAAAGAATTTGATGCCGATACCCAAGAGGCCATTACGCAGATTCCCGCTCCCTCAGAAGATATGAAGGGAAAAGTAATAGATGTGGTGGAAAAAGGCTACAAGCTTGGCGACAAAGTAGTAAGGTTTGCCAAGGTAGTCATTGGATCTTAAGATATTATGGCAAAGAGAGACTATTATGAAGTATTAGGGCTTTCCAAAGGAGCCGGTGCAGATGAAATCAAAAAGGCCTATCGTAAGATGGCCTTAAAGTATCACCCTGACAAAAACCCCGGAGACGAAGAAGCCGAAGAAAAGTTTAAAGAGGCTGCTGAAGCGTATGAAGTGCTCAGTAACCCCGAGAAAAAGCAGCGCTATGACCAGTTTGGCCACCAAGGCGTAAGTGGTAATGGCGGCTTTGGCGGCGGTGGAGGTATGAACATGGATGATATCTTCTCGCAGTTTGGAGACATCTTCGGTGGTGGTGGAGGCTTTGAATCCTTCTTTGGCGGTGGTCGTGGAGGCGGTCGCCGCATGCGAAAAGGAGCGAATCTCCGCGTAAAGCTGAAAGTCAATCTAAAAGAAGTCGCCAATGGCGTAGAGAAAAAGATCAAGGTAAAGCGCCATGTGGTAGCAGACGGCGTGTCTTTTAAAACATGCTCGACTTGTCAAGGTTCTGGTCAGGTGAAAAAGGTAGTCAATACCATGCTCGGCCAGATGGTGTCGGCAAGTGCTTGTCCTAACTGCGGTGGCACTGGTCAGATCATTGACAAAAAGCCAGACCATGCAGATGCCAGAGGATTGATCCTTAAGGAGGAAGTCATTCCGATAAACATTCCTGCAGGGGTGGCCGACGGTATACAGCTCAGCATGTCTGGTAAAGGAAATGAAATTCCAGGTGGAGTAGCCGGTGATTTGCTGATCGTGATCGAAGAAATTGAGCATGACATTCTACAGCGAGATGGTAATAACGTAGTCTATGACCTGTATGTGAATTTTGTGGATGCGGCATTGGGAGCGCACATAGAAGTGCCTACCATCGAAAGCAAAGTGAAGATCAAGCTCGAACCCGGTACCCAAAGCGGCAAGATCCTTCGCCTCAAAGGCAAGGGCATCAAAGACCTCAATGGGTTTGGCCGAGGTGACGAGCTCATCCATGTAAATGTTTGGACACCGCAGCAACTTACCAAAGAAGAAAAAGAAAAGTTGGAATCCTTAAGGGAATCGGAGAATTTTATTCCCGCTCCAGGGAAATATGAAAAGACATTCTTCGATAAAATGAAGGAATTCTTTTAACCCGTTTTATGCATTAGGAATCGTAATAAGAGCTGAAACTACAAGAAAATCAGGCTGTTTGGAGATTGAATCATCCGCCGCGGCGGATGGTGAACCTGTCTACCGCCAGGTAGAATCGAAAACAGCAGCGAAGCGACTGATTTTGTCCGCCGCGGCGGATCAGCTCGGAATAGATAGGCTAATGCATAATGCGGGTTTAAGATATAAAGAGGAGACACAAAGAAGGCCGGGATTTTTTTCCGGCTTTTTTTTTTGACTAAGCCAACCTTTTTAGCAACACGCCGTAGGTTATTCGTATGTTGAATAGATTGTGCTTAATCATCTTCTTTACGTCCATGCTTCGCGTGGTAGCAATGGCCCAAATTGTAAAAGAGTTTGTGGTAGAGGAAAATGAAGGGTTTGATGTAGTACAACTAAATTTTTCGTCATACAAAGGGGTTTCGGACATCGATAAGATGTACATAAATGACCCCATTATGATCCATTCTCACCTTTCTAAGGTAAATATCCTCCCTGATTTTGCATACAGTATAAAGGATCGTGTACTGACAGCAGACCTTAACCATTCAGATGTGGAGCAGGAGAGCTTTGGTAAAAGCCTCTCTTCAAAACTTTTTGCTACGAGTGAAGGGGATTTTGACCATACTTGGGAAGTGGGGCTTTGCGATAAGTATGCATACTTGCTTGATCTGCACTTTGGCATCGGCCAGGCGAATGTGGACCTGAGCAATCTAAAGGTCAAGCGGTGCAAAATCACCACGGCGACGGCAGACGTGGTCCTTAATTACAGGAAGAAAGGGGCAAACCTGACCGAAATGGACACAATGATGGTAAAGGTAAACATGGGCACCGTTGACGGTGTGAATGTCACCCAAGCCAATGCAAGCAATATGATTTTCGAAGTGAACTATGGGAAGGTAAACCTGGATTTTGAAGATCATTTTGAGGGCGAAAAACCTTGCCATATCAAGACTACAGTAGGTGCTGGGGCTGTCTATATTTTACTCCCGGCGCCTCAATACCCTTATTTGGTGAAAATAAACTCTACGGCCATGTGCCGAAAGAAACTCCCCAGCTACCTTAAAGAGCTCAGTGATAAAGTGTATGCCAGCAAGGGCTACCAAGAAGATGCTAAAAACCTGATTACTTTTGAAATTGATGTGTCTGTTGGCTCTTTGGTCTTAAAGTAGCAGAATACCTTGGTGATTAGGGATTAGCCCTTATTTTTGTTGTTGTTAATTTCATGGGTTTAAATCACGTAATTCTTGGATATTCTTAAAATAGATGGATTAAATAAACGCTACGGCGAACAGCCAGCTCTTACTGACGTGGATTTGGCTGTGCCTGAAGGAGGCGTTTTTGGCCTGCTCGGGCCCAACGGTGCTGGAAAAACGACCTTGATCCGGATCATCAATCAAATTATTGACGGTGATAGTGGCGCAGTTTACCTCAAAGGGGAGCCGTTAAGTCCCAAGCATATCAAGAGTATCGGATACCTCCCGGAAGAGCGCGGTCTTTACAAAAGAATGAAAGTGGGTGACCAGCTGATTTACTTTGCCCGGTTAAAGGGGCTGAGTGGGTATGATGCAAAGACAAAGGTGAGTGGTTGGCTGAAGAAACTGGACATTCAAGCATGGTCGGAAAAGAAGATAGAAGACCTGTCAAAGGGCATGGCCCAAAAAGTGCAGTTCATCGCCACGGTGATCCACGATCCGGAGATTTTGATTCTGGATGAGCCTTTTTCGGGTTTTGACCCGGTCAATGCGGAAGTCATCAAAAACGAGATGTTGGCTCTGAAGGAAAAGGGCACCACTGTGATGCTGAGCACACACCGGATGGAGTCTGTGGAGCTGTTATGTGACCATATTGCCATGATCAATAAATCCCATAAAGTACTGGACGGCCCCCTTTCGCAGATAAAAGAGCAATCCCGATCCAATGTGTTTAAGGTGAAATTTCAGGGAAGTGACATCATTCTTCCGGAGAGGTGCTTTAACCGTAAATTAGCGTATGGAATAACGTCTTTTGAGGTGAAGCTGGATAGTGACTCACCAAATGACCTCTTGCGGGAGATGATGGGGTATGGAGAAGTGGTGGGTTTCGAGGAACGGCTTCCTACGATTGAGGAAATTTTTATTCAAAAAGTAAAAGATAACGAACAATGAGCAAGGTTTTTTTGGTGATCAAGCGGGAGTACCTGGCCAGGGTCAGAAAGAAATCGTTTTTACTTGCTACGCTAATAACTCCACTGATTTTCCCGGCGATACTGGGCGTGTTTTTGTGGATTTCGCTGAGTGATGAAGGAGGAGACGCTTTGAAGATCATAGAGGTGGTTGATGAAAGCGACCGGTTTTTTATAGAAAGCAATGGAGAATATGCTTTTTCCTATTCCTCTCTACCACAAGAAGAAGCCAAGCAGCTTGTCCAAAATGGTGATCGCTTCGGTTTTTTGTATATCCCAAAGGTAGAGGTGGATTCACCTGAAGGTATTCGTTTCTATTCCAAAAAGACGCCAAGTGTCGGTTTGGTGGGGGACTTGGAGGAGAGGCTGAGCAATCGGATAGGAGAAATAAGGCTATATGAACTTGGGATCGATCCAAAAGTAATCAGAAACATCAAAACTCCGGTTTCCATCAGGTCCATTACCTTAGAGGAAGGAGGCAATGAAAAAGTGGCCAATGCAGGGGTGAATTACGGTTTGGGTTTTTTTCTGGGGATTTTGATTTATACGTTCATTTTTGTTTATGGAACCCAAATCATGCAGGGGGTCATCGAAGAAAAATCCAGTAGGATTATCGAAATACTTGTCTCATCCATAAAGCCTTTTCAGCTAATGCTGGGCAAGATCATCGGTATAGGAGCCGTGGGACTGACCCAATTTCTGATATGGATAGTGCTTATTTCTACAGTATCTGCAGTGGTGATGGGTTATTTTGGTATGCAAATGCCTCAGCAGCAGGCGCTGGAAATGGCAAATCCCGAAGCTGCCCAGACGATGATGCAATCCAGTGAGATGATGCAAGTGTTTCAGGTGATACAAGGGATTGACTTTGTGGAGTTGGTGCTTACATTTCTGTTTTATTTTCTTGGGGGGTATTTGCTGTACGGGGCTTTTTTTGCGGCTATTGGTGCTGCAGTAGATTCACCTGGAGATGCCCAGCAGTTTATGTTTCCAGTGACCATCCCGTTGATAGCGAGTTACTTTGGTTTGTTTATATTTGTGCTTGACGATCCAGAAAGCAATGTGAGCTTTTGGTTGTCCGTGATTCCATTTACCTCGCCGATTTCGATGGTGGGGCGTGCGAGTTTTGGGATTCCATTATTTGATTTGGCAGTGTCCATGGTGCTGCTCATAATAGGGTTCTTGTTTACCACTTGGGTTGCCGCAAAGATCTACCGTATTGGCATTTTGGTTCATGGCACCAAAGTAAATTACAAAATGCTCTGGAAGTGGATCAGACAAAACAACTAAAGTATATGCTGTGTCCAGACAAGTAGGCCGAAATTTCAAACATTAAACCCGGAATATGCATTAGCCTATCTGTTGCGACCTGAAACTGCTTCAAAATCAGTCGTTTCACTTTAGTTTTCGGCATAACCGTAGCGATGCTACGCTAATGCCTCCAAACTAACTGATTTTCTTGCACTTTCAGCTCTCACTACGATTCCCAACGCATAATCCGGGTTAAATACAAACAGAGGCTGTCGATTATTCGGCAGCCTCTGTTTTTTTATTTGAGATAAGCAGAAAGCATCCAAACCACTTTTTCCTTTGATGTGATGTAGTCACTCATCAGGGTGACGGTGCCTTCATCTCCTTGTGAACTGGCGATTTCTAATGTTTCCCTTTCTAGGCTTAGGAGTGTGTTGAGGTTGTCCCTGACATTTTCCACCATGCTTTTAGGATCTGCTACATTTTTGGCCTCCTTGATGGCCGCTTCTTCGATATATTCTGCGAATGAACTCAAAGGTCTTTCGCCCAAGGTCAGGATCCTTTCGGCCGTTTCGTCTATGGCTTCATTTGCTGCATTGTACAATTCTTCGAATTTGGCGTGAAGCTCAAAGAAGTTAGGGCCGGAGACATTCCAGTGAAAGTTCCTGAGGTTTTGGTAATAGATTTCGTAGTTTGCCAGCAGTTTATTGAGTTTGGCGGATAGGACTTTGCTATCTTTTACTTTTAATCCAATTTCGTTAGTTGCCATTGTATAGATGTTTTGTTTATTTGAATAATTATTCGAATTTACGGGTATCTTGGAAGGCAGTCAAACTGATAATTACTATTCGCAATAGATAATATCTATGTAGCCTAGACAGTTATAGTAGGAGAGACTACCACTAATTGGAACAGTGACATAAATTAATGAGGAATAAATTTCAAGATCTGGCCACGCTGGATTTATATCAAAATAGGGGCAAGGTTAAATGGATTATCTTTATTGCCTCTTTGATCATTAGTATTGGTTCGATCTATTATACCAATACCTTGGTCAGTGAGCTTAAGGAGCGGGAAAAAAAGCAGATTACACTCTATGCCAATGCCATGGAGTATGTGGCAAACAATTCCGATAACCTTACTTTTATCCACCAAGGCATTATTCAGGAGAACCATAACATCCCGGTGATCGTGGCAGATGCTTTTGGCAATCCCTCTGAGCAGTACAGAAATATTACCTTCAAGAAGAATGCTACAGAAGCTGATATCGAGGAGAAGCTCCGGTCAGAGGTGCTGCGGATGAAGATGGACTATGAGCCTATTCAGATATTGGACAACCAGTACCTGTATTATACAAATTCAGAATTGCTGACACGGCTAAAGTATTATCCCTATGTGCAGCTTTCGGTGATTTTGGTATTTGGTGTGTTGGCATTTGCGGTGTTTAACCAGTCAAAGATCGCGGAGCAAAATCGAGTATGGGCAGGGCTTACCAAGGAGACTGCCCATCAGTTAGGTACGCCAATAGCTTCCCTGATGGCTTGGATCGATTATTTGAAAAATTCTCCGGTCTGGGACGAAAACAAGGAAGTCATCGTGGAGCTGGACAAAGATGTGTCAAAGCTGCGGATGGTTACAGAGCGGTTTAGCAATATCGGCAGTGCTCCGGTAATCAAACAGGAAAATGTCTATTCCGTCATCGAGGAGGCAGTGAGTTACCTGAGGCCAAGGGTTTCCAGCAAAGTGAGCATTGACCTAAGCAGTGATGCTGAGGATGTGGACGCGATGATGAACCGATCGCTTTTTGAGTGGGTGGTGGAAAATATCTGCAAAAATGCCGTGGACGCGATGAAGGGTCAGGGTCAGATCAATATTAATATTGTTAAGGAAAGCGAGCAATTTGTCCATGTGGATATAACCGATACCGGAAAAGGTATGGACAAGAGCATGTTTAAGCGAGTTTTTAATCCAGGTTTTACCACCCGGCAACGTGGCTGGGGGCTGGGGCTGACACTTGCCAAGCGGATTATAGAAGGTTATCACCGTGGAAGAATTTTTGTTCATCAATCTGAGCCAGGAAAAGGGACGACCTTTAGGATAGTCCTTCGGGGAGCTAATGAGAGCTCTTCGGAGTTTAAAGTGGATCGTGACCCATTTTTAGACTGATTGGCCGTTGCTAAAGGACCGCAAAGGATAATGTGAGGAGTGCTCGCTAAATTATCATCTTTCGATATAATCGACTACCTTTGCGTCTTGCTAATAAAGGAGCCAGAAGAAAGATGAGTTTGACCAAGGAGATTCAGAGAAGAAAAACATTTGGAATCATTTCCCACCCTGATGCAGGAAAGACGACGTTGACAGAAAAGCTGTTGCTTTTTGGTGGTGCGATCAAAACCGCTGGGGCAGTAAAATCCAATAAGATCGATACCCATGCCAAATCCGACTGGATGGAAATCGAGAAACAACGGGGTATCTCGGTAGCCACCTCCGTGATGGGATTTGAATACAAAGGCACCAAAATCAATCTGCTCGATACACCTGGGCACCAAGACTTTGCAGAAGATACTTACCGTACGTTGACTGCCGTGGACAGTGTGATCATGGTGATCGACTGTGTCAAGGGCGTGGAGATCCAAACCGAAAAGCTGATGGAGGTCTGTCGGATGCGGAAGACACCGGTGATCTGTTTTATCAACAAACTCGACCGTGAAGGCCGTGATCCCTATGATCTTTTGGATGAAGTGGAGGATAAGCTCAATATCAAGGTAAGGCCACTCTCATGGCCGATCTCCATGGGGAAAACGTTTAAAGGAGTCTATAACCTTTACAATAGATCACTTAACCTTTTCCGTCCTTCCCAGCGTAAGCTTTCTGACGATATCATGGCTATTGAAGACCTGTCGGATGCGAAGTTGGAAGACTTGGTGGGCGATAATAATGCCAGCCAGCTTCGGGAAGATGTGGAATTAATAGAAGGTGTCTATCCTGAATTTGATAAAAATGCTTACCTGAATGGGGAGATTGCTCCGGTGTTCTTTGGTTCGGCGGTAAATAATTTTGGTGTTCAGGAGATGTTGGATACTTTTATTGACATCGCTCCCTCGCCTAAGAGCCGACATGCCGACGAGCGTGAGGTGAGTCCAGATGAGGATAAGTTCAGTGGTTTTGTCTTTAAAATCCACGCAAACATGGATCCTAACCACCGTAACAGGATTGCGTTTTTGAGGATCTGTTCAGGGAAATTTGAACGAAACAAACCCTACAAGAGCATGCGGGCACCGAAGCCACTCCGGTTTTCCAATGTGACTTCTTTTATGGCGCAGGATAAGGAAATTATCGAAGAGGCCTTTCCCGGTGATATCGTGGGCTTATATGATACCGGCAACCTGAAGATCGGTGATTCACTTTCCGATGGGGAGCGCTTGACCTTTAGGGGCATCCCTAGTTTTTCACCTGAGATTTTTAGGGAGGTGATCAATAAGGATGCGATGAAAACCAAGCAGCTCGAAAAGGGTCTGAAGCAATTAATGGAAGAGGGAGTAGCCCAGCTGTTTACCTTTGATATGGGATCGCGCAAGGTTATCGGGACTGTGGGACAACTTCAGTTTGAAGTGATCCAATTCCGGTTAAAGAATGAATATAATGCCACGGTAGAATTTGCTCCCATGAACCTTTATAAGGCATGCTGGATCAGTAGCAAGGACAAGAAGCAGCTGGATGAGTTTGTGCGGTCAAAGAACCGGCACATTGCTTATGATAAAGATGGTAAACTGGTGTTTATGGCAGAGTCCAGGGCTTGGCTTCAGATGGTCCAGGACAATTATCCTGATATCGAATTCCACTTTACATCAGAATTCTAAAAAAAGCCGGTTTGTCACTGGAATTGCTGATAAAATAACCCGGAAGTCGTCTGGCATCTCAAATCTAAAATCTAACTTCTCAACATATGGCAAAGCAACCGTTCACAGTAGTATATGAAGATAATCACCTTTTGGTGGTAAATAAACATGCCGGAGTCCTCGTCCAAGGTGACCATACAGGGGATAAAACGTTGACAGATTACTGTAAGGAGTATGTTGCCAAAAAATACGACAAGCCTGGGGCAGTGTTTCTACATCCAGTCCACCGAATAGACCGGCCAGTCAGCGGGTTGGTGGTTTTTGCCCGTACGTCCAAGGCACTGGAGCGAATGATGGTGCTTTTTAAAAAACGGGAGGTTCACAAGGTGTATTGGGCCATTGTGAAAAAGCGTCCGAAAGAGGAAATCGGTAAGCTGACCCATTACCTTAAAAAAGATGAAAACCGAAATGTGACCACTGCTTATGATAAAGAAGCGGAGGGTTCCAAACGTGCCGAGCTGGATTACAAGCGACTTGGCAAGTTGAATGACCACTGGTTGGTGGAGGTGCGCCCCAAGACCGGTCGTCCACACCAGATCAGGGTGCAGTTGGCAGCGATGGGCTGTCCTATCCGTGGCGATCTGCGTTATGGTTTCTCCAAGCCCAATCCAGATGCAAGTATCAACTTACATGCATTTCACTTGATTTTCGTCCATCCTGTAAAGAAAGAGAAACTCTATCTGAGAGCTGCACTTCCTGAAGAAGCATTCTGGGAGCAATATTTGGATTTTGAAAAGGTAAAGGCACAGGACCAACACCTTGGAAATACGTTTAGTGGATAATAAAAGCTTAGTAGCCCTAAAGGTAGTCAGTTTAACCATTTGAGCAGCAAACCAGCTTTTTGGCTGATTCACGTCATGTCTGTCTAGTAGTTGGATAGGCAAACCTGCGTCTTTTCCAGCCCGCTTCTTTGGTTTCATAACATCAAATACCACCTCAAAATGCCACAAAATCCCAAAGGCACCAAGTGCATGTTGGGCCTGCATTGAAAGATTACACTCTAACGCTAGCCCCAGAGGGGCCAAGGAAATCGCTTTTACCCCATGAAGTTATTTAATTCTGGCAAAAAGCGTCAGACCGAGCGGAGTCGAGGTCCAACGTATAGCCTTCGACTCCGCTCAGGCTTACATCTCTTTACTAATAACCTCAGTTCGATTATAAAATCGTCACTGCCAGGCTTAGAGGGAGATATGAGGGGTGGAAGCCGTGGCAGTCTCAGTAATTCGGGATTGCCACACCCTTTTCCAACCCACATCCTCCTTAAAAGGGTTTGCGATGACGCTTTTTATACTAAAATTAAGTCGAGCTCAGGTTAATAGTTTAACCCGCATTATCAATGTCGTTTAATTAGTGTGAATTTGGAAATATTGGTTCTATTGTTTTTCTGCTAAATTCCAAGATGGTCTTCACCTCATTACCTTTGTTACTTTTTTGCTTCAGGTCAAAAAAGTAACCAAAAAACCCCGCCGCTACGCCACGGCGCACAGGTGTGCAGCTATTGGCCTAAAATTAAAACCTCCCCTCATGCAGGCAAACTCCTCCTTTTCTAGCTGCCAATATTCTTTTTGGCTAGTATTTCGTCAAACAAGCCTGTCTTCTTGCCTACCCGCTTTTTAATTTCTTAACGCCCAATAGCTGCAAGGCGGATCCATTTTATACATGTAAAAAAAGACGATGGATTAAAACCATAATTTTCTCAATGAACGATCCGTATTGGAAAATCTTCTTACCTAAACGACACTGCCCGCTTTATGCATTAGCCTATCTATTACGAGCTGATCCGCCGCGGCGGACAAAATCAATCGCTTCGCTGCTGTTTTCGATCTCACCATCCGCCGCGGCGGATGATTCAATCTCCAAACAGCCTGATTTTCTTGTAGTTTCAGCTCTCATTACGATTCCTAATGCATAAAAAGGGTTTAAAAGCGATTTCCCTGCCAGAGGGGCGATATATGTGTGGCCATGGGTGAAGCCCATGGTGAATTGCCTATAATCCATAAAGTGCCTAAAATAAGAAAGGCTACCAGATCGGTAGCCTTTTAATTTCTGAAAAACTATTTGCCCTTAATTATTCTCCCAGGGCTTTTGATTTTTTGCTTTTGGTCCTTTAGGTCTGGAGATCGGCTGGAGGTCGGTATTGAGCTCTACTTTCTCCGTATCCCTTTCCCATAACTTTTGGTTTTTTGCCTTGGGGCCTTTGGTCAGTTCACCATTGATGTCCACTACAAGCGTGCCTTTTCTGGCTTGATCTTTCCAAGGCTTGTAGTTTTTTGCTTTTGGGCCTTTGAGTTCTTTTCGTTCTTTATCCTGCCCAAACGCTTCAATCGATTCAAATCCAAAGAAACCGGCAGCAACCATAACAGCTAATTTAACCATCGTCGTATAATTTATGTTTTGTTCTTAATTTCCTTATACTGTACTTATCGGATTTCAAGAAAAAAGGTTTCAGTAAAATCAGGTTTTTATAAAAGTATTTTCCTTTAATGTAAAATTATATGCTGGTATATGGTTTATATGTTTATGTATGTTGGGTATTTAGGTGATCTGTCTGCTAAGAATTAGTGGGTTTTTGATGGTTCTTGGTATTAATGTAAACCTAAAAAACTGCCTTTTGCATAAAACAGAAAAAACCACGGCTTTTTGCAAAGCGCGTGGTTTTTATTTAAAAATTTCAGTTTGTCAGAAAAAAATTAGAAAGAGAATACGGCTGCCAGCATGAATGAAGACAAACTTTTAGAACCTGCAAGTTCATTGTTTACAAAGTAATCTTCTTCTGACATGGAGTCCAGTCTTACTTCTGGAATAAGGGTAAAGTTTTCTACTACTTTATAGTTTCCTGACAGGGTTACTGCAAACACGCTTCCGTCACCATCGGTGTCAAGTCCTACTACACCATCCAAGCCGTTGTTAAATACATTAAAATATTCACCACGAAGTCCTAGGGAGAATCTATCGGAAGTGGAAGCCTGTACATAACCGGCTACACCATAGAAGCCATAGCCATCACCATCTTCATCTACGATGTCGGTTCCATTGAAGCTTTCTCCGGCAGCAGTAGTGTTGTAAGTGGCGTTTAGACCAAGATAAACCATTTCGGATACATCAAAACCTGTGGTCAGGTCGACTTGGAAAGTACTTCCGCCTGATGCTTGGCCCATGGTAAGGGGGTAATCTTCGTCCAATTTACCATCTTGGTCGCCATAAAGGAAGTTTAACCAAGCGCCTCCATTGTCATTTTCGTATCCAAGTTGTAAACCACCAGTGTAAGTGCCTGCCCAGTTGAATTCTGTATAGTCAGTAGGGTTCATTACAGCAGCCATCAGTGACCAGTTATCGCTCAGGGCGATATCTGCTTTCAGTCCAGTGTGGGAGAAAGGACCGTAGGAGAACATGTATGAAGTGGAATAGTTGAAGTTGGCAGCAGGAGAAATCACCTCATAGCCAAGGAAGGTATTGAAGTTACCGAAAGTAAAGGTGACCGCATCACTGACATTCCAGTACATGTACAGTTGGTTGACGATATTGGAGCTGCCGGTAGAGTTGAAGACCGCGTCTGTACCCCGTGGACCAAAGACCAAATCGGCTACGAAACCTATTTTTTCGCCTTCGTAAGCGGTGATGATATTCGCCATGCCCAGTGCAAAACCTGGTCTATTGGCAAATGAAGTGGCTGGTGCCACGAAAGAACCGTCAGGCAATTCTTTGTTAGGAGCATTGAAATTGGCTCTATAATAAGCATCTACGGATCCTGAGATGCTGACTTTGGATAGGTCCTGTGCCATCACTGTGGAAAGAGAACCTAGACATAACAATACAATTAGTAGTTGAAGTTTTTTCATTTTACTTGAAATTAAATTATCTGTTATTTGTTAGGATTAGGGATAAGATACCCTGCCCAAGCGGTTGATTGGCGGAAAGCGAATGGGCAGGGTAAATGGTTGTATAGTGGTTGTGGTTGGTTGTTTTTTCTATTCGTCGTACACGATCGTGTAGCCTCTGATGCCGTGCTCGTGGGAATCCAGGCCGGTTTTTTCATGTTCTTCGGACACGCGGATACCAACGGTTACTTTCAGTACATAGAAGATGACGAAGGCACAGATGAAGGCGGTGATGCCACAGATGGCCACGCCGGTGAGCTGTGTCAAAAAGCTGTGATCAGGGTTGGTGGAGAAGATGCCTACGGCAAGGGTTCCCCAGATACCGCAGGTAAGGTGAACCGAAACGGCACCTACTACATCATCCAAGTGCATTTTGTCAAGTATTACTGCAGACATTACTACCAGGATACCGGCTACAAAACCGACGATGAGTGCTGGGCCCGGGTTGATTACGTCAGCGCCAGCGGTGATGCCTACCAGTCCGGCAAGAATACCGTTAAGCACCATTCCCAAGTCCAGTCTTTTGAATACAAAGTAACCTGCCAAGAAGCCTCCCAGTCCACCTGCACAAGCTGCAAGGGAAGTGGTCACCAATACAAAGGATACCAACGCAGGGTCTGCAGAAAGTACGGAGCCACCGTTAAAGCCGAACCAGCCTAACCATAGCAAGAATACCCCGATGACGGCCAATGGTACACTGGCGCCTGGCTTATCCACGGTCTTGCCGTTTACGTATTTACCAATACGTGGTCCTACCAAGATCACACCAGCAAGGGCTCCCCAGCCACCTACGGAGTGGACGAGCGTGGAACCTGCAAAATCGTAGAATCCCCAGCTGTCGAGCATACCTCCGCCCCATTTCCAGCTTCCGATAATTGGGTAGACGATCCCTACATATATGATGGTAAAGAGTAGGTAGGCGCCCAGCTTTACACGCTCGGCAATGGCTCCCGATACGATAGTCGCTGCAGTGGCGGCAAACATCGCCTGAAACAAGAAATCTGTCCAATAGGTGTAACCTGCACCTGCATAGTCGGCAGATACATCAGCATTCTCAGGGGCAAACCAGAACATGCTCCAGCCGGCACCGTCAAATCCGAACCATCCCGGTACGTCAAATCCAGGATACATCAGAAAAAATCCGCAAATCGCGTAAGTGACAATTCCTATAATAGGAGTCACCGTGTTTTTGAATAGAATGTTTACCGTGTTTTTGGCTTGGCCAAAACCGGCTTCCACACCTGCAAAACCCAGGTGCATGATAAATACGAGTGCGGTGGATAGCATCATCCACACGTTGTTAGTAGTGAGTAGGTTTTGGGTGATGTCAGCTGAGAGATCTGCTCCTTGTGCTAAAGCATCGGTGCTCACTTGAGCGAGGTCATTAAAACTCCATTTCATACAGTTGAATGTTTAAGTAGACTTATTTTTCGAAATTTTTTATGGGTTAGCGATTATTTAATGATCTAAAGGTAGATATTTTTTAAGTAAAAAAACAAACCAATAATTAACAAATTAACATAAAAAGTAAGTTTTATGGGTATTTTTGTAACTTAAAAACCTTAAAAACTTGCGAAAAATGAAAATGAATGGTGTTTTTAAAACTTTAAAATAAATTCAGAATTTTATCTTAAGATGATTGTTAATGCGGTGGTATTGTGGGGTATTTGAGTGTATAACTGTTTTTTTATTTTAAAAAGTGAGTGATGTCCGGTATGGTGGCGCGGGATTTTTTGAAAATATGGGGTATATCTTGTTTACCGGAATTTATTACGGTTTATGATTTTATTCATGGGAGGTTTAAAAAACAACCTAATTCTCTGATTTTGGTGTGAATTGGATAGGAATGCATTAAAAAATAAAGGCCGACCATCTAACAATGGTCGGCCTTTATGTGTTTCTGGTAGAAGAGGTGTTATTTGCGAAGCTTTGCGTATTCTTTGGCAAAATAACTCAGGATGATGTTGGCTCCTGCTCTTTTGATGCTTAGCAGGGATTCTAACATGGCCCTCTCTCCGTCCAGCCATCCTTTTTCGTGGGCAGCTTTGATCATGGAGTATTCACCGCTTACATTATAGGCGGCGATGGGCAAGTTGGAGTTTTCCTTTAAGAGCCTGATGACATCCAGATAGGCCAATGCAGGTTTGATCATTAGGAAGTCCGCGCCTTCTGCTTCGTCAAGTTCTGCTTCTATGAGGGCTTCATGGAGATTGGCAGGATCCATTTGATAGGTCTTTTTGTCCCCTGCTTTCGGAGCAGAGTCCAAGGCGTCCCGGAACGGGTTGTAAAAGGCACTCGCATATTTTGCGGTATAGGACATGATGGATACCTCCGTGTGACCTGCATTGTCCAGTGCTTTGCGGAGGTGGCCTACGCGACCGTCCATCATGTCGGAGGGGCCGATGATGTCTGCTCCGGCCTGTGCCTGTGCTACGGACATTTTGCCGAGTACTTCCAGTGTTTCGTCGTTCAGGATCTTGCCGTCTTCGACAATGCCGTCATGGCCGTCCGAGCTGTAAGGATCCATCGCGACGTCGGTCATGATGCATGCTTCAGGGAATGTGGTCTTGACTTTGTGGATGGCCTGGAGGTAAAAAGTGTCGGGATTGTGGCTTTCTGTAGCCATTTTGTCCTTTTTGCTTTCTGGGTAAGCAGGGAATATATCAAATGCATTAATGCCGAGGTTCAGGCATTCTTCTACCTCCTTTAGTAAAAGATCAGTAGAGTGGCGGAATATGCCGGGCATGGAAGCGACCTCTTCCTTTTGATTGATGCCGTCGATGACGAACAAGGGGAAGATAAAGTCTTTCGTGGATAGGCGGGTTTCTTCCACCATGCCTCGTATGACGGCCGACTTTCGGTTTCTGCGGGGTCTTTTATACATAGGTGTTATTTCTTTTTGCTCAGCGCAAAGTTAATAAAATCCTCGGCGCCTCTTATTGTCAACGTGGCTAATGTGAAAGGGGGAAGAAGGGAATGTCTTTATGGTAAATGTCAAACCTTGTCAAGACCCTGCTGGGATTGTGAGGTATGGATATAAAAAAGCCCGGTCTGTAGAAGAGCCGGGCTTTTGAAAATGGATTATTTAAAATCTGATATGGTCTTTTCAATGATATCACAACAATCGTGAAGCTGTTCTTCGGTAATGACCAGGGGCGGTGCAAAACGGATAATATTGCCATGGGTCGGTTTCGCCAAGAGCCCGTTTTCTTTCAGTGCCAAGCACAGGTTCCATGCGGTATCGCTTTCTTCTGAGTCATTGATGACAATGGCGTTTAGAAGCCCTTTGCCACGCACGAGCTTGACCAGGTCGGACTTGTCCACAAGTTCCTGCATTCGTTTTCGAAAGAGTTTGCCGAGCTTGTCGGCATTTTCGGCCAACTTTTCGTCCTTGACCACATTTAGGGCGGTCATGGCCACTTTTGCTCCGAGGGGATTGCCTCCGAATGTGGACCCATGCTGCCCGGGCTGGATGACCTCCATGATGTGATCATCTGCCAATACTGCCGATACAGGGTAGAATCCCCCTGAAATGGCCTTCCCTAAAATAAGCATGTCGGGCTTTACATCTTCATGATCGCAGGCAAGTAATTTTCCCGTCCTGGCAATACCTGTTTGGATTTCATCTGCAATGAAGAGTACGCCGTGTTCTTTACAAGTCTTGGCTACTTCTTTGAGATAGCCTTCCTTGGGGACATATACGCCTGCTTCTCCTTGGATAGGTTCTACCAAATAGCCGATGATGTTTTTGGAGGAATTCAATACTTCCTTGAGGGCATCGATGTCATCATGGGGGATGGTGACAAAGCCTGGCGTATAGGGGCCGAAATTTTTCCTGGCAGTTTCGTCGTTAGAGAAAGAAATGACCGTGGTAGTCCTGCCGTGGAAATTGTTCTTGGCCACGATAATGGTACCTTCGTTTTCGGGGATGCCTTTTTTCTCGTAGCCCCATTTTCTGGCGATCTTGATGGCTGTTTCGACACCTTCGGCTCCCGTGTTCATGGGCAGGACTTTGTCAAAGCCGAAATATTCGGTGAGGAATTTTTCGAACGGTCCAAGTACGTCATTATGGAATGCCCTGGAAGTGAGTGTGAGGGTGCCTGCCTGATCGGTGAGCGTTTGAAGGATCCTTGGATGGCAGTGTCCTTGGTTTACTGCTGAGTAGGATGAAAGAAAATCATAATATTTTTTACCTTCCACATCCCACATAAAAACGCCTTCCCCTCTTGAAAGGACGACAGGTAGTGGGTGGTAATTGTGGGCGCCATGGTTGTTTTCCAGCTCAATGGCTTGTTGACTTGAGGTTATTGGTTGCATCATGAGCTAAGTCTTTTAAATTTTTGTATATTTGGGTTTTCTACTTTATAACAAAGGTAGAAAAAACACCAGCTTTACCATAAATGCAGCAAATATGTTGCCTGGTAGCCCTGTTTTGAGGAAAAATTTGCAAGGTTTTGTTGTCAGGTGGATGAATCCCAATAGTTTAGCCAATTATTTTTGGTTGCTCTTTTGGTAATTCCCGAAAACTTCCGATATTTGCAAACTCAATTAGAAAAACGTCTTAAAAATTACGATCATATATCATGGCAAAAGTTTGTGACATCACCGGTAAAAGACCTCGAGTAGGTAATAATGTATCGCACGCGAACAACAAGACCAAGCGTAAGTTTTATCCTAACCTGCACAAGAAGAATTTCTACGTGCCAGAGGAAGATGCTTGGATCACGTTGAAGGTATCTTCAAAAGCGTTGAGAACAATCAACAAAAAGGGCATCAGTGCTGTTTTGAAAGAGGCTCAAGCAGAAGGACACATTATCATTAAGTAATCATCCACCACGGCGGACAAGTTTCCGAATCCAATAAAAATAGATAGAGCGATGGCTAAGAAAGGTAACAGAGTTCAAGTGATTTTGGAATGTACAGAGCACAAGAGCAGTGGTGTTCCAGGCACTTCAAGATATATCACGACCAAAAACCGTAAGAATACTACTGAGCGATTGGAGCTTAAAAAATACAACCCAATCCTGAAGAAAGTAACGGTTCATAAAGAAATTAAATAAGTTTTAAGGAGTGGACGGTTTGCTGCGGCAAGCTGTCATTAAACCTAAAAGATATGGCTAAGAAAGTAGTAGCAACCCTGAAGAAAGAAGGTGGTGTAACTTACGCTAAGGTGATCAAGGCAGTGAAGTCTGAGAAAACCGGTGCGTACACTTTCAGAGAAGAAATGGTACCTACCACTGAGGTGAAGGATACCCTTGCAAAATAATTGCCTTGCTAAAATCGTAATGCAAAAAGGATAAATCCCTCTCGATTGGTTTCGGGAGGGATTTTATGATTATATTCGGGTCAAAGATGTGAACAACTATGGGAATTTTTGGATTTTTTTCTAAAGACAAAAAAGAAAGCCTCGACAAAGGGCTTGAGAAAACCAGCGAAAACCTCTTCTCCAAACTTGGTAAGGCTGTTATCGGCAAGTCCAAGGTGGATGATGAAGTCTTGGATGAGCTGGAAGAAATTTTGATCACATCCGATGTGGGCGTGGATACGACCATAAAGGTGATCCAGCGAATCGAAGAACGTGTGGCCCGAGACAAATACGTCAATACGGCCGAGCTGGATAAAATCCTGCGTCAGGAGATCGTTGGTCTTTTGGAAGAAAGCAATGAAGAGGATCTTTCCAATTTTGAATTGCCCAAGGACAAAAAACCTTATGTCATCATGGTGGTGGGCGTAAATGGCGTCGGCAAGACCACAACCATCGGTAAACTGGCCCACCAATTCAAAAATGCCGGTAAATCCGTAGTGCTTGGTGCAGCAGATACTTTCCGTGCCGCAGCGGTGGACCAATTGATCCTGTGGGGCGAGCGTGTGGACGTCCCGGTAGTGTCCCATGGCATGAATGCTGATCCCGCCTCCGTGGCTTTTGATACGGTGAAAAAAGGCGTGGACATGGGGGCGGATGTGGTGATCGTGGATACGGCTGGCCGACTGCATACCAAAGTCAACCTGATGAACGAACTCAGCAAGATCAAGCGGGTGATGCAGAAATTTATCGACGATGCACCGCATGAAATCCTATTGGTGCTGGACGGATCCACTGGCCAAAATGCCTTTATTCAAGCAAAAGAATTTACCAAAGCCACCGAAATCAACGCGCTGGCCATTACTAAACTGGACGGTACGGCAAAGGGCGGTGTGGTGATCGGGATTTCCGACCAATTTAAGATTCCCGTTAAGTATATTGGTGTCGGCGAGAAGATGACCGATTTGCAGATTTTTAACAGAACGGAGTTCGTGGATTCGCTGTTTAAGAAGAAATTGTAGCCTGCAAATCCCAAGGAAAGTTAGACACAGGTTTTCTTCACTGCCTATTCTTATTCATCGGGTGGTGAATTAAGATAGATTTTTGGATGCTGACAAAGGATCAAGCGGTATTTCTGGGGATGATAGGTTTCTTTAATTATTGGACAATGATATGCCATTAGGGTACAAAACAATTATAAATTCCTTTCAGAGCAGGTTACAAAATGCTTTTGGTGCCTTTGTGGCATGTTTATGAATCGGGGGTTTTGCCATTAAGAAAACTGGCAGCCCCAACTTTTCCGCTTGATCCACTTTTTCGCCCATCCTGAATTCCTGACAGTTAATTGTACAGCAAATAAAAAGACGCCGATTCGCATCAGCGTCTTTTTGAAAAAGTAAAGCAAGGAGTTGAAAAAATTATCGTTTGCTGTACGAATACCAAAAGTACTTATTTATTTACCTGTCCATAAGGATGTGTCATTATGAATAGTTTAAATCAAATCTTCACAATTAATATTTAATTAATATAAAAAAAGGAGCCCTAAGAGGACTCCTTTTGTATTGTATGCAAAAGCTGATTTTGCTTAATTGTACCCCGGGTTTTGTTTGAGCATAGGTGTTCCGTCTTTAACGCTCAGGTCGATCTGACGTTGGGGGATGGGGTAATAATTGT
The DNA here is from genome assembly GCF_005281475.1 of Echinicola rosea. NCBI lineage: Bacteria > Pseudomonadati > Bacteroidota > Cytophagia > Cytophagales > Cyclobacteriaceae > Echinicola > Echinicola rosea. The sequence continues at coordinate 563,853 of NZ_CP040106.1, read as the reverse complement.
TTTTGGGGGCGCTAAAGCTGCCATCTTTCACATCTTGGGTGATAGTGCCCTGGTAATCAAAATAGGCATTTAGCTCTTGCTCTGCGATTCCCCACCTTACCAGGTCAAAGAAGCGATGGCCTTCCATGGCCAGTTCCAGCTTTCTTTCAAAGTAGATGGCCTTTAGTGCATCTTCTTGACTGCCAAACTGTGTTGCTGTGTACAATTCGATGTTGTAGTTGGCAGCTGGGGTATTGGTAAATCCGTCCATAGGAGCACTTTCATCGACATAGGTCTTTAGGAATCCGTCAGGATTCATGGCCCTCATTCTGATTTGGTTTACCAAATTCATGGCTTCTGTCAGGTTGCCCAGGTGGGCTTCCGTCTCGGCACACATGAGGATGACATCTGCAAATCGAATGATGTGGACATTGATGGCCGTGCCTGGAGCCCAGGAGCTTTGGTCTGCATAAAGGTCCTGTGTCGCCTGCCAATAGATGGTCTTTTTGGGCGCGTACGGGCCGCCGTAGGTTTGGTCCCTCACCCAACTTTGTCCGGGGTGATGGCCCCAGTCATGGTAAGGTACGCCCCGTCTGCCAACTGTCCAGTCCAGTCTCGGGTCAAGCGATCCAGTGTACGGTTCGAAATCCTGCGAGGAAGTAATTCCCATGTCTGATTTTACGGGGTTTTGATTATAACTATCCAAGAATGGAAGGCCTGAGGAGGCGTCTGTCTTAAAGGAATTGACCAAATTCTGAGTGGGCTGGTAAAAACCGCAGCACCTGAACGGGCTGTTGTATGGGAAATTCAGCATGTTTCCGGAGTTGGAGTTGGAGATGGTACCGGTTCCAGAATTAGCCACCATTTGGATGTCAAAGATGGTTTCAGCATTATTTTCCTTCGCGGCATCGAAGTTGTCTGCAAATTTGTCCAGCAATGTATATTTGGTGCCTGCTGGGTTTACACCTGTTTCGATGACTTCCTTAAAGATGGTGTTGGCTTCTTGGTACTTTTTCTGGTACAAGTAAGTCTTTCCAAGGTAAGCGGCTGCCGCCCACTTATTCGCCCTGGCAAACTCGGGCTGTGTAGGAGGTAGGTTTTCATAGGCAAACTGGAAATCCGCTTCGATCATCGGCCAGATATCCTGATCGTTTGGCTGATTGGGGTCTTCAGTGGTTTCGTCGATCCAAGGGACCATATTGAACATCTTCTTGAGCTCAAAGTAGAAATGTCCACGTAGGAACCTGGCCTGTCCTGCGATATCTTGCCGCTCGCTGTCCGTCAGCTCTTCTACATTTGGGATAAGTTTGAGGACATTGTTAGCCCTTTTTATCCCCTCATATGTGGCTTTCCATTTGGTGTTGAAGAAGCCGTTGGATGGGCTGGAATAGAAGTTGACAATGGGGTCGATAGCGGGCTGATCACCGGCAAAACTTCCTTTGGAGGCCTCGCCGCCTGCGACGGTTCCGTAGATCCAGTTTTCGGGAGCGGCTTCCCAGCCATTGCCACCGCCAAGGGCGTCTGTGCCTCCTTCTCCTTGTCCATCCAGTGCAGCGTAAGCGCCGATCAGCAGCTTGTTTACCCCGTCACGGGTGGCCAGTACATCGTCTCCCAAGGCTCCCAAGGCCGGTTGGTCCAAGTATTCCTCCGAACATGATGGCATAAAACCGATGAGTAGCATGCCGAGTATAAAATATTTAATGGTTGCGTATTTCATAACTTATAGAATTTCAAGTTTAGAACGTTAAGTTAAGGCCAAAGATGAATTGGCGTTGGTTGGGGTATTGCCCTTCATCGATACCAAAACTGGTCGTGCCACCGGATATCTCAGGATCCAGTCCCGAGTAGTTGGTGATCGTAAACAGGTTGGCCGCTTGGGCGTAGAGGCGTAGTCCTCCGATACGGTAGCGATCCAGGAATGCCTGGTCAAAGGTGTATCCGATTTGTGTCTGCCGTGCCCTCAGGTAACTCCCATTTTCGACAAAATATGAGTTGGGGACACCGGCTGTACTGAATGAGCCAGTGGTTTCCTGAATAGGGGCCGTAGCATTCATGTTTTCTGGTGTCCAAGAGTCATAAAGGGCCGTGTGGCTTTTGGCTCCTTGGAAAGAGCTGTAAAAGTCCGTCCACCATTTTACATTGTTCCAGATGTCATTTCCGCTTACGCCATACAGGAACATGCTGAAATCCCAATTGCGGTACTCCAGCCCCAAGTTGATACCATAAGTGAATTTAGGGTTGGGGTTGCCCAGTGGCGTTCTGTCATCAGGGGTGATGATGCCGTCACCGTCAGTGTCCTGGTATTTAAACCTGCCCAAGCCAATGCCATCTTGGTAGATTGCTTCTGAATCGCCCGTGGCCTCTGCAGCAGAGGCATTGGCATCGCTGATCTCTTGCTCAGAATTCCAAAAACCGATTACTTGATAGCCATAAAATTCGCTTACGGGGTGTCCCACTTGGTTTCGGATGATATTGCTTCCGTTAAACCTCCTGCCTTCTTGGTCAAAATACGGTACGCCATCTGCAATTTTCACGATTTCATTGCTGTAGGTAGTGAATGAAAGGGTAGTCGTAAAAGTCAGGTCCGTGGCCAAATTGAAGTAAGTGCTGGCATCCATGTCAAACCCTTTGTTGGTCATTTTGGCGATGTTGATGTATGGAGGTTCTGCTGCTCCTTGGGTGCCGATGACCTCAGGGTTGTAGAGCAGGTCGTCTACGGTTTTGTTATAGTAATCGAGGGTCAGTTGGACTTTGCCTTGCCAGAAGCTGGCGTCAATCCCGATGTTGGAGTTTATGTTGCGTTCCCACTTGGCATCGGGGTTTCCGATCCTTTGTTCCTGAAAACCTTCTTGGATCGTCGAGTTGCTGCCATCGATGGGGTAATAGGATGCGTTCCTGTTGCCCTCATAGGTAGAGTAGGCATTGCCGGGAGCTACATTGAGCTGATTGCCCATTTGGCCGTAACCGCCGCGAAGTTTAAGGTCATCGACCCAGCTGTTTTCTGGCATAAATTCCTCCTCTGAAATTCTCCAGCCAGCACTGACTGCTGGAAAGACGCCATATTGCTCGTTCAAGAAACGGGAAGAACCATCTCTTCTGACCGTGGCACTGAGGATGTATTTGTCATTGTAGGTGTAGTCCACTCTTCCAAATAGCGAAAACAGCGCATCTTTATAAACTGAGCTGGAGTGTTGTTGGGTGCCTGAACCATTGGTCAAAGTGACATAGTCCGGATCAAAAGAAAAATACCCTTGGGTGAATGCTTCCATGTCCCTGCCGTTGTTTCTGTAGGCTTCGGTGCCTAACAATACTGTCAAGTCGTGGCGTTCGTTAAATTCCCTTTTGTAGGTCAGGGTATTGGTCCAGGTGTAATTGAAGTTGAAATTTGCCCCTTCCGTATATTGGTTTACATTAAGGTTTTCGGAGTTTTCATACTCTGGAAATTGGAAGCGGTTATAGGTATTGCTGTAATACTGGCCGCCAAAGCTCGTCCTGGCGGTAAAATGCTCCAGGAAATCCACTTCCGCAAATACATTTCCAAAAAGCCTGGATGCCACCCCACGGTTGTTTTTGGTTCTCTCTTGGATGGCTACGGGGTTTTTGGCATTCCCTAAACCTGATCCGAAAGATCCCGCAAAATTACCCATGATGTCATAGACTGGAATGATGGGCTGCTGTCTGAAAGCCATGCCAATCGCACTTCCTTCTGTAAGGTTGTCGATGGTGGGGTTTTCTGAGATGGAATAGGTCAGGTTTTCGCCAATTCTGATGTTATCTGTTACGTTATAGGAGGTGTTTGACCGTATCGTGTAGCGTTTGAGGTAGGTGTTGGTCAACGTACCTTGCTGGTCAAAATAGCTCATGGAAAAGAAATAACTACCCTTGTCACTTCCTCCATTTACAGAAAGGTTGTGACTTTGGATCCGTGCCGGTGCAAAGATCTCCTGAAACCAATTGGTGCCGGTTTTATTGGCTTCTACAATTCGGTAGAAGTTGTCAAGTGCTTGTGGATCGGTGTAATAAGGGTTGACATTGTAGAGGGATTCATCGACTGTTTGCGCACCTACCGGTGCAATATAATTTGGCAGTACAGGATCAGGGCCACTGCCATACTGATCGTCATTGATGGTTCCGCCTGGATTGGTGTTTCTGAGGGCCATGAATTTAAGGTCTGCCATCTCTTGGGAGGAAAGGATGTCCCATGGATTGCCTCCTTGGACTTGTTGGGAGCCGATGTACATGTTGTAGTTTACTTTTACATCTCCCCTTCCTTTTTTGGTGGTGACGATAATGACACCATTGGCAGCTCTTGAACCGTATATGGAGGCAGCACCAGCATCCTTTAGGACTTGCATGGTCTCCACATCGTTAGGGTTGATGTCGTTGATATTGGGGGTGGGTACACCATCCACAATGAATAGCGGGGTGTTATTACCAAAGGTGTTGACACCACGAATCTTGATTTCAGGGGCTTGGCCGGGTTGGCCTGAGCCGGTGATGGTTACTCCGGATACCCTTCCTTGAAGCTGACTGGTGAGCTGGGGGCTGGGTTGTTGGGTCATTTCCTCCATCTTTACCACAGAAACGGCTCCTGTAAGGTCTTGCTTCTTCTGCGTGCCGTATCCCACTACGACGACTTCTTCCAGCCCGGTAATGTCTGTTTCCATGGATACATTGACCGTCGATTGCCCGTTCAAAGGTATTTCTTGGGTGGCGTATCCGATAAATGAAAATACCAGTGTAGCGTCTTCACTTACCTCTAGGCTGTAGTTTCCGTCCAGATCGGTAATGGTGCCTTTTGTCGTCCCTTTTTGGGAGATACTTACACCCGGAATGGATTCTCCATTTTCAGCATCCGTAACCTTTCCGGTTACTTGAATTGATTGCCCAAGGGCATTTGGAAAAGGGGCGCTGACACTCACAAAAAAGCATAGCAGTATCACCCCCAATTTAAAATTGGATAATAATTTAGACATAGGTTTGGTGTTAATTATGAATAAATAAAACTATTGGAAAGGAAAAGGTCAGTTAACCTGAATCGATATAGTTGTTCATAAAAATGACTTTAGCGTAGGTTTTTTAGGTTGTATTTTATAAATCCTTAAAATGAGAACGTTTGCATTTTTACGCATACGTAACCGGCCTGCCAAAGCAGGTAGCATAATTAGTTTCTTTGTACGTTAATTTTGGAGGATTATGGTTTATAATCAGACCTGATGGGCCTTGGAAAGTTATGCTTTGTTACAAAAAAATGGAAAATAAGCGATGTCAGTTAACGACTGAAATAACAATGGTGGCTTGGTTAGGATATTTTGGAGTTGCATAGGTTTAGTTTTTAGGGTTAAAATTGTATCATATTCTGGTAAATTATATAATATTTTTGGTAAAATAAAATTTTAATGAAAGGTATTTGTGGGATGGGATTTTTTATTGAAAGTCTTTGGTGCAAGATTATCCTGAGACAAGCCGGATAATCTGTACGAATCATAGTGCTTCAGAAATAAAAATGCCTTATTTTAGGTTGATAATTCGATTAAGCAAAAAAAATCAATCATTTAATAACCCATGGAAAAACCTAAGAAAACAGAGAGTCAAAACTCTCGAAGGAATTTTATTAAAAATGCAGCCTTAGCTTCTTCTGCCTTGATCGTGCCGAGGCACATACTGGGCGGTGTGGGCTTCACGGCTCCGAGTGACCAGCTGAATATCGCAGCGATTGGTGCTGGTGGCAAAGGAGCCAGTGACATTAAGAATGCCTCGGTCAATGGCCGCGAAAGAGTAGTGGCTTTATGTGATGTGGATTTTTCCGGTTCGGCTTCCCAATCGGTAAAGAATTTCCCCAATGCAAAGCTATATGCCGACTTCAGGGAAATGCTTGAAAAGGAAAAAGACATCGACGCCGTGACCATTTCTACTCCCGACCATGTTCACGGGCCTGCAGCGGCCTTTGCCATGGAAAGAGGTAAGCATGTTTATGTACAAAAACCCATGACGCACAATATCCGCGAAGCCAGGCTCCTTACCCAAATGGCCCGCGACCAGAAAGCCGTCACCCAAATGGGAAACCAAGGTGGATCCAATCCGCTATTGAATTTGGTGCAGCAGTGGATCGATTCAGATAAAATAGGCAAAGTTCACAAAGTAGAAATCTGGACCAACCGTCCCGTTTGGCCACAAGGCAATGCCTTCCCTAAGCCTGCTCCAGGCGAAAAGCCAGATGACCTTGCTTGGGATTTATGGCTGGGGCCAGCACCAGAGATACCTTACACGCCTAATCTCCATCCGTTCAACTGGCGAGGATGGTGGGATTATGGTACCGGTGCATTGGGGGATGTGGGGTGTCACTTGGTGGACATACCTTTCCGTACATTGGGCCTTCACTACCCTAAATCTGCTGAATGTAGCGTAGGGGCAGTATATTCTAAAATGTGGACGCCAGATTATCATCCGGAAGGTTGTCCTGCATCTTCATTCATCTCGCTGAAATTTGATGCTACACAGAAGAGCAAATCTCCCATAGAAATGACTTGGAGTGATGGTGGCATACGTCCAGCTCACCCAGATATCATTCCCGCAGATCATGATATTGGCGGTACCGATAGTGCCAATGGCGTGTTGATCATCGGAGAGAAAGGGATTATTTCTACCAATATCAATGACAGCAGCCCGCTGATGCCAAAACTATACCTCAATGACGGTACCACAGAGTTTGGTCCACAGACGGAGGATTTCCCAGAACCAGAATATGGTCACCAACGTAAGTGGGTGGATGCTTGTAAAGCAGGTTTTGGCAGTAAAGAGCATAAGGAACTTACCTCGTCTTTTGACTATGCCGGTCCGATGACCGAGACGGTACTGATGGGGAATCTGGCTATCCGAAGCTATATGCTCAGAAGGGAAAACGGCAACGGCGGCATGGATTATTATGGCCGTAAGAAGTTGCTTTGGGATGGTGACAAGATGCTGATCACTAATCTTGAGGAAGCTAATCAGTTTGTCGGCCGAACTTATCGAGATGGCTGGAAAGTGTAAGTGAGCCATAACATGGCCGGTGTCAGGTAATAGGGCTTTATGATCTACTCCGGTGGATCGAGCAAGCGGTATTTCTGATGCCGGGCATTATTTTTATCCATTCCCGATGGATAGATCGGGTAGCCATGCTGCTCAGGGCAAACGCGTTTAGTGTTTTAAAGGGAAACAATTTTCGTGTAGGCATAACATCATCCGTGCCGCTTGCACTCCTTCGGGAGGTTGAGGATAGCTTAGGTATAGCGGTTGGCTTGGTTGAGGTTAACCCGGAATCAATGCCGTTTAGTTAGTGCGTATCTGGAAAATACGGGTTCTATCTTTTTCCTTTGGCAGTTATTTTTCTAGCTAAATCCCTAGGTGGTTTTCATCCCTTTACCTCTGTCACTTTTTTGCTTCAGGTCAAAAAAGTAACCAAAAAAACCCGCCGCTACGCCACGGCGCACAGGTGTGCAGGTATTGGCCTAAAATTAAAACCTTCCCTCATGCAGGCAAACTCCTCCTTTTCTAGCTGCCAATATTCTTTTTGGCTAGTATTTCGTCAAACAAGCCTGCCTTTTTGCCCGCCCGCTTTTTAATTTCTTAACGCCCAATACCTGCAAGGCGGATTCAGTTGATAAGTCCCGTAAAGGTATCGCTTCCTTATTACGGCCCTTGGTATGGAAATTAAAATGGGTGACGGATCTCGGTCGCAGGGTAAATCCATGTTCCATTTTAAAAGGAATACCACAGGCCTAGATTTTTTTCTTTCTTTTTTCATCAATGGAAAAAAGGAAAAGGATAAAACCCACCAGGATGATCAGGTTTCCCCAGCCAAAGTCAATCAAAAAAAGGACTTTTAGGTATATGAAAAGAAGGAAATCCCCTTAACTAAACGGCATTGAGCCCAGAATATGCGTTAGCAACTGAGCATCCCGCCTCATCCGCCTTTGGCGGAGGGTCGTGCAGGTGACCACCTGCACCAAAAATGATTACACACAAATGGTAAGTTCCGTTGGAACGGCAGATATTAATGCAAATAGAAACATTTTTTTAAATGCGTTTGCCCTACCATGCTACTGCCCTTTGCTGATCTTTTTGTACTTTTGCAGCAAAGAAGAAAAGATTTGAAGGCGAGAACATTAAAAAAGGACAAGGTGAACATCATCACCATGGGATGCTCCAAAAACCTGGTGGATTCTGAGGTGATGTTGACCCAGTTAAAGGGCAATGGGATCAATGTTTCCCACGAGTCCGAGCAGCAGGATAATAATATAGTCATCATCAATACTTGTGGTTTTATAGATAATGCCAAGCAAGAGTCGATCGATACCATTCTCCAATATGTGGATGCCAAGGAGAGGGGCTTGGTCGAGAAGGTGTATGTGACGGGCTGTCTTTCGCAGCGGTATAAGGATGATTTGGAAAAGGAGATCCCTTTGGTGGACGCTTTTTTCGGCACGAGGGAACTTCCGGCTTTGCTGAAGAAGTTTAAGGCTGATTATAAGCATGAGTTGGTAGGGGAGCGGCTGTTGAGCCATCCTTCGCACTATGCGTATATGAAAATTTCGGAAGGATGTGATCGTCCTTGTTCATTTTGTGCCATACCACTGATGCGTGGTGGACATGTTTCCAAACCGATCGAGGAATTGGTCAAAGAAGCGGAACATAAAGCCGCCAATGGCACCAAAGAGCTATTGCTGATAGCCCAAGATTCCACCTATTATGGTTTGGATATTTATAAAAAGCGACGACTGGCCGACCTGATGAAGGCTCTGGCTGATGTGAATGGCATTGACTGGGTAAGGCTGCATTATGCCTATCCTACGGGTTTTCCGATGGATGTGATCGACGTGATGGCCGAGCATCCCAATATTTGCAACTACTTGGATATCCCCCTTCAGCATGGATCTTCGGATGTGCTCAAGGTCATGCGCCGTGGGACCAGTCGTGAGAAACAGGAAGAACTTATCCATCGGATTCGGGAAAAAATCCCCGGGATTGCGATCAGGACTACACTGATTGCTGGGCATCCGGGAGAAGGAGAGAAGGAATTTCAGGAAATGGTGGATTTTGTGGAGCGGATGAAATTTGAGCGATTGGGAGTATTTACCTATTCACATGAAGAAGATACGCACGCATTCACAATGAATGATGATGTCCCTGATGAAGAAAAGCAGGCCAGGGCCAATCACCTCATGGAAGTACAGGAACAAATTTCCTTTGACCTCAACCAAAAAAGAGTGGGGGAGACGTTTAAAGTGCTGGTGGACAAGAAAGAAAATGGGTACTTTGTGGGGAGAACGGAGTTTGATTCTGTAGAGGTGGACAATGAGGTGCTGATCGATGCTTCAAAGCATTATTGTAGGATTGGTGATTTTGTCCAGGTCAAGGTAAATGAAGCTACCGAATTTGATCTCTATGGTGATGTCATTGATTAGTATCGTGTTGAAAAATACTCAATGAAAGGCCGGCTTGATAGCTGGCCTTTTACTTTTTTTTGAATAAATGCGCGTTATTTTTTAGGTTTTTCTTATATTAAGGACTAAGTGTAAGTGGTTTTTCCGTTTAAGGAAGATATTTCAGACCCAGAATCGCCTCGTTTGATTACCTAGTGAGGAAAATAGTTTATCGAAAATTCAGAGAAATGAGAAAGCTAATCGCCTATCATTTAGTGACTATTTTGCCCATGATGATTGTCATGCAGCTTTTTGTTTTTGATTATATTGGATGGTATAATTTTGTGTCGTTATTCCTGCTTTACTTTTTTATTTATAGACCGATCATGGACTATAAGCGACTTAAGTCGAAGGGGCTTGTAGATCGTAAGGAATTTCTAAAGTCTTGGGGCTTTGTCCGTTTTAAGTTTGTGCAAGAACTGATGTTTAAAATTTAGTATCAAGCGTAAAAGTTGGGGACTGCCAGTTTTCTTAATGGCAAAACCACCGATACATAAAAGTGCCGCAAAGGTCTCAAAGGCACAAAGTGCATGTTGGACCTGCATTGAAAGATTACACTCGAGAGCTACCCCAGAGGGCGATATATTTGTATCCATGGGTAAAGCCCATGGTAAATTGGCCATCCAACGTTTTCGGATTTAGCCACATTTCCCTCCCTATTCCCCCGCAAATTTCCGCTAATACCCATTCGTGCGAATAGAGGAAGCCCATCGTTTTAAGGTATGAAATTTTCTTTTATAAGGTCATGTCAACATTCGTCCCCCAGAAATATTGCTTGATCCATAATACTGGCGAGATAAGGGTCGGGCATCTTTTCTATTCCCCTAAAAACTCCCTATTTTTAGCCTTTCAAAAAAACAACAGTAGCAGATGAATGTACTGGAAGTAACCAGTTCCGCTGATGCGCGGGAATTTTTGGACATGGCCGTTCGCCTGTACCAAAAAGAAAAGAACTGGATCAGGCCGATAGATGCAGATATAGAAGGACTTTTTGACCCGAAGACCAACAAATTGTTTCGAAAAGGTGCCAAAGCTAAGCGGTGGTTGCTGTTGGATGATAGTGGAAAGACTATTGGCAGGATCGCTGCTTTTACCAATCCCAAGTGGAAGGACAAGCAGCCGACAGGAGGGGTGGGCTTTTTTGAGTGTGTCAACAACAAAGAGGCTGCATTTAAGCTCTTCGATACGGCAAAGGCTTGGCTGGGGGAGCAAGGAATGGAGGCCATGGACGGTCCAGTAAACTTTGGTGAGCGGGACAAGTGGTGGGGGTTGCTTGTGGAGGGATTTACCCCGCCAAACTATAACATGCCCTGGAATTTTGCGTATTATCAAGCTTTTTTTGAGGAATATGGATTTAAGGTTTATTTCAAGCAATATACCTACATGCGGCCGGTAAAGGGGGTGGATTTTGATCCTAAATTCCATAAACGGGCGGCCATTACCATAGATGATCCTGATTATGAATACCGATACCTAAAAGGGAAGGAATTGAACGAAAGGTTTCCCGAGTACTTTGTAGAGGTTTACAATAAGGCTTGGGCGCGTCATATGGGGAAGACCATGGCCCTAAAGGAAGCCCAGCTCATGCTCAAGAAGTTGAAGCCAGTAGTGGATGAGAAATTGATTTATTTTGGGTTCTATAAAGGAAAGCCGGTCAGTTTCTTTATTTCCATTCCTGAGCTTAACCAGATTTTTAAGTACGTTGACGGAAAAATGAACTGGGTGGGCAAGATAAAATTCCTTTACCACAAGATTTTTAATCCGCCGGATAAAATGCTTGGATTGGTGTTTGGGGTAGTACCAGAACAGCAAGGCAAAGGGGTGGAAAGTGCCATGGTGAAGAAATTTAATGATATGTCTTCGCAGGCATCATTTCCGTATGAGACCATTGAAATGAACTGGATCGGAGATTTCAGCCCTAAAATGATGCGGGTGTGTGAGCAGTTGTACGCAAAGATTTATAAGACCCATCATACTTACCGGTATCTTTTTGATCGCGAAAAACCGTTTGAGAGGCATAAAATATTTGAATAAATCAGTTGGATGAGTTGATAACGAACGTATGAAAAAGAAATATAATGTAGTGGGCATGGGAAATGCCCTTGTAGATATTGAATTTAAGGTCACTGACCAATTCCTAACGGAAAATAAAGTCGAAAAAGGCTTGATGACGTTGGTGGATGAACCGCGTCAAAATGAGCTTATGGCCGTGATCAATACCGCAGAAGCCAAAAAGCAATGCGGTGGATCAGCTGCCAATTCGGTGATTGCGGTGAGCCAATTCGGAGGAAGTGCATATTATAATTGCAAGGTTGCCAATGACTTGTTGGGAAAGTTTTTTGTGGAGGACTTAAAGGCTTCCGGCGTCACCAATAATCTGCAACCAGACCGGTTGGAAGATGGCATTACGGGAAAATGCCTGGTGATGGTGACCGAAGATGCAGAACGCACGATGAACACTTACCTGGGCATCACGGAGAATTTTTCCACGAAGGATATCAATGAAGCCGTGATCAATGATGCCGAATACCTCTATATTGAAGGGTACTTGGTGACTTCTCCAAATGGAAAGGCTGCCATGAAGCAAGCTAAAAGGTTGGCTGAAGCGCAAGGAACCAAAGTGGCCCTTACCTTCTCAGACCCAGCCATGGTAAAATACTTTAAAGAAGGTTTTGAAGAAGTGATCGGCGCGGGAGTGGACTTGTTGTTTTCGAATGAAGAAGAAGCGAAGCTTTTTACGGGTGAAGAGGATTTGATGAAGGCTCGGGAAGAATTGAAAAAAGCAGCCAAACGATTTGTGATCACGAAAGGGAAAAATGGTGCCATAATTTATGATGGGGATACATTTATCGATATAGAACCGTACGAAACGGAAGCCATTGATACGAATGGGGCTGGAGATATGTTTGCTGGTGCATTTTTGTTTGGTATCACCAATGGCCATTCTTATGCCTCCAGTGGCAAGTTGGCCAGTTTGGCCTCCTCGAAGGTGGTGAGCCAGTTTGGCCCCCGGTTGGAGTGGCATGAGGCCAAAGAGGTATTGGAGAGATTACGCCCCGAACTTGGGTAAATAGAAAAATTGTTGGCCTTTGAAGGAGATCCAGTTGGGGTCTCCTTCAATATTTTACCCCAAGTTTAAATGCCAATTTGACCAGTTCACTGGTCTTGTTGCATTTAAGTTTTTTGAAGATATTTTGTTTGTGTTTTTTGACCGTTTCTTCCGCGATGAACAGGCTAGGCCCTATTTCTTGAGCGGTCAGGCCTTCTGCAAATTTCAGAAAAATTTCCATCTCACGTTTTGTAAGGCTTTCAAGTAGCCTGATGGGTGCCCCATGGTCAGCGGAGAGTTCGTTTTGGGGGAGCAGCAGTGATATTGCGTAAAGCGGCTTGTTGGCGGCAGTGCGGGTGATGGTTTTGGTCGTTCCTGCCATGATCTGCCAATTTCCTTTTGCGTCCTTGAGTTTGTACGTAAGGTCAAGGTATTTTTCCCTGTCTTCATTGAAGAATGTTAGGGAGCGGAAAAGCGTTGGGTAATAAGAAGGATGAATTGTTTTGAGGTAGTAAATATAATCCATCCCTGACAGGAAATTATTTGGAAAACCATAAAACGCTTTGCAGGCATTATTGATATGTACGGGTCTGTAATTGCCTATGTCGTGGAGGGTGAGCAGTGCAGTTTTGTAATTGACAAGCCGGTCATATGCATCGAGGTCCAGTTCATGCCCCTTTATGATATTGGACTTAGCCAGTTCGGTGATCAGGAGGTCTAACTTTTGGTGTAGCATTGTAGTAGTGGAGAAATGGCTTTTTAAAATAAATCATTATCTCCTATAAAAGCAAAACACCAGCTCCTACCGCTGGTGTTTTATAATTTAGAAGGTTTCCCTTAGACCATTGCGAGGCTAAATGAAAACATTGTATCCATAATGCCATTTTCCAGATACAGCTCTAGTGCAAAGAGGAAGTTCAGGCGTTTTGCCTTTTTCCATATATTTTTTCGCAACATACTCTTTAGTGAAAGGTATCGCATCCTAACTTCATTTTTCAATACCAAGAAGAGACCGATTTTCCTTTTTGACACTCCATCTGATGTACTAGGAACCAAATCCAGGAGCAGGTTAGCAATATCCAAATAGGTTTTTCTGTGGAAGGCTGCCGTTGCTTCGGAGGTAGAAGTTGATACGTTCTGCAGTTTTCGAAGGTCAACGAGTTTGGTGTTTTTAGCACTTTTGACGAAGTCATCCACCACTTGGTTCATGGATGCGTACCTTTTTTCTTCTTTAAAAGAGGGGGTAGGGGCATTGATCAGGATCAGTTGTTTCTGCTTAGGAATAAGTTTTCTAATAGTGAGCAGGTGGTGGTGAAAATCCTTTGGGGAGATTAAGCCCAAGTGTTCGAAGTGTGCCTTAAAGTCCTTCAAGACCTTTTCGTCGAAATGATCTGCTCCTCTTTCTTTAAAGTATTTGATCAGTGATGAATGGTTGGCCGTTTCGGTGAGTATGCCTTCCCTTTTGCCAAGAGCCAATTTTGTGCCGGACTGCTTATGCTGATAGATATGCTGATAATAATCTGCTTCCAAGGCTATGACAATGCTGTCGGCGGTGTTTTTTAAAAGGTTCGTTTCAAAATAGTTTTGGTCAAAAAAGGGAATGCCTGGAATCGAGTAAACTTGTTTTTTAGTCGAACCAGATAGCTGTATGGCTCCGAGCAATGCTTGGGTATGCGTAGGGTAAACGGGGATGTTGCTCGATACGTAATTGGTTTCCTGTGTGATTTTGAAACCCGAATTGGAAAGGTAAAAGAGTGTTTGTTTGTAATCGCAAGGACCCCGGAAGTATAGTTGCTGTTGATTGTGGTCAGAAGCAATTTTGCCAGTTAAGGGTGAGGGTGTGCTTGTGGAGATTTCCTCTATCCAGTCTGGTTCTGAACGGTCCAGTACCTCTGCAACTTCTGGCACTACATGTAATTCTGGGAAGCCTAGTTTTGCGTAGAGGTATTGCGGGATTCCCAAATTTAATATACGGCAGGAGAATACAAAATGGCTTAGCCGATTACATGTCTTATCCAAGCTGTAAAATCCAATGATGCCATATTCACCAAAGTTGTCCCTTACCTTGACCAGTGCTGACTCACTGGACGAGCTGTCGATCAATGCAGCAGTTTGTTCCTGGCTTAGTCGAACTTTCGTAAAGTTAAGTTGATTGGTCCTTTGCAATAGTTCGTGCAACCTGTCTTGATGAGGGGATAAGTCATGAATGAGTTCTACTTGGATTCCTGAGGATTTTAGAAAATCCATGTTGTCGTCGTAGGACTTTTTAGCTTCGTGCTTTTTTTCGAGTATCTTATATTGCTTCAGTCTGGATAAGTTAGTGTCATCCTTGCCTTCAAAAGCTTCATGGTTGTCGATTTGCTCGATGAAATCAGGGAAATGGGCATTGATGCAGGGGTTGTAGAACCTTGCCTCTTCCAAGTTGGAGTGGTTGTCGTCCAGAAAGAGTACATTGGGACTTCTAAGCTGACAGTTTTCGATGATGTTCCTGATCAATACTCCTTTTGGGCTCCAGTCAATGGCTGGAAATACGAAATAATCCCAGACCCCAAGTTCTTGGAGTTTTTGTTTGGCAACATCATAGTCATTCTTGGAGACGATGCTATTGATAATGCCCCTTTTGGATAGTTTTTTAACAAGTTCGATGTTTTCAGGGATTGGAATGATACCTTCTTCACTGAGTGTTCCTTGCCAAAAGGTTTCATCCAAATCCCAGATGATAAGCTTTATGCTTTCCACCTGCAGAAGTAGCGTTTCCATAGTAAGAGAGAGTAATGGTTACTTTAAGTTGTCGTTCCTTTCGGAGAATCAATTCTCCGAAAGGCAATTGAAAGGTCGTTTGAGAATTAGGTGTTTTCTACCAAATTAAATCCAAAATTCCTTTCTGATTATTTATGTATACAATATCGTTTTTATGCACTAAAAAGTAAAACAGATACATAAAAATGTTTTTAATATATTTTATTTCTGTTTTTTCGATTGATGAAAAAATGGGTTTTTTCCATATGGAATAGCTAGCAAAAATGATTTTTCGTTAAGTAGAGTTGAAAAATGTAGTTGTTGGGTTGAAATTTTAATAAAGCTAATTTTTTTAGTAATGGATACAGGCTAAGTGGGAAACCGCCAGTTTTAGTGGGTTTTTATGGAGGATTGCCTTGATGCTGAAGCTCAGAGCTAAATGGAGTAGTTGGGGGAAACATACCAAATACCAGCTGCATTTCTGGTTCCGCATTTGAAACGCGGACTGCTGAGAACGGAATTTGTAATGCCCTGCCCCCATACAAGTAAATCCTTGGGCATCAGCAGATGGCTTAAACCCGTTTTATGCATTAGGAATTGTAATAGATAGGCTAATGCATAAAGCGGGCAATGTCGTTTAGTTAAGGCCATTTCCCTGTTTTCACCTGCTAGGAGTTTCTTTTCTATTTGACTTTAACTGTATGGCTTTGGCCATTTTGGTGGATTTTATCCTTTTCCTTTTTTCCATTGATGAAAAAAGAAAGAAAAAAATCTAGGCCGGTGGTCTGCCTTTTAAAATGGAACATGGATTTCCCCTGCGACCGAGACCCGTCACCCATTTTAATTTCCACCCGATGGCTACGACCTAAAAGTGAGTGGGTCTCGCTGTTCCACGACGCGAGCCAACTCACTTTCTTAACGGCCTCCACCATTGGCTGGAAAACAGGCATACCAAGGGCCGTCAAAAGCAAGCGATACCTTTTTGGGACTTATTAACTGAATTCGTCTTGCAGGTATTGGGCGTTAAGAAATTAAATAGCGGGTAGGCAAGAATGCAGGCTTGTTTGACGAAATACTAGCCAAATAGAATGTTGGCAGCTAAAAAAGGAGGAGTTTGCTTGCATGAGGGAAGGTTTTAATTTTAGGCCAATAGCTGCACACCTGTGCGCCGTGGCGTAGCGGCAGGGTTTTTTGGTCACTTTGTGTGTCCTGAAGTTCGGGAAACCGGACATGCTATCCAACTGATGTCGAATAGGGCGTTACAACCCTTGGCACGACGGCTGGGACTGGATCAGGCAGACCAGTCAAATTCCCCTGATGGTGCTGCGCTTTCAAGGCTGTGGTACTGAGCGATCAGAAGGAATGTGTTTCGAAAAGCTGAACGAAAGTGAACCGTTCGATGAAGTGTCGTGAAAAATACTTCCTGTCAAAACCGGGGGCTAGAGTAACTTCCGGGACAAAATAGGCAGCGCAGACTGAGAGTTGGCCTATTGGCAGGCGGCATTAAGGCGGCAGGAGTTCGAAACAGGCGGTTGGATGGAACAGGAGAACCATCCCCTTTGATAGGGATGGGGCGGATCAGTCCGTAGTAGTGTTGAAAGCTCTGGAAACGGAGAAAGAGCGAAGGGACTGAGGCAATCGGTTTTGAATGGTTCCACAACCTAAAAACTAGGGAAGATGGAGTTGTTTGAAACAAAATCTGGAACATCAGATTTGATTGTCAAGAGCCGTATGACGGGAGACTGTCACGTACGGTTCTGAGAGAGGCTTGGGCATAGGGCCCAGGCCTACTCGACTTTGACCTGAAGCAAAAAAGTGACAAAGGTAAAGGGATACAAACTATCTTGGAATTTAACAAGAAAAATAATTAAACCAATATTTCCAGATACACGCTAACTAAACGACATTGATAAAGCGGGTTAAACTGAAGTTTGTGGGGTTAGATGAAAAAAACAGATGTTGGTTATTCTAGCCGGGTGCAAAGCATAAAAAAACCACCTGCTCAAAGCAGGTGGTTTTAACACATACATAAACCAACTAAACACTATACTAATTATCAAGTTTTAATTCAAAATAAGATTTTTGGCCGTTTGGATAAAAGCCTAAGATCATTACCTCGTCACCTTTATTTCGCTGGAGCTTGTTTTTAAGATCATCCGCTCCGCTCACCCTGTCTCGTCCTATGTGGGTGATCACAAAACCTTCTCTAGCACCAGCCTCTTCCCATTTGTCGTTATCGATGTTGTCGATTACCGCTCCACCTTCGATTTCTAGGTGCTCTTGTAGGGAGATGTCCAAATCCTTAAAGGTAACTGATTCGAATTCTGTGGCTTTTACTTCAGCCTTTTTGACCACTTTTGTAGTGCCCGAGATGTTTTTCAAGGTGGCGGTCGCTTCGTGTTCTTCGCCATTTCTCAGGAATTTCAGATCTACTTTATCTCCAGGGCGTTTTCGCGCCACCATCTCTTGTAGCTTGGACACATTGGTTGTCTGTACACCATCTACTTGGATGATGATATCGCCTTTTTGGAGGCCGGCTTCATCGGCGCCAGAGTCCTCGTTTACCTTATCTACGTACACCCCTTGGTTTGCTTTGGTGTCGAGGTCAAGGTATTGTTTGGCAACGCTTACATCTTGGATTTGGATGCCCAGTAAGCCGCGTTGCACCGCTCCGTATTCCAATAGGTCGTCCATCACTTTCTTAACGATAGCGCTCGGGACGGCAAAGGCATAACCGCTAAATGCGCCAGTCTGGCTGGCAATGGCTGTATTTATACCAATTAGCTCACCTGCAAGGTTCACCAAGGCCCCTCCGGAGTTTCCTCTATTAACTACGGCATCTGTCTGGAGGAATGACTCGATCTGAAGGTTGTTGTTTTCGTTTCTTAAAATGCCTATGTTTCTGGCTTTGGCGCTGATGATACCTGCTGTTACGGTAGAAGTGAGGTCAAATGGATTTCCTACTGCTAATACCCATTCGCCTACTTTGGTTTTGTCAGAGTCTCCGAATGGTACAAAAGGGAGGTCTGATGCATCAATTTTCAGCAAGGCTAAGTCTGTAGTGGGGTCAGTGCCGACTACTTTGGCATCGTAGTTAGTATTGTCAAATAGGGTGACTTGGATTTCCTTGGCATCGTCTATGACGTGGTTGTTCGTGGCGATGTAGCCGTCTTTAGAGATGATCACACCTGATCCAGAACTCATGCCTTCCATGGGAGGCTGCTGGCCACCGTCAGGATACCGGAATTCGAAAAACTCTTCCAAGGGATTTCCACTTCTCCCTCGCCGTTGCATGGTTACTTTGCTTTTGATATGTACTACAGCTGGTAGTACTTGATCAGCAGAAGCCACAAAATTAATCCCGTCAGGGACATTGAACTTGTCGTCCTTTAACCAATTCACAAAACTTGTGTTTTGCTTTTGTTCGAAAGTGGTTACTTTTTTTGACGGAGATAAAAGACTTACTCCTGCTACTGCTATCAATCCCCCGAGGATGGAGGCCAGGATAATGCTGAGAAAGAATTGCTTTCTATTCATGTTGTTCTCCTTTAGTTTGTTTTACTGTAACAAATACACGATTAAGCATACGGTTTGTTCCCAAATATCGTGTAAAGATCACTATAAAATAGCTTATTTAACACCTTTTAACAAAGGAAGTAATGATGGTGGTGGTCTTCTTCCACCAAATTGCCAGGGTTTAATATTAAACTGAAAAAAAAATAAGTGGGTTGCCCCACTTATCATTTATTTTATTTCGATGGATGATTTCAGCACCTTTTTCTCGCTTTTAGGGAGTGTGACTTTTAGGATGCCATTCTCATATTTTGCTTCAATTTTGTCTGGAGAGACATCTTCGGGCAAAAAGAATGATCTACTAAAAGATCCGTACTGAGTTTGGATGGTGTGGTAGTTTTTGCCTTCTTGGGCTTCTTTGCTTTTTCTTTCACCTGAGATGATAAGCTTGCCATCTACCAAGTCGATTTTGAAGTCCTCTTTTTGGATTCCGGGTACCGACAGTTCTACCTCATAGTTGCTTTCATCTTCGCTAATGTCCACTGAAGGAGTGAACTTTTGAGGGCCTGTTTGGAGTGAGTCGTTAAAGAACTTGTCCAATAGTCCACTGAAGGTAGAAGGATAATTGGGCTCCAATTGATTATATCTTACGAGTTTCATAATAGTATGATTTTAAAGTTTTTAAATTGTTTTTATTTAACTACGATCATACTACAGTGAATTCTGTACCAATCTCCTTTTTTCTTGATTTTACTGACTTTATGGCGTTTTTATACGCTTTCAGAGGTGTTATCATGTCAAAATGACTGTTTTTCAAGCAAAAAAAGAGTCGTTTTTGACTCTTTTTAAGGTACTGGGTGTTGATTAGTTGCTTTCGATTACTTGACCTTTTTCGCGATAGAGGTCTATTTCTCCATCAAGAAGTACCGCGATGACCGTAATGTCTTTGTCATAGACATTGTCTGGGATATCGATGTATTTAAGCCCGGGGACTTTGCTCCAATATTGTTTACCTACTTCGCGATGGTCGAGTTTAGTGCCATTGCCGACCACCCATATCCTGTTGATTTTGTTTTTCAGGCCTTTAATGACCAATGATTCATTCACTTTGTAGTCCAGGTAGATGTAAAGTGTTTTTCGGTCTTTGGAAAGTGTGGTGGGGGCGTAAACGTGCCCTTGTGGGATTCCGGCCTGGGTGTCATAAATGGCCGCAGCGTGTTTGTCGGTCCATCTTCCGAATGATTCCAGGATATTGACCGCTTTGTCAGGGATAGTCCCGTCGGGTTTAGGACCAAGATCAAGTAGGAGATTCCCACCCATGTGGAGGCAGTCCACAAAAATCCTCAGGAGTTCGTTAGGACTTTTATAGTTGTCGTCATTGTGCTGGTAGCCCCAGCTGTTGTTCATGGTGAGACAGAGTTCCCAGTATTTGCTGCTTGGACGGGTTACAGGGACGCCTTGTTCAGGAGTTGCATAGTCGCCTAGATTTCCTCCTATCCGGGAATTGACGATGACGTTTGGGTTCTTCTTTAGCAGTTGTGCTTTCAGTTCTTTGCTTCTCCACTCTTCTGCTGAGTGTTCCCAGTCACCATCAAACCAATAAAGGTCGGGGTCGAAATTAGAGGAGAGTTCATCAAGTTGTTTGAAATTAAATTCTACGAATTTCTGGAAGCGCTCTGGTTCATCCTTATAGCGGTATTTGGTGCGGGTTTTTCGGTCATAATCCGGATGGGACCAGTCCAAGACCGAATAATACAGCCCCTTTTTGAGCCCTTCTTTTTCCAGGGCGTTCATAAATGGCGCAATGAGGTCTTTTTTTGCGGGCGTTTTTTTGACTACAGTGAGGTCACTTACCTGACTGTCCCAAAGGGCTACTCCATCGTGGTGTTTGGCGGTAATAACGGCATATTTGGCCCCGGAGGATTTGATGAGCTTGGCCCATTTTTCAGGGGCATAATTGGATGCTGTAAATCCTTCGACCTGCTTCATGTAGTCGTCATAGGAAATGTAGTCGTTAAAAAATGACCACGATTCGTCGATTCCATTGACCGAGTAGATGCCCCAATGGATAAAGATCCCCAGTTTGGCATCTTTGAACCATTCCATTTTCTGGTCTTCGTGGTTAGTTTGGGCCAGAAGCTTGCCGGTGATCAAACTGCAGAAGAGGATAAGGAATAGCTGTTTGCTCCAGTTTTTCATGTTTTGTTTGATTTATTAGTCCAGTTTACCTAAGGTCGGTATTCAAAAGTAATTATATATAAAATATTAATCTAATTATAGTGTCTTTAATTGAAATTTTAGGTTATCGTATTTTGTTAATGGAATTTTTAAATGATAGGGTGGCAAGAATTCGCTAAAAGTGAGCAACATTGCCTGAAGTCAATTGATTTGTACTCGGAATTTCTTGCTAATTTTAGTTAAAATTACCTAATCTAATTATGAAACCATTTCATTGTTTTAGCGTACTTCTGACAGCCTTTTTAGTTTTAGGGATCGTTTTTGGCAGTGCGGCCTTTCAGACTGCTTCAGATATACTGACGAAAGGGGATTCCCTTCTAAACTTGACCGAGGATTCGGTCAGTAATGTCGGAAAGGACACCGTCAAGCAAGAAAGAAGTCTCAATTCTATTATCCATACCCTAGAGCAATATATTATTGCTACCAATCATATCAATAAGGTGTTGGGCAGGGTGGTGGATACCACTGAGGTAAGTATGGAGTTGCCGAAAGTGGAAGAAAGGATAGAGCAAGTGAGGATTCGGCTTGAGCGAAAGGATAGGGATATTAATTTACGTTACCTTAATGCGCTGAGCAATTTCAGCAATTACCAAGACAGGTTGCTGCAGCGGTGGAAGGAGCATTTTGATACAAAAAGTGCCGATGTGCTCAATGCATACGATTCGCTAAAACAAATAAAGAAGGATAATTTACTTTCGGTGTCCATCGACGATCCGTCTGTATTGCCGTCTTTTCAAGATCAGCTCCGTGAGCTTAAGGGCCGCGTAAATACAGGAGATAGCCTCTTTGTCGCCAGGCAGCTTAATTTGGCCAGTTACCAGACCAGGCTTTCAAGTGCTTTAATAGCCTTGCGGGACTTTGAGGAGGAGATACGGGATCGGGAGAGGGCTTTGGAGCGGCAGCTATTTGATCAGGAGATCAATTTTATATGGGAAGGTGGTTCCTATCCCAATACCAAGGATATCATGAGGGTGATCAATCATTCCTTGATCATCAACAGTATCATTTTTAATGGCTATTTGGAAGCTTCCCGTCCAGTGATCATATGGATAATGATCTTAATAATTGCCTTCTTTTTATGGTTTAGGTACTTGCTGAGGCATATTAAATCAGAAAAGGAATTTTCGGATATTATCCTTCAAAGAACCAAATTTGTTCCTAAGAACCCATTTTTATCAGCAATGATCATTGTGCTGCCGTTGGCCACGTTCTTTTTTAGGTCTCCGCCGGTAGTGTTGATCATGGTGGTGCTTTGGCTGTTGGTGCTGGTGACCACGGTGCTGATAAGACCCCATGTGAAGAAGAAGGTATATGTGTACTGGTGGTTGTTTTTGGGGATTTTTGTCGTGTACAGTATCAGCAATCTGTATATTGAGACAGCTTTTGAAGAGCGATGGGCGTTGTTGTTGCTCAGTTTACTGGGGATAGGGCTTGCTTATAACATCATTGGAGCTGTAAGGAAAAGCGATATCACCCATCCGAGGTATGTGGTGTTATTGATCCAGCTGTTTTTGCTTATCCAGGGGCTGTCCGTTATTTCCAATATACTTGGGAGGTATAGCTTGGCCAAGATCTTGGGAGTAGCAGGGACGACCAGCCTCATGCAGGCTGTGGGGCTTTATGTCTTTGTGCTGGTGATCATGGAGGCCATCTATCTGCAGATCGAATTGAGCAAGAAGAGCTCAACGGAATATACTGCCTATTTTGACTTTCAGGATATCACAAGTAAGGTGCGGAATATTTTTGTGTTTTTGGCGTCAGCGATATGGCTTTACTACCTCACCGCTAACCTGACGATTTACGATTATCTCTATGAGAATACTGCTGCTTTTTTATCTGCTGAGAGAACGATAGGGGAGAGTAAATTTACCTTTGGCAGTGTGTTTACCTTTGTGGTGATAATATGGATTTCGGGGATTATTTCGAAGTATATCTCCTACTTTGCCGAAGCAAAAGACCAAAAGATGGCTGCTAATCGTAAGCAACGTTTGGGCTCTTCGATTTTGCTCATTAAGCTAGGAGTGTTTACCATTGGCTTTTTGCTGGCCATCGCCGCTGCAGGTATTCCATTGGACAATGTGGCGATTGTGTTGGGAGCCCTTTCCGTAGGTATTGGGTTTGGCCTACAGACGATTATCAATAACTTGGTCTCGGGGATCATCTTGGCATTTGAACGGCCAGTGCAGATTGGCGATGTGATCGAAGTGGGAGGCCGTAGCGGTGTGGTCAAGGAAGTGGGGATTCGGGCAAGCAAAATTCTTGGGTATGACGGTTCAGAACTGATTATGCCCAATGGCGACTTACTCTCCCAACAATTGGTCAATTGGACACTTTCGAATAAGCGGAGAAGGGTGGAGCTGTTTATTGGCGTGGCCTATGGCTCGGATTCTGAAAAAGTGGAAGGGGTGCTTAGAAGTGTCTTGGATAGAGACGGGATTCTCAAAGTGCCAGGGCCTAGTGTTTTCTTGCAGAACTTTGCTGATAGTGCGGTGGAGTATCGCTTGCTCTTTTGGGTGGCAGATATCGATACTTGGGTGGATATGAGAAATGAAGTGATGAAAGATATTTACAAGCGGTTTGGCGATGAGGGCATCGAGATTCCGTTCCCTCAGCGAGATCTGTATATCAAATCCATGCCCGGGGCTCAGCCAGAGAAGAAAAAAGTCGATCCCAAACCGGCAGATGAAGCATCGGAAGGCGATGAAGGAGGTGATAAGGATCCTGCTGACGGTGATAGTGGTGAAAAATAATCTCCTGAAATCGAGGGGGAAATGAATTTTGTTGTACTTTTTTTTATTTGGTGCTTGGAAAAAAATAAACAACCTGCTATGTTTGCATCACGTTAAGCGAAAGGGTTAACGAAAACAACATATTCCTCCTTAGCTCAGTTGGTTAGAGCATCTGACTGTTAATCAGAGGGTCCTTGGTTCGAGCCCAAGAGGAGGAGCTGAAAATCAGCCACTTACAATCAAAAATTGTAAGTGGCTTTTTTATTTGCAAAAAATTTGCAAAATATTGAGCTTATTCGAAACTCCCTGTGCAAAGCAATTCAATAACCAGTTAATTATCTAAAAATCAATAAGTAAAGGGATAACAGACCATTAAACCTTTTTGAATTTTCGGTCTTTGAACTTTCTTCTAGGATGAAAGCTAATCCCTTCCATTTTTTCACTCTTATTACCTGATTTGATCCATTCTTCGACCTCCTGTCTAAAAAAAACTTGCCGGCCTTTTTATGGTATGGAATCAGCCCCCTGGACACATAACTGTAAATGGTTTGCCTTTTCAATTCCAACAATTCACATATCCTGCTTAAGGTTAATACCTCTTCTGCTGGCTTTTCAGAAAAGTCATTTTCATGAATCGCTTTTAAAAGCAATTTGTTTTGCTCGATTAACTGGGATACCGCCTGAGGAAGGTCTTCAAATTTTAAGTCCATAGATGATTGGTTTAGTTTAGAGAAAAGCCGATGCTAAGGATTTCTGTGAGAATTTATTCACCAGTATTACCGTAGTGGGGTGAAATATTTTGGCTCTATGTGGATTATAGTGGGTAAAGATATTATTCCGGTTAAATTAATGTTGATTCATGTTCCTTTTCAGTGGGCAATTTTCTATTCTGCCTTGAGGTATTTGACGTTAAGAAATCAAAGAAGTGGGCTGGAAAAAGCGCAGGCTTGTTTGACGTGAATCAGTACAAAAAATTGGTATGCTGCACAAATAGAGGAGTTTGCCTGCGTGAGTGCTGGCTTTGATTTTAGTCATATAGCTCACCGCAGCGGGTTTTTTTGGTTACGTTTTTCACCTGAAGGAAAAAAGTAACAAGGCAACAAGATGAAAGGCAAGCTAGAATTTGACATGCAAAGTAATAGTTACCCATAGTAAATCATATAGAACCAATATTTTTTGGTAATTTAAATTATGGAGATGGAAAATAGTCACACTGAAATCAGTATTGGGAAGCCTCTTAAAGTGTCGCATGAGGGTCGAATTATGAAAAACTTCAAAGCTCAGCTAAATTAGACATTATGTATCGATAACAGAGGACACTGGGCGTACAGAATCCATTTTCGAAGTATAAAAACACCAAACTAATTCTTGATTCGCGAATCAAGAATTGCAGGATCCTCATCCTTAGATATCTAGCAATCAGTCAAAAAAAATGTCACTTCCAAATATTGCAAGTAAATGGTTCGCCTCGACCAATTCAAAAAATAGTATTTATTTTTCAAACCCATGTTCATTTACTAAAACAGACAAGATATGTGAAAATAGTGTAGTTTTTAAAATTGTTTTTTTTACAGGCCATCAAATAAGCTCATTGCAGCCAATAGGATTTCATTAAAAACATCTCCAACCTAAATGTCAGAACTCACTACCGGAACTACCATCGGAATACGACACATAAAACCTATCAAATAATCTATCGGAAAACCACTATAACAGAAACAGGATATTAATAAATAAAACTTGATTTTATAAAATACAGAGGCCTTTATCAGCTAACAACTACCAGAACTACCATCGGAAAATCATCTAAATTCAACACCGGAACAACCACCGGAATTTTAAGGAAAATCAAACAATAAACAGGTTTCTTTCTTATCTTTACAAGATGGGACATTTAACACTATATACTGTTCCTTCATCAATGGAACCCTTGTTGCCGGATGATGGAAAAGAAAAATTGGAACAACTGGCCATTGATCTGGTCAAAAAATCGAGTCGGCTGTACGGCAAGATACATCCTTTGACAAGAAGGGCCATATCAGAGTTCCTACGGCCAATGAACAGTTATTACTCCAACCTTATCGAGGGACACGACACCCATCCTATTGACATTGAAAGGGCGTTGAAGAATGATTATTCTGCCAATAAAGCCAAAAGGGAACTGCAACTGGAAGCAATAGCCCACATCAACCTCCTTAGGAAAATAGCCAATGAAATCCCGGCAGTAAGACAAGATTTCTCCCCTTTTTCCACTTCATTCATAAAATCACTTCACAAAAGGTTCTATGATCATTTGCCTGAGGACTTCAGGGATGTCATCTCAAAGGAAGGTAAAATCAAAAAAGTGGTTCCGGGGGAATTCAGGTTGGAAGAAGTTCAGGTAGGACGCCATATTGGTCCTGCCCACCAAGCCCTCCCAACCTTTATGGAACGTTTCGAGCAATTTTATGATCCCCGGCATAGCAGGAACAGGTCACAGATAAAAAGGATCATCTCCATTGCGGCATCCCACCACCGGCTGGCCTGGATCCACCCGTTTCTGGACGGGAACGGTAGGGTGGTAAGGCTGTTTTCCGATGCTTGTTTTATCCAGGAAGAACTGGATGCATCAGGATTATGGTCAATTTCCAGGGGATTGGCACGAAAAAACGATGAGTACAAGTCAAGATTGGCCAATGCGGACATGCAACGTTACAATGACTATGATGGCAGGGGCAACCTTTCCAATAAGATGCTGTTGGAATTTTGCCGATTCTTTCTTGAGGTGGCCATTGACCAGATCGATTATATGTACGACATTCTCGATATTGACAATATGCTTGAAAGGATAAGTGCCTTTATCGAGCTAATGACCTTCAAACATAGATTGAGGCCGGAAGCG
The DNA here is from genome assembly GCF_005281475.1 of Echinicola rosea. NCBI lineage: Bacteria > Pseudomonadati > Bacteroidota > Cytophagia > Cytophagales > Cyclobacteriaceae > Echinicola > Echinicola rosea. The sequence goes on along the minus strand of NZ_CP040106.1, from coordinate 537,261 downwards.
GAATATATTCTTCGTGATGTTTTCCTTCAAGGAAGGATCACTAAGTCACATGCCATGAGAATCACAAATCTTTCGGACAAAACACTGAAACTGCTTGTGGAGTCATTGGAAGAAATGGGGCTGCTCAAGGCCATAAAAGAAGGCATTCACATGACCTATCACGTCAGCTATCCAGTAAAGTATTCCCCCTTACTTTTCCCGGGAATCTATCCAAGTGGAAAAGAGGCTGAGATGTATTCACAATTTTAGTTTTCGAAAATAGCTCTCGAGCTATTTCCTTTTTCCAACCAACAAGTGTTCCAGGGATGGGGTGTCCATGATCCTGTCAATTTCCATTTTGACAATCCGCTGTACTTCCTTTGACCATGTAATAGTTCTCCTCTTCGAGAGGATATTTCCCTTCTGCTTTCAGGCAAAGGGGAAAGTTCCTTCCCTGTAAAAAAGGGAATTGTCAACAAACACAGGGACCTAAGGGCTTCCTCTTTTTGGGTTCTTCGAACAACCTTGCTGTTCCTGCTACCTTATCCACTCCAGCTCATGATACTTTTCCTCCATCCTGTCCCAAAAACCGTTACTCCAGTCCAGTTGATTATAACTCATTTAACTTCTATAACCATCCCATGTTTTTGAGCTTGATCAATGAACTTTTGAATGTTTTCAGGATTCCATTGGGTACAGGTAGCAATGGTCTGGTCGTCTAATTTAATAGTCTCTTCAGGTTTTATATAATGCCGCTTATGTCCCCATCTTTGAAAAATATCTTCGGCCTCTTCTACTGTGGTAAATACACCAAAGCTTCCTTGAACCCATTTAGGAAAATCGTGGCTTAGCTTAGCGAAAGATATGTTTGGATTCATTTCTACGTAATGCTTCATTACTGCATTCACCAATCTTCCTTTATTGAATTCTTCACCATTGAAGATAAATTTTGAATAGTCCTTTGTGGTATAGTTAAATTTGAAATAAGTGTCGGCCACTACAAAAATTTCATTCCCCTCACTCCTAAAACGCCTTATAGTCATTCCTGCAATGGGAATTCCATCATATTCATACCCATTGGACAGCAGCTCTTGTAACCTGGGACTAATGGAGCTGCCAACCAATACTCCCACCCATTTTGGCGGGTTTTCTTCATTCCAGTTATCACCAATCGCTAAAATTTGCCCCCTTACATTGAGATAATCTTGTAATTGGCCCAGGCTTTCTTCATTAATCTCGTTGAGTTTAAGCTCGACAATCCCTAAATATTCCCCTCCGTATTTAGCTAGAATATCAATTCGCCCATCACCGGACTTTCTTCCTGCTTTTAGCGCTAATTCAGCATCCACCACGACCACATCTGAGAAATTTTGATCGTCTAGCTTTAATATTTCTTCATTTTCTAGAAGGTATGCTTCCATGGCCAATTCCTTCCAAAAAGGATAAGGCTTCATGGAGATATTATTAGCGGTTATCTGTCTAAAAATTTCCATTTAATCAATTTACCTTACATAACCCTAGACCTGTACAAATGCGCCTGAAAGCCAACAAAAGCGGCTCGGATACTCTTAATACTTGACCAATATAATCCAGCTCACTATCTGCTCCCGAATCCTTATACAGGATATCGTCTATATTTTTAAAAGTCTGTTCGAAACTTATATTATCTTACATAAATCCCCTACAATCTAAACTTAACTTTCCACCAAAAATAATAAAAGTATAAAAATGGCAGGTATGTATTCCCATAAAATGGTGAAGGCTTAAGTTGGTAAAATTCAAGGAATTTTAAAATCAATAATGACGCACATAAAAACTAGTGGCGTTTCCGATGAAGACGAAGCAACGTTACAGCTCATTTTTAGTGCCGTTCCAAATGATAGGAATACTTATCTTATAAGCTTTGCAAACCTTCAAATACGCTATTTGCCAAAGGATTGAAATGGACATTAGAGGATTAGGTAAGCATTAATTTAGTGTTTATATTTTTCCAATTTTAAATATTTTTTTATCGACTATATTTGACAACGTTTATAATATTTGGCTACTAAATTACTGATTTCGCATAGATAATAATTACGAAAAACTACCTTAGAACAATTCTATCAGTGAATGAGGCGCAGTGGCTGGTTGGGTACCGAGCAGTACATGATGAATTGAAAAGCCTTGAATACGCAATTATATTTCATCCGATTTCAACTTTAAACTTTTATTCGTATGCAACAAATTACCATCGCAGGAGCCGGAACCCTAGGGTCACAAATAGCCTGGCAAGCTGCTTTTTGCGGTTTTGAGGTGACCGTATTTGATGTCTTTGAAGAAGGTATTGAGAGAGGAAAGAAATTTCACGCATCACATGCCGACCATTTCATTAAAGAACGTAATGCCAGCCCGGAAGAAGTCGAGAAGACGAAGGCTCGACTGAGTTATACTACTAATTTGGAAGAGGCGATAAAGGACGCGGACCTGCTAAATGAATCGGTACCTGAAAAGCTTGAAATAAAAAAGTCCTTTTACAGGGATGTGAGTAAACTGGCTCCTAAAAAGACCATCTTTACCACCAATTCGTCTACACTGATTCCCAGTCAGATAGTGGAAGCGGTGGATCGGCCAGATAAATTCTTGGCCTTGCATTTTGCCAATGGTATTTGGGATTCAAATATAGGAGAAGTGATGGGGCATCCCGGTACCGACCCTGAAATCTTTAAGCAGGTAGAAGAGTTTGCCAAGGCAATTGGCATGGTACCCATTCCGATCCACAAAGAGCAAAACGGCTATGTGTTCAATTCACTACTTGTTCCCTTTTTGAATGCGGCTATCGACTTGGTGGCCAGAGAGGTCAGTGACCCTGAAAGTATCGACAAGACATGGATGATCGGCAACCGTTCTCAGCTGGGGCCTTGTGCCTTTATTGATATCATTGGAATGGAAACGGCCTATAATGTCAATCAGATGTGGGGAGAGCAACTGCAAGATGATCATCGGCTAGCATTGGCCGCCTATATCAAAGAGAATTTCATCGATAAAGGAAAGATGGGGGTAAGCAGTGGAGAAGGGTTTTATTCGTATCCCAACCCTAGCTATAAAGACCCTGGTTTTCTAATAAAATAGGATGAACGGAAGCAACTCTTCACACCCTGTTTTTAACTCTATATGATTTACTGTGGGTATTTTTTACTTTGTTTGCCAAATTCCAACGTGATATTCGCTTTTAGGAAAAAAGGATAAAATCGGCTCTATATGGATTATAGTGGGTAAAGATATTCTTCCGGTTAAATTAATGTTGATTCATGTTCCTTTTCAGTGGGCAATTTTCTATTCTGCCTTGAGGTATTTGACGTTAATAAATCAAAGAAGTGGGCTGGAAAAAGCGCAGGCTTGTTTGACGTGAATCAGTACAAAAAATTGGTATGCTGCACAAATAGAGGAGTTTGCCTGCGTGAGTGCTGGCTTTGATTTTAGTCATATAGCTCACCGCAGCGGGTTTTTTTGGTTACGTTTTTCACCTGAAGGAAAAAAGTAACAAGGCAACAAGATGAAAGGCAAGCTAGAATTTGACATGCAAAGTAATAGTTACCCATAGTAAATCATATAGAACCATAAAATCCGCCAAGACGATCAGCCTTCTATTAAAGAACAACTTTTTTTACCTTCTTAATTTGCTATCGATCCTTGCCAATAGTGTTGTAGGATTTTTCAAAACTTTATTGTCAGATTAACAAATTTCTCCGGGTTATTAACCCCATTTTAACCGTAAAATTAACCGCTCTATATTTATTTTTCAGCTTTATCGGATTGCTGAATCGATTATGCAGTTTGGCCGATATTAAAATAAGTTAATTAAATAATAACCCTTAAAATTTAACCAAATGAACAAAAAACTACAAGCGATCATTTACATCGCTTTGCTGAGTACGGTTATGCTATCGGCAATCTCCTGTGTAAAAGAAGATGAGCCCATGGCAGAACCTAGGGGAACCATCACAGGTACCGTTACAGATGACGATGGCGAGCCAATAGCAGATGTAAACGTTACCCTAGCCGGAGTAGGGGAAGAAGAGATTACCATCACCACCGAAAGTGATGGGAAGTATTTTTTTGAAAATGTCACGTTAAAGACGCGTGCTGTAAAATTTTCCAAACCGGGCTGGCTTACCGTCAGCCATACCATTAATCCCGATAAGTTCAATGATGAAAACATCGCTACGGCGGATGTGTCGTTGGTGTTTGCTTCAGCAAAAATCACCGGAACCATCAAGGACGGGAAAAACGGAAACGCACCACTCGAAGGTGTGAGCATCAGTGTGGGTGTGGCCGGAACGACTACTACCGGCAGTGATGGTGGTTATACACTAGAAAACCTGATCGTGGATGAGTACACCGTTACGTTCAGTAAAGCAAGTTATGAATCCATCACCAAAACAGTAAATCCGGAAGATTTTGTAGATGGAATAGTGGCCATGGACATTACGATGGGAAGTAATGAAATTCTCCGTGGCCTGACCTATGATGACTTACTTGCTGCAGACAAGTGGTATTATAATGAATATCGGGGCGGCCGTAATGCGGATGCCTATCCTCGATGGGACTGGGCCTGTAATTATATGTCTGTGCTGGACTTCCGTGGTGCCTGGCAAGAACAAAATGAAGGTACTACCCTCCAGATCAGAAACAATGAGGACGAGCGTAGCAATCCATCCGACTTAAATGTATTTGACTCTTATGTCTATGGCAGTAAAATGATTACAGAGGACAATAAAATTTTGTCACTTAGGGTCAGCGCACATAATGCAGATGAAGCTAACCCGGCCTACTTTGGCGTACAGGTAGTGGACATGTCTGCTGCAGCCCCTACCGCGGTGAAAGTTGGAGAAAACAGGACCTATGCTTCTGGAAGTTATGGCGATGTGGAATTTGACCTGAGTGAATACGTAGGCAAAGAAGTCATTGTAGCGATAGGTATATATCGGCAGGCCACAGGGGATTATTGGAAGCAATTGGTACTTCGGGCCATTCGTTTTGCGGACCGCAAAGTGGAGAATTGGGACTGGCTGCCAGGCAATGAGGTGATAGAGGGCTGGAACTTGACCCAAGAAACGGTTCGTTCCACCATGCCACATATCAAAAAGTCTTTTACCGGTATCAGCCCCGTAGCCGGTAACCGTGACAATTACGTAGATGCTTACCGCGCATGGCGGGAGGTGGATCATGTGGCGGCCAATTGGTTCTTTGTGCCCCTGAAAAAAGACCCAGAAGTATTCCCTTCAGAGGGCTACCTGATCAAGACCCGCAATACGCCTGAGGAGAGTTCTACTGTGCCAGAAGCCTATTTGTACTCGAAGTTTTCCGTTGATGCTGGTAGTAACCAGTTGACGCTGAGTACCCGCAATTTTGGAGATAATTTTACCTATTTCAAGCTCACCGCCATAGAAGACGACGGTACGGTTACCCATTTGGATCCTCAGTCCAACACCGCGGAAGAAGCCAGTGCCGCAGCGGATGGTTGCTGGAAATTTAAGCATGGAGATGGAGGTGCCGGTAATCCGGAAGGTTACGCAGCTTTTTCATATGACTTGTCCCAATTTGATGGAAAAGACGTCACCTTGGCTTTGGGTGTGTATAATGTAGAAGCCAATACAGGCGAAAACAAACTGGTAATTCACCGCATCGATCTGAACTAATTCAATAAACCTTAACATGATACAAAACCAAATGATGATCACAATTATGAGTTTCGTGATGCTGCTATTCGCAGCATGTAGTGAAAGTTCATCTGACCCAGAACCTACGAATCCTCCTGCGGAGGTCAGTCTAGCGGAACAGAATATCCTCAGGGCAATGGAACTGACCGATAATGCCGTTTCTGCGCACTTCACAGGGTCGGGCATGGCCATGGCCAGGTATTATAATCCTTTTACTGGTGTCCGTTCTGACGAAACCGGTAGTGTGTGGATGTACACGGCAGCCATTGAAGCCGTTAATGCCGTCTTGCACGGACTACAGGCCCACAAAGAACATGGAAATGCGGCACTCTATGACGAGCATTTTGAGAAATATGCTGAGCTGTTGGGACAACTTTACGACAATGCGGACTATTACCTGGGGACTTTTGAGCTGGTATCCTATACCCAGACCAAAGAATGGTCGGTATATGGGGTGAACCGGGGCAATGCCAAGGGCACGGCCAATGTCGCTGGAATCGAAAATGTCTATGATGACCAGATGTGGCTCGTGCGGGAATTATTGGAATCCTACAAGATCACTGGTGAAGCCGCCTACTTGGAAAAAGCTGAGTACTTGACAGCCTATGTCTTGGATGGATGGGACAGTACCCGGAATCCCGACGGAACGGAGCGAGGTGGTATCACTTGGGGGCCAGGCTATGTGACCAAGCATGCATGTAGCAATGGCCCTATGGTAAGTCCCCTGGTATGGCTGCATGAAATTTATGAAGGTGAAAGCGATGAAATCACTTACCGGTACATCGATGCCGATGACAAGCAGACCAGAAAGACCATGCAGATGAACAAAAGTGACTACTACGCTGATTTTGCGCAGAAAGTGTACACTTGGCAAAAGGATCGTCTCCTGAGGTCTGATGGGGTCTATGATGATATGAGAGGCGGTTGTTCTCCTGGAAATCCACAAACAGAGACCGTTAACGGCACGGAGTATCGTAAGGGCATCACTTGTCAGGATCGAGTGGGGCCGGCCATTTCCTATAATTCCGGTACCATGCTGTCAGGAGCGGCCGACTTATACAGGACGACAGACGAAGAAGCTTACCTACAGGATGTCAAGGAGCTTTCCGACGATAGCTTCCAGTATTTCGCAAAGCCTGATCAAACCCATGATGGCTATCACAGTTACGATATCAGCGGTTTTAACAACTGGTTTAATGGGGTGTTGATGCGTGGCTATGTGGATGTTCATCCATTCTATGGAGCCGCGTCCGAGTACATCGGTACTTTCCAGCAAAATTTGGATTATGGCTACGATAATTTCCTTCATGAAGGATTTCTGCCGACCAATTTACTGGTAGGCTGGAGCCTGACGGCCAATAATAACCGAACAGAGGGAATGTTCAATTTCGCATTTGCTGCCGAATACGCCGTGCTAGCACGGTACGAGCTGGAAAAATAAAAAGCACCATGGCTTCCCTAATGCACTGGGAAGCCATGGTTAAAGATGGATAGCGCCTTATTAGAAAATGATAAAAACAAAATAGCCTAAACATATGCAAAAGATATATAAGCAATTTTCCAAAGGACTGATAAAGTATTCCCTGATGGGGACAGCTTTTTTGTCCTTTGTTAATGCCCCTGTACAGGCTTCAGTAGGGGCAACAGGCCTTTCTTTATTACAAGAACAGGTTGCTCAGGAGGATAAGACTGTTTCAGGAACGGTAGTGGCAGAAGACGGTACCCCGATGCCGGGTGTAAATGTGTTGCTGAAAGGAAGCCTAACGGGAACGACTACGGACATTGATGGAAACTATACCTTGACTGTGCCTGACGATGATACGGTATTGACATTTTCATTTATAGGGTATGTCACCCAAGATGTCAAAGTGGGAAACCAGTCAGTGATCGAAGTAAAGATGATGCCGGATACCCAGCAGCTGGGAGAAGTGGTGGTGGTAGGGTATGGTATGCAGGAGAAAGTGACCATGACAGGTTCTGTGGCCAACCTAAAAGGTGACGAAATGCTCCGTACCAAGAATGAAAACCCGCAGAATATGCTTACTGGAAGGATCGCTGGGGTACGGGTATGGCAGAAAAGTGCCGAGCCTGGTACATTTAATGCTTCCATGGATATTCGTGGATTGGGCGCTCCTTTGGTGGTAATTGATGGTATTCAGCGTACCATGGCCGATTTTCAGCGGCTAAACCCGACAGATATTGACGAGGTGTCGGTACTGAAGGATGCTTCTGCTGCTATTTATGGGGCACGCGCCGCAAACGGCGTGGTACTCGTCACGACTAAAAGGGGAAGTGAAAGCGGCAAGGCTGTAGTTACTTACAATGGATCTTATACCTTGCAGGTGCCCTCTGGGTTTCCCCAGCTTGCTGATCCCTACGAGACCATGACCCTTTACAACGAAATGGCCATGAACAATATCAATGGAGGAAACCTGATTTATCAGGAAGATGATTTCGAAGCGTTCCGAACAGGACGCCGACGTACGACGGACTGGAATGCATTGCTGGTCAGTGATTATGCCCCACAAAGCCAGCATGACATCAGCATCTCAGGAGGGACAGAGAAGACCCAGTACTATATCGCCGGAGGATACATGTACCAAGAGGGGATTTTCAAATCCGGTGATATGAATTACAACAAAATCAACCTAAGATCCAATATTACCACGGAAATCACCAAGGGATTGGACTTTAACCTGAACCTCAGCGGAGTCGCCGATCAGCGAAATTCGCCCTATTCCAGTGCTGTGGATATCATTCGGAATTACTGGAGACAAGGGGTGCTTTTCCCTGCTTATGCAGACCCGGAAAATACCATGCTGAACTACGAAGGACTGGACCTTGAGCAGAATACCATTGCCATGATGAGAGCAGATGTTTCTGGGCATAGAAAATACAAGCAAAAGTACTTTCAGTCCTCAGCATCACTGGAGTTTGATTTTGGTACGGTTTCCAGTGATCTGGAAGGGCTGTCTGCAAAAGGACTCGTGAGTTTCGACTATCGGGGAGATGACAATGATATTTATCGTAGGGAATATTATCAGTACATGTATGATCCTGTAGAGGATTCCTATGTGTCAAAGCTCTATAACAACAGCTCTCCTAACCAGATAAGAAGAGAGCTTTTCAGCAGACAGCAGTTTTTGGGCCAGTTTCTGATCAATTATAAACGTACCTTCGATAAGGTTCATGCCGTTTCGGGACTTTTGGGCTTTGAAACCCAAAATCGGAAAGGGGACAACTTTTATGCCCAACGTGACCTGGCCTTTGCCATGGAATACCTCGTGGGCGGCATGAATGAAAACCAGCAAGGTGGCATGCAGGGCGGCTCGGGTGACCTATATGAGATATCCAACTCGGCCATGTTCGGACGGGTCAATTATGCCTATGGTGAACGGTACATTGCCGAAGTGCAGTTCCGCTATGATGGATCCTCCAAATTCGTCGAAACCAACCGCTGGGGCTGGTTTCCCTCTGGTTCGATAGGCTGGAGACTATCTGAAGAACCATTCTTCAAATCCATTTCAGCACTGTCTTTTGTGGACCAGCTTAAATTCAGGGCCAGTTACGGAATGACAGCCGATGACGGTTCCCTGGCCTATGATTGGTATCCCGGCTATATCTATCCTGCCACCAGTGGCAACGCCCAACAGGGATATTATAACCAATACGCTCCCGGCTATATGCTGAACGGAGAATTTGTGTATGGGGCGTCTGTCGTAGTACCAAATGAGAACATCACTTGGTGGACTGCCAAGACATTTAACGTAGGGGTGGATTTTGAAGCTTGGATGGGTAAATTTGGCTTTTCCCTTGATTATTTTGACCGTCGTAGAGAGGGCTTGTTTTCCACCAGATCGGGCGATGTGCCTTCTGTAGTGGGGACAGGTGCACCTAGGGAAAATACCAACAGCGACCGCCAGTTTGGAATAGACCTCGAACTGTCCCATCGAAATAAGATTGGCGAAGTTTCCTATGGGGTGAAAGGAATCGCTACGATCACCCGTAGGCAGCACTTGATTGCTGCCGAAAAAGGGCCGTACGGCAATTCCTACGACCGATGGCGCAATGACAACCTGACCAACCGCTATCAAGGCGTGCAGTTTGGCTATGTGTCCGCAGGACGGTACACTGATTGGGAGGACATCTGGTCGTATGACATCTATAAGGATAGGGGCATCTTGCCTGGTGATTACAAATACGAGGATTGGAATGGTGACGGGGAGATCAATGGCCTGGACCAGCATCCCTTCGCCTATGACCAGACCCCTTGGTTAAATTTCAGCTTGGCACTTGATGCTACGTATAAGAATTTTGATATGAGCGTCCTGTTGCAAGGGTCTGCTTTGGGCTCTATGCAGTACCAAGAGCCATTGTATTCCATTTGGGGCAGTAACGGTGGGGGTGCTTTGGAGCAGTACCTGGACCGCTGGCATCCGGTGGATCCTTTGGCAGATCCATATGATCCTGAAACAGAATGGATCAGTGGATATTACGGTTATACTGGGAATTATCCCTTCGGGAATTCTGAATTTAACCGGGTAAGTACAGATTACTTGCGTCTCAAAAGTATCGAGATCGGCTATACCCTAAGGCCAAGAAGGAGTGCTTCTACCAATATCCGATTCTATGCCAATGCCTATAACCTCTTGACATTTACAGGGGTGAAATTTGTGGACCCAGAACATCCCGCGGATGCACTGGGAAGATTGTATCCGTTGACCAAAACCTACACATTGGGAGTGACAGCATCATTTTAAAGCAGCTAGATGAGATTTTGGAACATTAAAATGAATAACATCATGAAATCGAGCATCACAAAGCATGTTACACACAGCAATGGCTATTTATCATGCGAGATTCCATATGGCCACAAGAATAATTATAATCATATGAAAATAAGAATCATATTAATACTGTTCAGCATATTGTACATATCTAGCTGTACAGACTTGGATGTGCCTCCTCCCAACGTCATCGGGGACGAGACACTCATGACCAGTGAGTCTGGCATGGACGTATATATCGCCGGAATGTACAGCAAGATGCCGTTTGAGGACTTTAAATATATGGCCCAGTGGGGTGTGGAGTATAATTCCTGGCTGGGTTCCCTTGGGATCGAAGGCACCGGAGAAGCGGTAAATCGGGACGGAATCAGTTCGGCCTTTACTGGGGAGCGGACTCCTTATTGGGGGATGGCCTTTGGCCTATTGAGAGAGGCCAATTACCTGTTGGAAAAATTGCCGGAATATGCAGATGCCTTTCCCGAGGTGACCTATAACCACTATTTGGGGGAAGCCTATTTTGTTCGGGCCTTTGTGTTTTCGGCCATGGCAAAACGATTCGGGGGAGTGCCTTTGGTGACAGAGGTGCTGCGCTACCCCGGGGATGGGGAATCCTTGGAAATCCCCCGTTCTACGGAAGAGGAAACGTGGGATCAGGTATTGGCAGATTATGACAGGGCCATCGAATTACTACAGCCGGCCAGTCCTAAGCCAGGCTATTCCAATAAATATGTGGCACTTTCTTTTAAATCCCAAGACATGCTTTATGCAGGTTCTGTGGCAAAATACAATGAAACCGTACCGGGAAGGCTTACAGGGACGGGATTGAAGACGGGCGTCAGGGTCATCGGTTTTTCTGATGAATCCGCTCAAGCAGCATCTGTCAGGTATTTCAGAGAGGCTTATGCCGCCGCTAATGAAGTGATCAATAGTGGTCGCTATTCGCTCTACAAAAGAAAATGGGCAGCAGACGATACTGAGGCACAATACCAAAACATGGTGGATATGTTCAGCGATCCTACGAGCCCAGAGAATATTTATGTAAAGGAATATGATTTTCCTGTGGCGACCCATGGTTACGATGCTTACAGTGCACCTTTTATTTTCAAGGCACCATTGGCTTCGGGTACTTGTCCGACACTGGATTTTATCGAGTTGTTTGAGGGCTTTGACCGATATCCCGACGGAACGATCAAAGTGACCACTGGCTCCACCAATACAGAAGGAGATTACCTGATGTACGATACCCCGATGGATTTCTTCGAGGATGCCGAGCCACGTCTTCGCGCTTATGTCATCTTCCCAGGAGATGTTTTCAAAAATCAGGAAATCGAGATCCGGGCCGGAGTGTATACAGGTTCTGAACCGGTTAAGCCGTTGTTCAGTGATTATTCTTACGCTACAGCGGAAAGCCGTTATCAGCAATTGCCGCTTTATACGCAGTCACCAAAAGAACTTTTCCTCAGTGCTAGGGAGGGGGGAAGTCAGGAATTGGTCACTTTTCAGGGAGAGCAGATTCCGGCAGCAGGCGCCAATGGCCCTTTCTATAACAATGGAGAAAGTACCCTTACGGGATTTGTGGGCCGTAAATGGTTAAACCCGGATCCTTCTTTCGAAGCCGGCGAAGGCAGATCTGACCAGCATTTTGTGTTGATGAGGTACGCGGATATCCTGCTAAATGCGGCTGAAGCGGCCGTAGAGTTGGGGCTTGCTGGGGAAGCGTCTCCAGATGGATCGGATATGCTCCAAGTAGCCACTATGGGGATCAATGATATCCGTGAGCGTGCAGGAGCAAGTTTACTTTCCGGGGTGCTCTCTTCAGATCTTGCGAGCCGTAATATTGTCCGAAAAGAGCGTAGAAAGGAACTTGCCTTGGAGCATAAGACCAAGTGGGACTTGCGTCGATGGAGGGTTCAGCATTATGAGCAAAGGGACGGTTTTTGGGGAGAAACCCGCGACAAAGAGGACTTCAGTATGAATTCCCGCTATCGCTTTAGAGGACTGTATCCATTCCTGTCCACCGAGAGCGGCCAGTATTTCTTTGATGCCCGTTTCCAGTGGGTAAGCCTGAAGACTTTTGAATACAATATCATCGACTACTATTTTGCCATTCCTGGCGGAGAGGTCTCCAAGAGCCCGGTAATCGATCAGCAACCCAATAGATAAATAATATTATCAATAACCTAGAATTTTAAAAGATGAAAAATATAGCATACCTAATCTTGGCTGGGCTGGTTTCACTTAGTTCTTGCAGCATGTTTGAACTGGATAACTACGAACTGCCTGCGGAAACACTCCGGGGAGAAGTGGTGGACATGGAGACTGGAGAGCCGGTGCTCACCGATCAGGGGAGTGAAGGCATTCGTGTCAGGCTGATGGAGCTGAGCTGGGGGGACAATGTCTCTCCCAATCCCGATTTCTTTTGCATGCCTGACGGGACATTCCAAAACACAAAGTTGTTTGCAGGGAATTATAATGTTCGCCTTGACGGGCCGTTTATTCCACTTATCCGCGAAGATGAGCGGGGGGTACCACTGGCTGATGAAACACAGACGGTGGACATCAAGGGCGTGACCAATGTGACATTTGAAGTACAGCCGTTTCTGCGAGTGGAATGGGTCAGTGAGCCAGAGGTGATCAACGGAAAGATAAGAGCTCAAGTTCGTGTGACCCGTGGTGTATCCGAGGAAGAGTTTCGCTCAAAAATCGAACCCATGGGAGGATACAGCGACAGTTTTCAGAATGTGACCGATATTCAGCTGTTTGTGAGCTACTCGTCCACAGTGGGCTACCGTGCCAGAGATGAACGCTGGTCCAGCCAATTGGAATTTTCGGGGGCTTCCTTTAACTCCAGGATGGGCGAGACCATCACGATCGAATCAAATGGCACCATTCCCGAAGGCCGAATGGTCTTTGTCAGGGCTGCTGCCAGAATTAACTTTGATACCCCCAGGGGAAGCGGTACCAGACGGTGGAACTATAACGAGCCGCGTCAAGTGCTGATTTATTGAGTACTTTGATTTTGTTGATGGGGGCACGATTTGCGCCCCCATTTTTTTAGCTTCACTTTAGAAACATTAAACCCATGCAAAAGACTGCCCTATTCTATACAATACCTTTTCTACTCCTTTTGGCTTGCGCCAAACCTTCCCAAAGGGAGGACGTTCCGGGAATACCAAAAGAAAAAACAGCATTTCAAACTTCCAATCCTTGGAAGCCAGTAACGGATGTCCGTGCGGACGTGGCGATCGTTTACAGTGTAAAAGATCATCACGGAAAGGCCAACATGACGTTCGAAGAACGTGTCCAGACTTGGCGGGACAAAGGGTACACGACCCATTTTATGACTGGGATCGCTTGGGGTGAATATCAGGACTATTTTACAGGCGAGTGGGACGGAGAGTGGCACTTGGATGAAGGACAGGTTACCCAAAAAGGAGACACACTCTGGCATGGACATATGGTTCCGTATATTGTACCATCCCAAAATTTCATCAAATATTTGAAAGAAAAGGTAATCAAGCGGGTGATTGATGCGGGGATAGATGCCATTTATCTTGAAGAGCCTGAGTTTTGGGCCAAGGCGGGCTACAGTGAGGCATTCAAAAGGGAGTGGAAAGCATATTACGGCTTTGACTGGAGGCCACAGCACGAATCCGCAGAAAACACCTATTTGGCCAATAAATTAAAATATCACTTGTATTACCGCGCAGTGGAGGCGTGTTTTTCCTTTGCAAAGGAATATGGCAAGAGCAAAGGTATGGAGGTGAGGTGTTACGTGCCCACCCATTCCTTGGTAAATTATTCCCAATGGATGATTGTAAGTCCTGAAGCCAGTCTTGCGTCCTTGCCCAGTGTGGACGGTTACATTGCGCAGGTTTGGACAGGCACCTCGCGAGAGCCCAATTATTATAATGGCCAGGCCAAAGAGCGGGTATTTGAAACGGCTTTTCTGGAATATGGCTCCATGGAATCCATGACAGCTCCGACGGGAAGGAAAATGTATTTCCTGACGGATCCGATCGAAGATTGGCCTAGGGACTGGGCTGATTATAAGAAAAATTACCAGGCCACCTTTGCGGCACAGCTGCTGTATCCCATGGTAGCAAACTATGAAGTGATGCCGTGGCCTGACCGGATATATGAAGGGCTCTACAGGACGAGCGCAGACAGTGAAGAGAAAGCGCCAATTCCACGGTTTTATTCCACTCAAATGCAGGTGATGGTCAATACACTGAATGATATGCCCCAATCTGACAATAACGTGAGTGGATCGCAGGGAATCGGGGTCTTGATGTCCAATTCCTTGATGTTTCAGCGTTTTCCTACCCATCAGGGATATGACGATCCACAGTTGTCGAATTTTTATGGACAGACCATGCCATTGCTCAAGCGTGGTGTCCCTGTGAAGACCGTTCATATCGAAAATGTGTCCTTTAAGCGAACTTGGGAAGACCTTAAAATCCTTGTCATGTCCTATTCCAATATGAAGCCGATGAGCGAAGAAAGCCATGGCCATATCGCCGATTGGGTCAAAAAGGGAGGTGTTTTGGTCTATTGTGGTAGGGATCAAGATGCATTTCAGGGTGTTCAGGAATGGTGGAACACAGATGGCAATACATTCAAAGCTCCTTCGGAGGACTTGTTTCTGAAACTGGGACTAAAAGCACCTTTTGAAGCTGGGGAGTTTTCCTTTGGCAATGGTAAAGTGGTCATTGTGCGTACTGATCCGAAGGAATTTGTACTTGAAGAGAACAACGATTCGGAGTTTGTAAATACCATCAAAACGCTTTACGAATCAGCGCCCATCTCGGAAAAGCTCACTTTTAAAAACCACTTTTCCTTGACAAGGGGGCCTTACGAGATCATTTCCGTTGTCAATGAAAATGAAGACACCTCTCCTTATATCGCCAAGGGTAAATTCGTTGATCTGTTTGATCCAGAGATTCCTGTTTTGGATGAAAAGCATGTGAAGCCTGGGGAGCAATCCTTTTTGTACAATATCGAAAGCGTCAAGAATCCACAGAATCCACAAGTTTTGGCCACTGCTGCCAGGGTTTATGATGAGGAAGTGGGCGAGAGCAGCTATTCGTTTGTAACCAAAAGTCCCCTGAACACCACAAACGTGATGAGGGTTCTTCTGCCAGAAAAAGTGAAATCCATCGAGATTACGGGAACAAATGGAGATGCATTGCAGGCACAGGACTCTTGGGATGAAGGCAGCAAGACCTGTTTCCTGAGTTTTGAAAATGACCCCGAAGGGATTCATGTAAAGCTAAGCTGGTGATTCGGGATTTCATGTTGCTAGCACCCCCCGTTGGGTTAAGAGATGATACTTTGATAGGAGCGATGAAAATCCTTGCCGGTGGCATGTTTATATTCAACACCAAAGGACCTGTAGGCAAGTTTGGAGTCTTCTATCATATGGAGTTTCTGCATGGCTTTAATTTGGAGTACCAATGCTGTTTCATTTAAAGGATCGATATTGAAAAGGGCTTCTGCCAGTGAAATTGTGATCACAAACGATTCATTGGCAAAGCTCTTTTCCATTTCCAATATCAAGGCTGGCTCTAGTTTGGTCTCGGCTTCTTCTTTGAATAAGTCGAACAAGGGATCGTCCAAGAGATAGAGGAATTTTCCCCTGGATACGATTCCGGCAAACTCATCTCTATGGTCTTCCATTTTGTGGGTAGCGATAAGTTGGAGGCACCTTGCATAGTCACAATATGCCTCTTCATGGAGGATGATTTTGTAGTGTCCCTTTTCATGGACCAATTCTATTCCATTCAGCTCGCCCAAGGTTTTGCGTAGGTTATTGATCGTCACACCACGGGAATTTTTGACCTTGTCTGCAGGTTTGTCCGGCCAGAGTAAATTACTGAGGTGCTGCGAAGTAATCCCATCTTCCGATAGACTGTAATGTAGGATAAGACAAAAAACCTGTTTTAGCTGGGTGCTGAACATGTAGGTGATATCCTTTCCGTTGGCATCTCGCACCATAAAGTTGCCGAATAGGTGGATGGAACTGGGCGGTACGGACGGTGTAGTCCTTGGAGCTTGGATTATTTCCTCTGCTTGCTTCGGACTTGTTGCGAGGGGCGGAGATTTTGGTTTTAACTTTTTGTATAACAACAGCCCCAAACCTATTGCTCCAATCCCTAAGAGCAAGGCCAATAAAGGGGTTTTGCTGTGTTGTTTTGCTGGAAAATTTGACAGCTCCTCCCTTGTAATAGCGGGGAAAGCCAAGGAATAGATTTTTAGATCTGAAGAAATATCATCTTCAAATTCCTGCACCACAGCATACAGGTTGTTGAGTCCTTTGTTAAAATAAAGATTGGCGTTGGTAGTGATTTTGTCAGACCGGATAGGGATGGAATCTCCAAGTATTTCATAGCTGCCATCCTTTAGGGAGAAGCGATAAAGGTGAAGAAAAGAATCCGAGAAATGCTCAGGATAGCAGAGTGTGTAAAGACTGGAGTCGTTTACTACGACCATGCCCCGTACGGGAACGACGTTGTCATTTTCCCACGGTATTTCCCAAAGCTTGGAGACATGTTTGGTATCCATGTCCACCTGATAGAGGTCATAGTAGTATTTCCTTCCGACAGATTGGTCCCCAGACTCGTTTCCCATCCCGCCTAGGATATATAAATCGTTGTTTTCAGGTTGATAACCGACAGAAGAGAAGTAGCGCGGTGCAATGACATCTCCTGTAAACCCTTCGGTAAGCCCCCATTCCTTGTCTTTCAAATCGAAGGAAAAGAAATTTTTACTGTACTTCATGTTGCCAAATCCTCCAAAAATGCTGTATTGGGAGGAGCTGTGGTCGATAAAGGATCCATGGTGATGGAGTTGGGTAGGGAGTTGTTCCTGGCTTTCTTCGGTCCATTCATAAGTGTCCAGATCAAGGCTGGCTACCGTTGGACCTTGGTAAGGGAAGTCATAATACACCTCGTAGGTGTATAATTTGTTTTGGACACTATCGATAAAATTGGTGCCCAAAATGAGTTCTACAGGGCATTTTTGATCGAAATTCACAGTTTGGATGTTACCTGAACGGACATTATAGCGCCAGAGTGAATCTCGGTTGTAATAGTAAATTTCTTCTTTTTGGGCGTCGTAATTTGCTCCTGCAATGGATGCAGATTCGAATGAAGCCAGATGTTTCCAGTAGTAGGCATAGTTTTTCAACCAATCTGGATTGATGACGTTGCCGTATGGGGTGCCGTTGATGTCGTGGACGATATTGCCTTCGTTTTCATAGAGGGGAAAATGGTAGGCTTCCTTTCCGAGAATAGATAGGTTTTTGATCGAAAAAGCAGGGACATCGATAATGTGGTCACTTTTACCGAAAAGAATTTCGGGATGATAGGTGTCTTGAAGTTGCTGGTTTTCGGTAGTAAATGTTTTATTATCAATGGTAAGTGTGATAGAATCACCGATGAGGTCAAAGGAAACTTTCATGTCAAACCATTGCTGGCTAAACAATTGGGCTTTTTCCATTCTGGCTACGATAAGGTTGGTTTTTCCCTCTTCATTAAATTTAAAAACGATTTGGTTCCCTTGGCTGTCGTAGAATAAATTGAATATCCGATTGTTCACACCGTTTTTGATCCTTAGAATGTACCCGATTTCTTTGACCGGGCTTAGGGATATATTGAAGTCAATGTCAAAATGATCCGAAAATTCTGCTTCATGCCCTCCAAAAACAGTATAGGATGTGCGCTGGTTTATTGCTTGTTCGTTTCCGCGGAATTTAAGCCCTCCGCTAAAGAAAGATTGTAGGAGGATAAAACCGGAAATCAAAGAAGCTAGTAAGTACATTTTAGTAAATGCGAACATCGTGGATATTAATGGATCAATTGATTTTAGGGGCGGTGGATAGATGATGTCAATTGAGCTGTTGTGGAGGTGCCGGATGGGGGCAATATCCTAAAACAGTAGCTGTGAACCTAAATTTCACAGGAATCATTATCCTTTTCAAAAGTAGAATTTTCAAAAATTTGATACAAATGCTTTACCAATTATGTTCTTTTTTATCGATTGCTCCTTTTTGGTAAGGTGGCTGACGATGGTTTTTTTGAAAAATTTTGACATGGTTTTTGAATTATTTTGAGGAGAAGAAAGTTTAAGGATAGGTGAGTTGCTATTCCAAGTTAGTGATGCGCAATAGGAAAAGGGAATTGGTCCGGTCAGAAACGAGTAACTTAAAGCACGTAAAAAATTTTATGGTGGATTGTTCAAAAAGAATTAACACCTGTTTTCTTGACAAGGAGAATTTCTTTGCATACTTTTGGCTCCAATCATGAAAATGTTGATCAGACTGATATTGTCCTTTAGTATTCTGCTTTCGAGTGGAATAGCGCCGCTGTTTTCGACACAGCATCAGGAGAAGTTTTCTGAGCCAACATCCTACCTCTCCAAATCGGAAAGCCAATATTCCCATCATTTAGAGGATATCGTTTTCAAGACTTCTTTTTCCGGCCTTAAGAAAGGAGTGTATCCGGCAGAGGGAGAGAATATAGAAGAAGAAAGCGAAAACAATTCTTCCAGAAAGCATTTTGAAAGCGGCGAGGAGCTTGCAGTACTCTTTTTTGACTATTTACGTGGTGAATTTGCTGCCACCAGCCTTAAAGGCTTACCTTTTTGTAAGCACATTTCCCATATTATATCGAATCGTTGGCACCTTTATATTCAGGTGTTCTTGATCTGATACGATATTTTTTATCCATTCGCTGAGGCAATATTCCTATTGCCTGAGATTCCATTTATCACACCTTATTTTCTTATTCCACAATTGCCCAAGATTCCCTGGCATTCGATGGTCTTTTATGTCCTGAATGTTTTGGCGTGTCCCTTATGGCCACGCCACAAAACCAAAAATCAAAACATTTAAACAAAACATTATGAGAACGAGTATCCTCATGTTAATGGGCTTGTGTGCCTTGTTGCTGCACACGAGCTGTGCCTCCCATGGAGAGGAAAAAGAAGCCCATGTTTATGAGCTACAGATTACGAATCCTGTTAGGATGGATACCACCATCACGGAAGATTATGTTTGCCAGATCCACTCCATAAGCCACATTGAAGTACGTGCCCAGGAACGCGGGTATTTGGAGAAAATCTATGTGGACGAAGGCCAATTTGTAAAGAAAGGCCAACTATTGTTTAAGATCATGCCCAAGCTATACCAGGCTGAATTTCAGCGGGCAAAAGCTGAAGTGAGTTTTGCCGAGATAGAATATCAAAACACCAAATCCTTGGCAGATAGGGATGTGGTGGCGCCAAATGAACTGGCCATGGCCAAAGCCAAACTGGACAAAGCCAATGCTGAGCTGGCCTTGGCACGGACCCATCTTGAGTTTACCGAAATCCGGGCGCCTTTTGATGGTATCATCGATAGGTTTCATGTGAGGATCGGGAGTCTGATCGATGAAGGGGAGCTTTTGACCAATCTATCCGACAATTCTAAAATGTGGGTGTATTACAATGTGCCGGAAGCGGAATACTTGGATTATATGTCCAGTCTCAAGAGAGACAGCTCTGCTACTATGGTAAACCTGCTCATGGCCAATAATAAAGTGTTTGGCCATCCTGGTAAAGTGGAGACTATAGAAGCGGATTTTAACCACGAGACGGGAAATATTCCTTTTAGGGCCACCTTTCCCAATCCTAATGGCCTGCTGAGGCATGGCGAAACGGGCAATATCCAAATGTCTGTGCCTTTTAAAAACGCCATGATCATCCCACAGAAGACCACATTTGAGGTGTTGGACAAACGATACGTTTATGTAGTGGACGAAGAAAATAGGCTGCATGCAAGAGAGATCTCCATAGCTGCTGAAATGCCCCATCTGTACGTGATACAAGATGGATTAGAGGAGCATGACAAGGTACTGCTAGAGGGCTTGCGGTTGGTTCAGGAAAATGATGAAATCCATCCGGAACTGGTCGCTCCTGAAGAAGCGATGTCCCAGCTTGGCCTTTACGCGGAATAATTGAGTCTCATCAAAAAAGAGCAGTAATGTTTCAAAAATTCATTCACAGACCGGTATTCGCTATTGTGATTTCGGTCATTATCGTCTTTGTAGGTACTTTGGCCATTAAGAAATTGCCGATTTCCCAATTTCCCCAAATTGCGCCTACAACAGTAAACGTATTTATCGCCTATCCAGGTGCCAGTGCAGATGTACTGGTGAAGTCAACACTGATTACGCTCGAAAACTCCATTAACGGTGCCCAGGGAATGCGGTACATGGCCACGGACGCCACCAGTGCTGGCGAAGCGACCCTTCGGGTGATCTTCGAACCGGGGACGGATCCCAATCAGGCTGTCATCAGGGTGAAGACCCGCGTGGACCGCGTCATGCCGCTCTTGCCAGAGCTGGTGCAAAGGGAGGGGGTGATCATCACGCCCATCCAGCCCAGTATGTTGATGTATGTCAACTTATATGGCACGGGCAAAAACATGGATGAAAAATTCCTCTATAATTACGCCAATGTCCACATGATCCCCGAGATCAACCGGATCAAAGGAGTGGCAAAAGCCCAGATTTTGGGTAGCCGGCGTTATGCCATGCGGATATGGCTTAACCCGGACAGGATGAGGGCATATGATATTTCCGTAGAGGAAGTCATGGAAGCGCTCCAAGAGCAAAGTATCGTGGGCCGCCCAGGCAGGCTGGGGCGTAGTTCTGGTATAGAGGCCCAATCACTGGAGTATGTACTGACCTATAAGGGTAGGTATAATGAGCCCGATCAATATGAAAATGTCATCATTCGTGCCAATGCAGAGGGGGAAAGTATCCACCTGAAGGATATCGGTAAAGTCGAATTGGGAAGTGAGTTTTTCGATATTTATTCCAATCTGGACGGCCACCCTTCAGCAGCGATTGTGCTCAAACAGAACTACGGTAGTAATGCCAGTGAGGTGATCGAGACCGTGAAGGAGAAGTTGGCAGAGATGAAGCAGACTTTTCCTCCTGGGGTGGATTACAAGATCAGTTATGACGTCTCCAATTTCTTGGACGCTTCCATTGAGCAGGTGATCCATACCTTGCGGGATGCCTTTATCTTAGTGGCTTTGGTGGTGTTTATCTTCTTGGGCGATTGGCGTTCCACGTTGATTCCTATTTTGGCGGTGCCCGTGTCGCTGATAGGGGCATTCTTTGTCATCCAGTTTTTTGGACTTTCGATTAACTTGGTAACGCTATTTGCATTGGTGCTGGCCATTGGTATTGTGGTCGATGATGCCATTGTAGTAGTGGAAGCCGTGCACGCCAAAATGGAGGAATTTCCGCATCTCACACCATATCAAGCAGTGAAAAGAGTGCTCGGCGAAATCAGTGGTGCCATTATCGCCATTACGATGGTGATGGTATCGGTGTTCTTGCCAATATCCTTTATGAGTGGTCCCGTGGGGACGTTCTATAGGCAGTTTTCCATTACGATGGCGAGCTCCATTGTGATTTCGGCACTGATCGCCCTGACCCTTACCCCGGTGCTCTGTGCGATGCTGCTGAAAAATCACCATGGCAAAGCCAAAAAAGGCAATATCCTCACCAAATCACTGGACAAGTTCAATAGCGGTTTTGATAAATTGACGGGGAGGTATGTGGCCTTGTTGAAGCGAATGGTGAGCAGGAGATGGCTGACTTTCGGTATTCTGGTTGCTTTCTGCGCGGGGATTTATTTGGAAAATCAGGTGCTTCCTTCCGGTTTTATCCCAAGTGAAGATCAAGGAACCATCTATGCCATTATCCAGACCCCTCCAGGAGCCACCCTCGAGCGAACCAACAAGGTGTCCCAAGAACTGCAGAAAATCTGTGAAGAAATAGAAGGAGTGGAATCGGTGTCTTCCCTGGCAGGGTATGAGATCATGACAGAAGGGCGTGGCTCTAACGCCGGTACCTGTCTGATCAACCTGAAAAAATGGTCTGACCGTGAGCATACGGTAAAAGAGATCATGGAAGAGCTGGAAGAAGAGTCCAAAAGCCTAGGGGCAGTAATCGAGTTCTTCGAGCCACCGGCCATTCCAGGATTTGGTTCATCAGGCGGTTTCTCCATGAGGCTACTGGATAAGACCACAGATACGGATTATCAGGACTTCGACAAGATCAATAAGCAGTTTATGAAAGATCTTAGTAAGCGGAAAGAGCTTACCGGGTTGTTTACCTTCTTTGCTGCCAATTACCCCCAATACGAATTGGTGATGGACAATGAGCTGGCGATGCAGAAGGGAGTATCCATCGGGAAAGCCATGGAAAATCTCAATATAATGATTGGTAGTACTTATGAGCAGGGATTTATCAAATTTGGGCGGTTTTTTAAGGTTTATGTCCAGTCCGACCCCAAGTTCAGGAGGTTGCCTTCGGATGTATTGAACCTGTATGTCAAAAACGAAGAAGGAGAAATGGTGCCGTATTCGGCTTTTATGACCATGAAGAAAACCCAGGGACCTAATGAGGTGACACGTTTTAATATGTACAATTCGGCAGCCATCAGAGGCCTTCCTGCCAAAGGCTATACCACGGCAGATGCCATTGCCGCTATCCGTGAGGTGGCTGCGCAGACCTTGCCGCAGGGGTATGATATTGCTTGGGAAGGGCTTTCTTACGATGAGTCCAACAGGGGCAATGAATCCTTGTATGTCTTCCTAGTGGTGTTGGTGTTTGTGTATTTTGTGCTGGCTGCACAATACGAGAGTTTTATTATTCCGTTAGCGGTGGTGACTTCGCTTCCTGTGGGTGTGTTTGGTTCATTCTTATTGCTTAAAATGATGGGACTGGACAATGACATTTACGCCCAGATCGGCTTGATCATGTTGATTGGCCTTTTGGGTAAAAACGCTGTGCTGATCGTGGAATTTGCTGTTCAGAAACGGCAGCAAGGGGCTACGATTCTGGATGCGGCCATAGAAGGGGCAAAAGTCCGGTTCCGTCCGATTTTAATGACCTCCTTTGCCTTTATTGCCGGCTTGATTCCGCTGATCATTGCCACTGGAGCAGGTGCTATCGGAAACCGTACCATTGGTGCTTCTGCATTGGGTGGTATGCTTTTCGGTACCATCTTCGGGGTGATTATCGTACCAGGCCTGTATTACATATTTGGCAAGCTGGCGGATGGCCGTCACCTGATCCAAGATGAAGATGAAGTTCCATTAACCGAAGAATACGATTACAATGATTAAGAGCATTAAATATATATCACTGGGAGCTGCCTTTTTGTCGCTGGCCTTCACATCGTGCAAGACTCCCTCTGTCGTTGAAAAAGCACCCGATACGGTTGTGCCGGAGAGCTATGGACGCGCTGCTGATACGGTCAATACGGCTCGTGTAAAATGGCAGGAGTTCTTTACGGATCCCTATCTGAACGCCCTGATCGATACGGCACTGAGCAATAACCAGGAGTTGAATATCATCTTGCAGGAAATCGCCGTGTCCAAGAATGAAATTCAGGCTAAAAAAGGAGAATACTTGCCTTTTGTGGACATCAAAGCAGGTGCTGGCCTGGACAAGGTAGGCCGCTATACCAGCCGCGGTGCCAGTGAGGCGACCACTGATATCGAGCCGGGCAGAGAGATGCCTGAACCATTGCCTGATTTTATGGTGGGGGCCTTTGCTTCTTGGGAAGCGGATATCTGGGGCAAGCTGCACAATGCCAAAAGGGCAGCGGTAGCACGGTACCTTTCTTCCGTAGAAGGAAAAAACTTCATGGTCACCAATCTGATTGCCGAAATAGCCAACTCGTATTATGAGCTGCTGGCCTTGGACAATCAGCTGGCGATCGTCAAAAGGAATATCAAAATCCAAGGTGATGCCCTTGAGATTGTCAAGCTTCAAAAAAGCGCCGCCAAAGCTACGGAGCTGGCGGTGAAGAAATTTGAGGCGGAAGTGTTTCATACCAAAAGCCTTCAATACGATATCCAGCAAGAAATAACTGAGGCTGAAAATAGGATCAATTTCCTTGTGGGAAGGTTTCCGCAGCCAATACTGCGGGACTCGGAGGCTTTTGTAGATTTGGTGCCAAATAAGGTGCAAGCAGGGCTTCCTGCTCAGTTGCTGGAAAACAGACCGGATATCCGCCGGGCAGAAATGGAGCTGGCGGCAGCCAAATTGGACGTGAAAGTAGCCAAAGCAAGGTTTTACCCTTCACTGGGCATTTCTGCCGGGATAGGTTTCCAAGCATTTAACCCCTCATACCTGATCAAGACGCCAGAGTCGTTGTTGTATTCCTTGGCGGGGGATTTGGCGGCCCCATTGATCAATAGAAAAGAAATCAAAGCCACCTATAAAAGTGCTAATTCCAAGCAGATTCAAGCGGTTTACAATTATGAGAAGGCCATTTTGAATGCCTATGTGGAGGTAGCCAACCAGCTGGCAAAGATCAAAAACCTGGAAAAGAGCTATGGCCTAAAAGCACAGGAAGTGGAAGCCTTGACGACCTCCATCAACATCTCGGGAGATCTCTTCAAATCAGCAAGGGCAGATTACATGGAAGTGCTGATGACCCAGCGGGATGCTTTGGAGTCCAAGTTTGATCTGGTGGAGACCAAAATGCAGCAGATGAACGCTTTTGTGAATATGTACCAAGCCCTCGGTGGAGGGTGGAATTAATGCATCATTATTGACCTACCAAAATCGGACAGGAGACGCCTGCCGTACACCAAAAACCTTCAGAGCTAAGAACTTTGAAGGTTTTTTTAGTTCTCTGCTTTGTGATGTTTATTGGTCTTGGATAGTGAGTATGAGGATCTATGGAGCTTTTGCACGGATACGTTTACGCACGGTTTAATGTTAACACCGACACCTATTCGGAGTTATACCCTACAATATTTCCTATCCCAGTGACGGTTTTACCATCAACCACATGTTTCTGATCTGAAAAGCACTAAAAAAAGCTAAAGGACATACTCCTTGAATAAGCGCGCTAAAGTGTCGTCCAAGTTGTCGCTAAATCCGCTATGGGGCCGGGAAGTCTGAATGATCGAACTTCGTACGGCAGTGAGCCAGCGGAAGCGGGAGGCTTTGTCCATGGCGGCGATGGGGCCTTGGGAGCCACAGCATATTTTCTCAAAAGATGCCAGGTTTTCCTTGATCATGGATACATCTGCTTCCGGATCCAATGCCAGGAGTTTTGATTCGTTCAAATACAGTTTGGATTGGAGGTATCCGCTTTTGGTGCCGCAAATGATCACCCCGACATTGATAAATTCCTCTCGCTCTACCCTGGGGACGACTCGGATAATGGCATAGTCATATAACAGCTGTCCTTGCATCTTTTGCTTCTTTGGTGAAATGATCTGCGTGGGCATGCCTTAAATTCAGAAATGATGAGTAAACCCCCGCCAGTTCATCGGCATTTTCGCTCTCTCCTCCGGCGAGTAACCAGGGCTTTGGTATAAGCGATACGATTTCGGTAATTTTTTGAGGTGTCAATAGTGGTTTTAAAATTTCATTTGCTTCATCTAGCATACTGGCTTTGGGCAAGAGTACATGGTTCTGGATGATCGGGAAGGTGCCTGTAGCGCTTCGCTCCCAATTGTTCCAGCTATGGTGGAAAAGGAAAGCTGCCCCATGGTCGATCAGCCAAAGTTCCCTGTTCCACATCAGCATGTTGGTGTTGCGAAAGGTCCTGTCCACATTGGTGATCAGCATGTCCAGCCAAACGATTTTGGAAGCCAAGAGGGGATCCACTTCCATGGCCAGTGGATCAAAGTTGATCGCCTGGGATAAGAAATGCAGGGCAAGGTTAAGCCCTTGGCTGCCCTTGAGCAGGTCTTGGATTTCTTCATCCCCCTCCGATCGCCCAAATGCCACGTCCAATTCCGCAAACACCAGTTCGGGTACCTTAAAGCCCAGTAACCTTCCTATCTCCCCACCCAATAGTTCGGAAATAAGGGCCTTTTCACGTTGGCCCGCTCCCCTGAATTTCAAGGCATATTTAAAGCCATCGTCTGCTTCGGCGAGGGCTGGCAAAGAGCCGCCTTCCCGGAGGGGCAAAATGTACCGTGTTACCATGACGGTGCGGAGCGCAAGCGGAATTTCCATGTACTGTTTGTTCTAAACTGAAAATAGATTGCCTGTGGTAATGGATATTGTCCAATTGCCTTCCAGCGATCTTTAAATGGATAGCTGACAAATATATTATTTATAAATTTTATCAACTAATTGTTCCGCCCTCTTCTGGGGCGAGACTGGTGATTCTTTTGGATGAACAGCAGCTCATTCATGAAGTGCTGGAATATACGCTCATTATTACCGTATTTTCTTGCTAGGTTGGCCCATGAAGCATTGCTGAAGATCAGTTTGTTGTTCTGACTGTCCTCATAAATCCACCTGTCAAAAATATCTTTTTGTAAGGAGGCCTTTTGGCGGTTCGATTCATAGATAAGTCCGCCGTCTTTTTCTCTAGTGATGGCCACCCTGCGTCCATTAATGGATTCTTCGTGGGTGATGTTACCGAAGATGTCTTGGCCTACTTCGAGTTTATAATCTCTATTGTCTTCGATGACCAAATTGTCAAAAATATCAATTTGGTAGGTGGCTTTGTAGTGGGATTCCCGTCGGTATTGGCGGACTAAGTCCATGAGGAACATGTGTTCTTCCCGTTCATTTTTCAACAAATCGCCATATTCCCAATGGAGGTATTGTTCCTCAAATGTGATTTTGTTATGCTTGTTATCGCTGAACATTAGATCGTTAAAGACATTTTTTTCCAAAGTAGCTTTATATTCTCCATTTCTGGAGTGATATTCTAAGTCTCCAAAGAAGTTGCGTTCGATGAGTTGGCCAAAAGCCAATTGTTGCAGCAAGAAAGCGGTAAGTAGTAGGAGGTATCTTTTCATCTTGTTTGAGTTTAAAAACCAGTAGCGTTTCACTCGCCTTTTCAAAAGGTGTGCCAGTAAAAGGGGACTGTGATCCATCATGAATTTGGTTAGTATCCAGTCCAAATGTGGGGAGCTTTTTGAAAAGAGAATGAGGTGATTTGTTTCGGGTCTGGTTATTTATCAATACGCCTTCTTTAATTTCTTCAAATTAATGAATAACTTCTCATCTCTTTTCTAAGAAAGAGGATCAAAACTGGATTACCACAAATTAGCTTAAACAATAAATCTATCATGACTGACACATTCGATACTAAAACCCTTCTTCAAGACCTTGGGCTCAATGAAGTAAACAAGGGGACTTGGACAGGAGTAGAGTATATAGACATCAAAGGAGAATGGCTGAGCAGCCACTCTCCTGTGGATGGGAAAGAGATAGGCAAGATCCAGATGACTACACGTGAGTCTTATGAAAAAGTCTTGGAGCAAGCTGAAAAAGCATTTAAAGTTTGGCGAAATGTACCAGCACCGCAGCGTGGTGAAGTGGTCCGCCAAATTGGAGTGGAACTTCGCAACAAAAAGGACTTGTTAGGCAAAATAGTGTCGTACGAAATGGGCAAATCCTACCAAGAGGGACTCGGGGAGGTGCAGGAAATGATTGATATCTGTGATTTTGCAGTAGGCCTTTCCCGTCAACTGTATGGGCTAACGATGCACTCTGAGCGACCAGGGCACAGAATGTATGAGCAGTGGCATCCGTTGGGAGTTGTGGGGGTGATTTCGGCGTTTAACTTTCCTGTGGCTGTTTGGTCTTGGAATACGATGATCGCATGGGTATGTGGTGATGTGTGTGTGTGGAAGCCTTCCGAAAAGACCCCGTTGACTTCGTTGGCCTGCCAGGTGTTGGCGTCGGAGGTTTTTAAGCAAAACGGCTTTCCTGAAGGTGTTTCTTCCCTGCTCACTGGAGGTGCTTCAGTAGGTGCATTTCTTACCCAAGATCCACGGGTAGCACTTATCTCAGCCACGGGATCTACCGATATGGGCAAGGCAGTCGGCGAGACCGTTGGGGGTAGATTAGGTAAGGTGCTCTTGGAGCTTGGTGGTAATAATGCCATTATCATTACTGAAAATGCTGATCTGGATATAGCGATCCGAGGGGCACTCTTTGGTGCAGTGGGGACAGCTGGGCAGCGATGTACGAGCACTAGGAGGTTGATTATTCAAGAATCAGTTTTTGATGAGGTTAAGGAAAGACTTGTCTCGGCATACGGCAAGCTAACCATAGGGAATCCACTTGATGAGAACAATCATATAGGTCCGTTGATTGATGAGCAAGCAGTACAAAACTACCTTACGGCGATTGAAAGGGTAAAAGCAGAAGGTGGAAGCGAATTGGTAGCCGGGGGGCTTTTAGAAGGAGAGGATTATTCATCTAGGTGTTATGTGAAGCCAAGTGTCTTTGAAGCAGAAAATCATTTTCAAATTGTCCAAAAAGAGACATTTGGTCCCATCTTATACCTTATTAAGTACCAGAAATTTGAGGAGGCCATTGCTATGCAAAACAACGTCCCCCAAGGCCTTTCTTCTGCAATCATGACCACTAATATGCGTGAGGCGGAGCGTTATCTTTCCAGTGAAGGATCGGACTGTGGCATATCCAATGTCAATATTGGAACTTCAGGAGCAGAAATTGGCGGGGCTTTTGGAGGAGAAAAGGAAACAGGAGGAGGCCGAGAATCAGGTTCGGATGCTTGGAAAGCTTATATGAGGCGACAGACGAATACGATTAACTATACCACTGAGCTTCCCTTGGCCCAAGGAATAAAATTTGATATTTGACAATTGTCATATCGATAACTTTTATTTCAGGATATCAGCCAGTTAGTGTCTGGCTGATATTTTTTTTCAATTATTATTTGCTGCAATAAAAAAAGCATCTACCTTTGCAATCCAATTCAACAACAAATGGTTGATGAATAATGGGAATTTAGCTCAGTTGGTTCAGAGCATCTGCCTTACAAGCAGAGGGTCGGGGGTTCGAATCCCTCAATTCCCACAGCGTTTCCCGGCAACGGCTGGAGACATAAAGTGGTTTAAAAATAATGGGAATTTAGCTCAGTTGGTTCAGAGCATCTGCCTTACAAGCAGAGGGTCGGGGGTTCGAATCCCTCAATTCCCACTTGAATAGCCTTGGTGCACGCCAAGGCTAATTTTATTTTAAGGCGTATTGGATCATTACTTTTATATTCATTATTCCCAACAACTTGATAGATTTTATGAATTTGATGAGGACTTTTTGGAGAGCCTAACAGATCGAGATACGCTTGCCCTAAAATCCTACAGGTTAAAATATTCCGTCAAATAAGTAAAGCCTTGGATGCGCTTGCTGGTTTTTGAGATTTATAGGTAGTCTAGGAAGTAAACTTGGTAGTGTTTCCGGCAGTTGATTTTTTAATTCTTTACCATTAAAATAAATACATTTTCTGTTCGTCAATCTTTATGTAAATTTGGCGAAATATTATAATCAACTCAAGATATGAAATATACTTTAGAGAAACTCTCAATCTTGTTTTTAAGCTTGTTTATAGTGCAGGTTACGGTGGCACAGCAAGTAGAAGAGAACAACCAAAGTGAATTTGGCGACTTTATTTACCGTAAAGGAAACATGTACCGTTCAGCTTCTGGAAAGCCTGGGCCGATGTATTGGCAAAACCGAGCCGATTACAATATCGATGTGACCCTGGACGACGAAGAACACACCATCACCGGAAGTGTGACCATTCATTACACCAACAACAGCCCGGAGGCATTGGATTTTGTATGGCTTTACTTGGAGCAAAATAGGTTTACCGAAGATTCCAGGGGGACCCTTACCACTCCTATCCAAGGCAACCGGTACAATGGTGATGTGGATGGCGGATACCAGTTATCCAATGTTTCGGGCAAAGTGGGTAAAAGAGGTGATGCTTCTGACAAGTACTTGGTGAATGATACCAGGATGCAAGTGTTCTTTGACGAACCTATCCCTGCAAAAGGTGGTGAAGCGACCATCTCCATGGATTTTTCTTACAAGATCCCAGAAAAAGGAATGGACAGAATGGGCCGTCTTGATGTAGAAGAAGGTACGATCTATGCCTTGGCGCAGTGGTATCCTCGCACTGCGGTTTTTGATGATGTAAAAGGCTGGAATACGGAGCCGTATTTGGGCGCAGGTGAGTTTTACTTGGAATATGGTGATTTTGAATATTCCGTGACAGCACCTTCAGACCATATTGTAGTGGGTTCAGGTGAGTTGTTAAATCCAGGTGATGTGATGTCCAGTACCATGCAAGACCGGATGGAAAAGGCCATGGAAAGCGATAGCACCGTGTATATTCTTACGCCGGATGAAGTGGCTGATCCTGCCACAAGGTTAAAACAAGATGGAACCTTGACATGGAAGTTCAAAATCGAAAATTCACGGGACATTGCTTTTGCTTCCTCCCAGGCGTTTATTTGGGATGCCGCTAAAATTGACTTGCCTAGTGGCAAAACGATACTGGCACAATCTGTATATCCCAAGGAAAGTGATGGGCAAGAAGCTTGGTCTCGATCTACCGAATACAGCAAGGCTTCTATTGAGCATTACTCTGAAAGATGGTTTGAATTTCCTTATCCTACGGCGACCAACGTGGCGGCTGATATTGGAGGGATGGAATATCCCGGACTTAACTTCTGCGGATATGAAAGCAAAGGCGAGTCGCTTTGGGGCGTGACCGATCATGAATTTGGCCATAACTGGTTCCCGATGATCGTAGGTAGTAACGAACGGCTTTATCCTTGGATGGATGAAGGGTTCAATACCTTTATCAATCATTACAGTACCAAGGAATTTAATAATGGTGAATATCCAGCTGATCTGGACCATACCAGAAAGTACGTGTCTTGGTTCAATAGAGAAACCCGCGAGGGAATCGACACGTATCCCGATGTGGTCAATACCAGTAACCTGGGAATGACTGCTTACATGAAGCCGGGAATGGGCTTGATCATGTTGAGGGAGTATATTCTCGGCCATGAGCGATTTGACAATGCCTTTACCTCTTATATTGAGACTTGGGCCTTCAAGCATCCTCAGCCCACGGATTTCTTTAACCATATCGAGAATGTGGCCGGTGAAAACCTGAATTGGTTCTGGCAGAACTGGTTCTATGGTACAGATAATATCGACCTGTCCTTAGATGGCGTTTATCCATATGGTGGCAATTATGTATTGGCGCTGTCCAATAGAGGGGGTGTGCCAATGCCGGTATTGGTCGAAGTTACTTTTGAAGATGGCACTTCCGAGCGGTTTAAACTGCCTGTTGAAATCTGGCAAAGGGGAAACCAATGGAACCACCTTTACAAGACCGACAAGGAAGTAAAAAGCATCGAAATCGATCCTGATAAGGTATTGCCTGATGTGAACATTGGCAATGATAAATGGCCTGCAGCTATCTATGGCGAAGAATGATTCATAAATCAGTGTAGATATCGATTTGAAGAAGGCGGGAAATTCCCGCCTTTTTTTTATGTGACTACAATGAAATAAGCTTGTTGCGCCCTACCGGCAGACCATTAGGTCATGTATATTTTTTAATAATTTAAATGAGTTCAGTCCTTATTTCTTTATCAGATTGGTAATGCAACAGAAGTAAAATTTCGCTCATTTTGTTTTTTACATTATTTGTAAAGGTGCCTTATTTTTTTTGTTAATAATTGTTAAAATAACACTTTAAAATTCCGAAATGTTAAAGTTTCTTTCTGATAACTATTTTTACACAATTTACCATCAGCTGTTTTTGTAAACTATTAGTGTTAAAAACACATTTAATTATTGCGAAAGAGTAGAATATTCTCTAATATTCGAAAACATTAATAAGTGGCTTTATTACACTTATTAATGTTAGGTAGTCGGGTGAGAAGGGATTAGTAACACCCAAGGTACTCGTTGTTAGCGGGTTAATAATATTTAATGAGTTTCTAATTTTCAATAAACCCCATTAATATGAAATGTAAAGCTTTACACAAGCATTTAGTTGTGGCGACTTTGCTGGGAACCTTTCTGATACAGCAAGTCCCCCAACTTGGAGCAGCGCCGCTCCCTCATCCAAACTTATCAACATCCAATCTTCTTAAAAGTAAAACTGCAGAACAAACTGTATCCGGTACAGTGTTGGATGCAGAAGGAATGCCCATTCCCGGAGTTTCTGTGCTGGTAAAGGGAACCTCTATCGGTGTAGCAACCGATTTGGATGGTAAGTACACCTTGGATGTGCCATCATCAGAAAGCATTTTGGTGTTTTCGTACTTGGGCTACGAATCACAGGAGGTCACTGTGGGAAATCAAACGACCATTGACGTTACTTTGGGAGAGAACCTCAGTGACCTAGGAGAAGTAGTGGTCGTAGGTTATGGTGTCCAAAAAAAGGGAACCATTACCGGAGCCGTAGGGGAAGTCGATTCAAAAGACTTGATCAGAACTCCTTCCGTGACTACTTCCGAAGCCCTTGTGGGTAAAATCCAAGGGGTGACAGCCAGACAAACAGATGCCAGGCCAGGATCCAGTGCATCCATTCAAATTAGAAACATGGGTACACCGCTGTATGTAATCGATGGAATCCCTTCTGATGCAGCCCAGTTTAACAACCTTGGTCAGAATGACATTGAGAGCATCTCGGTGCTGAAGGATGCATCCGCTGCGATTTACGGTATGCGTGCAGCAAACGGTGTGGTATTAGTTACTACCAAAAAAGGTAAGGCCAATCAGCCCGCAGAGATCAGTCTGAACGGTTATTATGGTTTGCAGAACTTTACCCGCTACCCTCAACCGGCCAATGCCTATCAATATGTGAGGGCGAATGCAGAGTCCAATGTTAATGCTGGTAGGGCTCCGGGAATATCCCCGGAAGAATTGGCCAAGTGGCAGCAAGGTACCGAAAAGGGCTATGTAAGCACAGATTATTACGATTTCGTGATTAAACCTAATGTGCCGCAATATTCCATTAATGGTAGTGCCGTGGGAGGATCTGAAAACACTAAGTATTATATCTCTTTGGGGCACCTTAAACAAGATGCTACCATTGAAGATTACCTTTTCGAAAGGACCAATTTCCAGTCAAATGTCGATGTTACCTTGGCAGATGGCTTTAAAGTAGGTATGCAGCTTAGTGGCCGTATCGAAAACAGGGAACAAGTAGGGGTACCAGGTTTGGACGATTACTTTAACCCATTCCTGAGTATCTTTACCATGTGGCCTACAGAGCGACCTTATGCCAATGACAATCCCAATTATGTCAATGGAGAGGTACACAATATCAACGTCAATCCTGCTACATATACCAAGGAGATCACAGGATATATCGAAGAAGTGCAGCGTGCGATTAAGGGGAATTTCTTTGCGCAATACGACTTCGATTTTGGCCTGTCCATGAAAGGTACATATTCCTACAATTATACCAATCTTGATTTTAATGGGTTTGAGTATACTTATGATGGCTATGGCTATGATGAAGCAACGGATACGTACTTCACCAACGATAATATGGGTAACCAAAACCCATGGAGAGAAAGAAGAAAAAGAAATACAGTAGACCGTGTGGGGCAGTTTCAACTCAATTATGCCAAGAATTTCGGGGTACATAACCTGTCTGCCATCTTAGGATACGAGCGATGGGATCAACAATCCCACTACATGGTCGTGCATACCGTACCACCGAATAATTATATCCCGTTGATGTCATTTGCCGATCAGGATTTGCTGATTGATGAAATCTATCAGGAAGCAAGGGACGGTTATTTGGGTAAAATCAACTATGACTATAAAGAAAAATACCTACTTGAATTTATTGCCAGATATGATGGCTCCTTCCTTTTCCCAAAAGAAGATCGATATGGATTCTTTCCTGGGATTTCAGCGGGTTGGAAAATCACGGACGAGTCCTTTATGGATAATATCAAGGGCAATGTACTTTCGGACATGAAAATCAGGGCTTCCTGGGGCCAAACCGGTAACGATAGATGGATCGGAAGCAATGAATTCATCGTGGCGCCATTTAGCTACTATGCTGGCTACGACTTCATCCCTAGCGCAGGAGGAAGTGCTGTATTGGACGGTGGTTTTGTGCCAGGTGTAGATCCTAGGGGACTGCCGGTGACCAACTTATCCTGGATTACCAATACAAATGTGAATATCGGTATAGATACTTATCTGTTCAACAGTAAGTTGTTTGTTCAAGCCGATGTGTTTCAGCGCAAGAGAACAGGGATTCCTGCAGGAAGGTATGACGTTTTGCTTCCGCTAGAGGTAGGCTATGGCCTATCGTCCGAAAACCTCGAGTCTGATGTCCATAGAGGCGTGGAAGGTATGGTGACCTATACAGGCAAGACAGGGGAAGTGGACTTTTCCATCAGTGCCAATGCTACAGTTTCAAGGCAAGAAGTACTGGAACGGTATAAGCCTCGCTTTGGTAATTCCTGGAATCAATACCGTTCGATGGAAGACGGTAGGTGGTCCAATATCAACTGGGGCTATAACGTGGTTGGTAGATTTGAAAGTGAGGAGCAAATCGAGAACTATCCAGTGGATATCGATGGAAACGGTAACCGAAATGTGCTACCGGGAGATTTTATCTACGAAGATGTCAATGGGGACGGTTTAATCAACAACCTCGATGAACGCCCTATTGGATATGCAGAAGGGGCCAATCCCTATATGAGTTTTGGCTTAAATGGATCAGCTAGTTATAAGGGATTTGAACTGTACTTCAGTTTTGCGGGGGCATCTATGCAGACCTTTACCAGAAATTGGGAACTTCGATATCCCTTCCAGAACAATGGAAACTCGCCTGATTTTATGTTTGAAGACAGGTGGCACCGCGAGGACTTATTTAACGCAGACAGTGAATGGGTACCAGGTACTTACCCAGCCATCAGAAGGGCGGGAGCCGATCACCTTTACAGACACAGTAATTTCTGGCTGACCAATGTGCGCTACCTAAGATTGAGAAACCTTGAGCTGGGCTATCGAGTGCCAAAAGCCTTCTTGGAAAAATATGGCATCGGTTCACTAAGGCTGTATGCCAACGGTACCAACTTGGTCTCTTTTGACAATGTGAAGAGCTTTGGTATCGACCCGGAAATTGGTTCTGCTAATGGCTTGGTGTATCCACAGCAGCGACTGTTCAATTTTGGATTTAGCCTAACCTTTTAAACCCCAAAATGATGAAATTATCAAAATTAACGATAACGCTTGCGGTAGTTGCAGGGCTGTTGATGAGCTCTTGTGAGTCTGATTGGCTAGACCGTGAGCCACCGAATATATTACTTGATGACCAAGTATGGAATGACGCTGGATCCATTACTGGCGTATTGTCCAATTTCTATGACCGTCTACCGGCGCACACCTCCCTCCAAGCAGGATGGGTGGACTTTGCCGCCTATGATGAAGCCACTTGGTCAGGATATACAGGAAATGATTACCTGAATAATCTCCTCACTTATGATTATGGAAGATGGGGGCTTTGGGATTATAATTTGATCCGGGACATTAACTTATCGATCGATAAATTAAATACGTTTTCCTCCTTGCCAGAGGATCAGCGAACGCAGTTTATCAGTGAGTTGCGGTTTATCAGAGCCTTCGTGTATTTTGAGCATGTGAAGCGAATGGGAGGGGTCCCGATCATCACGGAAGAATTAATTTATGACTTCAGTGGCGATCCTACGTACCTGCAGTATCCACGAAATACGGAGCAAGAGGTTTATGACTTTGTAATCAGTGAAATGGAGGCAATCATGCCTACACTGGGCAACGGAGAAAGCATCAGCAGGGCCAATCGTTTTGTTGCATTGGCAGTGGTCAGTAGGGCTGCGCTTTATGCCGGTTCCATTGCCAAGTACAATAACCTGATGCCATCACCGATTTCTTTGCCTGGTGGAGAAGTGGGCATCCCTGCTTCCGCAGCGGATGGGTATTTTACCAAATCGTTGGAAGCTTCTCGAACCATTCTTCAGGAAGGTGGATATGCGTTATATAACAACAATCCGGACTTGGGAGAGAACTTCTACGAGGCGATCGTTTCCAAGTCCAGCAACACCGAAGTGATTTGGGTACAAGATTACTTGGCCTCGGCCGATAAGCGCCATTGGTTTACCTATGATAATGTGGCTCGATCTGCCCGTGAAGATAATCTGGCTTCTTCTGCCTTGACGCCGATTTTGAATTTGGTGGAAGATTATGAGTACTTAGATGGTAGCTCAGGGGAATTGAGAACCCGCACTGCCGATGGTTCAGATTACATTTATTATGACAATGTGGAGGATATCTTTGCCAATAAGGATGCGCGTCTATATGGTACGATTATCTATCCTGGAGCGCCATTTAGAGGACAGGAGATATTTATGCAAGCTGGCGTAATGGAATGGAATGGATCAGGTTATGATATGATCGAATTTGCTGATCAGCAGCCCGACCTTGGCTCGGTTTACACCGATGGGGGCATATTAAAATCAGAAGCTGGTCCGCACAGAAGCTTGCAAGATGTAAGCAACACAGGTTTTTACCTGCGTAAGTATGTAGACGATACCCCAGGATCCAGTACCAGAGGTAACCTTAGTGAAGTATGGTGGGTGAGGTTCCGCCTTGGAGAGATTTACCTGAATGCCGCCGAAGCTGCTTTCGAGCTTGGTGAATCAGGAGAAGCCCTTGGCTATGTGAATACCCTCAGAGAAAGAGCAGGTTTCGGAGCCAACAGTCTTTCTAGCGTGACATTAGCGCAGATTCGTCATGAAAGAAGAGTGGAACTGGCGTTTGAAGACCATGTGGTATGGGATTATAAGCGCTGGAGGGTAGCTCACCTGAAATGGTCAGGTAGTACGGATAATCCGGAAAGTATGGCCTATAGCCTGTATCCTTACAGAGTGATCAGGCCGGGTGATCCTAGAGATGGTAAGTATGTGTTCGTCAAAGAAGTGGTGCCACGCTTTAGGGCTCCCCGCTTCTTCAGGTTGGGGAACTACTATTCCCGTATCGGGCAGAATATCATCGATGCTAATCCGAAAATTGTAAGAAATCCATTCCACTAAAAGATGCCAATTATGAAACTAAATATCATTCAATCGTGCCTTTTGCTGGTGCTGGGTTTTATGGTGGCCAGCTGCGAGTACGATAATTTTGAAGAGCCAAAATCCACCTTGACCGGTAGGATTGTGTATGAAGGGGAGCCGCTTGGGGTAAGAAACCAAGGGGTCCAACTGGAACTTTGGCAGCATGGCTATGACCTGTTCCAAAAGATTCCCGTTTATGTTTCGCAGGACGGAACCTTTTCTGCCAAATTATTTGACGGTGATTACAAGCTCACTTTGATCCGCGGCAATGGTCCGTGGATGGATCAGACGGATTCCTTGGACATTGCATTGAATGGCTCCCAAGAGATCAACGTTGAAGTGGATCCTTATTTCACGCTCAATGAGCCTAGCTATGAGATCGTCAATGATACTATTGTCAGGGCAAGCTTTACGGTGAATCAGATTAATGCTGCCAGTACCTTGGAATTTACGGACGTGTATATGGGGAGAACCTCCCTCACGGACATCGTACGAAATGAAGGACTAGGAAGGTTCTTTGACGGACAGGTGACCCCGGGGACGCCTGCTACCGTGGACGTGACCGTTCCCAATCACTTAAGAGGCAGAAGTGACTTATTCGTTAGGGTAGGTGTAAAAACACTTGGTGTGGAAGAGTTGCTTTATTCCCAAGTGGACAACGTGTCCATCAATTAAGTCACCACTATTAACGCCTATTTAACTGCAGAATATTCAGCCATCTGAAGGGGTGGCTGAATTTCTCATTTATGAGAATAGCCATGAAAAAAACACAGATTACCCTATTACTGATATTGACATGCATTTTTTCAGGAATGGCTCAGACCATTTCGGTGCATGATCCTGTGATGATCAAGGAAAATGACACCTATTACCTGTTTTGTACGGGTAGGGGAATTGCGGTTTGGTCTTCTCCAGACATGGAAAACTGGGAGCGGGAAGCACCGGTTTTTGCAGATGCACCTACTTGGGCAAAAGAGGTTGTTCCAGAGTTTAGGAACCACATTTGGGCACCGGATATATTTTTTCATAACGGCCAGTATTACCTCTATTATTCCATCTCCGCTTTTGCTAAAAACACGTCTGCCATTGGCGTAGCCACCACTAAGACACTCGATTCTACCTCCCCTGATTTTGGTTGGACCGACCACGGTATCGTCATAGAAAGTGTCCCCGGCAGGGATATGTGGAATGCCATTGATCCGAATATCATTACTGACGAGGAGGGAACTCCGTGGATGTCTTTCGGCTCTTTTTGGGGTGGATTGAAGTTGGTAAAGCTGTCAGACGATATGCTGTCAGTAAAGAATGGTCCGGAAGACTGGTTTACTTTGGTGAGAAGGAAGCGGAGCTTTGAACTGGACGAACGTGATCCCGGCGATGCCGCCGTGGAAGCGCCCTTTATCTTTAAGAAAAAAGATTATTATTACCTTTTCGTGTCGTTTGACCTTTGCTGCAGGGGAGAGCGAAGTACTTACAAAATGATGGTAGGGAGGTCTAAGCACCTTAATGGCCCTTACCTTGACCGAGAAGGCAATAGCATGTACAATGGTGGAGGAACCTTGGTGCTCGAGGGCAATGAAAACTGGTATGGCGTAGGTCATAATTCCACCTATACTTTTGAGGGGCAGGATTATCTCATCTTTCATGGCTATGATGCACATGAAAATGGTAGGCCAAGACTGTTTGTCATAGAGATTACCTGGGACGAGGAGGGCTGGCCACAGGTAAGTATTGACAAATAAATGAACATTTCCATACCATATCGAGCAGTATGCCCGCTAATGGTGTTTGCTATGGGGATAGTGGCAGCATGCTCCGTGGATCCTGAAGAGCCGAGTCATCTAGATGAGCAAGGGGAGGATGAGGCCTTCCAGCTGACCGATATCATGGATACCTATGGTGCCATTTCCTCTTTTGGCAATAGTGCCCAGTGGGGACCCTATAATGTCCATGATCCTTCTATTGTAAAAGTGGGGGAGTGGTTTTACAGCTATAGCACCGATGTCGCTTACGGTCATCCCCTGCTTAAGGTAGGCGTACAAGTTCGCAAGTCAAAAGACTTGGTGCAATGGCAGTTTGTGGGATGGGCGTTTGATGGATTGCCGCCACAAGCGACTGGTTACATTACTGCCCATGGCGGGGAGCCTTTCGAAAACACCTGGGCACCGTATATTTTGGAGACCGATGACGAGTTTAGGTTATATTACTCCCTGTCATCAGGGATCCATAAACTCAGTGCCATTGGTTTATTGACCTCGGATACGCCGGAGGGGCCTTGGCAGCAAGCAGGCCTTGCGGTCACTTCCGATACGGACATCCCCATGACCAATGCCATCGACCCATCCGTTATCGTGGATGAGGATGGCAGACATTGGATGTATTATGGCTCGGCATACGATGGTATTTATGTGCTGGAACTGGATCCGGTCACAGGGTTGGCGAAAACACCAGATGACAAAGGAAAGCGGATAGCCCAAAGAGGCTATACCAATGGGATCATCAATGGTAATATCGAAGGGCCTGAAGTGATTTTTAACGCAGCCACAGGGTATTATTACCTTTTTTTATCCTATGACTGGCTGGAAAGCAAGTATAATGTCCGGGTGGGCAGATCCAAAAATCCTGAAGGTCCATTTTTGGATTTCTACGGAAATGACATGAACAGTGAAGAAGATAACGGACCAATGATCGTAGCCCCTTATCGCTTTGAGGGGCATGCCGGATGGCAAGGGACGGCGCACAATGCAGCCTTTGAAGAGGATGGACGTTTTTTTATTGCCCATCAGGGCAGGCCTGTGGTGGATAGGTTTTATATGATCATGCATGTCAGGGAACTCTTCTGGACGCATGAAGGCTGGCCTGTGGCCTCCCCACAGCGCTTTGCGGGGATAGAGGCACAGGAAATAGACCGCGATGCACTTATTGGAGGATGGGAGCAAATTGTTTTGGGATACCAGGTGGTCCCTGGCTTTGCCGCTGAACAGACAGATCCCAATTTGCAAACGTCCTACCAAATTCATCTCCATGCAGACGGAACCATTGACGGGGAGCCAAACAATATATGGTCCTATGAGGCTCCTTGGCTTATATTGAACTATGGAAATGGTATATTTATAGACAAGGTAAGGGTGCATACCGGTTATGATTGGGAAAACCACCAAGAAACCTTGCTTTTCACGGGATTAAATAACGAAGGAACTGCCATTTGGGGCAAGAAAAAATAAAGGTATTAGCGATGTACAAACACATGAAAAAAATCATTTCCGGTCTTTTGGTACTTGGGGGGAGCCAACTGGCCATGGCCCAACAGCCACAGGTAGAGCTTTTTGGACTCGATCAAGTGACCTTGTCTCCGAGCCCGTTTTTTGATGCCCAGCAAGTGGATATGACCTATATGAAGGCTATGGATGTGGATCGATTGCTGGCCCCATATATGTTAGAGGCGGGATTGGACTGGCCTGCGGAGCGCTATCCAAATTGGGAAAACACCGGCTTGGACGGACACATCGGTGGGCATTACCTCTCTGCCTTGGCGATGATGTATGCCAGTACCGGTGATGAGGAAATGAAGCAAAGGATGGATTATATGGTAGAGCAGCTGGCGATTGCCCAAGAAAAAAATGGAAATGGCTACGTAGGTGGGATCCCCGGTGGCATGGCCATGTGGGAAGAAATTGGCCAGGGGAAAATTGATGCTGGCGGTTTTTCCCTTAATCAAAAGTGGGTACCACTTTACAACATCCACAAGATATACGCAGGTTTAAGGGATGCTTATTGGATAGGTAAAAACGAGCAAGCGAAGACCATGCTTATAGACCTGACTGACTGGTTTTATGAATTGACCAAAGGCTTTTCCGGTGAGCAGTTCCAGCAAATGCTCATCAGTGAGCATGGGGGGCTGAATGAAGTGTTTGCGGATGTGGCAGCCATTACCGGGGAGGATAAATATTTGGAATTGGCGAAAAAGATGTCCCATGAATTGGTGCTTGATCCGTTAGAGCGGCAGGAGGACCAGCTTACCGGCATGCATGCCAACACCCAAATCCCAAAAGTAATCGGTTTTCAGCGGATTGCCCAAGAGGCCAACCTGACCGAATGGCAGGATGCGGCTGATTTTTTCTGGCATACTGTGGTCGAAAACCGCTCAGTAGCCATTGGCGGCAACAGCGTCCGGGAGCACTTTCACCCAGTGGATGATTTCAGCCCGATGGTTTCATCCAACCAAGGCCCCGAAACCTGCAATACCTACAACATGCTCCGGCTGAGCGAGCAGCTCTTTATGTCTAATCCACAAGCGGAATATGTGGATTTTTTCGAAAGGGGATTGTATAACCATATCCTTTCCAGTCAGCATCCAGAGAAGGGGGGCTTCGTGTATTTTACCCCGATGCGGCCCGAGCATTACAGGGTGTATTCCCAGCCGCAGTTGGGCTTTTGGTGCTGTGTGGGATCTGGATTGGAAAACCATGCGAAATACGGGGAGTTTATTTATGCCCATTCGGACGAGGCGCTGTACATCAATCTTTTTATTCCGTCGGAGTTGCATTGGGATGAAAAGGGGATGGTGCTGAAGCAGCACAATGATTTTCCTGAAGAGCAGGGAAGTACGTTTACTTTTGACCTGAAAAAGTCACAGAAAATGGCCGTCAAGTTGCGCTATCCATCATGGGTTGAAAAAGGAGCTTTGGCGGTATCGGTAAACGATCGTCCCATAGAAGTGGAGGCAGCGCCTTCTTCCTATGTGACCATCGACAGGAAGTGGAAAGATGGTGATCGGCTGGAAGTAAAACTCCCCATGAATATGCAATGGGAGCAACTGCCTGACGGGTCGGATTGGGGGGCATTTGTGTATGGTCCGATTGTCTTGGCAGCTACGGAAGGGACGGACAATATGCCTGGCCTTTTTGCAGATGACAGCAGAATGGGGCATGTGGCAGCAGGGAAGATGATACCACTGGCAGAGACGCCTGTTTTGGTCTCAGAGGGGACTCGTCCGGAGGATTTGGCGTTACCTTCTTCCAGTCCCATGCAGTTTGAATTGGCATCTGTAGATGCTGATGAAAATGCCTATACCCTTAGGCCATTTTATCAGGTGCATGATGTGCGGTATCAGGTTTACTGGCCCATCAGTAACCCCGATAATGTGACCGCTACGAGGAGTGCTATTGGTGAAAAAGATGAGCTAATGTTGGCATTGGAGCGGGCGACGGTAGATCAAGTGGCCACTGGTGAGCAGCAGCCTGAATCTGATCATTTCTTCAAAGGAGAGCACACCCTTTCGGGCAATACAGAAGGATATTTCTGGAGAAGCACAACGGATTGGTTTAGCTATGAACTGAAAAATAATGATCGTCAGGGCAAAAAGCTGAGAATGGTTTTTCCTGCTAAGGTGAATGGAAACACATTTGATATCTTGATCAATGGTGAGGTATTCCAAGAAGTCAGGTTAGAAACCAAAGAGGGATCCAGTCAGGAAATCGATTATCCGCTGCCAGCATCATTGCAGAAGGAGGAGCACTTAGTGTTGGAGTTTAGGGCAAAGAACGGCCAACCAACTGAGCGGATTTATTATGTACGCATCATGAAGTAAAAAGCTGGAGACGACTTACCGAGAATGTTAAAGAAATTTTAATTAAAGGTGTTAAATCCCTTAAAATTGAAATTAAACCCACTATAACTTCAATACTTAATACTCATTACTCATGACGAAAACAACCTTAATTGTATGCCTGATCCTTAGCTGTTGGGCATGTTCACAGTCCCAAGAAGACATGACCTTGTCTTCACCTGATGGCCAGTTGATGCTTGATGTGAAGGTGGAAGAAGAAAAGGTTCGTTACCAGCTTAATCGCAATGAAAAGGAAGTCCTAGAATGGTCCCAGCTTGGTTTGGTGATGGACCAAGCAGATTTATTTGAAGGAATGACCTTGGAGGCAGTGACGGCAGTGGCGGCAGTAAATGATCAATACACCCTTGTGCACGGCAAAAAAAAGGAAGTCACCTATCAGGGAAATGAAAAGCAATACCAGTTTTCCAATGCAGAAGGTAAAAAGCTAACCATCATTTTCAGATTATCCAATGATGGCTTGGCCTTTCAGTACCAGCTTGATGGGGAAGGCGATGAAGTATATACAATTGAGGCGGAAAAAACGACCTTTAACTTTCCTGAAACCGCCAAAGCCTGGATGCAGCCCATCGCCGAGGTGAATACCGGTTGGGAAAGCAGTAATCCTTCCTATGAAGAGGAGTACCAAATGGGTGTCTCCGTAGGCACAGCTTCTCCGATCCCTTCGGGCTGGGTCTATCCGGCACTTTTTCTGAGCAATGATACCTGGGTGCTGGTTTCGGAAGCTGGCTTGGGCGACGATTATTGTGCCACGAGGCTGGATGCGGAGTCTCCGGGAGGAGAATATGCGGTGGCCTTCCCAAGTGATGAAGAAGCGTTTCCCGGAGGCCCTGCTAAGCCGACTGGTCGTTTGCCGTGGAAATCGCCCTGGAGGATTCTTGCAGTGGGTGACCTGGGCACGGTCGTAGAATCGACTTTGGGCACTGACTTGGCAAAACCCCAAATTGATATGCCCACTGATTTTGTAGTGCCTGGCCAAGCAGCTTGGAGCTGGGCGCTGGGAAAAGACGAATCCATTACCTACGATATCCAGAAGTCCCATATTGACTTTGCTGCTAAGATGGATTACGAGCATTGCCTGATTGATGTGAATTGGGATACGACCATCGGCTATGACAAGATAGCGGAACTGGTGACCTATGCTGCTGAAAAGGGCGTCAAAGTACACCTTTGGTACAACTCCGCCGGAAGCTGGAACACGACCCCTTATCACCCCCGAAACATGCTGGTGGAGGATGAGGACAGGATGAGTGAATTTAAGCGGATAAAAGCAATGGGTGTGGCCGGTGTGAAAATTGATTTTTTTGGCGGTGACGGCCAATCCATGATTGGGTATTACCATGCGATATTGAAAGATGCTGCTGAAGTGGGGCTGATGGTGAATTTTCACGGTACC
Source organism: Echinicola rosea (assembly GCF_005281475.1). Lineage (NCBI taxonomy): Bacteria > Pseudomonadati > Bacteroidota > Cytophagia > Cytophagales > Cyclobacteriaceae > Echinicola > Echinicola rosea. Next base: position 492,824 of record NZ_CP040106.1, on the reverse strand, counting down.
ACCTTACCGAGAGGCTGGCAGCGGACTTACCCTCATTTGATGACAATGGAGTCAGTGAAGGGGTTTGAGATGATCACCTTCGAGCAGGCGTTTGCGGATCGGGTGCCGGCGCACTGTGCAGTGCTGCCGTTTACGCGGAATGTGTTTGACCCGATGGACTTTACCCCGATGTCTTTGGATGAGATCCCTAATATCGATCGAAGGACCAGTAAGGCTTTTGAGCTGGCCCTGACCGTGGTGTATGAATCAGGAATTCAGCATTTGGCCGAATCCCCTGAGGGTACCGCGAAACAGCAGCAAGAAATTATCCATTACCTTCAGCAATTGCCAAAAACCTGGGAAAACACCAAGTTTATCGATGGATATCCTGGAGAATTTGCGGTATTGGCCAGAAAGGGTGAAGGGAAATGGTATGTGGCAGGTATCAACGGGTCGGAACAAAGCAAGTCCGTTCAGCTGACATTGCCGTTTTCCGATGCTTCCGGCCGGTGGTTATTGATCACAGATTCTGCGGACAAATCACGCTTTGAGATAGATGAAGTGGCTGTAAGTGAGTTGGATAGCGTAAATTTATCTGCAAATACGGGCTTTGTGCTTTTCCAATTAAAATAAAAAATGTAATTTAGACACTTAATAACAAATAAACCTAATTAAAATCATGAAGAAAACCTTACTTGGCGGCCTTATGATGGCAGTAGCGATGCTGTCTGGATTTACTACCATGGCCCAAAATAAGCTGGTCATTAATGCAGATCAGGGAAAGACCCAAATTAGCCGACATATCTATGGACATTTTAGTGAGCACCTAGGCCGTTGTATCTACGGAGGTATCTGGGTAGGTCCGGATTCAGAAATTGAAAATATCAATGGCTACAGGACAGATGTTTTTGAAGCGTTGAAAGCCTTGGACATTCCTAACCTGAGGTGGCCAGGAGGCTGTTTTGCGGATGAATATCACTGGACGGATGGTATCGGTCCACGAAGCGAGCGCCCCAAGATGATCAACACCCACTGGGGTGGGGTGACCGAAGACAATTCTTTTGGGACACACGAGTTTTTTGGATTCGTGGAAATGCTGGACACCGAACCGTACATTACCGGAAATGTAGGCAGTGGCTCGGTAGAAGAAATGTCCAAGTGGGTAGAATATATCAATTTTGACGGCGTAAGCCCGATGGCCGATCTTCGTAAGAAAAACGGTAGAGAGGAGCCTTGGCAGATCAAATACTGGGGAGTAGGAAATGAAAGCTGGGGTTGTGGAGGAAATATGACACCGGAATATTACGCCAATGAGTACCGCAGATATGCCACCTTTGCACGAGATTATCCTGGAGCAAAACTCTATAAAATTGCCGGTGGTGCCAATTCTACCGATTACAATTGGACTGAAGTGTTGATGCAAAAGATACCGCTTCACATGATGGATGCGATGTCCCTGCACTATTACACGATTCCCGGTAACTGGCGCGACAAAGGTTCTTCTACCGACTTTGACAAGGAAGAGTACTTGACTACTTTGCAGAAAGCTGCCTTTATGGATCAGTTGCTGACCAACCATGAAACCAGAATGGACAAGTACGACCCCAACAAGCGTGTAAAGCTGATCGTGGACGAATGGGGTACTTGGTATGACGTAGAGCCAAATACCAATCCTGGCTTCTTATACCAGCAAAATACCCTGAGGGATGCTTTTGTTGCTGCGATCACCCTGAACATCTTTAACCAGCATGCCGACCGCGTTCATATGGCCAATCTGGCACAAACGGTAAATGTGCTTCAGGCATTGATCCTTACTGAAGATGAAAAAATGTTGCTAACGCCAACATATCACGTGTTTGACCTGTACAAGCCACACATGGACGCGACCTTATTGCCTTCCTACTTGACTTCAGATAAGGTAAAAGCGGGAGATACGGAGATGGATGCATTGAACGTGTCTTCGTCCCTTTCTGATGATGGAACGGTCAACATCAGTATTGCCAATGTGGATCCTGAAAATGCCATTGACCTAGAGGTCTTCCTTCACGGTACAGATGCCAAGGAAGTTACGGGACGTTACCTGACAGCCCCAGCGCTGAACAGTCACAATTCCTTTGACGATAATGATGTGGTGAGCATTGAAGCCTTTGATGATTTCAAATGGAACAAAGATGTGCTTGATGTAAAAGTACCAGCAAAGTCCGTGATAGTTCTGCGCGTAAAGTAAGGTAAATTTGTAGTAGTGGGACTTGGGATATGAGTGTTGCGTCTTGATTGACCAAATCAGCAGGCTGTCATTTGTAAACTGCCTCATTACTGCACAACACGCTAACGAATAAAGAACAATCAATAACTGGAAAATGAACGATAAATTTGTCATTGGCTTGGATTATGGCTCTGATTCTGTCAGGGCCGTAATCGTCAATACGAGCAATGGGGAAGTTAAAGGCAGCCATGTCTTTTGGTATCCCCGATGGAAAGCAGGTAAATACTGTGATCCAGTAAGCAATCAATTTAGGCAGCATCCATTGGATCATTTGGAAGGATTGGAAGAGACGATCCGTGAAGTGATCAAGGAGTCTGGAGTGCCTGCAGAGCAGATCAAGGGAATCTGTGTGGACACGACAGGGTCTTCTCCCATGGCAGTGGACCAGCAAGGCAAGCCATTGGCATTGTCACCGGAATTTGCTGAAAACCCAAATGCCATGATGGTGCTCTGGAAAGACCACACTGCGATCAAAGAAGCTGATGAAATCAATGAATTGGCCAGGACTTGGGGGGGTGAAGATTACACCAAATACGAGGGAGGTATTTATTCTTCCGAATGGTTTTGGGCAAAAATCCTCCATGTCATCCGTGAGGATGAAGCGGTTGCTCAAGCGGCCTTTTCGTGGATGGAGCATTGTGATGTGATCACTGCCGAGCTGATCGGGGCGGACAACCCACTGGATTTTAAACGCAGCCGATGTGCGGCAGGCCATAAGGCACTGTGGCACGAGAGTTGGGATGGCCTTCCCCCAAAGGAATTCCTTTCCAAATTGGACCCAAGGCTTGCCGATTTACGGGACAGGTTATATACCGAGACCTTTACCTCAGATTTGCCAGCGGGCAAGTTAAGTGCTAAATGGGCTGAAAAATTAGGCCTCAGTACGGATACGGTTATCGCCGTAGGAACTTTTGATGCCCATGCCGGAGCGGTAGGGGGAGAAGTGGCCGAAAACACCTTGGTGAAGGTGATGGGGACATCTACCTGTGACATTATGGTGGCGACACATGAAGCAATTGGAGACAATTTGGTAAAGGGAATTTGTGGTCAAGTGGATGGTTCTGTCATTCCAGGAACAGTAGGCTTGGAAGCTGGCCAATCTGGTTTTGGCGATGTGTTGGCTTGGTTTAAGCACCTGGTGGTCAAGCCGACCGCGGCACTGATCCGTGCGAGCAAAGAACTGGACGATGCCAAGAAAGAAGCCCTGATCAATGAAATCGACAGCCAACTGCTGATCAAATTATCTGAAGAGGCTTTGCAGATTCCGCTTTCAGAAACTTCCCCTGTCGCACTGGATTGGATAAATGGCAGACGGACGCCAGACGCCAATCAGGCACTAAAAGGTGCTGTGATGGGCTTGAATATGGGCACGGATGCTGCCCGGGTTTTTAAGGCGCTAGTAGAGTCCATCTGCTTTGGATCCAAAAAGATCGTGGACCGCTTCAGGGAAGAAGGTGTAGCCATTGATGGTGTGATTGGCATGGGGGGAGTCGCCAAGAAGTCCAAGTTGGTCATGCAGACCATGGCAGACGTGCTGAACATGCCGATCAAAATCGCCACTTCTGACCAAGCACCTGCTTTGGGGGCGGCGATGTATGCCTCCGTTGCAGCGGGCATTCATCCGACCACCGAAGCGGCCATTGCAGCCATGACGAATGGATTTGACAAAGTCTATGAGCCAATTCCGGAAAATGTGGAGGTTTATAAGGCTTTATATGCTAAATATGCTGAGTTTGGCGCCTTCGTGGAAAGGCAAACATCTCCGGTTTTAGCAGATCAATAAGATTTTACCACTAACAGCCAGTGGCCCTCTTGGGGTCCTTTGTCATTAGCAAAGGACGCTTTGAGGGCTTTTTGATGCTTTAACCCGCTTTCAATGCTGTTTAGTTAGTGTGTATCTGGAAAATATGGGTTCTATATTTTTTCCTTGGACAGTTATTTTTCTAGCTAAATCCCTAGGTGGTTTTCATCCCTTTACCTTTGTTACTTTTTTGCTTCAGGACACACAAAGTAACCAAAAAAAACCGCCGCTACGCCACGGCGCACAGGTGTGCATCTATTGGACTAAAATTAAAGCCTACCCCCCATGCAGGCAAACTCCTCCTGTCTAAAGCCAAGCGGGGCCCATTTAAAGCCAGGTAAACCTTCTTTAGCCGCCAACATTCTTTTTGGTCAGCCTTTCGTCAAACAAGCCTGCCTTTTTGCCCCCCGCTTTTTAATTTCTTAACGTCCAATACCTGCAAGGCGAATTCAGTTAATAAGTCCCAAAAATGTATCGCTTCCTTATTACGGCCCTTGGTATGCCTGTTTTCCAGCCGATGGCGGAGGCCGTTAAGAAAGTGAGTTGGCTCGCGTCGTGGAACAGCGAGACCCACTCATTTTTAGGCCGTAGCCATCGGGTGGAAATTAAAATGGGCGACGGATCCCGGTCGCAGGGTAAATCCATGTTCCATTTTAAAAGGCATACCACCGGCCTAGATTTTTTTCTTTCTTTTTTCATCAATGGAAAAAAGGAAAAGGATAAAACCCACCAGGAAGATCAGGTTTCCCCAGCCAAAGTCAATCAAAAAAAGGGCTTTTAGGTATATGAAAAGAAGGAAATCCCCTTAACTAAACGGCATTGAACCCGCATTATGCACCAGCCTATCTATTGCGACCTGAAACTACTTCAAAATCAGTTGCTTCGCCGCTGTTTTCGATTTCACCATCCGCCGCGGCGGATGATTCAATCTCCAAACAGCCTGATTTTCTTGTAGTTTCAGTTCTCATAACGATTCCTAATGCATAAAGCGGGTTTAAGATGTGAGCAATTGCTCCAATACATCACCCACATAATAGGCTACTACCGCTGCGAAAGCACCCAGCAGCAGGGTTTCCAGGGCGCCTTTCCATATTTTGGTTTCCGTGACATACGTCTTTAAGATCCCAATGATGATAAACCCCAATCCCGTGAGTATAGAAGTGGTCAGGAAGATATTGCCACTAATCGGATAAAAATAGTCCCAGACATAGGTCATGAGTGGAATTAAGCCAATGGATATGAAGGAGAGGTAGGTGAAGAGACCGATGAGCAGGGGCTTCTTCTTGTCCTTGATCATTTCCAGTTCCTCTTTCATCATCACGTCTACCCAACGATCCCGATCACTGATGATGGTTTGCACCACCTGCTCCAATAAGGCACCTTCAAATCCCTTGGCCCGATAGATGGTCCTGATTTCCTCTTCTTCCTCGTGGGGAAGATGCTTGATTTCCCAATACTCACGATTCTGATGTTTGTAAAAATTGTCCTTTTCGGATTTTGCAGATAAGTAGGCACCTATGGACATGGAGAAGCCATCGGCCAATAAATTGGCAAAGCCCAAAATAATAATGATCGAAGCATCCAGCCCGGCTCCCACAGATCCCGCGACTACCGCAAAAGTGGTGACACAGCCATCAATGCCGCCATATACAAATTCACCAATGTATTTTTCAAATTTCCCTAACGGTAGCCCCTTAAAAAGTTTATTCATAATGCTTTTCTTTTTGTCCAAGCGGTGACTTGACATCACGCATGATGGGGTTTTCTCATTGGCCATTAGGCGATTGCAATTTCACTGGAAGGTTCTTTTGGCTGCTGTAGAGTTTCAATTCCACAATATCACTTGGCATGGAGAAATCATTTGACGCCAAGGCTTCTTTGACTTGCTTAATGACCTGTCCTTTGACCATTACCGCTTCCCGTCTGAATTCATAAGTGTCCACCCAAAAGAAAACTTTGAGGTTTACTGTGCTCGTGGCCAATTGGTCCTCGGCAACATAGTTTTCATGGATGCTGTCCTGGATCACGTCTGGGTGACTGTTTACCGTTTCCAGTATGACATTTTTTGCCTGTTCGACATCGTCTTCATAGGCAATGCCCACGATAAAGTCCCAGCGGAAAAAACCGTCTTCAGTATAGTTTATCACCGGTTTTTTGAGGACATCACTATTGGGGATATAAACATCTTTTCCGTCAAAAGTCTTTAGTTTGGTGTACCTAAACTCCAAGGATTTTATTTTGCCAAACAGATCACCCACTTCTATCGTATCGTTGACATTGAAAGGGCGATTAAAGGCCAAGATAATCCCACTGATAAAATTCTCTCCGATATCCTTAAATGCAAAACCGATGATGATGGCTGAGGCACCAATAGAGCTCAACAAAAAGGTGGTGATATTCCCTAGTCCGGCAATGTTCATGGCGTAGATGATAGCCAATAGCGACAGGCAGATTTTTACCGTATTGCCGAGAAATTTACTCATGAGCGGATCGCTGGATCGTTTCCTGATTCTCGACCGGGTAGCCTCTCCGATCCTCCTGGCGATGATATAGCCAATAGTAATGATTAGGATTCCAAGAATGATGCTGGGGATGCTTTCAAGAAAATTTCGCCAAGATTCCTGAAGCGAGTTGATGATGGTTTGAAGGTCGCCGTGTTCCATAGTGATATACGCTTACCTACAAAATACCGATTATTTTTTACATAGGGATTATGCTTCTTGTTAATTAGGTGTTTTTTCCGACGGTATGGCAGGCTTTGCACTGTCTATTTCTTTTTGTAGGAGAAAATCAATGATCTTTGCTTTCATATTAATGGCCTTTTGCTCGTCCTTGATGGATTCACTTAGATTGATGGCGAGCATGGTATTCTGCTTGATAATAAGCTGCTCGTAAAAACGGTTGAGCTGGGAAAGGCTTTTCTTGTACATCACAAAGTAAGCACCACCGATAAACTGGACGATAATTCCTGATATTGAGCTGATCGCCGCGAGGGTGATGTTGTTGCTGCCCACATAAAAAAACATGATTCCAGCAATCAACACCGCAAGCCCGAGAATGATCGCGAGCAGGCTAAAGGTGAAACTATGGCGTGCTTGATTGGTGTTGATGGTGTAGTATTCTTCCAGCTTGTTAAGGCTGAGCCGGATGGAGTCAAAGACATCTATATGATTTTTACCTTTTATTTCGCCTTCTATCGCCCTTCGTTCCAACTGGAGGGAGTGCAATTCTTCCCTATTCTTTTTGCCTGATTTTGCCAGTTGCATGTAAAATATTCCGCCGGGAATCATCAATAGGATAAAACCGAGGATTTTATAAAGTGTGGTGAGGTTGTTTCCTTCAATTGCCTCAATAATGTATTTCGACAACAACCAAGCCCCTAGTATTAATACCAAGATCATTACTAGGCCAATGACCATATTGGTACGGTCTTGTTTGTTGTTGTTTTTCGTACTGAAAAAGGAGCGCTTTGGCTCTTCTTGGGGTGGAGTCTGGGTTTCTGAAATGGCCATTTTGGTTAGTGCTAAATGAAAAGTAAGCTCGTGTGATAACATTTCCTTTTATAAGGACCATAACGCATCCCGTGATCGGGTACAGGTAGAATAATAGTGGTTGGGTGGTGCGTGCGAATAAATTCTAACAGAATTTACTTATTATTTTCGGTAAATGAAAAGATGAGGATTAAAAGTTGCCACTGAAACCGGTTTGAGATTGCTCAGGGATTATGAAAAAATACCATCTACCAGTAAACTAGTAGCTAGCTACCGATAGATGGTAAGGAAGCTTCGGGAAAATATTTACCTTCTGCCAGCGCCTCCACGGTTCTTTTTGCGGTTGGCAAAAAACTCCTGTTTGCGCCGTTGTTTCTCCTTGTTGAATTCCTTTTTCTCTTGAGCCGTCATGGGCTTGTCGGTTTGAGGAAAGGGGTGGTCGCTGATGACCGTGATTTTTTTATTGGCCAGTTTTTCGATGGCCTTGACATCTGCATTTTCCTCCGGCTCACAAAGGGAGATAGCCGTGCCTTCCTCGCCAGCTCTTCCTGATCGGCCAATCCGGTGGATATACGTTTCGGGTGTGTCAGGAATGTCAAAATTGATGACATATTTTAATTTATCGATGTCTATCCCCCTTGCGGCAATGTCCGTAGCTACCAAGACGCGTAATTTATTGTCCTTAAAATCACTCAGGACACGTTGGCGTTGGTTTTGGGCTTTGTCACCGTGGATGGCTGCTGCTTTGATGTGTTTTTTCTTGAGATCCCGAACGATCCTGTCCGCACCGTGTTTGGTACGAGAAAACAACAGCACCTGATCCATGCCCTCTTTTTCCAGAATATGGATCAAAAGGGACTTTTTGCTGCTTTTATTGGTGTAGTAGATGTACTGCTGAATGGTCTCTGCTGTGGAAGAAACCGGCGTTACCTCTACTTTTTGGGGATTATCCAGGATCTCCTTGGACAGTTGGAGGATATTGTCCGGCATGGTGGCCGAGAAGAATAGGGACTGGCGCTTCCTGGGAAGGATTTTCAGGAGCTTTTTGATATCATTGATAAAGCCCATGTCGAGCATACGATCTGCTTCATCCAGGACGAAAAGGTCGATTGCCTTGAGGCTGATATGCCCTTGGTCGATCAGGTCCAGCAATCGCCCTGGAGTAGCCACGAGAATATGCACACCCCTTTTCAGCTGGGCCACTTGGGCACCCTGCTTGACACCACCAAAAATCACCGTATGGCGCACGTTGGTGTACTTGGCATATTCTTCGATGTTTTCACCGATCTGAATGGCAAGCTCCCGGGTAGGAGTGACGATCAGCGAGCGGATCTTTGCCCAAGGTTCATTGGCATAAGGAGCTTCATGAATATGCTGGATGATGGGGATGGCAAAAGCAGCCGTTTTTCCGGTGCCGGTCTGGGCACATCCCAAGACATCCCTGTTTTGGAGAATATGGGGAATAGCCTGTGCCTGGATAGAAGTGGGTTCGTCATAGCCCTTGTCTTCTAAGGCGTTTAATATTGGAGGAATGATCCTCAGGTCTTTAAATTTCATGTTGTGATGTTAAGGAATATCGCCGGGTAGGTTAACGATCGAGTGCCAGATACGGGCGCAAAAGATTGGTTTTTTGCAGCTTTTATCAACAAAATCTCCGGGCATGGATGGTCAATACATTTAGCATTTCCGGCCGGTTGCACTCTGCCGGATGTAACTTGGTGAACAAAGGTACTAAAAAAAGCCCAAAGACCATGTTCCTTCTTTTTTCATTCTCACGGAGGATGCACGGATGTGCAATGCGGTATTCAGCACGATCTTTTTTTGGATCGCTTTTTCCTCTTCGATTTGCTCCAAAATCAGTTTGGCGGCATTTCTGCCGATCTCGTGTGTGGGGTGGGCGACGGAGGTGAGGTTGGGCTCCACTACGGTGGCATGAAATTCATCGGAAAAGCCGGCCAGCAGAATGTCATGAGGGATCTTAAGGTCAGTGCCCTTAATGGCTTTCATGGTGGCGAAAATAACCGTATCATTTACCCCAAGGATCGCATCGGGCCGATGGGGGAGTTGAAGGAGCTTTTGGATCGCTTTTTCAGTAGAAAGCGGCGATAGATCGGTATGGACCAGGTATTTTTTTTCAAATGGCAAACCTACTTCCTTCAAGCCTTTAAGGTAGCCCTCAGCTCTCTCCTCCACTATATTCAGGTGCTTTGGACCGGTGATATGGGCGATCCTTCTGGCGCCATTTTCAAAAAAGTGTGTCGTGATGTCACGCGCCATGGAGACATTGTCCACTACCACGGTGGACACTTCTTTTTCAAGACAAACCCGGTCAAAGAATACCAAGGGCACGTCATGGTCAAGTACTTTTTTGAAGTGGTCTGTTTGGTTGCTGTTTTGTGCCAGACAGACGATCAGGCCATCGATTCTGAGGTTTAGCAGGTTATGGACACATTCGATTTCTTTTTCAAGTGACTCCTTAGAGGAAGAAATAACAATATAATAGCCAGCCTGCTGGAGTTCATCTTCGATTCCGGAAATAATGGAAGAGAAGAAATAGGTCACCAAGTCGGGTACGATGACACCGATCACACGGGTCTGCTGTCGGAGTAGTCCCATTGCAAGTGGGTTTGGAATATAACTCCACTTTTGGGCGAGGGCTTTTACCTTTTTGGTAAGGCCTTTGTCGATGTCCGGATGATCCTTTAATGCCCTGCTGACCGTGGAAATGGAAATACCCAGTTCACTGGCCATATCTTTTAGCGTAACCCTTTTTTTCTTCATGTGATAAAAAAAAGTAAATTTATTTTAACCTGCAAAGGTTACCGCAAACCTTTGCAGGTAATGATGTGTCCAGACTGGTGTAAAAAGATGTTTTTTAGTTTATTATTATGGCTATCTTGGGGTGTTTTTCCCAAAATGACAAAGGAATAAATATGAAGTTAAGACCTTTAGGCAACACCGGGATCAAAGTCCCATCAATTGTTTTTGGCACCAGTGCATTGGGCAATCTCTTCACCGCACTGGATCCAAAGGTAAAACAAGCTATTGTAGAGGAAAGTATTCGTCACACCCGTCCCCAGACATTTTTCGATTCAGCTGGAAAATACGGTGCCGGCCTGGCGCTGGAGGCGCTAGGGGATGCCCTAAAAGCCCTTGAAGTACCCAAAGACCAAGTGGTCGTCAGTAATAAGCTGGGTTGGGTAAGGAGTCCCCTACTGGGCAAGGAGCCTCAGTTTGAGAAAGGCGTTTGGCGTGATCTCAAGCACGATGCAGTACAGAAAATCAGTTATGAGGGAATGCTGGAGTGCTTCGAAGAAGGAAATGAGCTGCTTCAGGGTTATTCCACCCAATTGGCATCAGTGCATGACCCTGATGAATACCTGGCGAAAGCAACCAACGAGGCAGAGGAAGCGGCACTTTTTGAAGATGTGTTGGATGCTTATCGTGCCTTGGAAGACCTCAAGAAAAAGGGATTGGTAAAGGGAATTGGCGTGGGAGCCAAAGATTGGAAGATCATTCCGCGTATTTATGAACATATCCAACTGGACTGGGTGATGTTTGCCAATAGCATGACGCTATTTTCCCACCCCAAAGACCTGCTCTCTTTTATGCAAAAGCTTAGCGACGACGGAGTGGGGATTTTAAATTCTGCTGTGTTCCAATCTGGTTTTTTGGTGGGTGGTGATTATTTTGACTACCAATTGATCAAACCTGATACCCCTGAGAACAAGGCCCGTTTTGAATGGAGAGACCAATTCTTTGCATTGTGCAAGGAGTTTGACATATCACCTGCCCACGCATGTGTGCAGTTTGGCCTGTCCGCCCCCGGAGTGGCCTGTGTCGCATTAAGTACTTCAGAGCCTTCCAAGGTGAAAAGAAATGTCACCGCTACTGAAGAAAGCTTGCCTGGAGGATTCTGGGCAGAAATGCACAACAGAGGGCTGTTGCATGCACATAGCCCCCTGTGATCATGGGAGATTGCATTTCCAAAACGGCACTAAAAAGACCAGAGGCTTTCAAGCCAACAACTCTATAACCAACTTACGAATAACCAAATAACCGATACATGAATAATCCTTCCAAGACGGCCCTAGTATCGAAAGCGACGCTGTGGCCATTCATACTCCTTACCAGCCTTTTCTTGCTTTGGGGACTGGCCAATAACATGACCGATACCTTGCTGGCGGCATTCAAGAAGATCCTCAGCATGACCGATACCCAGACCAGCTTTATTCAATTGGCCTTTTACGGCGCTTATTTTTGCTTGGCATTGCCAGCGGCGATTTATATCAAAAAATATACCTATAAGTCTGGCGTGTTGCTGGGCTTGGGGCTATTTGCGGTAGGTGGGCTGTTGTTTTATCCTGCCAGTATTACCATGTCCTATGGATTTTTCCTTTTTGCACTGTATGTGTTGGCAGGAGGACTTTCCATTTTGGAGACATCCGCCAATCCATACATCATGGTGATGGGGCCAGAAGCCTCCGCCACCAGACGGTTAAACCTCGCCCAATCCTTCAATCCGGTAGGGTCCATCATCGGTGTGGTGCTGAGTAAGTTTTTCATTCTGTCCAAGCTGAATGTGGCCGAGGCGGATGAGCGAAGTAAAATGACCGTTGAGCAACTCCAGCAGGTACGGCAGGCTGAACTGGATGCAGTGATGAGTACTTATGTCGGCGTGGCACTTTTCTTAGTGGTCATGTGGGTGCTGATCAAAAAAACAAAGATGCCCACCGCCTCAGAGGGTGGTTTACAGGATTCTTTGGGCAATGGCCTAAAGCGTCTCCTCGGAAATAAGAATTACGTTTTTGGTGTCTTGGCCCAGTTTTTTTATGTGGGAGCCCAGATCGGGATATGGTCATATACCATCAGGTATGTCATGATGGAATTGGACCTGAACGAAAGTGATGCCTCCAATTATTACTTGGCGGCAATTGTGCTCTTTACAGTAAGCAGGTTTGTATTTACGGCATTGATGAAATTTGTCCGACCTAGTATGCTGATGGCCCTGTCAGCAATGGGGGCTATCGGGTTGACGATGGTCGTCATATTTGGCAATGGTATGGTAGGGTCTATTGCCCTTGTGTGTATTTCTGGCTGTATGTCCTTGATGTTCCCGACCATTTATGGCCTTGCAGCAGAAGGCCTCGGTGATGATACCAAGCTGGGCGGATCTGGGTTGATCATGGCCATTTTGGGTGGTGCTGTATTCCCATTTATCCAAGGATTGGTTTCTGATGGACTGGACAGTATTCACCTTTCTTTCTTTGTCCCTGCAGCTTGTTATTTGGTAGTGGTAGCCTATGGGCTTTACCATTATAAACACAAGAAAGAGATTCCTGCAATGGCCTCGGAAGATTGATAGAAAACTTTTGGCAAAGAAATTAAATGATTATTTGGACCTATAAAAGTTGACTACGGACCATACGGTTTAACCCGTTTTAATCTGACTTTAGCGGAGGAACATATTTAAGGTGCAGGTGATAGCCTGTACCTTAAATAGCACTGCAAATGGCTTAAAGTTCCATAGGAAGGGCAGTTATAATTGTTGATGGAGACCTTCCTTCGGAGGTGTTAGCCTTGGTTGAGCAGCTACTATGGAATTGCCCAATCCCAAAAGCCTGAAAGGGCAGGATGGAAAACAGTAATTAGTTAATGACATTTGGTCGTGATCAAAAGGTATTACAGACTGGGACATTCAATTTATAAACTGCATATTGATGTCCTTCCAATATCTAAATTATCCAAGAACCAAACATCCATAACCAACATATGAAAATACTAACCTGTACAGCACCAGGAAATTTTGAATATAGCGAAGGAGAAAAACCTTCATTGACGTCAGGAAGAGCGATTATAAAGATCAAGCGCATTGGGATATGCGGAACAGATCTGCATGCATATGAAGGCACGCAGCCCTTTTTTAGTTATCCACGGGTACTGGGCCATGAACTGTCCGGTGAGCTGGTGGAGGCAGATGGAGCGGAAGGATTCAATCCAGGGGATCTGGTGACCATCATTCCGTATTTTAACTGCGGCACATGTGTGGCTTGCAAAGCAGGTAAGCCAAATTGCTGTGCCACGATCAGTGTCTTTGGCGTGCATGAAGATGGAGGGATGAAAGAATTTATCTCGGTGCCTTCCTCATCTTTGGTCAAGCAGGATGGCCTGAGTTTAGAGCAGCTAGCCCTTGCCGAGCCATTGGCGATCGGTGCACACGGGGTGAGAAGAGCAGGGGTGCAGCCAGGAGAATTTGTAGTGGTGATGGGCGCTGGCCCGATCGGTCTTGGCGTGATGGAGTTTGCCCGGATTGCCGGAGGAAAGGTAATCGCTATGGATATTAACGAGGACCGCTTGGCCTTCTGCCGCGAAACACTTGGTATCGAGCACACGGTCAATGCCACAGGCGATTATAAAGCAGCAATTGAAAAAATTACAGGCGGAAGTTTTGCCGAATCCGTCATCGATGCCACGGGCAGTTCGATTGCTATTCACAATGGCTTTGGACTGATGGCGCATGGTGGAAGGTATGTGTTGGTAGGTTTGCAAAAAGGGCCAATAGAGTTTAGCCATCCAGAATTTCACAAGCGGGAGTCCACACTCATGAGCAGCAGAAACGCTACTCGTGAGGATTTTGATACCGTGCTGAAAGCCCTGAAAGACCAAAAAGTAAAAGCAGCCTCCTACATTACCCACGAGGTGGCCTTTGACCAGGTGAAAGCTGATTTTGCCTCTTGGCTGGATCCTGCCAACAAGGTGATCAAGGCAATGGTAAGCCTGCCGTAATAGCGTACAAGTAGCTGGTGTCAAGTATCAAGATCAAAGAGCCAAGAATCAAGATGCTGGTTCTTGCGCTAAAAAGGTAAGCGACTGGTGTTTTATGGGAAAGTTTGTTTTCTTTGTTTCCATGACATTAAAGCTATTTGATACCAGATTCCGAATACTAGGGGCAGCTGTGGTGTTCGGAATGTTTTTGATCTTTGTTCTTCCGTCTTTTGGGCAAGGTCATGTAAAGGTGATTAGGGAAGGATTTATTTTTGACGAAGCTCCATTTCGGGAGTGCCATGCTTCTACTTTGGTAGAGCTGAAAGACGGCAGCATCATGACAGCTTGGTTTGGTGGAGAATACGAGCGACATCCCCAAGTGGGGATATGGACAGCTACCAAAACCCAAAATGGCTGGAGTACGCCTAGGAAAGTGGCCGATGGGCGAGTTAATGATACACTGAGCTATCCTACCTGGAACCCCGTTCTTTTTAGGATGACACCTGATTCGCTGGTGCTTTTCTATAAAAAAGGCCCATCACCCCAAGGATGGTGGGGAATGTACAAAGTCAGTTTGGATGAGGGGAAAACATGGTCTTCTGCCCAGAAATTACCAGAAGCGATCCTAGGTCCTATCAAAAACAAACCGGTAACGCTTAGTAATGGAGTGGTACTGGCTCCATCCAGTGTGGAAGATGAGAAGGGCTGGCGGGCACATATAGAGATTACCAAGGATAGTGGGATGACATGGCGAAAAGTACCCATTGACCCGAATGGCGAATATGACGTGATCCAGCCCAGTATCTTACAGCATCAGGATGGGAGGCTACAGGTGCTTTGCCGGAGCAAACAAAACCATATCATCACGGCTTGGTCTGAGGATAAAGGTGAAAGCTGGAGCCAGCTGGAAGCAACAAGCGTACTGAATCCCAATAGTGGCACCGATGCCGTTACGCTCAAAGATGGAAGGCATTTGCTCGTCTATAATCCTGCGGTGAGTGGTGAGGATTGGTCTGATGGACGTAACCAACTTAGGTTGGCTATTTCTGCAGACGGGGTGAATTGGGAAGATCTCATGAGACTGGAAAATGAACCATCTGGTGAATTTAGCTATCCTGCCATCATCCAGACCACTGACGGGAAAGTGCATATCAGCTATACGTGGAAAAGAAAAAAGATAAAGTACGTGCTGTTAGATATAGAAAATAAGTAGTCGCCTGATCTCGGAAGCGACCTTTCTGCGCCAACATTAACCCCGTTTTCAATGCCGTTTAGTTAAGGGGATTTCCTTCTTTTCATATACCTAAAAGTCTTTTTTTGATTGACTTTGGCTGGGGAAACCTGATCATCCTGGTGGATTTTATCCTTTTCCTTTTTTCCATTGATGAAAAAAGAAAAAAATCCAGGCCGGTGGTCTGCCCTTTAAAATGGAACATGGATTTCCCCTGCGACGTGGATCCGTCGCCCATTTTAATTTCCAGCCGATGGCTACGGCCTAAAAATGAGTGGGTCTCGCTGTTCCACGACGCGAGCCAACTCCCTTTCTTAACGGCCTCCACCATCGGCTGGAAAACAGGCATACCAAGGGCCGTCAAAAGGAAGCGATACCTTTTTGGGACTTATTAACTGAATCCGCCTTGCAGGTATTGGGCGTTAAGAAATTAAAATGCGGGCGGGCAATAAGGCAGGCTTGTTTGACGAAAGGCTGACCAAAAAGAATGTTGGCGGCTAAAAAGAAGGGTTTGCCTGCATGGGGGGGAGGTTTTAATTTTAGCCCAATAGCTGCACACCTGTGCGCCGTGGCGTAGCGGCGGGGTTTTTTGGCTACTTTTTTGACCTATAGCAAAAAAGTAACAAAGGTAAAGGGATGAAAACCACCTAGTAATTTAGCTAGAAAAATAACTGCCCAAGGAAAAATATAGAACCTGTATTTTCCAGATACACACTAACTAAACGGCATTGAACCCGTTTTATGCATTAGGAATCGTTATGGCCTGTCTCGATAGCTATCGGGAAGAACTAAAACTACAAGAAAATCAGGCTGTTTGGAGATTGAATCATCCGCCGCGGCGGATGGTGAGATCGAAAACAGCAGCGAAGTGACTGATTTTGAAGTAGTTTCAGATCGGAATAGATAGGCTGATGCATAGCGGGTTTAAGTGTAAATTAGCTTGATTACCTCCGAGGTGTTATTGCAGCCAGTTTTGGCGAGGATGTTATTGCGGTGCTTTGCAGCGGTCGTAGGGCTAATGTAGAGTTGCTCAGCTATTTCTGAACTGGTTTTTCCTTCAGCAATCAATGCAATGATTTCCTGTTCCCGTTGCGTAAGTTTTTGGTATATTTCATTTTCTTCCAGCTTGAGGGACTTTTTGCTAAAATTGGCAAAAGCCAAATCAATGGCTATTTGCACACTTCGCTCGTTATAGGGTTTGGTGAGAAAGGAGGCGGGAGCAGTGGAAATGGCTCTTTCTACAGTTTTTTTGTCCGAAAAGGCAGAGATATAAATGATGGGCGTTTTTTTATACTGAAGGATAGCCTGGACCGTTTCGATCCCGTCTTTTTCCCCATTGATGTTGATGTCACATAGTACCAAATCCACTTGGTGGTTACAAAAAAGCTCTATGGCTTTGTCACCATTATTGGCTATGCCCACATTTTCATAGCCCATGTCTTCCAGTAAATACGCCAGGTCTTTGGCTATGAGCATTTCGTCTTCGATGATCAGTACGTTTTTGGTGTGTTCCATAGTGCTTATTTTTTAAAAATAAGGTGAATGGTGGTGTTTGTTTCTTCTGCGATATCCAGTTTTCCGTGTAATTGCATTACCAATGACCTTATCATGCTCCAGCCGAAGGAATTGGATTCCCTGATGGTGGAGGCGGTAAGGCCTTGGCCATTGTCCCGAAAGGTAAAGTGCACCAAGCTTCCATCCAATCGCAAGGAGAGTTCGATTTGGATTTTTTCTTCTTGTACATGCTTGAAGGAATTGGTGATCAGCTCATTGAGGATCAGTCCTAGCGGGATGGCCTTGTCCAATCCCAGAGAAAAATCATCACCGGTGAATTGGTAATGGAAGGTTTTGTACCGGCTTTTGAAGGCTGCTTCTATTTGGTCAAAGAGATCACTGATATAGGTTTTACAATTGACTTGGGAATCATTGTCGGTGACATAGAGCTTTTGGTGAAGCAGGGAAAGTGCCTGCATCCGCATTCTTCCATCGATGAGGGCCACTTTGGCATTTTTATCCTTGACACTGCGGCTTTGCAGGTTTAGGATGCTCGAAACCAGCTGGAGGTTGTTTTTTACGCGGTGGTTAAGTTCTCTCAGTAGGCTTTCTATCCGTAGGTTTTTTTCCTGAAGGCTGTCGTGCTGTGATTCGATCTGTTCTTTCTGTTGTTGGATTTCAGCTGTTCGCTGTACCACGAGGTTTTCGAGTCGTTCTTTATTTTGCGAAATGCGCTGGTATTGGTAAAGAATTACGCCTAGCAATGCAATCGTAAATAGGGTCTTGAACCACCAAGTCAAGTACCAAGGCGGTAAGATCGTGACGGCAATGCTGGCATTTTCAGTGGACCAAAACCCATCGTTATTACAAGCTTTTACCTGGAAAGTATAATTGCCCGGGGGTAAATTGGTATAGGTGGTGCTTCGGTTGGAAGTGACTGGTCGCCAGGTTTTGTCATAGCCATAAAGCCGGTACTGGAATTTATTCTTGTGGCCATTGACCAGGTTTAGGGCAGTGAAGTGGAAGGAAATGACTGACTGCTCATGGTCAAAGGTAATGGCTTCAGTGTACGGGATGGCCTTTTGCAATATCCCCGAGGAATCCCCGGGAGTTATCGGGGTGTTGAATAAGTCAATTCCTGTAATCTGAACATTGGGCGGACTGGTGTTTTCAGGAATCCTAAGTGGGTCAAAATATTCCAGACCACTGGATGACCCAAAGAACAGCCTTCCGTCATCGTCCTTGTAGGCAGCGCGGAAGATAAAGTAGTTGTCCATTAACCCGTCCTGTTGGTTGTAATTCCTGAATTCACCTGCTGCGTTCATCATGGAGATACCCTCCGCAGTAGCTATCCAAAGGTTATGCTGGGTGTCTTCAAGTGTGGAGCTGATGACATTGCTCGGTAGGCCATCGCGCGTGTAATAATTCGTGAAGGTCTTATTCTCCACGTTGAACTTACTTAGCCCAAGCTCGGTGCTTACCCACAGGTTGCCCAGATGATCTTCTGAGATATGGTTGATTTTATTGTTGGTGAGGCTTTGGGGATTGTTTTCTTCGTGGGCAAACTTGGTGAAGCTACTGTCTTTTTCATTAAGGAGGTTAAGCCCTCCCTGACTGCCCACCCAAATCCGGTGCTGGCTGTCCTCAAAAATGTAGGAGATAAATTCATCGTGGTTGTCCCCTTGGATAAGCCTGTCACTGAGGGGGAAAGGGACTGCCGTTTGGGTCTCGGGGTTCCAGATAAAAAGCCCTTTTTCTGAGTTGCCAATCCATGTTCTCCCTTGGCTATCATGCAAGATCGGAAGGTTGAATTCCGGAAGAAACTCTCCAGAAGGCGTTTTGTGCTGAAGTGGGCGGAGGGTTTTGGTGCGGTGGTTCCATTCATAAACAAAGTGCGCCCAAGTAGAAATCCAATAGATATCCTCGCTGATCCGGGTGATCATGGCCAGCCTGTTTACACTGCTTTGGTCACCTTCCGAAAGGGTGTATTTTTCCGTCTTGCCGGTGCGGAAGTTTTTCACAAAAAGCCCCGAATATGTAGTAAAGAGATACTCATTTTCATTATGTTGGATCATGCTGGACACGCGGGAGTAGTACTTGTCCGTAGCGTCCGTAATAAAGCGTATGGAGTTGAATTTATGGTAGTGTGGATGATATTGGAAGATGCCTTCGTTATAGACGGCCACCCACAGGCTGCCATCCTGACCTGCACTGACTTTGTAAATATTGTTTCCTTGGAGTTTGTTTGGGTCGGACCGGTCTGAGCGGATACGGGTGAAGGTGTCTTTTTTTAGGTCCAGGACATTTAGTCCATCCAAAGTGCCAACGAAGAGTTTATCAGGGTGGTCAAGATGGTGTCCAATGGAGAAAATGACATCATGGCTGATGCTGCTCGGGTTTGGGGAGGAATGGTAGTGAGTGATTTTTCCTGTTTTCAAGTGGAGCCTGTCCAGTCCTCCCCCTGTTCCGATCCAAAGGGTACCTTTCGGATATTCCTGAATGTCATAAATGTAAAAATGGCTAAGGCTTTTGGGATCATCGGGAAGATGTTTGATACCTGAAAATTCCATGCTGTTCAGGTCCAAGATATTCAGTCCGTTACCTGTAGCGATGAATAAGCGGGACTCGTCCGATGAGAGTTTTATTTGCCGGATGGTTTTGCTCAGGAGACCATTGGCGGTGGTGTATCGGGTAAATTGCTGGGTGGTGGGGTTAAGTTTGCAGAGCCCATTGCTGGTGCCCAGCCAGATGTTTCCTTCAGGGTCTTCCGCAATGCCTCTTACCTGATCATCGCTGAGGCTGTTGGGATTGAGTTCTTCGAAGGAAAAATTGGTAAACTTATCTGTTCTGGGGTCGTATTTGCTGACACCGCCACCATAGGTGCCCGCCCAAATGTTGTTTTTGCTATCCTCAAAAAGTACCCATACGAAATCAAATGCCAGCGAAGTGCTGTCCTCTACTTCATGGGCATAATGCTGAAAATTTTGTCCATCAAATTTCCATAGGCCATTTTCACCGGCAATCCACACATAGCCACTTTCACTGTGGAGGATGTCGTAGGGAAAGGGTTGGTTGATGCCCTGTTCAGTGCCATATTTCCGAAACACCGGAAGCAGGTCCTGGGAAAATGCTGTTTGGGCTAAAAAACACAAGAGGAGGCACCAGAAAATGGGTAAGACTTTTTGCATGGGTAAAATTTGCAAACTGTAGCTTCTAAATCAATACTTAATTTAGTGTATTTATGGTTGAAAAGTGTCGATATTATAAAATAATTCAGCGGTGGTACGATCACAAGGGACGTTCAGAGCATCTTTGTCTTGGTATTGGAAGATGTACATAGGTAGCATTGAGGGGAAACTTTAAAGGATACCGAGTTAATAAGTGTAATAAATACAAATAATATTTTTAACTTGGGCTTCATTAAATAAGGAGACATTCATAACCCATAAAATAATTGACCGATGAGTAAATTTCTTGAGCTAAAGAGAGAATGCTATGAAGCAAATATGGAGCTTCCTGCCTTGGATTTGGTGGTTTACACTTTTGGCAATGTGAGCGCAGTGGACAGAAAAGAAGGTGTTTTTGCCATTAAGCCAAGCGGCGTGGCCTATGATGCGTTAAAGCCAGAGGATATTGTGATCTGTGATTTTGACGCGAAGATCGTGGAAGGGGAGATGCGTCCTTCTTCCGATACCAAGACCCATGCTTATCTGTATAAGGAGTGGGAGAATATAGGTGGTATTGTACATACACATTCGCTTTATGGTGTGTCATGGGCACAAGCGCAAATGGATGTGCCGATTTTTGGGACCACCCATGCGGATCACCTGACCAAGGATATTCCCTGCGCCC
The DNA here is from genome assembly GCF_005281475.1 of Echinicola rosea. Taxonomy (NCBI): domain Bacteria; kingdom Pseudomonadati; phylum Bacteroidota; class Cytophagia; order Cytophagales; family Cyclobacteriaceae; genus Echinicola; species Echinicola rosea. The sequence continues at coordinate 471,945 of NZ_CP040106.1, read as the reverse complement.
CACCAATGGCAGATGAGTTGATCGAGGGAGATTATGAGCACATGACTGGTAAGCAGATCTTGGATTGTTTTTCGGATAAAGGTCTTGATTATGAGGAAGTAGAAATGGTTTTGGTCGGTAGCCACGGGCCTTTTACTTGGGGAAAAACTGCCGCCAAGGCAGTTTATAATAGTAAAGTATTGGAGGAAGTAGCAAAAATGGCTTATCTTACCCTCCAAATTAATCCCAATGCTCCTCGCCTGAAGGATGCATTGATCAAGAAGCACTATGAGCGAAAGCATGGGAAAGATGCTTACTATGGACAGGGGTGCTAATTGCTAGTATCAAGTATTAAGTTAGCGTAAAGCGGAAAGAAATAAGAGTAAAGAAAGGTATGTGGTGCTGAGGATGCGTTTGAAAAAAAGTAAGACCTAATAATCCAAATAACTAAATATAATCTATGAACCTATTAAAGTTAAATTCAATTGGTACCGTAGTACTTGCTGCTGCGTTATCTTTTTACGCTTGTAACCCCAAATCATCAGAAGAGTCCTCGGAAGAATCCGTCACAGAGCAATCGGACAGTGGGCTGAGCATTACTGAGGCCAGTGCTACTGTAGAAGGCAAGGAAGCCAAAATCTATACCTTGAAAAATACGAACGGTATGGAAGTGGACATTTCCAATTACGGCGGAGTCGTTACCAGGCTAGTAGTGCCCGATAAGGACGGGAACATGGAGAATGTCGTCCTCCATTACCATGATCTCGAAGGTTACAGTACCAGTACCAATTACTTTGGCTCTACAGTGGGGCGCTACGCCAACCGTATCGCAAAAGGGAAATTTGAACTGGATGGCCAGGAGTATACCTTGGCCACCAATGATGGTGCTAACCACTTGCACGGAGGTGACAAGGGCTTTAACAAGGTTTTCTGGGAAGCCAAAACGATCGAAAATAGCGATAAAGTAGGACTTTCGCTTACGTATGTAAGTGCAGATGGGGAAGAAGGCTATCCAGGAGAGCTGACAACCATTGTTACATTTGGCTTGGATAATGATAATAATTTAACGGTGGATTTTGAAGCGGTGACCGATAAGGCCACAATCGTAAACCTTACCCATCACGGGTACTTTAACCTGAGCGGCTTGAAGGAAAATATTCTTGGGCACGAGTTGACCTTATACGCCGATCACTATACTCCTGTCGATGAAACACTCATCCCCACTGGAGAGGTATTGCCCGTAGAAGGAACACCATTTGATTTTACCACACCTCACAAGATCGGCGAAAGGATCGATCAGGTGGAAGGTGGCTATGACCACAACTACGTCGTGAAAGCCGAATCAGATGGTAAAATGACCAAAATGGCAGAGCTGTATCACGCCGCTTCCGGTCGCGTGATGGAGCTTTATGCGGATTCCCCAGCGGTTCAGTTTTATTCCGGTAATTTCTTGGATGGTACCATTACCGTGGATGGAGTCACCTATGACCAATATTACGGACTTTGTTTGGAGCCGCAGACTTTCCCCAATTCTCCCAATGAAGAAAGCTTTCCTTCTGCAAGGCTAAATCCCGGAGAGACCTATACCCATCATATCAAATTGCATTTTGGTGTGAAGTGATATTATTTGACTTGACACAGGTCCATTAGCATCATCGGCCTATTAAAAAATTGGAAAAGCCCCAGTAAGCTGAAAGAAGGCTGCTGGGGCTTTCTGGTTAGGTAATCTTTGAGGACACCCCAGATTGAACCCGCTTTATGCATTAGGAATCGTAATGAGAGCTGAAACTACAAGAAAATCAGGCTGTTTGGAGATTGAATCATCCGCCGCGGCGGATGGTGGAATCGAAAACAGCAGCGAAGCAACTGATTTTGTCCGCCGCGGCGGATCAGGTCGCAATAGATAGGCTAGTGCATAATGCGGGTTGAAGTGCCATCGGCACGATAAATTTTGTAACCTGTGGACTTATCCGCAGGAGCTTAAGCTCTCCTCAACCTCCCGAAGGAGTGCCGGCAGCACGGATGATAGCTATGCCTTTACATAAATTGTTTCCCTTCAAAACACTAAACTCATTTGCCCTGCCTACATGACCCTCGATACAGCATTATCCTTAAATTTGCAAAAAAAGAAGCTAGCTAAAATGAATTCAATCTATCCAGAACCTACCGTAGGAGCGATTATCTTCAATCCCAAAGGAGAAGTATTGCTTTGCAAATCTGCCAAGTGGAATGACCAATATGTCATACCTGGTGGACACATCGAAAAAGGCGAGCGTATGGAAGATGCGTTGGTCAGGGAGGTGAAGGAGGAGACCGGCCTAGATGTTTTTGACCTACAGCTGGCGAGTGTGCAGGAAAGTGTAAACAGCGAGCATTTTAGCGAAAAGCGTCATTTTATTTTTATCGATTATATCTGTCGGACAGCCCAATACGATGTCGTACTCAATGATGAGGCCGATGAATACGCTTGGGTAAAGCCTACGGATATTTTGGATTACGATTTGGGAGGATTTTGCAGACCGTTTTTTGAAGAATGGCTGAAGGAGCACTCTGATTTTCGCCGGGGAGTCTTCTATGGCTATGTAAAAAAGTAAGCCTTCCACTGTGCTAGCACAGTGGAAGGCTTGAGGTAAACTTGTAACCTGACCTCGACTTAATTTTAGTATTAAAAGCGTCATAGCGAACCCTTTTTAGGAGGATGTGGGTTGTAAAAGGGTGTGGCAACTCGCCGCGGCGAGCTGCCACGGCTTCCACCCGCTAAGGCCTACCGCCAAGCCTCACAGTGACGATTTTATAATCGAACTGAGGTTTGTACGTTCGATTACTCTTGCACCGTTATTTTATTTTGCGGGATCGACTCCTTCAGAGGTCATGATGATTTTTTTGATGGTGCCGTCAGGGTTATAGTACAAGTAATCTATGCATACTGATCTTCTAAAGCTTCCGCCATGGGTGGGGATGCTACCGTTATGGTAGATGAAATAATCTTTGCCTTTGTATTCGATGATGGCTTGGTGGTTGGTGTTGCTGTTTCCGGCCACCTCGTTGATGATGCCTTGGTATTTCCATGGGCCTGAAACACTTTCACTCATGGCGTAGGCTGTTTTTTCAGGGAATTTATAGGCGTATGAAAGGTAGTAGAAATCACCTTTTTTATGAACCCAAGGAGCTTCCGTAAAGTTTGGCAGGTCAATATATTGGATTTCACTATCCAGTTCGACCATGTTGTCCTTTAGCTTGGCATAATAACAAATGGTATTGCCCCAAAAAAGATGGGCTGAACCATCGTCATCGATAAATACCGACGGGTCAATATCATCCCAGCTGATTTTAGTATCTGTGGTCATATCATTGGTGATCAGGGCGTGGCCCAATGCATCTTCCCAAGGTCCCACAGGACTATCCGACACCGCGATGCCAATGGCTTTTCCATGGATTTCCTTATGGCTTACCGTTACGTACCAATAGAATTTACCGTCTTTCTCGATTACTTCTGCTGCCCAGGCGTCGTCAGCAGCCCAGTCAAAAGTCTCCTTTACGTCCACTGCTGCCCGTTCTTCCCAATTGACCATGTCGGTGGAGGAATAGATAAGCCATTCATGCATCTCATAGAAATTCTTTTCTGGAGGTGCTTGGTCATGGCCAACATATAGGAAAACGGTGTCCTCATGGACAATGGCGGCTGGATCGGCCGTATATTTTTCGGTGATCACTGGGTTGCCGGGCGTGATGGGCTCTTTTGCCGTAATGGTACTTTGGCTAAAGCCAGGCATTGCTGCAAAAAGAAATGCTGCAGCATAACATAATTTCTTGATTTTCATTTGAGGGTTTATTTTGGTTAATGGACTTTTTCGCAAGTCCACCCAAAAATAACATAGCTTTTCCAGATAAAAAATTTTAAGTGTATAAAAAACACTAATATCCGTTTTATTAAGTTCCTACAAAAGAACGTCCCATGCTAATAGTTCATATGAATGTTTTTTAAAACCATTTCCTTGCATCACACAGTCAATTTTTGGTCGTTACTTCTTCCGTAGTATCAGCGCTGACCAATATCAGGGAAGGGGCTTCTGTGTGAATTTGTAGTTCAGGAAGCTTTTCTTGAAGCGTGGAGATGCCGGTTGGTGTAGCGTTGGTTTGCCAGAGGTAGGCCGTTTTTAGGTGCTTGAGTGGATGGAGGTTTGCCAATCCCTTGTCCGAAACTTCCGTTCCGTACAAGTTGATGTATTCCAGCCATTTCATGTTCTTAAGTGCTTTTAGTTCCTCGTCAGTGATGGCAGTATGGTCAATGTGAAGCTCCGTCAAATGCTCAAAGTCCTTCAGGAAGCCATAATCCAATTTTTCTTCCAGCCTGACCTTCGAAAGGTTCAGCCAGACGATTTGATCACTGTGGTTGCTTAATACCTTTAGCTGCTGAGCGCTCAGTGGAGCGCTGGTGTTGAGGTAGCTGACCTGGAGCAATGGGATGTCCGATGCGATAGGCGCCGCAGAAAAGCCATTTTTTCGTAAATTCTGTAGATCGTCTTCTGTCGCCGCATCTATGTCCATGGTAAATACGGGGTTTACTGCTTTTTGGGGAGGATTGACCAGGGCATCCAGAATTTCCTGTACTTCCGGTGAGGTCTTTACTTCTGTTATTTTTTTATCAAAGGAGGCCTCGTTTTCGATCCACCACTCCAATAGCTGTATTTCTTCTTTGGAAAGTGGTTTTTTGCCTTCCGGAGGCATGACATCATCATGGTCTTGGGGGAGTTTGATACGTTTGATCAGTTCGCTTTCCGCAGGCTGGCCGGCGGTAAATACGGGGCCATTTTCACCACCTTTTTGAAAGCCTTCTTTGGAGTCAAGTCTCAGGTCTCCTTTTGTTTTTTCAGGATTGTGGCAACTTTCACATTTGGCATCGGTGATGGGCTTGATGACATTATCAAAAATAACGGCTTCTTCTAAATTGGTGATGACAGGGCCTTCGTCATTCACTTTTGGCGGTAGCCCTACGACCTTTCGCATGGGGTTGGGCATATATTTTACCAGATAATCCGATCCATGGGTGAGATTGCCTCCCAGGTGTCCTGTAAAACTAAGACAGACCACAGTGCCTAATAACACAGAAAAATATATTTTGGGAATTTGTCGGCTTTTCAGAATCCACGCCGCCACAGCCAATAAGATGGTGCCCAATCCCAGCCACAGGTGCCAATCCAATGTACTGCCCTGGTACTCTCCACTAAGCGAAAGCAAGTAACCGCAAACGGCAGCTCCAATTGCACTCAGAATTCCTAAAAAAAGCACAAAGGAAACACTGCTTCCTAAATGTTTAAACTTGGGAAACCTGGAACAGGCTTCCATCAAAAATGCCAAGAGGATAAATCCAATGGGCAAGTGCACGATCAAGGGATGAAATCTTCCCAGGAACAGGGCAAGGTCGGATGGCTTTTGCTGTATTGCCGGAATCGATTGGGCGAAGGCTGGTAAGACCGCAATCAGGGTGGTAAGGAGGATTAGCGATAGCTTTTTCATTCGAGGAATAGCGGTACTTGTTTTATGTGGTCAGTGAAAGGTTTAAGCGAGGATTTTTTCAACAATGTTTCCATGGACATCAGTGAGCCTAAAGTCCCTTCCTTGGAAATGGTAGGTAAGCTGCTCGTGGTTTAGACCAAGCTGGTGGAGGATCGTGGCCTGAAGGTCATGGACATGTACACGGTCCTTGATACCGTAGTATCCGATCTCGTCCGTCTCACCATAGGTGATGCCGGGTTTGATGCCACCGCCTGCCATCCACATCGTAAAGGCCTCTAGGTGGTGGTCCCTGCCGATAAATTTCATTTCCTTACCACCCCTATTTTCACGCATTGGCGTACGGCCAAACTCCCCTCCCCACACGACCAAAGTGTCATCCAGGAGTCCCCGTTGTTTGAGGTCTTTGAGAAGTGCGGACATGGGCTGATCTACCTCCTTGCAGCGGTTTTTGAAGCCATGGTTGATCGCTTCGCTTTTGGCGGCGCCGTGGGCATCCCAGCCCCAATGGTATAGCTGGATAAAGCGAACGCCCTTCTCTGCCAAGCGTCTGGCCAGAAGGCAATTGTTGGCAAAAGAAGCTTTGCCGGGTTCTGTGCCGTACATCTTATGGATATACTCCGGCTCATCATTGATGTCCATGGTTTCAGGGACGGACATTTGCATTTTATAGGCCATTTCGTATTGGGCAATGCGCGTCATGATCTCGGGATCGCCTACTTCCTCAAATTGTTTACGGTTGATATTATTGATAGCCTCAATGGATTTTTTCCGGAGTTCGCGGCTCATTCCTTTTGGATCGGAGAGGTAGAGGACTGGGTCTCCCTTGGAGCGGCACTGGACACCTTGGTAAACGGTAGGGAGAAAGCCACTTCCCCAGATACTTTTACCGGCGCTGGGGGTAGTCCCTCCCGAAACGAGGACTACGAATCCCGGCAGGTCTTGGTTTTCGGAGCCAAGTCCGTAGGTTACCCAAGATCCCATGCTTGGCTTTCCAAGCCGGGCACTACCCGTTTGCATTAGCAATTGGGCCGGGGCGTGGTTAAATTCATCCGTGTGCATGGCCTTGAGGAAGGCCACGTCGTCCACGCATTGGCTGAAATGGGGCAATCTGTCCGATACATAGGCTCCGCAATCACCATAGCGCTTAAAATTATACTGTGGCCCCAGCATTTGGGGTGTCCCTTGGATGAATGCAAATTTTTTCCCCTCCAATAAAGATGGCGGACAATCCAGCCCGTGGAGTTTCTGCAGCTCAGGCTTGTAATCAAACAGCTCCAGCTGCGAAGGGGCACCGGCCATGTGCAAGTAGATGACTCTTTTGGCTTTGGGAAGAAAATGGGCGGGAAGAGGATTCATGGGATTGGCACTGTCCCTGAGCTGGCCGAGCGCGTCGGCGGTCCTTTCGCACGAACTAAGACTGCTTCCCGCAAGAGCCCCCAGGGCCATGGTACCCATGCCTGAAAGGCATTTTTTTAGAAAGTGTCTTCTGGTATTCAGTTCCGCTTTTCGATAGGCTATTTCTTCCAAGAGATTCATGGTCTTCTTTATTAGATGGTTGGTCACTTCGTCAATGATTGTCTTTGAAGTAGAGGTAAACGTCTCATCGAAGTGGCTTTTTTTAATTTTTTGTGACAAAAACGTCCAAATTCATAATGGCACTGGCCACTATGGTTTTGGCATTTAAATCTGGATCCTTTACTTCTTGGTCCATGTTGACCAATGAAAACTCATCATTTCCAAAATGAGTCTTGGCTTCTTCGTAAAGGGTCATGAGAGTGCCGAGTGTCGGTTCAGTAGGGGCTTCGAAAAGCGCCTGTTTATACCCATAGGCAATTTGATCCTTTACCGATCCTTCCGACAGGTTCATTTTCTTTGCAAGTGCTTGTGCTGCTTCAATATACACAGGATCATTGAGTGTTACCAGTGCCTGCAGCGGGGTGTTGGTAGAAATCCTACGATTGACACAGACTTCCCGGCTGGGACTGTCAAAAGCCATCATGGATGGATAGGGGCTGGTCCTACGCCAATAAGTATAAAGGCCTCTCCTGTGACGGTCGTTTCCGGTGCTCTGGACCCATTTTTCAGAATTGTTGATGACTTGCCATATTCCTTCCGGTTGTGGCGGCATGACGGATGGGCCGAGCATTTTTTTGCTGAGCAATCCACTGACCGCCAAGGCTTGGTCGTGCACTTGTTCTGCCGAAAGTCTTACCCGTGGCCCTCTTGCCAGCCAGTAATTGGCCGGATCTTTTTCCAATAGCTCAGGGGTGACAACGGAGGATTGGCGGTAAGTGGCGGACATGACGATGGTTTTGAGCAGTTTTTTGATATGCCAGGATTGGTCTTCCCTAAAGTGGATGGCCAACCAATCCAGTAATTCTGGATGTGTGGGAGGAATGCCCTGTGAGCCAAAATCCTCTTGGGTTTCTACAATGCCTTTCCCAAATAGTTTGCCCCATATCCTGTTTACCGTGACCCTTGCAGTCAGTGGGTTTTCATCACTTACCAGCCATTGGGCGAGTCCTAGGCGGCTTTTTGCTGCATTTTTGGGCAAGCTTGGCATGGAGCCCGGAACGTCGGGAGTTACTTCCTTTCCATGGGTCATCCAATTGCCTCTTTCGAACACATAGGTGGTACGCCTTTTCTCTTCTGGAAGCTCGGCCATTATAGGGAGCGGATCGGACTTGATGTTTGCCAAGGCGGTTTCCTTTTCTTGGACGAGCTTGGCGAGTTGGTAGTTGGCGGTATTATGGCTTTTCACACTATCCAGCCAGTGCATCAGTTTTTTTCGCTCTGCAACTTCTATCTCGGTATAGACCGGCATCGTGGGGCGATCTGTCCAAGTATCGGCATCTTTTGTATTATTAAAGAATGCATAAAATTCATAATATTCATCGTGACGGATGGGATCGTAGGGATGACTGTGGCATTGAACACAGGCAAAGGTGATTCCTTGCCAGACTTCCCAAGTGGTGTTCACCCGATCCAGTACGGCCGCCACGCGGAATTCTTCGTCATCGGTGCCACTTTCGTCGTTGGTCATGGTGTTTCGGTGAAATCCCGTGGCGATCAGCTGATCTTTTGAGGGCTCAGGGAGAAGATCTCCGGCTATTTGCTCAATAGTAAACTGATCGAAGGGCATGTCGGCATTGAAGGCTTTGATGGTCCAGTCGCGGAATTTCCACATGGGGCGGTGGCGGTCTTTTTGGTAACCTTTGGTGTCTGCATAGCGGGCAAGGTCCATCCACATGGCAGCCCAGTGTTCACCGTATTGAGGTGACGCCAACAACTCCTCCACAAGGACTTCGTAGGTCTCCCCATTGGGGTTTTGCTGAAAGCGCTCCACCATTTCCAGCGTGGGCGGTAGCCCGATCACATCAAGGCTCAGTCTTCGGATCAATTCCGCAGGGGAAGCCTCCTCAGTCGGTGCTAAGCCCTTGCTTTCCAATTTTCCCAACACGAATTGGTCAATGGGGTTGTTGACCCAGTCTTCCTGATCAACTGCGGGGAGTTCAGGTCTTTTGGGAGGGATAAAGGCCCAGTGGTCTTTCCATTGGGCACCTTGGTTGATCCACTTTTTAAGCGTGGCGATTTCTGCCTTGTCCAGTGGTGCTCCTTCGGGAGGCATGCGTTCCTCCGGATCGGTAGCTTCGATGCGTTTGATCATTTCGCTGACATGTGCTTCTCCGGGGATGATGGCCGGGATGCCTGATTTGGTAGCCGCTAGGGCATCTTCTTCAAAGAGTAAACTGAATCCTCCGGACTGCTTCACGCCACCGTGACATGAAATGCATTTGGAATTGATGATGGGCCGAACTTCTGCATTGAAATCCACGGTGTCCGTGTTCCGGCTTTCCGAACAGGATAGACAACATACCATTAGCATTGCCATACCGGATAGGCTGGATAGGAGGATGTCACTATGGAAATTTCGAAGGGTCATTTTGGGTCGTTTGCTACTCTTTATACTCTTTCAAGCAGTACCGGGTAGGTTTTTCCGGAATTCCACTGTGGAACATAGATGTTCTCATCTTCGTCAATGCATACGTCATGGGGATTTATGAAGGTCTTACCGTCAAAGGTGATGGTTTGTAGTTTTCCGCCCACATAAGTAGGCGCAGAACCGCCGGGGGCAGAGATTACCTTGTCGTTTTTGTCCAAGACCAAGCTGATGCCATCATCGCCTTCTGCTGTTTCGGTGCGCAATACAGAGAAGTAAAGATTCTCTCCTTTGATCACCGGCCTGTTGATCCAACAGTTGCCCACGGCTATGGTTTCGAGGTGTTCCCCCTCCAGCGAAAACCGCTTAAATTCATGGGCAATTCGTGAAGTGACGATCAGCTCAGGAGTGTCGCCTTTTCGCGTGTCGAGGCAGATGCCATGTGCCTGCTTGAGTTGGTCGTCTGCGTCACCGTTGCCGCCAAAATGCCGGATGTATTCCCCCGTGGAGGAATATTGGATGACATAGCTTTGCCCATAACCATCAGCAATATAGATATCTCCATTCGGGCCGATGGCCACTTCAGTGGGCTTGTATTTTTCTGGACCGTCATAGACGCCTGTTTCTTTGGGATAGTCTAAGGTGAGGAGGATTTTTCCATCCAACGTGGCTTTGAAGACTTGATGGCGATCATGATCAGTGATGTACAAAAATTCTTCACCGTTTTCATCGTGTAAGGTCAGGCCATGGGCACCCGGAAAATCATGGCCCCAAGTGTTCAGGACTTTTCCAGAGCGGTCATAAAACATTACATTGTTTTGGGTCTCATTGGTCAGTAGGATGAGTCTTCCTTTTTTGTCCTGAACCATTTCATGACAGTCCTTGACGGGGTAAATGGCGGGGTCTTGGGTGCCCCATTCCTTTTTGACTTTGTACTGAAAGTCACCATGGCCAACGATGGCTGCCTTGGGGTCCAGCGCTTTGCCAAAATTGATGTGGGGAAAGAGTAGGCCTCCAGCTATGAATGTAGAGGTAGATTTGATGAATTTCCGGCGGTTATTGTGGGACTTTTGCTGCATGATGCGTTTCAGTTCTATTAATGAATGTGGCTTCCATATTTTTTTAAAGTGAAATTTAGGTCTTTTGGACGAAAAATGCTATAGGTTTATTTCTTTCGTTAACTTCTTTTTAGATAATTGCAGTATGTATTTCTTTGTGTATGTTTTTTAAAATATGATTTATGTTTTTTGTTAATTTGTAGTGTAAAATAATTGACTTTATCTAAAATGATGATTTATCATTTCATTTTCAAGTGGCTTTTGTATTAGTTACGGAATCGATTTCGTGATTTTCATTGTATTGGCTGTATCGGAAAGGAGATGTAGGAGCAGCTGGACAGGGTCATGATTAATTATTCTTTAGTGATGAAAGCATCCAGGTTCATGATGGCGTTGGCGACCATGGTCAGGGCGTTTCGCTTGGGATCTGTTTCAGTATTGCCCAGGTTTTCCAGTCCTTCACTGGACTGTTGAAAATGGGATTGGGCATTTTGGTAAAGTGTGACGAGGGTTTGGAGTTCCTTGGGGCTGGGAGGTGAGAACAAAGCCAGTTCATAGCCTTTGGTGATTTGGACTTTAGGAGTGCTTCCGGCAGCTTCCATTTTTTTTGCCAAAGCCTGTGCTGCTTCGATATAGACCGGGTCATTCAGTGTGACCAATGCCTGTAAAGGCGTGTTGGTGTCTATGCGCCGATTGACGCAGAATTCCCTGCTGGGGCCGTCAAAAGTAACCATAGAAGGATAAGGGCTGGTACGCCGGATATAGGTATAAACGGCCCTTCTATGGGCATCTTCATCGGTATCGTTTTGCCATTTTGCTCCACTATAAACGACTTGCCAGATTCCTTCGGGCTGATATGGCATGACGGATGGTCCATGCATTTTATTGCTTAGCAAGCCACTGACGGCCAGTGCCTGGTCACGGACTTGTTCGGCAGTCAGCCTGACCCTGGGGCCTCGGGAAAGGTAGTCATTTGCTGCGTCCAGTTGGAGTTTGGTTTTTGTTACGCGAGAAGTTTGACGGTAAGTGGCGGACATGACCATGGACTTGATCAGTGCTTTGAACTGCCATTGTTGGTTTTCAACCCAATTGACCGCGAGCCAGTCCAAGAGTTCAGGGTGTGTGGGAGGCGTTCCCTGACTGCCAAAGTCTTCTTGGGTAAGGACAATTCCTTTTCCAAAAAGCTGTCCCCAAACCCTGTTTACAGTCACCCTGGCGGTAAGTGGGTTATGGGGATCTACTAGCCATCGGGCCATGCTGAGCCGGTTCTTTGCGGCGTTTGCTGGGAGGTCGGGCATGGAGCCTGGTACATCAGGCTGGACTTCCATTCCATGTACGGTCCAGTTTCCCCTTTCAAAGACATGCGTAGTTCTTTTTTCCTCTTCGGGTAATTCCCGCATGATTGGAAGATAATAGGTCTTCATGGCCTTCAGCTCTTCTTCCTTGGATTTTACGAGTGCGGCCAGTTCATACGTAGGTTTAGAGGATTTGACAGAGTCAACCCAACGAATTAGCGCGGCTTCTTTTTTTTGGTCAATATCCGTGAAAACAGGCAGTACGGGGCTTTCTACTGGCGAAGCGTCTGTGTCGGCAGTATTGTTCAGGAAAGCATAAAATTCGTAGTATTCTTCATGACGAATAGGGTCATAGGGATGGCTGTGGCACTGCACACAGGCAAAGGTGATGCCCTGCCACACTTCCCAAGTGGTATTTACCCTGTCCAGTACGGCGGCTACCCTGAATTCTTCGTCATCGGTGCCACCCTCATCATTGGTCATGGTATTACGGTGAAAGCCTGTAGCAATCAATTGGTCTTTGGAGGGAGAAGGAAGCATGTCCCCCGCCAGCTGCTCAATGGTGAATTGGTCAAATGGCATGTATTCATTGAAGGCATTGATGACCCAGTCCCGGTATTTCCACATGTCCCGGTGGGCGTCTTTTTCGTAGCCTTTTGAGTCGGCGTAGCGAGCGAGGTCAAGCCACATAGAAGCCCATTTTTCTCCAAAATGATCTGAGGCCAAGAGCTCATCGACCAATCGCTCGTAATTTTGAAGGGAAGGGTCTTTTTGTAGGTTTTGGATCATTTCGGCAGTAGGAGGAAGGCCCACGAGATCCAGGCTAAGTCTTCTGGCAAGTGTGGAAGGTGCTGCCTCAGGAGAGGGCTCGAGTCCTTTTTCGTCCATTTTGGCCAGTACGAACCGATCAACGGGGTTTTTGTTCCATGACGCCAAGTCTGCCGCTGGCACTGTGGGGGATTGCGGTGCTACGAAGGACCAGTGGTCTTGCCACTTGGCACCTTCATTTATCCATTTTTTAAGCGTTTTTATTTCTTCTTCGCTAAGTGGAGGGCCTTCTGGCGGCATCCGTTCCTCTGGATCGGTATGGAGGATCCGTTTGATCATCTCACTTTCGGTTGCATTGCCGGGGAGAATGGCTGGTTTGCCGGACTTGGTTTCAGCTAGCGCATCCGATTCAAACAAGAGGCTGAAATCTCCTGATTGCTTTACTCCCCCGTGACAGGTGATGCATTTATTATTAATAATAGGCCGCACTTCTGCATTGAAATCAACTGGTTCATCATCCTGACAGGAAACCAGTGACGCTGCAATGAATAATGTAAATAGAATAATGGCCCTAGGTTGCTGCATCTAAATTGGTGAATATTTTGGGTTGTTGATGATTGGGTGTTCTTATATTTGGTTAAACTAAAGCTAATAATAATTCCCTTTTATTTCAAAGGCGGTTTTTTTTAGACCGCTATTTAGTGGTATAAGTGGAAGTAAACCTAGGTTATAAAACGTCTAGATCGGTTAATAAGTCCCAAAAAGGTCTCTTAGGTACATTCCTGCTTACAATATTAAAAGGTCTCCTGTAGCTTTTTAAATTCCTCTTGAGTGACTTTAAATGCTGTTCCATGACGGGTTCCTTTCGGAAAGCTGATTTCGTCAGAGATATCTTCCCAATTTTCGAAGTCCGTAGAAGCTACAGCCCCCATATGGTGGTCACGGTATTTGTCGAAAAAGAGGAGGCATTTTCCGTCTATCATGAGTGGCGTAGGGCCTTCTGCCCAATACTGCCCTGTGATGGGTTTTCCGGCTACAGGATAGCCTTTGGTCAGCTTTTTACTTTTGGTGATGCGGATGTTTTTTGCTGGGGGAGTTCTGGTTTCGTCTTTTACAAACATGACATATTCTCCGTCATGCTGGATAATGGTGCCGTCGATGACATTGAAGCCAGGTTCGTAGAATAGTTTTGTTTTGGAGAATTTCTTAAAATCTTTGGTGGTAGTATAATACATTCGATGGTTATAGGCACTTTCTAAGGTGTCTTGCGTTTCTGGGTACAGCCCTTTGATGGTGGTGGACCAAAAAATCATGTAACGGTCCTTTTTGTCATCATAGAATACCTCTGGCGCCCAAGTGTTGCGTGCACCTTCTTCGTGGGCCATGACAGGAATAAATTGCTGCTCCGACCAGTGGATAAGGTCCTCCGAGGAAGCGTAGCCCAGCCCTTTTTCATTCCAGCTTACGGTCCAAACCATGTGGAATTTACCATCCCCACCTCGGATGATGCAGGGGTCACGCATCAGCTTATCGCCACCAGCTGTTGGAGTGAGCACACTTTTGTTATCGTTGAGGGCTTTCCAGTGTAAGCCGTCCTCGCTGTAGGCCAGGTGGAGCCCATCTTCGCCATTGCCCATAAAGTAAGAAAATAGATAGACCTCATCGCTTTGGGCAATGCTTGAGCTTAAAATACCGAATAGCACGAAAAGGGTAATGAGTGAGGATTTCATATAATATGATGGTTTTAACAAGTGTGCATCTAAAATAGTATCTGAATTCAGATAAAGCAAAGAACAGTACAGTATAGCGGGGGCTGTAAGGACTTTTTCTTTATGAATGGTTGTCAAAAGTGATTTTTAAATGTTAAATTGACAATTAATTGTATGGTTATCCGCACTTCTTACTAGAAAGGAAGATTCTCACGGAATGCTCGGATGATTACAGGTAAAGCATCAAAAATCCATGCTCCTCTGTACAACCCGAGCGTCCCTCTTCTTTAGTTCAGCCTATGCGGGCATTAGTTCGGATATTCATAATTAGTTAACAATGCGGATAAACTCAATATTTCCATGAATCATCACCTCCTTCGATTTTTAGGGCTAATGTTAGGTGGTATTGGCCTTTTTAGTGTTTTGTCATGCTCCTCAAAAGGGCGTATAGCCCATGAAGTCAACCTAAAAAATTCTCCCAAAGAAGGTGATATGAAAGGTTACTTGATGGTTTATTTTAAGGATGACGACCATAGCCTGCACATGGCCCTTAGCAAAGATGGATATAGCTTTACCGATATCAATGCTGGCAAAGCAGTGATCGCTGGAGATACCATTGCGGAGCAAAAGGGCATCAGGGATCCCCATATCTATCGTGGGCCAGGTGGGACGTTTTACCTTGCGATGACGGATTTGCACATTTTTGCCAAGAGGGATGGGCTGCGTGATACGGAATGGCAACGCCCGGGAGAGGAATTTGGCTGGGGAAATAACCGGGGTTTTGTACTCATGAAATCCGACGATCTTATCCAGTGGGATGTGGCACAGGTTAGTTTGCCTGATGCTTTCAGTGGATACGATGGGATTGGTTGTGCTTGGGCGCCGGAAACTACCTTTGATGAGAAAGAGGGAAAATTAATGCTTTACTATACCATGCGCTGGGGCAATGGACAGAATAAGATGTACTATTCCTATATCAATGACGCTTTTGACAGTTTATTGACTGAGCCTGAGTTGATATTCGAATATCCCAAGGAAGTGAGTTTTATCGATGCCGACATTACCAAGGTGGGCGATAAGTACCACATGTTTTATACCCCACATGATGGTATCCCGGGGATCAAACAGGCCGTTTCCTCGTCGATCAATAAAGATTATCAATACGATTCCGTTTGGTATGATACGGAGCCAGAAGCCAGTGAAGCCCCGAATGTTTGGAAGCGGATTGGGGAGGAAAAGTGGGTGCTGATGTATGATATTTACGGGATTCAGCCTCATAATTTTGGCTTCAGGGAAACGCGTGATTTTGAGCATTTTGATGATTTGGGGCACTTTAACGAAGGCGTGATGCAGGCCACCAATTTCAGTTCGCCAAAACACGGGGCAGTGGTACACCTTACTGGACCAGAGGCAGAGAAACTGGCCACACACTGGGGATTAGAGATGGACTTTGAATGAGGGACTTTCATAAATCATAGAGGAATAAAAAAGAAATTATGAAAATGACCATTAGGAATTTGTTGGCAGTGGTTGCTTTGATGGTGAATGCTGCCTGTTCGACAGCGCCAGGAAAATATGATGGATACCTCTTCGCTTATTTTGAAGGGGGAGGCGAGGCCGATAGGCAAGAGCAGATCCGCTTTGCCGTCAGTACAGATGCGGTAAACTGGCAGGCGTTGAACCAAAATCAGCCGATTCTCTCATCTTCGGAAATCTCCCAAACAGGCGGGGTACGTGATCCACATATCTTACGGGGTGCCGATGACAGTGATTTTTATATGGTTGCTACGGATATGTTTACCAAAGCCAATGGCTGGGACCATAATCCAGGCGTGGTACTGTTACATTCTCCTGATTTGATCGAATGGAGCCACAGTTGGGTAGATTTAGAAGCCAGCTATCCTGAGCAATTTAAAGACGTAAAATGGGTATGGGCACCCCAAGTGATCTATGATCGTGAAGTGAGCAAATATTTGGTCTATTTTACCGTAAGGTTTTATTATGATGATCGGTTAGATTTTTACAGTGCCTATGCCAATGAAGATTTTACGGGTTTTGAAGCTGCGCCCCAGCTGATGTATAAAACTAAATACGGGGCGATTGATGGTGATATTGTCGAGAAAGATGGGGTTTATCACCTGTTTTATAAAGGCCATACCAGAAATAAGGATGGGGAAGAAATCAAGAATGGGATCCAGCAAGCCACGAGTCCATCGTTGAAAGGGCCATGGAAGGAAGATTTCAGGTATGTGGACATTTATGCTGGCAAGCCCACACGTGTGGAAGGCTCATCGGTATTTAAACTAAATGGCAAAGAGGAGTATTTCCTTATGTATGACCTCTACTCAGATCACCGATATGAATATCAACGTAGTTCTGATTTGTTCGAATTTTCAGATACCACCGGTATTTTTACCAAGGATTTTTATCCTCGTCATGGCAGTGTGATCAGTATTACCAAGTCGGAAGCCAAACGCCTACAGAATAAGTGGGGCGGCGTCCCGGAAGAGTTGCTAGATTAGCGTTACGAAATCATAAAACCTAAAACGACCTTATGAAAATACTTAAAACCTTATTGACAGTTATGTTTTTGGCATTTTCAGGACAGTTGCTCTATGGCCAAGCACCTGAAACGTACTATCATATTACGGCAAAGGGAAATCCGCTTTTTACCCACAAATATACGGCTGATCCTGCGGCAATGGTGCTGGAAGATACCCTTTGGCTCTACACTGGTCATGACTTTGAAGGAGGCCAAAAAGGGTATAAGATGAAAGACTGGTTGGTGTTTTCTACCACAGATATGAGCAACTGGACAGAGCATCCAGTGCCGCTAAAAATAGAGGACTTTGCTTGGGCAGAGAGTGGAGATGCCTATGCTGGACATGTGGCTGAGCGTAATGGGAAGTATTATTGGTATATCAGCACCAACTGGACAGGCATCGGTGTGGCAGTGGCGGATAATCCTGCGGGACCATTTAAGGACGCATTGGGGGAGCCTTTGTTGACAAATGAGGATTGTTTTGCCTCGGATCATTCTTGGGCTTGCATTGACCCAGCGATTTTTACCGATGATGACGGGCAGCCTTGGATCTTTTGGGGAAATGGCGAGTGCTACTACGTCAAGCTGAAAGACAATATGATCGAGATAGACGGTGAAATCAAGGAGGTTAACTTTGATGGATTTGTCTTTGAGGAGGCTCCTTGGATTCATCATAAGGATGGCAAGTACTATTTGACCTATGCGTCTGGATTTCCTGAAAAAATAGCTTATGCCACTTCAGAAAGCATAGAAGGCCCTTGGGAATATCAGGGCATACTAAACGAAATCGCAGGCAACAGCAATACCAATCACCAGTCTATTGTGAAATTTAAAGATCGCTGGTACTTCATCTACCACAATGGCGGGATGCAGCGCGGAGGGACCAGTTACAGCCGATCGGTTTGCATTGATCCCCTGCACTACAATTTTGACGGAACCCTTAAGCGTGTGCAGATGACCACTGAAGGGGTGGAGCCCGTCGATTGAATACTGACATAAACCTTGCAAGTGTAAAAACTAGAAAGGTCTTTAAATCAGGTAAAAGAACTGATTAGCCAAATAAAGAATATTATGAAACATAGCTATTTTAAGTGGGCGGTTTTGACCTTGTTGATGACCATCGGTTTTGATCAACTCGCCACGGCCCAGTGGAAGGTAAGGGAAAATATTCCGTTAGATTCTATTCGGTTAAGTGATCCATGCATCTTGGCCGATCATAAGACTGAGATGTACTATATGACAGGTACTGGAGGATTGCTTTGGAAAAGCAAGGACCTAAAAGCATGGACAGGGCCATTCCGGGTGGCAGAAGCAAGTGAGATTTCCTGGGCTGGTGACCGGCCGGCGATTTGGGCAGCGGAGCTGCACGAGTACAAGGGGAAGTACTATTATTTTGCCACATTTACCAATCAACGAACCATTATCGATACGGTGGACGATACGGAAGTACCGCGTCGTGCCAGTCATGTATTGGTAAGTGAGGAGCCAGATGGACCCTACAGGCCAGTAGGGGAAGAAAATTATTTGCCGGAAGATTGGGCCACGCTGGATGGTACGTTTTGGGTAGAGGATGAGATTCCTTATTTGATTTTTTGTCATGAATGGCTGCAGGTGGGCGATGGTACTATGGAAATGATACAGCTAAAGCCCGATCTGAGTGGGACGGTCGGAAGCAGCAAATTACTGTTTAAGGCTAGTGCTTCGTCATGGAGCCGCCGAGAGGTGGAGGGTGAAGTCATTCCCAGTCAAGTGACGGATGGCCCTTACCTTTTCCGCACTGGGAATGGTCGGCTGGGTATGATTTGGACCAGTTGGGTCTATGATGTGTATACCCAAGGGGTGGCCTATTCGGAAACAGGCAAGCTGGAAGGGCCGTGGATCCAAGAGGAAAAGCCCATCACACCAGCCAATTTTGGCCATGGGATGTTGTTCCAGACCTTTGACGGGACATGGCTCATGGCAGCGCACAGCCATCGTGAAGAAAATAGCCGCTATATCCGAATCCCTCATTTGTTTGAAGTGGATTTGAGTGGGGATAAGCTGAAGGTTGTTGGGGCTTTTGACGTGGATTGAGAATTTGAAGATCGTACAATGGTATTTTAAGGTTTAGGAACTTGTTTCTGTAAGCAGGGAGAATTACCAATCCTCTTTGTTTCGGTTCGATAATGCACTCTTCGACACGCTCCGGACAGGAATCTCGAACCGCTTTGATCCGCCCATGGCCCGATTACTTCCCACTTCTACCTTCGTACTTCTCCCTTCATTGGTCATCAAGGACATCCCAAAGCAAGAGTTCCAGTTCCATGCTGGTCCTGTCTTTGCCTTTTACAAGGAAAATAGCCGTGAAGTATTGGGAATCATTTAGGAGTTGTTTAAAGTCATGCTCCAGCCATTCTATATCGGTGAATTTTTCAGTTGTCGCTTTCACGCCAATGTCATGATCGGAGAAGAAAACAAATTGCTCCGTTTCGTTGGGGCCTTTGTAGCGGGAGACGACGGCATGTTCGTAAATTTGGCCATCATCCACGCTCAGGTTGACGAGTGTGTCGATGTTTTTTTCCGGATCTTGAAAATCCAGCATGCCATGGTTAATGGAAACATGTGGATTGGCATCGTTGAAAAAGTCGATGAATAAATTGCCGTTTTTAATTGGTCCGATGTAGATGGAATTGGTTTCAGTAATGTCCTTGATGGTGGTTTGGGAGCTGAAGAGGATGTCAAAGTCTTTGTCCTGTCGGTGAAAGAGCCTTGAAATATTCATGGTGCCATTGGCTGCCATTCCAGTGACATACGGGTAATTGGCGGGGTTGATTTCCCCTTTTTTTTCTGGATGCTCTTCAAGGTATCGGTAATAATCTTCGATATTATTGATGTTATAATCCCGATTCCAGCCTATTTCTCCAGTCGCGGTGGTGCCCATGATGCCAAAAAAGTCACCGATGAAAAGGGTGGTCTCTTTGCCGTTCTCAAAATAAGCTTGCCAGAGTGGAGTGTAGGTTTTTCTGCTGATCAACCAAAAGCCCACTGCCAGCAATAGTATAAAACCTGCCAAGGCGATCCCGTACTTTGTCCGGTTCGTAGCGGGTTCATCTTCCCTACTTTTGATAAAATCTACCTGATATTGTCCCTTTTTGATGCGGACCTGCCACTGGTCATCTGCGCCTTCTTCCTGATAATATTTTTCCAGCTTTTTTCTCAGGTGATAGACATTGACCCGGATGTTTGCAGCACTCCTTTCGTCTTCATAGGATTTACCATAAAGCTCCATCCCGATGGTAGTTTCTTTAAGGTCTCTGCCATCCAATGTAGCATCAGCCAAGAATCGAAGCAGTACACAACTTGAAGGGGCACGGCTGAAGGTTTTGCTGGTGGTGATTTGTGCTATGATATGATCTTTTTCTCGCTTGTCCATGAAGGGTTAAGAAGGATTTGGATACCTATAAATAGGGTTTAATTGGTGAATTAGACGGTTTTATGAGGTGTGTTTAACGGTTAAGATTACCGTTAAATGAGTGTTAAATTTACATTTAAAGTTTCAAATTTCCATATTTCGGCCAGAATCATCAGCAAAGAACTACTGGACGGAAGTTCAAGAAATGTTTTCGATCCATAGTTGCAAGGAGCTTATTTCTGATAGTGGTAATTATTAACAATTAACCTAAAAAACTATGAAGCACATTTTATTAAAAATGGCAGGCGCATTAATGGTGTTCTGTCTATGTATCAGTTTTTCATTTGCCCAATCCAGTGGCAAAACGGTGATGGGAGTCGTTACCAATGAGGAGACAGGGGAGCCCATCCCAGGGGCTACGGTATTGGAAAAGGGGACTTCCAATGGAACAGCAACAGACCTTGACGGGAATTTTACGTTGAACCTTACGACAGAAGCCCCCGTTTTGACGGTGTCTTTTATCGGTTACAGTAGTAAAGACGTACCTGTAGGAAACGCTTCCGAATTGGACATTAGTCTTGGCGAGGACATGGGCCAGCTGGAAGAAGTGGTAGTCGTCGGATATGGTACCCAAAAGCGTTCCGATATTACCGGTTCGGTGGCTTCAGTGCCAAAAGAACGTCTGAGCAACCTGCCCGTGACAGACCTTACCCAAGCGATACAAGGAACGACCGCTGGGCTTACCGTAAATCAAGGATCTTCTGTTCCCGGTAGCACAGGAGGGATGCAGATCAGGGGGGTAAACTCCATCAATGCCAATACCAGTCCATTTATTGTGGTGGATGGCTCGCCATTCTTTGGGGCAATCAATGATCTGAATGCCAGTGATATTGAGTCCATTGAGATTTTGAAGGATGCCTCAGCAGTAGCTATTTACGGAACCAGGGGTGCCAATGGCGTAATCTTGGTGACCACCAAAAGAGGTAACCAAACCGATGGCACTCCGAAGATCAACTATAGTGGGTACATAGGCTTTGAAAGTATGTCTCACGTGCTGGAGCCAATGGGGCCAGATGCTTATGTGCAGAAATATGCAGATTACCTCACTGCCAATAACCAGCCACAGACCAATATCCTTCCGAATGCTTCTGAAGTAGAAAACTATGAAGCAGGGATTACCACGGATTGGCTGGATGAAGCCACACAGCCGGGTAGGATCTCAGAGCATAACCTGAGCATTTCTGGAGGTACCGAAAAGATTCAATATTATGTATCCGGTAGCCACCTGAAGCAAAAAGGTGTCGTAAAAGGCTACCAGTACGCAAGAACCAATTTCAGAACCAACATAGACGCCACGATCACCGACTGGCTGAAAGTGGGGACTTCTTCCTTCTTTACCGATAATAACTATGACGGTGGCCGGGTAAATTGGCTGGAAGCCACTGCCATGAGCCCTTACTCGGTACCTTATGACGAAAATGGCGAGTATGTTACTTTCCCCATGAATCCCGAGCAATTGTTCAAAAACCCACTGTTGGGTTTGACTACTGACCGCTTGGACAGAAGAAGGACGCTTTCAGGCTCAGGATATGCAGACATTACCCCTGGATTTGTCGAGGGATTGAAATACCGGTTCAATGCCACCTATGTGTACAACTTCGATCGTTTTGCGGGATACACCGGAAGGCCGATTTATGACCTTAACGGAACAGCTAATGTCTCCAATACGGAAAGAGCCAACTGGGTGGTAGAGAATATCCTGACCTATGCCAAGGATATTGATAAGCACCATTTTGATATTACCGCACTTTATAGTGCACAGAGCGTAGATTATTTCTATTCTAGTGGCCAGTCACAGGGTTTCATCAATGATGCCCTTTCTTATAACGGAATGGAAGCGGGTACTACGCAGTCCACTTGGTCAGACGCCAATAACTACACGCTACTTTCACAGATGGGAAGGTTAAACTATGTTTACGACAGCAGGTACTTGGTGACCGTGACAGCCAGACGGGATGGGTATTCGGCTTTTGGAGCCAATACCAGTAAATACGGCCTTTTTCCTTCCATGGCCTTGGGTTGGAATATTCACAATGAGGAATTTATGAAAGATCATACTGGTTTGGGAGAATTGAAATTGAGGTTCTCTTACGGGCAATCCGGTAACCAAGCGATTGATCCAAATCAGACGGTCTCTACAGCCAATACCGTCCTGCAGCCATTTTCCGGTGCTGCGCAGGTGGGGGTATTGTATAATACATTGGGTAATGCTAACCTTTCTTGGGAAACCACTACTTCTGCTAACTTGGCGGTGGACTTCGGTTTCGTTCAGAATAGGATCCGTGGTACGGTGGAGGTTTATCAAACCAAAACGGAAGATATTTTGCTGAGAAGAAACCTCCCGACCATCACAGGATATAACAGTGTCTGGGCCAATCTTGGTGAAATGCAGAACAAAGGATTTGAGCTGACCTTGAATACCGTGAACATCGAGCGGGGTGATTTTACCTGGGAGACATCATTAAACTTTTCGACCTATAAAAATGAGATCCTCGATTTATATGGAGATGGTAGAGATGATGTTGGTAACCAATGGTTTATCGGACAGCCACTTCGGGTGATTTATGACTATGAAAAAGAAGGTATCTGGCAAGAAGGCGAGGATATTTCCGCTGTCGATCCTGTGTCGCAACCCGGTGACCTGAAGTTTAAAGATCAAAATGGTGATGGTCAGATTACGGCCGAAGACCGTGTGATTTTAGGCCAAAGGGATCCAAAATGGATGGGCGGATTGACCAATACGTTCCGTTATAAAAACTGGAACCTAAGTATCTTTATCCAGACCTCTCAGGGTGGTTTGAAATCCAACAGGGACTTGACCTATGCGGATGAGGCGTGGAGAAGAAATCTTCCTGCAGACTACGGATACTGGACACCTGATAATCCTAGCGACTACTGGCCATCTTTGGCGGCGTATAATCGCTACAGAGGCTATCAGTTTGCAGAGGACTACAGCTATGTACGGCTTAAAGATGTAAGGTTAAGTTATGTGGTGCCACCGTCATTTTTGGACAGGTACAATATCGGTGGTTTGACAATTTATGCGGCAGGCAGAAACCTGGCCACTTGGACCAATTGGTTTGGTTGGGATCCTGAAAATACTCAGGTGTCGCGTGGATCTGATGGTTGGGAAAATAACTATCCCTTGGTCAGAACGATTTCCTTTGGTCTTAACCTAACCCTTTAATTACCCTTGATATGAATATTCCTATGAAAAAACATATAAAACTATTCTTCAGTGGCCTGTGTTTGATGGGCGTTTTGTCCGGATGTGGCGAAGACTTTCTGGACGAAGAAGTATTGGACAGCTATGCGCCAGAGGTGCTGGACGACAAGCTGGGCTTTGAAGCTGCTGTGATTGGATTGCATTACCAGTATGGTACCATGTTTACCACCACTGATGATCAAACCATCCGCGGTGTATGGCAGCTGGGTACGGACATCGCGTGGGCACCTGCAGGACGTTCAAATGGCGATGCAAGGCCGCATTTTGATTATGCCGTGCTGAACTCTCTTGACAACGCGGCGCGTAAGATATGGGGTTCTTACTACAGACTGATCAATAATGCCAATATCCTGATCCAAAGTACTTCTGGAGACCCGGTGGCAGGCGTAACAGCTGAGGAGATGGCTGTATTCAGGGCCGAAGCTAAATTCTTTCGTGCATTGGCTTATCACAATTTGGTCACCCATTTTGGTGATGTACCCTTGTTGACAGAACCATTATCAGCACCCAAGACGGACTTTGTACGGACCACTGTGGCTGAGGTGGATAATGTCGTCTTGGAAGATTTACTGGAGGCAGTAGAATTTCTGCCCCAAATTGGTGATGCTGCAGACGATGGGCGTGCCAATAAGGAAATGGCCCGACAGCTACTGGCGGAAGTGTACCTGAGAAGAGGAGAAGATGCTAACGCAGAAGCACAATGTACTGAGATCATCAATAGCGGCAGGTTGAGCTTGGTGAGGGAGAGGTACGGCGTCCGTTCTAATGATCCTGGTGATGCCTTTTCTGATATGTTCCTTTTTGGAAACCAACGTAGAAGCCAAGGGAATACCGAAGGAATTTGGGTATTGGAGGCAGAAAATCCAGCCGATGTTGTGGGAGGAAGCTCAGGAGCACCTCAGCAGCGAAGGGTTTGGGTAGCTTCTTATCACGATATCCCAGGAATGCATCCATCTGATACCACTGGAGGCAGGGGGATTGCCAGAATGAGACTGAACAATTGGGTGATTTACGACCTCTACGAGGATAACGACATGAGGAATTCTAAGTTTAGCCTTAAGCGGACCTTGTATTTTAACAATCCAGAATCAAGGTATGATGCGATCAGGGGGCAAGAAGTACCTTATGGTGAAGATGCGGAATTTACACTCAGCGATGGTTCTTCTTTGAAGATCTTTGCCGCCGATACCATTTATAAATACGTTCCTTATACCCTTAAATGGGGCCAGTATGATGAGCGGGACAACTTTGGCTGGGGGATGTGGAAGGATTTTATCCTCATGAGATTAGGTGAAACATACCTGCTAAGGGCAGAAGCAAGGATGAAGCAAGGAAACCTGGACGGTGCTGCCGCTGATATCAATGTCCTACGCGATCGGGCCCATGCTGATATGGTGAGTGCATCGGATATTGACTTGGATTTTATTCTTGACGAAAGGGTAAGAGAGTTGTTGGCAGAGGAAAACAGACGGAAAACACTCGTACGTACCGGCACATTGGTGGAGCGGGCCAAAAGGCTCACTGGTGAGGAACCTTTGGTAGATGGAGCCCTGGAGACGACCAATGGGCTGACCGAAGATCATCTTTTGATGCCCATTCCGCAGACGGAGATTGATCTGAACAAAGATGCAGAGCTGACGCAAAACGCCGGCTATTGATAATTTTGGATTTAAATTGGTCGCTTGGGGTAAGTTTTGTAAAATCTCCAAGTGGCCAATTTTTCTGTTAAAAAGCAATGGTTTATTTTAGAGGGGAATAAACGACCGGAATAAATGAAATACAAGATTTTGGCAGTGGCAACTGCCTTTTTATTAAACGGGACCTCTTGCTCTCCCGATAAGGTGACATCCGAAAAAGCAGCAGCGCCGGAATGGCAACCCCTCTTTAATGGCCAGGATCTTGATGGATGGATACCCAAAATCCACCACCACCATACAGGTGAAAATTATCGGAATACCTTTCGGGTGGAGGATGAGGCTATTTTGGTCAGCTATGACGGCTATGATGAGGGATTTGATGAACGCTATGGACATTTGTTTTACAAACAGCCTTTTTCCACTTTTCATTTGAAATGGGAATACCGGTTTACGGAAGAATGGCTGGAAGATGCGCCGAGCTACACCTACAGAAACAGCGGCGTAATGTTCCATTCCCAATCCCCTGAAAGTATTTTGAAAGAGCAGGACTGGCCTATTTCAGTAGAATACCAAATGCTGGCAGAAGCTGAGGCCGGAGTGGAGCGGCCCACAGGGAATATGTGTTCACCGGGTACAGAAGTATATTTTGAAGGCGAGATGGATCCGAGGCACTGTATTAATTCCACCTCAGCGACCTACCCTTGGGACGAATGGGTGAAGGCAGATTTGATTGTTTTCGAAGATTCACTGGTGATCCATATGGTCAACGGCGATACCGTGCTGCGATACACCAAACCACAAATTGGCGGTGAAGTGGCCCATGGGTTTGATCCGGCGGTCAAAGTGGACGGGGAGCTTTTGACAGAAGGCTACATCGGACTCCAGTCGGAAGGCCAAGGAGTGATGTTCAGGCAAATTCAAATCAAAGACCTGTCCGTAGCCGATTAGGATAGGACCAGGTGAAAGAATAAAGATATAAAGAGTAAAGAAAAAAGACCGTAGTACGAAGGCCGAAGAGGGAGATATGAGGAAGATTAGTATGCGCCTGTCTGGCGGTCAAGGCGGGATTCCTTAGAGCCAATAAGCAAAAATTATATTATATGAAAATACTGAAATCAGTCCCAATTGCCCTATGTCTAATTTTTGTAAGCGGGGTGCAAATGGTCTTTTCGCAAGAAACACAGAACGGAAGCGAAAGCAGGGAATATTATGTCAACACTTTGACTAAAATTGCAGATCCTGTTTTGGTAGCATTGAGCGAAAACAAGCTGAAGGCAACCATGCCAGTCGAGAAGACGAAAGACCACTACGGTGGCAGGGAAGAAGTAACCTATTTGGAAGCTTTTGGTCGTTTACTTTCTGGAATGGCACCTTGGCTGGAGCTAGGGCCTGATGAGACTCCGGAAGGTCAGCTGCGAGAGAAGTACATTTTTTTGGCGCGAAAGGCCATCCACAATGCCACTGACCCGGAAGGGCCTGACTTTATGAATTTCACCAAGCATGGGCAGCCTTTGGTGGATGCAGCATTTTTTGCCCAAGGTCTATTAAGGGCGCCGGAGCAATTGTGGGAGCCCCTTTCGGCAGAAACCAAAGCCAATGTTATCGCTGCGTTGAAATCTTCGAGGGTCATTTCCCCATATTATAGCAATTGGCTGCTTTTTACCGGAATGGTCGAAGCGGCTTTGCTGAAATTTGACGGAGAAGCAGATATGGTGCGGTTGGCATATCCCCTGAACAAACACAAGGAATGGTACCTAGGAGATGGTATGTACGGCGATGGTCCGGAATTTCACTGGGATTATTATAACAGCTTTGTGATCCAGCCAATGCTATTGGACATTACCAAAGTACTCAAAGAAAAAGAAGTCAATATGGGAAGGGATTTTGACCTGTTCTTGGAACGGGCGCAGCGCTATGCAGCGATCCAAGAGCGGCTTATCGGTCCGGACGGGACATATCCGATTATTGGCAGGTCCATGGCCTATCGATTTGGTGCTTTCCAATCATTGAGCCAGATAGCCCTGTGGCAGCAGCTGCCAGAAAAGGTGAAGCCTTCACAAGTGAGAGGAGCCTTGGAAGCGGTGATTCGTAAGCACATGGAAGCCGCGGATATGTTTGACGAAGATGGTTGGCTGACACTGGGCTTCTATGGCCATCAGCCGGAGGTGGCAGAGCCTTATATCTCTACAGGGAGCCTTTACCTATGTGCAGAGGTGTTTCTGGTGTTGGGACTTCCTGCAGGTGCACCTTTTTGGTCGGATGCTGAAGAGCCTTGGACGCAAAAGCGTATCTGGAGCGGAGGTGATGCCAAAAGGGATAAAGCAACGAAGTAAGTATTTACCTCAGTTCGATTATAAAATCGTCACTGCGAGGCTTAGAGGGAGATATGAGGGGTGGAAGCCGTGGCAGCTCGCCGCGGCGAGTTGCCACACTCTTTTCCAACCCACATCCTCCTTAAAAGGGTTCGCAATGACGCTTTTAATACAAAAATTAAGTCGAGCTCAGGTTATTTAGATAAAAGAATAAAGAGCCAAGAGCAAAGTACCATCCCAATCTAGAGCTTGGAAGCTGTGGGTAAAGTCCATGGTAATCTTGGAGAATGTTGTATCGGGATAATTTAAGAATTAAATCAGTACCAGCGTGAAAAAAATTGATGTCATTACAGGGCTATTGTTGTTGGGAAGTTTGCTGACAAGTTGCCAAAGTACCAAGCCGCTAGGTGAGGAGGTAGATGCTACGGTGGTGGGCGATGGCTGGGCCAATAATTCCGTGAATGCGGTGGTGTTCAGAAGAAGCTCTTTGACCACCCATGATGACACCCAGTTTACGGCCTATTATGATCCCAGCAGCCATTTGGTGCTGGCAAAGAGAAAGCTGGGCGAGGAGGACTGGGAGGTTCACCAAACTCGCTACACTGGCAACACGGCCGATGCACACAATACCATCAGCATCGCAGTGGACGGTGAGGGTTTCTTGCATGTCAGTTGGGATCACCACAATAATCCATTGAGGTATGCCAAAAGCGTGGCACCGCTCAGTTTAGAACTCGGAGAGAAACAATCCATGACGGGAATGCTGGAGCAGGATGTAACCTATCCCGAGTTTCATAACTTACCCAATGGCGATTTATTGTTTTTATATCGCTCTGGAGAGTCTGGCAGAGGGAATCTCGTCCTTAACCGCTATGATGCCAAGGCCGGTCGTTGGGAGCAATTGCACCAAAACCTGATCGATGGAGAAGGTGAGCGCAATGCCTATTGGCAAGCTTGCGTGGACCAAAATGGTACTGTTCATCTCTCATGGGTATGGCGGGAAACCTATGATGTCAGTACCAACCATGATATGGCTTATGCACGCTCAACGGATGGTGGAGAAACCTGGGGGAAATCTACTGGTGCCGCCTATACCCTGCCCATTAATTTGGAAAGTGCAGAATATGCCTGGAAAATCCCCCAAAACAGCAGCTTGATCAATCAGACTGCCATCACAGCAGACCATCACGGCAACCCTTACATTGCGACCTATTGGAATGATGGTGGACTCACGCAATATCAGATCATCTATCAGGAAGAAGGCGAATGGAAGAAAAGTAGTCCAGGCTTTCGACAGAGCGTATTTATGCTTGGTGGCGGCGGAACCAAACGTATTCCCATCTCACGGCCCCAAGTATTGGTGGATGTAAAAAATGGAAAGAAAGCACTTTACCTGATTTTCAATGATGAAGAACGGGAACATAAGGCGTCTTTAGCCTTTACGCCCGATATTGGAAATGCTGCTTGGGAGGTCGTGGACCTTACCAAGCATGGCCTTGGCCAATGGGAACCTAGCTACGATATCGAACTGTGGAAGGCCCAGCGTAAATTCCACCTGTTTGTCCAAAAAGTAGAGCAAATCGATGGAGAAGGACTGGCAGAGGGCAAGACCAGTCCAGTGAGGATTTTGGAGGTAAAGTAAAAGTCTAGATCAGAGAGCCAAGAAGAAAGAGCAAAGTGTTAAGGGCCAGAACGGTTATGCCGAGGGCTGTGCCCCGGTACGGGATATCATTGAGCTTGCAGCTCACCTAGATGTGTCAGATAGCAATTTTGGAGATAGGAGCCTAAAGAAAAAATCATAAAGAGGGATCCTAAATGGAATAAAGTACCAACATCCAAAGGTATTGAAGCTATCATAACCAATAATGAATAACTGTAAGAAATAAACAATAACCTATTAAACATTAGAAGAATGAAAAAGCGATGGTATTTTCTGGCCTTAGTGGCAGGAATAATGGTAGCAGGGTGCGGAAAGGGTACAGCGGAGAAAGAGTATTCAGCAAAAACAGCTACGGCAAAGGAGGGCTTGGAAAAGCAAATTGGCAGTACGCTGGACCGTGCCGAAGAGCAATACAAGTACATGATGACCCGCTTGCCTGATGGCGAATTCCCAAAGACTTATCATCCTGATACAGATAAGTTTGAAGGCAGTGGGTCAGGCTGGTGGTGCAGTGGATTTTATCCCGGAACCTTATTGTACCTGAATGAATATAAAGAGGATGAGCAGCTGAAAAAAGAAGCATTAAGGGCGCTGGATATGCTGAAAAAAGAGCAGTACAATACCCATACCCATGATTTGGGATTTATGATGTATTGCAGTTTTGGCAATGCCTTTAGATTGGATCCTAAGCCGGAATACAAAGATATCCTGATCCAAAGTGCCAAGTCCCTTTCCAGCCGCTTTAGCGAAAAAGTGGGCGCGATAAAATCTTGGGATTCCAAAAGAAGTGATTTTTTGGTGATAATCGACAATATGATGAATTTGGAATTGTTATTCTGGGCTACTGCTGCCACGGGTGATTCCACTTATTATGACATTGCGATCAAGCATGCGGATACCACGATCAAAAATCATTTTAGAGAAGATAACAGTTCGTATCATGTCATCAACTACGATCCTGAGACAGGAGAAGTGCAACAAAAACGCACCGCTCAGGGATATGCAGACGAGTCAGCATGGGCGAGAGGACAGGCTTGGGGACTTTACGGCTACACGGTGATGTACCGTGTGACCAAGGACAAAAAATACCTCGACCAAGCGGTGGCCATAGCGGACTTTATCCTGACCCATCCCAATCTTCCCGAGGATAAAATCCCATATTGGGACTTTGATGCTCCAAATATCCCGAATGAGTTGAGGGATTCCTCTGCTGGGGCAATTATGGCATCCGCACTTTTGGAGCTATCGCAGTATGTGGATGCAGAAAAGGCAAAAAGCTATTACATGGATGCAGAGATCATGCTTCAAACACTGACCACCGACGAGTACATCGCCGACCAAGGCACCAATGGAGGGTTCCTCCTCAAGCACGGTGTGGGGCACATTCCTGAAAATTCCGAAGTGGACGTGCCATTGACCTATGGGGATTATTATTTGGTAGAGGCGATGCTACGGTATTTGGATTAATGATATAATGATGCAAATACTAGGGAAATCGCTTTTAACCCCATGAAGTAATTTGATTCTGGTAAAAAGAGTCAGGCTGACATCTCTTGACTAATAGTTTAAAAGCGATTTCCCCGTGCCAATACAATAAAGTATAAGTGTTTGTCATACATTTATTATTATTGTAGTGAATACTCATCATATACTCGTAGATAAAAACAACAATGAAATTCCTATCTAACCTATTATTGGCACTTGGTATAGTACTAACCCTAAGCTGTACATCTTCATCTGAAGAGCCGGAGGCCTATTTGTTCGCTTATTTCACGGGCAATGGCCCTGGTCAGGAAGCTGTCCATTTTGCTATTAGCAAAGATGGCTTTGACTACCGTGCTCTGAATGATAACCAGCCGGTGATCAGTGCTGACTCGATAAGCAAAAGGGGCGGTGTCCGTGATCCCCACATCCTTCGCGGGGAAGATGGCAAATTTTACATGGTGCTGACAGATTTATATGTGCCTGAAGATGGCTGGACCAATCAGGGGATGGTGTTTCTGACCTCCGACGATCTGGTACATTGGGAGCATAGTACGGTTTTTATTCCAGCATTATTTCCAGAAAAATTTGGTAACGTAAGCAGGGTATGGGCGCCACAGACCATCTATGATCCCGCAGCAGGCAAATACATGGTGTATTTCTCCATGAAGCAGGGTGATGATCCGGATATCATCTATTATGCTTATGCCAATGAGGACTTTACCAGTCTGGAAACTACACCGCAGCAGCTTTTCTTCCATCCAGAAAACAAATCATGCATTGACGGGGATATAGTAGAGAAAGACGGGAAGTACCATTTGTTTTTCAAGACCGAAGGACATGGCAATGGCATCAAAAAGGCCGTAGCGGATCAATTGACTGGCGCGTATAAGATGGAGGAAAACTACCTGCAGCAGACCAAAGAAGCCGTGGAAGGATCCGGTATATTTAAATTGAACGATAGCGAAAAGTACATCTTGATGTATGATGTGTACATAAAGGGTGGCTATCAATTTACCGAAAGTACCGATTTGGAACACTTTGAAGTGATCGATGATCAGGTAAACATGAATTTCCATCCGCGTCATGGTTCTGTGTTGCCTATCACATTGGAAGAAGCCAAGCGACTGGAAAATGCCTATGGACTGGATGAACAAAACTGGATCACGGGCACGAATGGTGAACAACTGTACGAAAATAATGTAATGGTGAATCAGGAGCAGGGCACGATCTATTTGCCTGCCAAAAAGGACGCCGATCTAGCGTCATTGGATCCTCAGTTTGAGCTTATGGTGGGATATGGTCTTTCACCGTCAGGTGTACAGGACTTTAGCAAGGGAGCCGTTGCCTATACGTTGTCCAAACCTGATGGTTCCCGTCAGGAATTTCAGGTGGAAGCAAGAAAAGACCAAAATCCAGCCTTAAAGGGATATTATGCAGATCCGGAAATTATCTATTCCCACAAGACTGGGAAATTCCATCTCTATCCTACCAGTGATGGCTTCGATTCATGGTCAGGAACCTATTTCAAGTCATTTTCCTCTGCGGATCTGACCGATTGGCAGGATGATGGCGTTATGCTCGACCTGCACAAAGATGTCGATTGGGCCAATCGTAACGCTTGGGCTCCATGTGCGATTGAAAAGGAAATTAATGGGCAATACAAGTATTTCTACTACTTCACCGCGGCGCAAAAAATAGGAGTGGCCGTGGCAGATCATCCTGCTGGGCCCTTTAAGGATTCCGGAAAAGCATTGGTGGATTTCAAACCAGAGGGAACCAATAGAGGGCAGGAGATTGACCCAGATGTATTCCATGACCCAGTAAGTGGGAAAGATTTCTTTTATTGGGGAAATGGCTACTTGGCCGCAGTACCCCTAAATGACGATATGATCAGCTTTGACAAAAGCAAGGTGAAGTTACTGACCCCCGAAGATGGGACTTTCCGCGAAGGCACAGAGGTCTTTTACAGGAATGGGAAATACTATTTTCTATGGTCAGAGAATGATACCCGTGATGAGGATTACCGTGTCCGCTATGCCTTTGCCGATTCACCAATGGGGCCACTGACCATTCCGGAGGATAATATGGTCATCGCCAAAGCCCCAGAAAAAGGTATCTATGGAACAGGGCACAATTCCGTCATCCAAATTCCGGGAAAAGATGAATGGTATATTGTGTATCACCGGTTTACCCGACCTCACGGTATTGCCATGGGCAGGGCTGCCGGCTTTCACCGAGAGGTGTGTATTGATCCTATGACCTTTGATGAGGAAGGAAATATCATTCGTGTGGAGCCTACTGTGGAAGGCATTGGGGGATGAATATAGCTTAAAAAGCAAAAAGCTTTTGAAGGTAAGGTCTTGTTCTGAAGGACCAGGCCATATTCGATCCTACAATTGAACAATAAAACAATTCAACATAAGATAATGCAATTCAAAAAACTATGGACGACTGGTGTCTTGTTAGCTTCCTTGGGAGGCTTCCTTCAGGCACAGTCCCAAAACGAATGGGAAGACCCGACAGTGGTGGACAGAAATAAGGAAGCTGCACGGGCGTATTTTATTACCTATACCTCAGAGAAAAAAGCCAAGCAAGGCAATCAATTCACCAACGAAGCCATGAAAAGTTTGGATGGCTTATGGAAGTTTTCGTTGGTAAAAAGACCACAGGATCGGCCCACTGATTTCTATAAATTAGACTTCCAGGATGACAGCTGGGATGAGATCAGGGTGCCTTCCAACTGGGAATTGGAGGGCTACGATATGCCTGTCTATACCAATGTGTCCTATCCTTTTCCGGCGAATCCACCGCACGTGGACAACCAGTACAATCCAGTCGGGACCTACAGAAGGGAGTTTACGATTCCTTCCAATTGGGACGGACAGGAAGTGGTGTTACATTTCGGGTCCATTTCAGGCTATGCCACCGTTTATGTGAACGGTAAGGAAGTGGGCATGACCAAAGCAGCCAAGACCCCGGCGGAATTTATCATCACGGATTACCTCCAAACGGGAACCAACACCTTGGCGGTGCAGGTGTTTCGGTGGCATGATGGCAGCTATTTGGAAGATCAGGATTTTTGGCGATTGAGTGGAATTGAGCGGAGCGTATTCTTACAGGCTGTTCCTAAATTGACCATATGGGATTTCTTCGTGAAAAGTGGCTTGGACAGTAGGTATAAAAATGGAGAACTAGAGGCCTCGGTGCAGCTGAGGGCTTTTGAGGGCAATGATGTACAGGAGGGGAAATTGTCTTTTGAGCTACTGGATTCTGATGGTGAAGAGGTGTACAGTGAGATTAAAGCAGTCAACAATACTGACCAGGAAGTTACTTTCTCAAAGACGATCAATAACGTAAAAAAGTGGAGTGCCGAGCAGCCAAATCTTTACCGCTATGTGATCAGCCTAATGGATGATCAAGGGAACACCTTGGCAGCAGTAAGTAAGAAAACGGGTTTTCGTGAAGTGGAAATCAAGGATGCTCAACTGATGGTCAACGGCCAGTCGGTTTTGGTAAAAGGCGTGAACCGCCACGAGCATCATGGGGTAAAGGGCCACGTTCCAGATCATGAGGTCATGGTGAAGGATATCCAGTTGATGAAGCAAAACAATATCAATTCCGTACGGATGAGCCACTATCCACATGATCCGGAATTGTATGCCCTCTGCGACGAATATGGCCTTTATGTGGTGGATGAAGCCAATATTGAGACCCATGGAATGGGTGCCGAATGGCAAGGGTGGTTTGACAAGGACCGTCATCCAGCGTACCTTGAAGCGTGGGCTCCAGCCCATTTGGATAGGATTCACCGGTTGGTGGAGCGGGACAAGAACCATCCATCTGTAATCATCTGGTCCATGGGCAATGAATGCGGCAATGGTCCGGTGTTTTACGAAGCGTATAAGTGGATGAAAGATCGTGATGATTCCCGTTTGGTACAGTTTGAGCAGGCAGGGGAAAATGAAGATACCGATATCGTTTGTCCGATGTATCCAAGCATAAAGCATATGCAGGAATATGCCGATGCCACAGATAAGACCCGTCCATTTATCATGTGTGAATATGCCCATTCCATGGGAAATAGTACCGGAAACTTTCAGGAGTATTGGGACATTATCATGGACAGTCCACAGATGCAGGGAGGTTTTATTTGGGACTGGGTGGACCAGGGCTTGCTGGCGAAGGATGACAATGGGAAGGAATTTTGGGCCTATGGTGGTGATCTGGGCGGATATTTCTTCCAAAATGATGAGAATTTCTGCGCCAATGGATTGGTGACAGCGGATAGAAAGGCACATCCAGCCTTGCACGAAGTGAAAAAAGTGTACCAGGATATCCTGTTTGACTATTCTCCCGAACAAGGATTGCAGGTGCAAAACCTGTTTGATTTTACCAATTTGGATCGATTTACATTTAAGTGGGAGTGGGTAGAAGATGGACAAGTGGTGAAGAGTGATGACTTTGAAGTGGATTTGCCAGCGGATGGTGAAAAGCATGTGGGGCTGAACCTGCCGGTACTGGGCGATGCGGAGACTTTCTTAAATGTATATGCCTATACCAAGGAAACGACACCGCTTGTTCCTGCGGGTCATGAGGTGGCCAGGGAACAATTTGCGTTGAATGAAGGGTTTTATTTTGATCACCTTGAGGCAGCTGAAGGCGATCTTCAGGTGGAGAAGACAGATGAATTGTTGAAATTCTCTACAGCCAACGTGGTTGGAGAGTTTGACCTGAAGCGGGGAAATTTCAGAAAATATACCTTGAAGAAAGGAGAGCCTTGGATGATCCGTTCCCTGCCATCACCGTATTTTTGGAGAGCACCGACAGACAATGACTTCGGAAACCACATGCCTTCGCGGTTGGGCGTATGGCGTTCGGCGCATTTGGGGCGGAAAGCCATCGATGTCAATGTAGGAGAAGAAACACGTGAGGGTTTGCCTATTACGGTGCAATACGAATTGACCAATATCAAGGTGCCTTATACCGTGGAATATTTCATCCAGTCTGATGGTTCGGTGAAAGTGACGGCTTCTATGGACCTCGAGGGCAGGGATTTGCCGGAATTGCCGCGTTATGGCATGAAGATGGAGCTTCCCGCTCAA
This sequence comes from Echinicola rosea, assembly GCF_005281475.1. Lineage (NCBI taxonomy): Bacteria > Pseudomonadati > Bacteroidota > Cytophagia > Cytophagales > Cyclobacteriaceae > Echinicola > Echinicola rosea. The sequence goes on along the minus strand of NZ_CP040106.1, from coordinate 436,264 downwards.
TTTGGAAATCTCTCCTACTATGGAAGAGGCCCTTGGGAAAATTACAGCGACCGGAAGCATGCTTCTTTTGTCGGGCAATATGAGGACAAGGTAGAGAACCAATTTTACTGGGACTATGTCCGGCCCCAAGAGTCAGGCAACAAAACTGACGTCAGGTGGCTGGAGCTGAGGAATGAAAAGGGACAAGGAATACAGATCCAGGGAATGCAGCCGTTGAGCTTCAGTGCCCTTGATGTATCTGTGGAGGACCTCGATCCTGGCTTGACCAAAAAGCAGCAGCATCCTACAGATATCAAACCCAAAAATACCGTGTACTTGCACATCGACTGGAAACAGCGAGGCTTGGGCGGAGATACCAGCTGGGGAGCTTACCCGCACAAGCAATACCGACTGGAAGACGATCACTATCAGTATAGCTATGTGATTCGATTGGTGGAGTAGGAATGTCAGTTAATGGTTTTTATCAGACAGTTACAAAGGCAGGTTCGTTGAGACCTGCCTTTGTTGTTTTTTAGTGGAAAGACGCCAGTGAATATGGTATAGTTTACCTATATTACTCGATTTTTAATCTGTTTTTATAGAAAGGAAATTGTTTGCTTTGTAATCAAGTAATATTAGAAGACTTTACTATATTTTAGGGGTGAGGTCTCCTTTTCCATTGAGGGAAGGGACTCCATGACCGACGGGCGGTCAATAGCTATTTTTCAGCCTATTCTTCTTTAGAATATACGCACTCCACAAGAGAAAACCATTAATTTAAATTTTATGAAATCCATTAGAAAACAAACCGTTTTTTTGGCAGCAATGACGCTTTGCTTTTTTCACATTGCCAAGGCGCAAGAAAAGACCAGTATCTGGGGAAATTTTGACTTTTCGGGTTATATCGAAGTGTATTACGCGGCCTATTCCGATTCTTTGGGTGCCAATGTCCTGCAAGAATTTGCTACTACGGTACCACGTGACCAGCGTTTCGGTCTGAATATTGTCCAGGTTGGGATCCATTATCAAGACGAACGGATACGCGGAAACCTTACCCTGCATTACGGGGATATTCCCAAGGCCATTTGGGATCCTGATTTTCCAGTACTGCAAGAAGCTAATGTCGGGGTGAAGTTGGCCAATGAATGGTGGATTGATGCCGGATTCTTTCGTACCCATATTGGTACCGAGAGCTTTTTGCCAAAGGACAATTATACGACATCTACCACCGTGGCGAGCTATAACGAGCCTTTTTACCAAAGTGGTGTACGGATAGCTTATGAGGGGAGCGATAAGCTTGACTTCCAGTTTTGGGTGGTAAATGGCTATAACTACTTCTTGGATGCCAATAATGCCAAGTCTGTAGGCCTTTTATTTTCATATTCCCTTCGGGAAGATTTACAACTCACCTATACCAATCTCTTTGGCCGTGAATCGCTGGATGGGATTTCTCCGAAGCAATTCCGTACCTATCATAATTTGTATGTAAACTATAGCCCCTCTCCAAAAATCTACCTCACCGTCGGTGGAGATGTGGGCACACAGGGGCACTCCCAATTGGCAAAACCAGATAATGCCGCCCTGATGTACAACGCATTGGCGACGCTAAGGTACCAATTTACGGATGATTATTCGGTGACGGGAAGAGTGGAGACCTTTCAGGATCCAGATGGGTTTATCTCCGGTACGTATGAAGATAGTTTTGGCAATATGAGCGGGCTCCAACTCATGGGGTACACCCTGAGCACCGAATATAAGCCGACTTCCAACAGTTATGTCCGCTTGGAAGGTAGGTGGATCCAAGCAAAGGATGATTTAACCATATTTCATCATGACGGCCCTGCCCATGACAGGCTTGAAGGTTCTCTAAGTATGGGGATTGTCTTTTGATGAGACGTTTTACAGGTTCGGAAACATCATTGCTCCTCACCACTCTTTACAGGTTCGAGATCAGCCAGTTCTTCTTTGCTGAGCAATCTGCTTCGGATGATGAATCGCTTGCCGTAAGGTATATCCAGTGAGAAACTCGCTCCACGGCCATCGGTGACATCCAGTGTCAGATGGGTATGCTTCCAATATTCGAATTGATCTTTGGACATAAAGAAATCACACTCATGGATGTTGCCCATCCAGACGTCAGAAGCTCCTGTGCGGAAGTCGCCTTTGGCATAGCACATGGGGCTGGATCCGTCACAGCAACCACCACTCTGGTGAAACATCAGCGGACCGTGTTGTTCACGGATCTTGTCCACCAAGGCTTCTGCTTCCTTTGAGATATCTATTCGTTTATATGTCATATCGGTTGATTTTTGTAAAGAAAAAAGGAGCCATATTAAATAGCTCCTTTTGTTCATAATAAGTCAGTTAATTAAAAGAAACCGAGCTTGTTCTTGTCATAAGAAATCAGCATGTTTTTGTTTTGACGGTAATGATTGAGCATCATCAGGTGGGTTTCTCGGCCAAAGCCTGATTTTTTGTACCCGCCAAAGGGTGCGTGGGCAGGGTAGGCATGATAGCAGTTGACCCAAACACGGCCTGCTTTGATCGCACGGGGTACTTGGTAGGCTTCGTGGGCATCCCTGGTCCATACGCCAGCTCCTAATCCATAAAGCGTGTCATTGGATATCGAAATGGCGTCCTCGACATCTTTGAATGTAGTAACGGAACATACCGGGCCAAAAATTTCCTCTTGGAATACCCGCATTTTGTTATGGCCTTTTAGCAGGGTAGGCTTGACATAATAGCCATTCTCTAGGCCACTGTTCAGCTGGGCCACTCCACCACCGGTCAGTACTTCGGCTCCTTCCTGTTTTCCGATGTCGATATAGTTAAGGATTTTTTCAAACTGGTCCTTGGAAGCTTGGGCACCCATCATGGTGGTCTTGTCCAGTGGATGGCCCATTTGGATGGCCTCAACTCTGGCGACTACTTTTTCCATAAAAGCGTCATAGATTTTTTCATGTACCAAAATCCGGCTCGGACAGGTGCAAACCTCCCCTTGGTTGAGTGCAAACATCGCGGCTCCTTCCAGGCATTTGTCCAAAAATTCGTCATCGGCATCCATTACGGATGGGAAGAAGACATTGGGAGATTTGCCGCCAAGCTCCATGGTGACAGGATTGAGGTTATCGGAAGCATATTGCATGATCAGTCGCCCTGTGGTGGTTTCGCCCGTGAAGGCGACCTTGTCGAGTCGTGCTGATTGGGCAAGTGGCTTCCCCGCTTCTGGCCCAAATCCGTTGACTATATTGAGGACACCGGGCGGGATCAGGTCTCCGATGATTTCCATCAGGATCATGATAGAAGCAGGAGTCTGTTCGGCAGGTTTGACGATAGTACAGCAGCCGGCGGCCATGGCAGGGGCCATTTTCCACGTGGCCATCAACATGGGGAAATTCCATGGGATGATTTGTCCGACGATGCCGATGGGTTCTTTGACATTGATCGAAACGGTGTGCTCGTCAAGCTCTGCGATACTGCCTTCTTCGGCCCTGATCACTCCAGCGTAATACCTGAAGTGGTCGACCACCAACGCCAAGTCGGCATTGATGGTCTCTCTTACTGGTTTACCATTATCAATGGTTTCTACGGCTGCTAGGTATTCCAGTTTGTTTTCTATTCGATCTGCGATTTTGAGCATGATGTTGCTCCTCTCGGTGGCGGAGGTGCGGCTCCATGCGGGAAAAGCCTTATGGGCAGCGTCCAGTGCCAATTCGATATCAGCAGCCTTGCCACGGGCCACTTTAGTGAAGACCTGACCATCCACGGGACTGATGACATCGAAATATTCTCCGTCCACGGGAGGTACAAATTTTCCACCGATAAAATTGTCATAATGCGGTTTGAAATCAGGGCGATCCAGCAGGGTAGCTGGTTTTTCTTGGGTTATTGTACTCATGTTTATTGGTTATTTTTGGTAGAAGCATGAAGGTGGTGAATTGTCAGGATATTCTCGTTCATGATAATTTCATCTATTAGCACAATAGTCGCATTCTGGGAGAAGCCTTGGAGGCTAGGGGCTTTTTCGCTAATTTATGCTTAGAAAATCGATAAGCCCAAATCATGTTAGATGCCATAAATATTAAGGAGAAGTACAAAATCTTCAGCTCACCCACATCTGAGGTGGAGCATCGTACGGCTCATCAGGCCGATCATGCCGTTTTGAATTTATATGAGACGAGCCGCTATGCCTATAATTTTGATTTGCAATTTGATAATCCCGCGGTGGTGGCAATGATTCAGGGCAAGAAAATCATGAATTTGCGATCGGAGGCGCCATTTGAATTTTTGCCGGGGCAGTCCATCGTCATGCCGGCTTCCGAGTTGATGTATATCGATTTTCCGGAAGCGACTATAGCATCACCGACCCAATGCCTGGCGCTGGAGATCAGTGAGGGGTTTTTACGGGAAACAATGGTGTGGCTCAACGAGTATTTTCCGCGGGTGGATGATTCTTCATGGAATTGGTCAAAAGATAATTTTACCTTGCTGAACAATAAGCTTGTACAGCAAAACCTGAATTCCCTTATCCGGGTGATGGTGGACAATGATTTTGGGAAACAAATGAAAGCATCCAATACCACAAGGGAGCTGATTGCCAGTTTGATGCAAACACAGGCAAGGCACTACCTGCTTCATAATTTGGATAAATTGAGTACTAGAAACAGGCTTGCCCATGTGGTAAAATACATTCGGCAGCACTTAGAGCAACCATTGCATGTGAATCATCTGGCAAATCAGGCGTGCCTGTCAAGGGCCCAGTTTTTCAGGGCCTTTCAGCGTGAATTAGGAGAGACACCTGTCCGCTTTATCAATCGTGAGCGACTGGAGCGTGCCAAAAAAGAATTGCTGTGGAAGGGAAAAAACATTACCCAGGCCTGTTATGAAAGCGGCTTTAGCAGTGTGAATTATTTTTCGAGGGTCTTTCGTCAATTTGAAGGAATGACCCCCACTGCTTGGATAGAGCAAAAGGGTAGGGGTAAGTGAGACGTTGAAGAGAATTAAATCTTTCCTGTAAAACTTGCTAAGACTATTTGGTGAAAAGTACGATAAATTAACCTACAATATGATTAGGTATAAGATTGATTGCTCTTGAATGTTCTATTACACTATAATAATTGATGTCAAATAGTTTGGCATACGGAGTAAACTTACGTCGAAAAAGGTCGTTAATGTGGCTAATGGATGGCTTTTGAGAAGAAGTACAGTGTATGATAGATGTGAATTTTATTATTGTGTTATTATTGATCCTATCAGTAGTACACTTTTTTAATGTTTGTGAATAAGAATAGCTGTGTTTTATTGAAAGTAACATGTTTAAACTGTCAACAGCTTTTTTTACAAGGTTATCCGCCCTTGACCTTAAATTTTCTAATGGTGCTAAATTAGCTTTTGTAAAGTCCTTTAGCTCAAAGAGCCACAAAGTGTTTTGATCTTCATCAAACCAACATGCATCCATTTCCTTAAAACTATAAGCAGACAGTGCCTTGTAACCAGAGCAATCTTCAAACCTAAAAAAGTTGTTGTCCGAAAAGTTTAAGGTAATATTACTTTCTTCTATTTTTTCTGTCATTGATGGTGCCCATTATAATCCTAAATCTATTTTAGCTTCTTCATCTGACATTTTAAGAGCCTCATCTGAAATGGCATTTTCAGGAAAATCTTTGTTCAATAGGTATTCTTTAGAAGTTATTGCTTGTCCTTTTTCTCGTTCGAGTACAAAACATTTTGCGTCGATTTCATCTCGGCGAGCACATAAGTGCATTTGCTTCAGAACAAAATAATTATGAGTGGCAAGAAAAATCTGGATTCCTGATTTTGCCATTAGCATTAGCATCTCCACTAATTCTCTCGTAGCTTCAGGGTGTAAAGTTGTTTCCGGTTCATCTAGGAATAAGACAGAGTTAGAGTTAAGCTGCCTATTTCTTATTAATGTGGTGAGGATGCCGATCTTTTTCACTCCTTCCGCTGTAAGGTTAATGTGAAATTCACTATGGCCTTTTTTGAAAATAAAGTCGTCATCGATTCCTTGCTCAATTTTTCCTTCGAACAAATCCTCTAATTTCTTGTTCACACCCTTTAGCTCCACCGCTATGTTGCCTCTTTGAGTGGGGATTACCAAAGCTCTTATTAGGTCAAGGTAGGTGTCGTCAAATCCTGGCATGTGTAAATTATCCCTAGTTGCCCTTATCGCTTTGAGAGGTGTTAGCACTTCCTTTGCGGGAATGAACAGACATCTGAAATTTGTGGAAATAGGGTTTATTTTGTCTCGACAATCAATAATGTTTTTGGTCGTACTATCTCCGAAGGAAAAGTAAAGTCTATCATTATAAGATAGTTTAGTGTGAGAAAACTCCATATCAACAGATAGCTTCCCTCTTTCATGTTTGCTGACAAGTTCGCCTAATCCTTTTTTTCCAGGTTGAAAAGTGTTGGAAAGCTTTTCTGATATTACCTTTTTGAAACTAATATCTTCAGTTTCGTTTTTTCTACTATATGTATCGACTCCTTTTGTGGAAGCGTATAATAATTTCAGTAAACCTGTTTTACCAGTATCATTTTTCCCAATTAAAACATTGATAGGAGCAAATTCTTTAGCCTTAAACTGAGAATAGCCCATGAAATTAATTATAGATATGGATTTTATCATGTTATTTTTCGAGATTGGTGAGTGCTTCACAGACATGAAGATAAATAAATTATTAGGAATTTCTCCTTAATTGATCTCCACTATTTCCCCTGTTTTTACCGACTCATCACATGCGAAAGCTACTTTGAGGCTGTTAATGGCATCTTCCAAGTGTTGGCCAAGGTCAATGTCGCTTTGGATGGCTTTCAGAAAGTAAGCCTGCTCCCGCTGGCAAAGGGCATTGTGGTCGGGTTCATCGGCTGTTTCTACCCATTCGTCAGGTTTGGTAAATTCATTTGCTGCATTGATGTCTGCGTGGTGGATCTTGATGGATTCTGTTTTGGTATGATCATCCACCGAATCAGATTTGCCACTACCGCCAGCCTCTTTGGCGACGATGGATGCAGCACCTTTAGGGCCGAAGACGTCTTTTACAAAGAAGGCTGTTTCACTGATCATGGGACCCCAGCCTGCTTCATACCATCCGACTGATCCATCTTCAAAAGTAATTTGCAATTGGCCATAGTTATAATTGTCATGCGGGATATCATCGGTCAGCCGGACGCCGATGGCGCTGACTTTTTCGGGTTTGGATTGTGTCATTTGGCACATTACATCGATATAGTGGACGCCACAATCCACAATGGGGCTAAGGCTCTTCATGAGGTTTCGGTGCACGTCCCACATGCGGCCATGACTCTGTTGGTTAAGGTTCATGCGCATGACCAGTGGCTTGCCGAGGGTCTGGGCGATTTCTATAAACTTTATCCAAGAAGGGTGGTGGCGAAGGATGTACCCCACCACTACTTTTTTATTTGCTGCTTGGGCAGCTTGGACAATCCGTTCTGACCCTGCTACGGTGTCTGCCAAAGGCTTTTCGATAAATACATGGCAACCTGCATCCAGGGCCATTAGGGCATATTCTTCATGTGTGTCAGGGTAAGTGGAAATGCATACAGCATCAGGCTTGCACGCTTCCAGTGCTTTTTCATAACTGGAGAAAAGTGGGTAGTCTGCGCCCAATTTACTATTTAGCTCATTCTTGCTGTCTCCGCGGGCTACCAATCCGCAGATTTCGAAGCCATCCATTTGGTGATAAGCCAGTGCATGGGAAGCGCCCATATTGCCACAGCCGACTACTAATATTTTTATGGGTGAGGTCATCATTTAGTTCATTTTAAGTAATGTCCAAATATACTAAATCGATAAAGTTTTTTCATTTTGATAACAGGTAATCTCTGGGCGAACGCATTTGAAAAAATATCCTAGTTTGAATATATATCTGCCGTTGCTATGGAATTTAGCTTCCTATGCTTTATTAGACTTTCCTACTTTTTCTATTGATGAAAAAGTAGGCAAAAAATCTAGGCCATGGAGCCTCCTTCACATTAAGTGGCTGGGTTTACGAGTACGGTTTCGTTTGTCTTAATTTGATTTTGTGCCAGTTACAGTGGGCTAAAAATGAGTGGATCTCGCTTGTCCACTGCGCGAGCTAACTCATTTTCTTAACGCCCCCATCAACTGTTCCAAAACCGAAAGCTCCAAAGGCCGAATAATGGGCTCATATCTAAGCGGTTGATTTTGAAGTAGTTTTAGGCAGCGATAGATAGGCTTATGCATGTTCCGGGATCAATGCCGTTTAATTAGTGTGTATCTGAAAAATATGGGTTCTATATTTTTTCCTTGGGCAGTTATTTTTCTAGCTAAATTCCTTGGTGGTTTTCATCCCTTTACCTTTGTTACTTTTTTGCTTCAGGTCAAAAAAGTAACCAAAAAAACCCGCCGCTACGCCACGGCGCACAGGTGTGCATCTATTGGCCTAAAATTAAAACCTCCCCTCATGCAGGCAAACTCCTCCTGTCTAAAGCCAGGTAAACCTTCTTTAGCAGCCAACATTCTTTTTGGCTAGTATTTCGTCAAACAAGCCTGCCTTCTTGCCCGCCCGCTTTTTAATTTCTTAACGTCCAATACCTGCAAGGCGAATTCAGTTAATAAGTCTCAAAAATGTACCGCTTCCTTTTGACGGCCCTTGGTATGCCTGTTTTCCGGCCAATGGTGCAGGCCGTTAAGAAAGGGAGTTGGCTCGCGTCGTGGAACAGCGAGCCCCACTCACTTTTAGGTCGTAGCCATCGGGTGGAAATTAAAATGGGTGACGGATCCACGTCGCAGGGGAAATCCATGTCCCATTTTAAAAGGCATACCACCGGCCTAGATTTTTTTCTTTCTTTTTTCATCAATAGCCTGCCCCGAAGGCTTTCGGGGGAAAAAAGGAAAAGGATAAAATCCACCAAAATGGCCAAAGCCATACAGTTAAAGTCAAATAGAAAAGAAACTCCTAGCAGGTGAAAACAGGGAAATGGCCTTAACTAAACGGCATTGATTCCGGGTTTAATGCGTTTGCCCTGCAGGTAATCTGATTATCCGCTTTCATGGCAGTAATAAAGTTTCTCACGGATTTTTCGGATTGTCACAGATAAACCGGGATAAAGAATCAAAAAAAAACTGTGCTCATCCCTGCAATCCATGAGACATTCTTCTTATGTAAACCGTTTACTGGCAACAGTGCGGGGCTACCTAGCCGGTAATCTAAGCGTCATATAGGAGGAATTGGGGATGGGGAGCAATGCTTGGTCAGGGAGGTTTTGCGCCGCTAAAAAGGGGAGCCTTTCATTTTGTGACATTTTCGGTGCAGGTTTATAATAATAATTTTTCCGGCATCTTATTTAAAGACCCAAAAAGCTTCAATTTTTAAGCATAGAGGGTACTACTATTTTGAAATTATTCCATAAATTAAAGCATGATTATTTTGTTAATGGGAGTATCCGGAAGTGGAAAAACTACAATTGGCAGGATGCTCAGCAAAAAGGCTGGCCTTCCCTTTTACGATGCCGATGATTTTCATCCGAAAAAGAACGTTGAAAAAATGCAAAAGGGACTTCCTCTGGATGATGAAGATCGTACGCCCTGGTTGGAGAAATTGTCCGATGAGATGGTGGATTGGGAGGAAAACGGAGGAGCCGTGCTGGCCTGCTCGGCATTGAAAGTGGATTACCGGAAGATTTTGCGAAGAAATGGGGTGCAGATCCATTGGTTTTTTTTGAAGGGAGATGAAGCGTTGATTGCTGATCGCATGCAACAGCGCGAAGGGCATTATATGCCAGTGACTTTGCTTAGTTCCCAGCTGGAGACCTTGGAGCTTCCCCGCCACGCGACGACTATTGCTATAGACCAAACACCTGAAAAAATAGTAGAAGACATTATGAGCGACTTAAAAAACAACAAAGCAGTTTCCTCCTTTGGGATCATCGGTATGGGCGTTATGGGCAGCAGTCTTGCCCTTAACCTGGCCGAGAAAAACGTCAAGATCAGCGTGTATAACCGTACCCTCCAAGGTGTGGAGGAAGATGTGGCCAAGAAGCTGGTAGAGGCCCACCCAGAAGTAAAGGGGATTTTGCCTTTTGATAAACTGGATGAATTTGTGGAATCCTTGGAGCAGCCCCGGAAGATTCTCATGATGATTCCTGCCGGGCAGATTGTGGATCAACAAATTGCACGGCTACTGACCTTTGTGGATAAGGGAGATGTGATCATCGATGGCGGCAATTCCTTTTTTGAGGACAGTGCCAAGCGGCAGCAGTACCTGCAAGGTTACGGGATTCACTTTGTGGGGATGGGAATCTCAGGAGGTCGGGATGGTGCCCGCAAAGGCCCCTCTCTTATGCCTGGCGGTTCCCCAGAGGGATTTGATTTGATCGGTCCGTTTATTGAAAAAATCGCAGGTAAAGATCCGAATGGTAAACCTTGCCTGCACTATGTAGGGCCTGACGGTGCCGGGCATTTTATCAAGATGGTACATAATAGTATAGAGTATGGTGAGATGCAGGTGTTGGCAGAGATCTATGCTTTTATGCGAAAAGGACTTGGGATATCCGTAAGTGAAATCGTGAAGACCTTCCAAAAGTGGAGCAATCAAGGTTCGGGCAGTTACTTGATGGATGCTACGTTGGCGATATTGACCGCTGAGAAGGATGGCGAGCTGCTATTGGATAATATCCTGGATGTGGCCGGACAGACGGGTACCGGAGGTTGGGCGGTAAGTACAGCTGCCAAATATGGTGTGCCCTATGCCCCTTTGACAGCCGCTGTGACTGCCAGACTAATCTCCACCCATAAGGAGGTGAGGGGTTCCATGTCACAGACCTATCCACGCCAAGCAGAAAAAATCGACCAAAAAGAAATACTGGGAGCCCTGAAAGGAGCTTACCAAATGGCACGGTTGGTCAATCACGAAATTGGGTTTAGCTTGATCAAGAAAGTAGGAACAGCCGAAAACTGGGGACTCAATTTGAGCGAGATAGCCCGTTGCTGGACAAATGGGTCCATCATCCAATCCAGTTTGATGGAAAAACTCTCTGGCGTTTTTAAATCTTCCGATTGCCTAATGGCTTCTGCGGTGCTTAAAGAGCGGTTTGAGAAAGATTCCAAGGATTTGGCAGAAGTAGTTGGAGCAGGGCTCAAGGCGGGGGTGGCCATGCCCGTGATGTCGGCAGCCATTAATTATTTTTATGGAATGAGCACCGGTCAGTCTGCGGCCAATCTCGTTCAGGCATTGAGGGATTGTTTTGGAGAGCATGGCTATCGCTTGACCGACGATGCTTCTGGAAAAGTACACCGTAACAAGTGGATGAAGAAGTAGGGGGAAACCATGAATCAGGAGAATATATGAGATAAATATGTAAAATTGAGTGTGGTGGAAAACCTAAACTCGAGAAGTTGTCCCTGTTGTTTTCCATGTCCAAAACCTGAGTGACCCAATAACCAAATAACTTTCGATGAAATTAGCAGCAATAGATATCGGTACCAATTCCATTCATTTGGTCATCGCGGAAGTAACAAAGCGTCAGAACATCAATGTATTGATCGATGAAAAAGAAATGGTCAAGCTGGGAGTGGGCGTTTTTGCTACCAATCGGCTTTCCCAAGAGGCTTTTGACCGTGGCATAGAAGTGATAAAGCGTTATGTTCAGTTGGCCGATCAATATGGCGTAGATGACATTATCACTGCAGCTACCAGTGCCACACGTGAGGCCAAGAATGGCGGTGAGTTCTTGGGGCGTTTGGCAGAAGAAACCGGGCTGACCCCCAAGGTAATCAGTGGTAATGAAGAGGCCCGTTTGATTTTTTTGGCCGTAAGAAGGGCAATAGCCTTTGGGGATGAGAAAGTCCTTGTCTTGGATATTGGCGGAGGGTCCACAGAGGCCACCGTAGGAGATCAGGAAGAAATATTCTTCAAAAAAAGCATCAAGCTCGGGGTGCTGCGATTACTGGATATGGCAGGTCAGAAAGATACCTTGGAGAAAGAAGATGTTGAGGAATTGACCCATCATATTAACCTGGCTGCAGAGGAAATCATGAAAAAGGCAGTGGAGGCAGGGTTCACCAAGGTGATCGGCACCTCCGGTACCATCAGGACATTGGGTGAGGCGGCGCACCTTGCCGGCAAAGGGACTTCCCTTGCCACGGTCAATGCGGAGGTAGTTACCACCGAAGAGCTGAAAAAACTATCCGAAAAGTTATTGGGAATGCCGCCAAAGAAACGTGAGAAGGTTCCGGGTATTAGTGCCAATAGGGTGGACGCCATCCATTTGGGAAGTTTGCTGTTGGTGAGATTGCTGGAGATGGCCAACGCCACTGAAATCACATTGTGTGATGCCTCGCTGCGTGAGGGGCTGATCTTGGGTTATCTTGGTAGCATGGGCAAAACCCCTTCGGTGCTCTATCCGGAAGAGGATCTCCGGTTCCGTAGCGTGATGAATTTGGCGTTAAAGTATAAAAGTGATGTGGAGCAAAAGAAGCACATTTCCTACCTTGCACTGAAACTTTTTGACCAACTAAAGCCCTTGCACGGATTGGAAGAATATGGTCGGGATCTCTTGGACTTTGCCAGTTTTGTCTTTGAGGTTGGCCACTTTATAGGCTATCCAAAATACCATAAGCATTCCCGCTACATCATTGAGCACAGCCGCTTGAGGGGATTTACAAATGAAGAAGTCACTTTGCTAGGGGTGATCGTCCGCTACCACCGAAAATCCGGTCCCCGGAAAAAGCATAAACGCTACAAGAAGCTGTCCAAGGCACAACGCAAGATGATCCATGTAGTGGCCGGAATCCTCCGTGTGGCCATCGGCCTGGACAAGACCAAAAACCAATGGGTGGAAGGACTTCGCTGTGATATCAGTGACAAAAAAGTAAGCATTGTTTTGCATGGGGAAGAAAACCCTGACTTGGAAATTTGGGAGGCTATGCGGAACTGTTTTGTGCTAGAAGATGCCTTGGATAGGAAAATTCTCGTTAAGGCTGAATATCCCGTTCATCCGTAGGTACATTGATTTCCTCGATATAGTTGCCGTTTTCCTGTAGCTTCAGTCCGGTTAGGCAGATGCCTCGGTAGGCTCCCGTGTCGATGTTCCAGTGTTGGCTGGCCGTGGTGAAGCTGGCCCGGCCGTTTTGCTGAGGTGTGTGGCCAATTACTTGAAGTTTAGGGAGCTTCTTTAGCCTTTTTCTGTTCCAAAGGATACCGTCAGGAGAATGGACATCGTAAGGGGTCAGGGTGGTTTTACCAATGCCCGCATGTGTGGCCAGTAGATTGGGACTTTCCCATTTTAGTGGAGTGTTTCTGAGCCAGTGGAGCATGCTTTCTATCGGGATATCCTTGGCTACGAACTGCTGCAGGGTTTTTTGTCCTCCATTAAAGAGCCAACTGCCACCGATTTTCCCATTCTCGATATGATCAATCATCATCTGTTCGTGGTTTCCCCGTAAGAAAACCGTGTTCCCAAGGTGCTTTTCATGTAAACTTTGCGCCAGTTGGAGCACCTCTACTGAATAGTTCCCCCGGTCGATCAGGTCACCGACCTGGATCAGCATTTCCTTTGATGGATCCCAGTGTTCCAGTAGTTTTTGGAAGGTATGATAACATCCATGAACGTCTCCCACTATAAAGAGCTGCATAGCTTAGGTTTTATATAAACATGATAAAGTGATTTGCTAGGTTATTCTTTCGTACAGGGTTTCTAAAACCTTAATTTAATCAATTCACAGCAGGTAAATGTCTAATATGGAAAATATTTTTTGGTGCAAAAATTTCGTAAATATCATTGGTTGAGGCTTGTGGGAATTATTGACTTATTTTTGATGGCCAATTACCACATTCCAGGAATGAATTTCATGGGATAGAATTAATCCATTTTGAACGTAAGGGTCTTCTTTTATGAACGCTTGGATGGGTGCTTCATCCTTGCAATGAAATACAATCACGGCCCTCTCTGCGGGTGGTTCCAAGGCTCCGGCCATGACTATCAGGCCTTTTTGATGATATGCTCTTACATGGCTAAGATGGGCCTCCCGGAAGGGAAGACGAAGGCGGTAATAATCGGGTGCAGTACGGTAAGTAAGCAAATAATACATGGGCATGGACAGTATATTGAATAAGTGCTTTTTAGGATCAAGGCAATTAGGAGATACTGTAAAATATAGACTAATGCTTGGCCATGGGCAGGTATTTGTGCCAATTTTCGGCAATCGCCCACAGGTCAATGGCCAGGACGATAAGCGCGATAATCATCCCTTCAGGGGCATATATGCCATGGTGTAAATTGATCCCAATGACTATGGGGAAGAGCATAATGGCGCCTAAAGCCCGGAATTTTGGAATGGCGAAAAGCACTCCGCCGACGATTTCACCAAAGCCAATCAGTGGAAACAGCCACCCTATTTTCATAAAGGCGCCCATCACTTCCATGATTTCTTCTGGCATGTCCTCTGGCATGGGCATATAATGGAAGAATTTGTCCAGGCCGGAATTGACCATAAGCAGGGCAAATAAAATGGCGACGACGTTTAGGATTTTGTGTCTCATAGTGGTTTATTTTGAGTTATTGATGGATTTAGGTGTGCTCATTTTTTAGGGTTTCGGTATTCACTTTGGCGCTCGACCATCCATCCGGGATAGAGAGATGGCAGCGGGCTGATTTCGTTGATTTTTCCGAGGTCTTCATTGCTTAAAGTCAGCTTGGTGGATTCGATGTTGGATGTTAACTGATCTTGGTTTTTTGCCCCGATGATGGTACTGGTAATGCCCTGCTGCTGTCGTACCCAAGCCAATGCCACTTGGGCTACACTTGCTCCGTGGGATTTACTGATTTCCGCCATCACATCCACCAGGTCATACGCTTTTTCCTTATCGATGGGAGGAAAGTCAAAATTTGCCCTTCTGGCATTATCGGATTGGCTGCCTTTGCGGGTAAATTTCCCGGTAAGAAACCCTCCGGACAGTGGACTCCACGGGAAAATGGCCAGCTGATGTGCCTCAGCCATGGGGACCAGTTCGTGCTCAATGTCTCTGGTTGCAGCAGAATAATGATACTGGAGGCCAATAAACTTGTGCCAACCGTTATAGTGTGCGATGGCCTGTGCCTGTGCCACCATCCAGGCAGGCCAGTTGCAGATGGCCACATAGCGAACCTTGCCGCTATCCACGATATCGTTCAGCGAGCGGACGATTTCTTCAATAGAGGTGGCTGGATCCACACCATGAACATATAGAATGTCAATAAAGTCTAGCTGAAGGCGATGAAGGCTTGCTTCGACGGAGTTGAAAATATGATATCGGGAGAGACCGGCACTATTGGGATGCTCGCTCATCTTACCCATTACTTTGGTGGCAATGACCACTTCGTCACGGGGGATGGCGAGGTCCTTCAGGCCCTGGCCCAAAAGCTGCTCCGATTGGCCAAAAGAATAGACATTAGCGGTATCGATGAAGTTGATCCCCGCATCGATGACCGCTCGAAGCATTTGGTTTACCTCTTTTTGCTGCAGCTGCCCGATCTGTGTCCACATCCCGGCATCTTGCCCACCAAATGTCATGGTGCCGAAGCAAAGTTCAGATACCATTAGTCCTGTGTTACCTACATGGTTATATTTCATGATTTGATGAAATTAGGTGAAAATTATAAAAATGTCACAATAGATTAGAAATCGATCTACTCTTGCGATAGGTAACAAATTTCATAGTGTCCCTGTTCCAGCATGTAGGACTTAGGTTGTTTAGGTTAAGGGGCAGGTTTTTCACCGCAGTTAAACATCCACTGGATACCAAACTTATCAAAGCAGCTTCCGAAGTAGTCTCCCCAAAACATTTCTTGGGGTTCCATGGTAACCTGTCCACCTTCAGACAAGGCATCAAAGAGTCGTTTGGTTTCTTTTCTGGTATCAGGCTGTAAGTTGATACTTATGTTGTTGCCCTTGTTCAGTTTATACCCCATGGAGTCTGTGCAGTCTGTTCCCATAAGGCTGTGGATGCCCAGGATTTTTAGTTCCACGTGCATCACGAGATTTTTGTCTTCATCAGCGAGGGCAGGGCTGCCTTCTTGCGGTGGTACGTCTCCCATGCGCATTATCCCGTCCCCGAAAAATTCCCCGCCGAATACGGATTTGTAAAAGAGAAATGCCGCTTCGGTGTTCCTTTCAAAATTCAAATAAGTGCTTACTGCTGCCATTGTGTTTTTGGTTTAATTGATTATTAACCAAATTTCCATAATACAACGCAATTATTGGTGGTGCTTTTGCGACAGTTTAAGGGGGGGAGAATACCGTCTGGTGAAGTGTCAGCGATTTTTTTGTTATTTCAGAATGATCAGTAATATAGGCAATGCCGTTTAGTTAGTGTGTATCTGGAAAATATGGGTTCTATATTTTTTTCCTTGGGCAGTTATTTTTCTAGCTAAATTTCTAGGTGGTTTTCATCCGTTTACCTTTGTTACTTTTTTGCTTCAGGTCAAAAAAGTAACCAAAAAACCCCGCCGCTACGCCACGGCGCACAGGTGTGCAGCTATTGGCCTAAAATTAAAACCTTCCCTCATTCAGGCAAACTTCTCCTGTTTAAAGCCAAGCAGGCCTATCTAAAGCCAGGTAAACCTTCTTTAGCTGCCAACATTCTTTTTGGTAAGCCTTTCGTCAAACAAGCCTGCCTTCTTGCCCACCCGCTATTTAATTTATTAACGCCCAATACCTGCAAGGCGGATCCGATTAATAAGTTTCTTATGGATAAATTAACATCATTATTCCATGTAGTGGTATATTTTCTTAAGTAACCACCGGCCTAGATTTTTTTCTTTCTTTTTTCATCAATGGAAAAAAGGAAAAGGATAAAACCCATCAAGATGATCAGGTTTCCCCAGCCAAAGTCAATCAAAAAAAGGACTTTTAGGTATATGAAAAGAAGGAAATCCTCTTAACTAAACGACATCGGTAATATAGGTATAAAGGCGTGCTTATTTATGAGATTGAAGAAGGCAAGATTTTGGCAATTAAATCGATTTTGCAACTAGTATTACCCAACTGTGATGAATATTAAGTGGTGTTAAATTTTGAGTAGGGATAATTAATATAAGCCTAAACTATCCGTAACGGGCTCTCGTGATATATCATTTACTTTTGGATCGTAAAAAAAAGGTTGTCTCAATTAAATAATTTGACTGCCATTTTGATTTAAGGAAGGATTTTAAATTAACCTTTAACAAGAGGGTGAGATTTTTCCTGTCGTCAAAATGACAAAGAATGAGACAGGTGTTCAAGAAGCATTGAAAATTTTCAGTTATCCAATACTTAAATTTTATGATTTCAAATTTACGATTTTCCAAAGTCCTCTATGCCTCGGCGAGTTTAGCTTTGTGGGCAGGGGTTAGTGCCGCTCCTCAACAATTATTCGCAAAAGGGAAGGGAGAAGCGCTTGTTTCAAAAGGAGATGATTCGTTTTTGGCCTTAGTACCAGTAAGAAAGACGGTTTCCGGTACGGTTCGAGATGACCAAGGAGTCCCCTTGCCAGGCGCTACCATTCGAGTAAAAGGAACTACCAATGGTACGGTTACCGATATTGACGGCAAATTTTCTATTGAAGTAGAAGAAGGTGCTGTGCTTCAAGTTTCCTTCGTTGGCTTTGTTGCACAAGAGGTGCCAGTAAATGGGCAGACCTCTTTTACCATTCAGTTGGTTTCGGATGCCACGCAACTTGATGAGATGGTGGTCGTGGGGTATGGTACCCAGAAGCGGTCAGACATTACCGGAGCCATTGGGTCGGTTAAAGAAGGAGAATTCAATAAAGGGGTGATTTCTAACCCCGTGGATCTCCTGCAAGGTAAAATGGCAGGGGTAAACATCACTTCGACGAGTGGTGAGCCAGGTGCCGCCCAAAACGTGATCATTAGGGGGATCGGCAGTTTGCGATCGGGAACACAGCCTTTATATGTGTTGGATGGTTTCTTGCTGGACAATTCCGATACGGGTATTGCATCCAATCCGCTCAATTTCCTGAATCCAAGCGATATAGCAAGTATCGAAGTGCTAAAAGATGCCAGTGCCACGGCACTTTATGGATCAAGGGCTTCCAATGGAGTGGTGGTAATAACCACAAAAAAAGGAAAATCCGGAGCCACACAAATGAATCTGTCCGCTTCTACCGCCTGGTCTTCCATGGCCAATAAAATAGATGTGTTTAGCGCGGACCAATTCCGTGAACAGGTAGTGGCTGTAGGGGGTGACCTGGAAGATTATGGTGGAAATACCGATTGGCAGGATGAACTGACCCAAGTGGGCTTTTCGAAAAACATCAATTTTTCGATGAGCGGATCCAGTTCCAGCAAGTTTTCCTACTTCGCTTCTTTGGGGTATCAGGACCAAGAGGGCATCCTGAAGAACAGTGAGCTGGAGCGCTTTTCTGGTAAACTGAATATGAACCAGAAGGCTTTTGACGGTAGGCTAAACGTAGATTATAACCTGACAGCTTCCCATACGAAAAACCTACGGCCAAGCATCGGCTCGACCATCAGTGATATGCTGAGCCTTAATCCTACGGTTCCTACCTATACCGATGGAGAACCCACTTTGCTCAATACCAATGCCCTGAACCCATTGAAGCGATATGAGCTATACAGTGATGACGCAGCAAACAACCGGATCTTGGCGACGATTTCCCCTTCCTTTGAAATTTTGGATGGGTTGACTTATAAGCTTAATTTGGGCGTGGATTATTCCAGCACCAATCGCTATCAGCAGTACCGGCCTTATACAGCAGTCATCAATGAATCCAATATTTCCGACGGTACATTGGATGAGGGAATCACTGAAAACACCAACAAACTGGTAGAAAATACGCTGACCTATAATTGGCATAATTATAAGCACAACCTGACAGTGCTGGCCGGTCATTCCTTCCAAACCTTTCTGGATGAGTACCGGTTGACCTCAGCCAGGGGATTTGCTGATAACAATATAGAACCTCGGTACCAGGACCATACCAGTACCACAGAGTATCCAACTACGGTAAGTTCATCAGCCGTTAAAAACGAACTGCAATCCTTCTTTGCAAGGGTAAACTATACGTTTGACGAAAAATATTTGTTTACCGGTACCTTCCGGGCGGACGGTTCTTCCAAGTTTGGAGAGAACAACAGATACGGTTATTTTCCTTCCTTTGCTTTGGGTTGGAACATCACCAAGGAAGACTTTATGAAAGGTTCCTTCTTTGACAACCTTAAGTTAAGAGCGAGTTGGGGACAAACGGGTAATCAGGAAATTCCTTCCAAAATCACGAAGGCAAGTTATTCTGAAGATAGGCTGTCCGAAGGAAATGCCAGTCTCAACACTTATCCAATCGATACCGATGCCACTTCCCTGGATGGCTATCCTTACGGTATCGTCTTCACCAGATTGGCCAATCCTGACTTACAATGGGAGGTGTCCACCCAAATTGATTTTGGGATTGATTTTGCCTTCTTTGACCACCGGCTGACGGGTACCTTGGATTACTTCAACAAAGTGTCGTCGAATATCCTACTGGAAGTCGTTCCTGCGGACCCAGTAGAGCCTACACCTACTTATTGGGACAATATCGAGAACATGAAAATCCACAACAGCGGGATTGAGCTGGCCTTGGATTATGCGAGTGATCGACGTGGAGACTTCTCCTATGCCATTGGTGGTAATGTGACCTTGATCAATAATGAAGTGAAGGATTCTCCCTACACCGTATTGACCACAGGTGCTGCTCAGGGTGCCGGCCAGACGGGCGCTACCATCAACGGGTATATCAACGGAGAACCTATCGGTGCCTTTTACATGCTTGAGTTTGATGGCATTACCGAGGATGGTGTCAACAGGTTTAAGGATACCAATGGAGATGGCGAGGTGCTGGACAATGACCGTGCCGTGGTCGGAAGTGCCATTCCGAAGGTGATTTATGGTGCACACATGAACTTTAATTACAAGTCCTTTGACTTAGGCCTGAACTTCAATGGTTCGGCAGGAAGTAAAGTGTACAACCACACCACCATGTCACTGTTTACGAAGGCACAATTGGCCAGGTCCAATAATACGACGGATTTTGCAACACAATATCCGGAGGAGTCTTTTAACAATTCCAACACGGTATCTACTCGCTTCTTGGAAAATGGTTCATACTTCAGACTGAACAATGCTACCTTGGGCTACAACTTGAATTCCGACCGGATTGGTTTGGGAGATGCCTTCCAGAATATCCGGATCTCCGTAACGGGCCAAAACCTGTTTGTAATCACGGATTATAGTGGGTTTGATCCTGAGGTAAATACCGGTTCTACCTCCGGAGGAATCCAGACATTCGGTATCGACCGGTTTACCTATCCTAGGGCCAGGACTTATTCAATCAACCTGAACTTGACCTTCTAAAGTTGCTGGAAGACAGTAAACGTGATGCCCGGTAGGGCTTCAGGGCTGCTTTACGGCACAATTGATAGAAAGGATTTTAATTCTGAACATCACAGTTTATACAAAAGAAAAAAACATGAAAATGAAAAATATAATGTTTAACAAAACACTTCTGATAGCAGCAGGGATCGTAGCCTTTTCCAGTTGTACGACGTTGGAAGAAGAAGTGCTGGACGAGTCCTTGACCGGCACAGGCCAAGCGGAAGTAATCAGCGGATCCATCGCTCCTGTGTATGGGAACCTCCGATATGTGTGGAGGCACACCAATAACTTCGGCCTTCAAGAGGTGGCTTCTGACGAAGGCATCCTTCCTTACCGAGGAGGGACGGATTGGTTTGATGGCGGCAAGTTTATTGCCGTTCACCAGCACCTGATGACACCGGGAAACGGCCTGGTCGGAGATACGTGGTCCAATATAACCCAGACTTTGTCAAGAGCTATCTTGGCAGAGGAAAGGCTACAGTTGGAAGTAGAAAATGGCAATTCTGCCGCCCAAGATCCTTTATACGAAATGGTAGCCATGAAGGCATATCTCAATATGCTCGCGTTGGACAATTGGGGATTGGTATTCAGGAAAGAAAGCTCTGACGATTTTTCAGAAATCCTTCGAGGCGAGGAAGCAGTAGAGTACCTGGAGAGCGAATTGTTATCAGTGGTCGATGTGATCAATAGTGATAAAGGTCCAGGCAGGCTGAACAGATATGCAGTGGAGGCATTGTTGGCTCGATTGTACCTGAATGCAGCGGTGTACCGTGATCCATATGGCACTCCGGACTTCCGCCAAGAGGACATGGACAAGGTGATCGAATATACGAGCAATATCATCGATGGGCCATATGAATTGTCTTCTGAGTATTTTGACCTCTTTAGCGATGACAATAACAGTAGTCCGGAAATCATATTTTCACTGGACCAAAGAGGAGTGCTCCAGACCGAGCACAGCCGATGGGCATACTGGTCCATGTCCGGTGACCAAGTGCCCAGGCCGGAATTTCCAAGCACTCGGGGTACCGATGCTGTCGCGGCCACGCCTGATTTTTATCAGTCTTGGGTGGATGCATATGGCGATGTCGATCCTGCCGATGCGGATGCCCGTTTTTTCAAGGAAAACACCGTTATCCCAGAAGATCTTCGGGACCTTAGCGGTGTGAATCCAAACAATGATGCGGATCACTACTACTGTGTGGAAGCATCGGAGTTTGAAGTGGACAGGGGAATCCTCCGCAATATCATCTGGGGACCCAGAAAGGACGAGAGTGGTAATATCATGACCTGCGATGATGGCAGCGTGCGGATCTATCCTGTGATCAATAGACGAAGCAGCGGTGCCGACCTGCGCTACGTGGACCATACTTTAAAGGTAGATTTCACCACTGAGGGAAGCTTGCACAATGCGGGCTACCGGTTTTCCAAGTACCAGTTTAGCCACACGGCGCCCAACTGCTGCTACTACAGTAGTGTGGATTTGGTCTTGATCCGTCTGGGCGAGATCTACCTGATGCGTGCTGAGGCCAAGCTTCGCAATGGGGACAATGCAGGTGCCCTCGCCGATGTGAATACCTTGAGGACTTCCAGGGATGCCCGTCCTGCGCAAACTCCTGCTCCTTTGGATGCCATTAATTTAGATGTTTTGTTTAGGGAATCTGGCTTTGAGCTGTACTGGGAAGGTCACCGAAGAACCTACCAGATCCGTTATGGCAAATACGAGGACAGCTGGACCGAAAAGAACGATACCGATGTCAACAAGCGCTTGTTTCCGATTCCGCAAAGGGCTATTGACGGTGCCTCTAGCCAGCCGGGCTTCTTGGAGCAAAATGCCGGTTACTAATTATTTATAAACCTTTTTAATAGTAAAGCCGATGAGGATGACTCATCGGCTTTTTGGATTTTATCTTATATTTTCCGATAAAACCCGGAATATGCATTAGCCTATCTACGCTACGGTGCACAGGTATTGCGTCTTAGAAGAATGGATTATCGCTTAGTTTTTCTATTTTGCACCATAAGTAAGTAATTATATCACCCAGGTTTGAGAATAGAGGATAAAATACTATTAAGGGAAATTCAAAAACAAAACAAAGATGTTTTCGAAGCGCTTTTTAATGACTATTACCCGAGTCTGTTGAGGTATGCAGAGGGGTTTGTGTTTGAGGGTGGATTATGCGAGGATATCGTTCAGAATATCTTTGTGCATATTTGGGAACAAGCTGAATATTTAACTATTACTACTTCCTTTAAATCCTACCTCTATGCATCCGTCCGCAACCGCTGCCTAAACCATATTAGAAATCTTAAGATCCAGGACAAGCACCATTTGCTTTATTTGGAGGCAAGTTTAAACGACTCTGATGTAGATTGGGAAGAGGCAGAGATCAACAAAAAAGTCGAAAGTGCCATTGAAGCACTGCCTCCTAGAATTGGTGAGATTTTCCGGCTGAAGTACATGGAAGAGAAGTCCGTACGAGAAATCGCCCAGCAGCTGGAGATTTCCGAAAATACCATCAAAACGCATCTGCTTAGGGCCAAGGGGAAATTGAGGAAATCACTGAGGGAATCCTTGAATTTGAATCTTTTTCTATAACCGAATAAATCGAATTAGCTTTCCTTAAAGTTTGTTGTTGCTGATTTTATTGTTCTATTATTTTGATTTTTTTATTGATTGTGAAATAAAATTACATTTTTTGTCACCCATTTTTGAATCTCATGTGTCCTATGGTTAAATAACAGGATAGGTGCATAAAAATCTGGTAAATATTGACTTTTCTATTCTTTGGAAGAAGGTGCATGATTCACTGAGCGAAGAGGAAGAAGAACAATTCAAGGCATGGATTGAAGAAAATGCTGATCATCAAGCTTATTTTCAGCATTTGGCCAACTTCTACAAGAACGGGTCTCAGTTTAAGGTTGAAGATGGAACAGGGAAGAAAAGTTGGCTCGAGTTTTCTGGTAAATTACATCCTTCCAAGAAAAGAAAATGGCGCATCGGCAGTTATGCTGCTTCAATCGCCGCAGGTTTTGCCTTGTTGCTGGTATTGACAGCGATACTGAAGCCTTCCTTGTATATTAATGATCCCAAAGAAAATAAGGAGGCCATCATTGGGCCAGGGACCGATAAGGCTATTCTCCTGATGGATGACGGGACCTCTTATGATCTTTCGTCCATGACGTCCCTGGACCTGGAAGATGGAGGGGCTCAGATCACAAGCCAAGGAAAATCCCTTCAATATAAGATGGATGAATCTGCGGATGTTGAAGTAAAATACAATACACTTTTAGTCCCCCGAGGAGCTGTTTTTACCCTTAGCTTGGTGGACGGGACCCAAGTTTGGCTCAACTCAGGTTCTACGCTTAGATATCCTACTGCATTTACTGGCCAAGAAAGAAAGGTGGAATTAAGTGGTGAGGCCTATTTTGAGGTGACCAAAAACCCCGACAACCCTTTTCGAGTAATAGCAGACCAGCAAATAGTAGAAGTGCTAGGGACAGCATTTAACATTTCCTCTTATAAAGAAGAGCCTTCTGTCCTTACCACCTTGGTAGAGGGGAAGGTAAACGTATTTGTTCAGGATAAGCCCCTACAAAAGCAAGTTTTGACGCCTAGTGAGCAAAGCATGTGGGTCAAAGGAGAAAAACGTATCGAAAAAAGGACCGTTGACGTCCGCGAATATATCGCTTGGAAAGATGGGTGGTTTTACTTTAAAGAAAAACCTTTAGGGGAAATCATGGAGTCCCTTGCCCGCTGGTATGATGTGGAAGTGAAGTTTGAAAACCAGAAAACAAAGGAGCTTCCTTTTACGGGGCGGATTAGAAAACACGAAGACCTGAAAGAAGTATTGGTTTTATTGGAAAAAACCCGAGATGTACAAATCGAAATAGAAAGGAGGACCATTATTATAAAATAAAAACGGAGGATGCTACCAACATCCCCCTGAAAACGATTCGAATAAATCAAATCTGTTTACTTAACAACCCAAAATTATGAAAAAAAAACCCATTAACCTACCCTTCGGGCCGAGGGGTAAAATGCTATTAATCATGAAGCTCACCCTGATTCTAGTGATGGTGGGAGTGATGAAAGTCTCGGCAAGTGCCTATTCACAAAATGTGAAACTCAAACTGGATTTACATCAAGCCTCTATAGAGCAAGTGTTTGAAGAAATTAAAAACCAAAGTGAATTTAGTTTCTTATATCGCTCGGATCTGATCAAAGAAATCCCAAAAGTGGACATCAACTTGAATAAAGCAAGTTTGGAAAAGGTATTGGATCAGCTTTTGATCCCTTATTCATTTGTCTATGAAATCCACAATAAGACTGTAATCATTAGAAAAAAAGAAAGAACTAAAAAGGATGAAGAAAATTTACAACAAAAGATAGACTTGATTGACGTCACCGGAACCGTCACTGACGAAAACGGGCAGCCTATTCCAGGTGCCACGGTACAAGTGCAGGGTACCACGCGGGGCAGTGTGACGGATATTGATGGGAAATACAGTATTGAGGTAGAAGAGGGAGCTGTTCTAATATTTAGTTTTATCGGCTATCAACAGCAAATGGTGGAAGTAGGTAATCAGACAGTGCTCAATATCTCTTTGTCACCAGACATGAAATCGTTGGACGAGGTGGTAGTGGTCGGCTATGGTACCCAGAAAAAAGTAAATGTGATTGGATCCGTTTCTCAGATTTCATCCGAGAGCATTGAAAATCGACCTGTACCGAATGCAACCCAAGCCCTAGCAGGGCAGATGCCTGGAGTTACCGTTATCCAGCGCTCCGGTCGTCCCGGCGAAAGTAGTGGATCCATTCGTGTAAGGGGAGTTGGTTCTTTTGGGGCTACTCCGGATGCCCTAGTGATCATCGATGGGATACCTGGCACCTTGGATGATATCAACCCAAATGATATCAAGTCAGTTTCGGTGTTAAAAGACGCCTCCTCTGCAGCTATTTATGGGGCAAGAGCAGCAAATGGTGTTATCCTGGTAACTACAAAAAGTGGTAGCGAAAGTAAATTGACAGTAAGCTATAATGGTTATGTTGGTTTCAATGAAGCTACAGAGCTGCCTGATTTGGTCAACTCGTGGGAGTACGCAGAGATGTACAATATTGCTTCAGGAAGTAACAGTTATACCGAGGAGGATATTGAAAAATACCGAAATCAATCTGACCCAGATAATTATCCCAACACCCGTTTTTTGGATGAATTGTTTTCCAGAAAAGGAGTACAAACCGGTCATACAATTAGCCTGAACGGTGGAGGCGATATACACAAATATTTTTTATCTGCGGGATATCTTGGGCAGCAAGGGATCATTGAAAAGAACAATTATAACCGATATAATATCCGGTTGAATTTGGAAAGTGACCTCGCGGAAAACCTTACAATGACCACCAGGTTGTTTGGTACCTATGAAGAGCGAAATGAACCCCAGGCTACCGCCAATAAAGGAGGAGAACTTTCCGATCAATTGATCCAGAATTCTTTGCGTTATCCGGCGGTGTATTTGGGGCAGGCTTCAAATGGGGATTTTGGCATTGGTCCTGAGAGTGGAGGTACTCCTGTCTCTTGGTTACAGTCAGCCTCTTACCTGAAGAACCCTGAATCAAGAATGGGCGTCAATATTAGGTTAGCCTGGGAGCCGATAAAAGGGCTGGTGCTAACTGGAATCGGAGGTTATAATTTTACCTTGCTTGAGGAACGCTCTTATTTGGCCTCTCAGAGACTCAATGATGAGGTGTACCTTGCCCAATCCTATTTGAATCAGTACAGCAACAAAGAGGTGTATAAAACCACCCAGTTTTTAGCAGAGTATACCAAGGAGATAAATAATAATCCTTTGGACCTTCTGGTGGGCTACTCCTTCGAAAACCAAATCCTTAGTTACTTTAATGGTTACCGTCAGGATTTTCCAAGTAATGACTATACCGTGCTTGGCATGGGAGGTGCAGACAACCAGCTTTCAGGAGGGTATGACGATGAGTGGGCGATACAGTCTTTGTTTTCGAGAGTAAGGTACAATCATGATGAGAAGTACCTGGTCGAAGCTACAGTCCGTTATGATGGCTCTTCAAGATTTCCCGAAAGCAACAAATATGCCCTCTTCCCTTCAATGGCCTTGGGATGGAGGCTTTCGGAAGAGAACTTTTTCCAAAATGTAAACTGGGTATCCGATCTTAAGCTAAAAGCTTCTTGGGGGGTATTGGGCAATCAGAATATTGGCAATTATCCTTACCAAAGAGTGTTGCAGTCAGGGAGGAATTACCCTATTGGGGGTGGCATAGCGACTGGTGCAGCTTATTCCACGTACAAAGACGCAGATATTAAGTGGGAATCCACCACCACTACGGATGTTGGGTTTGAAGCTGGTTTTTTGGAAGGGAAGCTTACCTTAAATGCCACTTATTTCAATAGGGCCACTACTGATATTTTGTTCCAGCCTTCCGCCAGTGTGTCTACGGTCTTGGGGGTCAGTATGAGCGAAACCAATACCGGTGAAGCCAAAAACTCAGGATTCGAATTTGATTTGGGATACCGAAATAGCAGCGGAGATTTTGAGTATTCTTTTGCAGGAAATTTTTCCTTGATCAATAACGAAGTAGTAACCCTTGGATTAGGTAATGTGGAGCAACCGAACGGATTTGTAGGGAATGGTTCCAATCTGTTTATTGGATACCCCATGGAAATGTATTATGGCTATCAATCAGACGGGGTTTTTCTTAACCCAGAGGACATAGGTGATTGGGCGGATCAGACTGCAGTCAATCCTAATCCTCAAGAAGGGGATATTCGGTATATGGACATCAGTGGTCCGGATGGAGTGCCAGACGGGCAAGTAGATCCTACATATGACCGAACCTATTTAGGAAGCCGTATACCAAAATACACCTTTGGATTTAGTTTTGGCCTAAAATACAAAAGCTTTGATTTCTCTGCTTTGATGCAAGGTGCGGCGGGAGTAAAAGGACTGTTGAATAACTATGCAGGATGGGCCTTTTATAACTTAGGTAATATCCAAAGATGGCAGATGGAAGGACGGTTTGATCCGGACAATCCTCAGCGTTACCCCGATTATCCACGACTGGAGGTCATCACGAATAGTGGCACACCCAATACGGTGCTTTCAGATTTTTGGGTAATGAATGCGGCTTACCTCAGAGTGAAAAACCTACAGCTTGGCTATACCCTTCCCGAGGCGGCTGTTGAGAGAATAGGGCTTCAAAATGCGCGACTGTATTTGAGTGGAGAAAATCTTCTCTCCTTTAACTCCTACAGGCAGGGATGGGATCCGGAAATCAATACTTCCGGTGCATACTATCCTGTCTTGGCAACTTATACTTTAGGTGTAAATATTAAATTCTAAGACCATGACATTTACCAAAATAATACTTGATAATATAAGACATAGTTTTACATCTCCGGTGGTTTTGAGCATTGTTCTGCTCTTGACCATTTCCTGTGAGGATAAACTTTCCCAATACCCATCAGACGCTTTTGCCCAAGAGAACTTTTGGAAAACCGAATCGGACGCTCTGATTGCTTTGACCGGTATGTACCGTGGATCCATTGAGTTTGGTACACAAGTCGTACCCAGTGATTGGTGGACATATTGTGGGATCGTGTTTTTGGAGTTGGCTACTGATAATGCTTATGATCGTCGAGGAGATAATTCGACTATAAACAGATTGACCAACGGTACCTTGCTGCCCAATAATAATGTCATTAATGGGTATTGGGAAGGATCCTATAAAAGAATTGCGATATGTAACGATTTTCTGGAAAATATAGGGGGCGTAAATATGTCCACAGAGAAAATCCAACGCATGACTGCCGAGGCCAGGTTTTTACGGGCAACCCAATATTTTTACATGTCTCAGTTTTGGGGATCGGTGCCTTTGGTGACGGAGACCTTGACACCAGAGGAAGCCAATAATGTAATGAAAGAGGAGAAGTCGGTTATTGTGAAATTTGTCATGGATGAACTTTCCGCAGCGGTTCAAGACCTGCCAGCCTATGGGGAGCTACAGTCCTCAGAAATAGGAAGGGCAAGCAAACAGGCGGCATTGGCATTTCTGGGTAGGATGTACCTTAGTGAGGAAATGTTTACAGAAGCTTCTGAGGTCTATAAGCAAATTATCGATTTGGGAGACAATGAAATTGATCCTGACTACCAATCCTTGTTTAACCCCAATGGAGAAAATAGTACCGAAAATATTTTCAGCTCACAATTCACTCCGGGGCAGGCACCAAACGCTTTGCCGCAACATAGTTATCCGGCTATTGCTGGAGGATGGCATTTTGTCAATCCTCTGGGCAGCTTGACTGATGCCTATGGTTTTGATGACGGAAGCCCTCTTTCCTATGAGGACCCAAGGTTCAATTATGATAATATGGGAGAGAATAGGGATCCTCGATTTAGGTATAATTTCCTGTGGAACAACAGCACCTTTGGCTCAAATGTATATAACTGTCACCCTGATGCGGTCAGTTCGGTAGATCAGCTCACTTACTCAAAGCAAGCCACCAGAAGTGGGTATGGTCTAAGGAAGTTTTTTGACGAATCCTTTTCTGGAAATCTAAGGAATGACTATGGGGGAAATATTCCAATTATTCGATATGCGGAAGTATTGCTGAGCTATCTAGAAGCGGAGCTGGAAGCGGGAAACCCTATTACCCAGGAATTGCTTGACTTGACTATCAATGCGGTCCGTGGACGCGCTTCGGTGGGGCTTCCTCCGATTGAGGAGACCAATGCGGAGGCTTTACGTCCGATCTTGAGAAATGAAAGAAGGATAGAGTTGGCTTTTGAGGGGATACGCCTATGGGATATTTTTAGGTGGGAAATTGGTGGAGAAGTGTTGGTTGGGGATTTTTGGGGTGCTCCTTTTCCCGATTCTGAAAAATACGCCACTACCTCCAAGAAGCTCGACCCAGCCTATAGGTGGTATGTGACCTCCAAGAACTTTAGGCCCGGGGTGGATGACCAATGGCCTGTCCCAGAGACTGAGGTGAATATCAATCCTAATCTTGGCCAATAATCAATATTAACAATATGAAAAGAAGACATGCTGTAAAAGCGATTGCCTTAAGTTCTGTTGCTCCACATGTTTTATTGGCTGGGGGAGCAATGACCAAGGCGAAGGAGAGACCTATAGCCCTCGCTAAGAATAAAAGCCATGAAAGTCCTTGGCACCTCTGGCCAAACATGAAGTGGATTGGTCCGGGATATTGGGGAAACAGGCTTCAGGACTGGGAGATCAGGGATGGGCAGGCCACCTGTGTGGTTCATGGTAAAAATAGAACCCTGTACACATTGTCCCATGAATTAGGAGATCAAGAAGACCGGTTTGAGGTCGTTGTAACAATGGACTGGTTTGGAAAAGGCGAGAGCGCCAAGCCAAGTGCATATGCTGGTTTTCGCATTGGGGCAAAAGGTAAAATGGATGACTATCGATCAGCTGTGGTATTTGGCAAAGGCCTTGATGTAGGTGTCAGAGGGGATGGGACACTGTTTATTGGCGACAGTGAAGGAGACCAAGAAGTAAGCTCGGTAAGCTTGAATCGACCTTTGAGGCTGAAATTAGAAGCAGAACCCAATGCGGGGCTTTATGATTTTAAGTTGACAGCTCTTTCGGAAGAAGATGTGTTGGCTGTTCATCAGGTTGGGGGCATTGCACCTAAGGTGGTGTCAGGAGGATTGGCATTGGTGGCTCATTTTCCCGACGAGCCCAAACAGGAGCTGGAAAACCCATCGGTGGCCTTTTCCCATTGGGAGCTGAAAGGAGGCAAAGTTTTGCAATTTGATGATCGTGAATTTGGGCCTATTTGCTTTGCCCAATATACCCTTCATGATAAGGTGCTTAAACTGAATGCCCAGCTTGCTCCAGTGGAAGATGTTTCTGGCCATAAGATATGGCTAAAGGTCAGAAAGGATGGAAAGTGGAAAACCATTCAGGAAGGCACAGTGGATCCCATGGGGAGGGTGGTGCCTTTTAGGGTAGAAAATTGGGAGGCATCCGAGGCTGTTTCCTATCAGGTACATCTTGAACTGCCACTTTTAGAGGAGGTTAAGGTCTTTACATACGAGGGGACTATTGCCAAAGAACCTGTAGGTGAGTCCCAAGTGAAAATGGCCGTATTCAGCTGTAATGCAGATTACGGTTTTCCAGATGGGGAGGTAAGTGATCATGCGTCCATGCATCAGCCAGACCTTGCGGTCTTTTTAGGTGATCAGTTTTATGAAGGCACGGGAGGATTTGGGATACAAACTTCCCCCATAGAGAAGGCTTCTTTGGACTATCTCCGAAAATGGTACATGTTTGGCTGGTCGTATTCGGAAATATTCCGCCATATTCCCAGCGCTTTTATCCCTGACGATCATGATGTCTATCATGGGAACGTGTGGGGTGAAGGAGGAAAACACGCTCCATCGGATGAAGGATGGGGGTATGTAGCTCAAGACCAAGGTGGGTATAAAATGCCACCTGAGTGGGTGAATATGGTGCAGCGTACCCAAACAGGGCATTTGCCTGATCCCTATGACCCTAGTCCGGTGAAGCAAGGAATTGGTACCTATTATACCGATTGGATATACGGCGGAATAAGTTTTGCGATTTTGGAAGACAGAAAATTCAAGTCTGCGCCACAAAACGTCCTTCCAAAAGAGGCAAAGGTTAAAAATGGTTTTATACAAAACCCTGATTTTGATATTAAAAAACACTATGCTATTGAAGCAGAATTACTGGGAAAGAGACAGCTGGAATTTCTTGAAAATTGGACTGTCCACTGGCCCAATTCAGTACAGATGAAGGCGGTTTTGTCCCAAACAAATTTCTGTACTGTAGCTACATTGCCTGAAGGCAGTATTATTGACAGTATAGTCCCAAAACTGCCTATTCCGGCGCCGGGAGAGTATGTCATGGGAGACGAGCCTACATCGGACATGGATTCCAACGGATGGCCACAAAAGGGCAGGGATGAAGCTTTGAAAATTATCAGAAAGTCCTTTGCCTTGCACATAGCAGGCGATCAGCATTTGGCCAGCGTCGTGCATTATGGCGTGGATGACTTTGGAGATGCTGGTTTTGCCTTTGCAGGGCCAGCACTCAACAATCTTTTTCCGAGGAGGTGGTGGCCCAAATTGACCGGAGATCATCAGCCCATTCCAGGAAAAACCAAGAATACTGGTGATTTTCATGATGGATTTGGAAATAAAATGACCGTTCATGCAGTGGCCAACCCTTCCCAAAGTGGAAGAGAGCCTGCTCTTATTTATGATAGGGCGACTGGATATGGGGTAGTGACATTTGACAAGGCTGCAAGAACCATGGAGATGGAATGTTGGCCCCGGTATGAGGATCCAAATAAAAATCCAAATGGCCAATATGAGGGTTGGCCAATTAAAATTAATCAAGATGATAATTATGCTAGGGGAGTTTATGGGTACCTTCCATTACTGAAAATAGAAGGCCAGCCAGACCCTGTTTTAAAACTGGTCAATGAAGGTACCGGTGAGACGGAATACTGTTTAAGAATTAAAGGAAATAGTTTCAGGCCAAAGGTATTTGACGATGGAAAATACACCGCAGTGATCAATGAAATGGAATCAGGTACGTCGAAAGTGCTGAAAGGATTGACACCAACCAATGATCAAGAAGCGGTCAGGGTGATTTCCTTTGGATGAGTTGTTTTGCATTATTTATGAAATGAGGAATAAATCAAGTGAAATATATGCTAGAAACTTCAGTTCGATTATAAAATCGTTTCCGTATAGTGGTCGGAACATGCCCTGCGAGCCTGCCTTGGCTCCAGACAGGGTTTAAGGGAGATTTGAGGGATGGAGGCCGTGGCAGTTCGCCGCAGCGAACTGCCACAATTTAGCTGTTTGGGATTTGTAATCCCGAACCGGGATAATGGGGATTTAAAATCCTATAGGTTTTAAGCAAAAATATGCGTTAGCCTGACGGCTATGGCCTGAGCAGACAGGTTCGTATGACGTGTTTAATACTAAAATTAAGTCGAGCTCAGGTTATTAAAGGAGTAATTCAACGACTTCAGCCGCTCTTGGTACGTCTGCGTATATAGCTTTTTGGCTTCCTCATTGAGAAAACTCCTGTAAATTAAGGATTTGACTTCGGGTTGCTCGGCGATGTTGTTTGACAAGATTTTCGTAGTTCGTGATTCCAATAGCCCTATTCTTATACCAAATTCATAGAAGTCGTCATAGGCATAAAATGCATTGGCCTTGTAGCTTTCGGTTTCATAATCGTTTTCGAAATGGCCGTCTTTTGGTGCGAGTTCCGGATTTTTTACATGGAGCTGGGAATTTGTCAGGTCATAAGCGGGACTCAATTGATAATCTCCTGCAGGGGTTTCGAAAAGACTGAAGTTTTTCAGGTGGGCATCTCCATTGGAAATCAGGAAATTGAACAGTACCATTTTATAGAAGTTTTCCAAAACTATGGGAGCAGCAGTGGTATATTGTTTTATGAGGTCTGCAATACCTTCATAGCTGTAATTGTATTTGAATTCATCACCATCGGTTTCCTTTGTTTTGCCGGCTAGCGTGGCAAAATCCTCGATCCCTAATTTTCTTCCGTTTTTCACTACATCAAACCTTTTGGTGAGATAAGCGGGTTCTCCATTTTGAAAGAATATCAAGGCGTTTTCAGCGGTTGTCATTCCATATACTTGCATGGTCAGGTGCTCATTTGCGGGAACCTGGTCCACCCATTCCAAATCCCTAGGGATTGATTTAGGGATATAAGTGCCCTGTTCACCTGCTTTGGTCAAGCGGATTACTCCATTATCCCAAATTACAGATAATTTTTCCTGGACTCCGGAAATGGATATTCGTTTCCGGTTATCCATCAATGCTGCCATTTCCTGATCATTATTGGATTGATGACTCCGGTATGGTAAGAAAAGGCTTGTTTTTTTACCTTCAAACAACGGGTACTATTAAGTCTCGTGATCGGGTGCTAGTGTGCCAGGGCAGTTTGTAATCTTAATCATGGTTCATTTAAGGGGTGGACAGTGATGGGGCCAATGGTTTCTTAAGGGATATAGCCTATGAGATTTCCAATTATAAGAGTATTGCCAGTACAGCTTGGTATGTGATTGCTAGTAAGTTGAAGAATGTGGTTTGGAGGTAGAGAAAAGGGTAAACTAATACCCTTTTGAATTTGATTTTTTGAGTTCTTCCAAGATTTCCTTTTGAAGTTGGATAACGTCATTGATTCTTAGCATCCAAGCACCAAGCCACCTAACTATAAGAATGAAGAGTAAGAAAAACCCAAGACAAGATAAGAAGTAAATAAATGCTGCACCAGTAGCTAGGGATTGCGATAAAATAAAGAGTAGATCTGTCATTGTTATATGATATATAGTTATAAAAACGTTTAAATTACTAAAAAATAGGAATAATTCAAGGTAATGCCAATGTCTATTGATGGAATGGCAACTGCTTTATAAAAATAGTGACAGGATTAAAAGGAAGGCTATAACTGTAAATACAATGAGGAAGGTGAAATTGTCTTTTTCAGGAGATGATTGGTCAGTATCTCTGATAGTTGAATTTTGGCTATTTAAAAAACTTGTTCTTAAACAAGGCTGGTTCGCCCCTGAATTAAAAACAAAAACCCTAACTCATTGCTTTTAAGCGAGTTAGGGTTTGCTTGTGCAGAGGAGGAGGGATTCGAACCCCCGGTACCTCGCGGTACAACGGTTTTCAAGACCGCCGCAATCGACCACTCTGCCACTCCTCTGGGTCTGATGCGTTATGTTTGTAGGACATTTGTGTTTGTCTTACGGTTTGCAAAGGTACTACTTCTTGGGGAAATTACAACGGTTTGGGAAATTAAAATTAGCTTTGGCTGGTAACTTGTTGATTTTATGTGGACTAATTTTCGGGGAAGTCCTTTTTGGCTGCTTTTGCAAGGCTGACATTGATTTCAAAGCATACCAATATGATAAATGACGTGATCAGGATCCATAGCATCAGTGCGATCATGGTGCCAATCGAGCCATAGAGCTTGTTGTAAGAGGCGAAGTTGTTCAAATAGAATGAAAACAGGTAAAACCCAAGCGTGATCAGCAGGCCCGCTGTCACTGATCCTGCAGAAAAGAAATGGAACCTGTCATGGACAGCAGGGGCAAAGTGAAAGATAAATGAGGTGGCCAACATAAAGAGAAAGAGCAGCACAAAAAACCGCAGGGATGCCAGCAGCAAATAGAGGATATTGCTACTACTGGACACGATTCCGTATGCAGTGAGTATGTCAAGTGCTTTATTCCCAAAAATCATGACCAATACCGCTGCACATAGGTTAAGCACCAGGAACACAATGATCATTACAGCGATCAGTCGGGTTTGGACGAATCCCCTATTTTCTTTGGTCCTGTAACAGGCGTTGAAGGCGCTGATCAGGGACACGATGCCGTTGGTGGACAGGTAAAGTGCCATGAAAAAACCAAAGGAGAGCATGCCCTGTCGCGGACGGCTGATGATGTCCTGTACCGTCGCCTCAGTGCCTTCAAAAAGTGGGGGAGGCAGTATCTCTTTTACTAGAAAAAGGATGTTTTCAGGGGTAACTTCCGGGAAGAATATTTCTATAAAAGGCAATAAGTTCAGTAAAAACAGGATTAAGGGAAACAGCGCTATTGTGAAGTTAAAAGCCACGGCGCTGGCGCGGTCATCGATTTCGTCCTTTTGTACCTGATGGATAAAAATCTTTCCTACATCATATAGGTTTTGGTCTGGGTTTTTGAGGTGTATCCGCCTAAGCTTTTGGGCATAACTGTCCAGTTTTTGCAATATGTCGTGCACTCGTTTTTTGACCATTCGTGCTGTAGGCTAAAAGTAAGCTTTTAATAAATCTAACAAATCTGCAGGAGGTCTGCACGGTCGGTGGTTGTCTTTTTTTAGAAACGTAAGCAGTGTGTATCCTTGGTGGATCAGGATATCTTCCTCATTGACGATTTCGTAATCAAACCGTATTTTGATCCCTGGCATTTCTTTGATGATGGTTTTGATGGTCAATAGCTCATCGTAACGGCCCGGTCTGAGGTAGTTGCTGTGGCTTTCGAGCACTGGCATGATGATGCCTTGGTCCTCCATATCCTTGTACGAAAAACCTATTTGCCGAAGCGACTCCACCCTTGCCACTTCAAAATACATGGCGTAATTGCCATAATAGACATACCCCATTTGGTCTGTCTCTGCATAGCGTACTCTTACGTGGGTTTCTGCTGTAAACATAGGCTAATATACGTTGGCTTGGTTCAAGGCATTTTGGTATTTCCTGGCTTGGATCAGGTGGTCACGGAGATTGGTTGAGAAAACATGATATCCGGAAAAGTCCTCCTTGGCGCAGAAATAGAGGTAATTGTGCTGATCATAGTCGAGTACGGCCTCCAATGAGGAGATGTCCGGTAAGTTGATTGGCCCAGGGGGCAGTCCCGTGTACATGTAAGTGTTATAGGGGCTGTCAATTTCTTTATGGACGTTCAGGACCCTTTTGATGCTGAAGTCCCCGAGAGCGAATACCAAGGTAGGGTCGGCTTGTAACGGAATGTTACGTTCCAGCCGGTTAAGGTAAACACCAGCGATCTTGGGGCGCTCTTCCTTTTTGGCGGTTTCTGCCTGCACGATAGAGGCCAGTGTAGCGACCTCTGTTCTGGTCATACCCAGTGAGTCGGCTTTTGCGATGCGAGGTTTGGTCCAGAATTTATTATATTCCCTGTACATCCTGTCAAAAAGCTGTTCTGGGCTGATGTCCCAATAGACCTCGTACGTGTTTGGGATAAACATGCTCATGATCGTCTCTTCGGTAAAGTCGAATTTACGGATGTAAACGCTGTCCTGAAGCAAGGCGAGAAACCGATCCTGCGAAAATTCCAGGTTTTTGGCGATTTTTTCTGAGAGATCTTCCTTGGTCCTGATGTTGTTAAAGGTGATGTCAATCGGTGTTTGGCGTCCTGAGCGGAGAAGGGTGACCAATTCCTTATTGGATAGCTTTGGGTGGATGATGTACCGGCCAGGTTTGATATTTTCCTGATATTTCAGCATTTTGGCTACGAAGCTAAAGGAAATCACGTCTGTGATAATGTCGTTTTCGGTCAGGCTATCAGAAACCTGTTGGAAGGTGGCGTTGCTGGGGATTTTCAGCTCTGCGGGAACATCTGATTCCGTTAAGGTGTTTGGACTGAAGAAGACTTGATAAAAATAGAAGGCAAATGAGCTGATCAATACTGAGATAGCGACCATTGCTATCATATAATATTTTTGGTTCTTTTTCGTAATCATGGTTAATTTATCGAGGCAATTCCTGGCTAGGTACAAAAATAGGGAAATGATATGAGTGAAGATACTTATTCATACACAAATGTACGCAACTAGTAAAAAGTGTTAGTTGTTTGGTGCTAAATTTGATAAATTGACAACTATAATCCTTAATCCTCTGAATCAATATTTAATCTATGGCAGCCTCATTTATAAAAATATATCCTGAAAACCCCCATCCGCGCGAAGTAAACCGAGTGGTGGAAGTACTTCGGCAAGGGGGGGTGGTGATCTATCCCACGGATACTATTTATGGGATTGGATGCGATATTTATAATCAGAAGGCCATTGAAAAGATTTGTTTGATCAAGGGGGTGAAGCCTCAAAAGCAAAATTTCTCCTTTATCTGCTATGATCTCAGCAATATATCCGAATATACCAGGGTGGTCAGTACCCCCGTATTTAAGGTGATGAAGAAGGCCCTTCCGGGACCTTTCACCTTTATACTTGATGCCAATAACAAAGTGCCAAAATTATTGCACAGCAAAAAGAAAACGGTGGGGATACGCATCCCGGATCATAGCATTCCACGTATATTGGTAAAAGAACTTGGTCAGCCTATTGTCACTACTTCCATTCGTGATGAAGATGATGTGCTGGAATATAGTACCGATCCCGAATTGATTTATGAAAAATATAAGGACCTCGTGGATGTAGTCATTGATGGTGGGTACGGGAATAATGTCGCTTCCACGGTCGTCGATTGTACAGGTGATGAGATCGAAATCGTCAGGCAGGGGCAGGGGGATTTGGAAGAAATGCTTTAGAAGGTGATGCCAAAAGATAGATAGCGCAAAGTTTTGACTATTTTTGGGCATGGAAAAGAGCGTGATTTGTGCGGATTTATTTTACCTGCCCCCGATAGAGTTCTTTGTAGCTATACACGATGCAGATCAACTGATCCTGGCCGGAGGAGACCGCTATCAAAAGCAGACCTACCGAAACCGGGCCCATATCCGGTTGGCCAACAAGGTGGAGAGCCTGAGTATTCCTGTTATTGGGGGAAATAAGAAGGTGAAATACCGGGAAATTAAAATAGATTATAAGCAAAAATGGAAGAATGTTCATCTACGCGGCATCCGCAGTGCATATGGCAAGGCTCCTTTCTTTGAATATTTCTTTCCTTATTTTGAAGCGATCTACGATAAGAATATTGACAATTTGTACGATTTAAACTTTGAATTGCTGACACTTTGTCTGAAATTAATGAAGGTAAAAACCAAGGTATTGATAGGGAGCAATGAGGAAGAATATTCTTCCTGTGAAGATCTGAGGAGAATTATAGTGGCAAAAGAGCCGTTTGAGCAAAGAAATATTTATGAACCGAAGCCATACGCTCAGCTCTTTGGCTTGGACTTTGTACCAAATTTAAGCATTATCGATTTGTTGTTTTGTGAGGGGCCGATGGCCCATGAAATAATATCACAATCAAAAAAAAAGAAATGAACAATCTGCAAAAGGATTGTGTTTTTAAAACAAATTCGGTAAAATTATATAGAGAATTATTAACAATTCAGAAAGGAACTAAATGGAAGCAAAATTTTCAAATAGAGTCAAAGAGGTGATTTCTCTAAGTCGTGAAGAAGCTTTGCGCTTGGGTCACGATTATATAGGAACCGAACACCTCTTGCTGGGCATGATCCGAGAAGGGGAAGGTGTCGCTGTTTCCATATTGAAGAAATTAGGAGTGCCTTTGGATGAGCTTCGCAATTCCGTGGAGCGTGCTGTGAAAGGAACGGCCAATCACAATGTGAAAAACTTGGCCAATATCCCGCTGACCAGGCAATCTGAAAAAGTGCTGAAAATTACTTATTTGGAAGCTAAGATATTTAAAAGCCAACTTATCGGAACGGAGCATTTGCTGTTGTCCATCCTTAGGGATGAGGATAACATCGCTACCCAGATTTTGCATAAATTCGATACGACTTACGATACTGTAAAGGAAATGCTGGAATTCCAAACGGATCAAACGCCCCGCTCTGGTGCTGAGGCTGACGATACGGATGAAGAAAGCAGCAAGCTCTTTGGCAGCTCCGGAGGCTCCTCTGGCGGAGGAGGCAAAGGCTCCACTGAAAAGTCCAGGACGCCGGTCTTGGATAATTTTGGCAGGGACCTTACCCGGATGGCAGAAGATGATAAGCTGGATCCGATTATCGGTAGGGAAAAAGAGATCGAGCGTGTGGCGCAGATCCTGTCCAGGAGGAAGAAGAACAATCCTATCCTGATCGGTGAACCTGGAGTAGGTAAGACTGCCATTGCAGAAGGACTGGCGCTGAGAATTGTGCAGAAGAAAGTTTCGCGTGTGCTGTTTAACAAGCGCGTGGTGACGCTCGATCTGGCCTCTTTGGTAGCCGGCACGAAGTATCGTGGGCAGTTTGAGGAGCGCATGAAGGCCGTGATGAATGAACTGGAGAAGTCCCCTAATGTCATCCTTTTCATCGATGAGCTGCACACCATCGTCGGAGCTGGTGGCGCCAGTGGATCGCTGGATGCCTCCAATATGTTCAAGCCAGCACTGGCCAGAGGAGAAATCCAATGCATCGGAGCCACTACATTGGACGAGTACCGTCAGTATATCGAAAAAGATGGGGCTCTTGCCAGAAGGTTTCAGATGGTGATGGTAGATGCTACCACTCCTGAGGAAACTGTACAGATCCTGAACAACATCAAGGACAAATACGAAGATCACCACAACGTAAACTATACGCCGGAGGCGATCGATGCGTGTGTGAAACTGTCCGACCGCTATATTTCTGACCGCTTCCTACCGGATAAGGCCATCGATATCCTGGATGAAGCAGGTGCCCGCGTGCACATCAACAACATCCATGTGCCTGATGAAATCCTGAAACTGGAAGAAGAGGTGGAAAATATTAAAGTGGAGAAAAACCGCGTAGTAAAAAGCCAAAAATATGAAGAGGCTGCGCAGCTCAGGGACAGGGAGAAAAAGCTCCTTGAACAACTGGAGAATGCAAAGGCCAAGTGGGAAGAAGAAAGCAAAACCAAACGCTATACGGTGGAGGAAGATAATGTGGCAGAGGTAATCGCCATGATGACTGGAATTCCTGCCAAGCGAATTGCCCAAAAAGAAGGCAATAAGTTGCTGAACATGGGCAATGAGCTGCAAGATAAGGTGATTGGTCAAAATGATGCGATCAAAAAATTGACCAAAGCCATTCAACGTACCCGAGTGGGCTTGAAAGATCCCAAAAAGCCGATCGGTTCGTTTATTTTCCTAGGTCCTACTGGTGTGGGGAAAACAGAGCTTGCCAAAACGCTGGCAACTTACCTGTTTGATAAGGAAGACTCACTCGTGAGGATCGACATGTCCGAGTACATGGAGAAATTCAGTGTTTCCCGTTTGGTGGGAGCGCCTCCAGGCTATGTGGGCTATGAAGAAGGTGGCCAGCTGACTGAAAAAGTCAGAAGGAAGCCATACTCTGTGGTCTTGCTCGATGAGATCGAAAAAGCCCACCCCGATGTATTCAATCTGCTGCTTCAGGTATTGGATGATGGTATCCTGACAGATGGTCTGGGCAGAAGAGTGGATTTCAGAAATACGGTGATCATCATGACGTCCAATATCGGGGTAAGAGACCTTAAGGACTTTGGTGCGGGTATCGGGTTTGCTTCAAAGGCCAAGGAAGAAAATATGGATGAGGTCATGAAATCTACCATCCAAAGTGCCCTGAAAAAGGCTTTCAGTCCTGAGTTCTTGAACAGGTTAGATGACGTAGTGGTATTTAACTCCCTCAATAAGGAGCACATCCACAAAATTATCGATATCACCCTGGAAAAACTGTTCAGCCGAATTACTGACCTTGGCTACAAAATCGAATTGTCGGACAAGGCAAAAGACTTCCTGGCAGAGAAAGGTTACGACCAACAATATGGTGCCAGACCCCTTAATAGGGCCATCCAGAAGTACTTGGAAGATGCCATAGCGGAAGAAATCCTGAAAGGAGACCTTTCTGAAGGCGATGTGATCAAAGCTGATTATGCTGGTAAAGGTGATGAGCTAAACATTGTCGTCAAAAAGAAAGAAAAAGCAGATTAGATTTTAATAGACGGTTTATTTTAAAGTGGCTCCTTAGAGGGCCACTTTTTTTATGCCCATTCAAAAAGCAACATAAACCGAGTCAAACTGTAAAATGGGGATTATGATAGGGGAATCGCTTTTAAACTATTGTGAAGAGATGTCAGCCTGAGCAGAGTCGAAGGCTAGACGTTGGCCCTCGACTCTCCCTCACGACAAGTCCGGTCGGTCTGACTCTTTTTGCCTGAATTAAATAACTTCATGGGACTAAAAGCGATTTCCCTGGGGGATTGTGACGGTTCTGATAGTATGCAGGTTGTGGAGGTTGTTAAGACTTACGCTGAATTGTTTGTTGCTAAATTTAACTCGGTAAATAGAAATATTCCAGGATCACATAAACTGGGTTGAGGAGACATGATGTTCCTCTCATCCGGTACCTGATCGGAGCCGAATGGACTGGTGAGACCGACAATTGCGTGATCAGCTTCCTTATCAACTTTTTTATTCGTTGACCTTTTTAACCATCTCAGCTACATCATGATGCCATTTGCATAATTTAACATTTCATTGACTTGACAGTGAGTTGTTTTGGTCTTGTTTTTGTTAATTTTGGGTGATGAAATTTATGTTCCAGATCATATTGAAACTTACCTTTTTGGCTTCTCTGATGCCTTATTTGTTGTCTGAAAAGATCTACAACAAATACCATGTAAGGATCAATCCGCAAGTGGTGGATTCCCTTTACTTTGCAGGAAAGGAAATGGGCGGAGTGGATAGGAAATTACTCAAAGAGGCTAGTGGACTAGCGGCAAGCAGGGTACAAGAAAATGTGCTGTACACGCACAATGATAGCGGAGGAAAGCCCATTGTCTATAAATTGGATTCTACGGGGAATGTGACGGGAGAAATCACCTTGGATCATACGTACAATCGTGATTGGGAGGACATTGCTACCGGCCCAGGTGTGGAAGGCGAGAAATCTTATGTATATGTCGGGGAGATAGGCGATAATGATGGAGAATATCCTACCGTTAGCCTCCTGAGGTTTGAAGAACCCTCTGTTGATAGTACAGAGATACATGTGCAGCCGGAGAAGATTACGTTAAAATACCCCGACGGTGCCAGAGATGCCGAGACCTTGATGGTGGATCCTTGGAATGGAGATGTCTATATCGTCAGTAAGCGGGATTCCAGCAATGTACTTTATCGTGCACCGGCTGATAAACTTGAAGCGGATGAAGTGGCGCTCGAACCTTTGACAAAATTGCCCATTACCATGTCGGTAGCAGGCGATATTTCCCCTGATGGAACTGAAATTATCATCAAAAACTATTGGGTCGTTTACTATTGGACCCGACAGGAAGGCGAGTCTGTAGCAGAGGCCCTTTCCAGAAAACCTGTACAATTGCCATACGTGCCTGAGCCGCAAGGGGAGGCCATCGCATTTTCGAAAAATGGCAACAGTTTTTTCTCGCTTAGTGAGGAGCGTTTTCGTATCAAACCAGTACTTTATCAATATTATAAAAAATAACGGGCATAGCGAAAGGTAGTTTGTAACTTGGAGGAAGTTTACACCTTAATAAGCTTAACATGTCGGCACAGACTACTTCCAAAGTATTAATGGTTCGTCCTGCGGCTTTTGGCTTTAATCCAGAAACTGCCGAGGATAATGGCTATCAGCAAACTGATCTTCGGGATGTAGCGGAAATACAAGTAGAAGCTGAAAAGGAGTTCGACGATGTGGTGGCCTTGTTGCGTAGCAAAGGGATCCAAGTGATAGTGGCGCAGGACAGTCCCGATCCGATAAAGCCAGATGCTATTTTCCCTAACAACTGGTTCAGTACACATGAGGATGGCCGTCTGCTACTGTTTCCTATGCTTTCTCCCTTGCGTAGGAAGGAGCGTAGAAGAGATTTGGTGGATTTGCTGACCGCTCAAGGTTTTAGGGTGAATGAGCTAGTGGATTTTACTTTTTTTGAAGATGAGCATCAGTTTTTGGAAAGCACAGGCAGCATGGTATTGGACAGAGAGCATAAAGTGGCTTACGCCTGTCTTTCAGAGCGGACGCATCAGGAACCGCTCCATTACTTCGAAAGATTAATGGGCTATCAAGTTATACCTTTTCGGGCTGTCCAGTCCCAATCCAAAGAAAAAATCCCAGTTTACCATACCAATGTCATGATGCACGTGGGTAGTCAGCTCGCAGTGGTTTGTTTGGATAGCATTGTAGGGAAATCCGTAAAGCAGCTGGTGAAAGAATCCTTGGAAGCTTCCGGCAAAAAGATCGTTCCCATTACTATCCCCCAGAAGTTTGCTTTTGCCGGAAATATGCTGGAGCTTTCTGGACCACATGGAAAGAAATTTACCGTTATGTCCCAAGCTGCGTATGATAGCCTCAAAAGAGGACAACGACAAGTAATCGAAAAGTACACAGAAATAATCACCGCCAACATTCCCACGATCGAGAAGATCGGTGGAGGAAGTATTCGTTGCATGATGGCGGAGATTTTCCTGCCGAAATAGAATGCTGGGGAGCAAAAGATCCTTAGCCATGGACAAGGTCCATGGTAAACTATTTACGAGAAGACAGCCTTGTGATATAGTAACCTGAGATCGGTTTGAAAATCGTCTCGGCCATGCGTTGGAGGTGATTTGTGAGAAGGAGCCGCGCCCCTTTCCTGCCTCCTTTCGAGCCTGCTTGTCTTTACCAATCAGGGAAACATGACGAAGCAATCTTGTCTTCAAAGAAAAGATTGCTTCAGTCTGCTGTTGCTTTGGGCACTATGTCGAATTGGTGTCGGTTTTAAGACCCCGCTCAGGTTAGTAGGCTAAATACCAGTATAGTTAAATGGTGTGATGACTTTGAGCTCAGCCTTCACCTCATCCGAAACATTCAGGTTTTCGATAAATTCTTGGATCGACTGTTCCGTGATACGGGTATTGGTGCGGGTAAGGTCTTTTAGTGCTTCATAAGGTTTAGGATAACCTTCCCGTCGGAGGATGGTCTGAATGGCCTCGGCCACTACCGCCCAGTTGTCTTCCAGATCAGCATCAATGGCTGCTTTGTTAAGCTCAAGCTTGCCCAGCCCTTTTTTGAGTGACTCAAAAGAAATCAGCATATGGGCTAAAGGCACCCCGATCACACGCAATACCGTGCTGTCCGTCAGGTCACGCTGAAGGCGACTAATGGGGAGTTTTGCGGCCAAATGTTCCAATAAAGCGTTGGCAATACCAAGGTTTCCCTCTGCATTTTCAAAATCGATAGGGTTGACCTTGTGTGGCATTGCCGAAGAGCCCACCTCCCCTGCTTTGATTTTTTGCTTGAAATAATTCATGCTGACATACTGCCAAACATCCTTGGAAAGGTCCAGAAGGATGGTGTTGATACGTTTCAGTCCATCGAATGAGGCAGCCAAGTTATCATAATGCTCGATCTGAGTGGTGGGAAAACTACGCTCCAAACCTAGGTAATCGCTCACAAAGTTGTTGGCAAAAGTATTCCAATCTTGGTTGGGATAGGCCACTTTGTGTGCGTTCATATTGCCGGTGGCACCACCGAATTTGGCGGAATAGGGGACTTGCTGGAGTAGTGCAAGCTGGTTTTCAAGCCGGGTGACAAATACTTGGATTTCTTTGCCCAAGCGTGTTGGAGAGGCCGGTTGGCCATGGGTTTTGGCCAGCATGGAGATATCTTTCCACTCATCCACTTGGCTGTGGAGTTTAGAGATGACTTCTACCAATACAGGCAGAATAACCCTGTCCAATCCATCCTTTAGCATGAGTGGCGTGGCAGTATTGTTAATGTCTTGCGAAGTCAGGCCAAAATGAATAAACTCTTTTTGAGCTTCCAGTCCAAGTTTGTCAAATTCTTCCTTAAGAAAATATTCGACAGCTTTTACATCATGATTGGTGGTCTTTTCGATTTCCTTGATGGCTTCGGCATTTTCCTCCGAAAAATTTTCTACGATGGCCCGTAGCTTTGGGAAAATATCTTTAGAAATGCCTGTTAGTTGCGGCAAAGGCAATTCACAAAGGGCAATGAAATATTCTACTTCCACTTTTACCCTGTACTTGATCAAGGCAAATTCAGAAAAATAAGCCCTCAAGGGAGCCGTTTTGCTTCCGTATCTTCCGTCTACTGAGGATACTGCGGTCAGCGTATTTAGATTCATGG
Organism: Echinicola rosea; assembly: GCF_005281475.1. Classification (NCBI taxonomy): domain Bacteria; kingdom Pseudomonadati; phylum Bacteroidota; class Cytophagia; order Cytophagales; family Cyclobacteriaceae; genus Echinicola; species Echinicola rosea. Next base: position 391,309 of record NZ_CP040106.1, on the reverse strand, counting down.
TGATGCTGTTTTGAAATTGTATGACGATGCAAAAATAAATGTTTAATGCTTAAAAGCCCTTTAATTTGGTGGTAATTTCGAGTGATAGAGGTTTTGCGAAAAAGTAGCCTTGATTTAGGTGCTTTTTTCTTTAACCCGGATTATGCGTTAGGAATCGTAGTGAGAGCTGAAAGTACAAGAAAATCAGTTAGTTTGGAGGCATTAGCGTAGCACCGCTACGGTGATGCCGAAAACTAAAGTGAAAAGGCTGATTTTGTCCGCCGCGGCGGATCAGGTCACAACAGATAGGCTAATGCATATTCCGGGTTCAATGCCGTTTAGTTAGTGTGTATTTGGAAAATATGGGTTCTATATTTTTTCCTTGGGCAGTTATTTTTCTAGCTAAATTCCTAGGTGTTTTTCATCCGTTTACCTTTGTTACTTTTTTGCTTCAGGTCAAAAAAGTAACCAAAAAACCCCGCCGCTGTGCATCTATTGGCCTAAAATTAAAACCTTCCCTCATGCAGGCAAACTCCTCCTTTTCTAGCAGCCAACATTCTTTTTGACTAGTATTTCGTCAAACAAGCCTGCCTTCTTGCCCACCCGCTTTTTAATTTCTTAACGCCCAATACCTGCAAGGCGGATTCAGTTAATAAGTCCCAAAAAGGTGTTGTTTCCATATGACGGCCCTTGGTATGCCTGTTTTCCAGCCGATGGTGGAGGCCGTTAAGAAAGGGAGTTGGCTCGCGTCGTGGAACAGCGAGACCCACTCACTTTTAGGCCGTAGCCATCGGGTGGAAATTAAAATGGGTGACGGGTCTCGGTCGCAGGGTAAATCCATGTCCCATTTTAAAGGGCATACCACCGGCCTAGATTTTTTTCTTTATTTTTTCATCAATGGAAAAAAGGAAAAGGATAAAATCCACCAAGAGGATCAGGTTTCCCCAGCCAAAGTCAATCAAAAAAAGGACTTTTAGGTATATGAAAAGGAGGGAATACCCTTAACTAAACGGCATTGATTCCGGGTTTAAGGTAGTCAGCCCTTCGGCTATGCGCTGTAACCGGCTCCTGAGCGTTGTCGAAGGACTGGTACTGGCATACATAAAAAAAGGCCACCCAACAAGGCGGCCTCTCAAACAATCAAACGTGTTGGTTTAGCTAAATTTTAGTAGTTGGGGTAGTTTCTGATTACTTGGATGCTGAGGTCTTTTTCTGAGGTCGATCCGCTATCAGGATTGACATATCCCCGAACAATGACCGTATATACGCGCTGTTCACGAAGATCAAGATCCTCTGCAGTCAAATTGATCTCGCCGACGCCTTCCACTGTAAAAGTGGTGAAATCAGCATCAATTTCTGAAAAGTCTGTAACTTCTTTAAAGGCTTGATCCTGAAATAGAGGTGTGTCCGAATCATTGATAAAGAGGCTTAGCTCAGGTGCGTCAGGTGATAAATTGACCAAGCGCACCAAGGCCTTTCCTTCCTCTGGTGAATCCCAATCATCTTCTGCCTGTACGATGCCCATATCGGACTCTTCTCCATCGATGAAGAAGAAAGAATAAGCCTGGTTTTCTTCAAGGGTTACAGCTGTGTCCAACAGGGAATTATTGGCATTCCTGTTTTTGAAGGAAAGGGTTCTATCACCTGTATAGAAATTGGCGTAATTAAAGTAGTCGGTATATTTAAAATCATAGGTACTGTATGGAGGCTTGCTTACGCCATCAGCATAAATGGTCACCGCGCCGGTTTCAGGCGAACCGTGGTAAAAGGAGACATAGGCCAATGGGCCATCATAGTATTCCGTGTCATCATCATCCAGGCAGCTGGTGATCACTAAGGGGGATAGCGCAAGGAGGAAAAGTCCTAGACTTCTCTTCCATTTGTTGAATAAATTGTTTTTGTTTAATCGCGTTAACATAATCATGTTGGTTTAATCTATTTTACTCTCTTTCTGTTAAGTAGGTTTTGTTGTCGAAACGTAACCTTATGTAAAAACGCTACAGCAGAAGGAAAATAATTTTACCAACCAGCTATTTTCATGACAGAATATGAACCTCTTTCGGCACGATGTGTTTTAACCTTAATTATACATTTGCATTATCCATTCGGATTCTGGTCCCTATTGCAGGAGTATATGGGATTTTACTTGGTGATTTAAAATGGTTTTTAAAAAATCGGTCTTAATTTTGATGCCAGAAAGGTAGCGTGTAATAAATACGACATAAAGCAATGATATTCAATTTATTTAAGAAGAATAAAGAAGAAAAGAAAAGAGGTAGTCAATATGTGTCCTTAAAAGTGCGTGAAGTGGTGCGGGAGACCCCAGATGCCGTTTCGATCTATTTTGAGCAGCCAGAGCCTTATTTGGAGTATAAGCCGGGGCAGTTTCTCACCTTGATCCTGGACATCAATGGAAAGGAAGAGCGCCGTTCATACAGCCTATGTACCTCACCATATGTGGATCCGCATCCTGGTATTACGGTAAAGAGAATCGAGGGAGGTGTGGTCTCTAACTTCATCAATGAATCCATCAAACCTGGGAAAACCATCGAGGTGATGAAGCCAATGGGGCATTTTACGGCCGACTTTCATTCCAAGAACAAAAATCATTTCATCATGATCGCAGGAGGGAGTGGCATTACCCCTATCATGGGCATCACCAAATCCGTCCTGATCAATGAACCCCAATCCAAGGTGACATTGATTTATTGTAATCGTTCGGAGGATCAGGTGATTTTTGATCGGTCACTTCAGCAGCTAGTGGAAGCACAGCAGGGGCGTCTGGAAGTGGTGCATACCCTTTCCCGGCCTTCTGGTGAATGGTCCGGTCTGCAAGGAAGGCTAAATGAACAGATGATAGAGCAGGTTTTGTCTGAGAAACATTTCCCCGATGCGGACAAGGAGCTTTATTACTTGTGTGGCCCAGAAGGACTGATGGAAGCGAGCGTAGAGGCCTTGCTAAAGCTAAATGTGCCGCATGATAATATTCACAGGGAGAGTTTCTACACCTCATCTTCGGAGGAAGCAGAGAAAGAAGAGGTGGAATCTTCCCAAGATCAGCCGTCCTTGACTAGGGAGGTGACCATAAACCTAGAAGGAGAGGAGCATACCTTTGAGGTGCCTCCGGGAAAGACGATTTTGGAAGCGGGATTGGATGAGGGCTACGATATGCCTTATAGCTGCCAAAGTGGATTGTGTACAGCCTGTCGCGGCAAATTGGCCAGTGGAGAGGTGAAAATGGAACAAGATGCAGGGTTGTCAGAAGGTGAAAAGAAAGAAGGTTATATTCTCTGCTGCATGTCACATCCCCTGACAGGTGATGTAAAAGTGGATATAGGATAAGTATCATGGAGATGAAAAAGAAATACTGGGAGCTGGAGAGGAATGTTTTGATCTTGATAGCGATCCCCTTGCCGGTTTTTGCCTTTGCGTACTTATATACTACTAGTGGAAATATGGAACTGCCCATCCCTACTTTTCCGATTTGGCTGAGTATGTTTCTGCTGGTGGGGATTCCCCTGCTGCTGGCATTTAGTTATTTCAAATTTAACGGAGGGATAAAGCAATTAAGAAATGCTGAGATCCCTTTGGAAGAAAAAGTACAACAGTACTGCAAGATGACCATGTCCCGTTTTAGGCAGCTTTTTGTCGCAGGCTTTTTGTGTGCGTTTGGGTTGATCGTCTATGAAAACCCTGGGTTTACGGTGGCCTATGCAGTAACCTTGGTCCTGACTTCACTGGCAAAGCCTACACCGGATAGGATCATCCGTCTATTACGGCTAAAAGAAGAGGAGCGAGCGACCGTCGAAGGCTTTAAAATACGGGAAGGATAGAAAATTTGGTTCTATATGATCTACCGTGGGTAACGTTTACTTTATTTGCCACATTCTAGGGTGGCTTTCACTTCGTTATCTTGTTACTTTTTTTCAGGTGAAAAAAGTAACCAAAAAACCGCTGCGGTGAGCTATTTGACTAAAATATAAGCCAGCCCTCGCGCAGGAAAATTCCTCCTGTTTAAAAGCTAGGTTTACCTGGCTTTAGACAGGTAAACCTTTGAGCAGCCAATCAACTTTCTGTGCTGATTCATGTCATACAATCCTGCGCCTTTTCGGGCTTACTTTTTTGATTTTTCAACGTCAAATTTCTCAAGGCAGCATAGAAAGTTCCCCAGTGAAAAGGGAAATCGATTTTTACTCAATGGAAATCATTCCCGATCCGATTTTTCCAGTGATGGTATAAGTACCTTGGTTGTTGATGACCAAGTGGTCGCTGGAATGGCTTCCACCTACTTTGACCATTCCACTGCCGGCGCTTAAGTCGTAATTGTACCTGGCCAAGTCTGCATTGGCTTTGATGTGAAAGGCTCCTGAATTGCCGTTAAAGCTGGTATTGGGGCCGAAACCTACTTTTTTGGCCTTTACATGACCAGAAGAAAGCTTCATGCTGCCGACGGTAGCGATGTCTTCTAGGGAAGCGCTGCCAGAAGTGACGCTGACGTTCACCTCGCCGGCAATGTGATTGGCTTCGATTTTTCCACTACTGGAGGTGATGTCTGTGTTTCCCTTTATGTATTCAAGTGCTGCCATGCCACTACTGACCTTGCAGAGGACATTTCCCGTGACACGCTTTAGGGAGATCTTTCCGGATGATGCCTTGATGTCCAGATCTCCGGTGAGGTCCTCAGCTTCGATCATTCCAGAACTTGCTTTAAGGTAGATTTTGTCTGATTTTACCGTGCTGATGTACATTTTTCCGGAAGAATTGACGGCACTTAGGTCGATTACTTCAGGTCCTGTGATCCGCACATACCTTTTACCTTTATTATTGTTTTTCCAGCTGTTGGAAGGGGTTTGGTAGGAGATTTTGAGGGTATTGCCGATGGTCACAAAGACCAGGTTTTTGCCGGCATCTTCGTCATTGCCCAAATCTGCCACGACCTCGATCAGGTCTTGTCCCGCATTCCCTTGATAGGAAATTTCAATACTGCCGCCTTCGATATCCAATTTATGAATGTTTTCGAAACTTTTTTCAATTTTCGATTGGCCAAGGGCCGTCGTGCTTGCCGCTAAAAACAGGTAAGCTACTAAGCTGATATGTGTCAAAAGATTTTTCATGGTAATGTGTTTAGTGTGTGGGAAGGTTTGTTTAAAAAACGAGACCAAAGGTAATCGGGTGTAGGGATTCACTGGTAGGGCCTTTGCCATCTTGATAGAGTTCGTTCAGGTCATAAGTAGAGAAAAATGTGACGCGACCAATGCCGATTTCACCACGGATACCATAGCGGATATTGTTCAGGTAGATCCCGGTGTTCAGCTTGTCTTTGTGCCTGCCGGAGCCGCCTATTTCACGATATACGTACTTGCTCCTTCCGCCTACCCGGTAGCCAAAATAGGGGCCAGCGGCAATTTTTAGGCCTTTGTTGCCATTGTCATTCATTCTCCCAAAGTCCACTTTGAGCAGGGTCATGGCAGTTAGGTAGGAAGCGGAAACTTTACTTTTGAAGCCATCCACATCAGTGCGTTGAATGAACTCGATGTTTTGGTCTCCCCGGACAGCTTGGTAGTCGCGGTTTTCAAACTTGAAGTTGTACCATTGTACGCCAAGTCCAAAATCCCAATAGAAGCCTTTGGACAGGCGCTGACTGGCCATCAGGTTTAGGCCTACATTCCAGCTTCCCCAGCCTTTGACGGCATAAGGCTGGTCGGAAGTGGGGAATCCACCACCATCCCTGAGGTAGTTGTTGATGCCCAGGTCCACGTTAAAATAGGTCCGGAAGCTGGGTTCTGGCTTCTTGGTTTTTTCCACACGTACTTTGGTGGTAGGGCCGGATTCGTCCACGATGACCTTTATTCTTCCTACGGAAACGGCCGTTTCGGCACCACCTTCTTCTACTTTGACGATTTCTTTGCTGTGGCCGTCCTTGTCACTGATCTCCACCACGGTAAGGTCGCCTGTGTCCTCGTCCAGTTCCAAATCCAATTCATCAATGATCTGGTTGACATCCAGGATTTTTAATTTTTCAAAATCCTCCTTGTTATCGACGAGGATGACGATTTTTCCTGAATGGCCATATTCTACGATAATGCTGTCCTTTGCCGCTGTGGAAACACTATCAGTCCCTCCTGAGGCAAAGGAAGTGTGTGCTAAGGCCAATAAAATCAAGGCCAAAAGGTATCTTTTCATCGTTCCTAAAGTTAATGTTGTTGCTTATTTTGTTTCGTTTTTGGTGATCAGTGCTGCAAAGAGATTGTTTTTTGCATCCTGCAGGTCTGCATATCCTTGATCTACTTTGCCCAATAGGCCACCTAGTGTATTGATCTTGTTGCCGATTTCTTCGACGAGTTTTTCCTTTTTGGGTTTTTCGCTGATGCCACTCGACTTAATGCTTACTTTATAGGGAACAGCTGCTTCTTTCTCCGTGGTTACCGTGGTGTTTTCGGCAATAAGCTCCTCCATATCGGGCGAGGGTACTTCAAGTTGTGGTAGCGGTTTGATATCAGCCTTTGGTACTGCGGTACCCTTTTGGTTGAGCTCCGCAACCTGCTCCTGTTGGATGTCTTTTTGGACCGGTTTTACGGGTGTTTTAGAGGTTTTGGCGGAGGGTTCCTGCCCAGTAGGCTTTGTTGTGTTTTGTTTGTTTTCTGGCTGTTCTTTTTCGGCTATCGGCGCTTTTACTTCTTCTGAAGCTGGTTGGTCTGTGATTGTTGGTTGTGGAGCGGTTTTGCTGTCCTCATTCGGTAGCAGATCCTTTTCTGCTGTTTTTTCAGCGATTTGAGGTGCTGTTGGTTGTTGGACAGGTGCATATTGCCAGAGCAGGTAGGCTAGGCCTATGATACCAATAAACACGGCTGCTGCACGCATCCAGCCCCATTTGTTGCCGGACTTGTTGGGTTCCAGTTGGGACTCCAGTCGTTCCCAGGCCAATCTGCTTGGCTTTTCATGGTGCTGCTCCAGTTTGTCGCGGAACAATTTGTCTATGGGATGTTGCTGCTTATCCATTGATTCTCCTTTCTTTTAACTGTAACTGGGTGATTTTTTGTTTTAGCATGGCCCTGGCCCTGCTGAGTTGGGATTTGGACGTGTTTTCCGAAATCCCCAAAAGATCACTGATCTCTGCATGACTGTATCCTTCTATGGCGTACAGGTTAAAAACCGTCTGGTAGCCGAGTGGCAATTCATGGATCATTTCCAATAGTTCGTTGGCTTCCATGTCCACAAATTCATATTGGGGCAAGCTCGTCTCCAGTTCGTAGTCCAAGTTTACTTCCATGGACAGTTTTTGGTTTTTTCTAAGCGTAAGCAGTGATTGGGTGACGATAATGCGCTTCATCCATCCCTCAAAACTGCCCTTGGCTTCATATTGATCCAATTTTTCAAATATTTTCATAAACCCTTCGATCATCACATCCTCCGCAAGGTCACGGTCTTTGATATACCTTCGGCATATGATCAGAAACTTTCCAGAATAGTGATCATACAGGTGCTTCTGGGCATTACGATTTCCCTTGAGGCATCCTTGTATGATGGCGGATTCAGTGGTAAAAGTTTTTCTGATAAACATTGCTTTTTGCGTTCCCTCGAAAATGTCTTAAGGTTTTTAAAACTCTTTCTCCAGTCTCATTGACCGACAGGAGGAGGGTTTCAATAAGGTAGATACAAGTTAAGCAAAAAGGGTTGCATGGGGATTGGAAATTTTTTTATAAAACCGTAGCGATTCATTTTAAAACAATTTGAGGTTTGATCCATTTCGGTCCGGTTGTCCCTTCAGTTGTACTGAGGGACGTTTAACTCGGATTATGCATTAGGAATCGTAGTGAGAGCTGAAATTGCAAGAAAATCAGTTAGTTTGGAGGCATTAGCGTAGCACCGCTACGGTTTTGCCGAAAACTAAAGTGAAACGGCTGATTTTGAAACAGTTTCAGGTCGCAACAGATAGGCTAATGCATATTCCGGGTTTAAAGTTGAGCCTGTGGCTCACTAAAATTAGGGATTCATAAAAAAACGTCATATGGAAGGTCGTACGACGGAGTGAAGCCATCTTTCCTTTGTTAACGAGATTGCTTCGTCATGCTTCCCAGCATGGCACAGACCGTAGCCTTCAGGCTAACGCATATACGTTTCCTGAAAAATACATCCCTATGGATGTTGGTGCTATTCACAAAGGTGGAAAGGGGATTTCAAATCCTGATTACCACAGATCCGTTTAATACGCCGCTTGATAGTTGATCAGGATTTGGATGTTGTTCCATTCGTCGGCTTTTACTTCCACGGGCTGGATGTAGCTGTCCAGGTCATAGACATTGGCGAAGTACCCGTTTTCCTCAACCGTAAAAATCGAATAGGCTCCAGGGGCAAGCCCAATGGCAAAACTACCATCCTCTTCTGTTTCTATCTCGGCGATCATTGGCGTTTCGATATCCTTAAATAAATAGTCGCCCATGGTGGCTTGGTTGATGTGCGTCCGCTCATAGATGCGGATAGTTCTTTTTACTTTTTTTCTTTCCGGTTTTGCAGGAGTTTCGTTGCTGCCGTCGGTGATGGTCGGCATTTGGTTTCCATCAATCCAATATACTTGACCTACTATCCCTTGCGTATCTACCCGCTGTGCCTTACATCCACAAAGGAGCACAGTAAAAATGGCCACGGCAATTAATGAAAAAGAGAGGGATGATAATGCTTTTTTGGTTTTCATGGTCTATGTTTTCTTGTGAATGCTAGTTTGGAGCTTACATATTTTGTGCCAAGTCCGTGGTATTGGAAAGGATAAGCAGGGCGAACGCATTTAAAAAAGTGTTCCAGTTTGAATATATCTGCCGTTCCTATGGAATTTAGCTTCATATGCTTTATTGGACTTTCCTACTTTTTCCATTGATGAAAAAGTAGGCAAAAAATCTAGGCCATGGAGCGTTCTTCGCATTAAGTGGTCAGGTTTATGAGTACGAATTCGTTTGCCTTAATTTGATTTTGTGCCAGTTGCTGCTATTCCTAATGTACAAACTGCGGTAAAGTGCCAGCGGCACGATAAATTTAGTAATCTGGGATTCATCCGCAGGACGTTAAGCACTCATCAGCCTCCAGAAGGAGTGCCAGCGGCACGGATGATAGCTGCCCTACACGAAATTAATCCTAAATGCGTTTGCCCTGAAAGGATAAGAGAGAATGTGTCTATTTTGACTTTTACAAGTAGGAATTATAGAAAGGTAAAACGAAAATAGGTATATCCGCAATGATACCAGTAATCACAGAGATAAGAAATAGGTCCTCACAGAAACTACTTAAATCCCAGAGAAGCGTTGTTTCATTCTGGGTTTTGTGTGCGTTCCGTAAGAAATAAAAACTACTGGGAAGAAAGTTTATAATCAAAAAAGAAAATGGCAAGTGCGATGTCACACTTGCCTTTCTATAAATCAAATCAACGCATATGATACTTTATTCCTTCATGAAGAAGGTGTCTTTAAATTTCACCCTGGAGAGGCTGTCCGCTTGACTCTGCTTGTGTTCGTCGTGGCAGGTGAGGCAGAGCAGCCCATCTTCGTTAAACACCCAATAATTGTGTTGGGTAACATCCTTCAGTTTATAGCCATTGGTGTATATGGTGCTTCTGAGGATCGATATCATCGATTTGTCCATGACAAAAGGACGGTTGTAGGGAATGTGAAGGGTTTGGTAAAGATTCTGTCCACGAAATTTGGCCATCTTGGCAAACTCCAGCGTACGGGAGAAGGTAAGGGTTGAATCTTTTACCGAATAGTCGTACTGGATAGCTTTGGCATTTTCGATGGCGTCCGTCCTAGAGTGTCCCTGCGACCTGAAGTTCTGCTCTAAGCGCACTGTGCTGTCGGGAGTTCCTTTTAACTGGATCTGAACCAGGTCAAAATCGTCTATGCTCTGCTCACGGTCACCACCTTCCAAGATAAACACGCTTCCTTTGAGGTCGAGTACGGTTTCGGTAGTGAATTTCCCTTGGTCCTTGAACTCTGCAATGGTCTTGGGAATCTGAAAGGCGCACACCATGATGCTCAGCAGCCAGATGCCAAAGGAGACCAGACCAAACCTTGATTCGATCAAGCTTCTTCTGATGATCACGCTGATGCCAAGCAAGGTGAGGATCAGTCCAGGGATGAATACCAATACGCTTACAGCGATCGCCAGCCAGATGGGCACGAGCTCAGACAGCATTTCTACTGGCACATTGTCGATCATGTAGCGTAGGCTGTCATTGGTGAAAAACTCGAAATAGGCCCCTAAGAATGCCAGCGGTATAAGTGAAATGATCAGCCCAATAAAGAAGATGAGCAATCCAAACGCCACCCTGATAACGTCGAGCATAAACCTACCGAAGGGGCCCAGGGCCTTTCCCAGGCCATTGATCAGGTCCCCCAGAAACCGAAATGGAGCCAACCATGTTTTTTGGTTTTTAGGTGTGATCGGAGGCTCGGGAATTTGCCTGTTTTCGATAATGGTACTTTCGATGGTACTCAGGGTGATTTCGCCTCCTTTCATCTTGATCCGCTCGGTGATGGATTTTGCAACGGGTGTGATGATCCAGAGAATCAGGTAAATCACCAGTCCTGCACCACCAGCGAATATCAATCCCACGAAAGCCAAACGTGCCCAAAGGACTTCTATTTTGAAGTATGCAGCCAATCCACTGCTGACACCCCCGATTACCCTGTCGTCAGGATTACGGTAGAGCTTTTTGATCTTTTTGTCTTCAGGCTTTTCGTAAGAAACCGGCAGGATGATCCATAGCACGATATAGGCCAAGACAGCCCACCAGCCTAAGGAAAGCGAAATGTTCCAGTCCAAGGGAAAGAAGTCAAAATTGCGAAGCGAAAATTCCCCACTGAAAAGCAACAGGATTGCCACTAGTCGTGTCCATAGCGGGTCAATGGCCAAGTAATGGGCCAGTCCGGCACAGACACCTCCAAGGATTTTGCTGTTTTCCAGCCTGGTGAGTTTTTTATATCCTTTTCCCGCTTCTTGGTCCGGCGGGGTAATGTATTTATAAAACTCACTATCGCCGTTTTCTTCCTCTGCATTCGTTTCCTGGGAGGTGTCGGTATCAGGTATTTTCTCTTCTTCCACTGCCTTGAAATCAGCGATCGTCCCCATCTTCTCGATAAGGCGGTCTACGTTTTCAGCTGTGATGACCTGCTTGTTGTTCTTCAGGTTGCTGAGAAAGATCTCAGCGATGCGGTTTTCGATGTCCTTAATGATTTCCTGGTTGTCCTCATAGTGTGAGAAGTGTTTGTTGATAGATTCCAGGTATTTTTTAAGGTGGTCATAGCCATCTTCTTCGATATGGAAAAGGATGCCGCTGATATTTATGCTTATTGTCTTTTTCATGGCCTTATTTTTTCGAGGTGATTAATGTAGTGGAGGTGACCAGGTCATTCCATGTGCCACTGAGTTGGTCAAGAAATTGACTTCCTTCAGGGGTGATGGAATAATACTTTCTGGGTGGCCCAGACTCCGATTCTACCCACTTGTAAGAGACCAGCGCGGCTGTTTTTAGCCTGTTGAGCAATGGATAGAGCGTGCCTTCTACTACGATTAACTTGGCTTCTGTCAGCTCTTCGATCATATCCGAGGCATATACTTCTCCCCGAGATATGATATGCAGGATGCAGAATTCCAGAATTCCTTTCCGCATTTGTATTTGTGTGTTGGATGCTTTCATCAATTTTTCTTTTTAGTGTAGATGAAATCAGGGTGATTCATTTACATCATATTTACTCCCTGCCTTGTCAATTCATTTCCCTAATCTTATGCCGAAAAATAATACCAAAGGTAAAACAGCTACCTTGCATTACATAAAACTGTGTCATCAAAGGATGTTTTTAATATACAAGAATTGGCTTTTGACTAAATAAAACCCCTTTTTTAGCCCTTATGGGGTGATTTCGTGGGTGTCGAAAAAAGAAATAGATTTTTTTTCGACTAATTTTTTGGTGCTTAATTCCTTTTTCGGGGTGTATTTTTAGTGAACAGGGTTTGTTCGGTAATGAACAGTCAGAAAATTATGATGAAGATTTATAATTTAAATAGGAGATGTTCGTTTCTCTTGAATAATTTTTTACTTTGCACCCGTGGAAAAATTGAAAATCACTGCATTGAAACACTTTTTATTAGGCTTTGTTTTACTGATGGCCAGTATGGATGTGGTGGCGCAGGGTATTACGCCAAAATACTCCAATGAATTTATGAATATTGGCGTTGGTGCCCGGGCTTTGGGGATGGGGGGAGCTCAGGTCTCCGCAGTGAAAGACGTGACAGCAGCATATTGGAATCCGGCGGCCTTGCTGGCCATTGAGCATAAATATGAATTTTTCCTGATGCACGCGGAGTATTTTGCGGGTATAGCCAAGTACGATTATGCGGGTTTTTCTACCAATATCGAGGAGGATAACCAAGTGGCTGTTTCATTGATCAGATTTGGGGTCGATGATATTCCGGATACGCGTTTTTTATACGATGCCAACGGAGCCTTGAGTTATGATAATATTCAGTTTTTTAATGCCGCCGATTATGCCCTTTTACTTTCTTATGCCAGGGATTTCAGCGATGTGTTCAAGGCGGGGATCAATACCAAAATTATCCATAGAAATGTAGGGAAATTTGCTAAGGCCTGGGGGTTCGGATTTGATGTAGGGGGGATCTTTTTGGCCGATAGTTGGCAAATTGGCTTGATGTTGAGAGATGTGACGACCACTTTTAATGCTTGGTCGCATAATGCAGAAATGGTGCGGGAGATCTATGCCGAAACGGACAACGAACTTCCACAAAATTCAGTTGAACTGACGCTGCCACAAGCGGTATTAAGTCTGTCAAAGACCCTTCAGGTTCAAGATTATATTACGGCTCAGGCGGTGTTGGATTTGAACATGACATTTGATGGCCAGCGTAATACTGTCATTAGTACGACGGTCATGAGCATTGACCCAAAGATCGGTATGGAAGTCGGGTACAAGGGAGTGGCGTTCTTGAGGGGCGGTGTGAGCAATTTTCAATATATCAAAGATTTTGACGGGAGTGAATCCCTGTCGTTCAAGCCAAGTTTTGGATTGGGGGTTTTTCTGAATGAAAAGGCATACATCGATTATGCACTGACGGATATTGGAGCGGTTTCTGAAACCCCTTACTCCCATGTTTTAAGTCTCAAGGTGAGTTTGGAGCCATTGACGGAAGGATTTCGGTTACATAAAGGATGGAGCGAAAATTAATAACAATGAAAAAGACTAGTTTCCTATACCTCCTGATGATCACTTGGGCATTGGTGGCCAAAGGGCAAACCGAGTGGATTGATTATTCCAAGACGTATTATAAAATCCCAACCACTACCGATGGAATTTACAGAATTAGCTATGCTGCTCTTTCGGCATCAGGAATGAACCCTTCTCGTGTCGATCCACGGACCCTGAGCGTATATCATCGTGGTGAAGAGGTAGCCATTTATGTCCATGGTCAGGATGATGGCCGTTTTGATCAAGGAGATTATGTGGAGTTTATTGGTAAACGAAATGATGGGCAGTCGGACAGGCCGCTTTATCCCGATGCGGAGCAAATGGCCAATCCACTGTACAACAATCATAGTGATGCTACTGTTTTTTTCCTGACATCCACCCCAGGGCGGCCAGGGAAAAGGATGACCAGTAGGGATCCAGGTACTGCATCCGTGGATTTGACAAGCTATGAAACAGAAGTGACCCAAGTGTTTTCGGATCAATACACTTTGGGGCAGACCTATTCCTTGGGGGTACACTTGGGTATCTATGATAAGGGCCAAGGATGGACGGGACCCGTGGTCACCCGGGGCAATGTTCAGGATATCGTTTTCAAAGACCTTGGCGAAATGGCCAATGAGTTTTCGGCTTCGGTCACGCTTGGAATGGTGGGGAGGTCTGGCGTTGACCACCTTGTGGAGGTGTATGTTGGCGCTAGCCAAGAGGGCTTGCGGAAGGTGACGGATGTGGCGTTGGAAGGCTATTCGTTTAAAACGTATAGGGCAGATTTACAGGCAAGTGATATTGGATCTGATGGTCGGATGGTGGTGAGGATTGCACCTGTTAGTACTTCGGGTTCAAACGATAATGTTTCTGTCAGTTTTGCTTCTTTGACCTATCGCAAACAAAAAATAACCGGAGAATTTGACCAAGAGCGAATAAGGTTGGGGGCTGGCGATTACCAATTGCAATTGGAGCAGGTCAGTGATCACTATTTGGCCTATGATGTCACCAATCTTGGGGCGCCTGTTCGCCTGATAGAAGAGAAGGATGCGGGCGGGGTGAAATTTCCAGTGGGAAATGCTGCGATGAGCTCAGAAGTGTTGGTTCAGGCAGAAAGGGAAGTGACTGAGCCGACAGTATTGGATCAGGTGCGGTTCAGGAACTTGCTTGGGACTGCTGCCAATTACCTGATCCTGACACATCCCAGCCTTCAGCAGGCGACATCTACCAATACCGACCCAGTAGCTGCTTATGCAGCGTACCGGGAATCTGCCGCCGGTGGTGGCCATCAAACGCTGACTTTTACTGCAGATGAACTTTACAATCAATTTAACTATGGAGAGAAGTCTCCTTTGGCCATAAAGGAATTTTTGCGGCAGTATGCTGCCCGCCATTCCCCGGAATACCTTCTGCTTATGGGAAGGGCCTATGGTATGTACAATTATACCAATTCAGGAGGAGTAAGGTACTATTACAGAGATCACCCTGAGATGTTCTCGGTACAGGATTTGGTGCCTACATACGGTTATCCCTATACTGACAATCGATTTGTGGTGGGGCTAGATGGCGAGGGCTCTATGAGAGAAGACATTGCGGTCGGGCGAATTCCTGCAAGGGTTCCGGAGGAGATCAATTACTACCTCAATAAGGTTAAAGAGAAAGAAGCGCTTGGGGCTTCAGCCACTTGGCAGAAAGATATGATCCACCTGAGCGGCGGGCTTTCGGCATTTGAACTTGAGCGATACTATAATTTTGTGCGAGGTTTCGAGAGCATTGCTGAGGGGCCTTATTTTGGTGGGGAGGTGACCACCTATCGGAAGCGCAGCAACACAGAAGTCGCACTGATCAATATTTCCGATAAGGTCAATGAAGGGGTGAGCATGGTGACGTTTTTTGGGCATGCAGCGACCTCTACCACTGATATCGATATTGGTTTCGTAAGTCAGGATGAGCTGGGGTACGATAACAAAGGCAAATACCCGGTGCTCTTGCTAAACGGCTGTGATGCAGGAAATGCTTTTGGAGGTGCCTATACTTTTGGTGAGGATTGGATTTTGACCCCCGATCGGGGAGCCTCTAATTTTATGGCGCACTCCAGTATTGGTGTGGATGTGTTTTTACGACGGTATTCGGAGTCTTTTTATCATTCAGCATTTGCGGATTCCTCTTTGATTTACCAGCCGATAGGGAAAGTGAAATTAGCAGGAGACAAGCGGTTTTATGATCGTTATGGTACTTCAGCTATTAATCAGTCCCACGCTAATCAAATGATCATGCTAGGGGATCCAGCGGTACGAATATTTCCTGCCAAAGAAGCGGATTATGCCTTGGATGTGGACGAAGTGGATTTAGGGGATGTGAATGACGAGCCAGTGACTTCTTTGACAGATACGTTGGATCTTAGTTTTGTAGTGCGAAATCTTGGAATTGTGCATCAGGATACGCTCGACTTTAAAGTCAGCAGGCAGCTTCCCGACGGGACGTTGGTCAATTATGATATTCAAAAATTGGCTCCGGTATTTCATCGTGATACCGTGCATTTTGCGGTACCCAATGTAGGATTGGTCTCTTCTGGGGACAATGTGTTTACCATTTCGATAAATACAGAAAGGTCCATTCCGGAGATCACCTATGCCAATAATGCCATTGTGGTAAATAAGTTCATTGCTTCAAGTGGTACCCAAAACCTGAGTCCGCTGGACTATGCCATTCATGATGAGGCAGCTGTCGAGCTGATCGCGCAGGTGCCGGGCAAGGCCTCTGAGGACAGGACGATTGTGTTCCAGTTGGATGTGTCGCCGGATTTCAGCTCAGCTTGGCGAAAGGAGCAACGGGTGACTACCCGTGGGATAGCCAGGTGGCAGCCAAGTATTGGTGACCGAATCAACGCTTCCGATACGGTTACGTTTTATTGGCGGACAAAATTTTTGGAGCAGCGGGAAGGAGAAAGCAAAGCCTGGGCCAAGAGCAGTTTTTCGTATATTCCCGATGGTCCAGAAGGGTGGATTCAGCGGGAGTTTGCACAGCTTGCGGAAGACCAGCTCTATAATCTATCGATCAATCAGGCCGCGGGACAGTGGGAGTATTTAGGTACCACAAGGGATTTGGATGTTTTTACTTTTGGATCGGAGACAGAAGGGCTCTCCTACGGCCAGGTTCAGGTCGAACTGGACGGGACGGCATATAACCAAGACTTGTTCCAGCGTAGGTGTACCAACAATTCCTTTGGCTTAATGGCCTTTGATCAGCGAAGCTTGGCGCCTTATTTGGTGATTCCATTGACAGATTTTGATGTGCTGGATCCGAAGAGCTGTGGAAAGACGCCCCAGATTATTCAGAATATCAGGAGTGGCTGGATTACCGGGGAGGGGCAGACCATGTTGATGGATTATATTGATGGGCTGAAAGACGGGGATTATGTGTTGATTTTTTCGGTGGGGCAAATGAATTTTGAGGATTGGCCCGATGCTGCTTTTCTAAAAATGAGGGAGGTTGGAGCCAATGAAGCTACGCTACGGAATCTCAAAAACGGAGACCCCTATATTTTATTTGGAAGAAAGGGGATGGCGCCTGGTGAAGCTGTGGAGGTGCTTGCTGACAAGTCTTCTGAGGTGCCGGCAGCTGCCCAATCCATTAGCTTTTCCACACAGATGGAAGGGTTTTATGACCAAGGAAATGTGGCTACCCGACGGGTGGGGCCAGCATCCTCGTGGGCTGTCTTTTACAACCAAACCCGTACTGTAGGGAGCGTGGGAGCAGGGCAGTTTGCATTTGATGTGATCGGCGTGTCCGCATCAGGAGCAGAGACGGTGCTTTTTGAAAATGTGGTGGATGGTGAGGTAAGGCTGGAAGATGTCAATGCCGATAGGTATCCCTTTCTACGGCTGCAATACCGGCTGGAGGAATCTGAAGAGCGTATTCCACGACAGCTGATGCAGTGGCAGGTAAACTATACGGGGGTGCCTGAAGGAGTTCTGCTGCTTAAGGATAAGGAGGAAAAGCTCGATTTGCGGGAAGGGGAGGAGGCTGCAGTTTCCTTCGAATTTGTCAATATCTCCAATTATGATTTTATGGATTCCCTTACGCTGAGGTGGACGTGGCACAATAAGCAGCAGAATACCATTGAGGAATTTGAGCGGAAAATCCCTGCGGTGAAAGCTGGGGAATCATATGCGTTCGAGTTGGATGTTGATTCATTTGGCAAGGCTGGTAAAAACTCCCTGAATGTGGCGGTAAACCCAAGGGAATATTTGGAGCAGTCCTATAAAAACAATGTGCTGGATTTGGCGGATTACCTAGTGGTGGCAGGAGATGACCAAAACCCCGTGTTGGACGTGAGTTTTGATGGGGTGTATATCATGGATGGTGATATCGTATCGCCCAATGTCCTGATATCCGCTTTGGTAAAGGATGAAAACGAAACCCTTCTGAAGCAGGACACCACCGGAGTGGAGGTGCAGTTGAAAAGGGATTGTGAAACCTGCGTCTTTGAGCGAGTGGCCTTTAGCAATCCTTCCCTGAAATGGTTTGAGGCCAGCAAAAATACTGATTTTAAAGTAGAGTATCAGCCAGGGCCGCTAGAGGATGGGGTTTACACCTTGCGGATCAATGCCGAGGATGCCAGCGGTAATAAGGCGGGAGAGAAACCATATGAGGTAACCTTTGAGGTGATCAATGAATCTACCATTACCCATTTTTATCCCTATCCAAATCCATTCAGCACCAGCGTCCGTTTTGTGTTTACCGTGACCGGAGCAGTGCCTCCCGACGAGATCAAAATCCAGATCATGACGGTCACGGGAAAAGTAGTACGTGAAATTCTTCAGGAGGAGTTGGGGCCTGTCAAGATCGGCAATAACATCAGCGAATATGCCTGGGATGGCAAAGACGAATTTGGTGATCAGTTGGCAAATGGGGTGTATATTTACAGGGTACTGGTACGAAAGGACGGGCAGTTTGTAGAGCACCGTGCCACGGCTGGGGACAAGGCATTCAAAAAAGGATACGGGAAAATGTACTTGCTGAGGTGATAGAAAAGTTTCCAAAATGGCCTTCTCGGAGGTTTTGGGGGCAATGTCGGGCAAATGTCGGGTCAAATCCGCTTGCTTTTCGGGTGATGTTAGTTGAATAAACTCCAATTTGCAATGGTCAATCAAACGCTATTAACGATGAAACAACCTGAACTCGGAAAGGTCATACAGCAGCACCGCCTTTCCAAAGGAATGACCCAAGAAGAACTGGTAGAACGTTGCAATATCAATGTACGCACCATTCAGCGAATCGAGGCGGGGGAAGTGACCCCAAGGGCGTTTACCGTAAAGACCATCATGGAAGTGCTCGATATCCACCTGCCCACCGATGATCCCGAAAGGTCCCGGCCAACTGTAAAGCCTGTTTTCTCCCCAATCGACCAACGCCAATTGTGGTGGACGGGAATCGCGGGAGTGATCTATTTTTTGGTGTCTTCTTATGAGGTGTTTTGGAATATTGTGTTGATGGCGGACGCAGGAGTGGAGCAGCCTGAATATTTTACACTGCTCAAGATCGTTGTGCTGATCTCTTATGCTGCCTTTGCTTACGGTTTTTACCTGGTCGGACAGCGCACTGACAATAAAGTGCTCCAATTTGGCGTGGTGTTTCTGATCTTGATCAATGCAGGCATCATTGGTACTGATATCTATTCCGGTAAGGTAGTGGGGGCGGAAGATGTGTGGTTTGGTGTATTTGAAGTGATGGCTTTCGGGGTTTCCTTGATCCCTTTTTCCCTTGGGTTGGTGCAGTCCAAAAAGACTTTCGGCCAGCTTTATCAGGTTATAGGGATCTTAGGCTTAATTACTGCTGTTATGTTTATTACTGTAGTTTTTACTTTGCTAGGTACATTCACTTGGGCGGTTTTCGATATTGCCTGCATCTATCTGTTGTTTAAGCATTCGCAGGGAAAAGAGGAGGAGAAGAGAGAGATGTTGGGTTTCTGATAACGCGCGGTTGGCGTAGGTAAATAGCGTTTTTGCTGATTTTTGGTCAGGCGATAAAGTATGGGGAAGCAGCATCGTAGCTTAATCGAACGCTCATTAGACTAAAGAAGAGGTGGATCGTTGATTTCTTTCTATTATAGTCAAAGAAGAAAAAGTACAAAGTAATAAATTTGAAAGCCACGAAATGGCCTCACATCCATAGCCATGGGTTGAACACATGGTGGGATGATCCATTTAATGTTCCCTGTTTAAGTGGCATTGTCCTAGCCAAAGATACCATGTATGATGGTGTATATCTTCCGTGCCGCTGGCACTCTTTGGAGTGGTCGGGTACCACTTAGCCTCCTGCGGATGAATCCGCAGGTTACTATATAGACCATGCCGCTGGCATTATAAACACGACCTTCAATGTCGTTTAGTCAAGGGGGTAACTGGATCAAGTATAAATGCTGGGGAGAGGTGAAGACTAAGTAGAAAGGATTTGGTGGCTGGTATTAAAAATCCAGCTCCAGCGGGGCGGTATATACATAGCCATGGGGTTCAACCCATGGTAAAATAGCAAGGCTAAAGGGGTATGGTTTTAGCAGCCATGACCATTCTAATGATTATCAATTCCCGCTAAAACCCATTTTAAGCAATAGTGAGAAAAGTGAATTTCAAAAATCCATTTAAAAATACTTCGCCCCCCAGAAGTATTGCGTGATCCTTGATCCAGCGTAAAACCATAACATTTCACATCGGTTTGCCCTGTAAACGACAAAACCCCTTCAAATTTTCATCTGAAGGGGTTTCTAGTACCTTGGGCCGGAGTCGAACCGGCACGAGTGTTACCTCATTGGTGTTTGAGACCAACGCGTCTACCAATTCCGCCACCAAGGCTTGATAGTATTTCACTATGCTTTTAACCTGTTCCGTTCCGAACGGGATGCAAATATGGACAAAGATTTTTTGCTATGCAATAGCTTTACCCTACTAATTTTATTTTTTTTGCGATAAAATCACGTGAAGAGATTTAAGTGTTTGGAGGTCAGTGTGTTTTTTCTATTCCTCTTCCCGGTGAAAATTGATCACCACTGGACTGTCGTATTTTAATCCCAGTAAATCTCCTCCATGACCGTGGTTAATGCCGATTTCCAAAAAGTCCAGACTATTAAACAGGGCGAAGCAATCTCCGGGTTCTACGCTGTCATAGGATGGATGGAGCTTGGTCATTACCTCGCGGCTAAATTCGACAGAGAATTTGCCAGGGTTCAGTTGGTTAAAGACACTTTTGGGAATATTGGTGATCAGGTTGCCATAGCCATCCATGCGCAGTACATGGCCGACGATCTGTTTTTTTGTTGCTTTGATTTGACGGGGCATCATTTGGCGGATGGCTTGTAGCGGTCCGCCAAAATCATGGATCGCTGCTCCACTGGCTACTTTGGCGGCTATGGGAGCTAGGATGTCCTTGGCAGGGAAAGTGCTGTCCTTGATGTGGATGTCGGCAAATTTTACCACAATGCCCGGATCGTAATCCGCCAGCATGCTAAGGACACCATTATTGGGGCCGACAAAGATGTGTTCTTCCAGCTTGATGCCGATATAGCCGTCGGTCATGCTGCTGGTACTGTTGAGGGCTACCAAATGAATGGTGCCCTTGGGGAATTCCTTGTAAACAGATCTCAGGACAAATGCCGCATGTGCGATGTCATAAGCCTCAACTTTATGCGTGATGTCAATGATATTGAGCTGAGGGTTAATGGATAACATCTTGGCTTTGACTGCAGGTACATAATAATCGCCATCTCCAAAATCTGACAGGAATGTTACTAAGGCCATAGAACGAAGTCAATTAAAATTTTGTACTTTTGTAAAGTATAAACAAAAATAGAAATTTTATTCTTGTAAGAATAATCTGACAACCCTAAATACACATTAACGGATTGGTAGAAAAGGTAATTACTTTAGAAAATATTCCGCTTTTGGATTTTCTCGGAACTGAGAATGAGAACATCCGCCAAATTGCTGCGGCATTTCCCAAAAGCAAAATTGTTTCCCGCGGAAATGAAATTCGCATTCAGGGCAGGGCTCCCGAAATCATTCGGATCAACGATGTGCTCAATATGCTGCTGCAGCATTTCAACAGGTTTGGTCAGGTCACTCCTGAGAACGTCAAGGAATACATTGAGCTGGAAGGTGTGCCCTTTGAGGAAGACCCAAAAAATGACATCATCGTCTATGGCAACAAGGGCTTGGCCATCAAACCAAAATCCACCAACCAGCGCAAGCTGGTGGATGCTGCCTATAAGAATGACTTGGTTTTTGCCCTAGGGCCAGCCGGAACTGGCAAGACTTATATTGCTGTGGCATTGGCTGTTCGTGCATTAAAGAACCGCGAAGTGAAGCGGATTATTATCACACGGCCGGCCGTGGAGGCTGGTGAAAACCTGGGCTTTTTGCCCGGCGATCTACAGGAAAAACTGGATCCTTACCTGAGGCCAATTTATGATGCCTTGGGCGATATGGTCCCCGCAGAAAAATTAAAATTTTATCAGGAAAACCGGGTGATTGAAATCGCCCCGCTTGCGTACATGAGGGGTAGGACGCTGAACGATGCCTTTGTGCTGCTCGATGAGGCGCAAAATACGACCAGGGAGCAGATCAAGATGTTTTTGACCCGGATGGGGCCAAACTCCAAGGTGATCATCAATGGTGACCAAAGCCAAGTGGATTTGCCCACCAAGCAAAAATCCGGCCTTCGTGAAGCACTTCGCGTGCTCAAAGATGTCAAAGGCATTGGGCTCGTTAATCTCAGCGGAAAGGATGTCATCCGCCACAAACTCGTTAAATCAATTATAGCAGCTTACGATCAGGACGATCTGCAAAAAGAAAAATCCAGAAATGAACGAAGTGACCGTCAAAAAGGTAACGAATAAGGCCGCCTTAAAGCAGGTTTTTGCGATTCGTCAGGAAGTTTTTGTGGTAGGACAAAATGTGCCCCCAGCCGAAGAATATCATGAGTTTGAGGAGTTTTCCATTCATTTTTTGGCCTTGGCTGAAGGTGAGCCAGCAGGGACAGCCCGATGGAGGTTTACCGAAAATGGTGTGAAACTGGAGCGTTTTGCCGTACTGGAAAAGGACCGGGGTAAGGGCGTGGGCACGGCACTGGTACAAGCTGTTATCGAGGATGTCAAAAGCACTGCAGAGGCAGAAGGGAAATGCCTTTATCTACATGCCCAACTACACGCGGTTCCACTTTATGCAAAGTTTGGTTTCAAGAAAGTTGGAGATGTTTTTTCAGAATGTGACATCCTTCATTACAAAATGGAGCGATATTTGTAATGATTTCATTATTATTTGTACTGCATTTTAAAATTTACCAAGTTTTTATTATTAATACCTATTATTTGAATTAATTACGTTATGAAAAAGCTATTACTTACTATCTTCTTTTCAGGAATGATGCTGGGAGCTTATGCCCAAACCGATTACAACCCAAATGAAATCAAATTGAACATTTTGAATACGATCGTTCAGGGTTCTGTAGAAATCGGTTATGAACGATTCGTGGACAGCGACCAGTCTATCGGAGTAGAATACCTGATCAATGACCGCTTTGGTTATAAGGGCCAAGGCGATGGGAAAAAATATAATACCAGTAGTTTATTGGTCTCGTATAATTTCTATTTTCTGAACAACGATCCTGAACAAGGGAATATCTATGTTTATCCCTTCTTTAAGTACCGTTTCGGTGATTTTACCGAGCCTGATGATAACGGAAATACCATTGTGACAGACATGAACAGTGGCATGATCGGTATTGGTGTAGGCTATAAATGGGTGCAAAGTGATAAGTTTGCCATTGCACCTTATGTGAACATCGCCAGGGGCTTCAGTGAGGAGGTGAATGACAGGTTTGCAGCGGTGGAAGTAAATGCCGGTGTGAGTATCGGATATCGATTTTGATTTGACGATTAATAATTAAATGTTTTACTGAAAAAGGCTTTCTGAAAAGGAAGCCTTTTTTGTTTCTTGCTTTTTATAGGAATAATATTAAATTATAAGTTGATCTTTTTCAGTTTTTTATGAAGTTTAATGAGTTTCCTTTTTTGAGGTACGTCCTGTTTTTTATGGCTGGGATAGTAGGCTATTCGGTTATGGGCGGCATGCTTTCTTCTGCGGTCCTTTTGGCCGTGATAGCAATGGTTTTACTGATTTATCTTGGGTTTGCGATCGTTAATGGTAACAATAAGCGTTACGGGTTTCGGGCGGTTTTTCCTGTTTTGGCCTACCTACTGTTGGTGATTGGTGGCTATACTTTTTCCAGCTGGAAAGATGTCACTACACACGATGACCATCTTTTGCATCTTGGAGAGGTACAGGGATATCTGGGAGAGGTGCTTTCGCTGGATGAGCCCAAGAACAGTACCTATGGGAATGAATTGGCTGTCAAGTATGTCCAAACGGACACGGGCTATCAAAAAGCCAGCGGAAGGGTGTTGATCTATCATCGGCTAGAAAAACCGTTGCGGCCGGGGGATGTGGTTTGGGTGGTCGGGATGCCACAGTGTATCGCTCCTCCCAAAAATCCCAAGGCGTTTGATTACCGGAAATTTATGGCCAGGAAGCAGGTGCATCACCAGCACTTTTTGGGAGACATGGTTTTCCGCTTGGGGGAAGTTGAAAAGCTTTCGCTGTTTGATCCGGTGATACTGGCACGGGAAAAACTTGGAAGGCACTTAGAGGAAACTTTTGAGGATAGTCATGCGCTGGAAGTGGGGAAAGCCCTGCTGCTAGGACAAAAAGCTGACTTGGGAGAAGCGGTCAGTGAGGCCTATGTCACTGCAGGAGCCATGCATGTGCTGGCGGTTTCTGGTTTGCATGTAGGGATGATCTATGGCTTTTTTCTATTGTTTTTTAAGCCTTCACAGCTTTCTAGGTCAAAACGAGTGGTGTTTTTGACCGTAGTGGTGGTGCTCATTTGGGTGTATGCCATGCTTACAGGAATGTCTCCATCTGTCATGCGGGCAGCGACGATGTTTACCGTGCTTTCGCTTGCCCAGATGCAGTCCAGAAGCCCTTCCGTGTTCAATACCTTGGCCATTTCAGCATTACTACTGATGCTCTTTAATCCGTACATAATCTTTGAAGTAGGGTTTCAGCTTTCCTATGCTGCCATGTTTGGTATTTTGATCTTGCAGCCGGCCATTGTGTCCATTTGGCTGCCCAAAAATAAGGTGCTGTATTATCTGTGGGAAATCACATCGGTCAGCATCGCTGCCCAGTTGGCCACTTTTCCGTTGTCGGCGTACTATTTTCACGTCTTCCCCAATTATTTTTTGCTGTCCAATCTGTGGGTCATTCCAAATGCTTTTGTGGTCATGGCAGTCGGTTTGCCGTTTATGTTGCTTTCATTGGCCGGCTGGACATGGGGGCCGTTGGGCTGGCTTCTGGAACGATTGCTACAAATCATGAACAGTGGTGTTTTCCTTTTTGACACCCTTCCTTATGCCCAGACTGATGGTATTACCCTAAAAGTGACGACCGTGTTTTTGCTTTGGGGGCTGATGGTCTGCCTTTACTTGTTTTTGGTAAGAAGAAAAAAAGCATTTGCCTATGGCGCCGTTTTGGTTATTTTTTGGCTTATTGCAGGGAGCTGGTGGTCGTATTTTGGCAGGGATCATCAAGAGCAGCTTTATGTGTATAGCCTTGGAGAGGGAGTGGCGATGGATTATCATTCCAGGGATTTTGCAGGTTCTTTTCAGCAATTAGTTCCCGAAAAGGACCTCGGTTATCAGGTCGTTCCCCACAGAATGGTGCACCAACCCTCTACATGCTTACCATTGGCTTTTGCAGGTCAAGAAAATGAATTTCTGGTTTTCTTGCCCAATGGCCATGTGGTGATGGCTCGGAATGGAGGGGGCATGTTGATGGAAAATACAGCGGTATCAGCCGCCTTTTTCGATGGCGACAAGTGGAAAAAAATGAATGAAACAAGTGAATTTTTCACCAGTAAGGGAGCCGTCAGGCTTATTTTTGAGTGAGTGAATGTATTTTTTTGGAAGAACAGCTTGGGCGCCCTATCTTCATTCAACCAACTCCCCGAAATATGGAAGAGCAAGTAAAATTTGAGCAGAAAGACCGTATTGGCTACGTGATTTTGGCCAGGCCCGAAAAGCGAAATGCACTGAATGCTGCGATGGTCAGTGGACTTCAGCAGGCATTGGATAAGTGTGAGGCGGCCGGTGAGGTGAAGGTTGTCATTATCAAGGCAGAAGGCAAGGTGTTCTGCTCTGGTGCTGACCTGCAGGATATCGAAAAGATGCAGGATAATACGTTTGAGGAAAACCTAGACGATAGTGAAAAGCTCAAAGCGTTATTTCTCAGGATTTATACGTTTCCCAAAGTGGTCATCGCTCAAGTGCAGGGGCATGCGTTGGCGGGTGGCTGTGGGCTGGTTTCAGTGTGTGATTTTGCCTATGCTGTGCCCTCTGCCAAAATGGGATATACAGAGGTGAGGATTGGATTTGTGCCAGCGATGGTGCTGGTGTTTCTCTTGCGCAAGCTGGGAGAAGGAAAGGCCAAGGAGCTCTTGCTTACCGGGGAATTGGTGGCAGCACCTGTTGCTCGGGAGATGGGGCTTGTCAATGATGTTTTTGAGATAGATGAGCTGGAAGGGCGTGTTTACCAAGTGGCCCAAGGACTCATTGAGCAAAACTCCGGTGATTCCATGGCCATGACCAAAAAGATGATCGCTGCAGTTCAGGATATGTCCTTGGAAGAAGCCTTGGACTATGCGGCCATGATGAATGCAAAAGCCCGCGAAACGGCAGACTGCAAAAAGGGGATTAGGACATTTTTAGACAAGAAAAAAATCGATTGGTAAATTGAAGACAAAGGCGCTTTCAGTGTTGAAAAAGGTGTTTGGGTTCGATGATTTTAGGCCCATGCAGTTGGATATTGTCCTTTCTGTAGCTGCCGGAAGGGACACCTTGGCGCTATTGCCTACTGGTGGGGGCAAGTCCATTTGCTTTCAGGTGCCGGCATTGATGCAAGAGGGGATTTGTGTGGTGGTCAGCCCGTTGATCGCCTTGATGAAAGACCAAGTGGACAATTTGCGGAATCGGGGAGTGCTGGCTACGGCCATTTATTCTGGTATGCGCAAGCGGGAGATTGACACCACCTTGGACAATTGCATCTATGGGAATTATAAGTTTCTCTATGTCTCGCCTGAGCGGCTGAAGTCAGACCTGTTCATTGAGCGTTTTAAGCGCATGAATGTAAATATGGTGGCCGTTGATGAGGCACACTGTATTTCCCAATGGGGATATGATTTCAGGCCTCCCTATTTGGAAATCGCTGCCCTGCGGGA
The DNA here is from genome assembly GCF_005281475.1 of Echinicola rosea. Classification (NCBI taxonomy): domain Bacteria; kingdom Pseudomonadati; phylum Bacteroidota; class Cytophagia; order Cytophagales; family Cyclobacteriaceae; genus Echinicola; species Echinicola rosea. The sequence goes on along the minus strand of NZ_CP040106.1, from coordinate 364,772 downwards.
ATATCATCCCAAGGTGCCTTTTATTGCCCTTACCGCGTCGGCCACCGTGCAGGTCAAGACAGATATCATGGAGAAGTTAGCGCTAAAGGATCCCGCCGTATTTATAAAGTCCTTTGCCCGCAAAAACCTGTCATATGCTGTTAGGAAAGCAGAGAACAAGCTGGAAAAGGCCATGGAGATCCTTCAGAAAGTAAGCGGTTCGGCGATCGTTTATGTGCGCAGCAGAAAGGCTACCAAAGAATTGGCACAAGCACTTTATCGCTTGGGGATATCATCGACTTTTTACCATGCTGGTTTGGATAAAGTACTGCGCGAACAGCGACAGATGGATTGGAAAAACAATAAAGTCAGGGTGATGGTGGCGACCAATGCTTTTGGTATGGGAATCGATAAGCCCGATGTTAGGGTCGTGATCCATGTGGACTTGCCAGAAAATCTGGAAAACTATTATCAGGAAGCCGGAAGGGCAGGTCGTGACGAATGGAAGGCCTTTGCGGTATTGATCTACCATGATAAGGATATTGATGTGCTGGTGGACCGTGCGGAGCAATCCTATCCGCCCATTGATTTTATCAAGCGGGTATATCAAAGCCTCGCCAATTATTACCGCATTGCTGTGGGCAGTAGCCTGATGGTAAGCTATGACTTTGATATTATCGCATTTACCAATACCTATAATTTGGACCTGCTGATGACGTACAATGCACTGAAAATCCTTAAAGAAGAGGCATTGGTAGAGTTGAGTGAGGGGTATTATAGTCCGAGTACGTTTCATTTTCTCATTGGTCAGAGCAGGCTATATGAATACCAAATTGCTCATGCCGCTTTGGATCCAATGATTAAAGTCCTGCTGAGGATGTACGGAGGAGAGCTTTTTTCCGAGTACCTAAAGATCCGAGAAGATAAGCTGGCCAATGTACTCAATATTGCTGAAAGTGAAGTCGTGAAGCTGCTTGAGCGGATGGATAACTTGGACATTGCGGCTTATAACAAGAAAAAAGACCAACCGCAAGTGACTTTTTTGACCCATCGACATGATGCGGGACGCCTTCCATTGAATACCAAACGAATCGCTGAGCGAAGGGATACCAGTGTGGAAAAGGCAAAGGCCATGGTCGCTTACGTAACCAATGCCCAAATCTGCCGTACCCAACAGCTGCTTGCCTATTTTGGAGAAGAGACCGATGAACAGTGTGGTGTGTGCGATGTTTGTCTGGAAAAAAAGAAGGCCTCCAATGCACCAAGCTACCAAGAAGAAGTGCGAGCGAAGCTTCTGCAAACTTTAGCGGGTGGAGATGCGTTTACCTTTCAGGACCTACTGGCCAAGGCGGAATTATCCAGCACTGATGCGTACGCCGTCAGGCTTTTGAGGACAATGGAAGACGAAGGCGAAATCGTGAGCTTGGCAGATGGCAGGATAAAAATTAGCGACTGAATGAAATTTGTAGATGATATTTTAAAAAAGCTGTTTTCCGATAAGAATACAGCTTTGACCCATAAGGAGAACTTCGTACAGGAAGAGGAGGAAGTGGCAGCCCTGTTCCAATGGATGGCATCACCGGAAGGAAAGGAGATTTTTGAACTGATTTATAGTAATTATCTTCTTCAAAAAAAAGGAGAGGAAACTGTTCCTGAATTACAGGTTTTCAGGTCTCCATATGCCAATGGAATAGCCATATCGTACGATTTGCCCTTAAATTCGAAAACTTTTTCCCGACTTTTCTTTGCTTTTGGCCAGCGAATTGTAGATTTAGGGTATGAAAGGGTGAGTTTGGACCGGACGATTCAAGAAAAAGCCTCTGGAGTCAATACCACCGAAAAACAATACCTAAAGCCCAAAGCAACCTTCACGGCAGAACGTACCGACCAACTTTTTGGGAATGTTGCTATAGAAAAAGTGTCGGTAAATCACAAGCCTCAAATGATCAAGATTTTGGTAACGGTCTATTCAGACAGGCTGTACACCAAGGCCCGTTCCTTTGAATCCTTTATTGAAGCAATATTTAATCCGCAGTAAACATCCTATGAATCGAGAAGAACTTAAAAAAGCACTGAAAAGTTACCGGACACCGTTTGAAGAAGAGCAGCTATTTGTGCAGCAATTTATCAAACTGACAGAAGATCCGCTGGCATTTCTGAGGGACAGGAAGGAAGGGCATTTTACCGCATCAGCTTGGATCGTAAACAAGACCAGGACGCATGCATTGCTTACCCATCACCGGAAGCTAAACCGCTGGCTCCAGCTGGGTGGCCATGCAGATGGAAATGAGAACCTACTAGAGGTGGCAATGAATGAAGCCCGGGAGGAAAGTGGACTGATATCGCTCAAACTTGTGGACAGGGGGATTTTTGATATCGACAAACATATCATTCCTGCCAATGACCGTGACCCGCAGCATTTTCATTACGATGTGCGTTTCCTGATCGAAGCGGCCATGGACGAGCCACTGACCATCAGTGAGGAGAGTAAGGATTTGGCTTGGGTGAAATACGAGACGATCCCGGATGTGGTCAAGGCAAACGACTCGATCTTGAGAATGTTGGAAAAGACCAGCAAGTCAGAGGTCATGTGCTAATATTCTGTAGGGAGTTATTTTGCCCGTGAAGAGGGCTAAGCACAATCAAGATGCTTTGTAAATCCCTTTTCTGCCGGACAGGATTGTCTATCTGCTAAAGATCGGATTAATAAGCTGTCAATTTCCTTATAATTCGTATCTTTGTCTGAAAAATTACCAAAAGTGAAAAAGCTATTTATTCTTCCTTTGATGGCGTTATTGCTATGGGGATGCTCACCCTCCGAGCAGGAATTATACGATGCCGGCATAAAGGAAATGCGATTAGAAAAATTTAAGGAAGCGATCACCTATTTTGATCGGGTGATCGAAAAAAATCCCAACCATACAGAAGCCCATAATGCCAAAGGAGTAGCATTTTTTGAACAGGGAAAATGGGACGAGGCCATTGCAAACTTCAAAGTGGCCATGGAGAAAGATTCTACTTCTTACAAGCCTTATTTAAATCTCGGAAACGCTTATCTGGAGAAAAAGGCGTTTAAGGATGCTGTGATCAATTACAATATGGCCAGTTCCCTGGATCCTAATCAAACCGATATTTATTATAATCGAGGGTTGGCGCTGTTGGGGATGGAGCAGTACGAAGATGCCATCTTGGATTTTGACAATGCCCTTCAGGTGGATCCAAACCAAGCTTTGGCGCATTTTAACCGGGCAAAAGCCCTGGTGGGCAATAACAATCCACTCGAAGCCATCAATGCATTGAAGCGATCCGTGGCAATTGATGATACGAATGGGGCGGCTTTTTACCTTTTGGGCGTTACCGAGATGAGTGCATTGAATAAAAAAGAGGAAGGCTGTATGCATCTCAAAACGGCACTTGGACTGGGCTATGAGGATGCCAGAGAGTGGATTGATGAATTTTGTGGTACCGAATCGGAATCTTAATGACTACAATCGGAAAGGATATTGACAAAGCCAAGCAGCTATTGGAGCAGGGGGAGTTGGTAGGTATTCCTACGGAGACCGTGTATGGTCTGGCGGGAAATGCCCTGAATGCTGCAGCGGTAAGTAAAATATTCGAAACCAAAAACCGACCGAGCTTTGATCCGCTGATTGTTCATACCGGTAGCATTGAGCAGATCAGTGAATATACGACCACAATGCCTTCAGAGCTTGAAGCATTGGCCAAGGCGTTTTGGCCTGGGCCGTTGACATTGCTTCTTCCGAAAAAAAACATAGTACCGGACTTGGTAACGAGTGGATTGGACCAAGTGGCCGTAAGGGTTCCCAGTCATCCGTTGACCCGGGAGTTGCTGTTGTCGTTGGATTTTCCACTGGCAGCACCAAGTGCCAATCCTTTTGGCTATATTAGCCCTACCTGTGCCAGCCACGTAGTAGATCAATTGGAAGGAAAAATCGATTATGTGTTGGATGGCGGTAATTGTCAGGTAGGCTTGGAAAGCACGATAGTGGGTGTGGAAGAAGGGCAGATTACGATCTACCGTTTGGGAGGAATCGAGGTGGCTGATATTAAAAAAGCAGTGGGAAATGTGCTGATTTTGCCACAGTCCAGCAGTAATCCAAAATCTCCCGGAATGCTCAAGAGCCACTATGCGCCCCGCATTCCCTTTATTGTAGGGGACTTGGAGCAGCTGGTGCCACATTATTTGGAAAAAAATGAGCGGTTTGGTGTACTGAGCTTTACCAAAACGTTTGAGGGGGTTCCTGCTGAGCATCAGCGGGTGTTGAGTGCAGCAGGTGATTTCAAGGAAGCAGCACAACAGTTGTTTGCCGCAATGCGTTATTTGGATAAGCAGGATGTAAGTGTGATCTTGTCCGGAGAAATGCCCGAAAGAGGACTTGGAAAAGCGGTCAATGACCGGCTGAGAAGGGCCGCGGCGCGATAGGCCATGTGGCGTCCAGGGTGGGGTCGATCTTTTAGTAACTTAAAGAAATAAATCATATAAAAAACCTATTTAACCATGAACAGTAGGATAAAATCTGTTGACAACCTCAGTTTTGAAGGTAAAAGAGCGTTGGTAAGAGTGGACTTTAATGTGCCACTGGACGCTAATTTTGAAGTAACCGATGACACTAGGATCCAAGCAGCCTTGCCTACCATCAACAAGATATTGGATGATGGAGGAGCGGTGATTTTGATGTCTCACCTGGGAAGGCCAAAAGGTGGTCCTGATGAGCGGTTTTCGCTAAAACATATCCTGCTGGATCTGGAAAAAGCGCTGGATCGACCAGTGAAATTTGCTCCCGACTGTATCGGTGATGAGGCGACACAAGTAGCTGCTGCGCTGAAAGGTGGGGAAGTCTTGCTTTTGGAAAACCTTCGGTTTTACGATGAAGAAACTAAAGGAGATGCGGGATTTGCCAAAAAACTGGCAGCACATGGTGATATCTATGTAAATGATGCATTTGGGACGGCGCACCGTGCCCACGCTTCTACTGCCATTGTTGCAGAAAACTTTAACGACAAAGTGTGTGGTTACTTGATGCTTTCAGAATTGGAAAATGCTGATAAAGTACTGGGTAATCCCGTGAGGCCATTGACAGCGATCATGGGTGGAGCCAAAATTTCCGACAAAATATTGATCATCGAAAAACTGCTCGATAAGGTGGACAACCTGATCATTGGTGGTGGGATGTCATACACCTTTGCCAAAGCAAAAGGCGGAAGCATCGGTGATTCACTACTGGAAGCGGACAAGATGGACTTGACGAAGGAATTGGAAGCGAAAGCCAAAGAAAAGGGCGTTAACCTTTACCTTCCTGTGGACAATATCACTTCCAAGGAATTTGCCAATGATGCTGAGCAGGGAAAAGCCAAAAGTGGTGAAATTCCTGATGGCTGGATGGGATTGGACATCGGGGAGGAAACAAGGAAGATTTTTGCCGATGTCATCAAGGATTCCAAAACCATCCTTTGGAATGGCCCTATGGGTGTGTTTGAAATGGAAAGCTTCGACAAAGGGACCAAAGCGGTCGCTGAGGCAGTCGTTTCGGCTACTGAAGCCGGTGCATTCAGCTTGATCGGTGGCGGTGATTCAGCTGCTGCCGTGAACAAATTCGGTTTTGGAGAGAAAGTGTCTTTTGTATCCACAGGCGGAGGGGCTTTGTTGGAATACATGGAAGGAAAAGAATTGCCAGGTGTGAAGGCGCTGGAGCCTTGATCACTGAATTTTGATATGAATCCAAAAAGCTACTTCGAATGAGGTAGCTTTTTTTTAGATCCGGATAGACCCTTCATGGATCAAGCCGAAAAGTTGGGACATTTTACTCTATAATGAAAATTGGCAGATCCCCCCAGGGCAAGCACTTTTAAACTATTAACCTGAGCTCGACTTAATTTTAGTATTAAAAGCGAACCCTTTCAAGGAGGATGTGGGTTGGAAAAGGGTGTGGCCATCCCGAAATACTGAGACTGCCACGGCTTCCACCCCTCATATCTCCCTCTAAGCCTCGCAGTGACGATTTTATAATCGAACTGAGGTTAATAAGGCCCAAAAAAGGTATCGCTTCCTTTTGACGGCCCTTAGTATGCCTGTTTTCCAGCCAATGGTGGAGGCCGTTAAGAAAGTGAGTTGGCTCGCGTCGTGGAACAGCGAGACCCACTCGCTTTTAGGTCGTAGCCATCGGGTGGAAATTAAAATGGGCGACGGATCTCGGTCGCAGGTTAAATCCATGTTCCATTTTAAAAGGCAGACCACCGACCTAGATTTTTTTCTTTCTTTTTTCATCAATAGCCTGCCCCGAAGGCTTTCGGGGGAAAAAAGGAAAAGGATAAAACCCACCAAAATGGCCAAAGCCATACAGTTAAAGTCAAATAGAAAAGAAACTCCTAGCAGGTGAAAACGGGGAAATGGCCTTAACTAAACGGCATTAAACCCTCAATATGCGTTAGCATCTGAGCATCCTGCCTAACCCGCCTTTGGCGGAGGGTCATATAGAAGGTGCAGGTGACAACAAAAAATGATTACACACAAAAGGATAAGTTCCGTAGGAACGGAAGATTTAAATGCAAATAGGGGCATTTTTTTTAATGGCGCTTGCCCTATGGAGGAAGTCCATCGTTTTAACGGTATGAAATTTTCTTTTATAAGACCATGTCAAAATTCGTCCCCCCAGAAATATTGCTTGATCCCTGTTCAGGCCTTATTCAGGATCAAACAGAAAAGATGAGGGTAGCCATTTCGATGGCTTTATCACCCTTTCCCTTAATACCTTACTTCCACCGGTACCACACCCGCTCGGATCATGTCCAATTGCCTTGCGGCTTTTTTTGATAGGTCGATGATGCGTCCACGGACAAAAGGCCCCCGGTCATTGATGCGGACTTTGACGGTTTTGCCGTTGCGGAGATTTTTGACTTTTACGACAGTGCCGAAGGGTAAGGTGCGATGTGCCGCGGTCAATTTAACCGGGCGATAGCGTTCGCCACTGGCCGTTTTGTGGCCATTGAACTTGTCGGCATAATAACTTGCCTGACCCTTTTCCACGCGACTGGATGAGAACCTTGTAGCCGCACATGAGCTGGCCAAGAACAGCAGCGTGAGCCAAAGCAAAACTTGTTTTTTCATATGGGATTTGTGCTACTGGTGAAGTCAAGCGGAAATCAGCATTGATCGGTAAAGGACAAATGGAAATTTAACCTTCAGCTTTATCAATACCCAATCTTCCAATCTTTCAACCTTCCAATTTTTACCTAACGAAGATCCACTCATTTTCTTTGCTCTGCGGTTCAGAAAACTCATAGCCTTCGCGGTTGAAAAGCTTCAATTGTTCAGGATCGGTGATTTTATGCTTGATGATGTGGTCTGCCATCATACCCCTCGCTTGCTTCGCAAAGATGCCGATGACTTTGTGTTTTCCATCCCGGTGTTCTTTGAAGTTGACATGGATCATGGGGGATTTAAGGGTTTTTTTGTCCACTGCTTTGGCATATTCCTGAGATGCCAAATTGATTACTGGCTGGCCATCAGTCGCTTTGTTGATGGCCTTGGAGATTTTGGTGCCCCAGTATTCATAGAGGTTCTTGCCCTTTTTGTTTTCTAGGCCAATGCCCATTTCCAGTCGGTAGGGCTGGATAAGGTCCATGGGCTTGAGGAGTCCGTAAAGTCCGGAAAGGATGCGGAGGTGGTCTTGGGCAAAGGCCAGGTCTTCTTCAGAGTAATCGTCCACGTCCATGCTGCGGTACACGTCCCCTTTGAAAGCCAATAGGGCCTGTTTGGCGTTTTCAGCAGTAAAGTCCTTGTGGAAGTTATGGTAGCGCTCTTCATTTAGCTGGGCGATGTTATCACTGACTTTCATCAGTTGTTTGATATCCTCAGCGGATTTTTTCTTCATGATGCTGACCAAGGCCTTGATGTCGGTCTTAAAGTCTGGCTGGGTAGCCAGTGAAATATCAGTAGTACTCATATCCAGCGTCTTCGCCGGAGAAATCAATGCGATCATATTTATTCAATTACAACTATAGCTTTCTTAATGGTGTGTTCTATTCCTTGGGCATTGCTTTTTAACTTGATTACCACCGGATAGGTTCCGACGGGCACTTTTTTATCGTTGACTTTTCCGTCCCAAGTGCAGAAAGGAGCGTTTTCGGCAATGTTTTCCTGAATGCAGTGGAAAATTAGCTCGCCCCAGCGATTGTAGATCAATACCGAAATCTCATCTACGAAATCATTGACATAGACCACAAAATTCCGATCAGAATCTCCAGGAATAATGGCGTCAGGCGTGGTCACCTGAAGCCCGCAGTCTTCGATCACCTCGAAGGGGACAGCAAAGGAACATTGGGCCATATCAGTAACGATCAAGGTGTAATCCCCTTCTTCTGTCGGCGTAAAAGTGGGGTCGGTGCTGACCAACTGATCCTCTCTCCACCACTCATAGGCTTGCCAGTTTTCTTCTGTCGTCAGCGTCTCCGTAATGCCTTCTGCTGCACAAATGGTATAGCTTTCTTCCAATATTGGAGGTTCATTATCGGAGCTCATCACCGTGATTTCATCCGAGCCCACCGTGCATTGTTGACCATTGGTGGAATTGACCAATTCGACTTGGTAGCTGCCTGCTGCTGTAACGGTAATGGTTGATTGACCATCAAATTCAGGCATTCGGACATTGATGCCAGCCTGATTCGTTCTGAACCAGACTACTTCGAGATTGGCAGAAGCGGGTGCTTCAAAGTCCGCTCGGAGCGTCCCTTCTGGGCTGTCCGAACAAATGCCGGTCTCCAAGGTCACTTCCACCGGAATATTGCGCACAATAACCGGAACGTCAAATTCTATCCAAGGTGCCGGGCAGCCGGTGCCATTTCTGGGTTGGACATCTAAGGTATAATTGCCTTCCCGGCTTGGGGTGAAGATCCGCTCCCTGCCGATGATTTCCCCCTGTGGAAAGGTCCTCCAGAGGTAAACATAGTCCGCTTCATCAAATGCAGGATCGATCGCTGCCTCATACCGTAGTCCGGTTTCACAATCATAAAAAGGCCCTTCCAATTCATATTCCACCTGCCCGGTCAATGTCAGGTCCATTTCTCTAATCCGAGGGCAGTCCACGCCATTTGGGTCTTCACCGCGAACCAAGTAAACGCCCTGTTGATCCAAGGGATAAAGGCCGTTTGGCTGAGGGCTGATATCCGTGCCATCCGGGCCTGTGATGGTGTAGTCGATATCGTCTGCATTCTCAGGTTCAAAAAAGAAAATCTCACAAGCCAATGGTGCCGAAGGCACACTAAAGTCAACCAAGGCTTTTTCTTGGATTTCATAGGTTTGCGGTGCGGTGACGGCACAGCCATCGGGCGTGGAAATCTCAATGGCATAAGTGCCGTGGGGAACCGCCAAGGGCATATCGTCGGTAGAACCGGTAAATTGTTCGCCATCTTCTTCACGCGTGATAACATAGTTGGCAGTGGTGATCGAGCCATCCGCTGGAAAAGTAATCAAAATCCTTCCGTCCAGTATGTCGTCATTGGTACAGCGCTCAGCTGTGGTCACAATGCTATAATCATCCAGCCCATCAGGCGGACTGGTATTCTCGATACTTACTGTTTCCGTGTAGGTACAGCCTTCATTTTCGGCCGTAATGGTATAGACGCCGGGAGGCAGGTTTTCTATTGGCCCAAGGGTTTCGCCTTCGGTTACATCCGGAAACTCTTCCCCTGTCTCCACAATGGTCACGGTCTCTGCATCCGATAGCATGGTGAATTCGAAGCTTCCGCTCGGATTGTCACAGTCACTGGTGGGGGTGATGACATTGACCTCAAATTCCGGTAACGGAGCGACGACCAGTTGGGCGCGTTTTTCCACGATGCAGCCTTCCAAGATCGGGTCTTCCGCCCGGAAGATAATGTCATAAGTGCCGGGGCCGGGAAGCTCTTCCACCGCCACTTCCCATTCATAGCCCTCGCCCAATACCGTCGGCTCATCCGTGGATCCCTGCAGTTGGTAGGACCATTCGCCGGTAACGGGCGTGTCCGGAGCAAAGTCGATGTAGTTTTCCTCGTAGCAGGATTCTTCAGCGTCTTGCGTCAGCTCAAAGTCAAATGCAGGGCCGACAAATACGGAGGATGACGAAGAACAGGCCTGAAAGGTCGGGTCTTCTTCGTCCGTATTGGCCAGTGCTACGCTGACCGTGTAGATGCTTTCTTCTGTAACTTCGATGGTGTTGGTATTGCCGAGGATTTCTCCCGCGGCGTTGGTCCATTCGAAAGTGTAGAGCCCTTCTGCCGGATCATAATCGTCTATGGCCGTGAGGGTAATCGGACTGCCGCTACAGAGCGTAATGTCGTCCGTAAGTGTCAAAGGTGGCGGCCCAATCACTTCCACGGTAAGTTCGCCATTATAATAATCCGGATTGCCGCAGCGTTCCACGTCCAAGGTGACCGTGTAGGTGCCGGCCGAGTCAAATTCATATTCCAATACCTGGAATTCGTCACCGGGGCCTGTGGTGGAAAAAACCTCTTGGCCATCGATGTCGAGGATGGCCCAGGCGTATGTGTCAATGTCCGGCTCGCCGGCACCTTCAAATTCCCCCAGGGCAATGCCGTCTTGCAAGCAAAGGCTTTCCGGACCTGAGATTTCCGGGTCTGGGATATTGCTGCCGCTGTTTTGGGCATAGGCAGGGAGGCCGAGGTTGCTGGTGCCGCCTTGGGTGGAAACCGCTTGTTGCTGGCTATAGGAGGAATTGTCACAGTCCGATCCAGGATTGATGGTGCCGATGTTCGTAGCGCCGGGGATGGCGACATAGATCTGGCCGTTTGGTCCCATTTGGATGGCTCCAAAATCAGTGCCGGAGCTGTTGGCCAGTAAATTGACATTGTCCTCGATGCACTGTTCCAGTGCGGCTTGGTCAGCAGCATTTTCAAAGCAGGATGGGCAGTTGTTGCCACCATCATCGTCGTCATCATCGCTGGGTGCTTGGATTTGGTATTCCTCGATGCCTTTACCGTTTTGGTAGGAAACAAAAACCTTGTTGCTGTCCCCGCCAAATTCCAGTCCATAAACTTCATCATCACAGCCCAAGTCAATGGTAGCGTATTCCGTCAATTCACCGGTTTCCTCATCAAAATCCATGACGTCCACAAAGCTGCATCCATTGTCATCCACGACGGTTACGGCCAGTTTTTCCCCGTCGGGGCTAAATTTCATCGTTCCAGCTGAGTGGCTAAAGCTTTGGTTGCTGCCCACATCGCTGGTTACGGCTTGTCCGATACCTTGTGAAGTGGCCGGGTAGGCTCGGAAGGTATTATTGCCCACTTCGTGAAACATCACCCAAGTGGTGTCCCCCGAAGCAATGGCGGCAGACTGCTCCGTGCCGGGGCTAAAGAGGAAATTGTCCCCGCTGACCACGCTGCCCACACCGTTTTGGTTTTCGCCTTTGATGTCCACGAGGGAAAATTTAGTGGTCGAATTGCCGCCTTCCGATTGGGTGGTGAAGAGGTAGTAAAGGGTTTGTTCCTGAGGGACTTTTACGGCAATGACACTTTGGGCGGAGGTATTGTCACCGCCGATGTTTTCACCGTCCTGCATGGGATTGCCGTTCAGGTCCCAGACAGTCTGGCCGTCCGTGTAGAAGAGCACGTCGCCAGCTTGGTCCGAAATGGTGGTCGTGCCCTCGGGAATGCTCCAGCCAGGATGACCGTCGGGAACTTCTACAGGCCGTGGAGAAGGGGCATTGGGGTCGTCAGGATCGGGATTAAAGTCCAGTCCGGCATTATCCCCAAAGTACCAGACATTATTGGTTTGGTCATCTACTTTTTCGTTGGCCACAGGGTCCCACATTTTGACAGTGGTCTCGGCATAGACGTAGCAGGATGAACCTTGCTCACGGGCAAGCACCCAGTAGGTGCCGGGATCACAGACTTCATTGGCTCCCTCGGGAATCCAGCCTTCGTCTTTTTTATTGGACCAAAAATATTCGTAACTGGAGCCACCATCTTGGCCACCGCCACCGCCTGGGGGGCCGGGAAATCCTCCTCCGCCGCCTCCGGAGCCGCCTTGACCTTCTTCACCGGAGCTTACTTCCAGCATTTCGTTAAGGTCGATACAGGTCATGCAGGTCGTGGTATCGGACGGAGTAAAGCTGGCCTGGAGGTTGTTTTCCTGAAAGGTGATGGATTGGGAGGTCGTTTGGGTGCTCCCGTCTTCCAAGGTCACCGTCAGGGTGACGTTGATGTTTTGTTCACTGGTCGCATCTGCAGGCAAAAGCAGGTGCTCTTCGGTCAGGTCCAGTTCGATCTCTTCCCCGTCTTGGTCAGTAGGGGGCGGACTGAGCTCCCATTCATATGACTCCACCGGGATATTGGGCGGTGTGAGCTGCGAGGTGAGCTGCAGCGGATTGTTCATACAGGGCATTTGCGGGGAATACGTGAAATCCACCGAAACGTCGATGTCCGCATTGGGCGCAAAGGTAGGGAAGGTGCCACCACAAAAGTCCGTGCCGTCGAAGGGATTGTCGTCCACGGTCAGCTCTTCCAGAACGGTGTTGTCGGGGTCTTCGACAGTGCCCACATAGAAGGCGTCATCATTTTCCTCTTGATAGATATAGTACAATTGCCCGTCAGGGCCTACTTTGATATCGTGGATTTGGCTGATGGTGCTCCCTGATGGACTGGTGGTGGGCACCACTTGCGGGGCAGCATCCAAGGTATCCGTAGGGATTCGGAGCAATTGGTCATCTTTGGAATAATAGAAATAATCGCCATCGGGAGCAAGTCCTGTTCCGCCATAATTTTCAGATGCATCACCTGTGGACTGGTCCAGTGGTCGAGGATTAGCAAAACTCCCTGTGCTGGTGTCAAAGTCCATCAGCACAATCTGGTCGGAGGCATTTTCCGGGATCAATGCCAAGGTGCCTGAGTTATCATCAAAAGCTATTTTTTCAGGTGAGAAGCCCAGGGATGTGCTGCCCGTTTGATTGAATACCCCTTCCGTATCGGTAATTTCCCTGGAGATCAATTCATTGTTTTCAAAACTGATCAAATAACTGGGAGAGCTGGGTGTCTTTACGACGGCGATGGCACCCGATGCCGGGCCCATGGATTCGTTAAGTGTGGTGACTTCCCCCGCTGCCGGGGACTCCGCTGGTGCGGCTCCTTGGGCATTCATGTCCATAACGGCATATTGAAGTTCCCCCGAAGGACTGAGATAGAAGGTGTAAAAAAGCCGTTCCCCTTCCGGTTCGTAATTTAGGGGTGCAATAGCCACTGTTTGGGTTCCTTCAAAATCACCGTTAATGCCGTTTGGCGCACCTTGGATCGGTTGGTTGAGATAATTGTACACCAGCTCACCATTTGTAAAAAAGAGTGGCTCGCCCGTGAGCGGGTCAACGGCAATAGCATTATTGTCCTGGCCAACCACGACGCTTCCCGGTAGCGTATTCACATTGGGATTGTCCCCTTTGCCAAAAGAAATATAATTATTTTCCGTGTTTGGTCCACAGTAACCAAAGATCCACTCGTTATCATTGTAGCCTTGTCCGTAAAGGATTACTGGGGAGGTCAGGCACAGTAGTAACGGTAAAAAAAGATAAATGAATCTTATGCTTATGTCAAAAGGAGTCCTTTTCATATATTACGGGAGCTTTAAAACACGAATCGCTAGAGTGCCGTTTAATAAGCTTAACGTTATTCAAATAAACGAACAAATCTTTGTTTAGGTCTTATATATATCTAGTTTTTTGCATCTTAGCATTAACGTTCTCTACTGGCAATAGTTTTGGACAGGATCCACAATACAGTCAGTATTATGCGGCTCCGCTATACCTGAATCCTGCCTTTGCCGGATCAGAGCTGCAGACGCGGATCGGTGCCAATTACCGTAGCCAGTGGCCGGGGCTCGACGCCCAGTACAATACCTTTTCGGTCTATGCCGATACTTTTTTGGAAAAGTACAACAGCGGCTTCGGCCTGATGGTGATGAACGATGTCCAAGGAGCAGCGGATTTGCGCTCGCTGACCATCTCGGCCATGTATGCGTACGAACTGAAGCTTGGCGAGTCCGTTTATTTCCGTCCTGGTTTTGAAGGGAGCTATATCCGGCGAGAGGTAGGATATTACGAAAACTTGGTCTTTGCCAATCAGATCAATCCACAGGATCCTTTTGGGCCGATCATTCCCGGTGGAACGGATCTTTCGGGACTGGGAGAGCCGATCAACATGCTTTCCCTGTCCTTTGGTGGTTTGCTCTTTACCGAAGACCTCTGGCTGGGAGGTGCCATTCACCATATCAACCAACCCAACCAGTCTTTTCTGGAAGGTGAAAGTGCCCTGCCCTATAAACTCTCCTTTCACGGTGGCTACCGCATCGGACTGGGCCGTGGCGCCATGAAACGTGACTTTACCCATACGTATAAACAACGGTATTTTGTCCCAACGATCAATTATAAAAAACAGGGTGTCTTCGAACAACTTGACCTTGGGGCTTATGTGTATGCCGAACCGTTGATCTTTGGGGTGTGGTACAGGGGACTGCCCTATAAGCCGCTCAATAGCGAAAGCAATCGGGATGCTATCGTACTTTTGCTCGGACTGAGCCTTCCCACGGGACTGGATGTGGGATATAGCTTTGATTATACCATGTCCCAACTTGGGATCCAATCTGGCGGGGCACACGAGATCAGCGTGTCCTACCGGTTCCCCGACCGGAATCCCGGAGCGCCACGGCTAAGAAATACCATTCTTCCTTGTCCCAAATTTTAATAGTTTTGCTGCATGAACGCAGAACAACTGAAATACGTATTGATCGGCTTGGTCGTAGCCGGGTTTTTATTTGATAAACTGACGAGCTGGCTCAATGTCCGCCAACGTGTAGGTGAAGTCCCTGCCACATTGCAGAGCCACTTAAGCCAAGAAAAACTTCAGGAATCCAAATCCTATCAAAGGACCAATTACCGCTTTGGCCTGTTGACCGGTGGATTGTCCTTTTTGGTCACAGTAGCTTGTTTGCAGTGGGGATTTTTTGGTTGGCTGGATACCTTGGTGGCCAGCTGGATAGCTTCTCCCATTTGGCAGTCCCTAATATTCTTCGGGCTGCTGTTCATTGCTTCAGATGTACTTTCCCTGCCCTTTGACTATTATCATACCTTTAGGATCGAAGAAGATTATGGCTTCAACAAAACCACCAAAAAAACCTTTGTGCTGGATAAGTTAAAAGGGTATGCACTGGGGATCGTCCTTGGGGGTGGACTGTTGGCCTTATTGCTTTGGTTGGTCAATGCCCTGGGGGGATCTTTTTGGTTGTACTTTTGGGCGGTGGCTGCTTTCTTTATGGTCCTGCTAAATATGTTTTATACTTCTTGGATACTGCCGCTGTTCAATAAGCTGACACCACTGGAGGAGGGAGCGCTGAAGGACAGCATCCTGTCTTATGCCGATTCCGTAGGGTTTTCGATGGACAATGTTTTTGTCATTGACGGCAGTACCCGCTCGAGCAAAGCCAATGCCTTCTTTTCCGGTATGGGCAAACGCAAAAAGGTGGTCCTGTACGATACCTTGATCGAGCAACATACCACGGAAGAACTGACTGCCGTACTGGCCCATGAAATCGGACATTACAAGAAAAAGCATATCCTTCAAAGCATGGTGATCAGCGTTTTGCAGTTGGGTGTCATGCTGTATGTTCTTTCACTTTTTGTGAACAGTGAAACGATCAGCTTGGCCTTGGGCGGCGAACGGGCGGCAGTGCACCTCAACTTGATCGGGTTTGTATTGCTGTTTTCGCCGATTTCCACCTTGCTCGGTATCGGGATGAACATGCTGAGCCGAAAAAATGAGTTTGAGGCGGATCGTTATGCAAAGGAAACATATGCGGCCAAACCATTGGCCGAAGGCCTCAAGACCCTTTCCGTCAAAACCCTCACCCAGATCAATCCACATCCCCTACATGTCTTCGTCAATTACTCCCATCCGCCATTGATGCAGCGGCTGGAGCGACTGGAGCAGCTTAGTAATGAGATGTGAGACATGAGGTTTGAGTCTTGCTCCCGAACAGCAAATAGCTGCTTCATGGGGCTAAAAGCGATTTTCCTGCCGTGATTTCAGGGCGAATGCGTTTAGTGTTTTGAAGGGGAACAGTTTTCGTGTAGGGGTAGCTATCATCCGTGCCGCTGGCACTCCTTCGGGAGGTTGAGGAGCGCTTAAGCTCCTGCGGATGAATCCGCAGGTTACTAAATCTATCGTGCCGCTGGCACTTTGCCCCGATTGTACATTGAACCCTGAATGTGGGTTGGCAACTGAGCATCCTGCCTCATCCGCCTTTGGCGGAGGGTCATATAGAAGGTGCTGGTGACCACCTGCACCAAAAATGATTACACACAAAAGGGTAAGTTCCATAGGAACGGCAGATATAAATGCAAATAGGAACATTTTTTTAAATGGGTTTGCCCTGGCCATGATTCCCTCCGTCCTTTGTAGTTAGAATTTTTTACCTAAATTAGGTGGATAGATTGATGGGGTTTGCTTCAAAAACACCTCATGGACCACAGATGACCACCAAGAACCACATACGTCTGCCCATTCATTTGCAATAAGACCCTACGGCAGATTGTTGATCCCCAACTGCTTGAATTCCATGTCTTGCAGGATATTTAAAATAGAAGATGATAAAACCTAATTGCATTTATGATAAAATCATTCACCCTAGTATTGACATGTAGTGTATTGTGTTCACTGGTATTGTTGCTTGGCTGTAGTAGTTCCTCCGAGCAGCAGACGGAAGAGGCGAATCTCCCGCGGATAGCGATAGCTGGCTTGGCCATCGAGTCGAGTACTTTTTCGCCGGCGGTAACCGAAGCAGCAGCCTTTCATGCGAAAACCGGTGAGGAAATCTTCAGTAATTATCCCTTTATGGCAGATGGTGCCGAAAACCGCCAGCGTGCCGAATGGGTGCCCACATTGACCGGGAAGGCCATTCCTGGCGGTATTGTCAGCAGGGAAGCGTATGAAACCTTGATGGAGAAAACCTTGAAAATGCTTAAGAAAAACGGTCCATATGATGGGTTGTTTTTTGATATCCATGGCGCCATGAGTGTGCAAGGCCTGGATGATCCGGAAGGGGATATGATCGAGCGGATCCGTGCAGTGATCGGGAAAGAGGCCATTATCTCGACTTCGATGGATCTGCACGGGAATGTTTCATGGCGGCTGGCCAAGCATTCGGATCTGATTACTTGCTATCGAATGGCGCCGCATGAAGATGCGCTGGAATCAAAAAAGCGCGCCATGGACAATTTACTCCATCGCATCGAGAGTGGAAAAGGCAAGCCTGCGTATAAGGCCTATGTACCTGTTCCCATTTTATTGCCTGGTGAAAAGACGAGCACAAGAGTGGAGCCAGGAAAGAGTCTGTACGCCGAAGTGGCCCCAGCGGCCAATCAAGCAGGAATCGTCGATGCCGCTATATGGATCGGTTATGCATGGGCGGATGAGCCTCGAAACCACGGGGTGGTGATGGTCACCGGAGATGATGAGCAAAAGGTGACCACCGCAGCAGAGGATCTGGCGGCGAAGTTTTGGGAAGCAAGGGAGGAATTTGAGTTTGTGGCGCCTACTGCGACGCTAAAGGAAGCCTTGGATTCAGCCATTACAAGCGATGAAAAGCCCTTTATGATCAGCGATTCCGGGGACAATCCGACGGCCGGTGGAGCAGGCGACGTCACTTGGACCCTTCGCCAAATCTTAAACAGGTCCGAGTTTGAGGACGCTAACGGTCCGTCGGTGATCTATGCCTCTATCCCGGGGCCAAAGTTGGTGGAGGCGGCCGAAAAAGTGGGTGTCGGTGGACATGTGGAAGCACCCGTGGGAGCAGCTGTGGATGACCGGTATGAAGGGCCCATCATGCTCAAAGGATCCGTAGAGTCCATCAAAAAGGGCGACCGACACGCCGAAACAGAGGTGGTGGTC
This sequence comes from Echinicola rosea, assembly GCF_005281475.1. Lineage (NCBI taxonomy): Bacteria > Pseudomonadati > Bacteroidota > Cytophagia > Cytophagales > Cyclobacteriaceae > Echinicola > Echinicola rosea. The sequence goes on along the minus strand of NZ_CP040106.1, from coordinate 346,847 downwards.
AAATGCGGCAGTGTAAATGTCATCGTGACCAAAAAAAGAAAACCGTACCATTACGAGGAGGATTTTACCGCTCTGGGATTAACCCCCAAGGATACGGATATTGTCGTGGTAAAGATAGGCTATCTCGTACCAGAACTGTATGATATGCGGGCCGATTGGCTCCTTGCACTCACCCCAGGTGGTGTGGACCAGGATTTGATGCGCTTGGAATATGACCGGATCAAGCGCCCCATGTTTCCGTTTGACCCAGAAATGGAGCGCCCTGACCTTTCTGCACAGTTGGTGCCGCTGTCGCATGAGGAGAAGTAAGGGTAGTAGTGAGATATGAGTATTGAGACAAATCCTCCCCTTTTAGGGGAGGTTAGGTGGGGTTATTTTGGAGCTTGATGAATTACTAAAGGAGTACAATAAATGAAAAAAGTATCAATTGCGATAGGTTTAGTTGTTTTGTTTTGGAGCTGTAATAATGGGGAGCAGGTTCCTGATCCGCCTGTAGAAACAGTCTATGAAGGGAAGGTGGCCTTGACTTCGCAAGCAATGATTGACGAGTTTGATGATAACTATGTCCGCATTACTGGGGACTTGGTGATCCAAGACCTGGAGGATAATATCGTGGACTTGGATGGATTGGAGCATATTGAGGTGGTGGAAGGAGACGTGCTGATCCAGTACAACGACAGACTTGCGGATATCGGTGGCCTGAGTGGGCTGAAGCGAATTGAAGGTCAGCTCTTTTTTACCAGAAATGAGGTGCTAAAACACCTAAAGGGCCTAGGGCAACTGGAGTATGTCGGTGATATCTTTTTTGTGACCTTTAACCCTTCCTTGGAGTCTTTTGAAGGACTTGAAGCACTGGATTCCGTGGCTGGGGAATTTTATATTGCCAAGAACGCCCAGCTAAAAAGTCTTGATGGGCTAGAGTCCGTCTCGCAAATGGGCCATGAGCTTACCTGCTATGACAATCCCTCTCTTACCGATTTTTGTGCGGTGCGGGAGTTGTTGATGAACGACGGCCTTGCCGAGGGGTTTGTAATCGATAAGAATGCTTATAATCCGACCAGGGAAGAAGTAATCGCCGGCGATTGTAGTCTGTGATCGCCTCCTTGCTGTGGAGCGAAGGGTTCTTATGATCAAACGAAGGTGGTTTTGCGCATAATTTTAAGTAGAAAAGGTTTCGATGCCCAGTATGGAGGGCAGCCCAGTCCGATTTTGCCGGACGGGACCTTGCTGAGTCTGCCCATCCCGGAGCCGCGGGACTCTTTGGCATTTGAGGACCTAAGTCATGGAGGATTTACTTATTGGGAGCTTATCCGTTCCCTTCATCCCGCCACAAAGTTGAGTGGTGCATCCACCTGTCACCTAGATCCGGACTTGGATCCTAGGGCGCTCCCCCGGGATTCCAAGTGGCGGGCCTTGCTGGGGCAGACCGGCGCCGCCCAGGGCCACTTGGCAAAGTGCGGCGTGGGCAAAGGCGACCTGTTCCTGTTTTTTGGGACCTTTCGGCAGACTGAAATGGGGGAGCAAGGACTGACTTATCGGAAGGATGCCCCAGAAGTGCACATGATCTTTGGCTACTTGCAGGTCGAGGAGGTGATCGATCCCAGGGAGGATTGTGGTCCCGAAATCAGCTACCATCCCCATGCGCAGGAGCGGTTTCGGGCGGCGAAGCACAATAGGATTTACCGGGCCAGCGAGCGGCTGGATTTTTTTCCAGAACGGCCGGGAGGAGGTGTCCTAAAAGCACACCCTGGCCTGCAGCTGACAAAGCCGGGCTTCTCCAAAAGCCGCTGGCAACTACCTGATTGCTTCCGGGGCGTTCCCATTAGCTACCATACTGCCGAGAGTTTTCGCCCTGAATACTTCCAGTCCGCAGCCAAAGGACAGGAGTTTGTGGTCACCGCAAACCAAAAGGTAAAGGACTGGGCAAAGGGGTTGATCGGGGAGGGTAACCGCTATTAACCAGAAAAATGCTATATTGGGAAACTTAGTGTTAAGTGAAATGATTTTTTAGGAAAATGGAGCGTCAGTTTATTGAGCGTTACAAGCGTAAGAGTAAAGAGGAACTACAGCAAATCATTAGCAACAGTGCAGATTACCGGAAAGAGGCGGTGATGGCTGCTGAAAAGCTGCTAGTGGATATTAATGTGGAGAATAGGGGAAGTGGGAAGGTCGAAAAAGTTGAATATGAGCGAAGTGGTCTATCTGAGAGTTTTAAACTCAGTTTTTTTGTTAGATCGTTTAGCTATAGGGATATTTTGACCATAATATCTTCTGCGTTGTTATGTGAGTCTCTATTTCAAATTATGGAATATTATCGTGATGAAACAGCGTTTTTAGCTTACTATTCAGCTGTGAAGATCATTTTGGTATTTGCATTCATTGTTTTCAATCATGTGGTATATTTTAAAGAGCACAAGAGATCAAATTCCCTGTTGGGAAGGAGTGTTATGGACACAGGCTTTTTACTAAGCCTGATGTTAATTCATATTGTGGGGGAGTATATGATATATGATCGAGTGATTCGATATACCATGAATATCCTTGGAACAGTGGTCTTTACCATATTTTTTATTGTTTCCATATTTTCCCTTGAAATGATTTTAGGATTGATCAAATACGGATTAATAAAATTGAAATGTCAAATTTTTTAAAATACAAGTTAACGGCCATTGTTTGCTCACTGACAGTTTTGGTGATGATACCTTTGTTCAATTCCAGTTTTAATGCACCAGAAAGTTGGGAAAGGTGGAAAATATTGACTTGGGACGATTTTAGGGGTGTTGCAAAGCCGTTTTCAAAGTGGGGGGCTGTCATACGGTCCGATGTGTTTTTAGAGTATGATTCGCTGGAGAACCAATACAGGGCATATTCAGCGATGGATCAAAATCATTCATGGAAGAGTAGGCCAAGGGATTTGTCGGATTATTTACTTAATCATGAACAATACCATTTTCATATTACCGAGTATTTTTCCCGAAAGATGAATTCAATACTTCGAAAGGGGAATTATGAAGAGCATGAAGTAGCAGGTTTGCTGGAAAAAATCCAAAGGGAAAAGGATCAACTGCAAAGCCAGTATGATGAAGAAGGTGATCATGGGCTTAACTGGGGAGTCCAGCGGTATTGGGAGTATAAGATAGACTCATTACTCTCTTCTTTTCGGGGAATTGGCGGGAAGCTGGTGGACGAAAAAGATATAAAAATATACTTGCCTTATACTGATGCCAAGAAAAGGAAATGGAAGAATGGGGTTTATGATATGGACTGGTATTGGTTAGAGAAATATGATATGATGTTGTCCCTTTCTATTATTAAATCCGAAGCGATTTCGACTATTGAGAAACCAAAGGAACCTGAAGATGGTGTGGAAATGTATAATTATGCTTGGGATTCTTTGGTTGTTTTGTCCAAAAAGGATGATTCGTTGGCTTTTTCTAAAAGGGTAACGGCTGTCGATACGCTAGATCACAATATAATAGAAGACCTTTGGATAAAAGAAGAGGGAAGAATGTACAGATTGTCCGCTGAATACCCCATTAGAGCGGATGCTCAGAAAGGTTTCCTGAGGATTGTTAATTCCTATTTTAATAGCTTTGAAATAGTCCAGAACGAACGGTAAATCATAACAATAAACACTACTCCTCATGACCCACCCACATACCTGCCAGCGTTTGGGCAGCAGTAACCCAAGGGCCAATACCGACCGGGTACGCCAGCCGTGTGACGCCGAGATTTCCGATCCATCTCCTATACCCAGAAAAATACCCCTTATAAGGTATTTTTTAAATGTAATCAAAAGCTTAATTTTCGAGAATACCCGTTTGCAAACGGAAGTAAACGATTACAGTCGTTTACGAACGGAAAATATAATGGATATAGAGGCAATGGAGGTGCTTTTATATAAGTGTTGGGCGTCATGTAAAAAAAGCAAACCATGTCAAAGGAAATAAAGGATATTTTATTCCACATAGAAGGTGAAGTCTTTTTTGAGAACTCGGAAAAGAATAATGGCTATGAAAGAGAAGCTCTATACATGCTTCAGAAAGAAAGAATTGAAATTGTCCGAAAAATTGAATATCAACTATCACAAAGGTTCAATACAGATGTCAGGTGTGAATTGAATTTCGAAGAAGGTAGTATCATAGTTTCGGGATTAGTTATTCTCAAATGGATAAGCTTGGCAGCAGGTGTGTTTAGCTTCATTGATTATGCATCAAGAATCATTAATTGGATTATTAAAAGAACGATAAATAACGAATTAAGAAGGTTTCCTTTTTCAAGATCCTTGACGGTTGTTATTTCTTCATTCTCTGATTTTGACAGAAATGGAACGGAAACATTAAGAAATACCGAGACAGAACCAACTTCTCTATTTAGCTTAAGAACAATTCTTATTGCAATTACGCTTATAAATTTAATCCTGATTCTTGGGGGAAATATCTACAACTTCGTTACAGTAGAGTCCACAAAGGATCAGTATTTAAAGGCTAAGGAAGAAGTTCTTGAAATTAATTCGGACTTAAAAAGTTTAGTTACCGATTTAAAACTTAAAGAATTAGAGACCCGATCTGAGATTGAAGCTTTGCCAGACAAAATAGAAAGTGAGTATTACGAGAAATTAGTCGCAAGGAAAGACTCAATTCTTAATAAGATGAATTCCATAGAAAAGGAATTAATTATTTTGTCTGACTCAGCAGGATATTATCAAGATCCCTCCAAAAAAATTATTCAATTAGTTCAACCGCCACCTGTAAAGGAGAAAAAGATTCGGTTAACTGACCTTGACAATCAACTGACTATAACACTATCAATCTCATATGCACTATCAATTATTCTAATCCTAATTTTATTTTTCGTCAAAAAGGGGAAGAGAAATTAAAAAACACGAACGCCCAACAACGCATATAGCTTATGGCGGGTGAACGGCTACCCGCAAGGTTTTTGCTCCGTAGCTAGTTTTGGTTTATGTGGTCAGGAAAGTGCTTCGAAACCGCCACAAGCCATATGCTAAACGTTGGCGGTAATATTGACCCGTCCTGAATAAAAATTTTTCGTAGCCTATAGCCTAATGGAAAGCATCAACCAATATCACAATTATCGTACTATGCTATCAATAAGTACTAAAACCACAAAATACTATCCTGACATCGCTATTTTCCTGATTTTGATACCTGTTATCAGTGCAATCAATTATTACCTGACCTATCCCAAAATCGAATTCAATTGGTATTTAGTCTTTAGATATACCATTGATACACTACAAGGGTATGTCGCATGGTTAGCGGTTAGAAAATTGATATTTTATTTAGACTTAAAACTACCTTATCAAGAAGGTTTGTTGAAGAGAATTTTATGGCAATGGATTACTACCACCTTACTAGGTCTTTTTATCATAGGGGCATCTACTGAGATACTTAGTCTGATTGTTAAGAATCAAACAGCTCCACTTGACTTTTATACAATTGATATGGTTATTATCGGTACTTGGTTCTTTCTAATCAATGCCATTTACCTAGCTCTTTTTTACTACAATACTCTTAAAAATACCGAGTCAAAACTTGTCGCTGAAAAAAAAATGAAAGCCAAAGGATTTAAGGTACAGAAGGGTAAACGGGAGCTGGTATTGGATTTTGAAAATTTGTCAGGATTTTATGTTGATTCCGAATACACGACAATCATAGATAGTAAAGGGAATTCATATTACACCAAGGAATCACTGAACAGCATTATCAAACAAATTCCAGAGGATATCTTTTTTAGATTGAACCGTAAGTTCATTTTAAATCGGGCTACCATCGAAGGATTTGAGCGTATAGAAAATGGAAAACTTTCCATATTGACCAAAGACAATAATGCCTTTCCAACTAAAATCACAGTTAGCCGTGATAAGGCTCCTCTATTTAAAAAATGGCTATGATCGCTATTTTACGTTTCAGATATATATATACCACATTTCACGGTTTTCGGCAATTGAATAATGGGATTTTTCGTTGAGACCCTCCTAAATTTGCGGAATAGAATTAATACAGATCAAATGAAAAAGGTTTTACGTAAAAGATTTATCAGGACATTTATCTTTATAATATTTACTGTTCTGCTAAATATTAAAGGAGTTGCACAGGAAAGGGATTCAAAATTGGATTATAGAAAATTTCCTATTGTTGTTGGTTTACAGTTTCAAAACTTTGCAGTGCCATTTAAAGACATGGGAAGTAACTTCACTCACCCAGGCTTGTATATAGGCTCTGAAATCTCATACAACAAAAAGGAAACATTAATTCAACAAGCCAATATTGGAGCTTATTTAAACCGTGAAATTGGTAATGGAATTTATTTAGGCACTCAGTTTGGATATCGTCCCAAAATCTACAATAATTTTTATGGCGAACTAAAAGCAGGACTCAGCTACCTCAGAGTTTTTCATCCAACACAAGCATATAAATACGTAAATGGAGAATGGAAAGAAATCATTGGAGGAAAATCTCAAATTGGAATTCCAATTGACTTTGGATTTGGATATTCATTTACTTCACAGCTTGGAGAACTCTCTCCCTTTATTTCTTATCAAATAACACCAGCTTTGTTTTACAACGAAACTTTACCAGTAAATATTTACACAAGTTTCTTAGTCGGTTTAAGAATCAAACTTTTAAAATAGAAGCCATGAATTTCACAAAATATTTTATAAAAGCAGTTGTTCTTTCATTATTGGTTTTAATGGGTTGCTCTAAAATGGAGATGGATTTGCCTCATGTAAGCTGTGAAAGTTCTGAAATTATTAACACTAACCATCCCAAAGCAAATTCCTTACAGCAAAAACTTGACGAAATTGTGGCCTTGGGTGTACCAGGTGTCGTTATTGCATTAAAAGATGCAAATGGCACTTGGGCTTCAACATCTGGTTTGTCTAGAATAGAAACCAAAACATCTATGGAAATTTGCCACCTTCAGTTTGGACAAAGTGTTGCAAAAACATATATGGCCACGGCAATATTGCTTTTGTATGAAGACGGGAAAATAGACCTCGATGATAAAATATCAAATTATCTCCCTGAATCCACTTTATCAGGCATTGCCAATGCAAATGAGTCTACCGTTAGAATGCTGTTAAATCATACATCAGGGATTGCGGAATACAATGACAAAGCTAACTATGTAACCTACCTTTTACAGCATCCGCTTCATGTATTTACAACAGAGGATTATTTAGACTATGTAAGAGGTGCTACACCCAAATTTTCGCCTGGAGAGAAACAAAGCTATACGAACACAAATTACGAATTATTAGCATTGATTGCTGACCAAATAACCGGAGACCATAAGAAATATATTCGTGAGAAAATATTAGAAGCACATGGACTAAATAATACTTTTTACTATAACGAAGGTTTTATGGATTACCCCGAATTGGTTAACACTTATTGGGACAGGTATAGTAATGGTGAAATTGAGAATTGCTCAGAAATGCATAGGATTAATGTTGGTTCCCTCATTGGAGATGATGGAATAATTGCCACTCCAATTGATTATATGACCTTTTTGGAAAAGCTTCTGACAAATCAAATTCTATCAGAATCAACAATGAAACAGATGTTAGATTTTATCCAAACAAAACCAGACAGCCCTGATGGTTATGGATTAGGTATTAGTCAAGAGTTTATTAATGGTCATGAGCAATTGGGGCATACAGGTGGTGGTATTGGAGCAGGGTGCATATTGGGTCATTATACTGACAATGACACTTACTTTTTTTTAGCGATAAATTTGGGAGTATCTATAACACCCAAAATTGCAGAACCATTTGAAAAAGTCGCAGATGAGATTTATGATATATTATTAGAATAAATACTACCGCCAACAATGTATAAAAATAATAGCCGAAATAGTAGTGAATTCAAGGGTTGTAGCCCGCTTCAACTTTCTTGTAACTTGAAAGGAAAGTGCCACGCAGTCGGCTACTATTCTTAGTGTGCCAAGAATCAACCACGTCAATAAAAGGTTGAATGCTGTAAATAAGATGATGGTAGGTCCATCAGGGTCGTTGTATAGGCGATGGCTCTAAACCACCTAAAGGTGCTTTGATTAATAGTCTTGGTGCTGAGCGTTTAGGAGAATCTAGTCCAAAGAGGCTAGCAGGTACGAATAAAGGAGTTGAACGAAAGTGAACCATTGAAGAGGTGTCGAGAAGTAGGAACCTCCAGTCAAAAGCTACGAAGTATGATACGGAGTGAAAAGTAATGTTAGCAATAGCATTAATTACAGAGCGAGCCTATTTATTTTCTGTAAGGCTGGCGTCATTCAGATGGCAAGAACTTTATTCAGGCTTATTTACGGAACTTGGGAAACTACACACAAATGCCAAGGGATATAGCTTAAGTTTGTACAATAAGAGCCGTGTGAGGGGAGACTTTCAAGCACGGTTCTGTGAGAGGCTTAGGGTGCAAGTCCCTTTGCCTACTCGATCCCGGAACGTTGTGCTTCATGTCCTACATAGCCGAAGAAACTATCAACCATCAGTAATTATGATACCAATCTATTGTTTTGTAAATTTGCCCCATGAGCTCGACTAGAACTTTCAGCCCTAACCAATTACGGGATTATTCCTCCTTGTTCTCTAGGAGCGCTGTTAAAGAATGGATGAAAGGGAACTTATCATCAATTGATTTCAAGATCAGTAGATACGATCAAAACTGGTATTCAAAGACTAAGAGAACTTATATTGATTACCTAAAATTTATTTACTCTGTTTTAGAGAATCAATATCAAAACGAGTATATCCTCAAAAACTCATTTTTAAATGACTGGCTAATAAAGGAGATGGGAGAAAGCAACTCAGAACTCTATAGTGAATTTAGGATTGGTAATGCAATCGCAGACTTGGTAATGTTTAATGGTATTTCTAGAGCTTTTGAAATTAAAACTGAGCTTGATTCTGATAAACGTTTGAATTCACAATTGGATCAATATCGAAAAGTATTCAATGAAATCTTTTTGATTGTACCAGTTTCGAAGATTAAAGAATATGAAACTTACGATAGTAATGTTGGGATTATTTGCTTTGATATTTTAAGCTCCAAAAAATTTCAATTAGTTAGACCAGCAACCAGAAGTAATCATATTGATGCTGAGTCAATTATGCATATTTTTCATACCAATGAATACAAAGAAATTGTGACTTATTACTATGGTCAGTTACCAGAGGTCACCAGTTTTAACCAATTTGAGGTATGCAAAGGTTTAATATCGGAAATTCCTCAGAATGAACTTAATCAACTTTTCATAAATAAAATGAAGAGTCGTGCAGGTAATTATGACCTGTCAGCACGTTACTACAAGGAGTTCAATCAGCTTAGCTTAGCATTACGTATGAATATGAAAAATAGAAAACACTTATTCTCCATATTAAAAGCGCCTCTTAAAGTTTAAAATTCAATTATGTACTATCCACTCCTTAGAGCTCGGCAATTTGAATTAATTACAATTCGCGAATTGGTAGCTGAGAATGCAATTCAAGACGTTATTACCCCAATTTTTGAACCCGTAAAGGAAACGCATAATAACCTTGATATAGCATTTGGCATATTTCAACAAGGCGCACAATCTGCCTATTTGATTTTAAATCCAGGTTACGGAGAAATGGCTGGAGATGGAACACACTATCTCGATTATTTATTGACAAAAGAACAAGGCACCTATTTACCAGCATTTCGTTACAGGTCTAATGGGGACTACATTCGTAATGCAATCCAAGATTATAATTTGACAGGCTGTTTAATCATTTGTCAAAATGATGTAAACCCCAGTAACCCCGATTTCTCAGAATTAGCAGAATTGGAAGAAGTTGTAGCATTTAATGTTGAGGATCCTGGAAGAAATCGATCATTAAGCAGCTATTTAAGAGACTTAAACAAATTATTTATACGACTTGATGATCCATTCGAGAGACAATTAAGAAATAGTGATTTTTTACCCATAGCGGAGCATCAATTTTCAGAAGAACATCTCTATTTCCAAAATGAGGGTTACTCCGGTTTTTCAGACTATACCGTGTTGCCTAGTGAATTTATTGAAGGAGGAAGCACACCACGTGCAGTTGTCATTCATTTAACCTATTTAAATGAACAAAATCAAATTTGGATTAGACACTTCACATCTGACACCAATGATTCTATTGCCAACGTTCAAGGAAAATTTGCAGAAGCAGCTGCCAAAGCTGTTAATTATTGTCGTGCCAACAGACTTTCAAATTCAGCTCTTGAAGAACTGTTTGACCATTTTGATGAGCAGCATTACCCTGGACTTGGCACGGTTAAAAAGATTTGCATGAAGAATCACATTCTTATTGTTGCGGGATATCTAAGAAGTAGATAAAATGCAAGTCTGTAAAAACTGTTTCTCAGATAAGGAGTTAAGAGCTTTTATTGAATCTTCAAGTAATACAGGTGATTGTGATGTTTGTGATTCAAAGAATATTGCTAATATCGAACTTACAGAGCTTCTTGATTTCTTTCAAGAATTCCTTGAAAATTTTGAGAGAAGTGAAACTGGGGTTCCTTTGAAATCTAAAATACAAGAGAACTGGAGTTTCTTTTCATCTCTTGATGCCGCTTCAAAAATTCTTAACACTGTAATTGGAAGAATAAACACCGAGATTGAAAACTCAAATGACCTAGTTGATTATAAAAATGAAATAGTTTCAAATTATTCCTATTGGAATGAGCTTAAAGAGATTATAAAAACTGAAAGAAGATTCATCCCTGACATTGAAAAAATCGAAGAATTGAGATGGGATGGTTTTTTTAATACACAATATGAATTGACTCCAGATGTGAAGCTTTATCGAGCACGTGTTCATCACAAAAGCGGGAATAAGGTCTATAATGCTGAAGAAATGATGTGTCCCCCTCCTACACTGACTAAAGGAGGAAGGGCAAACCCTGCAGGTATACCTTTTTTGTATTTAAGCGACAATCCAGATACTGTGCTTTACGAAGTCAGAGCTTCTTACTTGGATGAATTAAGCATAGGTGAATTCCACCTTATAGCAGAGAAAAAAACCATTAGAATTGTGGACTTCACAGAGGATACTCCGCTTTTTCAACCTGACCAAAAAATTGAAACTACAATTAAATCAAGGTTATTGAGAGATCTAATAAGCAGAGACCTCTCGAAACCTATGAGAAGGTATGATACAGAAGTAGACTATATTCCTACTCAGTTTATATGCGAATTCATAAAGATTTATACAGGCGCAAGTGGAATTAGATTTAATAGCTCATTGCACCCAGAAGGGAATAACGTTGTCATTTTTGACCAAGATATAATGAAATGTACCAAGGTGACCTTAAAAAAGGTAAGTCTAGTGAACCTTGGATCTACGGACCTTAAATAAAAACACGAAAGCACAATAACTAAGCATTCTGACGGCTGGAACAGCCTAGTCTGAATGCAGTGTTGAACGAGTGGTGCTGGGAATGGGGTGATTATAGGGAAAGCTCTTTTCCCTTTTTATATTTATGGCGGTATGGGGCAAAAAAATACGGTGCTTTTGGAGTGTTAATGGTTGCTATTCAGTGGTAAACTACGAGCAAGCTAGGTAAATTGAGAAGCAGTTTTGTGCCTACTGCACAAGGGGATATAGCAACAGCATAACGTTACCAAGCTTTTATGCCTAGCGGCATAAGATAGTTTGGGCATTGGACCGGTAGGGCGTAGAAAAGTGCCGCAATAATGGTCCGTTAGGAGCAGAAGCTTGGTAAAAGAAAATGAATATTTGGGGGCAAGTAAAATGTATTGGCATGAGGATTTCCCTTCTTGGGGATTGCAAATCCCCCTTTTCAAGAGTTCTTGATTCCAAATCAGGAACAGCATGCGCAGCAGCCAAGGAGAAACGGAATATCATAAGCGAGCAAGGGGCAATTTGACCTTGGATTTTTGCTCGAGCATCGACGTTGGTGTTTTTAGGTTTTCTTCCGAATACCTTGACTCCTAGAAAAGTAAACGAAATATTTTTTGGTGTTTGGATGATTTTTTAGCTTTGCGGCTTGTTTGATGGCGAGCGGGGGCGATGTCTTTCCTGGCCGGTGGAAAAATTGAATAGTGATGACCTGTACTGCGGAGCGAAAATCAGTTGACCAAATCAATACGACCAATATTTTGCCACAGACTCCTTTCTGGGCAAAGGTCAAAAATAAGCAGGGCTTCAAGCCGAACGGCTTTCGGCTGACGGTGTCCAAGGAACTGTTGGAGCCGGATGCCTCCTCTTCCCAGCAGTTGGAAGAGGATTTGCTGATCTTGATCAAGGATATTGGGGAAGGGCATTGTTTTGCTTATGTACCCTATGGTCCCAAGCTGGAGCCTCGGTTTGAGCATCAGGGGCTTTTCTTGGAGAAGCTGTCGGAATCGTTAAAGCCGCATTTGCCAGAAACTTGCGTCTTTATCCGTTACGACCTCCTTTGGGAAAACCAATGGGCCGGTGAGGAGGAGTTTTACGATTCCCAAGGCAATTGGCAGGGGCCGCCGTCTGCGCAGACGCAGGAATTCCGTGTCAATTTCAATACGGACCACTGGAACCTCCGCAAGAGTCCGGGGGATGCTTTGCCGAAAAATACCTTTTTTCTGAATTTGGACCGTGGTTCGGATGAGTTGCTGTACGAGATGCGCTATAATACACGCTACAATATCCGGCAGGCCAGTAAGAAGGGGGTGGAAGTACGTGAGCACGGCGTGGACAAGCTGGATGACTGGTATGCGCTCTATGAAGAAACGGCCCTGCGGAAGGGGATAACCTACCAAACGAAAGATTACTTTTTGGACCTCTTTGCCCATCAGGATGAGGAAGTGCGTGTCTGCCTGTTGATGGCATCACATGAAGGACAGGAGCTGGCTTCGATGCTGCTGGTGCTGAGCCATAAGCGTGCGACTTATCTTTTTGGGGCTTCTGCCTCTGACAAGCGGCAGGCTATGGCGAGCTATGCCCTGCAGTGGGAGGCGATTAAGCGTGCCAAGGAGTTTGGGTGTGAAGCGTATGACATGTTTGGCTGTGCCCCCAACCTGGACCGCTCCCATCCGCTGCATGGGGTCCACCTTTACAAAAAAGGCTTCGGCGGTCAGCTTTTTCACCGGATGGGCTGCTGGGATTACCCGTTTAAGGATGGAGAATATGAGATGTTCAAGGCCCAGGAAATGTATAATTGAGATAAGTACCTCCTCCATTCCCATTCCCTTCGACTCTGTTCAGGGTGACAAGTGTGTTGTACTTCCCCTAACTTAAGAGCATTGAGGGGGCGGGGAGGGTGGAGGACATTGCTTTACTGTATCCCGGCGACATTTAGTTTAAGGGTATATACGGCAGGTCCGGCGGTGATGAAGAGGGTTTTGCGTTCCTTGCCGCCAAAGGTGACATTGGCGGTCCATTTTTGGGGAATGGGAATTTGGCCGATTTGCTCCCCTTCAGGGTTGAAGATCGTCACGCCATTACCCGTAAGGTAGATATTGCCGTTTTCATCGATGGTCATGCCGTCCGATCCCATGTCTGCGAATAATGTAGGTGCACTGAGGTTGCCGTCTTTTTGGATGTCGTAGCGGTAGGTCTTTTTATCGCCGATGTCAGCGATGTAGAGCGTCTTTCCTTTTTTGGTGCCGATGATGCCGTTTGGTCTGACGAAGTGGTCTGCCACCACCTTGATATCTCCCTCTGGGGAACGGTAATAGACACGTTGTTGCTCCATGTCAGGAGCTTGCCGGGTCCAGTATTCCCGCTGATAATAGGGATCCGTAAAGTAGATACCGCCTTTCTTGTCCACCCACAGGTCGTTGGGTCCATTGAAGTTTTTCTGGTCAAAACCATCTGCCAATACGTTGACCTCCTTGTTTTGATCAATTTGCCAAAGCTGGAAGTTTTCATCTGCACAAGCGAGCAAATTGCCTTTATTGTCAAAGTAGAGCCCATTGGCACGACCGGTATCTTCTATGTAGAGATCGATGGTGCCACTTTCAGCCGACCACCGGTAAATGCGGTCATTGGGTTGGTCGGTGAAGTAAACATCTCCATTTGGGGCTACGGCAGGGCCTTCCGTAAACGTGAATTCATCGGATACCAAGGTGGGGGCCGTGCCCGTCAATAGTAGCGTTGATTTGTTTGCAGAGCAGGCCAGTGCTGCCAGCAGGAAGGTAGAAAGGATACTGAATGATAAGGTTTTCATGGGTTTTTTTGCATTCATAAGGGTTCTTATTAGGCAGAGGTTACAAGAAATCAATGTCCACATTGAACGGGTATTTCATCAAGTAGTACAGAGCATCTTCCACCTTGAATCCTTCGAAGAGTACCTTGTACAGGTTTTCGGTGATGGGCGCGCGCATGCCGGTTCCTTCCAGGAAAGTTTGGAGCAACCTTACCGTATTGATTCCTTCCGCCACTTCGTCCATGCTGTCGTTGATGGCGTCGAGTGTTTCGCCTTGGGCGAGTCGATAGCCTACGGTATAGTTTCTGGAGAAGGTAGAACTACACGTGGTGACCAGGTCTCCGATGCCTGCCAAACCTACAAAAGACTGTGTTTGGCCGCCCAGGGCATTGCCCAAGTGGATCATTTCCACCATGCCGCGGGAGATGAGCAGCCCCTTGGCGTTTTCTCCCAGCCCCAGTCCTGCCAAGGCTCCTGAAGCGATGGCGATGGTGTTTTTGAGCACTCCGCTGAGTTCTACGCCGATAATGTCCTGATTGCCATAGACCTGAAAACGATCCGATCTGAGGAGGCGTTGGCCTTCGAGAATGACTTCGTTAAAGCGGCTGGCGACCACCGTGGCGGCAGGCTGGCCTTTGGCGAGTTCTTTGGCCAAATTGGGGCCTGCCAGGCAGCCTACGCGGACCACTACCGTTTCGTTTCGGATCACTTCGCTCATGGTCCAGATGTTTTCGCGGTGGATTTTGGATACGTTGTCCAGGTTTTTTCCTTCGGGGAGGTTGAGCACCAGTCCTTTGGTGCCATGGATGAGGATATGGTAAGGGTGAAGAAAAGGCGCGAATTTTTTCATGACATCCTTAAACCCAGACGAGGATACCACAGGAAACATTACCTCACATGTCTCACAGAGTGTTTGAGGGTCGGTAGTCGCTGTGATGCTTTGGTGCAGGCTCCTGCCTTCAGCGCTGTGCTGATGGTTGATCTCGTCCACGATTTCCTGTTTTCTGGCGTAAACGATGACGTTGTTTTTTTCGGCAAGAATATTGGCGATAGCCGTACCGAAACTGCCAATGCCGATAACGCCCACAGGTTTTTCACTGTTATTTGAAGAGTTTTTCAAGGTCATAACCATCCAGTCTGTTGTGGTAGTAATACAAAAGGCTCATGTCTTGGGTAGTGATGGTATTGTCACCGGTTTTGATCAGTGGTCTTTTGGCGTGATACATGCCGACATTTTCCAGCCCATGGGCAATGATTTTTTCGATGTCCTGCTTCAAGTGCGGTGCCACATGTACGAGGCCTTTTGCCCGGATCTCCATCAAGCGGTTTAGGACCATCTGGCAGGAAGCGCGGAAGTCGCTGTAATCAATGACCAGGTCTTCATCTGGAAGGCGCAGCAAGCTGAAAAGATCCATTTTGCTGTTTTGCTTTTTGATCATCTGAAAGGCCGTAAAGGCCACTAAGTGACTGCTAAAGACACGGTTGATCTTATGGAATTCTTCCACGATACGGTCTCCGAGGATCTGGGTATAGACTTCTTCCCGCTGTGGATCCACGCTGACTTTTCCGTTGGACATGAAATAGTCACGGCAGTCGATCATCCGGCCGTCCCGATCGGTGCTGTTCCCTTCTTTGTCCACGTAGTTGCCGAGGATATCCATTGGCTGTCCGATGGAAACAGAGATGTCGGAGCCTTTGGTGAAGAATTTGACCAGGAACTTTGAGATTTTGTAGGAATTGGAAAACTCATCGGTTTCCTTGTAATATCGCTCCTGTCCGGTAAGGCTGAGGTGTTCGCGGATCAAACTGGGCGCCTCCAAAGTGAAATGGTAGTTGATCGTGACCGGCACGATGAATATTTTGCCACTGATATCGTTGAAGCCTTTTTCGTAATTGGCACGTTGGGCTTCTACGGCCGTGCTGAGCAGTCCCAGTTTGAGTTTGTTTTCGATCCTGCCACTTCTGGAGCGGGTTCCGCCAGGGAAGAACAAACTGTGGCAGCCAAATTGGATGGCTTCGCTGGAATAACTTTTTAAGGTCTCCAGGTACAGCAGGTTTTTCTTTCTCCGGTCCACTTTGTACGCGCCAAGAGCATTCATGAAATAGGCGAAAATCTGGATGTTAAAGAGGTTCAGTCCGGCACCGTAAAGAAATGGAGGCATGCCCAGCGTGCTGATCGTCCAGCCGATAAGGATACTGTCCAGGTTGCTGAAGTGCGTGGGGACCATGACAATGGTGCCCTTGGAGGCCAAATCCCTTAATTGTGCGGTTTCGCCGATGATCTGGATTTTGTCCTGTAGGGTGTATTGTTTGCTGAAGATCGATCCAAGTCCCTTTACCCGAGCGGCATTTAACAATCTGGAAAAGCCGAAGGTGACCATCTTGCGCGTGGCCTTATAATGGCTGTGCTTAAAGTTGCTGGCGATTTCTTCCGAATAGCGTGTAGTGATGCTTTCCAGAATCTTATGGTAAGCGGCTTTTTTATCCTCTTCAGTGGCTTGGCTTTCAAAAGAAATCTGCACCAAGTGGGATTTTACTCCTGTCCAAAATTCTTCTTCATCATCAGGATCCACGAGCCACGGATTTTGTTTGATACGCAGCTTTTCGCGGTAAAGCGTGGTCTCCAGTTCTTCCTTGAGCAAGTCGAGGTTGTTGCCCGTCATGCTGATGATTTTATCTTTGCTGAAGGTCGCCACGTTTTGGACAAAGTCCTTACGGCTTTTGGCTAACTTCACCACGGGCCATTCATCTTTCCGGGGAAGAATCGGGTCGTATTTTTGTTTGATATAATCGTCAGTCAAGGGGATTTTCGTTGATGATTTTTCAAAGATAGTGAAAAAATGAAGCTTTGGTAGTGAGGTGAATTATTATGGAAGCTTTATCTTGATAATCAACAAATTTGCGTAAATGTAACCAGAGTAAAGTTTTTTTAATAATTTAACAGCTGATCGCCTAATAATCGCTAAAAAATTGAAGGAGCTCAAAATAATCTTCTTTTTTTCATGTTTCTTGAGTTTGGTTGCTCCTTTTTCCTTTGGGCAAACGGACACGGGAGCCATAAGAAAACACCAGTTTTACTTACGTGTCGATAATGATGCATTGGCGTTTTCCCATTTTGACCGTTATTATACCAACGGGGCTTTTTTTGGGTACAGCCATTACTTGTCCAAGAAAAGCAGGCTACATGTGACCATTTCCCAGCAGATTTATACTCCCGAGCGGTACACTTCAAATGACATCAGCGTTTATGATCGTCCATATGCAGGGGTGCTGTATGGTGAAGCGGGTTACCAGCACTTCCTCAGCAGAGGGTGGTTGTCGGGAAATTTGCTTTTGGGAAGAATAGGGCCAGGTTCCAAAGCGGAAGACGTACAGGTGTGGTACCATACCCTTTTTGGATTTCCGCAGCCAAGGGGCTGGCAGTACCAGATCCAAAACAGTGCTTTGGTGAATGTCAAGCTTGAAGGTGCTGTGAATGTATTTAGGGAGGGGAGTGTGGATTTTTGGCTTCAGCCAAGGGTCGCACTGGGAAATTACGATCGTAGCCTGGGGATCACGCCTTCTTTTAGGATTGGGAAGTTTAATCGTGCCTCGGAGAGTTTTATTGCGGGGAGTCGCGTGGGAGTGAGTGGTAAAAGGGAACTTTATTTCCAAGGTGGAGCGAGCTTTAAACGGGTGTACTGGAATGCTACCTTGCAGGGGACCAAACGGACCTATGCACTTGATTTGGCGACGATGGATCCGGTAAAGCATGTCAACGAGTTTTTTGGTCAGTTGGTGCTGGCGTATCCAAAAGTGGGGTTTTCCTACCGGTTCTTTTACAGGACGCAAGAAACCTCACTGGCAGAAGGGCAATTTTTAGGAAGTTTGTATTTTTATTACACCTTTTGAAATTGGCCCACTGGGTAGAGTGCTGCTGGGAATGAAATTCCTATTTCCGAAAAAAAATGCTCGGACCTATGGCTGAGGTGTGTTCGGGTAGATTTTTGGGGAGCAGGCTGTTTTTGGGAGCCTTACATTCGAAAGGTGTCAAAAGCGACATTGAAACCTAATATCCGTTCATTTATCTCATGAATATTCGGACGCACCATTTTGTCAATGGCTTATTTGATTGTATTATTGCATCTCCAAAATAGTGATGAAGCCAGACCTCAAACAAATACAAGCCCCCATTGCGGAGGAAATGATCGACTTCGAGAAGAAGTTTCGTTCTTTTATGAAGAGCAAGGTCAAGCTTTTGGATCACATTACGGGCTACATTGTCAAGCGCAAGGGGAAGCAGATGCGGCCCATGTTTGTGTTTCTCACGGCAGGAGTTACAGGAGGAGTCACTGAATCCACTTACCGCGGAGCTGCGCTGATTGAATTGTTGCATACCGCGACGCTCGTACATGACGACGTGGTGGATGATGCCAACTACCGTCGGGGATTTTTTTCGGTCAATGCACTGTGGAAAAACAAGATTGCCGTTTTGGTGGGGGATTATTTATTGTCAAGGGGCTTGCTACTCAGTGTTGACAATGGTGATTTTGACCTGCTGAAAGAAGTTTCCAATGCTGTGCGGGAGATGAGTGAGGGGGAGTTGTTACAGATCGCCAAAGCGCGTAATCTTGACATCACAGAAGACGTTTACTATACCATTATCAGGCAAAAAACCGCCAGTTTGATTGCTTCGTGCTGTGCAGTAGGAGCGCTTACATCTGGTGCGGACAGCGCTACCGTGGAGCGAATGCGGGAGTTTGGGGAGAAAGTGGGAATGGCTTTTCAGATCAAGGATGATCTTTTTGATTATGGTGAGGACGAGGTAGGAAAGCCCGTTGGGATCGATATCAAGGAAAAGAAAATGACGCTACCGCTGATCTATGCCCTAAATCACGCCAGCTGGGCGGACAAGAAGCGCATTATTTACCTGATTCGTAACAGAAATGAGAATAAAAAGGCTGTCAATCAGGTGATTGCGTTTGTGAAAGCTTCAGGTGGGCTGGAGTATGCGCAAGAAGTAATGACCCGTTTTTTTGAAGAGGCTTTGGCGGTTTTGGAAGACCAGCCTGCCTCAGAATATAAAGAATCTTTGGCCAATTTGGTGAAATATACCATTGAGCGTAAAAAGTAAAGTAGTTAATTGTGTAGCACAATTCGTTTTTTGTGTATGAACAACAGGTGATTTTTACATGATTTTGTTGTTTTTTTGTTAACTTTTTAAAAGTAATTGTCGTGTGCTTTTTCTCAAAAAAGAAACCATAAATGGGAAATTTTAGAATTCTATGGGAAATCCCCCCACTAGATGTGGAATCGCTTTGTTTGTAGCTTTTATAAATTCTTGATTTTTTGCATAAATCCTCCTCTATTTGCAAAATAAGCCCTTTTTAGCTGCTGTGTATCCTTGTTGGTTTATGCCGTAACATGGTGGGAATCAGTTGATAACTTATATATTTTTTTGTATAATTATTGGGAAAAATTAAACTTTTGGATACATTTATAAAGAAGTGGGAAAAAGTGGGGAAAGGTGGTGGATTGTGTGATTGCTTTTATTACTTTTGTATTTGAAGAAGATCGATCGATAGAAACATGGGGAATTTCTCTAGCGAATATTACTGCAAGCTTGACGCCAAAGGACGTCTGGTTTTGCCGGCCAAATTGAAGGCGGCATTACCGGAGACTTTTGGTAACGAGCTGGTTATGCGCAGGGGGTTTGACCCATGTTTGGTGCTCTATCCCATGAACGAGTACCGTAAATTGGACAATAAAGTGTCTGCATTGGATGACTTTGACCCTAAGCAAAGGAATTTCAAGCGGAGCTTTTACCGAGGCAACACAGAAATAGAACTGGATGCAGCGGGTAGGTTTTTGATCCCTAAGCCATTGCTGGGGTTTGCCGGTATAAGCAAGGAAGTCATTGTGGTGGGGATGGGAAAGACCATTGAGATCTGGGATCCTGAACGATATGACAATTTCTTGATAAACGATCCCGAAGTGTTTGCCGATCAGGCGAGAGAGTATTTGTCAGATGCTAACAAATGAGTGCAACAGCGTACCATATTCCCGTAATGCTCCGCGAGTGCTTGGAGGGCTTGGCTATTCGCCCGGACGGGGTCTATGTGGACCTGACCTTCGGCGGCGGTGGCCATACCAAAGAAATTCTCAAGCATTTAGGGCCAGAAGGTAGGCTCTATGGGTTTGATCAGGATGAGGATGCTGCTGCAAATGCCCCCGATGACGACCGGTTTACCTTTGTGCAGGCCAATTTTAGGGACCTGACCAGGTACCTCCGGCTGTACGGCGTGAGCAAAGTGGACGGGATATTGGCCGATCTTGGGATTTCCTCCCACCAGATCGATAAACCTTCAAGAGGGTTCAGTACCCGTTTTGAGGGGAGCTTGGACATGCGCATGAACCAGTTGGGCGGTCTGTCTGCCCGTGATGTTCTGAATACTTATGAGGAGGCAGCTCTTCATAAGCTTTTTGGGATGTATGGTGAGGTGCGAAATGCCAAGTCCCTAGCGCAGGCGGTGGTGTCAGCACGGGCGGCCAAGCCTTTTGAAACGACGGAGCAGTTTAAGCAAGTGCTGCAACAATTGGCACCGAGGGGGCGGGAGTTTAAATATTTTGCCCAGGTATTTCAGGCCCTGCGGATCGAGGTGAATGATGAGATGGGCGCCCTGGAAGATATGCTGGAACAGACGGTAGAGGTGCTCAAGCCTGAAGGAAGACTGGTGGTGATGAGCTATCATTCCCTGGAGGACCGCATGGTAAAGAACTTCGTCACAAAGGGGAAATTTCAGGGAGAGGTAGAAAAGGATTTTTACGGAAACCTGATTCGTCCGCTGGAGCCGGTAAGCCGAAAGGCCATTCAGGCCCAGCCCGAGGAGCTTGCCAAGAATAACCGTGCAAGAAGTGCGAAGTTGAGAATTGCAAAAAAAGTATAGACATGGAAGGAAATACTTTTAAAAAGAAAATAAAGAAAAGGGGCGGGAATGAAAACCGGACATCGGGCAAGCCTGCCAATAGTAAGAATGTCTTCGCACTGATAGAGGAAAAGCTCAAGATGAGCAATATCCTGGGAGAGGGGATTCCCGTGAAGTTGGTTCCTCCTTTTCTGTATGCGGCCTTTATTGCGCTGATTTATATCTGGAGCAATCACAAGGCAGAGAGTACGATCAGGGAGATCGAAGACCTTCAGCAAGAAGTGGAAGACTTGCGGGCTGATGTGACCACGCTGGAAGCAGAGTACATGTTCAGCAGCAAACAGTCTGAGGTGGCCCGGAAGATCAAGGTATTGAATATTTACGAAATCGAAGAACCTCCAAAAAAGATTATACGGAGTAAATGAACATTAAGAAATCCATATTACTAAGGGTAAGACTTGCCTTTTTGGCGGTAGTGCTTTTTGCAGGGGCTATTCTTTACAGGATAGCCCATGTTCAGTTTGTGGATGGAGATAAATGGCGACAGAAAGCCGAGGATATAAACCTGCAATACCGAAAGGTCAGTGCTACACGGGGGAATATCTACAGTGACGACGGGAGTTTATTGGCTACGAGCCTGCCCTTCTATCGGGTGGCACTGGATCCCGGTATCGCTGATGAGGATGACTATCGGGCAGGAATCGATTCCCTTTCGAGGAAGTTGTCAGCATTCTACAAAGATAAATCCGCCAATGCGTACAAGCGGATGATCAATGATGCTCGACTGGAAGGGCGAAGGTACATTGTCTTGAACCGGAGACAGATAGGGTACCAAGAAAAGCAGCTGATGTCCACCTGGCCTATTTTCCGCGACGGAAGAATGGGGGGAGGCGTGATTTTCGAGAAAGTGGAAAAGCGCTATAACCCATTTAAGAACCTGGCAGGAAGGACGATTGGCTTTTTAAATGAAGACCATTATGGTGCTGGGCTTGAGTATAGCTTTAATGGCTATCTGGAAGGAAAAAATGGGGAGGCCTTGTTCCAGAAAATTGCTGGGGGAACCTGGAAGCCCGTGCATGACGCCGAGGATATCAGGCCAGAGGACGGTTTTGATGTGGTCACGACCATTGATATCAACATACAAGATGTGGCGGAGTCTGCGCTGCTAAGGCAGCTACTAAACAAGGACGCCCAGTATGGCTGTGTGGTGGTCATGGAAGTAAAAACAGGCCATATCAAGGCCATTGCAAACCTGGAGAAGAAGAATAGTGGCTATGGTTATGGTGAATATTATAACTATGCCATCGGGGAGCAAGGGCTTACCGAGCCTGGCTCCACGTTTAAGCTGTTGTCCATGTTGGCTTTGCTGGAGGAAGGGAAGGTAAACCTAAGTGATACAGTGGATACTGGGGATGGAAACTACAAGTTTTATAACCAGACCATGCGGGATGCCAAATATGGAGGGTACGGAAAGCTGACGGTAAGGCAGGCTTTTGAGAAGTCTTCGAATGTGGGGATTTCACGATTGGTGGACGAGCAGTTTGGTGTGGATCCGGCCAAGTTTTTAAGCTATGTGCAACAGGTAGGACTGGACAAACCTTTGGGATTTCAGCTCAAAGGCGAAGGAGTGCCTTACTTTAAAGATCCTAAAAACAAGAAAAACTGGTACGGGACGACATTGCCATGGATGTCCATTGGGTATGAACTGAAGCTCACCCCGCTTCATACGCTGGCCCTTTACAATGCCGTGGCCAACGGTGGCCGGGTAGTAAAACCCATGATCGTAGAGCGTATTCAGCGGGGCAATAGCATAGAAGAGGAATACGAAACGGAAGTGATCCGAAGGAGCATTGCTTCCGATGAGACTATCGGGCAATTGCAGGAGTTGCTGGAAGGGGTAGTGGCCCGCGGAACAGCCCGAAACATCAGCGACAGTGATTATAAGATTGCCGGAAAGACGGGTACTGCCCAAAAACTGGTCAATGGACGATATACCCGTAAATACTATACTTCTTTTGCAGGGTATTTCCCCGCCGATGATCCGAAGTACAGCATGATCATCGTCATTGACAGTCCAAAAGGGTTTAATGCATATGGTGGTGATGTATCGGCACCTGTTTTTAAAGAAATAGCGGATAAGATATTTGCGCAAGATCTGGAGTTAAATAAAGAAAAAGAAACGGCTTCTCCCAACAAGAGAAAGGGGGACGAGGTATTTCCTTATATCCAGGCTGGCAAAGTGGATGAACTGCAGATGATTTGTAATCGGTTTGGCCTATCCAACCATTACAATGGTGATGAGCAGTGGGTGCAGTCATCCTTGGTGAACCATTCCATCTCTTGGAAATCCAATAAGGTGGAAGCGCCCGTGGTGCCGGATGTATCCGGAATGACATTGCGTGATGCGCTGTACGTGCTGGAAAACAAAGGATTAAAAGTTAATTATTCAGGCAGTGGAAGGGTGAAAAGCCAGTCCATCCATGCCGGATCAAATGTGCCAAAAGGAGGCTCAATTCGAATCGTTTTAGGTTAATGAAGACATTGAAGGACATATTGTACAAAGTATCGCTCACCTCTACTACCGGGGATATGGAAGTAGTGGTGAAGGATATTGTCTTCGATAGCCGGGAGGTAAGTGAGGGAGATGTTTTTGTGGCCGCCAAAGGCACACAAGTGGATGGGCATGACTTTATTCCCAAGGCCATTAGTAGTGGCGCTGGAGCCATTGTCTGTGAAGACTTGCCCGAGGAATTGGTTTCCGGCATTACCTATGTACAAGTGGTCGATTCCGCAAAATCCATGGGGATCATGGCAGCCAACTTCTATGACCATCCCTCGGAGAAGCTGAAAGTCGTGGCCGTGACCGGCACCAATGGCAAGACCACATGTGTGACGGTGTTGCACAGGCTATTTATGGAGCTCGGGTACATGGTGGGCATGCTGAGCACCGTGGAGAACAAAATCAATGACGAGGTTATCCCGGCCACCCATACGACGCCCGATAGTGTAGCGATCAATAAGCTCATGGCACAAATGGTTGGGGAAGGATGCACCCATTGTTTTATGGAAGCGAGTTCTCATGCCATCGTACAGGAGCGGATGTCAGGTATAAAGCTAGCAGGAGCGGTCTTTACGAACATTTCCCATGATCACTTGGACTATCACGGGACGTTTGACGAATATATAAAAGCCAAGAAAAAGCTGTTCGATGAGCTGCCGAAAGGGGCTTTCGCGCTGGTCAATGCAGACGACAAACGCGGGATGGTAATGATGCAAAACACCAAGGCAAGCAAGCATACATTTGGTTTAAAATATCCTACTGATTTTAAAGCCAAAGTGCTCAGCAACACGCTGCAAGGCTTAGAGCTGGACATAAATGGCCGTCAGGCTTGGTTTAGGATGATCGGGGAGTTTAATGCTTATAACATTTGTAGTGTGATGGGGGTGTCCATTTTGTTGGGCGAGGAGGAAGAGGAAGTGCTGATGCAATTGTCCAGCATCAAAGGTGCACATGGAAGGTTCGATCAGCTTCATGTTGAGGGAATCACCGCCATTGTGGATTATGCCCATACCCCGGATGCCCTTGAAAATGTACTCAAAACCATCCAAGGGGTCCGGACAGGTGGGGAAAAAGTGATCACAGTGGTGGGGTGTGGCGGAAATCGTGATAAATCAAAGCGCCCAATCATGGCCAAAATAGCGACAGAATTGAGTGATAAGGTGGTGCTGACCTCCGATAACCCACGCGATGAAGATCCCATGTCCATCATTCACGAAATGGAAGTAGGCGTCAATCCTGTGGCGTATAAAAAAACGGTGGTGATAGCGGACCGAAAGGAAGCGATCAAGGCAGCTTGTGTTATGGCAGAAAAGGGCGATATCATTTTGGTGGCTGGAAAAGGCCACGAAACCTATCAGGAAGTCAAAGGGGTAAAGCATCCATTTGATGATCTGAAAATTGTAAAGGAATTAATGGAATTGATACATACGAAATAAAGAATGCTTTACCATCTTTTTGATTATATCGACAGTGCATACGACTTTCCTGGCGCGGGGGTGTTTAGGTACATTTCCTTTCGTGCGGGAATGGCGGCAATGTTTTCACTGATCATTACGATCACATTTGGTAAAAGCATGATCAATTGGATCAGGAGAAAGCAGATCGGGGAAACCGTCCGTGACCTTGGTCTGGAGGGGCAGACGGAGAAAAAGGGAACCCCAACCATGGGAGGTTTGATGATGATCGCGGCGATTATTCTCCCTACTTTGCTATTTGCTGATGTTTATAATGTATATATCATCTTGTTGCTGGTGACGGTGATATGGTTAGGAGGGATAGGTTTCTTAGATGATTTTATTAAGGTATTTAGGAAAAACAAAGAAGGGCTTGCCGGTAAGTTTAAGATCATTGGACAGATCGGCATCGGTATCATCGTAGGGGCCACACTGTATTTTCATGAAGATGTGGTCGTTCGCGAATTCCAAAACCCCGTGTCCATTGAAGAAGGTATCGTGGAAACGCCTGCCTTTGAGGATGTGAAAGCGATGAAGACCACCATTCCCTTCATGAAGAACAACGAGCTCAATTATGAGAATTTCTTGGGCTTCTTAGGAGATGATTTGACGCCTTATCTGTATATCCTGTTGGTGATTTTTATCATTACGGCAGTTTCGAATGGTGCAAACATCACCGATGGAATAGACGGCTTGGCCGCAGGTACATCCGCGATTATAGGCTTGGCCATTGCCATTTTTGCCTATATCAGTGGTAATGCGATTTTCTCGCAGTACCTGAACGTCATGTTTATTCCCAATTCCGGTGAGCTGGTGATTTTCTGTGCTGCTTTCCTGGGGGCTTGTGTAGGATTTCTTTGGTACAATTCCTTTCCGGCCCAGGTATTTATGGGAGATACAGGAAGCTTGATGCTCGGTGGGGTGATCGCCGTGCTTTGCCTGACGCTTCGAAAGGAGCTGTTGATCCCGGTACTATGTGGGATATTTGTAATAGAAAACCTGTCCGTGATCATGCAGGTGAGCTATTTTAAGTACACAAAAAAGAAATACGGTGAAGGCAGGAGGATTTTTCGTATGTCCCCCTTGCACCACCACTATCAAAAAGGTGGGGTTCCAGAATCCAAGATCGTGACCCGTTTTTGGATTGTTGGGATTTTGCTGGCCATCATAACATTGGCAACTTTAAAATTACGATAAGAAATGAAGAGAATAGCCATTTTGGGAGCAGGTGAAAGTGGGATTGGTGCAGCATTGCTGGCCAAGGTAAACGGCTATGAGGTTTTTGTCTCAGACGGAGGCAGCATAAAAGACGACAGAAAATCCCAGCTGGAAGAAGCAGGGATCGATTATGAAGAAGGGAGCCACCATGCGGAAAAGCTGCTGGCTTATCCTGAAATCATCAAAAGCCCTGGAATTCCCTATTCACATCCGGTGGTAAACGCGGCACTAGAGCAGGGAACACCCGTCATTGACGAACTGGAATTTGCATTTGGGTTTTCTAAGGGAAAGGTCATAGCCATTACCGGTACGAATGGAAAAACCACTACCGCCATGCTGACCCATCACTTGATGCAGCGTGGGGGCTTGGATGTGGGGCTAGGAGGCAATGTAGGCCAAAGCTGGGCCAGTCAGTTGGTACAGGGTGATCATGATTGGTGGGTGCTGGAGGTGAGCAGTTTCCAGATTGACGGCTTTAAAAGTCTTCGCCCTAAAATCGCCGTGCTGACCAATATCACACCTGATCATTTGGATCGGTATGACTATAAAATGGACAATTATATCCATTCCAAGTTGGGCTTGTTGAAACAAATGGAAGAGGAGGACGATTTTGTTTATTACCGAGAGGACCAGCATATCTGGCGGGGAATGAGCAGCATGAACATTCGTCCGAAGGTCCATGAAGTTTCCTTGGAGACCATTGAAAAAGATGGCGGCTTGTTTAACGGCACAGAGGTAAAGCTCAACTATAGAAATCATATGATTTCGATTCCCGAAAGTGAAATGGCCCTAAAGGGAAACCATAATATGCTGAATGTCATGTGTGCTTCTACTGCTGCACTGTTGGCAGGAGTAAGTGAGGAAGCTTTGAAGGCAGGATTGGCGGATTTTAGAAACGCACCTCACCGGATGGAGAAAGTGCGGGAAATAGAAGGAGTGACCTTTGTCAATGACAGCAAGGGTACCAATGTGGATGCGACGGTATATGCCTTATCCACCTACAAAGAACCGCTTATCTGGATAGCCGGAGGCGTGGATAAGGGCAATGATTATGAAACGTTGATGCCAGTGGTCAAGGATCATGTCAAGGTGCTGATCTGTTTGGGCAAAAATAACAATAAGCTGAAAGCAGCATTTGAAGGCGTGATTCCGGAGATATTGGAAACACAGGATATCAGGGCGGCCGTACAGTGGGGACTGGAAAGAGGGGATAGCGGAGACGTGGTGTTATTGTCTCCAGCCTGTGCGAGTTTTGATTTGTTCAAAAACTACGAGGATCGTGGGGATCAGTTTAAGGAAGCAGTAAATAATCTGAAGTTAAAGGCGATATGACAGGTGTCAAAACATGGATAGATAAAAACCTAAAAGGTGATCCCATCATTTGGGGGATTGTGCTGGTGCTATCGATCGTCAGCATTTTGGTTGTATATTCTGCCACGGGGTCCTTGGCTTATCGAAGAATGGGAGGCAATACAGAAGCTTACCTTATCAAGCACTCTTCCTTGGTGTTGCTGAGTTTGGTGGTGATGTGGGCGGCGCACCGATTGCCCTACAAGTATTATTCGAAACTGAGCCTTATGGCTTTATGGATTTCGGTGCCCTTATTGGCATTTACCTATTTATTTGGTTCCAATGTAAATGATGCCAACAGGTGGTTGACGATTCCGATCATCAACCAGGCTTTTCAGCCCTCAGATTTGGCGAAGTTGGCATTGATTGCAGCAGTAGCAGGAATGTTGGGCAAGCGGCAGAAAAATATCCAGGACTTCAAGAAGACCTTCATTCCGGTGATGATCTGGATAGGGATGATCTGTCTTTTGATCGGGCTGGCCAATATGTCCACAGCCGTCATGCTGCTGTGTACTTGTTTGTTGCTGATGTTTATAGGAAGGGTTCCCGTTAAGTTTTTGATCGCTGTATGTCTTATCGGCTTTTTGGCGCTTACATCGGCAATATTCCTAGGGCAAAGGGGAGGGACGTTCTTTTCCAGGATCGAAAATTTTATGTCAGACGAGGATATTCCCTACCAGGCACAGCAATCCTACATGGCGATAGCCACGGGAGGTGTAGCCGGAAAGGGGCCGGGCAATAGTGAACAACGAAATTCATTGCCCCATCCATACTCTGATTTTATCTATGCCATTATCATCGAGGAATATGGCATGGTAGGAGGAGGTGTGATATTGTTCCTTTACTTGGCACTGCTCTACCGGGGAATGCGTGTGGTGGCAATCTCCAACCGGCCATTTGGAGGCCTGCTTTCGGCAGGGTTAAGTTTTGCCCTGGTGATCCAAGCCATGGTCAATATGGCCGTGGCAGTAGGATTAGGACCGATTACCGGTCAGCCGCTGCCGTTGCTCAGTATGGGAGGGACGTCCTTGCTGTTTACCGGTGTTTCGCTGGGGATTATCCTGAGTGTCAGCAGAGGAGATCATGAAGATGGTTTTGCTGGTGAAATGAATGTAGGAAATAAAAACGCCATGCAGATGGCGCAATAAATAAAGCATATATCGAAGAGAAGGAAACATATCGGATCATGATCAGTGGAGGTGGTACAGGCGGACATATTTATCCCGCTATAGCCATCGCGCATGCTTGGGCCGAGCTGTACCCGGAAAGCGAGATACTTTTTGTCGGTGCGGAAGGAAAAATGGAGATGCAAAAAGTACCAGAAGCAGGCTATGCCATTGAAGGCTTGCCTGTAGCGGGGCTCCAGCGCAGGTTTACGTTGCAGAATCTGAGTTTCCCCTTTAAGCTATGGGACAGCATCAATAAGGCCAAGAAGCTGATCAAGCGCTTTAAGCCACATGCAGTGGTGGGTGTGGGAGGGTATGCCAGCGGGCCGCTGCTATATGTGGCCCAGCAGCAAGGAGTGCCCACGCTGATCCAAGAGCAAAATTCTTTTGCCGGACTGACCAATAAGTTGTTGGCCAAACAGGCAAGGGCATTTTGTGTGGCGTATGAGGGGATGGATAAGTTCTTTCCTGCTGACAGGATCCATTTTACAGGCAATCCTGTCAGGAAAGATATTTTGGATCTGGCCTCCAAAAAGGAAAGTGCCATGCATCATTTTGGCCTGAAGGCCGATCGAAAAGTGATTTTGGTCTTGGGCGGAAGTCTCGGTGCCCGCACCATCAATAATGCTGTGGTGGCGTCGATGAAGCATTTTGAGGCGCAAGGCTACCAGGTGCTATGGCAAACGGGGAAATTTTATATCGAGGAAATGACTGGGAAATTAGCCGAAGAGGGACTGGCGCATGTGCATGCATTGGAGTTTATTCGGGAAATGGACCTGGCCTATGCAGCTGCTGATTTAGTGATCTCCCGGGCAGGAGCCCTGTCCGTGTCGGAATTGAGCCTTGTAGGCAAGCCGGTGATTTTCATTCCCTCACCGAATGTGGCGGAAGACCATCAGACTAAGAATGCCTTGGCATGTGTACAGCAAGATGCGGCGATTTTATTGCGGGATGAGGAGGCGGTGGACGGACTTGCCGGGAAAGTGGATGAATTAATGGCTGATCCAAACGGAATGGAGTGCCTTGGGAAAAATATAAGAAAGTTGGGCAAGCCGAATGCTGCCCGTGAGATTGTAAAAAAACTGGAAGCTTTGATCAGATGAATTGGGAAAAGTTACATAGCGTGTATTTTCTAGGAATCGGCGGGATTGGCATGAGTGCCATTGCCCGGTGGTTTAACCATATCGGTATTCCTGTCAGCGGGTATGACCGGACATCGTCCCCTTTGACCAGAAAGCTGGAAGAAGAGGGAATGCAGATTACGTATGAAGATACATTGGGTACCATCCCTGCCGATATCAAAGCCGGTAAAAGTAATGTGCTTATCGTATGGACTCCCGCAATACCAAAAGACAGTGTCCAGCTCCATTATTTCAAGAAGGAAGGTTTTGACCTGAAAAAACGTTCGGAGGTGTTGGGGATGATTACCTCCACCATGTACACGGTCGGTGTGGCAGGTACCCACGGCAAGACGACTACCTCCAGCATGGTGGCCCATATGCTAAAATCTGCCGGTAAAAATATCGCTGCTTTCCTTGGTGGACTCACGCAGAATTACGAAAGTAACCTTATTCTACATGATGAGGAAAATGAGGAGCAACCGATCGTAGTGGTAGAGGCCGATGAATTTGACCGATCCTTTTTGAGGTTACATCCTAATGTGGCAGTGGTGACCAGTGTGGATGCCGACCACTTGGATATTTATGGTGATGCTCAGGAGCTTACAAGAAACGTCGAAAAGTACATCGGTTTGCTCCCCGATGATGGGGTGCTATTTATTCAAAAAAATGCCCTTAAAAAGCTAAATAGGAATGATTTTGGCAGTTTGACTTTGCGTCAATATGGACTGGGAGAGGGAGCCGTCAGAGCAGAAAATATCAACGCTGGAATCGCTTCTTTTGAGTTTGATTATATCAGTGAAGAGCAAACCATCAAGGGGCTGGTACTGAGGGTGCCAGGCTTTCACAATGTGGAGAATGCACTGGCTTCAGTTTCCATAGCGTTGCATTTTGGGGTAAGTGAAGGAGCCATTCGTGAAGGACTGGAAACATTTAGAGGGGTCAAACGCCGTTTTGAAATCAAGCGGCAGGATGAGAAGGGTGTTTACATAGATGACTATGCCCATCATCCTGAGGAGATCAGGGCTTTTTTAAGATCTGTAAAAGCGATGTATCCAGAGAAAAAGCTTACTGCTGTTTTCCAGCCTCATCTATTTACCCGAACGAGGGATTTTGCGGATGAATTTTCAGAAGCATTATCGCTTGCCGATGAAGTGATTTTATTGGACATCTATCCTGCTCGGGAATTACCGATAGCAGGTGTGAATGCAGAGATGCTGATGGACAGGATCACAGCAAAGGAAAAGTCTCTGCAATCTAAGGAAGGATTGTTGGCGTTTTTGGATAAGCAGCGTCCATCGGTACTGGTGACGATGGGAGCGGGCGACATCGACCGATTAGTGGATCCGATCAATAACCTGATGGAGCAATGGAATTGAAGCAATTGAAACTAAAGCAATCGATAGTTTTCGCAGCACTTGTGCTGGTGTTGGTGGGGTTTATAGGCTTTGTGGAAAAAAAAGGAGCCGAGCGCAGCTATCATGGATTGTCCGTCAAGGTCAATGGGATCAGCGATGTGTACTTTGTGGAGGAAGACGAGATTTCATCTATGCTGCTCAAGACCTTCCCGAATCTTTCGGAAGGAGCCAAGCTTGAAAGCATTGAGTTGAGTAAACTGGAAGAAAAGGTGGAGAGTCATCCTTTTGTAAAGAATGCAGAGGTCTATAATGATCTCAAGGGAGATGTGCTGGTGACGATAGATCAGTACCGTCCGATGGCAAGGATTGCCAGGCCATTGGCAGCAGATGGATATGTTTCTTCGGAGGGCTTGATTTTGCCAACCTCTTCGCACTATACGTCCAGGGTGTTGATCATTGAGGGGCAAGGAGTGGATGACTTGTTGGCGGCAAAAGATTTGGGCAAGGAGCATCAAGGGTTATTGGACATGATCCATTTTATTGATAGAAGTGATTTTTGGAGTGCACAGATTGCCTCCATGAAAATAGACAGGAGTGGAAATATTAGTTTATTTCAGCAGGTAGGACGACAGGAAATTGAATTTGGCAAACCTGTGGACATTGAGGATAAATTTGAGCGGATAAATTTATTTTATGAAGAGATTATTCCCAAGAAAGGCTGGGATGCCTATTCGAGGGTAAACGTGAAATTTAAGGATCAAATCATTTGTGAATAATTGATATAGCTATGGAAACTGAAAAATTAATCGTAGGACTGGACATAGGCACCACGAAGATTTGTGCGATCATCGGGCGCAAGAATGAATTTGGAAAGCTGGAAGTACTTGGTATGGGCAAGGCCGTATCGGATGGTGTGATCCGCGGCATTGTGACGAATATCGACAAGACCGTAAATGCTATTCAGAAGGCGGTAAATGAAGCTTCTGACATGGCAGAAGTGGATATTCGCGAGGTAATTGTTGGCATCGCCGGACAACACATCCGAAGCTCTGTGCATCACGGGGTGATCATCCGAAACACCAAGGATGATGAGATTACCATTGAAGATGTACGTCGCCTTTCCAATGACATGGAGAACATCGTCGTGCCTCCGGGGAATACGATTATTCACGTGATGCCACAGGACTATACAGTTGATTATGAGGATGGTATCAAAGACCCGGTGGGCATGTCCGGAGCCCGTCTGGAGGCTGATTTCCATATCATCACTGCCCAGACCACAGCTATCAATAACATCAACCGATGCGTAAAAAGAGCAGATCTTACTTCCCAAGACCTGATTCTTGAGCCATTGGCAAGTTCACTTTCCGTGCTCAGTGATTTGGACAAAGAAGCTGGTTGCTGCTTGGTGGATATTGGTGGAGGTACGACTGACATAGCTATTTTCTACGACAATATTATCCGCCATACAGCGGTCATTCCATTTGGAGGCAATATCATTACCTCAGATATCAAAGAGGGATGTATGGTGATGCAAAACCAAGCGGAGCTGTTAAAGACAAAGTTTGGTCGTGCCATATCTGAAGAGGCCAATCCAAATGAAATTGTTTCCATCCCGGGTTTGAGAAACCGTCCTCCAAAAGAAATTTCGGTCAAGAACTTGGCGCA
Source organism: Echinicola rosea (assembly GCF_005281475.1). Classification (NCBI taxonomy): domain Bacteria; kingdom Pseudomonadati; phylum Bacteroidota; class Cytophagia; order Cytophagales; family Cyclobacteriaceae; genus Echinicola; species Echinicola rosea. The sequence continues at coordinate 313,867 of NZ_CP040106.1, read as the reverse complement.
CATTATAGAAGCAAGAATGGAGGAGATCATCGAGATGGTTCAGTCCGAAATAGTGGCCAGTGGACTATACAAAAAACTGGCTGGAGGTATTGTGCTTACCGGTGGGGGGTCTCAGCTGCATGGAGTAGGACAGCTTTTTGAATACATGACAGGCTTGGATACACGAATCGGCTATCCAAACGAGCACCTTGGCAAATCCAAGATCGAAGAAGTGAAGAGCCCCATGTTTGCCACTACGGTAGGATTGGTGCTGGCCGGCTTTAAAGCTCTGGACGACAGGGAGGACACCTACCGTCAGCGTCAGGTTCCAGGGAAGCAAGAGAAGCGTGCCGAATTGCCAGGAAAGGATATCTTTGGCAGCATTCGCAGGAGATTGAAGGATTTTATTACAGACGATTTAGGAGATGAGGAAAACTACTGAAGTCATTTTCGCGATAGGTAGTGACCCAAGATAAATAGAAATACAGTTCACCAAAAATTGAGGAAATAATGTCAGATATTATGAGAGATTACAAATTTGATATTCCTAAAAACCACAAATCTATCATTAAAGTGATAGGTGTGGGAGGAGGTGGTTCCAATGCAGTGAACCACATGTTTGGACAAGGAATAAAAGACGTGGAGTTTGTGGTGGTCAATACAGACGCCCAGGCACTGAAAAGTAGCCCGGTACCACTGAAGCTTCAGATTGGCGCAAACCTGACCGAAGGGCTCGGGGCAGGTGCCAATCCTGAAAAAGGGAAAAATGCTGCCCTTGAGAGCAAGGAAGAAATCCGGGAGTTATTGGCAGATAATACGAAGATGGTCTTCATCACCGCCGGAATGGGCGGAGGTACGGGTACCGGTGCCGCGCCGGTTTTGGCAAAGATCGCCAAGGATATGGATATCCTTACCGTGGGGATCGTGACCGCTCCATTTATTTTTGAAGGCCGTAAGAAAACCGGTGCCGCTCAGAAAGGGATCGAAGAACTAAGGGCCAATTGTGACACGGTTTTGGTCATTTTGAACGACAAGCTGCGGGAAGTATATGGCAACCTGCCTATCCGTGCTGCTTTTGGAAAAGCCGATAATGTGCTGACCACTGCTGCCAAATCCATCGCAGAGATCATCACTGTTCATCAGGATGTAAACGTCGATTTTGAGGATGTGAAGACTGTGATGAAAGATGCTGGTGCTGCCGTGATGGGCTCTGCTACCGAAGAGATGGAAGGCCGTGCCATCAAGGCTGCCGAGAAAGCTATCGCTTCGCCGTTGCTGAACAATGTGGACATTAAAGGCGCTCAGAAAATCCTCTTGTCCATTATGTCCGGTGAGGAAGAGGAGCTTTCCATGGATGAATTGAGCGAAATCACGGAATACATCCAAGATAGGGCAGGTGATGATGCAGAGGTGATCTTCGGCCAAGGTATCGATCCTGATTTGAAAAAATCCATTCGCGTGACAGTGATTGCGACAGGGTTTCAGGCGGGAGAGCTTGCCAAAGGTACCTATGGAGAAACCGCTCAGCCACAGCAAGAGGAAAATACCAAAAAGGTGATCGACCTGGATTCTGGAAAGACTACTAAAGTGGAAGAGGATAATAACCCTTCCACAGGACAAACGTTTACGTTCACCATTCAGCAACCTACTCCTGCCAATAAACATCAGCAGGAAGGGCAGCAATCCACAAGCCCTGCCAACCAGCAGCCGCAAGTGGATACAGAAGACAAACATGTCCAAGAAGAAGATGGGGAGTTTGAATTTGTACCTGCCAATCCGCAGAAGAAGGTGACGCCTCTTTATGATGATGAGCCGGAGCAGCCTAAAGCGCAGCAGCCACAGGAAAGCAACAGCCCGTCACCGGGAGGATATGCCAATGAATATTATGAGCAAATCAAGCAAAAGGCCATGCAAAGAGCCCATGAGCGATTCGAGCGGCTGAAAAATCTCAGAGCGGTAAACCAAACCCCTGAAGAATTTAAAGAAAAGCTCGATACGCCAGCTTATTTAAGGAAAAATGTAAAACTCCAGGATGTGCAGCATAGCTCAGAAACCAATATCTCTAAGTTCAACTTAAATGATGACAATGAGATTCTGGGCAATAACCGGTTTTTACATGATAATGTTGATTAACTAAAAGTCAATCAACATCGCTGCTTGGGTTTTCAAAAGGTCTATGTAAAACTTGTTGGTGAGCAAGTTATTAGACATATTTTCCTCAATTTTTGCAAGTTTTGGTTTATTTGCCAGAACGTGCATGCCCAAGTAGTGGAATATGTCGGTAAGGTGGCTCAGTGCGATGCCACCGCCGCCTATTCCGGAGGACAGGCCTACCATGGCACACTTTTTACCCCTAAAGGTATTGGGATAAGTCATCCCGTCTATGAACGACTTTAGGATTCCAGGAAATGATCCGTTATACTCAGGGACGATAAATACAAATTTGCTGCCTGATTTCACATCTTCATGAAGGGTGTTGTAGGCTTGATTTTGACCGTTGTTTTCATAGAGGGCCGAAAACACAAAATCATCCGGAAGCTCTCTGAGGTCAATGATACTTGATTCGACTCCCTTTTCTTTTAAAATTTCCTGATACTGGGAAGCGAGGGTCTTGGATACCGCGTTTTTTCTATTGGTCCCAACGATTATTTTTATCATGAGTACAAGTACTTATTGCTTTTAAAATTTGGTGTTTATGATGCTCTGTTGCCATCTTTAATGTTTACAACAAGCACACCTTTTTTAGGTACAACACTAAAATTAAAAGGAAAGATTTCCATAAACCAAACAAAGATGAAAAAAGCAGATTCCAGTGCCACCTACCTCGATCAGGTTAACGCCGCTGTAGGATATATTTCTGAAGGGCAAAATACCATTCCTACGGTCGGAATCATACTGGGTACGGGTTTGGGGCAGCTCATTGATAACATTCAAGTACATAAGGCCATTTCATATAGGGATATTCCCCACTTTCCTGTTTCGACGGTGGAGACACATGCTGGAGAGCTGATTTTTGGCCAGCTCAATGGGGTGAGTGTCGTCGCGATGAAGGGACGTTTTCATTATTACGAAGGGTATTCGATGAAAGAAGTGACCTTCCCGGTCAGGGTGATGAGACAGTTGGGGATAAAGAAGCTGATTGTTTCCAATGCTGCCGGAGGATTGGATCCAGAGTTTGAAGTAGGCGATGTAATGCTGATCAATGATCATATCGACCTGTTTCCGGAAAATCCATTGCGGGGCAAAAATCTCGATGATTTTGGTGTGCGGTTTCCGGATATGAGCGAACCGTATGACCAGAAAATCCTGAAAACAGCGCTGGAAGTTGCAACGGATGAAGGGATAAGGATCCATCAGGGAGTATATGCAGGCGTGCAAGGTCCTAATCTGGAAACAAAGGCCGAATACCGCTACCTTCGCACCATTGGTGCAGATGCGGTAGGGATGAGCACGGTTCCTGAGGTGATTGTAGCACGGCAAATGGACTTGCCTGTTTTTGCGATGTCTGCTATAACGGATTTGTGCTCGCCGGGCAAGGTGAAAAAGATATCCATCCAAGAGGTCATAGCAGCGGCGGCCATTGCGGAACCCAAAATGACCAGCATCATCGCTTCTCTGATAGGTAAAATGGAGTAGCCCCTTTGGGAGCAGTAGTGTCTTCTGTTTTTTACTGGTTTTTATCTTCATTTACCTGTTTATGGTGTTTTAAAAGCACTAGGATTTTTGTAAGTTGAGGAATGGCAAATTACAGACTCAAAATACAGGATATCACACCGGTGACCCATGATGTCAATCGGTATAAATTAGAAAAGCCCCGTGGTTATCAGTTTACACCTGGTCAAGCCACTGAGGTAAGTTTGCTTAAAGCAGGGTGGGAAGCTGAAAAGCGACCTTTTACGTTTACTAATTTACCATCTGATGATCATTTGGAATTTATGATCAAATCCTACAGCGACCATGAGGGGGTGACCAAGAGACTGGCAAACCTAAGTGCTGGCGATGAAGTGGAGATTGGGGATCCTTGGGGTACCATTTCCTTTCAGGGAGAAGGAGTTTTTATTGCCGGAGGAGCAGGGATTACGCCTTTTGTATCCATCCTAAGGAGCTTGCGCAAAAAGAACAAGGTAGGAAAAAGTGTCCTTATTTTTGCCAATAAAACCAACGAAGATATCATTCTTTATGAAGAGCTGAAAGCAATACTTGGCCATAAATTTATCAATATCATATCCAATCAAAAGGATACAGCATACGATAGAGGGCTTATTGACAAGGCGTATTTGAAATCCAAGATTACCGATTTCGAAGGCCAAAATTTTTATGTTTGTGGCCCTCCAGGATTTATGAAAGTGGTCAATGGCTCACTCAAGGAGCTTGGAGCGGATCCTTCTACCTTGGTTTTTGAGCAATAGAAGGATCATGATCCACAGAGATGTAGGGCAAAGTGCCCAGATAGATGCAGGTGCTAAGTTTCCTTCGGCTAAGACCGTATCTTGTGCGGGAGCACAATGCGGGATGTTCCAAAAAGGTCGTCAAGAGCCTGTTAACATGTGCAAATGATAAAGGCCAATCCATCCTCATCAGGAAAGTGCAGGAGGACAGGATTGGCAATCACTGCATTTGCATATAGTCTATGGTCAGGTAGCTAAGGGCGCGGACTCCAAGTAGTAATCCAGATTCGTCGATGAAGAAATCAGGCGTGTGGTGGGCGGCCACTTTGGTGGGGTCGGCACCTTTTGGCATACCGCCCAAGAAAATGAAAAGGCCTGGGGCTTCCTGCTGGAAATAGCTAAAATCTTCTGCTCCCGTGATAGGGTCGTGATAGATGACATGCTCGTCTCCGGCCACATGCTTTAAGGTGTTTACCATCTTTTCGGTAAGCTCAGGGTCGTTAATCGTCGCCGGATAGATCTTATCTATTTTTACATCTACCCTGGCGCCTGCAGCTTCACCTGTCTTGGTGGCGATTTCAGTGATCCGCTGATGGATGAGTGCTTGCTGTGATGTCCCATATGTTCTGATGGTGCCCAACATCTCGACTTTTTCCGGAATGATATTTTGTCTCACACCACCATGGATACTTCCGATGGTGACAATAGCAGGATTTTCGGTGATGTTGACGTTTCGGCTGATGATTGTCTGAAGTGCATTGATGATTTGGGAGGAGGTGACGATAGGATCTACAGAAGACCAAGGGTATGCTCCGTGGGCCTGGCGTCCATTAACGGTAAGTTTGAGGTTGTCCACTGCCGCCATGGCTGGTCCAGAGCGGTATTTGATATTGCCCACTTCAGTTTGGGAATTGATATGCAGGCCAAAAACAGCATCTACGCCCTGCATCACGCCTTCTTCGACCATCTGTTTGGCTCCCCAAGAGGTGACCCCCTCTTCAAAAACTCCCTCTTCGGCAGGTTGGAAGATAAACTTTACGGTACCTTGGAGATCGTCTTTGATGGAGGACAGCACTTCGGCTACGCCCATCAAAATGGCTACATGGGTGTCGTGGCCACAAGCATGCATCACCCCTACTTCCTGGTCATTGTAGATGGTTTTTTTGGTGGATTTGAAAGGGAGGTCGTTACGTTCTGTAACTGGAAGGGCATCCATATCTGCTCGGATGGCCACGGTCGGCCCTGGATGGCCTCCTTTTAATAAGCCCACAACTCCCGTGACGGCAATGTTCTCTTCCACTTCGACTCCCAATGAACGGAGATGTGTGGCGATGAGCTGCGCTGTTCTCGTCTCCTGATTGCCAAGTTCTGGGTTTTCGTGGATGTCACGCCGCCATTCGATCACTTTATGTTCGATGAAGGCAGCTTGGTCATCGATTTCTTGGTGAAGGGAGGATTGGGCGCAGACGGTGCCTCCAAAAAAGAGGAAAACGGGAAGTAAATGCTTTTTTATCATATCCATAAAGGTTGCTTGTTACTCAATTTAAGAAAAGATCGAAGGGATAAAAATAAGCGGTTAAGAACTTTTTAGTTTGAAATGTTTTATAACTCCAAAAAAAAGGACAATTTGGGGTGGTTTTGCACATTAGGGCACAAATTTACCAAACCATGATATTAGAAGGAGAGCAATGACATGTCTTTGGAAGTAAAGGAGCTAAGTAAATATTATGGGCAACAGAAAGCCTTGGACAAGGTGAACTTTATCGCTGAGAAAGGCCAGGTATTGGGCTTTTTGGGCCCGAATGGAGCCGGAAAGTCCACTGCTATGAAAATTGCCGCAGGCTTCCTTCTTCCTGATGTAGGAGATGTATGGGTAAATGGAGTTTCGGTCGTTGACCGTCCCCGCGAGGCAAGCAAGATGATTGGCTACTTGCCCGAGCACAATCCCTTGTACTTGGAAATGTATGTAAGGGAATTTTTGGCTTTTATGGCAGGGCTTTACCAAGTCCAAGGCCCAGAAGCCAACTCCCGAATTGATGGAGTGATAGATGCCTGTGGGCTTGGTGACGAGCAGCACAAAAAAATAGGTGCACTATCCAAGGGATACCGACAGCGGGTAGGCCTGGCCAAAGCCTTGGTGCACGATCCGGAGGTTATCATCTTGGATGAACCTACTTCAGGCCTGGACCCAAACCAGCTGGTGTATATCCGTAAGCTGATCAAGTCAATCAGTAAGGAAAAGACCCTTATTCTCAGTACCCATGTGATGCAGGAAGTGGAGGCACTGTGTGAGAAAGTAGTCATCATCGATCAAGGCCAGGTAGTGGCCCAAGACTTATTGGCGAATATGACGTCAAGCGAAGCAGAGACGGTGCTGTACCTTGAAACACAAGAAAAGCTAAAGGAAGAGTGGTTTGCCGCGATGCAGGGGCTGGATAAATTACGCGTTTTGGGTGAGGGGTATTTCCAGCTGAAGGCAAAAGATGCATCTATATTAAGAAAGGAGATCATGGAGCTGGTCAGTGAAAAATCCCTTTCCTTGCTTAGCCTCCGCCAAGAAGAGCGAAACCTGGAGTCCATATTTCGTCAGTTAACCAGCACCAAAAATGATCAGTTTAGTATATAAAGAATTCAACGCTTTTTTTAATCACCTCACGGGCTATTTGATTATTTCTGTATTCCTAGTTGCTTTGGGGCTGTTGGTATGGGTGTTTCCAGAAACGAGTGTGTTAACGTATGGGTTTGCAGATTTGGAGGCCTTGTTCGTGTACACTCCCTATGTGTTTGTTTTTATGGTTCCTGCTATCACCATGCGGATGATCTCAGAGGAAAAGAAAAGCGGTACCTGGGAATTGCTGATGACTGCTCCACTGAAGCCCCACCAAATTGTAATCTCCAAATACATAGCCGCTGTTGTGGTGATCACATTGGCAGTATTGCCTACTTGGTTGTATTATTTCAGTATTTATCAGCTAGGGGCACCAGTAGGCAATATCGACACTGCGGGATTTTTGGGGTCTTTTTTGGGGATGCTGCTAATAGGTGCTGTCTTTGCGGCGATAGGACTGTTCAGTTCGGCATTGACCGATAATCAGATCACGGCTTTTGTGATCGGGGCATTTTTGAGCTTTGTGCTTTACTTTGGTTTTACTGCATTAGCAGATATACTGTCCACAAGTAGTTTGGTTCTGCTAGTGGAAGACCTTAGCTTGGGCTATCATTATGAGAGCATGAGCCGTGGCGTGATCGCCAGCGGTGATGTGTATTACTTTTTGGGATGGATCATTTCCTTGATTATCGTCACCACCTTATTGATTCGGAAAAGATGAAGCAGCAGTCCGTTGATATTCGTCTGAAAAAGAGAAAGCGATTGATTGTGGGGATCGTTTTGTTGGGAGTGTTGTGGGGAATCCTCTTTTTGTTGAGTGAATTTACACGTTTTAGAATTGACTTGACCGAAGAAAAGCGATATTCGTTACATCCTTCTACCAAGGCGGTTTTAGAGGCGATCGAAGAACCATTGGAAGTAGATATTTTGCTTTCCGGAAAGCTGCCGGGGGGTATGAGAAGGTTTCAGCAGAACATAGAAGCTACGCTCGAGACGTTTAATGCCTACAGTGCAGCTCCTATCACGTTCAGGTATTTTGACCCTTTGGGGATCAAAAGCAAAGAGGAACGAGATGAATACATCATTTACCTTTCAGAGTTTGGGATTAACCCTACCAACCTATTTGCCACAGAAAACGGAGCACAAACGTCACGACTTATTTTCCCGGGAGTGATCATTAGGAATACCACCCATGAAACCGGTGGGCTACTTCTAAAGGGGAACAGGGGCATGTCACCGGATCAGATTCTCAACTTGTCCGTTGAAAACCTGGAATATGAGCTGGTTAACATGATTCGCAAATTGACCAGAAAGGAAAAGCGTGCAGTGGCCATGATTACTAATCACGGGGAACTGCAAGATGATCAGGGCTTTGGGATAGTGGAGGCACTTTCTGAGGATTATGAAGTGTATAAAGTGCCACTTCAGCAGGCCAAGTCAGTGAAGGATCTTTTGAGTTTTGATGTGGTAATTGTGGCGGGTCCCAGGGATGCTTATTCGGAACGGGAAATATACCTTTTGGACCAATATTTAATGCGTGGTGGCAAGCTGTTGATGGGAATTGATCCGCTTGCAGTGGACTTGGAGAAGGCAGGAGGAGAAGGAACCGTGGCGGTGGGCTTCGAAACAGGGCTGGATCGGATGTTGTTCAATTATGGTGTACGCATAAATAAAGACCTGGTCCAGGACATGAATTTTGGTTATTATCCAGTGGTAGCGGGTGAATTTGGTAACCAATCACAAATTGTCCCACTTCCTTGGCCATTTTATGTTGTGGCCAATAGGATGAGTGATCATGTGATCGTCAAAGGCTTTGATCAGGTGATGTTCAGGATGGTCAGTTCACTGGATACGGTGAAGGCTACTGGAGTGAACAAAACGCCGTTGATTTTTAGCGGTCAATACAGCAGGAAGATGCAACAGCCCGTCCGGGTGGCGTTTGAGGATATGTCTCAGGAGCCGGACATTTCCCTTTTTGACCAAAGTAACCTTCCCTTGGCGTACTTGCTCGAAGGAACATTTTCTTCTGTTTTCGAGAACCGTTTTTTGCCGAAGGCCTTTGAGGATGATCCGGATTTTAGGGAAAAGTCTTCTGATGGTGCCCTTATCGTGACGGGAGATGGTGACTGGCTTCAGGGACTCAAGGATCCCTCTTCCGGTGATCCACTTCCGCTAGGTGTGAATCCTGACTCAGAGGCTAATTTCGCCAATCGCGAGTTGCTGCAAAACATGCTCAAATATTTGGTGGATCCAAATGGCATCATGGCCACAAGAAGCAAGGACCTTAAAATTCGTCCACTTGATAAAAAGCGTGTCCAGGCCGAAAAAAGTACCTGGCAATTCATTAATGTAGCGCTTCCTGTAGGCTTGATCCTTGTTATTGGTTTGGTAAAGGTTTATTTGCGCAGGCGCAAATATGCTAAGCGGAGGTAGCAAGGACTGGCCACCACATGATGGTTGTTGGCTTTGATTTGATCATTACCAATTGTGGATCATGCTATGTTTTTTGGGCGTAGCTTCTCCACAAGGTGGTATTACAAGTACCTTTATCAGCAGTCCGCATGTCAGGTGCAGGACTAGAGAAGGCACAAATCATAAGGGTGCACACAGATTTATGACAACTCAAGAACCCTGTATGTCTTTACCAATTCTATCAGTGGCGAAATGCCTAAGGATTTTTGTTTTGGCGTGGTGAATATTTTTTGGGTAGAAATTGCCCATAGGTACCTGCTTTTCTAATTTTATTTATAAATTTACCCTGTTGAAAACTAATTGAAATATAAGCCTCAGGTTGGAGTGTTAGGATTTGTTGGTTTTTTAGAACTTACTAACATTAATTTTGGCTTTAACCTTGAATAACTAAATCATACTCGCATGAAATTTATTGTTTCTTCTTCAGCTCTTTTGAAGCAACTTTCGGGAATCAATGGAGTGGTGACCACTAATCCGGTAGTGCCGATACTTGAGAATTTCCTTTTTGAAATAAAAGAAGGGAAATTGACCATTACGGCATCCGATCTTCAGACTTCCATGATGACAGAAATAGATGTGGAGGCTAAAGAAGATGGGAATATAGCGGTGCCGGCCAGGATTCTTATCGAAACCTTGAAAAATTTGCCAGAACAACCGGTGACATTTAGCATTGATCATGATACCTATAGCATAGAGATCAGCTCAGACAATGGCCGCTACAAGTTGGCTGGGGAGAATGCGACTGATTTTCCAAAGATCCCTTCTGTAAGCAATGCCACAGCAGTAGATATGTCCACGGATGTGTTGAGCAGTGCAATCAATAACACGATTTTTGCAACCAGCAATGATGAGCTCAGGCCAGCAATGACAGGGGTTTATGTGAATTTGAGCAATACCAATACGACTTTTGTCGCTACAGACGGACATCGATTGATCCGTTATCGCAGGGTGGATATCGCGGCTCCTGAAGCAGCTAGTATTATCGTACCCAGAAAGGCGCTTAATTTGCTGAAATCTACACTGCCTTCTGAAAACGTGCCGGTAACGGTAGAATTCAATTCATCCAATGCGTATTTTAAATTTGGAAATATCCAGATGATATGCCGCTTGGTGGACGAGCGTTACCCTGATTATGAGAATGTCATTCCTGTGGACAATGAAAACAACATGACCATCGATCGGGTGGAGTTTTTGAGTTCATTAAGAAGAATCGCGATTTATGCCAATAAAACAACCCATCAGGTGAGGCTGAAATTGACAGGAAGTGAATTGCAAATTTCGGCTGAAGACCTTGATTTCTCCAACGAGGCGAATGAAAGACTCTCTTGCGAGCATGATGGTGAGGATATTGAGATTGGTTTCAATGCAAAATTTTTGGTAGAGATGCTGAACAATATAAGCTCCAAGCAAGTGACCCTGAAATTTAGTGCGCCAAACCGTGCAGGTCTTATCGTTCCGAGCGATAAAGATGAGAACGAAGACATCCTAATGCTTGTGATGCCCGTGATGCTGAACAATTACGTATAAGCAATCGATATAAAAAGAGTAAAAGCCACGACTGTGTTTCAGTTCGTGGCTTTTTTATTTTTATTCGGTTGTGATCTGTCCGATATTATCCACCAATATGTTTTTTAGTAATTCAAATGGGGCTTGGTTGGTCAGGGAGCAAAGCGTCTTTTGACTGGCTTTATCTATGGTGATTGCATAGGTAAGGGTGATATCTGAGCCATTGTTTACGGAGCAGACGATTTCGTACTGTTGTGGATCGTCTTTTGTGATCTGGTAAGTACCTGAGAGTTGTTTTACCGATTGGTCGTTCTCATTGACTTGTTCCAGCCGTACTTTTAGGTCAGGTGTAAAAGTAAAGGTATGTGCGATAGGTGGCGTTTTAATTTTTTGGCCATTGATGACCATGTCATTTCCATTTTCATCCTTTACCACCGATTCGGGTGCGGTACCGATGAAGCTACCTAGGTAATACGGAGCTTCTGTCCCATTGCTGCTAAGTGCGGTTTGAGGGGAATTGGGGTTTTCAGTACCTTGTTGGGCGGCAGTTAATGAAGAAAGCATCGATTTGAGTTGCATGTTGACCCCTTTGTTGATTTCCAGTTCATTTCGTGTTTCGGTGAGTTCAGCTTTAAGGGATGCTTCGCTTTTTTTTAGTTCCAATAACTGGTTGTCGAGCGAGTTAAGGTCTTCAAGAAGTCCTTCTTTTTCATAGCCCAGTTTTCTGATGTCTGCCTCAAGTTTGGAGACTTTTGTTTCCAGCTTGCCATTTTGCTCCTTTAATGCAGAAATTTCAGTCATGTGTACCGTATAGGCGGCCTCTAGGTCTTTTTTCTTTGACGGCATTTCTTGTGCGACCCCAGGGGTGCCTATGGAAAAAAATAATAAAGGGCATAGGAGTAAGGTGTAAATGTTTGTTTTCATCGTAGTTTCTTTTTGATCGTAAGGAAAATTTGTGAACTAGTAGTGGTAGTGGAAATAATCGTAGTCAGGTGCTCAGTCGTTTATAATGGATAGGTAATATACATAAAAGTAAGGCTTTAAATCAAGTGTGTGGTGCTATAAATGAAAGCTGTTTTTAGAGGTTTCTAAAAAGTAACGTTAAAGGATACAGCTATTTTTTTGAAGTGTAGGTTCTTCGCCGCGGTATACCGGCAATGAAGGTATTTGGGGGCTTTTTTGTATAATTATGGTTTTTTTTGGTTTTGTGTTAATGTTTAGGAAATATATAAAGCGCTAAAAATGAACGTATTGTAAAACTTAATATGTTAAAACTGGTGTTATTATTGCTCCAATGTTACCAAATTGTTAATTTTAGTAATATTAAAATAATAAAGAAAGGAGGGAAGGTGAAAAGGTTGGTATTTTGTGTAGCGGTGTTATTTGCGGGTATTTGCCATGCGATGTCTCAAGGGTGGGACTTAGAATCTTCCGTATTTGAGAATTCCAGAGAGGAACAATTATTTTTAAATGATCCTGAGCCAATGGATCTGTTAGTTGCATTGCATGCTTCAGGAGAGGTGGAAACTGCCCAGTTCGATAAGGTGGTAAAGAAGTTGGATAAGCGATCCAATAGAAAAGATCATACTGAGTGGTTTTTGGGAGAGATTTTTTACAAGACCCATCAGTATTTACTTAAAGAATATGTGAAACACAGTTCCTTTAATGATGCGTTAAAAACTGGATTATATGACTGCGTAAGTGGTTCTGCGATTTACGGTCTGCTCCTGGACCGGTATGGTTTTGATTATGAAGTGATCGAAACCGATTATCATGTCTTTATACTTATTCATGGAGTGAATGATAAAACGTATGTGTTTGAGAGCACTGAACCTCGTGCTGGGTTTATTAAGGATCAAGAGGCTGTGGCACAATACATATCGGTGTTTGATGCTGCAGTGGTGAGGGGCAAAGCTAAACAACTGGCAGAGTTAGGAAGTGTGGTTTCCCAATTCACAGAGGAGAATACCATCTACGCTTCCATTTCACTCCGGGAATTGGCAGGCCTGCAATACTATAATGACGCTGTACATCATTTCAATAATGGAGACTTGCTGATGACTTATAAACAATTGGCCAAGGCGAGGGCTATTTACCCATCCGATCGGGTGACGAGTTTGTATGAATATATCTCGGCAGTTCAGGATGAGGGGAAAAAATTAGCAGGGAGATAATTGATATTTTTTAGGAATAGAGCCGGTAGATTGGTCTACCGGCTTTTCGTTTTTTAATCTATACGAACAATGTCTGCTCCTAGTGCATTGAGTCGCTGGTCGATGTATTGGTAACCGCGGTCAATTTGCTCGACATTGTCAATGATGGACTGTCCTTCGGCGGAGAGTGCTGCAATAAGTAGTGAAACCCCCGCTCTAATATCGGGAGATGTCATCCTGATGCCTTTTAGCGGATATTTTCTGTCCAAGCCGATTACAGTAGCCCTGTGCGGATCACACAGGATGATCTGAGCGCCCATGTCAATAAGCTTATCGACAAAGAACAAACGACTTTCAAACATCTTTTGGTGGACAAGTACGGTGCCTTTGGCCTGGGTGGCCGTGACCAAGACGATGCTGAGAAGGTCTGGGGTAAATCCAGGCCAGATGGCGTCTGCCACAGTGAGGATAGACCCGTCGATGAATGTTTCTATTTCATAATGCTTTTGGGCAGGAATGTGGATGTCGTCCCCTCTAAATTCCATTTTGATGCCCATTCGCTTAAAGGTATCCGGGATAATTCCCAAGCGGTGAATTTGGGCATCTTTGATCGTGATCTCAGATTGGGTCATGGCAGCCAGGCCAATGAACGAACCAATTTCAATCATGTCTGGCAGTAAGGTGTGCTCAGTGCCGTTTAGTTTTTTGACCCCTTCGACATGTAACAGGTTAGAGCCTACCCCGGTGATCTTGGCGCCCATTCTGTTGAGCATATCGCACAGCTGTTGTAAGTAAGGTTCACAAGCAGCATTATAGATTGTGGTCTTGCCTTCTGCCATGACGGCTGCCATCAGGATATTGGCCGTGCCGGTTACCGATGCTTCATCGAGTAGCATATAGGTGCCTTTCAGGTCATGGCCGTCAATGTTATAGATTTCCCTTTTGGTATCATAGTTGAATTTAGCACCGAGTTTCTGAAAACCTACAAAGTGGGTATCCAGTCTTCTTCGGCCAATTTTATCACCGCCTGGTTTGGAAATTTTCCCCTTGCCATACCTGGCCAGCAGCGGTCCCAAGAGCATGACAGAGCCTCGCAAGGAAGAGGCTTTGGTGAGAAATTTATCTGTGTCAAGGTAGTCCAGGTCCACCTTAGCGGCATTGAATTCGTAGCTTTCTGGGCCGGTTTTTGAAACAGCTACACCCATGTCCATCAATAGCTCTATGAGCTTGTTGACATCTCGGATGTTGGGGATTTTATGGATCTGAATGGTTTCTTCAGTAAGCAATACGGCGCAAAGTATCTGGAGCGCCTCGTTTTTGGCACCCTGCGGGGTGATTTCGCCTTTAAGTTTTAATCCCCCTTTTACTCGGAATGAGGACATTAATTTCTGCGTTTTTTGTAATTACCTCCGTTGTTTCTTCTTTTGCCACCTCTTCTTCCGTTGTTGTTGGAAGTGGTTTCTTGGGTGTTGGTCTTAAAATCCCTTCTGGTGCTGCTTTCAAAAAGTGCGTTTTCTTTTACTTTTTCCAGATCGATGTGCAGTTTTCCTTTTGAGAGGGTTTTGATATCATCGATGATGATGCCATCATCAAAATTTTCGCGGTTCCAAGTGGAATGAAAGCTTCTCATCAGCTGGCCGATATACACGATCGCTGCTTCCTGCTCCTCGTCATTTTCGATCTCGATGGCTTTTTCGATTAGCTTCTCGATATTGCGGCCGTAATGCTTGAATTTTACTTCTCCGTCAGGGTAGCCGACTACTTGGGGTTTTTTGCCGAGTAGTTCTTTTTCTGGCATCGGGAAAGGGCTGTCCACGTCCAAGCGAAAGCCGGACATGATGAACAGGTCATCCCAAAGTTTTTGGTCATTTTCGATTTTTAGCTGTGGGTTTAGCTGTTTCATGAGCTCTACAAGTGTGTAGGCTTGCTCTGTGCGCTTGGCCTTGTCAGGAACGGTGGATATATAGTCCACCAATTTCTGGATGTTTTTTCCGTATTCTTTCAAAATTACTGAGTGTTTATCCTTTTCTTTTTCTTCCATACCGATCCCCAGATTAATTAACGATTGATTCAAGTTACGAAAAAATGTCGTTAAATGAGTCGGTAGGGCGTATTACTTGTCAATATAAGTTAACGATTTGGGAATGGGCTTTTTGGGGTAAGACTATTACGTATCATTCCACTATCCGAAGTTTAGCAAAGCTAAGTAATAAAGTCTTTTCTCCAAAATTGTCAAAGCCAATCGTCGCTTTTTTATTTAATCCTTCTGTTTCTACTTTTTGTACTTTTCCGTAGCCGAATTTCGGGTGTTCTACTTTCATGCCCGCGGCCAGGTTATTGGTATTGGACGGTTTGAAGTCAGGGCTTGGAGTGTGGACCTTTGCCGTGGTGTTTTTTCTTACCGATGGGGTTTTAAGTCCTACAAACCCGGATTTACCTTCTCGGCCATTGTTTTGGCCAAAGCGATCGGCGATGGCTTGTTGCCCTCTTCTTTTGGTGACCTTGATGCAGTTGGGGTCCACTTCATCCAGAAACCTGCTTTTCTCACAATCCAATAACCTGCCAAAACGATAACGAGTAATGGCATAGCTAAAGTATAATTTTTCCATGGCTCTAGTAGAGGCCACATAGAATAGCCGTCTTTCCTCTTCCAGGTCTTCCCGACTTTGCATCATCATTTGGGAGGGAAAGAGGTCTTCCTCCATTCCCACGACGAATACTTGTCTGAATTCAAGGCCTTTGGAGGAGTGAATGGTCATAAGGGTGACAGCATCCGTTTCGTCTTTGTCCCGATCATTGTCTGTCAGCAGGGCAATTTCCTGCAAGAAGGCCCCAAGGCTTTTGTCTTCATTGTCCTTATTGTCCACGTATTCTTTGATGGCATTGAGCAATTCCTGGACGTTTTCATAGCGGTTTAGTCCTTCTATTGTTTTGTCTTCGTACAGTTCCCTTAGCAGCCCTGATTGCTTGGCCATGGTGGAAGCCGCCTCATAGGCGTCTTTACGTTCGGTTTCCATGCGGAAACTCTTGATCATTGTAGCAAAGTCCGAGACGGAATTGGCTGCACGGCCCGGTAAAAAGCTGTTTGCGTTGGTAATGACTTGCCATAACGGGATGTCGTGTTCGTAGGCAGCGACCATCATTTTTTCTACACTGCTCAGCCCAATACCTCTTTTAGGGTAATTGATGATGCGCTTGAACGCTTCTTCATCGTCCGAGTTGACCACATAGCGGAAATATGCCATGAGGTCCTTGATTTCCTTTCTTTGGTAAAAGGATAGCCCTCCCACGATTTTGTAGGAGATATTCATTTTACGAAGTGCTTCCTCAAGCGCCCTCGATTGGGAATTGGTGCGGTAAAGGATGGCGAAGTCGCTATTTTGGAGCTTTTTATTGTTTTTTTCTTCGAAAATGGTAGAGGCGACCATTCTTCCTTCTTCATTGTCAGAGGCCGATTTGATCAATTCGATGAGATCGCCATTGTCATTTTGGGTCCAGACATTTTTCTTGAGCTGGGCTTTGTTTTTGTCAATGATAGAGTTGGCTGCTTCCACAATGTTTTTAGTGGAGCGGTAATTTTGCTCCAGCTTGACCACATACAGGTCTGGGTAATCTTTTTCGAAATTCAGGATGTTTTGAATGTCAGCGCCACGGAAGGCATAGATGCTTTGGGCATCATCGCCCACCACGCAGATATTTTGATGGACTGCAGCCAGTTTTTTGGTGATAAGGTATTGGGATAAATTGGTGTCCTGAAACTCGTCCACCAGCACATAGCGAAAGCGCTGCTGGTATTTGTTGAGCACATCGGGGTGATCCCTGAAGAGCACATTAGTATAGAACAACAGGTCGTCAAAGTCCATTGCCGAGGATTTGAAAAGCCTTTTTTGGTAAGCTCGGTAAATCTCTCCCATGCGGGGCTTCATGGCGGCTTCATCGTCTGCTTTGATGTAGGGATCGTTGATGTAGTTTTCCCAAGAAATCAGCCTGTTTTTGGCACCGGAGATCCTCGAGAGTACGGTGTTTGGCTTGTACACCTTTTCGTCCAGGTTTTTGGCCTTTACGATACTTTTGATCAGGGATTTGCTGTCATCGGTATCGTAAATAGTGAAATTGGAAGGGAAACCGAGTTTTTCTGATTCTACCCTGAGGATTTTGGCAAAAATTGAGTGGAAAGTACCCATCCAGGTATTTCGTGCTTCCAGACCGATCAGTCTCTCAATCCTGTTACGCATTTCACTCGCTGCCTTATTGGTAAAGGTCAGCGCCAAAATTTGGAAGGGATCCACGTTTTTGGCGTTGATCAGATGGGCAATCCGGTAGGTGAGAACCCGTGTTTTTCCTGATCCTGCACCGGCAATGATCATCAGTGGCCCTTCAGTGTGTTCTACAGCTTCTCGTTGTGGGGGATTTAAACCTTCTAAATAATCCATACTTCTTTTCCTCCTATAAACCTCAAAGTTAAAAGGAATAGTTTATTACGTAAGGGGATTTGGGATTTAAGATTGAAAGATTGGAAAATTTCGGATTGATACTACGCTGATTTCCTAAATGTCCATGGCATAAAAATCAGTGAATATCCTAAAGCCCCGCATTATCAGCCTGCGATACATCGGCAAGCGAATGTGCCTGTTTTCATTGATAAATATGGTGATTACTGGGAGGGTTACAAATCTGAAACAGCTTAATTGAGTCAGATACTCAAAGCTTGCCAGTGGTGGGGCAGAGCCCCACCACAACCCGGACTCACGGTCTTCAGTCTTTGACCTAGCTTCTTTTCTCTAATTTCAGCTATTTTTCCAGCGGTTGTGTGACCAGAGGTATAGGGCCGGTTCTTCACGGATATTTTTTTCGGTGAGGGCGATGAACTGGTCGGTGATGCTGTGTTCGCGGGGGTCATGGGGAGGCTCCGCGACAAATCGGTAAGTGAATTTATAATGGCCACGTTTGAGTTTGTGTACTTCTGCAAAAATCACCGTGAGCTCAAACCTTTTGGCGAGTTTTTCAGCCCCTTCAAAAAAACCGGTCTCCCTGTGCATGAATTTGGCGTGATAGCGTTGGTCTTCCCTATTGGGGCGTTGGTCGGCTGCCAGTCCTATCAGGCGGGGGTGCTGACGGTGTTTTAAAAAGTGGCGTTGAAAATTGCTTTTTTCTACCAAGTAGCCACCGAAGCGGTTTCTGATGGTCTTCATTAGTTGCTCAAAAAATGGGTTTGTAACCTTTTGATAAACGATTTCAATTCGTTCGTCCACCAAGGCACGTACGGAAAGGGGGTGTCCCTCCCAATTGAAAAAATGAGCTGTCAGTCCCACGATGACCTGTTCATCTGCCAGTAGTGTACGTAACAAATCCATGTTTTCGAGTTGGAACCGTCTTTCAATTTCTGCCTTGCCCATGGTCATGAGCTTGATGGTCTCCGCGAAGGAATCGGTAAGGTTACGGTAAAACTCCCGCATGATTTTTTTCAACTCTTGGTCCGACTTTTCTGGGAAAGCATTTTTGAGATTGGTCCACACCACTTTTTTGCGGTAACCGACCAAATGGTAAGCGATCAGAAAGAAGCAGTCAGAAACGATATAAAGGCTCCAAAGCGGGAGATAAGAAATTAAGCGAAATGCAAACATTAACAGCTGTCTTACGTTTAATCCGACTCATTCAAGGAAGAAAAGACGGTTTTTGAAGTCCAAAATAAATCAAAAGGAGCGAATTCTTTCAAAAAATTAGTGATAAATTGAGTCAATGATTATTTTTGAAACTTATGTCTGAGGTACAAAAGAAAAAATATAGCGACAAAGAGAAGAATAACATCTTCGACAATGAGTTTATGCCTCACATAGACTCAATGTATAATTTTGCCTTCAGGCTAACATTTGACGAAGATGATGCCAAGGATCTGGTACAGGATACCTATCTGAAAGCATACCGTTTTATCAACTCTTTTGAGCAGGGCACCAATGCCAAAGCCTGGCTGTTCAGGATACTGAAAAACAGTTTTATCAACGAATACAGGAAGAAAAGCAAGCAGCCTTCCAAAGTTGATTATCAAGAAGTTGAAACTTATTATAACTCAGATAATGTTGATTACAATATTACTTCTGATCTGAGGGTGGATGCAGTGAAGGATATGCTTGGGGATGAAATATCCAATGCCCTGAACAGTTTGGCTGTAGACTTCAGAACAGTGATCATATTGTGTGACCTGGAAGGCTTTACTTATGAGGAAATGGCTAAGATTCTGGACATTCCCATAGGTACTGTAAGGTCAAGATTGCACCGTGCCCGGAACTTATTGAAGGATAAATTGCATTCTTATGCAAAGGATATGGGCTATGATGCTGATGAAGATTGATTTGAGTTTTATAAAGTGAAAATAAAGTGACATGGAGAAAAATGTAAACTCATCCGGAGAAAGGAAACTTGAGTGTGGTGATGTGAATAAGTGCTTTCAGCTACTGGAAAGGATTTTGGATGGAGAGGACTGTGATGGTTCTAAGGAAATCCTCAAGGACAAGCTTTCCAAGTGCCAGCCTTGTTTTGAACACTATCACTTGGAGCAAGCCATTCGTGAAGTGTTGAAGAACAAATGCACCAAACAAGCTGTACCTGGTGAATTGGCCGCAAGCATACGTCAGAAAATAGAAGAAATCAAATAAGCGATCACCACCCACCTATGTCTTCAGGAAAAGCTTTTATTTTTTCGGCCCCTTCGGGATCCGGAAAGACGACTATTGTCAAACACCTTCTTTCCTCCCGAAATGATTTGGGGTTTTCGATATCTGCCTGCACCAGGGATAGACGAGGACGCCATGAGGTTCATGGAAAAGATTATTATTTCCTTTCTCCCCAGGAGTTCAAACAAAAAATAGATGATGAGGAGTTTATCGAGTGGGAGGAAGTCTATGAGGGGAATTTTTACGGCACGTTGAAATCAGAGATCCAGCGGATATGGGACAGCGGAAAGCACGTTATATTCGATGTGGATGTCAAGGGCGGGCTCCATTTAAAAGAGTATTTTGGAGAAAAGGCCTTAGCGGTATTTGTCAAGGTACCTTCACTGGATACATTGGAAGAGAGGCTCAAAGATCGCGGAACTGAATCGGAGGAAAGCCTGTCGCGGCGAATTTATAAAGCCAAGTTTGAGATGACTTTTGAGGAACAATTTGACGTGACTCTCGTCAATGACCATATGGAGAAGTCCTTCGAAGAGGCGGGAAAGTTAATCAATGCATTCATTGAGAAATAGAGGAAATTGAAGGTAGGTTTATTTTTCGGCTCGTTTAATCCCATTCACATTGGACATCTGATCATTGCCAATGTCATGCAGGACAGTACTGACCTGGATGAAGTATGGTTTGTGGTCTCTCCCCAAAATCCCTTTAAAAAACGAAAAGCACTGCTTCATGAGTTTGATCGGCTCCGGATGGTCGAGCTGGCGATTGAAGGGAATTATCGGTTTAGGGCCATGGATGTGGAATTCCATATGCCGAAGCCCAGTTATACCGTGGATACCCTGGCCTATTTATCTGATAAATTCCCTCAACACGACTTTAAACTGATTATTGGAGGAGATAACCTGACGCATTTTCATAAATGGAAAAACAGCGATCAGATTTTAAATCAATTTGGACTGTATGTCTATCCCCGTCCTGGAGAATCCGTAGATTATGACCACCCAAATGTGCGCCATGTGGAAGCACCGCTGATCGATATATCGGCCACTTTTATCAGGAAGTCCGTGGAGGCCGGTAAATCAGTCACCTACTTGCTTCCTCCATTGGTCGAGGATTATATCAAGGGGAAGAAGTTTTTTGTCTGAAAGAAGCGGATACTTCAATAGATAATCACTGTCGTCCGATTAAATTTCAATTACGCTGAGAACGGGTTTAAACCTCAGTTTTATTTTAAAATCGTCACTGCGAGACTTAGAGGGAGGCCTGAGCGGGTGGAAGCCGTGGCAGCTCGCCGCGGCGAGTTGCCACACCCTTTTCCAACCCACATCTTCCTTAAAAGGGTTCGCAATGACGCTTTTAATACAAAAATTAAGTCGAGCTCAGGTTTTAAATAAAACAGGTAAGATTTACTTGATTTCGTAAAACTACCCGTTCTTAGAATGGCTAATAAGGAAGTCTTCTTTAGGGGATTTGGGGGCAGATTTGGAAGACTTTTTTTCAATCCTAAAATCTTTACCCGGACTATAATAGATAATACTGAATTACTTCCTCCATTTAGGTGCCGCATATAGAAGCGCCTGCCATTATCAATTTTTTGTTTTTGTTGCCTGAGCCACGCCGAGATCGCTTTGCGGTAGCTTTTCGATGATCCAGGCACCTACTTCTCTCCCTTGTTTCTGTCCACGTGTGATGGCATCCATAAAATGTATTCCACCATATAGCCTTGATATAGCCGCTTCATTGGCTGCTTGATTGAAAGAGGTGTAGTTTCGGGCTTGAAGTCCATACCTTTCTTCGACTGTGTCCGAATAGCTGAAATTGTCTCCAAAATAATGCGTCAAGATGGCTGCTGCAGCGGTGGAGATGGTCGAGTGACCACTGAGGTACTCCGGAAACGGCGGCGTTTGCAGAAATGGAGTCCACGTGGGGTCGATGTATTTTCTTATGGCCGTTTCAGGTCGGATGCGGTTACTACGGTATTTTTCATCCCAACATGCGATAAATCCATCCATCAAGGTAGTGGCTATTATCGTTTGGATTTTCATGGATTCCGTAAAGGAGAGTTCCGCTTTTTGGCAGGCGATGTTGGTGATTCCCATCCAATGGGCGCCTGGAGATATTTTTTTCATGCCGACCATAAGGTGGCCATTGTCCTGTAAGGCAAAGGGATTACAATCCCAGAAAGCAGCAATTTCCTTGTTTGTTTCGGACATTTCCACATCATATACCTCTTTGGTGATTTTGTAGAACTCAGAATCCTTTGCTTCCGAAAAGGCTACGGGCGCAAGTGGTTTGAACTGTGCGGCAGAATCCAGGAAAAAAGGTCTGACAGTATCAAAATAAGGCTCTACAGGTGCAAAGTACCCAGGAGGAGTCGGGTACCAACTTCCCGGCGTGCCCAGTGGGGTATAGCGTGGGTAGTTGCTGATAAGGGTGTAGCCATCAGTTTTGGCATAGTTTAAGATTGCTTTGGTCATGGCTTTGCCGTAGGCCAAGGACTGGTGAATTGTCTCTTCTGAAAAGCCCATCTTCCTACAGCTATCCAGTAAAGCATCTTCGAAAGTTTGTAGTTCTGTTCCTGAAGGTTGGATGGTTTTAGCCGTCTGGATCATACCCAGTACGGCACTGAGCTGGTAGGACTGGGCAGGAAAAGTGTCCGGTTTTTTGATGTTCGGATACTGATTGATGATGCCGTGTAAACCAGCCAGTGAACTGTCGTTTTGAGACACAATCTCATAGCCTGTGATGCAGGCATACGAAAAGAACCTGGCCGCCAAAGGAGGATTGGTGACATCATGAATCATCAGCTCGGTCATCTCCTGTGTGACCTCACCAATATACTTCGCGGGCAGTTCAGGTATGTTTTTTTTGTCAGTATTGCAGCTTATTGCGGCACTAAAGAGCGCTATTAAAGCAAGAAAATAACGGATTGCTTTCATCATGATCAGGGGTTAATTGGTGTTGTCCGTTTTGGAGTAGGTGACGATTCCTACTTGATTGATTCCAAAGATCCACTTCTCTTTAAGTGAAATGATGCTTCTTACGTCACCTTTTAGGGAGAATCCCGCGTGGGCCTGTGAAAGGCTTATAAAATTACCTTTTCCATCGCCTTTAAGCAAGAGGCCATAATTGGCATCATATTTTCCAAAGCGCAACCTTGCGTTTTCGATGTTGCCGCAGAGGAGTATGTCTTTGTTCCCGTCGTTGTCCATGTCTTGACTGGCGATGGCCATGATAGGGCTGTTTTGAGCCTGGATAGGCAAATTGGCCATGGAGAATTTTTTCGCCCCGCTGCTTAGGAAGAGGGCTGTCGTTAAGTGGTTTGCGGTAAGTTTTTTACTGTTCTCAAGCTCCTCGTCAGTGAAAATGTCTTTTATTTTAGCACTTGCATAACTTTTATAATCGGGAAAGCGTGTACGCATTTTCGCCATTTGATCCAGTAATTCGTCCCGGGTGACATAAGGATAATTTTCTCCTAGGATATAACAGCACAAAATGGGGTCTAGGGAACCATTTTGGTCAAAATCCTTATAAATGAGACTGGCAGGTTCATCGTCATTGGCATGGATTTGTGTGTTGGTTCCTTGGTTTCCTACGATGAGATCGGGTTTTTGGTCACCATTGAAGTCATCGATATGAATGGTATTCCACCATCCGCGGTATTGCTTGTCAAAATACTGGTCAGAGACTTCTACCATTTTTCCTTGACCAACGGTGAATACCTGAACCGGCATCCACTCTCCCACCGTAAGGAGTTCAGGTTTGCCATCTCCGTCCAGGTCCGCCATTGCTGCGTCCGTGATCATGCCCGGATGGACCAATGCAGGCGCCACATCGTTGGTTTGGTCGGTAAAGTTTCCTTGGCCATCATTGACTAAGATATAACTGCGGGGCTTTTCAGGATACCTGCCGGGCACCGTCCTTCCTCCCACAAAAATATCCAGTGCTTTATCACCATTGACATCTAGAAAGGCAGCGCAACTGGTGCTGGTGAGCATTTTGGGCAGCGCAGCAGGTTGTTTCTTGAAATTGCCCTTCCCGTCGTTTATGTAAAGGCGATCTTGGAGTTTAGGATCAGTAGGCATAAAATTGCCATAGCCACCGCTACACACGTATAGGTCTGTGAATCCATCACCATTGACATCCGCAAAAGCAGCGTAGCTGTCTTCACTGCCTTTGTCTAGGGCAAATTCATCTATTCCTTGGGGGATAAATTGCCCGTTTATTTGTTGAATAAACAGCTTTGAGATGTCACCTGACCCCGTGCCTACAAAAATATCCTCCAGGCCATCACCATTGACATCTGCTTTGGCCAGGGAAGGACTTTCGAATGAAAGTGGATTGACGATCAATGGCTGTCTTTTGAAATCATTCAACTGGTTTTGGGAGAATTGGATCTCAAACGGCGAGCTTGTCTCTGTAAAGAGTGGAGTCGGGGCATGGCGGTTGGGGGAATCATCTACTGCTTCGGCCTCTAGGAAGGTTACCAGTTGGTTGGCTTCCACGTTACGGGCCGTTTGGGTTTTTCCACTGAGCCATTTGACTTGGATAGAATCGATAAAATCGTCCTTGCCCAATCCGAAGTGGAGGACTGGGGAGACGCTAGATTGATAACCACGGGAAGGCATTTGCTCTTGATACATCGTTTGGTGGTTGTCATAAAGCGTTATTTGAGTGCCCAGACCGTACTTATTGCCTTTTTCACCTTTTAGTTCGATTTTCAGGAAGTTATGGTCGAGTTGCTTGTCTGCGTTATTTTCAAAAATGAAGGCGTCCAAGTTGATATTGTTTACTACCAGGTCTAGATCTCCGTCATTGTCGAGATCTGCATATGCGGCACCGTTGCTATTGGAAGAATAATCCAGCCCCCAGCTTTTGCTCACCTTGTCAAAGGTAAGGTCTCCGTTGTTTTTGAACATATAATTGTGGAGGTTGGATGAGGGAATTTGCTTGACCAGATCCAGTACATTTTGGCGCCGGATGTTTCCGTCATTGTTTTGGACATAGTCCCCCATAAACTTCAGGAAGTCCATATTGGTGTAATCACGTAAGTAGCCGTTGGTGATGTACAGGTCCTTCCATCCATCGTTGTCAAAGTCTGCAAATTGGGCCGACCAGCTCCAGTCGGTATTGGAAATCCCCGATAGCTGACCGATTTCACTGAAAGTGCTGTTGCCATTATTGACCTGGAGCATATTTCGCATATATTGATGATGAAAGCCCATGTCCACTTTAAAGTCAAACTTCTCATAATTGTCAGGTGCCATGAGCAGTTTTTGACGTTTGTTGTCTTCAGGAAGCATGTCGAGCGTAAAGAGGTCAGGAAGCCCGTCATTGTTTACATCTGCGACATCGTTCCCCATAGAAAAGTGTGAAGTGTGTCCCATACTGCTACCGATCCGGTCGATGAAAGTGCCATCTTGGTTGTTGATGTACAGGTAATCCGGAGCGGTATAGTCATTGCAAATGTACAGGTCCGTCCATCCGTCACCATTGATGTCCGCAGCTCCAGCGCCGAGCCCATAAGAGAGGGCTGAATTTTGGATCCCTGCGGCTTCAGTTACTTCTGTAAATTTGCCATCATCATTCCTGAATAGCTGTGATCCAGCCGGGTCTTTTTCCTTTAGGATGGCAGTGGTACTGGCTTCATCCAGTATCGGAAGAGATTTGTGGTTGTGGTTTAGGAGAAATAGGTCCAGGTCTCCATCTTTATCATAGTCAAGAAATATCCCTTGGGTGCTGGTAGAGGTACTGGCTATGCCGTACATTGTTGCTTGTTCTGAAAATGTTGGAAGGCCGTTTTCGTTATTGCCCTCATTGATATAAAGTTCGTTTTTTCTTTTTTCAGGTCTTAGGTTGCCCGAATAACAGACATAGATGTCCAGTCTGCCGTCACCATTGACATCCGCCATGGTCACACCTGTTTTCCAGGGGCCGTTGCGTCCTGCCGTGCCGGAACTAGCAGTGATGTCCTCAAATGTCATTTGGCCCTTGTTCAGGTAAAGTTTGTTGGGAATCATATTGCCCGAAAAGTAGATATCGTCCAGCCCGTCGCCATTTATATCGCCAATGGCCACGCCGCCGCCATTGTAAAAATATTCGTACATCAGGACATTGGTGTTCAGCCCTTCGGTAAGCTTGTTTTCAAAGGAGACATTTGTTTTAGAAGAGGGTAGAAGGGTAAATAATGACGGTTTTTCCGGAGCTGAACTTTCTTCTGGCTGACTACAATTTATGAGCAAGCTGCAGAGCAAGCCAATACAGGCCAATTTGGAGTAAAATTTTAGCATACAGGTATTGTTGGGTTTGGGGTTTAAATATAAAAAGAATCTATACCATCTAAAGTGATGGTACAGATTCTTTTTTAAGTTCAAAAAACAATAGGTTAGGGTTTATTCGGTGTATCCAGGATTTTGGACGAGTTGGGCGTTTCTATTCATCTCGTTTTGGTGAATCGGCAAGTAGTACATTTTATCCAGCCATTGCCGGTTTTCCTTTCCTGGGTCAATAGGTGTGACCTCATAGGAATAATCGTAGATCTCAGGATCATAGCGGTAGAGTTCCAAGCTTTCGCCGGGTTTAAATTCTCCGACAATATTGATGCCATTGGCTTTTCTGCCCAGCGTCTCTTCCGGGATCATCCAGCGGCGACAGTCATGGTAGCGCTGTTCTTCGTATGCCATTTCGATACGACGTTCATTTCTATAGCGCTCCCGCAAAGCCTCCCCGGAGTCGTTGATGGCAGGCATGCCCACCCGGTACCGGATCCTGTTTAGCCAAGTGCGGGCCTCTTCTTCCTGCCCCAGCTCGATGCAGGCTTCTACGTAATTCAGCACGGCTTCCGTGTAGCGTAAGAAAGGCCACGGGATCTCTTGCCAAGTGTTTTGGTCCACGATGGAAGGATCGGGGTCAATAAATTTGCGAAAATAATACCCCGTATATGATCCATTCCAGTCCTCAATAGAACTATTTCGAGTATCCAGGCCAAAGTGGGTTTCTACCGATCCGTTCTGTATGATTTCGTATTGGCCCGTTTGGATTTGTCCTAACGGGTCTTTAGGCTGATTGGCAGAAGATCTTGGCTTCCATTGGGCACCATCATAGAGCAAGGAAGCGTAGAAACGGGCATCCCGGTTTTCGTAAGGCGCTTCTGCATGTTCCGGATTGTCCCAGTCAAACTCGGTGCCGTCCATCATTTCATAGTCATCCACAAAGTGCTGGATGGGCGTATTCCCGGCCCAGTTGTTATAGCCGTTGGGGCCGTTGAAGAGCCCTTGACGTCCCCCGTTTTCCTGTTTGGCATTGATGAAATACCGAGCAAAGATCAGTTCTTCTTCTCCGCCATTTTTGGAAAGAGAGTTGTTCATGTAGTTCTGAATGCCTTCTTCATGGGAAACGGGCCCCGAAAGGTTAAGCAAGTTGCCTTCGTCATTGTCCAAGACCGCTTTGGCGGCATCTTTTGCCCGTTGCCATCTGGACATGCGATCGCCGGAAGTGTAGCCCAAGTATTCGGGATTGGCATAACCGGAAATCAAGCTGGATTGACTGGAAGCCGTAGGGATATCGTGGAGGTCACTGGCTGCATAAAGCAGTACCCTGGATTTGAGGGCCAAGGCAGCCATTCTGCTTGCTCTGCCAGAATCCATGGATTTTCCTTCCAGCAATGTGGCTGCTTCGTCAAGGTCACCTACGATGAAGTTGATACACTCCTCCCAGGTATTCCGGGGGATTTCGTAGGATTCTTCGCCCAACTCATAAGCCCTGTCCACAATCGGGAAACCACCGTAATAGCGCAAAAGCTGATGGCTGTAATAGGCCCGCATAAACTTGGCTTCCCCCATGAGGCGGTCCACCAAATCCTGATCTGTCAGCAATGGATCCGTTAGATTCTCGATGGCCACATTACAGGCGCGGATATAACTATACATATTGCCCCATTCGAGGGTGTTGTTGATCCATCCAGGGGCAGCAGGGTTTGACCTGGATTCCGTAATGACCGTGATGTCTCTGCCCGGGTGGGTAAAGATGGCTTCATCGGTAAGTGAGGCGAGCATTTGTTCGTCAAAGCCGCCTTGGCCCAAGCCTACATAGGTGCCTGTGACCGCTGCTTCGGCCAGTGCCGGATCCGACCATACATCTTCTTCTGATACCTCATCCAGTGGGCTGGTATTGACAAAATCAGCATTACAACTGGAAAATATCCATAAGCTGACTGCGATGAGGCACAGATAGGTTATATTTTTGAATTTGTTCATTTTCATGTCAGTTTAGGAATTAAAAGGTCACCGATAGTCCTGTGTTGATTACTCTTGCCTGCGGATAATATTGGCCAGTGGAGTTGGATGATTCAGGATCCATTACTTCCAGTTTGTTCATGATGTTGAACAAGTTCAGGCCATTGGCAAAAATCCGTAGGTTTTTGATGCCCACTTTTTCTCCGACTTCCAATGGAAGGGTGTATCCGATCTCAAAGTTTTTCAATCGGATGTAATCGGCTTGTCTAAACCAATAGGTATTGCCATTGGAGTAATATTGGTCACTTCTATTGGCGATCCTTGGGTGTTCGCTGCTTGGATTGTCCACTGTCCATCTGTTTTCATAAATGTCCAGTAGGTAGTTTCCGATGTTTCCTGATTCACCCGCGCTAACGTACTGTCGAGCACCAAAAGCTCCTTGTAGGAGGATGGACAGGTCAAAGTTTTTATAAGAAGCCGTGATGTTCATGCCGCCTTGGAACAACGGGATGTTGTTTTGGTCCATTCGCACACGGTCATCAGGTGTGATGAGTCCATCGCCATCATAATCGACATATTTCATGTCCCCAGGACGGAGTTCGTTGGTGATGGCAGAGTAATCCAGTTCTTCGTTGTCGATAGATTCCTGGTCCGGGAATACACCATCGTATTGGTACACCAAGAACGTATTCATGGGCTTGCCCGTTGATTTTTGCCATTCTTCAGCCCCTGGCGGTTCATCCCAGAAAAGGATTTTGTTTTTGGCATAGCCACCGTTTACACTGACGCTGTAGTTAAAGCCGCCGTTGGTCCTGCCGCGGTAGCCCATCAAGGCATCGAAGCCGGAGTTGGCCACTTCGCCGATGTTCTCGGCAGGTAAGCTGATGCCGGTGGTTTGCGGTACAGAAGCATTTTTTCTCCAAAGGATGTTGGTTCGTTTGTTATAGAAATAATCAAACTCGAAGAAGATCTTTCCATCCAGCAACTGACCTTCTATTCCGATGTTGGCGTTATTGGCGATCTCCCAGGTAATGGAAGTATTTGGTACCCTTGTTTCATAAAGGGTTTTGGTTTCGGTACCATCAATGATATAGCTGTCAAATCCATAAGTGCCCAAGAATTGGTATTCCTGAAGGGTCTGGGTTCCATCACCGTTGGAATCAAAATAGACTTGGTCATTCCCCATCTGCCCCCAGCTACCACGGATCTTGAAGAATTCCAGTCCCGGAATGGCTTGTTTAAAGAAATCCTCTTCAGAGGCTACCCAGCCCAGCATGATGCCGGGAAAGAAGCCGAATCGCGTGTCCTCAGGGAAGATGTAGGAAGCATCATATCTCCACAGGAATTCGGCGAGGTATTTTTCCTTGTAATTATAGGCTACCCTTCCGAAATAATTCAGCCTTGCGCGCTCATAGGCACCACCGCCGTTGTCTTTTTCCAGTTCCCCGCCGGCAAAAAGCTGATCAATGGCCGTAGAGATGTAGTACCTTCTGAAGGCATTGAAATTATCGCCTTCTTCGGTCTCGCGGTTGGTACCGGCGAGAATATTCAATTTATGGGCTTCATTGAACGTCTTTTCGTAAGAAAGAACACCGCCCAGAAGGATGTTCAATTGGTTGAAATGTTCTTGTCTCAGCCTTGGATCAGCAGGCCCCCTTTGGCTGGGTACGAGGACAGGAGTTACCCCATCTTCTTCAAAGCCCGTTCCACGTTCATAGAGGGTCCAAGGGGTTTCCCACCTTTTAAGGTCTCTTGAGAGTTTATCCACCGCAGCGGTACCGACAAATTTCAGGCCTTCTACCCCTGGGATTTTGATGGTCAGCTCACCATTGGATTGGAAGTAATCTCTTTTGTCTCGATCATATCCGGTAGCATTGGTGGTGATGACCACGGGGTTTTCACCGTTTTCGATGTCCGGTCCTGGCAGTCCGTTTGGCCAGAAGGCCGGTTGGTTGGGCTTCCCGCGCATTTGCATACGGAAGATGGCACCAGCACCTCTGGTGGGGAAAAACCGGAATTCTTCCCTTCCCAAAACGCCAATTTTCAGACTGATAAAATCGTTGATCTTGGCGTCAAGGTTAATCCTCAGGTCGTACTGTTTGTAGCCAGTGGCGGAGTTTTTGTAGTAAGCATCTTGGTTTTGATAGCCAAGGGAGGCCAGGTATTTTACGTTCTCACTGCCACCCACGAGTTGGAGATTATGCCGTACTTGTGGAGACCACTCCTTTAGGGTGGCATCATACCAATCGGTATTGGGGTAATTCCAAGGGTCGTTACCTGCCTGATAAGCCGCAATGTCCTCAGGGGTGTAGGGAGCGGCCCTTTCTTGTCCGTTTGGTCGGGTATATACGCCTGTGTTGTTGTAGGCTTGGTGTGCCGCTTCCCACTCGTTCACTGGAAGTTCATAAACACTCAGGTCGTTTAGCATTTCAGCATATTGTGCGGCATTGGCCAGATCCGGTATGACGGTGGGCTGTCCCCACCCTTGGTTAAATTGATAGGACAGTTCAGGCTTGCCGGACCGTCCCCGTTTGGTGGTGACCAAAATTACGCCATTTGCTGCCCTGGAACCATAAATGGCCGCAGAAGCATCTTTTAGTACAGAGATGCTTTCGATGTCGTTAGGGTTCAGCCGCTCGAAACCGCCTGCCCTGGCCGGGATGCCGTCGATAACGATCAAGGCGTCGTTGTTGCCAAGGGTGTTGGAGCCACGAATACGGATTCCGGAACCGTCATAGCCAGGCTCACCACTGCGGTTTACCGCTACTACTCCCGGCATACGGCCAGCGATAGAGTTGGAGATGTTTGTGGCCGGGGATTTGGCCAGTTCCGTTCCTTTTACTGCGGCCACAGCACCGGTAACCGTCTCTTTCTTTTGTTCACCGTACCCTACTACCACGACCTCTTCGAGGGCTTGCATGTCAGGGGACAGAGTAACTGAGATTTCGGTTTGATTTCCGACAGCTACATTTTTGGTCTCAAACCCGATGAACGAAAAGGTAAGTACGTTTTCGCCTTCATTGAGGTTGATGCTAAAATTACCATCCAGGTCGGTGATTGCGCCCTTGGTGGTGCCTTGTACCAAAACAGACACACCGGGTAGGGGCTGTTTGTCTTCGGAGGAAATGACATTACCAGTCACTTCTTTTTCTTGCCCAAATGCGGCCATCTGCCAACTGACAGAAAAAAATAGGCACAGCATGAGGACCCTTAACTTGCGTAAAGTTTGAGTCATGTGGGTTAATGTTAAAAGGGTTATTAAATGATTTATTGCTTCTACTAAAATGATTCAATATAAGGAGAAAAACAAAACTATATTTTTCGTTTTATTTCTTTTCCAATATGTATTTTTTATAAATAATAGAACTTTATTATTAAATTTTTAATGGAAGGTGCGGAATGATTTCGCGGAAATAATCGAAACCGATTGTTGTGTTAATATTTGTTAAAAGTGTTATTTTAACAAATAATATTCCATTACTTTTAGTTGGTTCTACTGATTGTTGGGAATTGCTTTTGGCGAATGGCTTGGGAGGGGATGAGGAAGGCAAAGGACATATGGAGATTTACATTTGATAAAATTTTGATTTTGTCAAATGCCAAGGTATATTTAACGCGTAAGGTTTAAATAAAAGGAAAGAATTGGCAGCTCATAGCTGTCCGTTCTTTATTTGGAGGCTTCCTAGGAAGCTTTTTTTTATGCTTGATTTTTTTCCCTATTTGATCAGTATATCAATCTTTTGGGATCAAGCAATATTTCCGGGGGCAAGGAATTTCTATTTGGATTTTTTGAAATTTACTGCTGTCACTATTTCTTCAAATGGGGTTTAGCGGGAATTTGTGATGACTGGAATGGTCATGGCTGCTAAAACGATAAACACTTCGCTTTACTATTTTACCATGGGCAGTAACCCATGGTTACCAATATACTGCTGGGGCAGTCCAAACCAACATCCAACTTTCATGA
The DNA here is from genome assembly GCF_005281475.1 of Echinicola rosea. NCBI lineage: Bacteria > Pseudomonadati > Bacteroidota > Cytophagia > Cytophagales > Cyclobacteriaceae > Echinicola > Echinicola rosea. Next base: position 281,889 of record NZ_CP040106.1, on the reverse strand, counting down.
AGGCTTCTTTAATACCTGCCAAATACTATTTTCCAATACTAAATACCAGCTACCAAATACTTCTATATACCCCCTAACCCCCTAAAAGGGGGAATTGCCCCGCTTAATACTGTACCACATACTAGATACAACTTTTTTTGTCATCGTACTTCGTACCTTGTACTTTATACTTCCAAGGCAGCCTCATGGAGCAAAATCCCCTAGCTTATTTGCTTGACCTAGCTTTTCCGCATGATCCCTACTTGGCTTTTCCAGTTTAAGAGAAAAACTAGCGCAAAGCATAATCATCTGCGTTATCAGCGTTCCGTCAGTCTCCAACTTTTGCGCTGGCTGCTTGCCACTTTTAAAGTGTTAAAGTATGTCAAGAGATAGGGCGTTTCCGATGAGTTTTGAGTTTAAATGGTTAATTTGTTGACGTTTTTATGGGATATTATGAAGCGTTTTTCACAAGTTAGATGGTTTGTTTTCATGGGGATTTGGCTGGGATTGGTGATGTCGGCTTTTGGACAGGGTATTCGCGGGAAGGTGCTGGGGGAAGATGGTACGCCGATCCCGTATGCATCGGTATTCGTCCGAAACTTGAATGATGGGATCCCAACCAACCAGAACGGGGCATTTGAATACCCTTTGGCTCCTGGGCATTATGACATTATAGTAAGGCATCTTGGCTACGAAACCCAGCAGCAAACCGTTGAAATCAAGAATGACTGGATTCAGGTGGATGTAACGTTGGTCTCCCAGACCTATGCTATGGAGGAAGTGGAGGTAAAAGGGGGAGCTGAAGATCCTGCGCTGACCGTGATGCGCAAGGCCATTGCCAAGGCAAAATTCCATCGCCTTCAAGTGGCTGAATATACGATGAAGGTGTATATCAAAGGAACTGGCGAACTGACAAGTGCTCCTTTTTTTCTGAAGAAAAAACTAAAGGAAGAGGGCATTTCCCTGAATGAGGCCTATACTTCCGAGTCTGTTTCCGAGATTACGTTTAAGCAGCCGAATGAGCTCAGCGAAAAGGTCATCAGTATTCGTTCATCTGGCGAAAGCAACCAGACGGATCCGGCTCCGTACATTGGGGCATCTTTTTATCAGGACAAGATCAATGACGTGGTATCACCACTCAGCAGGTATGCCTTTTCATATTATCGATTTAAGCACGAAGGTACTTTTTTTGAACATGGTGTATTGGTTAATAAAATCCGGGTGACTCCCCGTTCCCGTGGGGAACAGGTTTTTGAAGGGCATATTTATATTATCGAAGATCTGTGGGCGATTCATAGCCTCGAGCTGAAAACCTCCATTATGGGCTTTGATGTAGGAGTAACCCAGCAGTATGCACCAGTAGAAGAAAAGGTGTGGATGCCTCTGACGCATGTTTATACCTTTGGAGGGAGTTTTTTTGGATTTAAAGGTCACTATAAATACCTCGCTTCTACGCGTGATTATCAAATCACCCTTAATCCTGACTTGGTGGCAGAGACAGAGATTCTGGATGAAACAGTGGAGGCTTTTGAGCGGAAGGCCCCCGCCCAAGAGCAAATCATTGAAGCCGATCAAATGTCCCGTAAGGATTTTCGTAAAATGATCAACCAGTATGAAAAAGAGCAGGAAAAGCAACGAAAAAATGCCGAGGTAGCGGTGGTGCGAAATCATGAGGTGGACTCCCTTGCACACGAGCGTACGAAGTCATATTGGGATAGCATCCGGCCGGTAAAGCTTACTGAAAAAGAAATCCAAGGCTATCACCGTGATGACAGCCTCGCCATGGTGGAGGCCGCAAAAAAGAGTGAGGTGGACTCCATTGCAGAGAAGGCCAAAAAGCCTTTTAATCCCCTGGATATTTTAGGTGGAGGAATGTATCACTTCGGGGGTGGTAGAACCGCTGGTTTTGATGCCAATTTCACCAAGCTGTCCTTTAATACCGTTGAAGGATTCAAATTTGGTTTGGGAGGGAATTATCAAGTGTCCCGAGTGGACAGTGCGTCCAGCCGAATAAGTTCTTGGAAGATCAGTCCTGAGGTGCGCTATGGGTTTTCAAGTAAGCAGTGGTACGGGACCTTGGACTTCCAGAAGTCCTGGAAACAAGAACGGGCCAGGTTTCTGTATGGCCTGTCAGCAGGAAAATACATTTATCAATTTAATGGTGATAAGCCTATCAATGAATTGGTCAATGCGGCATATTCATTACTGTTGAGGAGAAATTATATGAAATTGTACGATCAGCAGTTTGTAAGACTCTTTATGGACCATCGTCCCAAAGATGCATTTTCCTATAAATTGTCCCTGACCTATGCCGACCGGGGGGTGTTGACCAATCAGTCAAATTATAGTTTTTACAATAAGCCTGGAAGGGATTACTCCTCCAATATGCCAGATAATGTCGAAGCAGGGGATGGCGCGTTTCTGTCCAACGAGTCCTTACTGCTTGACGCAGCATTTAGCTGGCGGCCAGGGCTAAAGTATTATGTTCGCAATGGCACGAAATATCCTTTGGGCAATACTGCTCCCCAGGTGACTTTGAGGTACCATAAAGGTATTGCCAATGTGGGACTTGGCGACGGGAGTGCCGATTTTGACCAATTGGAAGTGGGGGTGAAGCATAGTTTTGAATTTGGGGTCAGCGGGGACTTGGACTTTAATGTAAGGGCCGGGACATTTCTGAATGATGATCAGGTTTACTTTATGGATTATGCGCATTTTGGTGGTAATAGGACCATTTTTAGCAATATGGGGACGGTGAGCAATTATCGGTTTTTGGATTATTACAGATTCAGTACCAAAGGCAATTATATCAGTGGTATCGTCCACTACCAGTTTCGTAAGTTTCTGTTGACGCAGTTGCCCATGTTACGGTTTTCGGGCGTTCGGGAAAACGTTTTTCTCAATTACCTAAAGACCGAATATTCGCCACATTATTGGGAGGTGGGTTACTCTTTGGATAATCTGTTTAGGGTTTTCCGCGTGGAAGTGGGAGCGGGCTTTGAGAATGGTGGCTATGTTCGTGGTGGCGTTCGGTTGGGGATTGCGACGTTTATCAATGTGGATTTTGGAGAGTAAATGGACAGGATGCTGGTGATGCGGGGATTATGTTCTGGGCTGCCGGATCCCTTAACTTGATAGTTCCAGATTACATGCTTCTTATACCTTCCGATGACAATGTTTCGCATTCGGATTATGGCAAAAAAAAGCCCGAACATGTTCGGGCTTTTTGTTATGTTAAGTTAAAAGACGAAGCTTTAGACCTTCATGATTTCCGCTTCTTTTTTGTCGAATAGGGCATCGATTTTGGCGGAGAAATCGTCCGTTAATTTTTGGACTTTGTCTTCAGCTCTTTTGACATCATCTTCCGAAACGCCTTCTTTTTGGAGTTTCTTTAACGCATCATTGGTTTCTTTTCGTGCATTCCGAACGCTTATTTTACCGTTTTCGCATTCGTTTTTGACGTGCTTTGCCAAATCCTTTCTGCGTTCTTCGGTAAGCGGTGGGATGGTCAGGATGACGATTTCACCATTGTTTTGGGGGGCGAGGCCCAGGTCAGAATTGATAATGGCCTTTTCGATTTCGCCGATGAGGTTTTTCTCCCAAGGCTTGATGGCCAATGTCCTGGCATCAGGGGTGTTGACGGAAGCCACTTGCTGTATTGGTGTAGGAGCACCGTAGTAATTTACCATTATTCCGTCCACCAAATTCGGCATGGCTTTACCTGCCCTGATTTTAAGGAGTTCATTTGCTGTATGATCCAGAGCTTTTTGCATTTGTTCCTTTGCTGCCTCGAGTTCTAACTGTATCTCTTCCATCTTTATTTTTACTTAATTTGAGGTAATTAAAGTACCAACTTCTTCTCCTTTTACCAAATCTTCCAAGTTGCCGGCTTTGTTCATGTCAAACACAATAATGGGCAGGTTGTTTTCCTGACAGAGTGTAAAGGCAGTCATGTCCATTACATTCAGGTTTTTTTCATAGACTTCCTGAAAGGAAATGTTGGTATATCTTTCGGCAGTTTTATCTTTTTCTGGATCAGCGGTATAGACACCGTCCACGCGTGTGCCTTTCAAGACCACATCGGCCTCGATTTCAATGGCCCTTAGGCTGGCCGTGGAGTCCGTAGTAAAGTAGGGGTTGCCGATTCCTGCACCGAAAATGACAATTCGTCCTTTTTCCAAATGACGAATGGCCCTTCTGCGTATAAAAGGCTCGCAGACACTTTCGATCTTGATGCCTGACATAAGTCTGGTGTACATCTCGTTTTGTTCGAGGGAGCTTTGTAGGGCCATGGCGTTGATCAGTGTGGCCAGCATTCCCATATAATCTCCTTGTACACGGTCTATTCCTACTTTCTCTCCCTGTACACCTCTAAAAATGTTTCCGCCTCCAATGACAATGGCGAGCTCGACGCCCAGTTCTTTCACTTTTTTGATTTCCTGGGTGTATTGCTTTAGTTTTTCAGAGTCAATACCGTAGCCATTGGGCCCCATCAAAGCTTCACCGCTGAGTTTGAGCAGAATTCGTTTGTATTTCATAAGTAAAGTTGGTTAGCTAGCCTGCCAATTATTGATTTATTAATGAATAGATAAACTCGACAAATATAAATTCTTGAGAGCAGAAAACTAAACGATCGTTTCTAAAATTGTATCAAGACCTGTTTTTTTTCTACACTTTCCCCTGTAGCAACCGTTATTTTTTTGATCTTGCCATCTCCAGGGGATTTAATAATATTTTCCATTTTCATGGCTTCCAGTATCATCAAGGGCTGGTCTTTGGTGACCGTGTCCCCCTCTTCCACACTGATTTCCAAGATCAGCCCTGGCATCGGTGCATTGACGGAGGATAGTTTATTATTGGCATGGTCATTCATGCCCAGTTTTTCCAATAAGAGATCAAACTTGTCCTTGATCCTGATCTCAGCGGATTTATTGTTGATTTTTAAGGTCAACTCTTTTTTAGCGGCATCCAGCCTTACCACTTCCACGACGTGAGATGTGTGCCCTCTGATAATATGAAAATGACGGTTGTCTATTGGGTTTATTTCCCAGTCTATGGCGGTCCCATTAATCAAAAAGTCTCCTCCATCCTGCTCAATACTAAAGTTTTTTTCGTTTACAGTAACTGAGTACATTTGTGCTGTTTTAACATATAAATATACAATTTATCTTTAATTGACCTTTATGAATGTAAGATTCTCTTTTTGTTTTTTATGGGGAATACTGTTGATCGGTGCTTGCAGTGTCCGTAAACCCACCATCCCCACTGCCAATGAGTGGTCGTCAACGGTGATTGAGAAGAAGGATTCAGGTGATGTCCGGAAGGTGGCAGGAACGCTCGAAAGCGCCATAAAAGATTATAGGGCCACACCCGAAAGAAAGTTTGATTTGCTACATACTTCCTTGGATTTACGTTTTGACAGGGAGAGGGAGTTGGTACATGGGGAGGCGGGATTATTGCTGAGCCCTTATTTTTATTCCCAATCCGAACTGGTGCTTGATGCCCAGGACTTTGATCTGCATAGCGTCAGTTTTGGGGACTCTCGCCAGCCTCTGGATTATCGATATGATTCGCAGCAGTTGGAAATTCGGCTTCCGGCGACTTTTGCAGCTGAGGACACGCTTACTATACACATCCGCTATACCGCCCACCCAAGTAGAAATAGCGGGAATGGCAGCGAGGCGATTACCGATACACAAGGGCTTTATTTTATCAATCCCACCGGAAAAGAAGTGAAGCCGATCCAAATATGGACCCAGGGAGAAACAGACCATAACTCCAAGTGGTTTCCGACCATCGATGCTCCAAATGAACGCGCTACGCATGACCTTAGGCTCACCGTGGAGGATAGGTTCACCACAGTGAGCAATGGCAAGCTGACAGCACAAGAAAAGCTAGGAAATGGCATGCGTGCCGATCACTGGGTGATGGAGAAACCTGCCGCGCCCTATTTGCTGGCATTCGCGATAGGGGAATTTGAGCGTGTGTCGTCCCAGTGGAATGGTGTGCCGCTTGGTTATTATGTAGAGGGGCAATTTGCCGAAGGAGCCCAAAAAGTGTTTGGTAGGACGCCGGAGATGATGGGTTTTTTCTCCGATCTGCTAGGAGTACCATATCCTTGGCCAAAGTACGATCAGGTGGTAGTGAGGGATTTTGTATCCGGAGCGATGGAAAACACCACTGTTTCCATTTTTATGGAGGAGCTCAACATGAATGCTCGGGAAGCGATAGACTCCGAATATGATGGGATCATTGCCCATGAGCTTTTTCACCATTGGTTTGGAGACTACGTGACCACAGAGTCTTGGTCAAATTTGCCACTAAATGAAGCTTTTGCGAATTATGGGGAATATTTGTGGTATGAGCACAAAGAGGGAAGGGATGCTGCAGCTCTTCACCATATTGGGGAGTTGGAGACCTACCTTTGGGAAGCGGAAGAAAAACAGGTGGACCTTATTCGCTTTGAGTATGAGCAAAATGAGGACATGTTTGACAGCCATTCTTACGCCAAAGGCGGAAGGGTGCTTCATATGTTGCGGGATTATTTGGGAAATGAAGCGTTTTTTGCGGGGCTAAACAATTACCTGACCAAGCATGCTTTTCGTGCAGTGGAGATTCACGACCTCAGGCTAGCATTGGAAGAAACGAGCGGCAAAGACCTGAACTGGTTTTTTGACCAATGGTTTTTGGCATCTGGCCATCCTGTTTTGGAAATAGATTTCGATTACAGCCGGCCAGAAAATGTGGTGTTGACGGTGACACAGCAGCAGGACTTCGGGGATACTCCTTTGTATGTTTTACCTTTTGAGGTGAGTTGGTATGTGGATGGAGCGCGCGTTTCCAGGGAGTTTGTCCTTCAGGAAAGGAAAGGGCGGTTTGAACTGGAAAATGATGTCCCGATCACCCATGCCTATTTTGATGAGCGAAAAGTGCTCCTTGCCGTAAAGCATACAGCCAGGAGTGACGAGCAGTTGAAAGCACAGTTTACCGATTCAGATTTTGGCGTGGCACGGTATGAGGCCTTGGATAGCTTGAGTAAGCGGTCGCTGGACAGGGCAGCTGTAGAGGAATTGGTACGTTTGGGATTGACAGACGATTTCTGGCCGATCCGAGAAGTTACGCTTAATAGCTTTGGCGACAGTATTTTGTCATTTGGGATGGAGGAGACATTATTGGCGCTAGCAAATGAGGACAAAAGCAACAGCGTCCAAGCAAGTGCCATCACGGTATTGGCTTCAAGTGGAGGAGGGGATTATGGCAGTGATTACATGCTTTGGATGGAGGATTCTTCGTATTACGTGGCCGGGGCTGCATTGGATGCCTATCTGCATATGAAGGAGGAAGGATTGGAAAAACATAAGGTAGCAAGTGCCTTCGAAAATGAGCAGAGTATCCGAATGCTTATCCCACTGATTGATTTTTATACACAACAAGAAACACCTGGAAAAGGAGCGTGGTTACACGAGGTCTATGACCGTACATCCGGTCAAGATTTATACTACCTGATCGGTTATTATGGGGATTACTTTGTAAAGCTGCCCAGTGAAGGCAGTGATCGGGCGATAGAAAAGCTCTATCAGACGGGGATGAAGCACACCTCACCGTATGTAAGGTTTGCGGCATTCCAGGCACTTTTTGGTTTTATTGATGAGGAGGGCGTCCTGGAAAAGGCCAACGATATATTTGACCAAGAATCTGAAGAATCCATTAAAAACAGTGAAAAGTATTTCTTGTCGCCATATGGAGATGAAAATTAATTCCCTGATTTCGAAAACCTTAATAAAAAGGTAGAAAAAAACTTCAGGAATTTTTGTTCAATATTTTGAATGTTACAGAAAAGGGTATAATTTTGCCATCCGTTAAGACAAACAAAAAAGAACAAACGCGTTCGAAAAAGGGCTTAGCGGATTGAAATACTGATTTGGGGGAATACCAAAGCGGCCAACTGGGACGGACTGTAAATCCGTTGACTTATGTCTTCACAGGTTCGAATCCTGTTTCCCCCACACTTTATATTTCCATAGATTTTTATAAATTTGTGGAAATCATACAGCAAAAGTTTTTCAAAAAGTAAGGCGACGATTGAAACTATTGTCAAGAGTTGATATTCTTTTGCAAGATTTTGGTATGTGAAAAATATGCCCAGCTGTACGATCACGAAGTGTTATAATTGACTTTCGAGATTTAAGGTCGGGGTGTCAGTATAAAAAACTAGATAGAGTAATAAGCGGGAGTAGCTCAGTTGGTAGAGCGGCAGCCTTCCAAGCTGCAGGTCGCGGGTTCGAGCCTCGTCTCCCGCTCTATGCTTATTTATGAGGCATAGATAATCGATGTTATCAGCCGACGTAGCTCAGGGGTAGAGCGCTTCCTTGGTAAGGACGAGGTCACGGGTTCAAATCCCGTCGTTGGCTCAATGACATTAGCATAATTTAACTAATTCATATCATTAACTAAACAGAGGATTTTCACGCATGGCAAAAGCAACCTTTGACCGTTCCAAACCGCACGTAAATATCGGTACTATTGGTCACGTCGATCACGGTAAGACTACCTTGACTGCTGCCATTACAACTGTATTGGCTAGAAAAGGTCTTTCTGAATTAAGAGACTTCTCTTCTATCGATAACGCTCCAGAAGAGAAAGAAAGAGGTATCACTATCAATACTTCACACGTAGAGTATCAAACTGAATCAAGACACTATGCACACGTTGACTGTCCTGGTCACGCTGACTACGTGAAAAACATGGTAACTGGTGCTGCGCAGATGGACGGAGCTATTCTAGTAGTTGCAGCCACTGACGGACCGATGCCTCAAACGAGAGAGCACATCCTTCTTGCTCGTCAGGTAGGTGTTCCTGCACTTGTTGTTTTCTTGAACAAAGTTGACTTGGTAGATGACGAAGAGCTTCTTGAGCTTGTAGATATGGAAGTAAGAGAATTGCTTTCTTTCTATGACTTTGATGGAGACAACATCCCCGTTATCCAAGGTTCAGCACTTGGTGCCCTTAACGGTGAAGACAAGTGGGAAGAAAAAGTGATGGAATTGATGGAAGCTGTAGATAACTACATTCCACTTCCTGAGCGTCTAGTAGACAAAGACTTCTTGATGCCTGTAGAGGACGTATTCTCGATCACTGGTCGTGGTACTGTAGCTACTGGTAGAGTAGAAAGAGGCGTGATCAACTCTGGCGATGCCGTTGATATCATCGGTATGGGAGCTGAAGGCCTTAAGTCCACCGTAACTGGTGTTGAGATGTTCCGTAAGATTTTGGACAGAGGTGAAGCTGGTGATAACGTAGGACTACTTCTTAGAGGTATTGAGAAAGCTCAAATCAAGAGAGGTATGATCATCTGTAAGCCAGGTTCGGTAACTCCTCACTCTCTTTTCAAGGCTGAGGTTTACGTACTGTCTAAAGAAGAAGGTGGACGTCACACTCCATTCTTTAACAAATACCGTCCACAGTTCTACTTGAGAACCACAGACGTAACTGGTGAAGTGAAGCTTCCTGAGAACGTTGAGATGGTAATGCCAGGTGATAACATCACCATGGAAGTACAATTGATCAACAAAGTTGCCTTGGAAAAAGGCCTACGTTTTGCGATCCGTGAGGGTGGTAGAACAGTAGGTGCCGGTCAGGTAACTGAAATTCTTGACTAATCATAATTGATCAAGATATATAAGATGCGATCCTGAATTTTTCAGGATCGCATTTGTTTCTTTATAGATTATTACCTACTTTTGCATTCCTTTTGGGTTGTAAAAGGAAACACGGGCATAGTTCAATGGCAGAATAGCGGTCTCCAAAACCGTTGATGGGAGTTCGAATCTCTCTGCCCGTGCAATTAAAATCATAGAACATGAACGTAAAAAACTTTGTTGTAGAGTCAATAGACGAAATGAAGAACAAGGTTACATGGCCGAAATATTCTTCATTGCAAAGCAATGCTGTGTTGGTTCTTGTTGCCTCGTTGATCTTTGCTGTAGTAATCGGCTTGATTAATTTGGGCTTTGAGAACATCATGAAATGGTTTTATGATTTATTCTAAATAGAATCAATAGTTACTGATGGCAGAACATAAATGGTATGTACTCAGAGTGGTAGCAGGGCAAGAGAAGAAGGCCAAATCATATTTGGACAACGAGATCACCCGGCAGAAACTGGAGGATTATATTCCCGAGGTGTTGATACCTTCTGAAAAAGTATATGAAATGCGCAATGGCAAAAAGAGAGTCAGAGAGAGAAACTTCTTTCCTGGCTATGTTTTGGTTAATGCGGATTTGTCCCATGGTGAAGCCAATCACGTAATCACGAGTATCCCGGGTGTTATCGGGTTTCTAGGTGCAAACGCAGGAGGAGCTTCCAAGACTCCTGAGCCATTACGACAATCAGAGATCAACCGTATCTTAGGTAGGGTTGAAGGGATTGATGAGTTTGCTGAGAAGCTTGATACGCCATATATAGTCGGAGAGACCATAAAAGTAATGGATGGTCCCTTTAGTGGTTTCTCGGGAACGATAGAAGAGGTGTTTGAGGACAAGAAAAAACTTAATGTTATGGTTAAGATTTTCGGCCGAAACACCCCTGTTGAGTTAAACTTTATGCAAGTAGAAAAACAAGACTAGGAAATGGCTAAGGAAATTACTGGTTATCTGAAATTACAGGTGAAAGGTGGCCAGGCAAATCCATCTCCTCCTGTTGGTCCGGCCCTTGGTGCCAAGGGTTTGAACATCATGGAGTTCTGTAAGCAGTTTAATGCCAGAACTCAGGAAAAAATGGGTCAACTTCTACCTGTCCTTGTTACGATTTATTCTGACAAGTCCTTTGATTTCGTGATCAAAACTCCTCCAGCGGCAAACCTGCTGTTAGAGGCTGCGAAGCTAAAAGGAGGTTCACCAGAGCCAAACAGGAAAAAAGTAGGTTCAGTATCCTGGGATCAGGTAAAAGAAATTGCTGAGGTGAAGATGCCTGACTTGAACGCCTTTAAGGTGGAGTCTGCAATGAAAATGGTTGCAGGAACGGCAAGAAGTATGGGAATCACAGTTTCAGGAAAAGCTCCTTGGGAGGAATAAACATAAAACAATGGCTAAGTTAACAAAAAAGCAAAAAGAAGCTCTTTCTAAGTACGACCCAAGCCAGCAGTACTCCCTTACTGAGGCTTCTTCGATTGTCAAAGACATCACTGCTGTGAAATTTGACGCTTCTGTAGATCTTGACATCCGTTTGGGTGTAGATCCGCGAAAAGCTGATCAAATGGTAAGAGGCGTGGTAGCTTTGCCCCATGGAACCGGAAAAGACGTAAAAGTATTGGTACTTTGTACACCGGACAAGGAAGAAGAAGCGAAAGAAGCTGGAGCTGACTACGTCGGCTTGGATGACTATATTGCCAAAATCGAAGGTGGATGGACTGATATCGATGTGATCATCACCATGCCCAACGTAATGGCAAAAGTAGGTAGATTAGGTAGAGTGCTAGGTCCTAGAGGCCTGATGCCTAACCCTAAGTCTGGAACTGTTACCCTAGAAGTAGGGAAGGCAGTGAAAGAAGTAAAAGGTGGTAAAATAGATTTTAAAGTAGATAAGTTCGGTATCGTACATGCTAGTGTAGGTAAGGTTTCTTTTGATCCTGATAAGATTCAAGAGAATGCCCAAGAACTGATCAATACGATTTCTAAATTGAAGCCTGCATCTTCTAAAGGGACGTACTTCAAGAGTATACATTTATCTAGCACAATGTCTCCTGGTATTGCAATTGATAAGGGGAGTATTCAAGGTATTTAATTATGACTAGAGAGGAAAAGAAAGCAATAATCGAAAGTCTTACCGAGAAATTCAAAGAAACTCCGCATTTCTATATCACAGATGCCTCTGGTTTCACTGTTGCTCAGGTAAATACTTTCAGAAGAATGTGTTATGAGAAAGGAGTAGAATACCGTGTATATAAAAACACGTTTATTAAACAAGCTCTGAATAATCTTGACGCAGACTTCTCAGAATTAGACAGTGTTCTTAAAGGCTTTTCAGGAATCATTTTTGCGGCAGAGACTGCAAACTTGCCTGCAAAAGTAATCAAGGACTATCGAAAAAAAGCAGGTTCAAAAGAGACGAGGCCGGTATTTAAAGGTGCTTCCATAGACAGTGATGTAGTGGTTGGTGAAAACAACCTCGACATGTTGGCTTCTTTGAAATCCAAAGAAGAACTATTGGGCGAAGTTATCGGATTGCTTCAGTCTCCTGCCAAAAATGTTATTTCCGCACTACAGGGTGGACAAGACACATTGGCTGGGCTTGTTAAGACTCTTTCTGAAAGAGAATCATAATATCATTCAAATCAATTAAGTAAAAAAATCAGTTAATTTTAAATAATAATACAATGGCAGATCTTAAAGCATTCGCTGAGCAGTTAGTTAACTTGACTGTTAAAGAGGTTAGTGAATTAGCCGAAATATTGAAAGAAGAGTATGGTATCGAACCTGCTGCTGCAGCTGCTCCAGTAATGGTAGCTGGTGGTGCTGGTGAAGGTGCTGGTGAAGAAGAAAAGTCTTCTTTCGATGTAGTTCTTAAAGCTGCTGGTGGACAGAAACTTGCAGTAGTGAAATTGGTTAAAGAATTGACCGGTCTTGGTCTTAAGGAAGCTAAAGAAGTAGTAGACAGCGCTCCTAAGGCTATCAAAGAAGGAATCGCAAAAGACGAAGCAGAAGCACTTAAGAAGCAACTTGAGGAAGCTGGTGCTGAAGTAGAGCTTAAATAATTTGAATAACCTCATCTGATAAGATGTAGGTTATTGATTAGACCTGACTTTTAAGTCAGGTCTTTTCCTGTTTGTGCACAGTTTTAAAATTGCACTATTCTAAGCGGAAATTGCCGCATTCAGTTATTTATTATCACTATAAACATATACTGCCTTGGCTATCCAGAATCAAACCGAAAGGAAAAGTTTCTCATCTATTAAGGTGGTCAAAGACTATCCGGATTTCCTCGATATCCAGTTACAATCATTCAAAGATTTTTTCCAATTGGATACCCCCGCTGAAAAGAGGAGACAGGATGGGCTTTTCAAGGTGTTCTCGGAGAACTTCCCGATAAGTGACTCCAGAGAAAACTTCACACTTGAATTTATTGATTATACCGTAGATCCGCCTAAATATAGTGTGGGTGAATGTATTGACAGAGGGTTGACTTACTCTGTTCCATTGAAGGCAAAGCTTCGCTTGTTATGCTCTGATGAGGACAATGAGGATTTTGAAACAATAGAACAGGAAGTATTCTTGGGAAACCTTCCGTATATGACCGAAAAGGGCTCTTTTGTCATTAACGGCGCGGAAAGGGTAATCGTATCCCAGCTTCATAGGTCTCCAGGGGTGTTCTTTGCGCAAAGTAAACACACTAACGGTACCAAGCTGTATTCTGCCCGAATTATTCCGTTTAAGGGATCTTGGATAGAATTCGCTACGGATATCAATAATGTCATGTATGCTTACATCGACAGAAAGAAAAAATTCCCAGTTACCACTCTTTTGAGAGCTATTGGTTATGGTTCTGATAAAGCAATCTTGGACTTATTTGGCCTATCAGAAGAAATTGATGCTACTAAATCCAACCTTAAGAAGATTGTCGGTAGGAAACTAGCTGCCCGTGTTTTGAAAACCTGGGTAGAGGATTTTGTGGATGAGGATACTGGTGAAGTAGTTTCTATTGACCGAAACGAAGTGTTGTTGGAAAGGGATTCTGTGCTGACTGATGAGGACATTGAATTGATCCTGGATTCAGGGGCAAAGAGTGTGATCCTTCACCGAGATGATGTCAACATCGCGGATTACTCCATCATTTACAATACGCTTCAGAAAGATAATTCAAACTCTGAGAAAGAGGCAGTGGAGGTGATTTACCGACAACTGCGTAACACAGAGGCTCCTGACGAAGCCACTGCCAGAGAGGTTATCCATGGCCTGTTCTTCTCTGATAAGCGATACGATCTTGGTGAAGTAGGTCGTTACAGGATCAATAAGAAACTCGGGCTTGATATCGAAGCGGAGAAGATCGTTCTGACGACAGAAGATATCATTAATATCGTAAAATACCTGATCGGTCTTATTAATTCCAAAGCGGTGGTCGATGATATTGACCACTTGAGCAATAGGAGGGTAAGAACCGTTGGGGAGCAATTATATAGCCAGTTCGGCGTAGGACTTGCGAGAATGGCAAGAACTATCCGAGAAAGAATGAACGTAAGGGATAACGAGGACTTTAAGCCTGTTGACCTGATCAATGCAAGGACATTGTCCTCAGTGATCAATTCTTTCTTTGGTACCAACCAACTATCCCAGTTTATGGATCAGACTAACCCACTGGCAGAACTTACGCACAAGCGTAGATTGTCAGCTTTGGGGCCAGGTGGTCTTTCCCGGGAGCGTGCAGGTTTTGAGGTACGAGATGTTCACTATACGCACTACGGTCGTCTATGTACGATTGAGACTCCTGAGGGACCAAATATTGGACTGATTTCATCTCTTTGTGTACACGCCAAAGTGAATTCCATGGGCTTCTTGGAAACACCATATAGAAAGGTGAAAGAAGGAAAGGCCGGAATGGAATCAGAAGATATTGTATTCCTTACTGCAGAGGAGGAAGATAATAATAACATCGCCCAGGCCAATGCACCGTTAGAAGCAGATGGAAGCTTTGTAAACGATCGTGTAAAGGCGCGCTACGAAGGTGACTTCCCGGTGCTGGAGCCGAAAGAGATCAGTTATATGGACGTGGCGCCAAACCAGATTGTGTCCGTGGCCGCATCCTTGATTCCTTTCTTGGAGCACGATGATGCCAACCGTGCCCTGATGGGATCCAACATGCAGCGTCAGGCCGTGCCACTTCTCAAGGCTGAATCGCCTATAGTAGGTACAGGTCTGGAAGCCAAAGCCGCTGTGGATTCCCGTTCACTGATCATTGCTGAGGCGGATGGTGTCGTTGATTTTGTAGATGCCAAGAAAATTGTCATCAAGTATGACTTGAGCGATGATGAGCTATTGGTGAACTTCAGCGACGAATATAAGTCTTATGACTTGATCAAATTTAGAAGAACCAACCAAGATACGACCATTAACCTGACACCACTGGTGCTGAAGGGGCAACGTGTGACAAAAGGCCAGGTATTGGTAGAGGGATATTCCACCAATCAGGGAGAATTGGCGCTTGGTAAAAACCTGAAAGTGGCTTACATGCCATGGCAAGGATATAACTTCGAGGATGCGATTGTGATTTCCGAGCGTGTGGTTCGGGAAGATATCTTTACTTCCATCCACGTAGAGGAATTCCAACTAGAAGTAAGGGATACCAAACGTGGCGAGGAAGAATTGACTTCAGAAATTCCAAACGTATCTGAAGAGGCTGTTAAGAATCTAGACGAAAATGGCATCATCCGTATCGGTGCAGAGCTGAAAGAGGGTGATATCATTATCGGTAAGATTACGCCAAAAGGGGAAACGGATCCTACTCCAGAGGAGAAGCTCCTTAGAGCGATCTTCGGTGACAAAGCAGGTGATGTGAAAGATGCCTCTCTGAAGGCTTCTCCATCCCTAAATGGTGTGGTAATCGAAACCAAATTATTCTCCAGGCCTAAGAAAGACAAGGAGTTGCGTGCTAAAGCCAAAGCGGAAGTGGAAAAACTGAAGCAGGCTTACACAAAAGAACTTCTTGGTGTGAGGGCTAAAATGATCAATAAATTGGTCAGTATTCTTGATGGGATGACCTCTTTGGGTGTTAAGCACAAGTTTGGTGATGAAATCATCAGCAAGGGTGTGAAATTTAACCATCAAAACATCGAGAATAATCTCTTCCCTGCCAAGAATCCTTACCGGGATGAGAGTAATTATAATGTACCAGAAGAGGCAAATCTTATCTCTGATATTATCCTTGATGACTGGACGGAAGATGAGCATACCAACAGCTTGATCCAACAATTGGTGAAAAACTATACCAATACCAGGAATGAAATCTCTGGTAGGTTTAAGCGAGACAGGTTTACCTTGGAAGTAGGTGATGAACTTCCTGCCGGAATTGTCAGACTTGCCAAAGTTTATGTGGCCAAGAAGCGTAAACTTAAAGTAGGTGATAAGATGGCCGGTCGTCACGGTAACAAAGGGATCGTGGCGAAGATCGTTCGTGATGAGGATATGCCGTTCTTAGAAGATGGAACACCAATGGACATTGTACTTAACCCACTTGGTGTACCTTCGCGTATGAATATCGGTCAGATCTTTGAAACCGTATTGGCATGGGCAGGTGAGAAGATGAACAAGAAATATGCAACACCGATCTTTGATGGTGCTACCACTGAGGAAGTAGCCGCTGAGCTTGATTTGGCTGGATTACCATCCTTTGGTAGAACGTATCTGTTTGATGGACTTACAGGTAAGCAGTTTGATCAGCCTGTGACCGTGGGTATAGCCTACATGCTGAAGCTGGGTCACTTGGTAGATGATAAGATGCATGCAAGATCGATTGGTCCATATTCCCTGATTACCCAGCAGCCATTGGGTGGTAAAGCCCAGTTTGGTGGCCAGCGTTTTGGAGAGATGGAAGTTTGGGCATTGGAGGCCTTTGGTGCTTCCCATGTGCTACAAGAAATTCTTACGGTGAAGTCTGATGATGTGATTGGTAGGGCCAAGGCTTACGAGTCTATTGTAAAAGGTGAAAACCTTCCAAAACCGAATATTCCTGAATCTTTCAATGTATTGGTTCATGAACTAAGAGGTTTGGCACTAGAAATCACACTCGACTAAATTAGATCTTATTGGGCCGCAAGGCCCTTCACATAAGCACAAAACAAATTATGGCGTTCAGAAAAAATAAAAAACTAAACAACGACTTTTCCAGGGTCACTATTAGTTTGGCTTCTCCGGAATCCATCTTGGATAGTTCTCATGGTGAGGTGACACAGCCAGAAACCATCAACTACAGAACGTATAAGCCTGAAATGGGTGGTCTTTTCTGTGAGCGGATTTTTGGCCCCGTCAAAGACTGGGAATGTCATTGTGGAAAGTATAAGCGCATAAGATATAAAGGTATTATTTGTGACAGATGTGGGGTTGAGGTGACCGAGAAGAAGGTGCGACGTGAAAGAATGGGACACATTGAACTGGTAGTTCCTGTTGCACACATCTGGTATTTCAAGTCCCTTCCTAATAAAATAGGTTACTTGCTAGGGTTGCCTACCAAGAAGCTGGATCAAATTGTATACTATGAACGATATGCTGTTATCAATCCAGGTATCAAGGCAGAAGATGGCCTTCAATACCTTGATTTTCTAACAGAAGACGAGTATTTGGATATCATGGATAAGCTTCCAAAAGAGAACCAAATGCTCGATGATGATGATCCTAATAAATTCATTGCCAAGATGGGTGCTGAGGCCATTGAGATGCTATTGTCTAGATTGGATTTAGATGATTTGTCTTACAGCCTTCGTCACCAAGCGGCCACGGATACTTCACAGCAGCGTAAAGCTGAGGCCCTGAAGCGTCTTAAAGTAGTGGAAGCGTTTAGGGATGCTAGAACCAGAATCGAAAACCGTCCTGAGTGGATGGTCGTGAGGATGGTACCTGTGATTCCGCCGGAGCTTCGTCCGTTAGTGCCATTGGATGGTGGACGATTTGCCACATCTGACCTTAATGATTTATACAGAAGGGTGATCATCCGTAACAATCGTCTAAAACGACTTATTGATATCAAAGCTCCAGAAGTAATTCTTCGTAACGAGAAGCGTATGCTTCAGGAAGCGGTTGATTCCCTATTTGATAATTCCAGAAAGGTGAATGCCGTAAGGTCGGATGGAAATAGAGCACTGAAATCCCTTTCTGACATGTTGAAAGGTAAGCAAGGGCGTTTCCGTCAAAACTTGCTTGGTAAGCGTGTGGATTATTCGGGACGTTCTGTGATCGTGGTTGGCCCTGAGCTTAAGCTTCATGAGTGTGGATTGCCAAAAAATATGGCAGCTGAGCTCTTTAAGCCTTTTATTATCAGGAAGTTGATAGAAAGGGGCATCGTGAAGACGGTAAAATCTGCCAAGAAGATTGTAGATAGAAAAGATCCAGTGGTATGGGATATCCTTGAAAATGTCCTGAAGGGACATCCCGTATTGCTTAACCGGGCTCCTACACTGCACAGATTGGGTATTCAAGCTTTCCAGCCGAAATTGATTGAAGGGAAAGCCATCCAGCTGCATCCATTGGTGTGTACTGCCTTTAACGCCGACTTTGACGGTGACCAGATGGCCGTTCACGTGCCACTTGGTCATGAGGCTATTTTGGAGGCATCTACCTTGATGCTATCATCCCACAATATCCTTAACCCAGCCAATGGCGCGCCAATTACCGTACCTTCTCAGGATATGGTATTGGGACTGTATTATGTGACCAAAGGAAGGAGATCTACCGAAGAAGAGCCGGTCGCTGGTGAAGGAATGACCTTCTATGGTGAAGAGGATGTGATCATCGCCCTGAACGAAAAAGTCATTTCACAGCACGCTTACATTAAATGTAAGGTTAACGTGAGGGATGAAAACGGGGAATTGGTAGATAAGATTGTCGAAACCGTTGCCGGTAGATTGATCTTTAACCAGTTTGTTCCGGAGGAAGTAGGCTATGTTAATGAACTGTTGACCAAAAAGAAACTTCAGCAAATTATTGCCGAGGTAGTGAAAATATGTGGCATTGCACGTAGTGCCCAATTCTTGGATGATATCAAACACCTTGGATTCCAGATGGCCTATGCCGGAGGACTTTCCATGGGATTGAATGATGTGATCATTCCAAGTGATAAGGATCCTTTGATCACCAAAGCAAAAGACGAGGTGGACCAGGTATGGAACAACTACCTAATGGGTCTGATTACTGATAATGAGCGATATAACCAGGTAATTGATATCTGGACGAGAACCAACTCCAATCTGACGAATATCCTGATGAAGCAGATGGAGGAGGATAAGCAAGGCTTCAACGCCATCTACATGATGATGCACTCCGGTGCTAGGGGCTCAAGAGAGCAGATCCGTCAGCTAGGTGGAATGAGGGGATTAATGGCCAAGCCGCAGAAAAACCTCCAGGGTTCTGTTGGAGAGATCATCGAAAACCCAATTCTCTCCAACTTTAAAGAAGGTCTGGATGTGTTGGAATACTTTATCTCGACACACGGTGCACGTAAAGGTCTTGCCGATACGGCATTGAAAACAGCCGATGCCGGATATTTGACCAGAAGATTGGTGGATGTAGCCCAGGATGTTATTGTTTCGGAAGAGGATTGTGGTACGTTGAGGGGGCTTGTTGTACAAGCACTGAAAGACAATGACGAAATCGTAGAGCCACTTTCTGAACGAATTGTGGGTAGGGTTTCAGTACATGATGTAGTGGATCCACTTACAGAGGAAGTGATCATTCAATCTGGAGAAGAAATCACCGATGAGCTGGCCAAGAAAGTAGATGAATCAGCAGTGGAAGAAGTGGAGATCAGATCTGTTTTGACCTGTGAATCCAGAAGAGGTGTCTGTACCAAGTGCTATGGTCGTAACCTGACAAGTGGCAATGCGGTCCAAAATGGAGAATCAGTTGGTGTTATCGCTGCCCAATCTATTGGTGAACCAGGTACACAGCTTACCTTGAGAACCTTCCACGTAGGTGGTACTGCATCTAACATTTCCGTAGAGGCAAGTATCAATGCGAAATTTGAAGGTGTCGTAGAATTTGAAGAAGAATTCAGGTTTATCAATACCACCAATAAAGACGGGGATCCAGTAGCAGTTGTTATGGGTCGATCTGGAGAGATCAAGATCAATGATGCCAAATCTGGCAAGACATTGGCGTCTAATCACGTTCCTTATGGTGCGATCCTTAACGTGGAAGATGGTCAGAAAATCGGCAAAGGGGATTCTCTCTGTACCTGGGATCCGTACAATGCCGTAATCCTTTCTGAGTTTGACGGTGAGGTTTCCTTTGAATCCATCATCGAAGGCGTGACTTTTAAAGAGGTGGCCGATGACCAGACAGGATACAAGGAAAAAGTAATCATCGATACCAAGGATAAGACGAAAAACCCGGCAGTAGTGGTGAACTATGGTGACGAAACCAAGAGCTATAACATCCCAGTGGGAGCACACTTGGCAGTAGAAGAGGGGGATAAAGTGAAAGCCGGTCAGATCTTGGTGAAAATCCCTCGGTCAGTAGGTAAGACACGGGATATTACCGGTGGTCTTCCAAGGGTAACTGAGCTGTTCGAAGCACGTAACCCGTCCAATCCTGCGGTGGTTTCTGAAATCGACGGTGTCGTAACTTATGGCGGCATCAAAAGAGGTAACAGAGAAATCTTCATCGAGTCAAAAGACGGAGTGAAGAAGCGTTATATGGTATCATTGTCCAAGCACATCTTGGTACAGGAAAATGACTTTATCAGAGCTGGCGAGCCACTTTCTGATGGAGCCATCACTCCAAATGATATTCTATCCATCAAAGGCCCTACGGCTGTTCAGGAATACCTGGTAAATGAGATCCAAGAAGTATACCGTCTGCAGGGTGTGAAGATCAACGATAAACATATCGAAGTGATCGTAAGCCAGATGATGCAGAAAGTAGAGATCCTAGATGCTGGTGATACAGGTTTCCTACAAGGACAGGTGGTAGATAAGTGGGCTTTCAGGGAAGAAAACGACAATATCCTAGATAAGAAAGTAGTTATGGATGCTGGTGATTCCTCTACATTGAAAGCGGGTATGATCATCACTTCCAGAAGACTTCGTGACGAAAACTCCAGCCTGAAGCGTAAGGACCTTAAGCTTGTTCAGGTGAGGGATGCAGAAACTGCGGTATCCAAGCCAACACTTCAAGGTATTACCGCGGCATCGTTGGGTACAGAAAGCTTTATTTCTGCGGCTTCCTTCCAGGAGACGACCAAAGTCTTGAGTGAAGCAGCCATCCGAGGTAAGCGTGATGAGTTGCTGGGACTTAAAGAGAACGTAATTGTTGGGCATCTTATCCCAGCGGGTACTGGACAGCGAGATTTCCAACACATCATCGTAGGATCCAAGGAGGAGTACGAGAAGCTTTCTTCCACAGAAAAGGAAAGAGAATCCCGTAAGTCCAAAGAGGCTGTTAAGTAGTTTGAATTTCATAAAAGTGCAAAAGGCCTGTATTTATTGCAGGCCTTTTTTGATTAAGTCACATGGGATGGTGCCGAATTGTAGTACTGTTGAGCGGTTGTACTCAAATCGGTAAGCAAAGGTGCCAAATAGAAAGGTGCTGTAACCTGAGGGCTTAAACGATGCGCAGGTAAGCAATAATGAAAAACCCATAAGCAAAAGTCATGGAAGATAATAAGGACGAAAAAGAAAAGAACCAGCAGATCAATGTGGAACTATCCGATGAGGTAGCGGAAGGTATTTATGCCAATTTGGCCATGATTGCACATAGCAATTCTGAGTTTGTGTTGGATTTTATCCGCATGATGCCGGGCGTGCCCAAGGCCCGTGTAAAATCACGGATAATCATGACGCCGGATCATGCGAAGCGTTTGCTGGCGGCGCTTAAGGACAATGTGGAGAAATACGAAAATGCTTTCGGCAAAATTGAAGGTGGAAGTGGTGTGCCTGAATTTCCGATGAACTTCGGTGGGACGCTTGGTGAGGCATAACCAAAATATAACTCTTTAATTTTGTTTGTTTTATCGATTTCGTTACCTTTGCAGTCCAAATTTCATATGTTAAAGGAGTAAAATAAATTTATCAGTTAATGCCTACTATACAACAGTTAGTTAGAAAAGGTAGAACCACTTTGGTGACAAAATCCAAGTCTAGAGCATTGGATGCCTGTCCTCAAAGGAGGGGTGTGTGTACAAGGGTGTACACCACTACGCCTAAGAAACCTAACTCGGCGATGAGAAAAGTGGCCAGGGTTAGATTGACAAATGGAAAAGAAGTGAACGCTTACATTCCAGGAGAAGGACACAATTTGCAAGAACACTCTATCGTATTGATCAGAGGTGGTCGTGTGAAGGATCTTCCCGGTGTGCGTTATCACATCATCCGAGGTGCACTGGATACAGCAGGAGTGAAAGACCGTAAGCAAGGTCGCTCCAAGTACGGTGCGAAGCGTCCTAAGGACAAAAAATAAACAATAGAAAACAAACTGAACAATGAGAAAAGCGAAACCGAAAAAGAGATATATTCTTCCTGATCCGAAGTTCAATGATACTTTGGTGACCAAGTTTGTGAACTGCCTTATGGTAGATGGGAAGAAGAGTATTGCTTACAGAATCTTCTACGATGCGGTAGATAAAGTAGAAGAGAAGTTGGGTGAGAATGGTCTTGAGGTTTGGAAAAAAGCGCTTAACAATATAACTCCAGCTGTAGAGGTGAAGAGTCGTAGGGTTGGGGGAGCTACATTCCAGGTACCAATGGAAGTAAGACCTGAAAGAAAGACATCACTTGGTATTAAGTGGATGATTACTTTTGCCAGAAGAAGAGGCGAAAAGACGATGATGGACCGACTTGCTGGCGAGATCATCGCTGCATCCAAAGGAGAAGGTGCGGCTGTGAAGAAAAAAGATGATACACACAGAATGGCAGAAGCCAATAAAGCATTCTCTCACTTTAGATTTTAAATTAGGATGGCAAGAGACTTAAAATTTACAAGAAACATCGGTATTGCTGCTCACATCGATGCTGGTAAAACGACAACCACCGAGCGGATTCTATTTTATTCAGGCGTTTCGCATAAAGTAGGTGAGGTGCACGATGGTGCCGCTACAATGGACTGGATGTCCCAAGAGCAGGAAAGAGGTATTACCATTACTTCCGCTGCTACGACCGTTTTCTGGCCTTACAGAGATAATAATTACCAAATCAATATCATCGATACTCCAGGTCACGTGGATTTTACAGTAGAGGTGAACCGTTCCCTGCGTGTATTGGATGGGCTTGTGTTCTTGTTTAGTGCAGTAGATGGTGTGGAGCCACAATCTGAGACTAACTGGAGACTAGCTGATAACTATAAAGTGCCCCGTCTCGGTTTTGTAAACAAAATGGACCGTGCGGGAGCAAACTTCCTTGACGTATGTAAACAAGTAAAGGAGATGCTGGGCAGCTATGCAGTTCCTTTGCAAATCCCAATCGGATCAGAAGACAGGTTCCGTGGAGTAGTTGATTTGATCAATAACCGCGGTATCATCTGGAACGAAGATGATATGGGAATGACTTTCGAAGAGGTGCCGATTCCTGAAGATCTTAAAGAGGAAGTTGCTGAATACCGTGAGCATTTGCTTGAGGCAGTAGCTGAATACGATGAGACCTTGATGGAGAAATTCTTCGAAGATTCCAGTTCTATTACAGAAGAAGAAATCCTAACAGCCCTTAGGGCAGCTACCATTGATATGAAGATTGTACCAATGGTTTGTGGTTCTTCTTTCAAAAATAAAGGTGTTCAGGCGATGCTTGATTTGGTGATGGAATTGCTTCCTTCTCCACTGGACAAGCATGATATGATCGCTAACGACCTGAATGATGAAGAGAAGCAGGTAGCGATTGCTCCTGACCGCAATGAGCCATTTGCAGGCTTGGCCTTTAAAATTGCTACGGATCCTTTCGTAGGCCGTCTGTGTTTCGTAAGGGCTTACTCAGGTGTGCTTGATTCAGGGTCTTATGTATTCAATAGCCGTTCAGGTAACAAGGAGCGTATCTCACGTGTATTCCAAATGCACGCCAATAAGCAAAACCAAATCGAACGTCTGGAAGCAGGTGATATCGGTGCGGTAGTTGGATTTAAGGATATCAAGACAGGTGATACCTTGTGTTCTGAAGATCGAAAAGTGGTATTGGAGTCCATGATCTTCCCTGAGCCGGTAATCGGTTATGCGATCGAGCCGAAGACGAAGGCTGATGTGGATAAATTGTCTATGGCCATCACTAAGTTGGTTGAAGAAGATCCTACCCTTCAGGTAAATACTGACCATGAAACTGGCCAGACCATCCTTAGAGGTATGGGCGAGCTTCACTTGGATATCATCATTGACCGTTTGAAGAGAGAATTTAAGGTAGAAATTACCCAAGGTGCTCCTCAAGTGGCTTATAAAGAAGCTTTGTTTGGTTCTGTAGAGCACAAGGAAGTTTATAAGAAACAAACTGGTGGTAAAGGTAAATTTGCCGATATCGTATTCGAACTAGGACCAAAAGAAGAAGATCCAGAAACTGGAGAAGTGAAGCCAGGATTGGAATTTGAAAATGGTATTGTAGGTGGTGTGATTCCAAAAGAATTTATCCCATCTATCCAGAAAGGATTCCAAGAAGCGATGAAGAACGGTCCATTGGCAGGCTATCCTATCGAAGCAATGAAAGTGAGACTGTTCCATGGTTCCTTCCACGATGTCGATTCCGATGCACTTTCCTTTGAATTGGCAGCGCGACTAGGTTTCAAAGAAGCAGCTAAGAAGTGTAAGCCTCAGTTGCTGGAGCCTGTTATGTCTGTGGATGTGGTTACTCCAGATGAGTATACTGGTCCAATCACTGGTGATTTGAACAGAAGAAGAGGTTTGATGAAAGGGATGGATACCAAAGGTACTTCATCTGTAGTTAAAGCTGCTGTGCCATTGTCTGAGTTGTTTGGTTATATTACTGACCTTAGAACGATTTCTTCTGGTAGAGCGACAGCTACCTTGACATTCTCTCACTATGAACCAGTTCCTAATAATATCGCAGAAGGTGTAATCGCTGAAGTAAAAGGAGCTAAGGCCTAAATTTAATTGAACATGAATCAGAAAATAAGAATAAAACTTAAGTCTTACGATCATACTTTGGTGGACAAGTCATCAGAGAAAATCGTAAAAGCTGTAAAAACTACCGGAGCAGTGGTGGTTGGACCGATTCCTTTGCCGACGAAGAAGGAGAAGTTTACGGTACTGAAGTCGCCACACGTAAACAAAAAAGCAAGAGATCAATATCAATTGTGTACCTATAAGAGGCTAGTGGATATTTATTCCAACAGCTCAAAAACGGTAGATGCTTTGATGAAGATTGAGCTTCCAAGTGGAGTAGATGTAGAGATCAAAGTTTGATCTTTATCCATATTATTTAATAAAAAGACCTGTCCGCGATCAGCGGATGGGTTTTTTATTTTATGGTAAAAACTCATATAATCTTTTGTAAAAGGCGCTGCAAGATGGCGTTTTGGGGAAGATAATTTTTGTAAATGTTTGAAAATATATGAGTTGTAATTTGTTAGCTGTATTTAAATTACTAACTTTGCAGTCCTTAAAAAGGCACAAGTGTGTAAGTACTTGTGCATAATTATATTATATAACAGAAGATGTCTGGAATAATAGGTAAAAAAGTAGGAATGACTAGCGTTTTCAGTGCCGATGGACGAAGTGTCGCATGCACGCTAATAGAAGCTGGTCCTTGCGTAGTGACGCAAGTAAAAAATGTAGAAACAGACGGGTACAGCGCTGTTCAGTTAGGGTACGGTGAGCGTAAGGAAAAAAACACTCCTAAGCCACTGTTGGGTCATTTCAAAAAGGCCGGTACCACACCTAAGCAGAAAGTTGTAGAATTCAGAGACTTCAGAGTTGAATTTGAAGGTCAAGTGGATCTTGGAAAATCCGTGAAGGCAGGTGAGGTTTTCGCAGAAGGAGACTTTGTCGATGCTATTGGTACTTCCAAGGGTAAAGGTTTCCAGGGTGTAGTAAAGCGTCATGGGTTTGCTGGTGTAGGTGGTTCTACCCACGGTCAGCACAACCGTCAGCGTCACCCAGGTGCTATTGGTGCGTGTTCTTGGCCATCAAGAGTATTCAAAGGTCTTAGAATGGCAGGTAGAACAGGTGGAAGCCGGGTTAAAGTATTGAACCTGAAAGTGTTGAAGGTTTATGCTGAGAAAAACTTGATATTGGTAAGTGGCTCTGTCCCTGGTCCAAAAAATTCTTACGTTATTTTAGAGAAGTAATCAAATGGAATTAGCAGTATTAAAACATAACGGTGAAGAGACAGGTAGAAAGGTAAGTCTTTCTGACGAAATTTTCGCGATCGAGCCTAATGATCATGCGATCTACCTGGATGTGAAGCAGTTTTTGGCCAACCAAAGACAGGGTACTCATAAGAGCAAAGAGAGGGCTGAGATAGCCGGCTCCACAAAGAAGATAAAGAAGCAAAAAGGTACCGGAGGTGCCAGAGCTGGTTCTATTAAATCGCCATTGTTCAGAGGTGGGGGTAGAGTGTTCGGTCCAAGACCAAGGAACTACTCTTTCAAATTGAACAAGAAAGTAAAACAATTGGCAAGAAAATCTGCCCTTACTTACAAAGTGAAGGACAACAGCCTTACTGTTTTGGAAGATGTTAGTTTTGACAGCATCAAGACCAAGAATTATGTAGCGCTTCTGTCCGGACTTTCCCTGGCAGATAAGAAAACGCTATTGGTTCTTCCTGAAGCGAACAATAACGTTTATTTGTCAAGTAGAAACCTCCCAAAAGCGCAAGTAAAGACGGTCGCTGACATCAATACCTACGATGTGCTTCATGCCGATACATTGGTGCTTTGTGAAGGTTCAGTAAGTAAGTTGGAAACCCTTTTATCGAAGTAAGACAATGGATATACTAAAGAAGCCTTTGATTACGGAAAAGATTTCGGCAATGAACGAAAGAGGCGTATATGGATTTGTAGTGGAGAAGACAGCTAAAAAGCCAGAAATCAAAGCAGCCGTAGAAAAAATGTTCGGTGTAAAAGTGGTGTCAGTAAGGACGATGCGTTATGCAGGTAAACTGAAGACGCGTTACACTAAGACAAAAGTAGTATCCGGTTATACCAATGCTTTCAAGAAAGCTATTGTACAAGTGGCCGATGGAGAAGTAATTGACTTTTACGGAGAAATTTAATTGAATCAGAATCATGGCAGTTAAAAAATTAAAGCCTGTAACTCCCGGTACCCGATATAGATTGGCACCGACTTTTGGTGAGATCACCAAGTCTAAGCCAGAGAAGTCATTGTTGGCTCCGTTGAAGAAATCAGGCGGTAGAAATAACTCAGGAAAGATGACCGCTCGCTACATCGGTGGTGGTCATAAGAAAAGACTTAGGTTAGTAGATTATAAGCGAAACAAGGATGGAGTGCCTGCTACTGTAAAAGGAATTGAATACGATCCTAACAGAACAGCACGATTGGCGTTGTTATATTACGCTGACGGGAGCAAGGCATACATCGTCGCACCGGAAGGATTGACTGCGGGAGATACCGTTGTTTCCGGAGAGAATGTTGCTCCTGAAGTAGGTAATAACCTTCCGATGCAAAACATTCCTTTAGGTACCATTATCCACAACGTGGAGCTTAAGCCTGGTAAGGGTGGTACAATGGCAAGAAGTGCCGGCAGTTATGCGCAATTGGTAGCAAAAGAGGGGAAATATGTAGCCCTTAAATTGCCATCTGGCGAACTGCGTCTGGTACTAGGTGTGTGTAAGGCCACCGTAGGAACAGTGTCTAATTCAGATCACATGAATGTGGTATTGGGCAAGGCTGGTAGAAATCGTTGGTTAGGCAAGCGTCCAAGAGTAAGAGGTGTAGCGATGAACCCTGTAGATCACCCAATGGGTGGTGGTGAAGGCCGTTCATCTGGAGGACACCCAAGGTCAAGGACTGGTTTGCTGGCTAAAGGTAAAAAGACCAGATCGCCTAAAAAGTATTCAAACAAGTTTATCATTAGTAAAAGATCTAAATAATTATGGCACGTTCATTAAAAAAAGGGCCTTATATAGCTCATCACTTGGCCAAAAAAGTAGATGCAATGAACGAATCCGGCAAGAAGTCTGTGATCAAGACTTGGTCAAGAAGATCTATGATCTCTCCGGATTTTGTGGGCCATACCTTTGCTGTGCATAACGGAAATAAATTTATTCCTGTATTCGTAACAGACAATATGGTAGGTCACAAGCTTGGTGAATTTGCTCCTACAAGAAACTTTAGAGGTCACATTGCCAAAAAAGATAAAGGAAGAAGATAATCATGGAAGCAATAGCAAGACTAAATAATGTACCTACATCGCCTCGAAAGATGCGTCTTGTAGCTGACCTGGTAAGGGGACAGAGAGTAGGTAACGCCTTGAGTATATTGAAATTTACACCGAATCACGGTGCTGCGAAGCTGGAGAAATTGTTGCTATCAGCCATTGCAAATTGGCAAGCAAAAAATCCGGACGAGAAACTTGAAGAAGCTGATCTATATGTTAAGACTATTCAAGTGGATGGTGGTCGAATGCTGAAAAGACTTAGACCTGCTCCCCAAGGTAGGGCCCACAGAATTCGTAAAAGATCAAATCATGTGACTTTGGTAGTAGATGCGTTCAACTCTGAAGTTACCGCTGATGAAGTAGAAACAAAAGAAAACGCTAATTAAGATTAGAATATGGGACAAAAAGTTAACCCTATTGGTCTTAGACTAGGTATCGTTAAGGGCTGGGATTCCAACTGGTATGGCGGCAGGGATTTTGCCGACAAACTATACGAAGATCAAAAGATCAGGAAATATGTATATGCCAGGATCCCTAAAGGGGGCATTGCAAAAGTAATTATCGAGCGGACGCTTAAGAGAATTACCCTTACTATTCACACTGCTCGTCCAGGAGTAGTCATTGGTAAAGGTGGTGCGGAAGTAGATAAATTGAAAGAAGAGCTTAAGAAGCTTACCAACAAGGATGTTCAGATCAACATTTTTGAAATCAAGCGTCCAGAACTGGATGCGAAATTGGTGGGGGAATCAATTGCTCAACAACTTCAGGCCAGGATTTCATTTAGAAGAGCAATGAAGCAATCCATTGCCGCTACCATGAGAGTCGGTGCTGAAGGTATCAAGATCAAGCTTTCAGGACGTCTTGGAGGAGCAGAAATGGCCCGTTCGGAGATGTACAAAGAAGGAAGAATTCCTTTGCACACCTTAAGAGCGGACATCGATTACGCACTCTCAGAAGCGCAGACCGTGTACGGTATCATCGGTATCAAAGTGTGGATTTTCAAAGGTGAGGTTTATGGCAAGCGAGATCTTTCTCCAAATGCCGGAATCGCCAATGAGAAGTCAGGCGGAGCGGGTCGTAGAAGAAGAGAAGGCGGTCCTAAGAGAAGAAAGAGAAATAACTAATTTTCACCCAATAAGTGAGAAATCATGTTACAGCCAAGAAGAACTAAATATAGAAAGATGCAAAAGGGACGCATCAAAGGTATCGCACAAAGAGGACATACTCTTGCGTTCGGTAACTTTGGTATCAAGTCCCTGGAAGCAGGATGGATTACCTCTCGCCAGATTGAGGCAGCTCGTATTGCGATGACAAGAGCAATGAAAAGGGAAGGGCAAGTATGGATCAGGATTTTTCCTGATAAGCCTATCACCAAGAAGCCTGCTGAGGTTCGTATGGGTAAGGGTAAAGGTGCCCCTGAGTACTGGGTAGCGGTAATCAAGCCGGGAACCATCCTTTTTGAAGCAACTGGAGTAAGCCAGGAGTTGGCCCAAGAGGCCCTTCGCCTAGCCCAGCAAAAGCTTCCAGTGAGTACAAAATTTGTAGTGCGTAGAGATTACGTAGGATAATAACAACTATGAAAAACTCTGAAATCCAAGCACTCTCCGAGAGTGAAATCATTGAGCGTATTGCCGCTGAGCAAGAGAAACTTACAAAGTTGAGGTTTGCTCATGCAATTTCTCCTATAGAGAATCCTAATAGAATTAGTGAGACAAGGAAGCTTATCGCAAGATTGAAGACTTTCTTGACCGCCAAACAACTAGCTAAATAACAATAAGATGGCTACTGAGAGAAATCTACGTAAAGAAAGAATAGGAAAAGTAGTCAGCAGCAAGATGGACAAGTCCATTACCGTTGCCGTAGAAAGAAGGATGAAACACCCGATGTACGGTAAGTTTGTTGCTAAGACTACAAAATTTATGGTTCATGACGAGAACAACGAGTGTGGCAAAGGAGACCTCGTTAAGATAAGTGAAACTCGTCCGCTGAGTAAGAACAAGCGTTGGAGATTAGTAGAAATTATAGAAAGAGCTAAATAATCATGATACAGTCAGAATCCAGATTAAGTGTTGCGGATAATTCAGGTGCTAAAGAAGTGCTAGTTATCCGAGTACTGGGAGGAACCGGTAAGCGATATGCTTCTATCGGAGATAAAGTAGTCGTGACAGTAAAATCTGCTCTTTCTTCCAGCAATATGAAAAAAGGCACCGTTTCAAAAGCGGTAATCGTAAGAACACGAAAAGAGGTTAGAAGAAAAGATGGATCTTATATCCGTTTTGAAGATAACGCAGCGGTTCTTTTGAACAATAACGATGAGCCAAGAGGTACCCGTATCTTTGGTCCAGTGGCAAGAGAGCTGAGAGAGAAGCAATTTATGAAGATCGTATCTTTGGCACCTGAAGTATTGTAATCATGGAAAGAAAAAAGAATAAGCAACCTAAATTGCACATCAAAAGAGGAGATACTGTTAAGGTATTGTCCGGAGATGACAAAGGTAAGTCTGGTAAAGTTCTTTCGGTAAACTTGGAGAAGAGAAGAGCTATTGTGGAAGGCCTTAACATGGTAACCAAGCATGTGAAGCCAACTGCTGCCAACCCTCAAGGAGGTATCGAAAAGAAAGAAGCTGCCATTCACGTAAGTAACCTGATGCTGATAGATCCTAAGACTGGTGAAGCCACCAGGACCGGAAGAAAGCCAGGAGAAAATGGAAAATTAGTTAGATATTCTAAGAAAACCGGGGAGGTGATCAATGGCTAATCCTAGAGTAAAAGATAAGTACATCAAGGAAATCGCTCCAGAACTAAAGGAGAAGTTTCAATATAAAACAGTAATGCAAGTACCGAAGTTGGTGAAAATCGTTATCAACAAGGGTATAGGTGCAGCTGTAGCGGACAAGAAATTGGTAGATCAAGGAGTAGAAGAGCTTTCACTGATCACAGGTCAGCGGGCAGTAGCTACCAAAGCAAAAAAATCTGTCTCTAACTTTAAGCTTAGAGATGGGATGCCAATTGGTGCAAAAGTAACCTTGAGAGGAAACAGAATGTATGAATTTCTGGATCGTCTTACCACAGTAGCGCTTCCACGTGTTAGGGACTTTAAAGGTATCAGCGACAAAGGTTTTGATGGAAGAGGTAACTATACTTTGGGTGTAGAAGAACAAATAATCTTCCCAGAGATCAGCATCGAGAAAGTTAACAGGATTTCCGGTATGGACGTTACGTTCGTGACCACTGCTGAAACCGATGAAGAGAGCTATGCTTTGTTGAAAGCTTTCGGGATGCCTTTTGTAAACAACAATAAAGAAGAATAATTATGGCAAGAGAGTCGATCAAAGCTCGTGAGAGAAAAAGAGAACGTCTGGTAGCTAAATATGCCAAAAAGAGAGCTGAACTAAAAGCAGCAGGTGACTATGAAGCCCTGGACAAACTGCCAAAGAATGCCTCTCCTGTAAGGCTGCACAACAGATGTAAACTTACTGGCCGTCCTAAAGGATATATGAGGAAGTTTGGTATCAACAGGGTAACCTTTAGAGAAATGGCCTCTGCGGGTAAAATTCCTGGTATCACTAAGGCAAGCTGGTAAAAATCATATAAAAGTTTTTATTCTAAGAATCAATGTGTAACTTTGCACGCTCTTTAGGGCGTGCAGTTAGACTTATATTAATATGACTGATCCAATAGCTGATTATTTGACCAGGTTGAGAAATGCCATCAAGGCGTCTCACCGTATCGTTGAAATCCCCGCTTCTAATATCAAGAAGGAGATGACAAAGGTACTTCATGACAAGGGCTACATCCAGAACTATAAGTTTGAGGAGGTAGGGCATCAGGGCACCATTAAAATAGCCTTGAAGTATAACCCTAGCACGAAGCAAAATGCCATTGTTAAACTTTCAAGAGTAAGTAAGCCAGGGCTAAGAAAATACGCTCCAAAGGATGAACTTCCTAGAGTGATCAACGGACTGGGAATTGCAATTATCTCCACCTCAAAAGGTGTGATGACCGATAAGGAAGCCCGCACAGAAGGAATAGGCGGGGAAGTACTTTGTTACGTATATTAATAATACCGTTATGTCAAGAATAGGTAAAAAACCAATAAATCTACCAGCGGGTGTTACTGTAGACGTAGCAGCAGACAATGTTGTTACTGTTAAAGGTCCCAAAGGTACGCTGACTCAGGATGTGAATCCCGACATTGCCGTTTCTGTGGAAGAAAACGAGGTGGTATTCACCCGTCCGACCGAATCGAAGAGGCACAAGTCACTTCATGGCCTGTATCGTGCTTTGATCAACAACATGGTTGTTGGTGTAAGTGAAGGATATAAGAAAGAATTGGAATTAGTAGGTGTGGGTTATAAAGCCACTACCCAGGGTCAAGTGCTAGAGCTTTCCCTAGGTTACTCCCACAATATTTTCTTTGCCCTTCCTGATGAAATCAAAGTTAGTGCTGAGACACCAAAAGGTAAAAACCCGTTGGTATCGCTAGAGAGTATTGATAAGGAATTGATCGGGCAAATAGCCGCTAAAATCAAGTCGCTACGTAAGGTAGAACCTTACAAAGGTAAAGGTATTCGCTTTGTAGGTGAACATATTAGACGTAAGGCTGGTAAAACTGCCGCTAAAAAATAATTGAAAGATGGCTTTTAATAAAAATTTACGTAGATCTAGGATCAAGAGAAGTGTTCGGAAGAAGATTTCCGGCACTGACGCGAGACCTCGTTTGTCCGTATTCAAAAGCAATACGGGTATATACGCACAACTGATAGATGACCTTAAAGGTCATACGCTTGCCCAGGCTTCTTCTAAAGAGCTCGGAAATAAAGCTAACATCAACGTATCTGCTTCAAAAGAAGTAGGTAAGAAGTTGGCTGAGCGTGCGGTAGCAGGCGGATTAACAGAAGTAGTTTTTGATAGAAATGGCTACTTGTATCATGGTAATGTAAAAGCTCTCGCTGAAGGTGCGAGAGAAGGTGGCCTTAAATTTTAATCAATTATGTCGCAATTAAGAAGAAAACCCATCAGGGCAACAGATACAGAGCTTAAAGAAAAAGTAGTGGCTATCAACCGTGTAGCTAAAGTAGTGAAAGGTGGTAGACGTTTCTCTTTCTCAGCTATCGTAGTAGTAGGAGATGGCAACGGCATTGTTGGTTTTGGCTTAGGTAAAGCTAATGAGGTAACTGATGCTATTACCAAAGGTATTGAAGATGCCAAGAAAAGTTTGGTACAAGTGCCAATCCTAAAAGGAACCATTCCTCACGAATCCATTGGTAAATATAGTGGCGGTTTGGTATTGATCAAGCCAGCTGCTCCGGGTACCGGTGTGATTGCGGGTGGTGCGATGCGTGCTGTATTGGAGAGTGCTGGTGTAACGGACGTTTTGGCCAAATCCAAAGGGTCTTCCAATCCACACAACGTGGTGAAGGCAACCATCGATGCATTGTCACAAATTAGAGATGCGATTGCTGTTTCACAACAACGCGGTGTTAAATTGTCTAAAGTATTTAACGGGTAAGAACATGGCGAAGGTAAAAGTAACTCAAGTAAGAAGCACCATCAGCAGACCTAAGGATCAGAAAGCTACTATCGTAGCCCTTGGCCTTGGTAAAATCAACAAATCTGTAGAAGTAGAGAATACACCGCAGATTGCTGGAATGATAAGAAAAGTTAGTCACCTTGTAAAAGTAGAGGAAGCCTAATCATGAAATTACATACATTACAACCTGCAAAAGGATCCGTAAAAAACCGGAAGAGAATCGGTAGAGGACAAGGGTCCGGAAGAGGCGGGACTTCGACAAGAGGTCACAAAGGTGCCCAGTCAAGGTCCGGCTATAGCCGTAAGCTTGGTTTTGAAGGAGGTCAAATGCCCCTTCAAAGACGAGTTCCTAAGTTTGGCTTTAAAAACCACAACAGAGTTGAGTACAAACCAATAAATTTAGACGTACTGCAGGCATTAGCTGAAAGGCTTGACACTGACTCCATTACGTTTGATGTGCTAGTAGAAAACGGATTGGTTTCTAAAAAAGATGTTGTAAAAGTCCTAGGAAGAGGCGAACTTACGTCAAAATTAAACGTAAGTGCTCATTATTTCTCAGCTTCTGCTTCAGAAACAATTGAAAAGCTGGGCGGAACTGTTAACAAGATTTAACAAATGAAAAAATTTATCTCAACAGTTAAGAATATCTTTTCTATTGAAGATCTAAGAATCCGTATCGTGAATACAATCGGTTTTCTGGTTGTATTCAGATTGGGTTCTTACATCGTACTGCCTGGAGTTGATCCTGATCAACTTGAGGGTTCATCAGAAGGGATCTTTGGCTTGATCGATACATTCCTAGGTGGCGCATTCAGCAATGCTTCCATTTTTGGCTTGGGTATCATGCCGTATATTTCTGCATCTATCGTGCTGCAATTGTTAACTGTTGGAGTTCCCTATTTCCAGAAGCTTCAAAAAGAAGGAGAGTCAGGTAGGAAAAGAATCAATCAGATCACTAGAGTGCTGACGATTTTGATCACCTTGGCACAGGGAATCGGATATATTAAAGCTACTATCCCTAACGATGCTATATTGGTTAGTCAGGTGTTGTTTATGTTCTCCTCTTTGATTCTTCTTACTTCCGGTACTATGTTTTGTATGTGGTTGGGAGAAAAAATCACTGAGAAAGGAATCGGAAACGGTATCTCTATGCTGATCATGATTGGTATCATTTCTAACTTGCCAGGAGCTATCCTCGGAGAGGTTGTTTCTAAAGGAACTTCTGGTGCGTTGTTATTGATTATTGAATTCTTTGTATTGTTCTTCGTCGTCGTGGGTGTAGTTGCCCTGACAGAAGCTACTAGAAGAATCCCTGTTCAATATGCCAAACAAGTAGTAGGAGGAAAAGTTTATGGGGGACAGCGCCAATACATTCCTATTAAGGTAAATGCATCCGGTGTAATGCCGATTATCTTTGCACAATCCTTGATGTTTGTACCGGCATTGATCGCTCAAATTTGGTCTTCTGAAAGTGATATAGCCAATTATATTGGAAGCACGTTCAGTAACCCTACCTCTTGGCAATACAACTTGGTATTTGCCTTGATGATTATCCTTTTCACTTTCTTCTATACAGCTATTACGGTAAATCCAGAGCAGATAGCTGAAGATATGAAAAGAAACGGAGGCTTTGTTCCGGGTGTGAAGCCGGGGGCTCCTACAGCCGACTTTATTGATAACATTATATCCAGGATTACACTCCCGGGTTCTGTGCTATTGGCACTGGTGGCTATAATGCCTGCTTTTGCCATGATCGCGGGAGTGGGTAACCAGTTTGCCCAGTTTTATGGAGGAACCTCCTTACTGATTATGGTGGGAGTGATCATGGATACATTGCGTCAAATAGAGAGCTACTTGCTGATGAGGCATTATGAAGGGATGATGAAAAGTGGAAACATGAAGAACAATCCTTCAAATTACGCAGTAGCATAATATGATACACTACAAGACTTCAGAAGAAGTCCAGTTAATTAAAGAAAGTGCTCAAATATTAGGCAAGGCTCACGGAGAAGTGGCCAAGCTTGTTAAGGCAGGGGTAACGACCTCACACCTTGATAAAATTGCTGAAGAATTTATAAGGGATCACGGAGGAGTACCTTCCTTTAAAGGTTACAATGGTTTTCCCGCCTCATTATGTATTTCTGTGAACGAAGTAGTAGTTCATGGATTTCCTAGTGATAGAGTTTTGAAAGATGGCGATATAATCTCAATAGATTGTGGAGTCTTTCACCAAGGTTTTCATAGCGATTGCGCTTATACTTACCCTGTCGGTGAAGTTTCCCCAAAAGTATTGTCATTGCTCAAAGACACTAAAGAGTCATTGTACCTAGGTATTGAAAAAGCCGTGTTAGGTAATCGAATTGGTGATGTCGGTAATGCCATCCAAAAGTTTGTCGAG
Organism: Echinicola rosea; assembly: GCF_005281475.1. NCBI lineage: Bacteria > Pseudomonadati > Bacteroidota > Cytophagia > Cytophagales > Cyclobacteriaceae > Echinicola > Echinicola rosea. The sequence goes on along the minus strand of NZ_CP040106.1, from coordinate 245,956 downwards.
GCCCGCGGATATACAGTGGTAAGAGAGCTCGTCGGACATGGTGTTGGCAAGAGCCTCCATGAGTCGCCAGAGGTTCCAAATTACGGTAAAAAAGGGAGTGGCCCTTTGTTAAAAGATGGTATGGTAATCGCCATTGAGCCCATGGTAAATCTAGGAACCAGGAATGTCGTCCAAGAAAGAGATGGATGGACGATTAGGACCGCGGACCGGAAGCCGTCGGCACATTACGAACATACCATAGCAATATTTGAGGATAGGACAGAAATACTCACTACGCATCAATACATAGAAGAAAACTTTAAATTCTAAATATGGCTAAACAAGCATCAATAGAGCAGGATGGCACGATCATAGAAGCGTTATCCAACGCGATGTTTAAAGTGGAACTGGAAAATGGACATCAACTGATTGCCCATATTTCCGGTAAAATGAGAATGAATTACATAAAGATCTTGCCTGGGGACAAGGTAAAACTAGAAATGTCTCCATATGATCTTTCGAAAGGCAGAATTGTATATCGATATAAATAAAATGTCATGAAAGTAAAGGCATCTATCAAAAAGAGAAGTGCTGACTGTAAAGTGATCAGAAGAAAAGGTAAACTTTACGTCATCAACAAGAAGAATCCTAAGTTTAAACAAAGACAAGGTTAAAATTATGGCTAGAATTGCAGGTGTTGACATTCCCGACAATAAGCGCGGGGAAATTGGCTTGACCTATATCTTCGGAATAGGCAGAAGCTCTGCGAAAGCGATCCTTACAAAAGCGGGAATATCGTTTGATAAAAAGGCCGGAGAGTGGACAGATGATGAATCTACCGCGATCAGGAATATCATTGCTGAAGAGTTCAAAACAGAAGGTGTTTTGAAATCCGAGGTTCAGTTGAACATTAAGAGATTGATGGATATCGGTTGTTATAGAGGTCTTCGTCATAGAAAAGGGCTTCCAGTAAGAGGTCAGAAGACAAAGAACAACGCTAGAACTAGAAAAGGTAAGAGAAAGACTGTTGCTAACAAGAAGAAGGCAACTAAATAAATCTTGATATAGATTATGGCTCAAAGAAGAAACGATAAAGCGAAAGGAAAAAAGAGAGTTGTTAAGGTGGAAGCTGTAGGCCAGGCCCACATCAAAGCTTCTTTTAACAACATCATTATTTCCATTACCAATAATTCAGGTCAAGTGATTTCCTGGGCTTCAGCCGGTAAGATGGGCTTCAGAGGTTCTAAGAAAAACACTCCATATGCCGCTCAAATGGCCGCACAAAATTGTGGACAGGTAGCATATGACCTGGGTCTTCGTAAGATCGAAGTGTTTGTAAAAGGTCCAGGTTCTGGTAGAGAGTCTGCAATCAGAACATTGCAGAATGTAGGTCTTGATGTTACTACGATTATCGATGTGACTCCGCTTCCTCATAATGGATGTCGTCCTCCAAAACGTAGAAGAGTTTAATTTAACGAAGAAATAAGAATGGCTAGATATAGAGGTCCAAAAGCGAAAATTTCTAGAAAATTCGGAGAGCCTATCGAAGGACAGAGCAAGGCACTTCAGAAGAAAAACTATCCTCCTGGTCAACACGGAAGAGGAAGAAGAAAGAAGCAGTCTGAATATGCAATTCAGCTAGCTGAAAAGCAAAAAGCAAAATACATCTACGGTGTATTGGAGCGTCAGTTTGCCAAAATGTTTGGAATTGCTTCCAGAAAACAAGGAATTACCGGTGAAAACCTTCTTCAGTTGTTGGAAGCTCGTCTGGACAACACGGTGTTCAGATTGGGTATAGCACCGACCAGACGAGGAGCGAGACAATTGGTTTCTCATAAGCATATATTGGTAAATGGGGAATTGGTTAACATTCCTTCATATACATTAAAACCAGGTGATATTGTGTCAGTTAGAGAGCGATCTAAGTCGCTTGAGGCGATTACCTCCAGTCTTGCAGGTAGAGCAAACCGTTATTCCTGGTTAGAGTGGGATAATAATTCACTATCTGGTAAGTTTGTAAGTGTTCCCGTAAGAGAGGACATTCCTGAGAATATCAAGGAGCAACTTATCGTCGAATTATACTCTAAGTAATAACTAAACTTTCTGACTTAAAAGAACTATTGATATGTCCATACTTGCATTTCAAATGCCCGAAAAAGTGGTGATGGAAAAAGCCGATGATTTCCACGGTTTGTTCACTTTTAAGCCACTTGAAAAAGGTTACGGGGTTACAATTGGTAATGCGCTGAGAAGAATCTTGCTCTCTTCCCTTGAGGGCTACGCCATCACCTCGGTGAAATTACCTGGTGTAGTTCATGAATTTTCTACTATCGAGGGGGTTGTGGAAGACGTAACTGATATTATCCTTAACCTGAAGCAGGTGAGGTTTAAAAAGATCCATGATTCCATCGATGGTAAGATCACTGTGGAAGTGAAAAACCAAGATGTTTTTACTGCTGGAGATATCGCTAAGTTCACCTCTTCTTTTGAGGTTTTGAACCCAGACTTGGTAATCTGTCATCTGGATGATTCGAAAAGCTTCGAAATCGAGCTTACTGTGGAGAAAGGTAGGGGATACCTTCCAGCAGAAGAATCAAAACCAAAAGAGCAGGTGTTTGGAGTGATTCCGATCGACGCGATCTTCACTCCCATCAAAAATGTAAAATATAGCGTAGAGAATACAAGGGTAGAACAAAAGACTGACTTTGAGAAACTCGTTCTTGAAGTAAGTACAGACGGTTCTATTCACCCTGAAAAGGCGCTTCAGGAATCTGCAAAGATCCTGATCCAACACTTTATGCTATTCTCTGACCAGACCATGGTTATTGATACTCCAGGTGGTGATTCCCCTGAGCCGATAGACGAGGAATTCTTGCATATGCGCAAATTGCTCAAGACGCCACTTAGCGATCTAGATCTATCAGTTAGGGCGTTCAACTGCCTGAAAGCTGCCGATGTGAAGACATTGGGAGACTTAGCGAAACTGGAAATTTCTGATATGATGAAATTCAGGAACTTCGGTAAAAAATCCTTAGCGGAACTGGAGCAACTTATCCAAGAAAAGGGATTGCAGTTCGGCATGGACATATCTAAGTATAAACTTGACGAAGAATAATAAACGATGAGACACGGTAAGAAATTCAACCACCTTGGTAGAAAAGCTTCCCATAGAAAAGCTATGCTTTCCAATATGGCAGCTTCTCTAATTCTTCACAAGCGTATTTCTACGACGCTTGCCAAGGCCAAGGAATTAAGGAAATATGTAGAGCCTCTAGTGACTAGAGCCAAGGAAGATACTACACATAACAGACGTATTGCCTTTTCATACCTTCAGGACAAAGAGGCTATTAAAGCACTTTTTGGTGAGGTGATTGAGAAAGTGGCCAATAGACCTGGTGGGTACACCCGAATTATCAAAACTGGATTCCGTCTGGGTGATAATGCGGAAATGTGTATCATTGAGCTTGTGGACTTCAACGAGTTGATGTTGAAAGAAGCCAAGCCAGAGAAGAAGAAAACCAGAAGAAGCCGTCGCGGATCTGGTAAGTCTGCTGAAAGCACAGAGACTACGACAGAAAGTAAGTCAGAAGGTGCTGATGAGGCTACTGCTGAGGTCAAGGAAGAAAAAGCTCCCAAGACCAAAAAGAAAGCTGCTGAGCCTAAGGCCAAAGCTGAAGATAAACCAGCAGATGACAAAGCTGCTGATGGTGATACAGATTCTGATAAAGAAGCAAAATCTGAATAAGATATGTATTCATTATATTAAATATGAAGGGGGTTGGACATTTGTTCAATCCCTTTTTTATTATCCTTTTCGTAAAAATATCTGTCTCTTAGTGATAAAATCCTTAAATTTGGGCATTCAATTTCAATAAATGGACAAACAAAAAGCAACACTCCTTCTTGAAGATGGTACTGTATTTTACGGTACATTGATTGGTAAGCACGGTACAAATGGTGGCGAGATCTGCTTTAACACAGGTATGACCGGCTATCAGGAAATCTACACTGACCCGTCTTATACAGGTCAAATTGTGGTGACCACTACTTCCCATATTGGCAACTATGGTGTGATTGATTCTGAAGCAGAATCCGATGGCCCAACGATTGCCAGCATTGTGGTGAACAGTTTTTCTGAAATCTACAGTAGATTAGACGCTACCCAATCCCTTCAAGAATTTCTCGAATCCAATGGTATTACCGGTATTGCGGATGTGGATACCAGAAAATTGGTGAGGCACATTCGGTCAAAGGGTGCCATGAACGCTATTATCAGCTCGGAATTTGACAACCTTGAGGACTTGAAGAATGAGCTGGATAAAGTGCCTGATATGGCTGGTCTGGAACTATCCTCAAAAGTATGCACCAAGGAGCCCTATTATGTAGGAGATGAAAATTCCTCCATCAAGGTGGCATGTGTCGATTATGGCATCAAAAAAAACATTCTTAGAAATCTAGCTTCCCGTGGAGTTTACTGTAAGGTATTCCCTGCAAAAACAACTGTGTCAGACATGGAAGCTTGGGCACCAAATGCCTATTTCCTATCAAATGGTCCTGGAGACCCTGCGGTGATGGATTATGCGGTGGATACCGTAAAGGAAATCCTTGCCTTGGATAAACCAGTTTTTGGGATCTGTCTAGGACACCAACTGATAGCAGAAGCCATGGGGATTAAAACCTATAAGATGCACCATGGGCACAGAGGAATCAACCACCCTATCAAAAACCTGCTTACAGGGAAAAGTGAAATTACTTCCCAAAATCATGGTTTCAATATTGTGAGGGAAGATAGTGAAAACCATCCTGATATAGAGATTACGCACGTTCACCTGAACGATGATACGGTTGCAGGTATCAAATTGAAAGATAGGCCAGCGTTTTCAGTGCAATATCATCCTGAATCAGCCCCAGGCCCCCATGACTCTAGGTATCTGTTTGATGATTTTATTTCTTTAATCAACAATAATTAATACAACCTATAAACCTTTTAGCATTATGACTTTGATTACAGCAATTCATGCTAGACAAATTTTAGATTCCAGGGGCAACCCTACCGTGGAAGTGGATGTCGCTACTGAAAGCGGTGCTTTTGGTAGAGCCGCTGTGCCTAGTGGAGCTTCCACTGGTGTCAATGAAGCCGTAGAGCTTCGTGATGGCGATAAGAGCAAATACCTGGGCAAGGGTGTACTCGAAGCTGTTAAGAATGTAAATGAAATCATACAACCTGAATTGATCGGGCAATCTGTTTTCGATCAGCGAGGAATCGATGAGTTAATGATCCAATTGGACGGTACAGATACGAAGTCCAAATTGGGAGCCAATGCAATCCTTGGTGTCTCTTTGGCAGTTGCCAAAGCTGCTGCAGATGATCTTGGGCTTCCATTGTTCAGATATGTGGGTGGCGTAAATGCCAAGACCCTTCCAGTACCGATGATGAACATCATCAACGGTGGATCTCATTCAGATGCACCTATCGCATTTCAAGAATTTATGATCCGCCCAGTGGGCGCACCTAACTTCTCCGAAGCGATGAGAACGGGAGCGGAGATCTTTCATAATCTTAAAAAGATTCTTCACGACAAAGGCCTTAGTACTGCTGTAGGTGATGAAGGTGGTTTTGCACCAAACTTTTCCGGTGGTACTGAAGAGGCGCTTAACTGCATTTTGGATGCCATTACCAAGGCTGGATATAAGCCAGGTGATGATGTGACCATTGCGCTTGACTGTGCTGCTTCTGAGTTCTTTGAAGATGGAAAGTACAACTATAAGAAATTTGAAGGTGATACTGGTGTCGAAAGAAATAGAGAAGAGCAAGTAGCGTACTTGGCTGAGCTTACCGAAAAGTACCCAATCGACTCGATCGAAGATGGATGCGGAGAGGAAGACTGGGAAGGCTGGGCGATGCTTACCGCCAAAATCGGTGACAAAGTACAGCTGGTAGGAGATGACCTATTCGTGACCAATGTAAAATTCCTGCAAAGAGGAATCGAAGAAAAGTCTGCCAACTCCATATTGATCAAAGTAAACCAAATTGGTACGTTGACCGAGACATTGGAAGCAATTGATCTGGCACATAAGGCTGGGTTTACTGCTGTGATGTCCCATAGATCAGGTGAGACCGAAGACAGCACCATTGCTGATCTTGCCGTAGCTTGTAACACTGGTCAGATCAAAACCGGTTCTGCTTCCCGTTCTGACAGAATGGCCAAGTACAACCAGCTTTTGAGAATTGAAGAGCTATTGGGCGATACTGCTTATTTCCCTAAGAAATAAACGTCCAAGCTTTACTAATAACTGTAGAAGCACTCCGAGAAGTCGGAGTGCTTTTTTCATTTTGAGGAGGTATAAAGGGTATTGTAGCTTGGATGTTTTTTATCTTTATTTGAACCCGCATTAATCACTAGCCTATCTATTGCTACCTGACACTACTTCAAAATCAGTCGCTTTGCTGCTGTTTTCGATCTCACTATAGCGATGCTATGATTCAATCTCCAAACAGCTTGATTTCCTTGTAGTTTCAGTTCTTCCCCATAGCTATCGGGACAGGCCATAACGATTCCAAATGCATAAAGCGAGCAATGTCGTATAGTTAAAGAGATTTTCCAATACGGATCGTCCATTGAGAAAATCATGGTTTTAGTCCATGGTCTTTTTAAACCTGTATAAAATGGATCCGACTTGCAGGTATTGGGCGTAAAGAAATTAAAAAGCGGGTAGGCAAGAAGGCAGGCTTGTTTGACGAAATACTAGCCAAAAAGAATATTGGCAGCTAGAAAAGGAGGAGTTTGCCTGCATGAGCGAAGGTTTTAATTTTAGGCCGATAGATGCACAGCTGCGGGGTTTTTTGGTCACTTTGTGTGTCCTGAAGTTCGGGAAACCGGACATGCTATCCAACTGATGTCGAATAGGGCGTTACAACCCTTGGCACGACGGCTGGGACTGGATCAGGCAGACCAGTCAAATTCCCCTGATGGTGCTGCGCTTTCAAGGCTGTGGTACTGAGCGATCAGAAGGAATGTGTTTCGAAAAGCTGAACGAAAGTGAACCGTTCGATGAAGTGTCGTGAAAAATACTTCCTGTCAAAACCGGGGGCTAGAGTGACTTCCGGGACAAAATAGGCAGCGCAGACTGAGAGTTGGCCTATTGGCAGGCGGCATTAAGGCGGCAGGAGTTCGAAGCAGGCGGTTAGATGGAACAGGAGAACCATCCCCTTTAATAGGGATGGGGCGGATCAGTCCGTAGTAGTGTTGAAAGCTCTGGAAACGGAGAAAGAGCGAAGGGACTGAGGCAATCAGTTTTAAATGGTTACACAACCTAAAATTAGGGAAGATGGAGTTGTTTGAAACAAAATCTGGAACATCAGATTTGATTGTCAAGAGCCGTATGACGGGAGACTGTCACGTACGGTTCTGAGAGAGGCTTGGGCATAGGGCCCAGGCCTACTCGACTTTGACTTGAAGCAAAAAAGTAGCAAAGGTAAAGAGATGAAAACCATCTTGGAATTTAACAAGAAAAGTAATTAAACCAATATTTCCAGATACACACTAACTAAACGACTTTGATAAAGCGGGTTGAAAGAATCTTCAATGGAAGGCGTTTGAAGAAGGGCAGGTCCCACTGCCCACTAGCGACCAAAGTAGTGTGTGCTTTGAAATTTTTTAAACTATAGACCTGCGCTCGACTTAATTTTAGTATAAAAAGCGTCATAGCGAACCCTATTTAGGAAGATGTGGGTTGGAAAAGGGTGTGGCAATCCCGAAATACTGAGACTGCCACGGCTTCCACCCGCTCAGGCCTACCGCTAAGCCTCACAGTGACGGTTTTATAATCGAACTGAGGTTATAGGTGTGGATTTCAATTTTTAATGGTTTTTGGGGATTGATAGCTAGGGGATGATCCTGGGCTGAGACCAAAGCATACTAGACAAAGGTCGCACCGGCTCTTATACTTATCCGTATTATAACGGGATCTTCGTATCTTTCAACTTATAATTTTCAAACCTGTTAAACTTCCAGTACGCAATCTTTTATTGTATATAGCTGATTTAAGAATAATCCCCACTATTTCCTATATTTGTCATAAGCAAAACCATGTGTCTTATGGCCAAATACCTCAAATACACCAAAAACTTCTATTTTATCTTCACGGTACTTTTTGTGATCTGGATGGTGTTTATCGATAATAACGACATCATCAGTCAGATCAAACTACAGGCTAAGCTCAACAGTTTGGAAGATCAAAAGGAGTTCTATATGGAGCGTAAAGAAAAAATCAAGGCAGAAAGGGAAGAATTGCTCAGTAATTATGAACTTTTAGAGAAGTTTGCTCGTGAAAGATATTTGATGAAGAAAAAAACTGAAGACCTATATGTTATTGTTGAAGAATAAAGGTGTCCTACTGGCATGTTTGGTAGGCATATTTTTACTGTTTTCCCAAACCAAGACATTTGCTCAAATCGAGTATTATCAAGAAGAAGATGAAAAAGTCCCCCTTAGCGAACGGTTATATTTTGGCGGGAACTTGGGGCTTCAGTTTGGGTATGTAACCTATGTGGAAGTTTCTCCATTGGTAGGTGTTATGGTGACCGACCGCTACTCTGCCGGTCTTGGGATTACTTACCAGTACTTGAAATACAAAGATTTTGGGGAATCATCGAATGTTTATGGTGGGAGGATCTTTAACCGTTACAATATCCTGCCCAATCTTTTTGCGCATGCGGAATATGAAAACCTGAGCGTAGAAGCTTATCGACAGGATGATTTTGGCAGAATAGTGTCTGATCGGGAGTGGGTGCCTGGCCTTTTCTTGGGTGGCGGTTATTTTGTGCCTTTTGGCCGTAGGGGAGGAATGAATTTCACCCTCTTGTACAATGTTCTTTATGACAACCAAAACCTGATTTATACTGAACCATATGTGATCAGACTGGGTTTTGTCTTATAACTGCTAACGATTACAATGGAATATAGACAATCATTTATAAAGAAAATTTACGATTCCCACAAGCAATGCCCAGGATGCCCTTCTCCCAGAAAGGTTCAGGAGTTTTTTGAGGGTGTTTTGGGAGTGCTTTTTCCGGAATATGCGGTCAAGATCATGAAAGATCCCCAAGAGATTGAGGATAGGTTGGCATATTACGAAATCCAATTGCGTGAAATTTTGGGCAATAACAATCGCCTGATTGACGAAAGTAGTGAAACCGTAGCAGCGGATTTTTTTGATCGGCTTTCTGATGTTTATGATGCGATTCATGAAGATATACTAGCAATGTTTGAAGGGGATCCAGCAGCTAAATCTACCACAGAAGTGATCAGAAGTTATCCTGGGTTTTATGCAATAGCTGCGTATCGAATTGCCCACCTGCTCCAAAAACAAGGCGTTTCACTTATTCCTAGGATGATTACAGAGTTTGCCCACAGCAAAACGGGTATTGATATCCATCCGGGAGCGGAAATTGGTAGGTTCTTTTGCATAGACCATGGTACCGGTGTGGTGATTGGTGAGACCACCAGGATAGGTGACCATGTGAAGATTTATCAAGGGGTTACCCTTGGGGCGCTAAGTGTGAACAAGGAGGATGCTGATGTCCAACGCCACCCCACCATCGAGGATCATGTGGTCATTTATGCTGGAGCGACGATTCTTGGGGGCAAGACCGTCATTGGGGCAGAAAGTGTGATCGGCGGGAATGTATGGCTGACCAAAAGTATTCCTGCCAAAAGCAAAATTTATTATCAGACCAAAATGTACGATGCCAGTGCGGAGACCACTGATATGTATGTTTTCAAAAATGATGCGTAGCACATGAAATTAGTTGAGTTGATTGGCAATACACCACTGGTGGAGCTTGAACATATCCCTACCAACCCTAATGTCAAAATTTACTGTAAACTGGAAGGACAAAACCCCGGAGGCAGTGTAAAAGACCGTGCTGCCTATAGCATGATCAAGAGGGCCATGGACCGCGGAGATATCAAAAAGGGTGATAGGATAGTAGAGGCTACCAGTGGCAACACGGGCATAGCCCTTGCCATGATTGCCAAAGTGCTCGGTGTGGAAATGATCCTGATCATGCCCGATAATTCAACCCGGGAGCGGGTGGTTTCAATGGAAGCCTACGGAGCAGAAGTCATCTTGACTCCAGCAGCCAAGACAATTGAATATTCCAGGACACTTGCCGAGGAGATGGCCGAAAGGGAAGGGTATTATATCCTTAACCAATTTGCCAACCCAGATAATTACCAAGCTCACTATGAGGGGACAGGGCCTGAAATCATTCGGGATACCAATGGTGAGATTACGCATTTTGTTTCCGCTATGGGGACCACCGGTACCATTATGGGAGTTTCCAGGTACCTGAAAGAGCAAAATCCGATGATCCAAATTGTCGGTACACAACCTACCGATGGTTCTAGTATACCGGGGATCAGAAGATGGTCACCTGAATTTTTGCCCAAGATTTATGATGCTTCCCGAGTGGATAAAATCATCGATGTGAGTCAGGATGAGGCCACTGAAATGACCCGTCGAATGGCAAAGGAAGAAGGCATTCTAGCGGGAATGAGCAGTGGAGGAGCTTTGCATGCTGCGGTGAAGCTAGCAGAGACTCTCGATTCAGGAGTGATTGTCTGTGTCACCTGTGATCGTGGTGATCGCTATCTGAGCTCTGATTTGTTTGGATGATTTTTTAAGGTAGAATATCCGCGAATTATTGGCGTTGAAAGAACGATTTTGGATTTAATCCAGTTGGTAAGAAGACGACAATAAGAAGTAAAATGAAGAATACTAAACCACTGGACGAAGTAGCTTTTTCCGTATTGGATTTGGCTATTATCAAAGAAAACCACGATGCAGCTGATGCATTCGAAAGGAGTTTAGACCTGGCTAAGCATACTGAGAAGTGGGGATATAAACGTTTTTGGCTCGCGGAACACCATAATATGGTCAGCGTGGGCAGTTCTGCCACAGCAGTATTGATCGGTCATATCGCTGGTGGCACGCAGCGCATTCGGGTTGGCTCGGGAGGAATTATGCTGCCCAACCATGCCCCACTGATGGTGGCAGAGCAATTTGGCACCTTGGCATCCCTCTATCCTGATCGGGTCGACCTCGGCTTGGGGCGGGCACCTGGTACCGACCAGACCACTGCCAAGGCTTTGAGAAGGGATCGGTTGGAAACCGTAGAGGAATTTCCACGAGATTTGGAGGAATTGCAGGTTTACCTGTCCGATGAAAATATCGATGGTAAGGTAAGGGCCATTCCCGGTGAGGGACTTGATATTCCCATTTACCTTTTGGGAAGCAGTATGAGCAGTGCTATGCTTGCTGCTAAAAGGGGATTGCCATATGCTTTTGCCAGTCATTTTGCGCCTGCGCAGTTTTTGGATGCCATTCGGTATTACCGGGAGCATTTTCAGCCTTCTGAATATTTAAAAAGCCCCTATGTGATTTCATGTGTCAATGTGATTGCTGCCGAAACCGATGAAAAAGCCCATAAGATGGCCACTTCATTTTATCAAATGGCCTTGGGGATCGTACGAAGGAAATCCTATCCATTACGGCCTCCAGTGGATACCATGGAAGGGATTTGGACAGAAGCTGAGGCAGCCGCTATCAACCAGATGATGGCCTGTAGTTTTGTGGGAGATAAGACATCTGTCCGGGAGGATTTGGAGCATTTTCAGGAAATCACCCAAGTGGATGAAATCATGATTTGTTCCCACATCTTTGATCACGGGGAACGCCTAAAGTCCTATGAGCTGGCGGCTTCGTGTTTTAACAAGGATTTGGTAGCGCCGTAATTGAGTTTTGTATGTGGGCACGTTTTGGAATTGCCTCTGGATGGGGTAAAACTTCGTGCTGCTAACTTTGCTTCATGGGATTAAAATCGTAATTTCAACCTATGACAAACTTTAGGGGTGTCCCTGTGATGGGGCTGAGATGATACCCTTCGAACCTGAAACGGATCATACCGGCGAAGGAAAAAGTGACCTTTTCATGTGAGCTTTTGCTCAGGTAATTTGCAGGTTCCCTAAAGTTTTTTAAGCTGAGGATATGAAAGAATCTGTAATCAACAATCTAAAGACAGTAAGGGAAAAAGGCCCATTGGTGCAGAGTATCACCAATTATGTGGTCATGAACAATACCGCCAATGCGCTGCTGGCGATTGGGGCATCCCCAATCATGGCCCATGCCAAGCTGGAGATGGCGGACATGGTCAACATCGTCAATGCACTGGTCGTGAATATCGGGACACTGGACGAGTTTTGGGTGGACAGTATGTTACTGGCAGCCAAAGAAGCCAATGAGCGAAACACCCCTTGGGTTTTGGATCCGGTGGGGGCTGGTGCCACACCCTATCGAAATGAGACCTTGACGAGGCTTTTGGCTTTCAAGCCGACCATTATTCGAGGAAATGCTTCTGAAATTATGGCGTTGGCCAAAGCAAATGTGCAAACAAAGGGAGTGGACAGTAGCCATTCTTCTGATGAGGCCTTAGCATATGGAAAGCAGCTATCCAAAGAGACTTCGTCTGTTGTCTGTATTTCAGGTGCGATAGACTATGTTATTGATGGAGATAAGTTGGCGGTAATCAAGAACGGGGATGCCCTGATGGGAAAGGTGACCGGGATGGGGTGTACTGCCACCGCTTTAGTGGCTGCCTTAGCGGGAATTGAGCCAGATCCTTTCACGGCAACTGTCTCAGGAATGACCCTATTAGGCCTTGCCGGTGAGATAGCTGCTAGAAAAGCAGAGGGGCCTGGGACGCTTCAGTTGTACCTATACGATGCACTTTATCATCTCAAGGAAAGCGAAGTGAAGCAGTGGGCAAAAGTGGAAGTGAGCAATGACTGATGGCTTATTCCCTTACAGGCTTTACCTGGTGACCGATGAAAAGGCATGTCTTGGCAGGGATTTTTTTTGGGTGCTGGAAGAAGCACTCAAAGGTGGTGTGGATCTGGTACAATTGCGGGAAAAGGATCTTCCCAAGGCTGCATTCTTGGAAAAGGCCTTTAAAGTAAAAAATCTCTGCGATCAGTACAGGGTTCCTCTAATCATCAATGATAGCTTGGAAGTGGCAAAACAGGCTCTAGCCCATGGTGTCCACATCGGGCAATCTGATAGCAGTATGAAGTCTGCCAAGGCGTATTTGGGAGATGACTTCCCTGTCGGCCTATCCTTAGAGCAAATGGATGAGCTTTCTCACGAGGAGGCGAACTTGGCCTGGTATTACGGAGTCAGTCCTATTTTTTCTACGCCCACCAAGCCTGATACCCGGTTTGAATGGGGATTAGCGGGGTTAAATAAACTTAGAAAAGCGACAGCAACGCCATTAGTGGCCATTGGTAATATCAATGAACTTAATGCTGCTGAGGTTATTGAAGCAGGGGCAGATTGCCTGGCAGTGGTATCCGCCATTTGCAGTGCACAAAGTCCCGCTAAAGCTGCCGAAAAATTCCGAAATGAAATCGAAAAAGCTACATGAACGATAAAGTCAAAACCTATATTCCTGTATTGACCATTGCAGGATCGGATAGTGGTGGTGGTGCAGGAATCCAAGCGGATTTGAAGACATTTTCTGCTTTGGGCTGTTTTGGTACGAGTGTTATCACCGCCACTACTGCGCAAAATACCATGGGTGTGAAGAGTATCCATGATATTCCCGTAGCGCATATCAAGGAGCAACTGGAAGCAGTGCTTACAGATATCAGGCCGAAAGCCATAAAGATCGGTATGATCAATCGGCCTGAAGTGGTGCAGGTCATTGTGGAATCACTGGTGCCATATCCGGATATCCCGGTTGTTTTTGATCCCGTCATGGTAGCTACGAGCGGAGACCGTTTGATCAAGGAAGAAACCGTGGAGGTATTGAAAAAAGAGCTTTTCCCTATTTCACGTATTATCACGCCCAATATGGACGAGGCCGCTGTACTTATGGGCAAAGCAGTGGATACTTTGGATGAAATGAAGGAAGCCGCTAGCCAATTATTGACTTATGAATCGGCCTTCGTATTGGTCAAAGGAGGACATCTACATGGAGAAATGGTAGCGGATGTCCTTGGTGGTAATGGGCAAATGCATGTTTTTGAAAGTGAAAAGATAAATACTGGCAATGTCCACGGAACTGGCTGTACGTTGTCTTCAGCCATTGCTGTTTTTCTAGCCAAGGGGATGAGAATGGCCGAAGCGGTGGAGTTGGCCAGAAACTTCGTCTTTCAGGCAATTGATGCCGGAAAATCAGTCAAAACAGGCCAGGGAAGTGGGCCTTTAAATCACTTTTACCAACCCGAAAAAATGATTATCCATGAGCTGGACCAGTGAAGCTTGGGAGAGAATTGCTCCCCTTTATGACAAGATTATTTATATGCCTTTTAATCAAGAATTGCAGAAAGGCACACTTCCAAAGGAAACATTTAAATTTTATATGACTCAGGACGCTTTTTACCTGGGGGAATTTGGCAAGGCGCTCAGTACCATTAGTGGGCGTTTGAACGATTTGGATAAGGTGTTGGCATTTTCTGAATTTGCTGCTGGTGCCATCGTGGTAGAGAGAGCACTACATGAGAGCTATTTTAAAGAGTTGGGCCTTCCTGATGAGGTAGATCCTTCCCCATCCTGCTTGCTCTATACCAATTATATTCGGAATCAAGCTGGATTTGCCAACATAGAAAAGGCTGCAGCGGCTATTTTGCCTTGTTTTTGGATCTATAAAGAAGTTGGTGATCATATCTACGCACAGCAAGATGGAAGTGATAATCCTTATAAAAATTGGATAGATACGTATGCGGGAGAAGAATTCGCTACATCCGTGGCCAAGGCCTTAGAGATCACTGACCAGCTTGCAGAAAAAGCTAGTCCGGAGTTACGGGAGGAGATGTTTGAGGCGTTTGAAATGGCGTCCAAACTAGAGTGGATGTTTTGGGACAGTGCTTATCGCTTGGAAAAATGGCCGGTTTAGGAACCAAGTGTAAGAACTGGAGGATAGCAGAAAGATGCCAGGGAGCCGCTTCTAGCCCATAAAGTTAGTTATTCAAGCAAAAAGTGTCAGACCGAGCGGAGTCGAGGTCCAGCGTCTGGCCTTCGACGCTATCTGGCGAATAGACAGGTCCGCTCAGGCTGACATCTTTTTACAAATAGATTAAAAGCAAATTCACTGATTATACATCTTCGATCTCTTCTCCTTCTTCATCATATTTTTTAACGATGGTTTCTTCTTCCATTCCGAAGTGGGCTTCGTAGGTGACGGATCCATCCATGTCGGTAACCTTAAATGCCTTGGTAATGGGCATGGTTTTTAATTCTTCGTCATCTAGAATGGCCTCTTTTACTTTCAGGGGCAAATCTTCAGGGACGATTTCTACCCTATTGTCCTGGTGGATGGAGGTTTGGGCATGTAAATTTAATGATGGAGTGGTTACCGTCCCAAAATACATCATTGCCCCCATAGTGAATATTAATGCTAGCTTTTTCATAGTTGTTTTGGTTTAGTTGGTTTTCATTAAGCAGCAGGTAAGTAGCTTAGTTATTTTTGTCGAATTGATCATGATTACTAGTCAAAACGGCTACTTCCGCTACTGATCGTAAGCTTACTCAGACATTTGAAGCAAACTTGTTTATTAAGATTCATTTTTTGTGCCAATGTACGAAAGGGGGAGATTTGTTAATTTAGGAAGGGAAGACTAAGCTGCTGTGTAGTTTGTTCTGTACAAATTGTGGAAATCCCCTATGGTTTTAGGGGAAGGGGATGGGTTGGATTTGTTTTACAAAGGGTATTCTATATAGTTATGGAGGATCAATAAAATTCCTTTCGGAAGATTTTGAAACTTTGTTATTTTTGAATTACCACGAGGGTGGGGAGGTTTTACTGTAAAAATCAGTTAGCTTTAGTTTTTAGTACAAATTAGCAATACCAATGACCAATGAAGATAAGCAGACCCCTTCTGTAAACAGTAGGAGGAAGTTTTTAAGGAACAGTGTACTTGCGACTGTGGCCGCAGCGGTGGGGGCCAAGGTGGTTTTCGCATCATCCATGCCTGAGGGTTACGTGCCGGTAGTATTACAGGGTGATGATCCCTATAAGCTTTTCAAGAAGGATAAAGACCTAATTGTCCTCAATAATAAACCTTGGAACCTAGAGTCGCAGCCCCACCTTTTAGATGATAAGGTGACGCCGGCGGATAAGATGTTCATCAGGAATAATGGCCTGATCCCAGCATCTATTGATGAAGAGAGTTGGGAGTTGGTGTTGGACGGAGAGGCTGTTTCCTCTCCCAAGACCTATTCATTGGAAACCCTAAAGCGTGATTTTAAGCATTATACTTATCAGCTTACCTTAGAGTGTGGAGGGAATGGCCGTAGTGAGTTTTATCCTCCCGCTAGCGGCAACCAATGGAAAACAGGAGCTGTCTCTTGTGCGTCCTGGACCGGTGTGAGGCTTAAAGATGTACTGGAAGATGTGGGCATAAGGGATAATGCGGTCTATATTGGCTATCATTCTGCTGATACCCACCTGAGCGGTGATCCCGGTAAAGAACCGATCTCCAGAGGCGTTCCGATTACCAAGGCTTTGCAAGAAGAAACGTTGTTGGCATTTGAGATGAATGGTGAGGCCATTCCTATCGCTCATGGATATCCGCTGAGGTTGGTGGCAGGGGGCTATCCTGCATCGGCTTCCGGAAAGTGGCTAAAGCGGATTTCTGTAAGGGATAAAGTACACGATGGAACAAAAATGGCTGCGCCTTCCTACCGTGTTCCATGCAAGCCTGTCTCTCCGGGGGATGAGGTGCCCGATGAGGAGATGTGCATCATTGAGTCCATGCCTGTGAAGTCGTTGATTACCTATCCTAAAAGTGGTGCGATGATAGATTTAGGGGATTCGCTGGAGATCAGGGGGCATGCCTGGGCGGGAGAGCTGGAGGTAAGTGAGCTGCATGTTTCCATTGATTTTGGTGCTACATGGCAGGTCTGTAAACTGGCGCCGCCTGTTAATCGATTGGCATGGCAGCATTTCACTACAAAGGTGGAGTTTCCGCAGGAAGGATACTATGAAGTGTGGGCAAGGGCGACTGATAGCAATGGGGAAAGTCAACCAATGGTGGTTCCCGGCTGGAATCCCAAAGGGTATCTAAACAATGCATGTCACAGAATTGCCGTAAAAGTAAGTTAGGATGGATCAGGATATTATCAAGTCATTAAAGGGGCTTTTTACGATGGTAGTGGTTTTGGGGGTGGTTGTAATGGTGCTGCTGGTAGGGTTGGTGTTCTTACAGCAGAATCCTGGTGTTTTGGTGAGTAAAAATGAGGGTGAAAAGGAAAATCCACCTCCTTTGGTGACGGAAAATTTGGTCAAAGATGGTGTGCATGTGGCCACTGGCCTAGTGGCAGAGAAGGGGTATGAAACCGTAATTGCCAATTGCACCAATTGTCATGCGGCCAATTTGATCACACAGAATCGTGGAAACAAAGAACATTGGGAGAAGTTAATTGATTGGATGCAGGAAACCCAAGGGTTATGGGATCTTGGCCAAAATGAAGAGATTATCGTTGATTATTTGGCAGCGTACTACGCACCTGTTCAGCGTGGCAGGAGGGCCAATCTTGATGAGATAGAGTGGTACGAGCTGGAAGAATAATGATTTATTGATTTTTTATTTCGTCTTTTAATGTGCTCAAGTGGTGATTTTTACTAATTTGTTTAACTTTTTTTAATAAATATTAAACAAATTTACCTGCCAATGGTTATTCAGTTGTAACAAAATATTAACTTAAATTCAACTGAACCATGAAAACCACAAAGACTAAGTTTCCTACACTTTTGATGCTTCTATTTGCTTGGATGTTTCTGATCGCCTGTAACGATGATGATGATCCAGTACCCATGGAAGAAGACGATATCGTGGATGTCGTGATGGCAAGCGGTGACTTTACCGTGTTGGAATCAGCCGTGGTGGAGGCTGATTTGGTCACCACCCTTAAAGGCGATGGTCCTTTTACCGTGTTTGCGCCTACTGACGCAGCTTTTACAATGTTTTTGGATGATACGGGTATGTCTGCTAGTGACTTGTTGGGAAATTCCAGTTTAGCGGATATTTTGACTTATCACGTACTAGCTGGTGAGGTGGTGGCTGCAGATGTCAGCGCCGGAGAGGTAGGGACCGTTAATGGAGCCAGTTTTTACGTAAGTGAGGACGTGGACGGGAACTTCTGGATCAATGGCTCGGCCATGGTGGTGGATACCAATATTGAGGCCAGCAACGGGGTGATTCATACGCTGGATTACGTGATCATGCCTCCTTCAGAATCCATTGCAGAAATAGCGGTAGGGATGACCACGGCTTCTACTCCTGAATTTACACAGTTGGTAGGTGCCTTGCAGCGTGCCGATTTGGTGGATGCGGTGAGCGGTGATGAAGGTGATCTTACTGTTTTTACCCCTACAGATGCAGCCTTCCAAGCACTTTATGATACCAATCCAAACTGGAACGACTACAATGATATTCCAATGGAAACCCTTACTGCAGTGCTTACCGCACATGTGGTGCCAGCCAGGGCATTTTCCCAGGATTTAAGGACAGGAACGTCGCTTACACCACTAAACACTGATGCGTCACTAGCAGTGGATCTAGGAGCGGGAACTGTGGGTGGTGCTGCGCTCAATACAGGTATGTTAAATATTCATGCAACTAATGGCGTAATCCATGTGATAAATGATGTGATCTTGCCTTAATAAAAGATATTTCGTACAAGTAGGGGAACTGCCGTGAACACACGGCAGTTTTTTTGTTATCTTTCATAAAATGAACAGGTGGAATAAGGAGCTATGAGGACAATCGGAATATTGGCAAAAGGCATTACACTATTGCTTTTGGTATGTTTTGTAGAGGAGGTGAAGGCTCAGGATGATCCTGTGTATTTGCTCTTGAAGTCCAGCAGGCAGTCTATTCGACCAACTGAGTTTTTTGTTAGTGAAATACAGGACGTTAGGGCCGGTCAGCCACTTATAGGTGAGATTTATACTTCTTCTCATTCCCAAAGGAAAGAATCCTTGGAGATCAGGGGCGGAGTGGTCGAAGGTGTTGGGGAATTTGTCTCAGGTATGATGTACACCGATCGTTCTAAGCGACCTGTGGTGATGCAAGTATCAAAAATGAATGTATCGGAAAATAGTGCGACAGATGGCAAGGTAAAAGGACAGATAGATTTATCCATACGGTTTTTATTGGAAGGGGATAGCTTGGTTCATTTACTTGATTATGATGGTGGAGCCCGCTATACCAGGTCTTTGGGAAGTTATACCGTCATTGGTAATGCGATGGAGCAGTCTCTGGGGAATGCTTTAAAATACTTTAATGAATGGATGGATCAGCAAGCGCCAAGGAATATTAAGCTGGCCACCGGGCTTGACTTAGAAATAATAGATTATCCTGTCGTTGAGAAGGGGGATACTGTTTTTTACCATGAAGACAGAAAACTGGACTGGGATGATTTTAAGGCAAGGCCACACCCTGGGAGTTCTTATGCTGCTTCGATTTTCACTAGTTTTTCTTGGGAAGGAGACCCAAAGGTGGAGGAGGGCAGGGTGAAGCTGGAGCTGATCGTGAAGGTGTTTATGCTCAAATCATCCTCTTGGGCAAGAAGTTCAAGAAAGGATGGGTATGGGTTAAATCATGAGCAGCGTCATTTTGATATCACCAAGATCGTGGTAGAACGTTTTAAGGAGAAGATTCGTGAGATGTCGCTCACACCTCAGGATTATGATGGTCGTATAGGCTACCTGTATATCGAGACATATAGGGAGATGAACAAGATGCAGGAAGCCTATGACGATGAAACTGATCACGGTAGAAATAAAGGTGCTCAGCAGAAGTGGAATGAATTAATCGACCGGGAACTGGCCAAATAACTTTAGTTATCGCTTATCAGTTGCCGAAGAGAGTTTTAGAAGTCGAGGTTTTTTCTGGTGCCCATATTTTAATGCTGTCAAACCTGCCAATATCGTCGAAAGTTCCAAAACCAATCTGGCCATAGTCGAAATGATGGTCATTGGTTTCCATAATTGGAGTGGTCATATCATCGAAGTAAACCTTGATACTATGGTCTTTCAGGTTTCTGACGACTTTTACTTTGTGCCACTGCTCGGTACTTCCCCAGTCAATGCCATTGTTTATTTTTTTGCCAATGGCCACTCTGGGAGCGTTGTGGACTAGGAAAATATTATGGGCGTGAGGATCTGGTGCTGTTGCTATATGGGTGTAATAGAAGTTCGCTGGATCTTCCATGCCAAAGAAAATACAAAGGTCCCGATGACCGTACTCTTTTCCTGTTTGCTGTAACTCAGCTTCTAGGATAAAACTGCCTACACTAAATCCCTTTACGATGGCAATGTTAAATGGCGATCTAAATGGCGGGGTATAGTTGCTTTGTTGGGAAATGGCTAAAGCATATCCTGTTTTTTCAGTAGTGAGACTCCAAGCCTCCGGATCGGTCATTTCAAAATCCTCAATGGCCTCCTTTTCTGAAAAGCTCTGCTCATAAATCAGTGAATAATTTTTGGGAACATCTTGTCCCCGTAGGGTAAATTGAATACTGAAACATATCAAAATTATGGAAAGGAAAAGCTTCATGGCGGTTAGTTTGTGGTCATAATTATGAATAAAGATAATGACAGAATTGGAAAGATATACGCGCCTTTGCGAGATAATTGAGGGCCGACAAGTTTTATACTTATTGTGGGAGGTATTTACAAGATGGCCCATCGCCTTTCTGCTCTCCCATTTATTATGTCCCTTTATGGTGAAGTCCCAACGAAATACGGGCCAAGCAATACATTTGTGAGTCGATAAATTTTGTTGTGGGAACAATGATACGCCACCAAGGCGCCTAGGCACAAAGCGATTATACATTCCTTTTAATACAGGCTCAATATGCCTTTGTGGCATTTTTATTTATACGTGGTTTTATCATTAAGAAAACAGGCCGTCCCCGACTTTTCTGCTTATCCAGAAATACCGTGTGATCCTTAATCCTTTTTTCAGTCCAAACTTAACATAAATAAAAAAACCGACCATCTGTGTGTGGAGTACAGTGGTCGGCCTTTTTCGAAAAATAACCCTAACAAACCAGATAATCTTTATCTGGCCTCTAATTTCGTAAATTAAATTCACAATACAAATAAAACGAAAATAAATATAGTTTTGATTTCTTTTATTTTTGATTGTGGAGTTTTGAAAAGTACTAAATTATATTTTGATATGGTGGTCTAGGTGGTTGGGTGATTACGTGAATGGGTGAAAGTATAGGATTAGTCAATTGTAAATGAGTTGATTCAGAGGTGAGTTGGGACAGCGGATTGATAAATGCCATTTTTAAAAATGAAAATATCCGAAAACTTTGGTTTGGTTAAAGTTGTCTTTTAATTAAGTTTTTAGGTAAATTGAAAACGAAAATATAATTTCGTGTTCATGTGTTCGTTTTTAGTTAAAAAGTCATAATCGTAAATTATGACAGGTTATTTTGATTGCGATCAAAAGGTTATGAATGCAAAGTGTGTTTGATAAATGAAGCTTATTGAGTATTTTTCGAAAGACTTTTTAAGGGAATAATATTATTTAATAAAACATAAAATAGATATGAAAAAGACTGCGCAGCGAAGATCCAGAATTTTGGAAGTTTTGGATGAGCACGGGCAAGTGAATGTAAGTGAGTTGAGTAAGTTGTTGGGGGTGAGTGAGGTGACGATACGGAATGACCTGGCCAATCTGGAAAGAAACAAGCTTTTAGTAAGGGCTCACGGTGGTGCTTTTAAGACCAACAATATGGCCCTTCCAGTCACTGAAAAGAAAAAGATAAACCTAGACCTCAAACGTAAGATAGGCAAGAAAGCGGTATCCATGATTGAAGAGAATGATTCGATCATTTTGGATTCCGGGACCACCACTTTTGAGATTTCCAATAACCTCGCAAAGTTTGAACGATTGACGGTAATTAGTAATGCGCTGGATATTGTTAATAATTTGGCCAGTTATGATAATTTGGATGTGATGATGCCGGGTGGTTTCTTGAAGGAATTTTCCATGTCGCTAGTCGGTCCGATGGCAGAGCGCAACCTGAAGCAACTTCACTGTAACAAATTGTTTTTAGGGGTCGATGGGATTAAGGCTGATGTGGGCGTGTTTACACACTACATGGAAGAAGCATACCTTAACCAAATCATGATTGATATTGCCGAGGAGGTAATTGTGGTGTCCGACTCCACTAAGTTCAAAAAAATAGGATTGGCATTTATAGCTGGTTTCAATAAAGTCCATAAAGTAATAACCGATGATCGGATCGAAACAGAGCATGTCAAAATGCTTGAACGAAACAATGTGGAGGTGATCATTGCCAGCTAAAAAGATAAGGGCCTTTCACAGCAATCGGGAAAGGCCCTCTTTATTTTGGAGAAGATTTAGTCCTTTAAGACAACTTTTACGACCACTGGCATGTGGTCACTAAAATCCACCGGGACCACTTTTACTTCTTTGACCTCCCAGTTTGCATTTTTAGAAAGCCAAACATAGTCAATCCTAGAGCTGGGATTGTCATATGGGATAGTAGGTTTTGGATTGCCGAAGGCGGCCGCGGCATCAGTGAAATCTTTTTCCATGATAGGGTAGGGATTGTCGGTTGGCTTAAAGTTAAGGTCGCCTGCTACTACTACCGCTCCATTTATATTTTGGGAATATTCCACGATGGCCTTGGTTTGCGCGATTCTGTTAATGTCAAACTGGTGGCACAGATGGGTGGCGCCAAAAGTGATCTGTTCACCATTTTCCATGGTAAAAGTAGCTAAAGCCATTGCTCTTCCTTCTCCTCCTTCGGGGATGGGGAGGTCTATTTTTCTCGTTTTTGCAGGATGTTTGCTGAGCAGTCCTTCACCGTATCCTCCGTTGCTAAAGTCAATGGCTTTGGCGAAGAATCCATGCATTCCGGTTCGCCCTGCCAGTTCTTTTACCAAGTCTATCGGTTTCTCATAAATCGAGGCAGTCCGCTGGGTCATGCTGTCCACCTCTTGTAGGGCCACAAAGTCCGGGTCTATGTCTTTGATCAGCTGAGCGATCTCTTCGATGTTCTTATGCCCCTTTTCGTATGCTTTCTCCCCGTGATAGATGTTGTAGCTCATCAGGGTTAGGGAGATTTCCTGGGCATGGGTCCAGCATGGGAGTCCAGCCAGGGTAAGCAATAGTGCTAAAGATAGTTTTTTCATTAGATCTGTTATTATTGTATGGGATATGAGAATTCGTTGCTTTGTCTTCCTTTAGGTGTGATGACGATGTAGTGCAGGGTTAGGTTTTCCTGCTCTGGCCCAGTGATGGGTGCGAGGAAAGCGCCGGTGTAGAGGGTTCCGGTTTGATCAGCCTTGTGCCCATCTACGGTGTAGTACACTTTGCTGCCTTTTACCAAAGGGCGAATAGAAACCTTGTGTCTGCCTGAAGTCTCATCAGTGGATATAGTGATCTCGGCTTCGGGCACTCGGTAAAATACGTCAAGTTGTTCTAGTTCTGAAAGTCTATTGGGGAGACGATTGGTGGTGAACTCCTGATAGTCCTTTTGCGGCCTGTCCATCCAGGCAACCTCTGCCAAGGCCAAAGCACGAGGGAAAAGATGGTACTCCAATTTATTATTGGTGGCAATGTATTCTGTCCAAAGGTTGGCTTGAACGCCTAAAATATGAGCCTGCTGATCGGTGGACAGGGCCTCAGGGCGTGGGGCATAATGGTAAACCTTTTCGAGTGGAAGGAATCCGCCGATGGCCACTGGTTCGGTCGTTTTGTCTTCTGCCTGATAATGGTCGAAGTACATGTGGCTATTGGGCGTCATGATGACGTCGTGGTTCATTTTGGCAGCTGCTATTCCACCTTTTTCCCCTCTCCAGCTCATGACAGTTGCATTGGGCGCCAATCCGCCTTCCAAGATCTCGTCCCATCCTATGAGCTTTCGGTTGTTTTCATTAAGGAACTTTTCGATCCTGGTAATGAAATAACTCTGGAGTTCGTGCTCATCTTCTAGGTTTTCTTTTTTGATGAGGTCTTGGGAGATGGAAGAGGTCTTCCAGTGGTCTTTTGGGGCTTCGTCACCTCCGATGTGAATGTACTCACTTGGGAAAATATCCATCACTTCGGTAAGGACGTCTTCCAGAAACTGGAAGGTTTCTTCTTTTACGCCGTAGATATTGGGATGGACTCCCCAATATCCGGGAACAGCAGTGTTGAGGTCGTTGTCATAAGGTTTGCCCTCCTCATTCATGGCCATGACAGATCCCGTCAATGGTTTTCCATCTTTTGGTTCGTATCCGTCCATTTTGAAACTGCCAAATTCTGGGTATGCAGCAAGTGCGGCCGAACTGTGTCCGGGGAGCTCGATTTCAGGGATGACAGTAATCATTCTTTCCGCGGCATAATTGACGATTTCCTTAGCTTCTTCTTGGGTGTAGAAGCCGCCATGTTTAATGCCGTCATAGATGAAAGGGTCATAGTCCCAATATTGCCCGATGATAGTGGAGTCTCGCCACGCACCTATTTCAGTGAGCTTGGGGTATTTTTTGATTTCCAATCTCCAGCCTTGGTCCTCTGTCAGGTGCCAATGCATTTTGTTGAATTTAAAATATGCCATCAAATCGATCATCTTTTTGATTTCTGCCACTTCAAAAAAGTGCCGCCCAACATCCAACATGATGCCTCTATAACCAAATTCCGGTTTGTCCTTAATGGAAACAGCAGGAATAGTCAGTGTACCGTGGGTACGGGTGATAAGTTGTAGACTGGTCTGAAGTCCGTAAAATATACCTTTTTCTGATCCTGATATGGAGATGTCTCCTTCTTGAACGTCCAATTGATAACTTTCGCCAGTCGCAGGTTTGTCGGTCGCTACAGACAATCTGATCGAGGGCCTATCTTGCTTGAGGGCTGATATGGGAAGCCGTATGCCGTAAAGCTTGTCCAGGAAATTATTGAATATATCAGCAGATTTTCTTGATTGGTCGCTTTCCGCAAATATGTAAGTCTCCTCATTTAGGGTGAAATGGCCTTCTTTTATGGTCATTTCAGCTGGTTTGGGGATGACTGAAAGGTGTTTCTTAGGCTCTTGGGCTTGGAGTGAGCCGATAAGGAATAGTGCCGAAATGGCGAATGTTGTTTTTCTTTTAATCATTTGTGGGGAGTTTAATATGGACTTTTCGCTATTTTATCTTTCGTTATGTAATTTTTTATTTTGGAAAAGAAATATAACGAAAATTTAAATAGCTTGAAATAGGAGAATGAAAATATGGTGGATTATCTGACTGATGACACCATCACAAGTCAATCAATGGTCGGGATATAGCTGAGGAGTTTTTGGAGGCTTGGGTTTGGGTTTTCCTTGTTCCAGAGAGCGGTGATTTCAGCCTTTTGAGGGATGTCGGGAAGGTGGATGAATTTTACGGCGGCGCTGGTGAACTGTTCGAAAGAGGCTGGGAGGAAGGTGATGCCCAGACCGTGGTCCACGAGATTTAGCACGGTGTGGCCATGGACGGTCTCGTGGGCAATATGGGGAGAGAATCCACCGTCTTCACAAATACTCAGTTGCAGTCTGTAGTATAATTCCCCGTCTGCTTGCGTGGGGAGTATGAATTCCTCTGATTTTAGTTGGGAGATTTCTTGGAAGTTTTCAGTGCCGATTGGGTGATCTTTTGGTACGACTAGTGAAAAAGGTTCCCTGAATACCAGTTGGCTTCCATACAGTGGCTGGGGATAGGGGTTTCTTAAAAAGGCAATGTCCAGTTCCCCGTTTTTGATGGCTTCTAATTGAGTGCGGCTGGTCATTTCGTTGAGGTATGTTTGGATGTGTGGATGGGATTTGTGCATTTTGGTAAGTACATCGGGTAAAAACGTATGGATGCAGGATCCTACATAGCCAATTCTGATTTCCCCCTTTTCACCTTCTTGTACAAGCCGAGTATGGCTTTTTATAAGTTCCAGTTGGTCTATAATGGCTTTAGTTTCCTTTTTGAAGTATTCGCCAGCAGCGGTGAGGTGTACGTTTCTTTTATCCCTTTTGAGCAGTGTGATCCCCAGCTCTTCCTCTAGTAATTTGATTTGCTTAGAAAGGGCTGGCTGGACGATGTGTAGCCGTTCGGCTGCTTTTCGAAAATGCAGCTCTTCTGCCAATACCAAAAAATATTTTAGCTGTCTCAATTCCATTTTGATCACTTTAAGTTATTATATGGTGAATATAATACTATTTTTTATTATTATTTATAATCTTGACCTTTGTTGCTGTCAGCGTAAAAAACCAATTATTTCTACAGAAATTAAATTGACCTATTATGATGGATGTTGCAATAAAGCGAGAAGAATATAAAGTGGGGGACATGCCCGTTACCTTAGATCGGATTCACCATGCAGTGGCCAGTGGAGCGTATTTGACCTTGTCGAAAACGGCAATAGAAAGGATACAGCGATGCCGGGAATACCTGGATGATAAGATTTATCAAGATGAAACGGCGCAGTTTTACGGGATCAATACCGGCTTTGGCTATTTGCAGCAAGTGAGGATTGATCGAAAGGAGATCCAGCAGCTTCAATATAATCTACTGCAGTCCCATGCCTGTGGGGTGGGGGAGAAAGTGCCAAAGGAGTTGGTACGGCTGATGTTACTGACCAAGGTCGAATCCCTTTCTCGTGGTCATTCTGGTGTGCAGCTGGAGACAGTCCAGCGATTAGTCGATCTATACAATTACGATGTGCTTCCGGTGGTTTATAACCAAGGCTCGTTGGGTGCATCTGGGGATTTGTCGCCGCTTTCCCACTTGAGTTTGCCGTTGATTGGAATGGGGGAGGTTTATTTTGAAGGCAAGATTTTGCCCAGTGATCAAGTGCTGGATAAATTTGGTTGGGAGCCTGTTACGTTAAGGTCAAAAGAAGGGCTTTCGCTTATCAATGGCACCCAGTTCATGCTTAGTTATGGGGTACATATTACCCAGCGGGCAGAGTTATTGTTCAGATGGGCTGATTTGATAGCTTCTATTTCGGTAGATGGTTTTAATGGGAATTTGCAGCCTTTTAATGCATTGATTCATCAAGTGAGGGGGCATGAAGGGCAGTTGAGTACGGCTGCGGCCATGCGACGCTATCTTGAAGGCAGTGAAATTGCCCTGTCAAAAGGAAAACAGGTGCAAGATCCTTATTCTTTCCGCTGCATTCCCCAAGTGCATGGAGCCTCTAAAGATACACTGGCCTTTGTCAAAAGGACGTTTGAGCGCGAGGCAGATTCAGTAACCGATAATCCAAATATCTTTCCTGACGAAGACGAGATATTGTCCGGCGGAAACTTTCATGGCCAGCCACTGGCATTGGGGTTTGATTATCTCGCCATTGCGATGGCAGAAATCGGCAGTATTTCGGAACGACGGACTTATCAGTTGCTTTCTGGTCAGCGTGGGCTTCCGTTATTTTTGGTGAATGATCCTGGTCTTCATTCGGGATTGATGATTCCGCAATATACCGCCGCTTCTGTGGTGAGTGAAAACAAGCAGCTTTGTACCCCCGCGTCTGTGGATTCGATTGTATCCTCAAATGGACAGGAGGATCATGTCAGTATGGGGGCCAATGGAGCCACAAAGTGCTTGCGGGTTTTGGATAACTTGGAAAAAATTCTTGCCATTGAGTTGTTGACGGCCGCACAAGCACTGGAGTTTAGGCGTCCAGCGAAAAGTTCTGCCATTGTGGAGAGCTTGGTTGGGTGTTATAGAGAGCAGGTGAGCTTTAACGTCCAAGATCGTGTGCTGTCAATGGATATCAATAAGACGATACAGTTTTTAAAGGAGAGAAAAGTCGAGGAGTTTGAGGGGTGGTTTTCCTGAAAGGGATTGCCGTGGCAAGGGCATTTGTTACGTTTAACTCGGTTGATTTTGAAGTAGTATCAGCTCGTAATAGATAGGCTAATGCATAAAACGGCCATAAAAAGCATATCACCGGCCTAGATTTTTTTCTTTCTTCATTAATGGAAAAAAAGGAAAAGGATAAAATTCACTAAGATGATCAGGTTTTCCCAGCCAAAGTCAATCAAAAAAGTCCTTTTAGGTGTATGAAAAGAAAGAAGTTTCCTTAACTAAGCAGCATTGATTCTGGGTAGGAAAAAGATCAGCGATAATCTTCATCATTTGCGTTACCTAGATGCTATTAGCTCCAATCGGAATCTATTTCCCAACTTTTTCACGTCGTTCCATACTGGGACAGGTCCTGTAGTTTGCGTCAAAAAATAAAAAGACTGCCTTACTAAGCAGTCTTTTTATTTATATTTGGGAAATATCCTTTTTAAGGGATTGATTTTTAGTTTGCTAAGTGTTTTTCAACTGCGGTGAATGGAAGGTCAAAAGCATCAGCTACAGCCTTATAAACTACATCCCCTTTTATCACATTCAGTCCTGTTGCTAACTCTACATTTTCTTTAGAGGCTTTTTTCCATCCCTTATCAGCCAATTGGATAGCATAAGGAAGGGTGGCATTGGTCAGTGCGATAGTGGAGGTATAAGGTACTGCTCCAGGCATATTGGCGACGCAATAATGCAATACACCATCAATGGTGAAGGTCGGGTCTTGGTGTGTGGTGGGCTTACAGGTTTCGATGCATCCTCCTTGATCTACCGCAACATCCACCAATACTGTGCCCGGCTGCATTTCCTTCAGCATGTCCCTGGTGATCAAGTGTGGTGCCTTGGCTCCTGGGATAAGTACCGCGCCAATAATCAAGTCGGCTGTTTTGATCAGTTCCCTGATGTTGTATTCATTGGACATTCTGGTTTTTACGTTCGCAGGCATCACGTCGGAAAGGTATCTCATCCGGGGGAGCGAAACATCCAGGATGGTGACATCGGCCTTCATCCCTGCTGCCATCCAAGCGGCTTGTGTTCCTACTATTCCTCCACCTAAAATCAGGACTTTTGCAGGTAAG
Source organism: Echinicola rosea (assembly GCF_005281475.1). Lineage (NCBI taxonomy): Bacteria > Pseudomonadati > Bacteroidota > Cytophagia > Cytophagales > Cyclobacteriaceae > Echinicola > Echinicola rosea. Next base: position 217,012 of record NZ_CP040106.1, on the reverse strand, counting down.
GTTCCGGGTACGCCGCCCATCAGGATGCCTTTCCCACCCAGTGGTTTCTCTAGGTAATTTGCACCTTTTTGTGTGGCCATTCTACCAGCTACTTCGGACATAGGGACAAGTAAAGGAAGGCCGCCTCCTGGTTTTTCAACTGTTTCATATGCCAAGCAAACTGACTTGCTTTTGATCATCGCATTGGTCAAGGGCTCGTGGGAAGCAAAGTGGAAATAGGTGAACAAAAGTTGGTCTTCGCGGACCAGGTCATACTCAGGTTCGATGGGTTCTTTGACCTTCATGATCATGTCAGCGATGCGGTAGGTCTCCTCAATAGTGGGAAGGATTTTGGCTCCCGCTTCTTCATAAACGTGGTCTGGAAAACCGCTGCCATCACCAGCGGTGTGTTGTACATATACAGTGTGGCCTCTTTTGACCAGTTCTTGAGCGCCAGCAGGAGTTAGGGCAACTCTGTTTTCGTTGTTTTTAATCTCTTTGGGAATCCCTATGATCATAACTGTTATTGGTTGGATGTACTACTTACCTTGCAAATATACTAACTGTAATGTGATTGGTTGTTAGATACTTATTGATTATTTTGGTATGGGTAAGAAAAATATGTAATTAAAGAATAAAATTCCAATAAACTGATCTCATGTGTATAAAGTTTTAAAACAATTCTTTTTAAATGTTTTTTATTTGGTAAAAGAATTTTCAAAAATTGACGTTACTTTAATACAATCAGTTAAAATTTTAAAATATTGTAATTTTGTAGTGATTTCATTATTGTCGGAATATTATTTTAACGGGGTTGTTAAGTTTAATTATTTTTGAAATTTACTATGGGTTTTGAGCGTTAATACTTAAGGGTTCTATTTGTATAGAACTTAAAATTCAGTATTTTTGAAGTACCTTGAAAAACCCAAAATAGCTGTTAATATTTAAATATGATAGAATTGGAAACGTTACCAAGACATAAGGTTAATCTAGATTTAGAGAAGGATCAAATTTTATTTGATTATAGGATTGTTCAGCAGAGTCGTCAAGCTTCTTTGATGGGGAGGAAAGAGGTCTTTATGGGCAAGGCTAAGTTTGGGATTTTCGGTGACGGCAAGGAACTGGCGCAAGTGGTCATGGCGCGATATTTTAGAAAGGGCGATTGGCGCTCGGGCTATTACCGTGATCAGACCTTTATGCTGGCGATTGAAGAGTTGAGGCTGCAGGAATATTTTGCACAGCTCTATGCGCATACTGAGGTCAAGGAAGAGCCTGCTTCTGGTGGGCGTTTGATGAATGGGCACTTTGCCACTCGCTCACTGAATGATGATGGTTCTTGGAAAGACATTAAAAATACCAAAAACTCAGGTGGTGATATTTCACCTACTGCTGGTCAGGTGCCCCGACTGATCGGTTTGGGTTATGCGTCCAAGCTGTTTAGGGAGAATCAAGCACTTCAGGGATTGAAGCAATTCAAAGGGCTCGGGAATGAAATTGCTTGGGGAACCATTGGAAATGCTTCCTGTGCCGAAGGGATGTTTTTAGAAACCGTAAATGCAGCAGGTGTTTTGCAGATCCCGCTCATTATTTCGGTGTGGGATGATGACTATGGTATTTCAGTGCCCAATGAGTTCCAGACCACCAAAGGCAGTATTTCGGAAGCCTTGGCTGGGTATCAGCGGGAAGAAGGTAAGGCTGGTGTGGAGATAATTGTTGCCAAAGGCTGGGATTATGAGTCCCTTCATGCTGCCTATAAAAAGTCCGAAGAGCTGGCTAGGAGACATTCCGTGCCTTCGTTGATTCATGTGGTCGAAATGACACAGCCGCAAGGACACTCTACTTCTGGCTCCCATGAGCGCTATAAGTCCAAGGAAAGATTGCAGTGGGAGGCGGACCATGATTGTAACTTGATGTTTCGTTCCTACATTCTGGAAAACGGTATCGCCACCGAGGAGGAACTGGACGAAATCGATAAAGAGGCTGTTCGCTTTGTGAAGGAACAGAAGGAAAAAGCTTGGAAATCCTTTACAGAAGATATTAAATCTGACCTTAAAGTGGTCGTTGGTCTGATCAAGGATGCAGCAAGTAATAGTAAGCAGCAAAATGTACTCAGTCAGCTTGCAGATGATTTGTCCAAAACGCTTAATCCAATCAGAAAAGATGTTTTTGGAGCTGTTAGAAAGACGCTTTTGTTGATGCGTTTTGATGCGGAAGAAGCCAGGACACTTTTAAAACAATGGTATGAAGAGCAGAAAAAGCTCAATTATGATCGTTATAATAGCCATCTTTACAGTGAATCTGAAGAAGGGAATCAACGTATTGAGGTAGTCGCTCCTGAATATACTGAGACCTCCCCGAAAGTGGACGGAAGAGAAATTTTACAAGCATGTTTTGACCAGATGCTCACCAATGATCCGAGGGTATTTGCTTTTGGTGAGGATGTCGGAAAAATCGGCGATGTAAACCAGGCGTTTGCTGGACTTCAGGAGAAGCATGGAGATTTACGTGTTACGGATACTGGAATTCGTGAAATGACCATAATTGGCCAAGGGATTGGTACAGCACTTCGTGGACTGCGCCCTATTGCCGAAATCCAGTATTTGGATTATATTTATTATGCCTTAATGACGCTGACAGATGATTTGGCCTGTCTCCATTATCGTACGAAGGGTGGCCAAAAGGCTCCGATGATCGTAAGGACGAGGGGGCACCGTCTTGAAGGGGTCTGGCATTCGGGATCGCCGATGAGCGCTATTTTGGGCAGTTTGCGCGGACTGTTGGTCTGTGTGCCCCGAAATATGACGCAGGCGGCAGGAATGTATAATACCCTGCTGAAAAGTGACGAACCTGCACTGATGATCGAATGCCTCAATGCTTATCGACAAAAAGAACGCATGCCCTCAAATGTTGGGGAATTTACAGTTCCGCTAGGCCGACCCGAAGTATTGAGAGAAGGTACGGACATTACGGTAGTTACTTATGGTGCCATGTGCCGTATCGCCTTGGATGCTGCAGAGCAGTTGGAGGAATACGGTGTCTCCCTAGAGGTGATAGACGTGCAGACACTGTTGCCTTTTGATGTAGATCACCTGATTTTGGACTCTGTCAAAAAGACCAATCGGGTCATATTTGCCGATGAGGATGTTCCAGGTGGTGCCTCTGCTTATATGATGCAGCAGGTGTTGGAAAAGCAAAAGGCTTATTATCAATTGGATTCTGAGCCAGTGACCCTTTCTGCACAGCCGCACCGTCCAGCCTATTCCTCGGATGGGGATTATTTCTCCAAACCGAGCGTGGATGATGTGATCGAAAAAGCTTATCTAATCATGCACGAGGTGGATCCTGTCGGCTATCCTATGTGGTAATAGGAGAGATTATCATGAGTAGGATGTTGCGCCCCTAGAATGGAGCGTAAACCAAAACGGCTTAAATCAATTGCTGATTTAAGCCGTTTTGGTTTATTACTGCTGGATTTGGTTGAGGGTGAACTCCGGCGTGGAGACTACATTGCTTTTGTTTAGGGCTCGATCCTGGATCTGAAGGTCCAAGCGGACGGTATCATTACGGAAGATGGATCTCCATCCTGAGGAAAGCATGGCATATTCAATGGTTCCTTCTACCGCCCTCTGGTTGTTGTCATTAAGGATCAGCGGAAAGCGCCCGTCAAAGGTGGTGTAGTATGGAGCGTCAGTCCACTTGAATTCGTTAAAAGTACCATTTCTTTTAATGAAAAATCGCACAAAGATATTGTAGTAGTCCGGGTTATGCTCTACCCAGAGGGTGTCTTCGATGGTTTCGTTGTTAATGGTTGGTTCTACCGCCCAATCTCTTGGATTATAATCAGGGGCATCAGCGGGCCGGTTGGAATAAGTGATATAGTCTCCATTATCGTCAGTGAAGAAAAAGAGGGGATTGTAGGGAGGATTGTCTTCTCTTGGGTCAAGTCCAAGATCCCCTTCGGCATCCCGGAAGTTTATGGCTATCTTCAAAGAATCCGAAGCCCCCTCCAATTCTAGGTAGGATAGTCCAGCATAACTGATTTCTGGAACAGTGGGGAAATTATCAGGTGGAGATACACAGGCACCTGCAGAAAAAATTAGAACCAATATATATACATAGCTTTTTGCTTTCATATGGCCAGTAATAGTTGATTATATAGAGTCAATCTTAAATTTGCTTAAATTTGTGCATTATAGATAATAAAACGATGAATTATTTCAAAAGTTTTTCGGAACAGGTGCAGCGTATGGGGCCTGGTGATTTCGGGTCATTGGCGATGGAGCTGTTTCATTACCAAGCGAAAGAAAATACGATCTATAAAGCGTATTTGGATGCTCGTGGCATCAATCCTGTTGAAGTGAAAGCGGTGGATGAGATCCCCTTCTTGCCGATCCGTTTTTTTAAATCACATAAGGTGGTGAGTGGGCCAGAGGATGGATTTGAGTCGTTTTATTCCAGTAGCGGTACTACTGGCCAGGTTACGAGCAGGCATTTTATTTGGTCTGAGGAATATTATCTGAGGCATTCTGAGAGGATTTTTGAGCAAATTTATGGTCCACTTAGGGATTTTCATGTGCTCGCACTTTTGCCGGCATACCTAGAGCGGAAGGGAAGCTCACTGGTGGCCATGGCCGACCATTATATCAAGGAATCTGGCTCTGACCAATCCGGATTCTATTTGTACAATTACGATGTACTGATCGATCGGCTTTATCATCTGAGGCAATTGAAGGACGGGAAAAGGGTGTTGTTGCTGGGGGTAACGTTTGCTTTGTTGGACTTGGCCGAGCAGTTTGGGGAGGATTTTCCTGAAATGGATAATTTAATCGTAATGGAGACAGGCGGTATGAAAGGGCGCAGAAAGGAAATGATTCGAGAGGAGGTGCATGAGGTACTTACACAGGCGTTTAAACAGCCTCGTATTCATTCCGAGTACGGCATGACGGAATTGATGTCCCAGGCATATTCGTTGGGAGATGGGAAATACCAGCTTCCTTCCAGTATGCGTGTCATGCTTAGGGATGTCAATGACCCGCTGTCTTGGAGCCCCCGGAAACAAGGTGGTGTCAACATCATTGATCTGGCCAATTTCCATTCTTGTGCCTTTATCGAGACACAGGATTTGGGACGGTTTGACAGCCAAGGGAGGGTTGAAATCCTAGGGCGATTTGACAATAGTGAGATTAGAGGGTGTAATTTAATGGTCAATTAATTTTGTATTCCTTCTAATATTGAACATATTTGATTTGGATAAAAACTGATTTTAGTATGAGAAGACTAGTAGCTGTAATTCTCGCTTCCGGCTTGTTGGCAATGGGAGCGTGCGCGTCAAGCAAGCCTTGCCCTGCTTACGCCAAGGCAATGGATAACCAAGAAGTAAAAGGATAAAAAAATACGCTGATCAAAAGTCAGCGTATTTTTTTATGTCATCTAAGGAAATTGTTTTTCCTCCCAGGATTATCAGTCTTTCTACTACATTTCTAAGCTCCCGGATATTTCCTGTCCACGGATATTCTTGCAGTTTTGCTACTGCTTTATCCTCAATGTCCTTTTTGGAAGTACCATACTCCTTGGCAATGTCTTCCAAGAAACGGTCCACCAGTAGGGGAATATCTTCTTTTCGGTCTTTTAGTGCGGGTACTTGGATCAAGATTACGCTAAGCCTATGGTAGAGGTCTTCGCGAAAGTTGTTTTCCTCGATCTCTTTTCTTAAGTCCTTGTTGGTAGCCGCCAAAACTCTGACATCTATTTTGATATCTTTATCTCCACCAACACGGGAAATCTTGTGCTCTTGAAGCGCTCGGAGTACTTTGGCCTGAGCAGAAAGGCTCATGTCTCCAATTTCATCTAAAAAGATCGTACCACCATTGGCCTGCTCAAACTTCCCCTGTCGCTGTTTGTTGGCAGAAGTAAAAGCACCTTTTTCATGTCCGAAAAGTTCACTTTCGATTAGTTCTGCAGGAATGGCTGCGCAGTTCACGGCAATAAATGGTGACTTGTTTCGTCCACTTTTTTGGTGGAGCCAGTGGGCAACGAGCTCTTTACCTGTCCCGTTGGGGCCGGTGATGAGTACGCGTGCATCCGTTGGAGCTACTTTTTCGATGGTCTCCTTTACTTGCTGAATTGCAGCGGATTCGCCCACCATATCCAGTTTTTTAGACAGCTTTTTCTTAAGTACCTTGGTTTCGGTGACCAAATCTTTCTTCTCCAATGCATTTCTGACCGTAAGGAGAAGCCTATTGAGATCTGGCGGTTTGGGGATAAAGTCAAAGGCGCCTTTTTTGGTGGCTTCTACCGCAGATTCGATGGAGCCGTGTGCGGATATCATGATGAATTGGGGTTGTTTGTCGGATTGATAGACCTTGTCCAGTACTTCCAGTCCATCCATTTTGGGCATTTTGATATCACATAGCACCAAATCAAAATCCTGGCTTTCTATTTTTTTTAGTCCTTCTACACCATCCTGTGCCTCGTGGATTTCATAATTTTCGTATTCTAAAATTTCTTTGAGCGTAGATCTGATGACTTTTTCATCATCGATAATCAGGATTTTCGGCATAAGTAGTTGTTAATGTTAAATGATAAATGTGCAAGCCTATAAGCCGGGTTCTGTCCCCGCCGTGGCGGGTACTTGTCATTTATCTGGCCCTGGCCTCGCGACCAGGATCTATCGATCTACCCACTCCGGTTTTCCCGCCGAGGCGGGAATTGGACGAGCAGCCCTTGGACCGGAGCCTATTTGATCTTTCAACCCATAAGGTTTGCCATGCGACATCGGTCACCCGCTGCCCGGTGAGCTCTTACCTCACCTTTTCACCCTTACTCCATCCATAAAGGACGGAGCGGTTTGTTTTCTGTGGCACTGTCTGTAGCCCTGCTGTCTCCAGCAGTCCCCCTTCCCGTTAGGAAGTATGGCGCTCTATGTTGCCCGGACTTTCCTCACCGACCACTAGGGTCGGAGCGACAAGTCAGCTTGCACCTTGCAAAATAAGTTAATTTCCGTTGATTTTTCATCAATCTATAGAAATGTTGTGCTCCAATGTGATGCTTTGGCAAATGGAGAGGGATATGCGACGTACTTTTTCTAACTTTGTACCGGAAAAGAGACAATTTATGATATTAGTAGGTAATGCAGTGCTCAGCGATGACCTTAAGGAACATTTCTTCGTTTGCAACTTGGAGAAGTGCAAGGGGGCTTGCTGTGTAGAAGGTGATGCAGGTGCGCCTTTGGAAGATGATGAAACCGAGATTTTGGAAGAACTCTATCCCAAAATCAAAAAATACCTTACCAAAGAAGGTATCGAAGCGATAGAAAAGCAAGGTGCCTGGGTGATCGACCAAGAAGGTGAAAAAGGCACTCCCACCATAAATAATCGGGAATGCGCTTATGCACTTCGGGATGAAAACGGTACCTTAAAATGCGGCATTGAAGAAGCCCATATCCAAGGGGATATTGATTATAAAAAGCCCCTCAGCTGTCACCTCTATCCAGTGCGAGTGACCAAATACGATGAATATGATGCACTAAACTACGATCGGTGGGATATATGTAGCCCAGCCTGTGGCCTCGGAAAAGAGCTGAATGTCCCCATCTATAAGTTTGTCAAAGATGCCTTGATCCGTAAGTACGGTGAGACATGGTATGAGGAACTGGTGGCAGATATTGAAGGAAAATAAACTCCAGTCCAAAAGGGAGAAATTCAGTAAAGGGGCTTTCTCTCTTTTGATTTAGGTTGAAAATTCAGCCTCGACAATTTTTTTTATGCCGTCTTTATAGTTGGTAGGTTTGAAGAAGAAATTCTCTTGAAATTTGGTGCTGTCAAAAATGTATGGCCTATCGTATTGATATAGCATTTCCTTTAGTTCCCTCATAAATGGAACAAACAAGCCGGAAGTGGTAAAAAACCATGGCGGCAAGACCTGGTGTTTTGGTGTTTTGCCCAGTTCCTTTGCGATCAGGTGAATCCACTCTTTGCCTGTTGGCGGATTAGAGGCTGTGGGGAGGTGCCATACCTGATTATAGGCATCTTCCGTATTGCCAAGCAGTGCGAGTGCTTTACCTGCATCAGGGGTGAAGGTAAATGCATGAGGCTGATGGGCGTTGCTTAGCCATTTGGCAGTTCCCGATTTGGCCAATGGTTTAAAGGCTAGTTCTGTAAGAATGCTTTTTAATTTGATATGGGGGCCGTAAAAATCAGCCGACCTGGCGATAATGGCGTCAACTTCACCCTTTTGAATTTTTTCTAAAAGCATATCGGCAATCTTAGCTCGGACTGTCCCCTTCTTACTGACCGGCCTGATAGGGGTCTCTTCCGTCATTTTACCAATGTAGTTGGGGTCGTACATATATACATTATCGAAAAATACCAGCTTACATCGATGGCGGCTGCAGGCATTCAGAACATTGGACATGATTTTTGGCCAGGCACTTTCCCATATATGGGCCTTGTATTTAAGGCCTACAGTGAGGTACACAATGTGGCTTCCTGCTACTGCTTGGTTTACCTGTTCTGCATTGGTTAAGTCTGCAGTGAAAATATCGTTTTCAGGATTGACTTTTTGAGGGTGCCGACTCACCAACCTGAGCTTAGCCGTATATGGGCTTAACTCTTTGGCCAATTCATTTGCGATAACTCCTCCTGATCCAAGTATAGTCTGCATAGGCCAATATGATTAGTGGTGATGTTAAATATATCAGTTTTATCATGAAGATCGATATTTATACCCATTGATTTTACATAAATGCATCTCAAAAAGGAGAAAATGCTTCAGGCTTTTGAGCTGGATTTGTAGATGGTTTTATTCTGTTCAAGCCAATTAATGAAATGAATTTGGTAGTTTATTTTTTATTTTGTTTACTATAAATTGTGATTAATATAATAAAAAATGTAATTTAGACTTATTAATATGTATTTTGTTTAATATTTACGATGTTGAAACTAAACGTTATTACCATGAGACACAGAGAAGTAACTGAGGTGATGAGGGCATTTTTTATGGCTCTAATTGCCTGTGTGATGCTGGCTTGCAGTGATTCGGAACAAGAACCGGAGAATCCAGAAGGGGAGGCAGAAGAGGGAATTCCAGAGGAGGCGAGGTGCTTTATTGAGAATAATGCTTGGGCAATGGGGCTTGATCATGAAAGTCATCACATTAAGTTCATTGATCTTCCTACATATGATGAAAGTATGGTAGGTAAAGGGGATATTTTATGGCTTTATCTCGAATTGGATACAGATGGTGATGAGCATGAGCACATAGGTGCTGTCAAGTTTAAGGAGTTAGAGCCTGGTGAGATTCCTGAAGGATCAGCGGCCGGAGAATATGTGAAATTGCTTATTCGGATTGACGAGCCTATGTGGTATTTCGGTCCGGATACAGAAAATATAAAAGTTCAGGGGTTTACAAGTGAGCCTTCTGGCGGGTTTGATCCTTCGACTTTTGATACGCACAGTGGTGTGGCAGAGATCGCCACAGGTGATGATTGGGAGTATTACGAAGTAATCCTGAAGCGATATCCCTATTACTCGGTTCACGTCGGTGCCAAAATGGAAGTGGAATGCGAGGACTGATGAGGATAGGCATGCCAAAGATAGGCATGCCAAAGCAAAAAGGCTCCCAAAATTGGAGCCTTTTTGCTTTTTTTATAACTGTTAATGACCTATTTAGCCTTTAATGACTGAGAAGTCAAACGTTTCCAAGAACTTTGTGGTGAAGTTGCCTGCTTTAAACTCTTCGTCTTCTAAAAGCGCTATGTGGAATGGAATGGTGGTCTTGATGCCATCAATCACAAATTCCTCTAGCGCACGCTTCATTCTAACGATCACTTCTTCCCGCGATTGCCCACTGACAATCAGCTTTGCGATCATCGAATCATAGTTTGGTGGGATGATATAGCCAGCATATACATGACTGTCCACCCTTACGCCACGTCCTCCGGGGAGGTGAAGGTTAATGATTTTGCCAGGACTGGGTCGAAAACCATTGGCAGGGTCTTCGGCATTGATCCGGCATTCCATGGCGTATAATTTTGGATAGTAGTTTTGACCCGAGATAGGGATGCCTGCAGCTACTTTTATTTGCTCCTTGATCAGGTCGTAATCAGTCACCTCTTCGGTAATCGGATGTTCTACTTGGATACGGGTATTCATCTCCATGAAGTAGAAGTTACGGTGTTTGTCCACAAGGAATTCGATGGTACCGGCACCTTCATAACCAATGGCTTCGGCGCCTTTGATGGCAGCTTTGCCCATGGCATCCCTGAGTTCGTCAGTGATAAAAGGAGAAGGTGTTTCTTCGACCAGTTTTTGGTGTCTTCGTTGGATAGAGCAGTCCCTTTCAGAAAGGTGACAAGCTTTGCCCGTGTTATCGCCGACGACTTGGATTTCGATGTGACGAGGTTCTTCAACGAATTTTTCGAGGTAAAGGCCGTCATTGCCGAAGGCTGCACCTGATTCTTGGCGGGCGTCGTCCCAAGCTTTTTTGAATCCACTTTCTTCACGGACGATCCTCATGCCACGTCCACCACCACCTGCGGTGGCTTTGAGGATAACTGGGTATCCCATTTCATTGGCGATCTTGATGCCTTGCTCGATAGAGTCAAGCAAGCCTTCAGAGCCAGGGATGGTAGGTACGCCAGCTGCTTTCATGGTCGCTTTGGCAGTAGCCTTGTCGCCCATTTTCTCAATCATTTCTGAGCTGGCACCAATGAACTTGATGTTGTATTCTTCACAGATTTTGGAAAATTCGGCATTTTCTGAAAGGAAGCCATAGCCGGGGTGGATCGCATCAGCATTGGTGATTTCGGCTGCTGCTATTACCCTTGGGATATTCAGATAGGATTCACGACTGGGCGCCGCGCCTATACAGACGGCTTCATCTGCAAATCTCACATGGAGGCTGTCTTTATCTGCAGTGGAGTAAACGGCTACTGTTTTGATCCCCATTTCTTTACAAGTACGGATGATTCTTAGTGCTATTTCCCCTCTGTTGGCAATTAGTATTTTTTTAAACACGGTTATTTCAAATTGGTGGAAAAATAAATTTATCCTGCTGGGTCAACCAAGAAAAGTGGTTGGTCGTATTCTACTGGAGTAGCGTTTTCGACAAGGATTTTTACGATTTTTCCTGAAACCTCAGACTCAATTTCATTGAAAAGTTTCATGGCTTCAATAATGCAAACGGTCTGTCCTGTCTTCACGCTGTCTCCCACATTGACAAAGTTGTCAGAATCAGGATTTGGTGTGGTGTAGAAGGTACCGATCATCGGCGATTTTATTTCTAAGTATTTGGAAGTGTCTTCTGCCTCAGGAGCTTCTTTTTCCGGAGAAGGAGAAGCCGCCGCAGGTGCAGGAGCGGGTGCAGGGCTTGGGGTAGGTGCAGGAGCTGCTTCGGCAGCTTTTACTACTTGGGCTTCTGCATTTTTCTTGATGGACAACTTGAATTCGTCCGTTTCGATTTTTACCTCGGCTAGGCCTGAGTTGGAAATAAAATCTATTAGTTCTTGTATTTCTTTGGCTTTCATGAAATTATGTTTTAAGAATTGCTTTTTTTGATAGAGCAATTGATGGGTTTATAAAAACGTAAAGCTATGTAATTTAAACAAATCACATAGCTTTTGAAATTATTTTACTCTTTCAGAATAGGAACCGTCCCGTGTATCCACCTTAATGATGATGTCTTGATCCACGAAAAGAGGTACCATCACAGTCGCTCCAGTTTCCACTGTGGCAGGTTTCAGGGCATTGGTGGCCGTGTCCCCTTTGATGCCGGGTTCTGTATAGGTGATCAGTAACTCTACAAAAGGCGGCAACTCGACGCCAAGGGGAGTTTCTGTTTCGTCGTGGATAAGGATGTCCACCTGTTGTCCTTCCTTCATCAGATCCGCCCTTTCGATGAGTTTTTCTTGAATAGGGATTTGCTCAAAGGTAGTGGTGTCCATAAAGTGATAGCCCAAGTCGTCTGCATACAAAAACTGATGCTGTCTTCTTTCTACCCTGGCGGTCGTGATTTTTTCTCCGGCGTTGAAGGTTTTTTCCAGTACCTTGCCAGTGGTTAGGCTTTTTAGTTTGGTTCTGACAAAAGCAGCACCTTTTCCGGGCTTGACATGCTGGAATTCCACAATGCTCCAAATGTCATTGTTCATCTCCATGCATAAACCATTTTTGAAATCTGCAGTACTTGCCATAAGATTCTTGTTAGTTATGTTAATTTATTTTGGGTCGTATCCCCATTTGAGATAAACGGAGCCCCAAGTAAATCCTCCTCCAAAAGCGGCAAGGATGATATTGTCTCCTTTTTTAAGTTTAGATTCATAATCCCATAGGCAGAGCGGGATGGTTCCGGCGGTGGTGTTGCCGTATTTTTCGATGTTGATCATTACTTTTTCGGGCCCCACGTTCATGCGGTTTGCAGTGGCGTCAATGATCCGTTTGTTGGCCTGATGGGGTACTAGCCAAGCGATGTCGTCTCCATTGAGGTTGTTTTTGGCCATTATTTGGGCACTCACTTCTGCCATATTGGTTACGGCAAATTTAAATACAGTGGAGCCTTCTTGGTAAGCATAATGCTCTTTTGCTTTGACGGTTTCCTCGGTGGCTGGATTTAAGCTGCCTCCTGCTTTGATGTGTAAGTAAGGAGAGCCTGATCCGTCTGAATGGTGCAGGGAATCCATGACCCCTACGTTTTCGGTAGTAGGTTCCAATAAGACCGCTCCGCCACCATCACCAAAGATGATACAGGTCGTCCTGTCTTCATAATTTACGATGGAGGACATTTTGTCCGCACCTACCACGATGACTTTTTTGTGCATACCCGTTTCGATAAATTGGCTGCCGATGGTCAGGGCATAGATGAAGCCCGAGCAGGCAGCAGAAATGTCAAAGCTGTAGCTGTTTTTGGCCCCTACTTTATGAGCAATCATGTTCGCACAGGAAGGGAAAGGCATATCCGGGGTTACCGTCGCACAGATGATGAGGTCAATGTCTTCTGGGGCGGTATTCGTTTTTTCTAGTAGGCCCTTGATGGCATTGGCACCAATGTCCGAGGTGGCTTTGCCTTCACCTTTAAGTATTCGTCGTTCTTTGATACCGGTACGGGAGGTAATCCATTCGTCGCTGGTTTCCACCATGGACTCGAGTTCCTTGTTTGTCAAAACATAATCCGGAACCCATCCATTGACACCGGTAATGACAGCTCTTGTTTTTTCCATTTATTTTTTGTTTTGGGCAAATGCTATTGTTAAATCGGTGGGATGTCAGCAATTGCTCCTTACTTTATGCTATTTTGTAGTATTTCTTACAGTGAATCAAATACAAAATAATTTTGGCTTTCAAAATTATTTAAAATGTGCCTTACCACCAAGTAATTTTGGAAGTAGAATCCTTTTTGTGGCCGATTAAGACCAAGCAGCCCTCGATTTGACCTGCAGGGTGTGATTTTCGGATATCTTTTTTGAAGTTGATGGGATTATAAATTCCTATGGGTGCAGGTTGCGACATGCATTTGGTGCCTTTTGGGTATGGCTATTCATCTGTGATGTGACAAAAGAGAACCAAAGCCATAAAAAAAATCCATCTGGATTTTTCCAAATGGATTTTTTTATGGCTATCACTTTTTCTAAGTGACATAAGATTCGTTGATCGATTCCACTTGCTTAGGCAAGGACTTCTTTTTCAATGATCACTTGACCTTTGTAATAAAGTTTTCCATCAAGCCAATAAGCTCTGTGAGGCAAGTGGTATTCACCAGTAGTAGGGCATTGAGCCAAACCTGGAGCGGTAAGCTTATAATGCGTTCTTCTCTTGTCTCTTCTGGTTTTTGAAATTTTGCGCTTAGGATGTGCCATCTCTATACAGTTTTTAGATTAATCTTTTTTCTTAATATTTTTTAATGCTTCCCATCTGGGATCTATCTGGTCGTCCGTGTCAGGTTCAGAAGAATTGCTTTCTTCCTCTTCTTCTGGCTCATCGGACCAATATACCAACCTGCCTTCACCTTCCATTTCTTCTTCGTCCCGATAATCAGGATGAATTTTTTTGATCGGCAAAGCAAGTATTACAAACTCATAAATCAATTGGGCAACATTGATTTTGGGCGTGTCACGGGTAATCATGAAGATTTCTTCGTTGATTTCCTGCTCCTCTGGCCCATATTTGTAGATGATCTTCTCCACCGTGTGCAGTGCCTGGTCATATTTTTCCAAGCTTCTGTCACAGGTAAGTTCCACTGTGCCATCTATTTTGAATGTTGCCTCCAGAAGGTTGACTTCCTTTCGTAAAAGGAGCGTGACCTGCAGATTTCCTTTTTTTACCAGATCATTGCCTTTGATTTGCTCAAAGAATTCATCGCCTACATCCAAGGAAAACTCATGCGTTCCTTCGTTGAGTTTGATGATGTCAATGTCAAAAGCTCTCCAGAATTTAACCATTCCTCCTGCTTGTTTAAGACCGCAAATTTAGCGAACTATTTTTAAATATAAAATATGGCTACGATTTATTTTTATTCATCCTCTTCCCAAGGTTGCTTTTGGGAGAGGATATCGTAGGCTGTAAAGATGGCTGCGCGCATAGAGCCCTCATCAGCAATGTTTTTGCCGGCAATATTGTACGCAGTGCCGTGGTCTGGCGATGTCCTTACGATAGGCAATCCTGCCGTGAAGTTGACGCCATTTTCAAAAGCCAAGGTTTTAAAAGGGATGAGGCCTTGGTCATGGTACATGGCCAGTACTCCATCAAATTTTTTCTGGTGCATCATCCCGAAGAAACCGTCCGAAGGGTATGGGCCAAATATCAAATGGCCTTTGTCTTTGTATTCCCGAATGGCTGGTTGGATGATTTCCGTTTCTTCCTTGCCCAGAAGTCCATCTTCTCCCGCATGTGGATTCAGTCCCAAAACGGCTATTCGCGGCTTTTCGATGCCGAAATCGTCACGCAGCGAAGCCAGCATTATTTTTAGTTTTTGCTTGATTTTTTTGCCTGTGACATTTTCGGTTACCTGGCTAAGGGGCACATGGCCGGAAACCAATCCCACTCGCATGTCTTCGGAAACCATGAACATCATGCTTTCCTTGGCTTCGAAAGCCTCTGTCAAATACTCTGTGTGCCCCACAAACTTCAACGACTCCGCGTTAATATTGTTTTTATTTAACGGAGCGGTGACCAAGGCATCTATTTTATGCTCTCTGATATCCGCAATCGCTCGGTCCAGTGCTGCCAAGGCCATTTTGCCGGCTTCAGAAGTTTCCGTTCCTGGCATGACCTCGGGACATTCTTCCGTCACGTTGATGACATTCACCTTTTTATGATGGATTTCACCGATGTTTCGGACCTGCATGAAGTTAAAGTCTTCCAGCTTTAAGTGCTTTCGGTAAAATGTCAACGCTTTACCATGGGCGTAGATGACTGGTGTGACCAGTTTTAGGATACGATTGTCCATCAGTGCTTTCATGGTCACCTCAGCACTAATCCCGTTAATGTCGCCAATAGTAATGCCTATTACAGGTTTATTCTTTTTAGAATTCATTTCATCAGTTTGTTTATGTTTTTCGATGCCCTGCCCTAATCCTAAGAAGGTGTTTTGGCTGTGGACATTTTACGATGATTTATGTTTTGTGGAAACGGCTTATTTGGAAATGTTCTTTAGGAATTGCGTGATCAGCCTAACGCCAAAGCCCGTTCCTCCGGCGGGCCGGTAGCTTTCTCCCGTTTTGATAAACGAAGGCCCAGCAATATCGATATGGATCCAGTTGTAATCCGTGAAGTGTTCCAAAAACTTACCTGCTGTAATAGCACCTGCAGTAGGGCCTCCGATATTGGTGATGTCCGCCACAGTTGACTTTAGCTGATCGCCATATTCTTCCCACAGGGGGAATTCTACCAATCGCTCACAAACTTCTTTGCCCGCTATTTTCAGGAACCCTTTTTCCTCATCGTAGGCTTTGCCCATCATCACGGCACCTTCTTTCCCTAGTGCAGCAGCAGCTGACCCGGTAAGTGTGGCCAGGTCGATGACCAGTTTTGGGTCGTATTTAGCCGCATAGAGTAGGGCGTCGGCAAGAATCAGCCGGCCCTCTGCGTCGGTATTGAGGATTTCCACACTTTTGCCGTTTGGGTAAGTGATGATGTCCCCGGGAGTGATGGCGTTATATCCGGGTCGATTATCTGTGGCAGGAACGAGCCCGATCACTTCCACAGGCAATCCCATTTTGGCAACGGCGCATAATGTGCCCACGACCGCTGCTGCACCGGCCATGTCTGCTTTCATGAAATCCATGGAATTCGGTGTGGGCTTAAGGCTAAGTCCGCCGGTGTCGTACACGACTCCTTTTCCCACCAGGACAACAGGTTTCTTGAATTTCTTGGTAGAAGCAGGCTTATAATGCATCACTGAGAAGGTGGGAGGGAGTTCACTTCCTGCATTGACGGCCAGCAGTCCTTCCATTTTTAATGAGGTGATTTTACTTTCATCCAGTATTTCAGTATGGAAGCCATAGGCCTTTCCCAGTTTTTCGATCTCATTGCTAAGCTGGACAGCATTCAGGTAGATCACTGGTTCATTGACCAAATCCCGGGCAACAAAAGTAGCCAGACAAACCGAGATCAACTCTTCCAGATTGCTTTCATCCGTAATGTCTGTGCAAACTTCTACAGAAGAAGGGGCTTGGTTTTTTGAGGATTTGTATTTGGAAAATTTGTAAGAGGCCAGTACAGCGCCTTCAAGAAATGCCATCAGGAGTTTCTCTGATTTTCCAAAATAAAAGACACGAGGGCGGTCCCATTCCTTCAATACTTTCCAGCTGGCAGCTCCTGCTTTTCTGGCCAATTCCAATTGATAACTGGAGCTATCATGATCTTTGGTCTTTACAAAAACCAATTGGCTACTTTCACTTGAAAAATGTACTTGTGACTTGTTCTTTTCCCATAACTGCGACTTGATATAGGCAGACTTGGTTGTATCTACAGGGACCCTTTCGAGGTCTTGCTCACTGGAAATAAATATCACCCCACTTTGGTGGAGAAGATTTCCCGGAGAGTCTAGTAATCTTATGGCGGTTAACATATATTGTCTTAATTTTGATTGGCAATTTAGTATAATTTTATCAGACAAATAAAGATGGAGAAGGTCAGAGCGAAAAAGCACCTTGGACAGCACTTCCTGAAAGACCTTGGGATAGCTGAAAGGATTGCCATGTCCGTAACAGGACACATGGGAGTCAAGAAGGTTTTGGAAATAGGTCCGGGGATGGGGGTACTGACCGACTTTCTGCTTGAGCAGGACTGGGAATTATATTTGGTGGACATTGACAAGGAATCGATTGCTTACCTGCACAAGAAATATCCCCAATTGGATGAAAAAATTATTGATGCCGATTTCCTGAAATATGATTTTGGAAGGGTTATTGCTGGAAGGTACATCGTAGCTGGTAATTTTCCATACAATATTTCGTCCCAGATATTTTTCAAAATTTTGGAAGTCCGGAATAATGTGGCAGAAGTGGTCTGTATGCTTCAAAAGGAGGTGGCCGAACGGATAGCCTCTCCCCATGGCAATAAGAATTACGGTATTCTGAGCGTGCTTTTGCAGGCTTACTATGATATAGAATATTTATTTACCGTTCCGCCAGCCGTTTTTGATCCCCCTCCAAAAGTAAACAGTGGTGTGATCCGGCTAAAGCGAAATAAAACCGAAATGCTGGATTGCAACGAAAAGTTGTTTTTTAGGGTGGTAAAGCAGGGCTTTAGCACGAGGCGAAAGACCTTAAGGAATGCGTTGAAATCGCTAGGGCTGTCTGATGAAATGAAACAAGACCCCATTTTGGACAAGCGTGCAGAACAGCTAGATGTATCAGCTTTTATTTCACTAACCAATAAACTGGAAATGTCTTGGAAAGAATAAGAGAATTTGAGCTCTCAAGAGAGTACTTGGAATCCTTTAGGACAGGTATTGAGGAGGAGAACATCGATGGTATCTTGGAATCCTTGGAGGGAACCAATGAGGCTGATGTGGCTTCACTGCTGGACGAACTGGAGATGGAAGAAGTACTGTTTGTGCTGAGGATACTTGAGCGTGAATTTGCTGCAGACGTGCTTATTGAACTGGATGAGGAATCGCAGTTTAAGCTGGTCCAAGAGATGGAATCAGATGAATTGGCTGTATTGCTTGATTCTATGGAGTCTGATGATGCGGTGGATATCCTGCATCAGCTAGTAGTGAAAGACCGGGAAGATGTGATCAGCCATCTTCAAGAAAAAGAGAAAGCTGGCCACATCATGGAGCTGTTGCGGTATGAAGAAGGAAGTGCCGGTGCGCTGATGGCTAAGGAGTTTATCAAGGCCAATCTTAACTGGACCGTTGTCCAGACCATAGACGAAATCCGAAGGCAAGCAGAGAATGTGGAGAAAATTTATTCCATTTATGTGGTGGATAATAAAGAGAGCCTTTTGGGTAGAGTGGCGCTAAAGAAAATTATTTTGGGATCTGCAAATACCAAAATCAAGGATATTTATGAAGAAGATATCATGTCGGTGCCTACCTATATGGATGAAGAGGAAATCGCCGAGATTATGCGTAAATACGATCTTGAAGCACTTCCTGTGGTCAATGCCAAAAACAAACTTGTAGGGAGGATTACGGTAGATGATGTGTTGGATGTGATCAGAGAGCAGACGGAAGAAGACATGCAGGCGATGACCGGTATTTCCGATGACGTAGAGGAGTCGGATTCTGTGTTCCGGCTTTCGAAGGCACGTTTGCCGTGGCTATTGATAGGGATTTTTGGCGGATTGATGGGCGCAAGGATCATTGGGGTGTTCAATGATGGGCTGAGCAAGTACATACAGCTGGCCTCGTTTATACCGCTTATCACCGCGACCGGGGGGAATGTCGGGATCCAATCTTCCTCACTGGTCGTACAATCCCTTGCGGCGAAGTCGGTCTTTGCGGAGAGTATTGGGAGGAGATTTGCTAAAGTACTGCTGGTGGCCGTGCTCAATGGCATAGTGCTTGGTGCCGTTGTTTTTGGCACGGTGGTATTCGTTTATGGCAATGAGATGAAGTTTGGAGTCGTGGTGGGATTTGCATTGTTCAGTGTAGTGCTTTTGGCATCGTTCATGGGGACGGTGACCCCGATCGTTTTGGACAAATTTGGCATCAATCCTGCGATGGCTTCCGGCCCGTTTATCACCACTGCAAATGACCTGCTGGGCCTGGCAGTTTACTTTTTAGTGGCCATGATGCTCCTTAATCTTTAAAAGTTAACAATAGAAAACTTGGTTTGGCCAGGTTTTTAATCTACAGATAGATGAACATACTGATAATTGACGAAATGCACGCCAGTATTACTCCTTTACTGGAGGCCAAAGGCTTTAAGGTGAATTATAGCCCAAAGATCACCAGGGAGGAGATAGAAGAAATCATTGGAGATTATGAAGGGTTGATCATCAGGTCAAAGACTCCAATGGACAAGGCACTGATGGAGAAGGCCAAAAAGCTAAAATTCATCGGTAGGGCAGGGGCAGGATTGGATAAGATAGACTTGGACTATATCCGTGAGCATGGCATAAGGCTTTTTCATGCACCCGAAGGGAACCGGGACGCGGTGGCTGAGCACGCCGTTGCGATGCTGCTGATGCTTTTCAATAACCTCCAGAATGCAGATAGAGAAGTGCGCCAAGGAATATGGGACCGGGAAGGCAACAGAGGTGAAGAGCTTCAGGGTAAGACCGTGGGGGTTTTTGGCTATGGCAATATGGGAAAGGCCTTTGCCCGCAGGCTTAGTGGTTTTGGTGTTGAGGTTTTGGCCTATGATAAGTACTTGGAAAATTACAGTGATGAATATGCCACAGAGGCGACTTTTGAGGATATTCAGCAAAAGGCAGATGTACTCAGTATCCATGTGCCACTCACTTCTGAAACGAGGGATTTCTTCACCGTAGAGGTGTTGGATGATTTTAGCAAGCCATTTTACCTTATCAACACGGCGAGAGGAGAGGTGGTCAGCCTGGAGTCATTAAACGAGGCGTTGGAAAAAAGGATCCTAAAAGGTGCCTTGCTTGATGTGCTCGAAAATGAAAAGCTTCAATCCTTAACGCCCCTCCAGAAGCGTTCTTTTGATAAGTTAGTGATGCGCACAGATGTGGTGTTTACTCCGCATATAGCAGGATGGACTTTCCAATCTTATAAAAAGATCAATGAAGTGCTCGTGAAGAAGATTTCGGGTGAATTTTTGGCAGAATGAGGTGGTTTGGCCTATAAATCCAATGGGTAAAATTGCTTTGTCGTCAATATATACTTATATTTGCGCTATACACAAGATACAAGTGGAAAAGAGAAACGGTCTTCAGAAATGAGACCGTTCTTTTATTTTTCACACTTTGATAAATTATAAGACTATGGGACAAGTACAATATTATACTGAAGAGGGGCTTAAAAAACTGAAGGATGAACTTCAGGAACTAAAGACCAAAGGAAGACAGGATATTGCCAAGCAGATCGCTGAGGCAAGAGATAAAGGGGACCTGAGTGAAAACGCTGAGTATGATGCCGCTAAAGATGCGCAAGGACTTCTTGAATTGAAAATAGCCAAGTTGGAAGGGGTGATCGGCAATGCCCGCGTGCTGGACAATTCCAAAATGGATACCTCTAAAGTAGGGATCCTATGCACAGTGAAAATAAAAAACGTAAAAAATGGCATGACGGTGACCTATACTTTGGTGTCGGAAGAGGAAGCAGACCTGAAAGCCAATAAAATTTCCTTGGCTTCACCTTTTGGAAAAGGCCTCTTGGGCAAGAAAGTAGGAGAAGTTGCACAGATAAATGCGCCTGCAGGAGTCGTAGAATTTGAAGTACTAGATATTACTTACTAAAAAACACGATCCCGATGGTTTTCCATTCGGGATTTTTTATTTTTATCCCATGGCAAGCATTTTTACAAAAATTATTAATAGAGAAATCCCCGCCCATATCGTGGCGGAAGATGAAGATTTTATCGCGTTTCTGGACATTATGCCCTTGGTAAAGGGGCATGTGCTGGTTGTTCCCAAAAAGGAGGTTGATTATATTTTTGACCTAGAAGATGAAATACTCTCAGGGCTGAATATTTTTGCTAAAAAAGTTGCAAAGGGAGTGGATAAGGCAATCAAATGTACACGGGTAGGGGTTGCGGTAATTGGATTGGAAGTGCCTCATGTCCACGTCCATTTGGTGCCTTTGAATACCATGGATGATATCAATTTTACACGGCCTAAGTTAAAGTTAGGTGATGATGAGCTGGCGGAGATAGCTGCTCGGATAAAAGCTGAATTATAAGGAACATTTAACATATTCAAATGGGGAGGGTGTAGGGCTGCAAAGCCAAACAGTCTCCCCATTTGTGTTTGGGTTTTTTCAGGCTCTGAGGCCTTAATAAATGTAAAGTGAATGCCAGCGGTCATCGGTATTTTTCTTTTCACCGCTCTTCAGGTTTCGCTACACCCAGTACTTCTACCGGAGATAGATGTGGTTAACGCAGATAGGACTCTTGAGCAATTGTAAATCGGTGCTCATCCTTATAGTCTGTAGCTTAAAATTGTTTTGAGCCCCCACGCAGAAGTATGCCTTGATCCGGAAAATGACCAAACAGGATGAAGGAAAATAAAATACGTGCAGTTAAATTTGGCGATTTCTACTTAAAAGAGATGTTTTATTTGTGTAAGCAATGAAGTGGTTTTATTTAACTGATTTCGCAAGAAATCTGTTCTATACGCTATTTAAATATAATTATTTTTAGGTTTGATTATTTGGCTTTCAATGTATTTTTTAATTTTTACATTTATGTGAAATATTTGTGTTATTAAATGTTTTTTATGCTATAAAAATTAACTATAAGAATTTTTTATTGTATATAAATAATTTTGAGTATGAATGCGTAGTTATAACTTACCAGTTTGCGTACATCTGCGTATGTGATTTTTATCAATTAATAAAAAAACTTATGTTATTTGTATAAATGACATTTGTATGTAGTCGAATGGTTTATAAGTGGTAATAAATGATAGTAGTTCTTTTTTATCCACTCAAAAATGCCGGCACGATGCAATTAGATCATTGGAATGAGAATAATCCAATTTAAGAATTAAATGCTTTGAGCTATGGGAAAATTATTAAAAGTAGCAGTCCTAATTATGTTTGCCTTGGGCATCATGGAAGGGCATGCTCAACAACTTCCCCAGTTTAGCCAATACATATTTAATGGTCTTTATATTAATCCTGGATACGCAGGCTACAAGGAGGAAGGATATATTCAGTCCACCTACCGCTCTCAATGGGCCAATTTCCCTGGGGCTCCCAGGACGATGTCTTTATCGGCCGATTTCAGTGCCAATGAAGGGACAATGGGCTTTGGCATTTCTTTTTTACATGACGAACTGGGACCCTCCAAGACCACTGGAGCCATGTTGACCTATGCATACCGCATTCAGGTAGGTTATGAGGGGTTTTTGGGATTAGGAATCAGTGCAGGGGTTTCTGACTATCGGATAGACTTCAGTATGCTAGAAGCGGTACATGAAGATGATGAAAATATTAGCCGGGGAGTTGTCAATGTACTCGATCCAAACCTGAATTTGGGGTTATTCTATAATACTTCAAATTTTTATGTAGGAATCAGTGCCTATAATGTCATTAATAACAAAGTGTTTGAAAAACAGGGGGTTGGTCGAGGCTATCAGGCATTTCATTTTTATTTCACAGCTGGTGGTTTGGTGCCCATTGCGGATAATTTATCCTTTAAACCATCTTTTTTGGTCAAAGAAGTAAAGGGTGCCCCTACCAATATAGACCTTAATGCTTTGTTCTTGTTTTATGACAGGCTCTGGCTTGGAGGATCCTACAGGACGAATACAAAAGCTTGGAAAAGCAACCTTCCAGAGAATTTGAGCAACCGAAATGCTGTGGCCTTGATCGTGGAGATTTTCGCTGTAGAGAATTTCAGGGTCGGCTATGCCTATGATGTGAATATGAATGTCCTACAGAATAAAAGGCACAATTCCCACGAAATTTCCTTGGGCTATTATTTGTCTCCAAAGAAAGTCAAAATGAGAAACCAAAGATGGTTTTAGTTATGAAGAGAGTTGTTTTAATCATATCGATTTTATTGGTGGCTTTGACTGCAAATGCCCAATATTCATTGCTCAGGTATGCAGATCAGCAAAAGACGCAGATGAATTATAAAGTGGCTGCTGAGGTGTATGAAAAGGCCTATGAAAAAAGGCCTACCTATACTTCAGCCCAGAATGCTGCATTTTGTCATTCAAAAAACAATGAATACGACCTTTCCATTGAATGGTACAAGAAGGCCTTTGCTTTTAGTGGAGAATACACAGATGAGGACATTACGGGTTTCTTGGATGCAGCCCTAGCGATAGGCCAGAGAGAAGAAATATTGGATTACCTGTCAGAAAACAGGATAACGGATAAAGAACACAAGCCAGTAAACTATAAGCCTGTTTCTAAAACAGGAGGAGAGGATCCGGTAAAGTATCTAGGGGATATCAACAGCGTAGCAGCTGATTTTATACTTGACAAAGACGCAAATGGGAATCGCTACTTTGTGTCAGATAGGGGAGAAAAGCTTGATGATGGGGCACGGGTGAAGAAACTTCGGTTTGATGCCAAGAACAAGATGTATGGAGAGGAGATCTATGAATGGACTGGACGTGATTACCTTAAGATTTACCGCCAGGATGCTGAAGGTAATATTCATGCGGTCAATACGAAGGGCAGTGGCTTTATGCATGTAAGCGACCCCAGTGTCGTCACTGTTGAGGGAGTGGATTATATGTTCTTTTCGGTAACAAGGGACCTGAAAGATGAGGTGAAAAGCCGCGACTTTGAGATACAGCCCGAGTTGTATTACGGTGCAATCAATAAAGACGGCAGGCTCTTGTTTGCCCAGCCATTTCCACGGAATTCACCACTCAAGTATGGCCTGATTACGCCTTTTGCTGATCAGGAGACCAGTCGATTATACTTTGCGTCCAACATGGAAGGCGGATACGGAGGTTACGATATTTACTATGTTACCTATTATAAAGAAGGTGACAGGTTTATTTTTTCTGCTCCGGCAAATTTAGGGGAGAGGATCAATTCCAAGTCCAATGAAAGGGATCCCTTTGCATATAAAGGTAAATTCTATTTTGCGTCAGATGGCCATTCCGGATACGGAGGCTTAGATATTTTTTCTGCTAGGTCACTCACAGGTGAGGTCTTTGGCCAAGCAGTCAATATGGGGGAGAAAGTCAATTCGGTCAGTGATGACTTTGCTTACCGACAGTACGGTGACGAAGAAATCTATATAAGTTCAAACAGAAAAGGAGAAGAAGGTCTTGATGATATTTATCAATTGCTTCCCGCTCGGAGAAAGCTATTGGCAAAAGTGATGGATTGCGATGGAAATGTTTTGGAAAATGCCCCAGTGGTCCTTCACCAAATCGACGGTGATAGTGTGGAATGGAAAAGAAAAGAGGAGGGGACGTTTCTTGCGGATTTGTCAGCAGAGCAAAATTATGAGATCAAAATCGATCTTGAAGGCTACTTTCCTGTGTACGATAAGAGTATATCGAGTGTCGGGTTGGATTCCGGAACCATCAAAAGAACATACTATTTGGCCAAGATCCCCGCGGCTGATATAGCCATTACAGAAATCATCTATTATGACTTGGACAGGAGCCTTATCCGAAGGACTGAGCATGATATCCTAGATGATGTAGTGGAAGTTATGAAGATGTATCCCCGATTGTCCTTGGATGTGAGTTCCCATACGGACTCTAGGGCTACCGATCGCTACAATCAGCGACTGAGTAAGAGCAGGGCAAAGTCAGTGGAGGATTATATGGTAGGAAAGGGAATACCCAAAGAACGGATAAATGTCAATTGGTTTGGAGAAGGACGCTTGGCAGTAGATTGTCCTGATGGCAAGGACTGCAGCGAAGACCAACATCAACTTAACAGACGAAGTGAACTCGTGCTTAAAGTTGCTGTCGATGATTGGTTGGCCAATCACAAGGAGTACAAGGATTACTGTTCACTTACCAGTTCCTTGGACGAATTGCTCAAAAAAGCAGAGGCGGACAAATTGGATTTTGAGCCAGAAGAAGATGCCCTTGGTGGAGAGCAGTTGATGACGTTAGAGCGATTAAAGCTGTTTTTGCAGATGAATCCAAAGGTGGTTTTACGTTTTTTAGGAGCTTCTGATCAAGCAGTTTTTGAGAAATGGGCATCTATGTCCGTGGACTATTTGACGGGGAGAGGGATTTCCTCCAAAAGGTTGTCCAAGGAGTGGTTTGAGAATGTAGAGGAAGTTCAGGGTACCAAACACCAGTCTCGGATGGCCTCTTTTGATACAGGACTACAGGAAATAATAATTGAAATTAAATGATGCCAGGAAGGAATAACATATCGCTTATCGCTAGTCTGGCCATAATGATACTGATGGTGGTTTGTGACATAGCCAATGCACAGACTTCCAATCACGGCGTGATGACAATAGCGGAAGGAACAACAGTTTCCACCTTGTTTCCTTTGGAAAACAAGGTGGAGGGGTCCATAGTAAATGATGGGGACCTATACGTGTATTCCCATTTTAAAAATGATGGAGAAGTCACTTTTACCAAAGGAGGCAATGCAGGAATGACACGCTTTATAGGGCTTTCTGGAATTCAAGAAATTACCGGTAGTCAGATCGCTGAACTCAATGATGTGGTATTTGATAATGGCCACGACCAGTATGCATTTCATTTGGGAGGGGTGTTGAGTGTTGCGGGTAATGGAGATTTCAGGCGTGGGATTGTCCAAGGTGATGGATACGGAGGATTGATCATTTTCGAAAATGGTGCGACCCACAGCAATGTTTCAGACGATAGTCATGTTGATGGGGTGATTCAAAAGAGTGGAAATGAGGATTTTATATGTCCAATCGGTGATAAAGGTTACTTTAGGTTCGATGGGATGTCGTATTCCCCTGCGGGTGATTTATATACGGCAGAAACCAAGTATTTTTTTGAGGATCCCGATGCGCACTATCCGCGGGCAAATAAGGAGTCAAAAATTCAGGAGATTGATGATTCAGAATATTGGGTTTTGAACTGGGTAAGTGGTGGAGGTGAAGATATAGATGTGACGTTGTCCTGGCGTGATGTGACCACTCCTGCATTTATCCTAGGTGAAGAAAAGCGTAATATTCACATCGTAAAATGGGATGAGGAAGAGGGGCAATGGATTGATTTGGGAGGAGTGGTAGATATTGAAAACTACACTGTCACCGCAAAGGCACGGCTTAATGCTAGCGGGGTGTACACCTTTGCTTTGATACAAAGCGGAATTACTGATTTAAGGGTTACCAAGACGTCATTTGAGAAAGTGGTATGGGAAGGAGATGATCTTGAGTATGAAATTATAGTGCAAAATAACAGTGATGTCAATGCTACTGATGTGGTGCTGGTGGATAATCTTCCTCCGGGAACTCGCTTTAAAGAGATGACAGTGGAGTCGGCATTTGGGCTTTTGGAGTATGAGCTGGAAGTGAATGGACAGACCTTGATGTGGAGCATTCCAGAATTTATTGCTGGAGATGAAATGGTCATTAAGCTGACCATTACGACGGAAAAAGAGGGGACGATCCTAAACGCAGTAAATGTGAATTCGGCAGAAGAAGATGCTAATCCAGAAGACAACGAAGATGAGGACATTAATAAGGTAAACAAGTTCTTTTTACCCAATGTGATTACCCCAAATGGTGATTTAGATAACGATACATTCATAATCAATGGGCTGAACAAGTTTAAAGAAAATAGGATCACCATCTTCAATCGGTTGGGTGACCATGTATATGAAGCTGAAGATTACCAAAATGATTGGGCCGCAAAAGGCTTGGTCGATGGAACCTACTTTTATGTGCTCGAAGTCATAATGCAAAATGGCCAAAAGGAAGAGTTTAAAGGGTGGATCCAGGTAATCTCAGAACCATTAGAATAACAAAAAAATATTGTAAGACATTTGACCAAAATAATATGAGCATGAAAAATTTACTTTTAGTGTTGCTATTTTGCCTAGGAGCGGGGTATGCCAATGCTCAAGTAGGGATAGGAACCAACACGCCGAACCCTTCATCTCAATTGGAGATCGTTTCATCAGATAAAGGAGTTTTGATCCCAAGAATAGCATTGAAGAGCGTTACGGATAACGAAACGATAACTGAAGGAAATATTGAAAGCCTGTTGGTTTTCAATATCACAGACAGTGACTTGATTTCACCAGGTTATTATTACTGGTTTTCAAACAAATGGAGAAGGCTGAGATCTACTGGTGATGATGCCAATAATGTGATATTTGATCCTGAAAAAAAGCAGTTCTTCTATGTAAATGAAGAGGGCGATTTGGTGCAAATCGATATCAGCGATTTACTACAGGAAACTACGTCCACTTTGGAAGAAAAAGGGGATGGGACATATCTTTATACCAACGAAAAAGGAGAGGAGACGATCATAAATGTTCCTTCAGACGTTGTGAATATGTTTACGGAGATAGTAAACAATACTGAGGTTTTACAAGAGCTGGTGGAAATCATCGAGCAAAACGGAGGAAATGTCTACTATAATGGTGATTCATTTAGCTATACCACTGAAGAGGGGGATTTAGTAGAGGTTAGCATTGAAACGTTATTGAATGAAACAACATCTACCCTAGTGGACAATGGCGACGGTACCTACACCTATAAGAATGAGGAGGGACTGGAGACGATCATCAATGTACCGTCAGATGTGATCAATGAGTTCGGTGACATCATCAATAATGAGACGGTAAGGAAGTCCATTACAGAGCTGATCGAGAACGTAGGCGGCAATGTATATTATGATGGTGAAAATATCACCTATGTGGATGAAGAGGGTAATGAGCAGGTCATCAACATCGAAGAGCTTGTAAAAGAACACGAGACGGTAACCACCTTGGTGGACAATGGTGATGGGACATATACCTATTCGAACGAGGAGGGACTGGAGACGATCATCAATGTACCGTCAGCTGTGGTCAATGAATTCGGTGATATCATCAATAATGAGACGGTAAGGAAATCCATTACGGAGCTGATCGAGAATGTAGGCGGCAATGTATATTATGACGGTGAAAATATCACCTATGTGGATGAAGAGGGTAATGAGCAGGTCATCAACATCGAAGAGCTTGTAAAAGAACACGAAACGGTAACCACCCTTGTGGACAATGGTGATGGGACATATACCTATTCGAACGAGGAAGGCCTGGAGACGATCATCAATGTACCGTCAGCTGTGATCAATGAATTCGGTGACATCATCAATAATGAGACGGTAAGGAAATCCATTACGGAGCTGATCGAGAACGTAGGCGGCAATGTATATTACGACGGTGAAAATATCACCTATGTGGATGAAGAAGGTAATGAGCAGGTCATCAACATCGAAGAGCTTGTAAAAGAACACGAGACGGTAACCACCTTGGTGGACAATGGTGATGGGACATATACCTATTCGAACGAGGAAGGACTGGAGACGATCATCAATGTACCGTCAGCTGTGGTCAATGAATTCGGTGACATCATCAATAATGAGACCGTAAAGAAATCCATTACGGAGCTGATCGAGAACGTAGGCGGCAATGTATATTACGACGGTGAAAATATCACCTATGTGGATGAAGAAGGTAATGAGCAGGTCATCAACATTGAAGAGCTTGTAAAAGAACACGAAACGGTAACCACCCTTGTGGACAATGGCGACGGTACCTATACGTATTACAACGAATCGGAGATCGACGAGAATGGCGATCCCATTGCGGGTACGGGAACAGCAGTGGACATTCCTGCCGGTGTGGTGGAACAGTTCGAGGAAATCATCAATGAGGGTCCCGTTACGATCAACGGCAATGATTACACGACGGTAGAGGAGTACATCCAGAGCGTCGGCGGGAATGTGAGCTACGATGGAGATAAATTCACCTACGTTGACGATGCAGGTGACACGCAGACCATAAGCTTTGATGAGCTTGTAAAGTCCAATGAGACGGTAACCACTCTTAAGGATAATGGGGACGGAACGTACACCTATACGTCTGAAAATAATACCGAAATAAGCTTTAATATAACCCAAACAGGCACTGGCGATCCGAACGTCAACTTTACAGTTGGCGAGGCCGGCGATGTATATGTGGACGAGAGTACCGGGGATGTATATGCATACGACGGTACCGATTGGGTGAAAGTTGGTGGCGACGGCGATTCGATCACGGTTGACGATGGCGACCCCAACGATAACGGCACGCCAGGCGAGAGTGGTGATGTGTACATTGACAACAGCACGGGCGACACGTATGTATACAATGAGACGACTGGAGAGTGGGATAAAAACACCGATATGCTGGCAGTTGAGAACGGCACGGTTACACATACTGCCGTTGACGGTTCAGCGGTGAGCTTTGATGTCACGCAGAGCGGCACGGGCGACCCGAACGGTAACGACACCCAAGGCAAAGGCGGTGATATCTATGTTGACGAATCGACAGGGGAAATCTACACGTATAATCCTACGACCGATACCTGGGGACAGGCGAGCGGCCTTTCCGACATGCTGGCGGTTAACAACGGCACGGTAACGCATACTGCCGTTGATGGTTCAGCGGTGAGCTTTGATGTCACGCAGAGCGGAACGGGCAACCCGAACGAAAACGGCACGACAGGAGAGGCCGGTGATATCTATGTCGATGAAACCACAGGGACGGTATATACCAATGATGGTACGGACTGGATTAAGGTCGGTGGCGACGGTGATTCGATCACGGTTGACGATGGGGACCCCAACGATAACGGCACGCCAGGCGAAGCGGGCGATGTGTACATTGACAACAGCACAGGGGACACCTATGTTTACAACCCGGAAAGCGGGGAGTGGGAGGTCAACAGCGACAGCCTGACGGTATCAGGTGGAAAAGTAACCCATACCGACCTTGATGGCAACACCGAGAGTTTCGATATAACGCAAAGCGGATCAGGAAATCCGAACGACAACGTTACAGTTGGCGAGGCCGGTGATATCTATGTCGATGAAACCACAGGGACGGTATATACCAATGATGGTACGGACTGGATTAAGGTCGGTGGCGACGGTGATTCGATCACGGTTGACGATGGGGACCCCAACGATAACGGCACGCCAGGCGAAGCGGGCGATGTGTACATTGACAACAGCACAGGGGACACCTATGTTTACAACCCGGAAAGCGGGGAGTGGGAGGTCAACAGCGACAGCCTGACGGTATCAGGTGGAAAAGTAACCCATACCGACCTTGATGGCAACACCGAGAGTTTCGATATAACGCAAAGCGGATCAGGAAATCCGAATGACAACGTTACAGTTGGCGAGGCCGGGGATGTATATGTGGACGAGAGTACCGGGGATGTATACGCATACGACGGTACCGATTGGGTGAAAGTTGGTGGCGACGGCGATTCGATCACGGTTGACGATGGCGACCCCAATGATAACGGTACGTCAGGCGAGAGTGGTGATGTGTATATCGACAACAGCACGGGCGACACGTATGTATACAATGAGACGACTGGAGAGTGGGATAAAAACACCGATATGCTTGAGGTGAACAATGGCACGGTTACACATACTGCCGTTGATGGTTCAGCGGTGAGCTTTGATGTCACGCAAAGCGGGACGGGCGATCCGAATGACAACGGTACAGTTGGCGCGGCCGGTGATATCTATGTCGATGAAACCACAGGAACGGTATATACCAATGATGGTACGGACTGGGTAAAGGTCGGCGGCGACGGCGATTCGATCACGGTTGACGAGGGCGACCCCAACGATAACGGCACGCCAGGCGAAGCGGGCGATGTGTATGTTGACAACAGCACAGGGGACACCTATGTTTACAACCCGGAAAGCGGGGAGTGGGAGGTCAACAGCGACAGCCTGAGTGTAGAGGACGGCACGGTAACGCATACTGCCGTTGATGGTTCAGCGGTGAGCTTTGATGTCACGCAAAGCGGGACGGGCGATCCGAACGACAACGGTACAGTTGGGGCGGCCGGTGATATCTATGTCGATGAAACCACAGGAACGGTATATACCAATGATGGTACGGACTGGGTAAAGGTTGGCGGCGATGGCGATTCGATCACGGTTGACGAGGGCGACCCCAATGATAACGGTACGTCAGGCGAGAGTGGTGATGTGTATATCGACAACAGCACGGGCGACACGTATGTATACAATGAAACGACTGGAGAGTGGGATAAAAACACCGATATGCTTGAGGTGAACAATGGCACGGTTACACATACTGCCGTTGATGGTTCAGCGGTGAGCTTTGATATCACGCAGAGCGGCCCGGGCGACCCGAACGGTAACGATACCCAAGGCAAGGGCGGTGATATCTATGTTGACGAATCGACAGGGGAAATCTACACGTATAATCCTACGACCGATACCTGGGAACAGGCGAGCGGCCTTTCCGACATGCTGGCGGTTAACAACGGCACGGTAACGCATACTGCCGTTGATGGTTCAGCGGTGAGCTTTGATGTCACGCAGAGCGGGACGGGCGACCCGAACGGTAACGACACCCAAGGCAAAGGCGGTGATATCTATGTTGACGAATCGACAGGGGAAATCTACACGTATAATCCTACGACCGATACCTGGGAACAGGCGAGTGGCCTTTCTGACATGCTGGCGGTTAACAACGGCACGGTAACGCATACTGCCGTTGATGGTTCAGCGGTGAGCTTTGATGTCACGCAGAGCGGAACGGGCAACCCGAACGGAA
This sequence comes from Echinicola rosea, assembly GCF_005281475.1. NCBI lineage: Bacteria > Pseudomonadati > Bacteroidota > Cytophagia > Cytophagales > Cyclobacteriaceae > Echinicola > Echinicola rosea. The sequence goes on along the minus strand of NZ_CP040106.1, from coordinate 185,185 downwards.
ACGGCACGACAGGAGAGGGAGGTGATATCTATGTTGATGAAATGACGGGCGATGTATATACTTATATTGAAGACCCTGATGGAGATCCCTCAACTAATGATGCTACATGGATACAAACAAATGTAACGGAGCCATGGCAAATAGAAAATACCACAGCAAAGGCACAATCGAATACCGAGCATATTTACCAAGTGGGTAATGTAGGAGTAGGGGATTTTTCAGGTGAAGCCGTTTCGGTTAGGCTTGATGTAAAAGATGGTAATGTAAGAATACGTGAGATTAATACAAACATTGGTACGATTGAGGCTGCTGAGACAGGTCAGAAGGATCGTGTACTGGTTGCAGGAACAGACGGTGTTATTAAATCCCTTAAGGCAACACTGCCAAAATTCTTTTACATGCCATCTGTGCTCATTCCTGTGAATGAAGAGCAGGTGCCTTCAGGAGATACCTTCGGTACCATAGATTTACATTCCAAGTATATCAGTCAATTTACGAATCCATTGGTGAGCAGCACCGGGGCTTCGGAAGGAATTCCTGTATTGCCTGCAAATGAATTGGAATACCATATTACATGGTTTGATGAAAGTTTGTTTGAAAACGTACAAGTTTCTGAAACAGGTGTATTAACCTATGATGTTATAGATGGTGCTGAAGTCTATGAAGGTTCCTTTATGAATGTGGTGTTCGTGGTAAAGGAATAAGGGGACAGTTCAATAAAAAAAGTAAGCTTTATGTATAAGGTGAATTATAAGATATTGTTAGGTTTTGCCTTGGTGTTGCTGTCGTCTAGTTATGGCATGCCCAAATTAGATGCCGACACCAAAAGTGAAACATATTTGAATAACGGAGTTGATCGTTTCAAATATTTGCTTTGGCAGCCAAGTGCAGAGGTTTTTGAGGGGAAGTCTTTCGATGGAGGTATCGCAACCTCTGCATCTCCGTGTGCGGAGGACAGTAATACCGAAGTTATCAGCCCTAATACCATGAGCTTTAGCGAAACTACTTATTTACACACACTAACAGAACCAATAGCAACCCCAATTGATGGTTTTACTTTTATGGTGGAGCAAATAGGGACCAAAAACGGGATTTACTGGAGTGAAAATAGTCTAGGTAAGCGGCTTACAGTAATTAGTGATGGAACGACTTATAGGGGTGGAAATATCGTATTCAATAGACCTTTGGAGAACTTTTACCTGTATATAGGTAATCTAGCCCATACCTCCAGTGGAGCAGAACGCGCTAGGTTAACAGCTTATGATCCTCAAGGCAATCCGGTACGTTATACCTCATATACCTCTCAAAGTGGTTATTCGGCTAACATTAGTAATTCGGGGACTAATTCTGCGACCACGTCTCTTAGTGCACCTTCAAATTCCACAGCAAGAGTAACTTTTTATTTTGCAGGACCAGTTTCAAGAGTAGAAATTACATCTAGCTATTCGGTATCTGATAGGTCTGGCGTAGCGGAAATTAAGTTTTTGGGAGGTTGTGCTTACGCTCCTTGTCCTGGTGGAGATTTAACAGATCCAAGTTGTGATTATGATGGAGACGGTGTAATCAATGGTAATGACTTAGATGATGATAATGATGGGATTCCGGATATTGATGAAAGTCCTGAGTATTTTAGAGGATTAATTATTGATGGAGGTTTTACGAATGCTAATACTGCTCCCCATTGGTACATTTCCCAAGGGGACGATTTTGAAGTTAAACATTTTCAGTACCCAAATGGAGTGTTTGGGTATGGAGTTAATAGTGGGCAAGTAAATTCTCCGCTGTATGAAGATTTATTTGGGGAACTAAATGGAGATAACAGCAATTCTGGGGCGATAAATGCTTTGTGTGAAGATCCCAACAAATCAATTGTTTACAAGTTTCCGCAGAAATTATCTTCAACGGCAACTTATGAACTTGCATTTGATATAGCGCTACGAGGTTTTCCAGTTTCAAATAATCAGGACTATGTTGTTTATTTATATAACGGAACAACTGATGCTGTTGAAAAAGAGATAGTGAGAAAATCATTGAGCTCCTTGAAAAACTATAATGACGGAGGGACGGGTAAAGGTTATCAAGTGATTAATAGTAGTTTTAGTGTCAATTCATCATCAGACGATTATTATTTAGCGTTTAAAACCTTAGGGCCGAGCAATAGTGAAGATGATTTTGTAATTGATAGGGTGGCAATAAGAGAGGAGGGAGGGGCTTGTGATTATGATAAAGATGGGATACCTAATCATTTAGACCTCGACAGCGACGGCGATGGTTGTCCAGATGCTTTGGAAGGAGATGGCGGGTTTTCTATGGCAGACTTACAGGAGGCCTTTAATGATGGTGGAAATCCGGCTGCCACTAAAAATCTATGTGCTGATGGTGCCTGTGTCGATGCAGATGGTTCTCCAATTGTAAGAGGAGTTACAGTCCAACAAGGAGTAGGGTCAAGTTTGGATGGAATAAAAGCAGCTACTTGTTTGAAATGTTATATAGTTGAAGGTACTGTTGTTACAAATGACGGTTCTCCTTTGGAAAATAATAGCGTAAGAATTTTTAGTGATTTTAATGGAGATGGTGCCGTAAATGGGCGTGATAAAGAAATAGCTACCCTTCTTACCGGCGCAGCAGGAAATTATACCTATCCGGTTCCTTCCACTATTACGATAGCCGATAATTTTGAAGGTTCTGTTTTTTCCAATGGAGATAATAGCTCTGGAGAAATTTATGCTTGGCTTACTACAGAATGGCTCCAAAGCAATTCAAGTAATTCAGGTACAGTAAATGGATCGAGTCAATCAGAGATATTAGGTAAGCAAATGTATATTAACAATGGAACTAGGGTGTATAGAAGTGTAGATTTATCTGGACTTAGCGATGATGCGTTTATAACGTTTGTTTATGATCGTGGTAATAGTTTTGAAAATGGGGAAGGCTTTATATTTAGAGTTTCTACCGATGGAGGGGCTACCTACACCAATCTTTACGAATATAGTAACACTACTGAATACAATAACCTTTCACCTCAAGAAGTGTATATTGGGATAGAGGATTTTACAGGACCTGGAAATGAAAATGTACAAGTTGAATTTTTATCAACTTCAGATAATGGAGAATACGTGTACATAGATGATTTTAAGATTCATGATAGTTTTCCTGATATTATAGTAAAAGCAGGAGAAACAATAGAATATCCTGTAGTAGCACCTGAAAAAATAGCCATAGCTATTCAAGATGATTTGTGTGACGAAGTAAACTTCACACTCAAAACAATGTGTGAGGCCTACCCATTAGACACAGATAGCGATGGGCTGTGTGATGCATTGGATATTGATGACGATAACGACGGGGTAACGGATAAAGATGAAGGATATTTTTGTGAAGAATTAGACCGAACCATACGGGTAGGTTACCTTGACGATGGTGCAGCAGCAGATGGTTTAATGGTAGACTTGTTGTATAACCTTAATAACTTTGGTTTGTATGGCGTGTATAATAAGGTGCGTGGGGTAACGTTAATTCCTTTTTCTTCACCGACAGAAGTAACAGAAGCTAATTTACTAGCAAATAATATAGATATATTTTATGTAGGGTCTAATATAGATGGCCAATCGTTAAATGATCCAACATATTCAGGAAAGGCACCAACAGCCGTTAATCAAACCCTAAGTAGCTGGGCAGCAGCGCATAATAAAGGTATTTTCGCGCTTCAAAATAATGCGGTAGATTATGGATATAGGCTAAGTAATGATAACCAAAACCCAGGAATGCCATATGGAGCATTAGGAAATACTGTATTTACTAATGGTTATTGGCCAACTACTAGTTTAGATCAAACAGGTACAGTTCAGTTAACTATATATTCCTCTACACGGTCTTATGACGTTTTGATGCGGGATGATTACAATCATGATGTTTTAGTAGCAGACAGAGATATAAACCTTGTTATATTTCCAGATGCCACGATGTACCTCGATAACGACAATACAGTCACTCCTTCTTCAGACAGTGAAAAAGCCATAGCTAGTTTATGGGGGTATGTATTTGATAGGTACTTAGAGCAATTTTGCGATGAGCAAGATACCGATGGTGATACGGTCCCTAATCATTTAGATACCGATAGCGATAATGATGGTTGTTCTGATGCTTATGAAGCAGGAGCAATTGATGATTTGTTAGCTCCCGCTGACTTTTCATTTGACACGGAGGTAAACACATCTTCTGATCAAAATGGAGATGGCTTAGCCGATATTGTAGACAGTGATTTATCAGGAATAGTAGATTATGAAAGCACCTATAATGAACAGGCGACTAACGCAGCCATAAATAGCTGTCAAGACTTAGATGGAGATGGTATTCCTGACTTGATAGACCTTGATGATGATAATGACGGAATACTTGATAAAATAGAGGGGCATAGTTGTAACGCAGTATTAAATAGGTCTTTTAAAGTAGGGTATTTAGATACAAGCACAGGGAGATCTGGAATGATGACTAACCTATTAATAAACCCCGATAATTATGGGGAAAATGGGGTGTATAGTAATGTGGAATCTGTAGAGGTTGTTCCATTTGCTTCTGCTGGAGACATTACAGAAGCTAGTCTTATTGCTCAAGGGATAGATGTGTTTTTTGTAGGCTCTAGTATTGCTGACGCTGAAAATGACCCAGGTTCATCAGGCAAAGTGCCAGAATCGGTGAATACGACTTTACTCCAATGGGCAATAGATCATGACAAAGCAGTTTTAGTATTGCAGAACAATGCAATTGACTATGGATATTTTATAACAAACGATAATGACAACCCTGATGTACCTTATGGCCTTATAGGCGAGCAAGTTTTTACCAATGGTTATTGGCCAATTTCAGATATTAGCCAATCGGGAACCGTTCAAATGACTGTTAATTCATCACTCAGAGACTTTGAAGTTGCAATGGTAGATGATAATGGTAAAGCCGTTGCGATTAAAGATAGAGACCGTAGAATTGTAATCATTCCTGATGCTACTTCATTGCGGGATAACCAATCTTCTTCAAATACAGATACCAATATCAGGAAATTTGTGGCAAACCTTTTTGCTTACACTTTTGATGTTGCACTAGAAGGGGTTTGCTATGAAATAGATACCGATGGAGATGGCGTACCCAACCATTTGGACTTGGACAGCGATGGCGATGGTTGTCCTGATATTAAGGAAGCAGAGGTTAGTGATTACCTATTGGAAAATGGCCAAAGGGCTTTAATGGTGTCAGGGGAGCTTGTAAATGTCAACGAAACAGATGATTCTCAAAATACGACCATCACCGTTGGGATGTCAAGACTGGATCCTTCAAACGGAGGGGATAACGTAGGGCCTTTTAATGGTTTTCATGATTATTTGGAAAAAACCAGTTCCGGAGTGTACGAAAACACTCCATATCAGATGGATTTATATTGGGATAGTGAGGAAAGTGCATGTAAGATACGCAGGATTTATACCAATCCTGCGATGCATACACCAAGGAGGATCCAATAATTAGATATGGCGAATTTACTTAAAGTGTATATGGCTTTATAAAAATGGTAGATTTGTGGTAGAGGGGGGCCATTGCTAACAACCGCAAGGGACCCCCTCTAAATTTATTCATTTGGGTAGGGAATGTAAACGAAATTGGTAAAGTCCTGATCCACTACAAAGAGACAACAGTATTCATCAGGATTTTTATAGGCGCCTTTGAAATCCTCGATAGCTTCTTGATCCACCAATTTTCGCTGGACAAATTCATCCAAATAAGTAATGTAATAATTCCAATCGACTTTTACATCTGTATTACCGATCAATAGCTGTCCGATCGGTTGCTCGGTTTTGCAAACCGGGAAAATGGGAAATTCGGAAAATTTCCTGGATCGTACTTGGTATGATGCTTCTTTCAGTGTTTCCGATACTTTGACAAAGTCTTTGGTAATCGTTCCAAGGTATTTCCCGTTCAATTCTGGATCATTATCGTCTCTCATGATGTTAATTATTTTTGCGAGTGGTTCGTTATGAGGTTATTGGTTTCGGGACACAGTCCTCGGTGGATAACCTGTCTCGACCATGAAGGATCTGCAACCTCTTTTATCAATTTATAATTTCAAATTCTCCATTCATTACTTCTGTAAGGTAAGCAAAACTACATTTTCGACATGATAGGTCTGTGGAAACATATCCACTGGCTGAACGATATCCACGTTATACTTTTCGCCCAGAAGGGCAACATCCCGGGCCTGAGTAGCAGGGTTGCAACTCACATAAACGATTTTCGGAGCGGCCAGTTTGAGGAGCATGTTGACCACATCTTCATGCATCCCGGCACGTGGAGGGTCGGTGATGATTACGTCGGGAGCGTTGTGTGAAGCGACAAACTCATCATTTAGCATATCCTTCATATCCCCCGCATAAAACAAGGTATTGTCAAGACAATTCTCCTTGGCATTCAGCTTGGCGTCTTCAATCGCTGCTTCGACGTATTCGATACCGATGACCTGTTTGGCTTTTTTGGCTACGAAATTGGCGATCGTTCCTGTGCCCGTATATAGGTCATACACTACTTCGTCGCCACTTAGATTTGCAAATTCCCGAGCCACTTTATACAACTCATAAGCTTGCTTTGAATTGGTTTGGTAGAAAGATTTGGGACCTACTCTGAATTGGAGCCCTTCCATTTCCTCTATAATATAATCTCTCCCCATAAAGGTGTGGATATCCTGGTCGTGGAAAGTCTCGTTTTTCTTTAAGTTAATGATATAGAGCAAAGAGGTGAGGTCTGGGAATCGCTCGGAAAGAAATGTCATGACTTGGTCGATCTGCTCTGGGGCGTTTTCTCCAAACTGTACGATCACCATGGTCTCACCTGTGATACTGGTCCTGATGATGAGGTTTCGCAGAAGTCCTTCTTGTTTGATCATATCAAAGAAAGTCAGTCCTTTCTCAAGGGCAAAATCCCTAAGTGCATTCCGCACATCATTGGATGGCCCTCCCTGTAAATAGCAGTGCTCCACATCTACGATCTTGTCAAATCTCTTAGGGATATGAAAACCAAGGGCATTTCTTTCAAAATCCTTTCCAGAATCGATTTCTTCCTTTGTGAGCCATCGATTATTGGAAAATGTAAAATCTAATTTGTTTCGGTAATACTGGGTCTCGGCAGAGCCTATAATGGGCAGGACTTCCGGAATGGGGACTTTTGCTATCCGCTGAAACTGGTCCAGGACCTGCTGGCGCTTATATTCCATCTGCAGATCGTAATTGATATGCTGCCATTTACACCCTCCGCATACACCAAAATGAGTGCAGAAGGGCTCTACCCGATCTTTGGAATATTCATGAATATGGATGGCTTCACCTTCCATAAAACTGCTCTTTCCACGCCTGATCCTGACGTCTACCACATCTCCTGGTGCCACATTTTGGACAAATACTACTTTTCCTTCGTAGTGTGCAACACTCTTGCCCTCAGAGGCAATCCGCTCTATCGTAAGGTTCTTTAAAACCTTATTTTTCATCTTTCTCGACATAGGCTGCAAAATTAATGATATTATCTGAATTGTGGCAATGGATTCTGAGTAGTCGCTATGATGCGTTTTTCAGGCATAAGATTTTAGGCTTGATTTCCTTTTGATCGACCATCATTTACCAATTCGACTGGGTACGGGCAACCAATTTGGTCGAAATGCTTATATTTAGGCTTAAAGTATGAAACAGAGAATGAATTTAAAAGATAAGGTAGTGATCGTAACCGGAGCTACTTCTGGTATTGGGGAAGCATGTGCCCTTGCTTTTGGAAAAGAGGGAGCCAAGGTGGCGATTACAGGTAGAAGTCAAGTGAAAGTAGATAATACCTTGGTAAAATTGCAGCAATCAGGAGTGGAATGCATGGGGATATTGGCGGATGCTGGGGTTGAAGATGACAATAAAAACATGGCCGATAAGGTGAAAGCCCACTTTGGGAAGATCGACATACTGATCAATAATGCCGGCATATCCATGCGGGCTCTTTTTGAGGAATTGGACACCGCCGTTTTCCATAAGGTGATGGACACCAATTTTTGGGGAACTGTATATGCTACTAAGTATTGCCTCCCTGAAATTTTGGATCAGAAAGGCTCAATCATTGGTGTCTCGTCCATCAACGGGTATCGAGGAACTCCTGCCAGAACCGCTTATACCGCCAGTAAGTATGCCATGAACGGTTTTTTGGAGTCACTGCGTACAGAAGTTATGAAAAGGGGCGTTCATATCCTAGTAGCCTGTCCGGGGTTTACAGCGTCCAACATCCGAAACAATGCCTTGACTGCTGACGGCGGGGCGCAGGGGGAATCTCCTAGGAACGAAGATGATATGATGACCGCTGATGAGGTGGCTCAACATATTCTAAAAGCCACATTGAAGCGTAAGCGTGACCTGGTATTGACGAGCGAGGGAAAATTGGCTGTGTTTTTGAATAAATGGATGCCGGGAATCATGGACGGTATTGTATATAACCATATGGCAAAGGAAAAGGAATCTCCATTTAAATAGGATTTTATGATAAAGGATATCTTTCAGGTCTATATGAACAGGTTGATGGATTTGTCAGCGAGGAACAGGTCCATTTTCTTGCCAAAACTGGTGAGCACCCAAATGATAGACTTGAAGGAAATCCAGTTTCTACAGCATGAAAATTCCTTTACCTATATTGTGGAGCTATTGGGGAGAAAAAAGAAAGTACCACTTCTTCCCGTTGAGGATGCTAGGGACAGTCACATCAATCAGCTTTCGCTTCGTTTAAAGCGGATACAACAGCGAGTGAAATTGGCCGAAGAGGAAAGCGGTGAAAAAAGCCTTTATGTCGCTTGGCCTTTTATAGAAGGTAAGCTCCCTAATGAGCAGGTTGTTAGGTGTCCTTTGCTTTTTTTTCCGGTCCGGCTAATGCGGGAAGGGAAGCACTGGTGCCTCAAGAAAAAATCCGGTGATCAGCCTTTTTTTAACAGGGCTTTTTTGTTGGCTTATGCCAATGCCAATCAGCAACCTTTTAAGAAGGAATGGTGGGAGAACCCGTTGGAGTTGTTTCCGAAGGAGCCTACTCCTTTCCGGACTGAGCTCTATCAGTACCTGAAAAAAGAACTGTCACTTAACTTCAGTCAGGAGCTTTTTCAGGACAAGCTTGAAGACTTCACCTTAAAGAGTGCTGCAGCATGCGACAAGGGATACAAAACCGGGGTGTTGAGATTGACTCCTTCTGCGGTGTTGGGACAGTTTTCACAGAAAAGTTCCTTTTTGATCAGGGATTATGAGGAGTTGATGGATAAGTATTCGGCGGGGGATTTGGAGGGCCTTTTTACGGAGTGGTTTGCGCATGGGGAAGAAGAGCCTGTTTCTCAGGCAGCGGGAAATTTGTTCAATACCTTTTCGTTGGATGCGAGCCAGGAAGAAGTACTGAAGACGGTGCGGGAAGGGGGATCCTGCGTGGTAGAAGGCCCTCCTGGCACGGGCAAATCCCAGCTGATTTGCAATTTGGTGACAGATTTCATTGCTAGGGACAAGAAGGTACTGGTGGTCTCTCAAAAAAGAGCAGCATTGGATGTGGTCCATAGCCGATTAGTAGATCAAGGGTATGGGGCTTTTTTGGCATTGGTGCATGATTTTAGATCGGACAGAGCGTCCTTGTTTAAGAAAATTACCGATCAAATTAACTCCCTAGGTGTCTATAAAGAGCTAAACAGAAGCCTAGATGCGATCCAATTGGAAAGGAATTTCAGTAAGATCGTCCGTACGATAGAGAACCATGGCGATTTTTTGGAAGATTATAGGCATGCACTTTTCAATACTGAAGAATGTGGTGTGCCAATCAAGGAATTGTACATGAGTTCTTCATTGGGAGATGAGCACCTTAACCTCACACAGTATTACAAGCATTATCATTGGAATGTGCTGGATGAAGTTCTGCGTGACCTTAAGGAGTACTTGTATTATTGTCCCAAATATGAGCAAGCGGATTCCTTTTGGCTTCATAGGGTGGATTTTGCAGAGTTTACAGCCAATGCCATTCACCGTTTCAAGGAAAACCTACTGGAAATCAAGGAACTGAAAAGTACAGCGGAGTTGATTCTTGGAGACCTGTTATACCAGCCATTTGAGTTTCCGTTGGTTTACCAGTCGTTTGAGCATAAGGGAAGATTGGAGGAATTGCAGGGACTGATTAACAGCAAGGAAATTTTCTTGGCATTGAAAGTATTGATGAAATATCCAAAGTCCGATATGGACCTATTGTGGTTGGAAAATAAGGTGGACATCATCAAGAACCTTTTGGCAGAAGAAGGAGTGGAATGGTCCATTCAGGACGGCAAAGTAGAGGATACCTACCAAAAAGTACTTCATGTGATAGCGATGAAAGATTCTTGGTGGAAATCCCTTTCCCTTAAATTCTATAAAAAGGAATTTAAGGAGGTGTGGGCTTTGCTAGAGCACAATGCGCTCAATAACGATAAGGAGGGCTTGCAAGTTCTGACCAAAATGTTGGAAAACAGACTGAACATGAACCATCAGTACACCCTCTTGGACAGAAAGCCGTGGATCAATCTTCTCGCAAAACCATTTGATTTTACTGCGTTCAATCATGATTTCCACATCCTTACACAAGCGGTAAAAGCACGATTTATCCTAGAAGAACTAGGGGTGCTTACCCCGTATTTGATTTTTGAAAAAGCGGATTTTGATCATTTTAGAAGAATACTGCAAGAACTTATTGGGATCAATGAACTGATAGAACATAAGGCCGCTGGCTGGAAGAATTATTTTACCACTATTCAGATCAAGCACTTGCTGACTACCTCAGACGAGGAAAAGCTCGATAAGATTCAAGATACCATTACGGAGAATTTTACAGAAATGGTGGCTTTGGATAGGCTAAAGCGTAAATTAAGGAGCATTGACTTGGAAGTGATTAGTAAGCTGATGGATGAATATCCGGGCAAGAGCTTTGAGGAACTAAAGCAAGTTTTTTTGGCAGGGCTGAAAATCAGCTGGATCGAGCACATCGAAGCCAAGTATCCGGTACTTCAAGAGATGAGTTTGTATAAGGTCAGGGATGTGCTGGAGGAGTTTTCTGAATCCGTGGACGAAAAATTAAAAATAAGCCGATTCATGGCAGAGCAGCGACTGCGGGAAAACACCTTCAGGAAGCTTGAATATAACCGACTGAATAACTTGGTTACTTACCGTGAATTGCTGCATCAAGTGACCAAGAAAAAACGGATATGGAGTATAAAAAAGCTGGTAGAGAAATTTGAATCAGAACTGTTTCGTTTGGTGCCATGCTGGCTGGCATCTCCAGAAACCGTGTCGGCATTATTCCCAATTGAGAGTAGATTTGACCTCGTGGTGTTTGATGAGTCGTCCCAGTGTTTTGCAGAAAGAGGCCTGCCCGCAATGCTCAGGGGAAAGCAGGTCCTCATTGCCGGCGATAGCCAACAATTACAGCCGTTTGACCTATATCGGATGCGGATGGATAGCCACGATCATGAAGATATGGCACTGGAAATAGAATCGCTCTTAGGGCTGGCTTCAAGTTATTTTAAAAAATATAGTTTAGAAGGACATTATCGCAGCAGCTCATTATCATTGATCGCTTTTTCAAATGAGCATTTTTATCAAAACAACCTGACAATGCTTCCCGAAATGGAAAGCCTCAATACACCGGAACGATCATATCAATGGATTAAGGTGGATGGAACCTGGGATAAGCAGACTAATATAGTAGAAGCAGAGAGAGTGGTTCTTGAGCTCAAATCGCTAGAGAAAGAATACCCCAACTACTCCTTTGGGGTGATCACTTTTAACTATTTCCAAAGAGAGCTAATCAATGATCTGTTGGAGAAAGACAGAAAGCTAAGTGGACAAACGGGCAAGAGGATTAAAGTCAAGAACATTGAAAATGTTCAGGGGGATGAGTTTGATATAGTCCTGTTTTCTATTGGTTATGCGAAGAACAAGGCGGGGAAGTTTATCGCCAACTTTGGCTCCCTGTCCAAGGATGGAGGGACCAATAGGCTCAATGTGGCTGTAACCCGGGCGCGGAGAAAGGTTTTTGTGATCACAAGTATTTCTGCGCGTGATTTTAAAAACAAGCAGATTTATAATCCAGGGATTCGGCTGCTAAGGGATTATTTGGAATATGCCGAGGAAGTGTCCAATGGTAAAAAAGTAGGCATAAAAGAGCAAACAGCAGGAGGATTCGAGGTCTCATGGTACCTCAAACATAAACTGGAAGGTACATATGGCAATCACGCAGTAAAAAGCTCTACCATTTCACGTCAAATGGATTTGGAGCTATTGGAAGGCGATAGGTATGTAGGTGCTGTCTTGACGGATGATAACCGGCTGTTTTCTGCCAAAACGGCCAAAGAGGCATATGTGTACCATCCTAAAGCTTTGAAGGAGAAAGGCTGGAATATTACCCATGTCTTCAGTAGGCAATATTGGCTGGACAAAGAAGATTTACTCCAGACGAAAATCCATGATGAAATGAAAAAGGAGTGATTTAGTTCACTCCTTTTTCAAGTTTTATCCCTACTGATTCAATTCCATCCAAGTCATTGCTTCGCATGTACTGGATAAACTGCACCGTAAGTTTTTCGTGTTCTTTAAAATTCCTTAAAGGCAGGGTGTCCGTCTGTGTAAAGCTGTAGCCATAGCCATTGCCCAGCGGTTTTCCAGTCTTGGGGTCAAAAAGATTCATGTCCAAAAGCTCATTGTTCACTACTTGCCCAAGACTGTCTTTTACCAAATACCTTACATAAAGATTATAATAATCATAATCTTGGTTGTATTTTATACGTAGGGTGGAAAGGACATTTTGTCCGGTAGGGACTTCAATGTCAAAACTGACCGTGTCAGCGATGGGCCAAGAGAGCTGCTCCAGTCCTTGGTATTCTTCGTATATTCGGTTGTTGTTACAGGAAAACAAAAACAATACCATGAGCAAAGAACCGTATAGCCTGTTTGCCATTGATTTATTGTTCATTTTGCTGATTGCCTTTTTTATGGGGGCCTCTTCCCCCTTTTCTGCGGTTGTTCCGGCCTTTGCCGCCTTTGGGCTTGCCACCTTGTGAAGAGGATTGTGGCGTTTTCTGATCAGTATTTGGCTTGGCTTGTTGTGGAGATTGTCCTTGCCTATTTTCCCCTCCTCTTCTTCTATTGGATGGTTTACGACGAGATGGCTTCCCTTTGTTTTCTTTAGGATCTTGTCCCCGACCAATGGGCTTTTCTCTTTGGCCTTCGGCTGCCTTGGCTGTCGATTGTTTGGGCCTTGGTTTGCGCCTTTTCTTTTTCTTGTTGTTCTTGCTGAATTTTTTGTCCAACATCTCCAAGTCGATATTGGAATTGACCTTATCTTCTTCAAGGTCCGCGACATCATTGAACTCAAGGCTGAAAGGTTTTTTGCCTTCCTTATTCATTTCAATGATCTCTTTCACCCTTTCACAGTCGATCGAATGCCAGTTGTTCTCATTGTTATAACTGAACCACATCAGCTTTCTGAAGATATCGGTTTTTTGGAGTTTTGCAGAACCGGCTTCCGTCAACAAAGGCTTTTCGATATTTGGAATGTCTTCCAAAGCAGTCATGTAGGTGTCCAGCTCATAATTGAGACAGCACTTAAGCCTTCCACATTGCCCGGAAAGCTTGGTGGGATTTAAGGATAAGTTTTGGTACCGGGCAGCCGATGTGCTGACGCTTTTGAAATCATGGATCCAAGTAGAGCAGCATAATTCTCGACCGCACACACCTACACCGCCCAATCTGCCTGCTTCTTGCCTAAGGCTGATTTGCCGCATCTCTACACGGATTTTGAATTCAGACGCCAGTATTTTGATCAGTTCCCTGAAATCCACTCGCTCATCGGCAGAGTAGTAAAAGGTAGCTTTGGAATTGTCCGCTTGATATTCTATATCGGACAATTTCATTTCCAGTTTTATCTCATCGATGATTTGCTTGGTTCTGTATAGGGTCGGTACTTCCCTGTTTTTTGCTTCCTCCCACTTTTCGAGGTCTTTTGGTGAAGCGACACGATAAATCTTGGTTATATTATCATCATTTTTGATCTTTCGCTTTTGCATTTGAAGCCTTACCAGTTCCCCTTGGAGAGAAACATAACCGATATGATGGCCACTGGGCACATCCACCACCACCGGGTCACCTGTGGTGAGCTGGAGGTGGTTTACATTTCTGAAATAATCTTTTCTTCCGCCTTTAAACTTGACTTCTACAATATCAAAATTATCCACGGTTGGAATGCCCATATGGGACAACCAATCAAAGGAATTCATTTTATTACAATCGCTCGTACCACAGCTGCCATTATTTTGGCAACCTCCGCCTCCAGCGGTGGTGGAGCAGCTACTACATCCTGCCATAATTCATATATTATTTAGGGAACATGCTTGAAACATGCTCCTCGTGAATAAATTATGGTTTTATTTACCATAATTTAGGATGTCTTGACCGATATCTTTTCGGAAATAGACATCTTTCCAGGATATTTCATTTACCCTGGAATAGGCATTGGAAAGTGCTTCTTCTATGCTGTTTCCTTTGCCGGTGATACCCAGTACTCGGCCGCCATTGGTGACCACATTTCCTTCAGGGCTTATGCTGGTGCCCGCGTGGAAGGTGATACTGGTGCCGGTTTCATTTTCGAGTCCGCTGATCACATCGCCTTTTGGATAGCCTCCTGGGTATCCTCCTGCTACCATAACGATAGTAGTCGTTGTAAAGTCTTCCAGTGTTAATTCATAATCCTCCAAAGTGCCCGTACCCATGGCATAAAGCAGCGATACAAAATCACTCTTGATACGAGGAAGCACGGCTTGGGTTTCAGGGTCTCCCATGCGTACATTGTACTCGATCACATAGGGTTCTCCATCGTTATTCATCAAGCCAATGAAGATAAAGCCTTTATAATCTATATTGTCTTTTTCAAGCCCCTCAATGGTCGGTTTGACCACTTTTTCTTCGACTTTTTTCAGGAACTCTCCTTTGGCAAAAGGGACTGGACTGACTGCTCCCATGCCGCCTGTATTGAGGCCTGTGTCCTTTTCGCCGATACGTTTGTAATCTTTCGCTTCCGGAAGAATCTTGTAGCTTTTGCCATCTGTCGCTACGAATACGGAGAGTTCAATACCTGACAAAAACTCCTCAATGACTACTTTCTCGGAGGCCGAACCAAATTTGCTTTCCAGCAACATCTCTCTGAATGAACTTTCGGCATCTTCCAAGGTTTCGCAGATCAGCACACCCTTCCCCGCTGCCAGGCCGTCAGCCTTTAGTACTACTGGGAGTTGTTGTTTTTTGATAAATGACAGTCCTTCGTCTATGGTTTCTTTGCTAAAGGTCGCTGAAGCAGCGGTGGGCACTTGGTGGCGCTGCATAAACTGTTTGGAAAAATCCTTACTTCCCTCAAGTGTAGCGCCTTTTTGTTTTGGGCCTACAACAGGTAATGTTTTTGTCTCTTCTTGTGAAGCGAAATAGTCTGCCACGCCCTTAACCAATGGTTCTTCGGGGCCTACCACTACCAAATCTATCGAATTGGCAAGGACAAACTCCTTCATGGCCGCAAAATCCGTAATGCCAATGGATACATTAGTGGCAATGTCGGCGGTACCTGCATTTCCCGGCGCTACAAAGAGACGGTCACATTTTGGGCTATTGGCAATTTTATAGGCGAAGGCATGTTCTCTTCCTCCGCTTCCTAATAACAGTATATTCATGTATTTAAATCTAAATTTTAATTGGCATGATCAGAAATAAACTTAATTCTGTAAACTCTGATTTCTTCTTCTCCAAAGTCTTCATCCTCAAGTTCGTCAAGTGCTTCTCTGATGTTGTCCGTTTCGGCGGTCATGAAGTAATCATGTAAGATGTCTTCCCGCTCTTCATCCATAATGTTATGGATGTAGTAATTGATATTTAACTTGGTGCCGCTATAAGTGATCTGCTCAATTTCCTGCAGCAATTCTGACATTTCGATATTCAGGTTACTGGCAATTTCATCCAGATCAATTTTGCGGTCCACCTGCTGGATGATTGATATCTTTACTTTGGAGCGTGTTCCGGCGGTCTTGACGACAACGTCCGAAGCCGTTATAATGTCATTTTCCTCAACGTAATTGGTAATTAATTTGAGAAATGATGCTCCAAATTTAGTGACTTTTCCCATACCTACCCCATTTATTTGGGCAAGTTCTTCTTTAGAAGTAGGGTAAACAGTCGCCATTTCCTCCAAGGAGGGATCTTGAAAGACCACATATGGTGGCAAGCCTTTACTTTTGGCTACCTTTTTACGCTCTAATTTTAGTAATTCAAAGAGCTTTTCATCATAGGCTTTATTGGTGTTGGCAATTTCCTCAGCTTCGTCATTTTCGATCATCTCTTCAAAATCATGATCTTTCGTAAACGTGATCTCATGAGGGTTTTTAATAAAACCGTCGCTGCTGTCGGATAGCTTGATGACACCGTAGTTTTCGATGTCTTTTTCCAACAATCCATGGATCATGGTTTGTCGGATGACGGATCTCCAGTGTCTTTCAGAGGCATTCTTCCCTTTACCAAATACTGAAAGTCCATCATGGTTGTAGCTTTCCATGTATTCATTCTGCTCACCGCGGATGACATTCACGATGTGGTCTAGGGTGAACCGTTGATGGGTTTCCTTAACGGCTTCTATGGCCGTGAGCACTTCATCTTTTGCATCGAAAGCATCTCTCTTTTTCTTGCAATTGTCACAAAAACCACAATCTTCATTTAGGCTTTCGCCAAAATAGTGCAGGAGTACTCTCCTGCGGCATACCGAGCTTTCTGCATAAGCGGCCATTTCCTGAAGCAGTACTTTGGCATTCTCACGCTCATTGACAGGTTTATCTTTGTTGAACTTTTCTAGTTTGACGATGTCTTCATATTTGTAAAACATCAGGCAGTGTCCTTCCAGTCCGTCCCTTCCCGCTCTGCCGGTTTCTTGGTAATAGCCTTCCAGTGACTTGGGCACATCATAGTGGATGACATAGCGGACGTCAGGCTTGTCGATCCCCATTCCAAATGCAATCGTGGCCACTACCACATCCACTTCCTCGTTGAGAAAATCATCTTGGTTTTTTATGCGCATGGCGGATTCTAGGCCAGCATGATAGGGGACAGCATTGACGCCATTGACCTTGAGGAGTTCGGCGATTTCTTCTACCTTTTTTCTGCTCAGGCAGTAAATGATTCCCGATTTTCCTTTCTGGGATTTGACGTACTTGATGAGGTGCTTCTTGGTGTCTGACTTTGCTTTTGGTCTCACCTCGTAGAATAGGTTGGTTCTATTAAACGAGGACTTGAACAGGTCCGCTGCCTCCATGTTGAGGTTTCGCTGAATGTCTTGCTGTACTTTTGGGGTGGCTGTTGCCGTAAGCGCGATGATAGGGAGATCTTCACCGATCTGTCCGATGATACTCTTGATCTTTCGGTATTCAGGCCTGAAATCATGGCCCCACTCTGAAATACAGTGGGCTTCATCGATGGCGACAAAGCTGATTTGTGCAGATTTTAGAAATGCCACATTCTCTTCTTTGGTAAGGGACTCAGGGGCTACGTAAAGTAGTTTTGTTGCACCAGAAAGGACTTCTTTTTTGACCCTATTGGTTTCTGTTTTGCTGAGTGTTGAATTCAGGAAGTGGGCATTAATGCCAAAAGCATTCAATTGATCGACCTGGTTTTTCATCAAGGCGATCAAAGGAGATATGACGATCGCCGTACCTTCTTTGGTAACGGCGGGAAGTTGATAGCATAGGGACTTTCCGGCTCCAGTAGGCATGATCACGAAGGTATTGTTGCCCTGCAGTATGTTGTCAACAATTGCTTCCTGATTTCCTCTAAACTGATTGAAACCAAAAATCTTTTTGAGGTTCTCTTTAATTTTTATATCCACTCCATTATTTATTTTTAATGATGGGCCGATAGCTTTTCATTAAATTTTTAAAGCAAATAATTTTACCTTTGTACAAATTTAATTAATAACCTCGGTAAAATTGAATATAATAAAAAATATTAGAAACAGTGCCATCAAAGTTCTCCAAACAGAGGCAGAAGCCGTCCAAAATTTGATTCCGAATATTGACGGTGACTTTGAAGCATGTGTGGAGGGGATTCTTCATTCCAAAGGGCGTGTGGTAATTACCGGGGTGGGCAAGAGCGCCATTGTAGCCACCAAAATCGTGGCCACACTGAATTCCACGGGTACTCCGGCGCTTTTTATGCATGCCGCAGATGCTATTCATGGTGATTTAGGTATGATCCAAAAGGAAGATTTTGTACTTTGTATCTCCAAGAGTGGGAATACGCCAGAAGTGAAAGTACTGGTGCCCATGCTCAAGCGGATGGGGTCTAAGCTAGTGGCTTTGGTTAGCAATACGGAAAGCTATTTGGCAGAGCATGCTGATTATGTGCTGAATGCTACGATTGCTGCTGAGGCTTGTCCATTGAACCTGGCTCCTACTACGAGTACCACGGCACATATGGCGATGGGGGATGCCCTTGCTGTCTGCCTACTGGAAGCTCGGGGATTTAGCAGCGATGATTTTGCCCGCTACCATCCTGGTGGGGCTTTGGGCAAACAGCTTTACCTGACCGTAGAGGACTTGATGGTAAAGGATGCTGTGCCAGTGGTGGGTGCAGAAGCGGTGCTTACCGCAGTAATCCTCGAGATCAGCGGGAAACGGCTTGGAGCCACCGCAGTGCTAGATGCCGATGAGAAGTTGGTGGGGATCGTTACCGATGGTGACCTTAGGAGAATGCTCGAAAAGCACCAGGATTTGTCCAAGGTGACCGCAAAAGATATTATGACCAAAAGACCGAAGACCATTACTCGCCAAGAATATGCCGTGAACGCGTTGAATAGAATGAGAGAGTGTAACATTACGCAGCTGGTAGTGGAGGAAGAGGGGAAGGTTTTTGGATTCATCCATATCCACGACTTAATGAAAGAGGGGATTGTTTAAGAAAAATCATGCAAAATATACCATATATTGTTGTTCTTGCCGGGGGAGTTGGTACTAAATTTTGGCCACATAGCAGGAATAACCTTCCAAAACAGTTTTTAGATCTACTGGGTACAGGAAGGAGTTTGCTTCAAAATACCTATGATCGGTTTGTGAAGCTGTCCAGCCCTGACAGGTTTATTGTGGTGACAAACCATATTTATGCCCACGTCGTCAAAGAGCAGCTGCCGGACTTGGATGATGCCCAAATCTTAAGAGAGCCCCTTCGAAGAAATACCGCCACCTGCATTGCCTATGCCAGCTATGTGATCCAAAAGAAAGATCCGGACGCTCGGGTGATTGTGACTCCTTCGGATCATTTGATCTTACATGAAGTGACTTTTCAGGAGACCATGGCTTTGGCCTTAAGTGAGGCCGAAAAGGACAGTCACTTGATTACTATCGGCATCAAACCCAATAGGCCAGATACGGGATATGGATACATCCAGTACATCGATAGCCAGAAGGAAGTCAAGAAGGTAAAGACTTTTACAGAAAAACCGGATGTAGAACTGGCAAAAACCTTTCTGGAAAGTGGGGATTTTGTTTGGAACAGTGGTGTGTTCGTTTGGAAAAACAAGTCCATTATCCGGGCATATGAAGAACAGATGCCTGAATTAGCAGAGGTTTTTGAAGAAGGAGCTGATTTTTATGATACTTCGGAGGAAGAGGCGTTCGTGAAACGTGCTTATTCTTTGGTGAAAAATGTCACTATTGACATTGGGATTATGGAAAAGTCAGAGGATGTTTACCTGATCCTGGGTGATTTTGGATGGTCTGATCTTGGTTCTTGGCTGAGCATCCATAAACTGAAGCCCAAAGATAAAAACAATAATGTGGTGGATGCCAATGCCATGCTCTATGATACGTCCAATAGCTACATCAAAGTGTCTCCCCAGAAGCTGGTCGTAGTCCATGGATTGGATAATTACCTCATCAATGAATCCGAAAATGTGCTCTTGATCTGTAAGCTGGATGCTGAAAAGAAATTCAAGGAATTTGTCGCTGACGCCAAGAACAAGGGAGAGGACTATATTTGATTTCCTTGATCAGGAGCCAAGACTGTTTTAAAAGACTAAACGCAAGTTTTCCCCCCTCATAGCGGCTGATCCGAAATGTATCGGATCAGCTATAGCTTTGCTTTTTGGAAGCAATCCTGACGACAGGTTTATGGCGGATTTTAAAGTTGCAGCTGTTGGCGATAAAACAATACTTGTTTGCTTCCTCATGAAGTTGCATGGCTTTGGTTTTCATGGATTCGGATTCCACGGTGACTACTGGATAGAGCACCACTTCACTGAATTGGCCAGAGCCATTTTTGTTTTCTTGCATGATTCCTTCCGCATGGTCTTCATAAGAAACGATACTCACTCCCGCTTCGGCACACAGGTGCAAGTACCAAAGCATATGACAGGAGGCGATGCTGGCAAGGAACAACTCTTCAGGGTTGTGGCGTGATTTATCTCCACGAAAATGGGGATCGGCACTTCCGTAAATGACCGGCCGGCCCTCTGTAACGACATCAAAGTTTCGTTGGTAGGCCAAGTACCCTCTTGTGCCCATGCCGGTATTGCCGGTCCAGGTGATTAGTGTCTGGTAATGATGGAATTTTGACATGTCATTAAGATAGGGAAAAATGGAATATTGAAAAATTAAAATATTGTAAAATTATCGTATCTGCTGAATTTCCATATCAGCGAATACGATAATTTGGGTCACTTAGATTGGTTTTATGATTATTGCCTAAATGTGACGCCCAGTTTTTCTCCCAATGCCTTTAGGTCTTCATGTACTGGGGCAAGTAATGGAATGCCATTTTCCATTCGTTCTTTTTCGAGTTCTCTTTCCGGATCTCCGGGGATAAGTACTTTCTCATGGCCGGGTGTGGTCTCGGCAGCACGGAATCTTTTGATCCAATTGTCCATATGGCCTTTAAATTCATCCGCGGGACGAAAAGCATCTACACGCATGGCTCCAAAAAAGTGACCGATGCCTTTCCCTACTGGATTGGGGTCAGGCTCCAAGAAAGCTACAAACGGCGGTACCCAAGGTCCGTAATTGGCACCTGACAGCACTGCTGAAAAAATGTCAACTATTGAACCAAGAGCGTACCCTTTATGGGAGCCGTGCTCACGGTCGCCTCCTAGTGGCAACAAGGCTCCTCCTTCTTTTACACCAAAAGCATTGGTGGTCGGATTGCCATCTTTGTCCTGTACCCATCCGTTAGGGGCTTCTTCTTGTTTTCGCTGAAGGATCTCCAATTTGCCATTGGCTGCTGTGGTCGTGGCCATGTCGGCCACAAAGGTCGGTTCCTCGCCTGCAGGAATGGCTACCGCAATAGGATTGGTGCCCAGCAAACGTTCTTTGGAAAAAGTAGGGCTTACCAATGGGCTGGCATTGGTCATGGACATGCCGATCATGTCTTCTTTTGCGGCCTGCAGGGCGTGGTGACCTGCAATACCATAATGATTGGAGTTCTTTACGGACACCCAGCCAGTTCCTGCATTTTTTGCTTTCTCAATGGCGATCTGCATGGCAATAGGGGCGACTACCAGACCAAGACCGCCGTCTCCATCGACTACTGCAGTGCTGGGGGTTTCATGCACCACGCGGACATTGGGGGTAGGGTTTATCCTTCCCGCTTCCCAAAGTCTTACATATCCTGATAGCCTCGCCACTCCATGGGAATCCACGCCACGAAGGTCTGCAGAAAGTAGTACTTCGGTAGCCGCTTGAGCATCAGCTTCAGGGCAACCGATTTTCAGGAATATATCTTTTGTAAATGCAAATAAACTTTTGAAATCAAAATTCATGGTAATGTATAAAATTAAAGCTCACCTTGACAGGGTGAGCAGTTTGATTATGGTTTTTCCATTCCCATGCAGGGGATGATGGATTCGTTTTTCAGGATTTTCGAGATGACTCCTTCTTTTAGCGCATAATTGGAACAGATCAGTTCGTCAGCCTCAACATATTGGAGGATAAACTCTATGAGGCAGGAAGCCACCACGATCATGTCCACACGCATAGGGATCATGCCTGGGATTTCCAGTCGTTGTTCTTTGTTGAGAGTGACCAGTTTTTTGGACAAGTGCTTGAATTCAGCTCTGGGCAGGTGGAAAACCGTCTGTCCCTTTGATTTGGTGAGCTGGGCAGCGGCATAGTACATGTCTGTTAACGTGTCGAAAGTGCCCGAAGCGCCCACCAGCCTTTTGGGTTGGTGTACTTTGAGGGCGTCTATTAGCGGCTGTAGCCGTTCAGAGAGGTATGCCTGTAGTTTGTCGATCTCTTCTGGAAGAATAGGGTCGTGGTAATGGAAAAGATCCAGCAATCGCTGACCGCCAATTTCAAAGCTTTGTTTCCAGCTTGCTTTGGATTCATTGCCTATGATAAACTCCACTGATCCACCACCGATGTCCATCATGAGGCTATTTTCTTTTCCAAGAGACTTGCTAAAACGAATGCCTTCATAGATAAGCTGAGCTTCTTGCTCGCCGTCGATTACATGGACATCTAGTTCAAAAGCATTTTTGATGTCCTGTACCAGTTCCATTCCGTTATGGGCATTTCGCACGGCACTGGTAGCGAAAGCATAGACATGCTCAATGGCTTCCCCGTCGATCAAATTTCGGAAATGCTTAAGGGTATGCATTGCACGTTTCTTGGCGTCGGGATGGATTTCGTTTTTACTAATGCCTTTCTGTCCTAGTTTAACAGGGACTTTTTCTTTGAAAAGAATGTCAAACCCCTCTTCTTTTAGATTTACCAATATCAAATGAAAGGTATTGGTTCCCATGTCAATTATGGCTGCCTTCTCATGTCTCATGTAGCCCCGGTTTTTTAGTTGTGCGAATATAAAAAGTTTATTTAAAATGCTTTATGATAATGTCAGATTAATAAAGGAAAGGTTCTGATTGAGTAGGTAAGTGTATTCCTGAGTAGTTTTGAGTGGGGCTAGGGAAAAAGTTTCTTCGATAAAAAACAGTTCGTTATATTGTAGGATGAACCCACGATGCTGATTTTATGAAAAGTTCTACAAAAGGAGTTTATACCCTTCCAGGAAACAAGGAAAAACTGGAACTGCTAAAAAAGAAAAATGAAGAAGCCCTATTGGGCGGAGGCAAACAGCGGATAGCTACCCAGCACGAAAAAGGGAAACTGACGGCCCGCGAGCGGATTCACTTGCTAATTGATGAAGGGACTTTTCAGGAGATCGATAAGTTTAAAATGCATCGATGCAAAGACTTTGGGCTGGACAAGGAATATTATTTAGGAGATGGTGTAGTGACTGGATATGGAGAGGTCAATGGCCGACTTGTGTATGTGTATTCACAGGATTTTACGGTGTTTGGCGGCTCGCTCTCAGAAACCCATGCCGAAAAAATCTGCAAAATAATGGACATGGCCATGCAAAACGGCGCACCAGTCATCGGTTTGAATGACTCAGGGGGAGCCCGTATCCAAGAAGGGGTGAATTCCCTGGGAGGGTATGCGGATATTTTTTACCGTAACACCCGGGCTTCAGGCGTGATTCCACAGCTGTCGGCGATTATGGGGCCTTGTGCCGGTGGTGCAGTTTATTCGCCCGCCATAACCGACTTCATCCTCATGGTGGAGGAGACCAGCTATATGTTTGTGACTGGCCCAAACGTCGTCAAGACGGTTACACAGGAGCATGTCAGCTCTGAGGAACTGGGTGGTGCGAGTACACATAGCACCAAAAGCGGAGTGACCCATTTTGCCTGCCAAAATGAAGTGGATTGTATCAAGACCATGAAGGAGATCCTCAGCTATATTCCCCAAAATTGTGAGGACGATGCTCCGTCCTATCCATATGAAATGCGAGAGGATGAGTCCCGGGAGGAGTTGGATAAGTTGGTGCCGGAAAACCCCAATCACCCGTATGATATGCGTGCTGTGGTGGGTGGAATAGTGGACGATGCATCGTTTTTAGAGGTACACAAGAACTTTGCGGACAATATGGTGGTAGGATTTGCCCGGATAGCAGGAAGGAGCGTTGGCGTGGTGGGAAACCAGCCCCAGTCACTTGCAGGAGTGCTTGATAATGACGCCTCTATAAAAGCAGCCCGTTTTGTACGGTTTTGTGATTGTTTTAATATTCCTTTGTTGGTGTTAGTGGATGTGCCTGGTTTTTTGCCAGGGACGGATCAGGAATGGAATGGAATCATTTCCAATGGTGCCAAGCTGCTTTATGCCTTTTCCGAGGCCACCGTGCCAAGGATAACGGTGATTACTAGAAAAGCATATGGAGGAGCCTATGATGTGATGAACTCCAAGCACATTGGCGCCGACCTGAATTTCGCTTGGCCGACAGCAGAAATTGCAGTAATGGGCGCAAAGGGTGCCGCGGAAATTATTTTCAAAAAGGAAATTGCACAGGCGGACGATCCCCAGGAAAAGCTACAAGAGAAAATAGACCAGTACACCAAGAAATTTGCCAATCCGTATAAGGCGGCCCACAGAGGATATATTGATGAAGTGATCCTGCCGTCCCAAACTCGAAATAAACTTATCTCGGGCTTCAAAATGCTCCAAAACAAAGTGGATAACCTACCTAGGAAAAAACACGGGAACATACCGCTGTAGATAAGGCCGAGAAAAGAAAATGATGTCTCTGGGTATGGACATATCTCAGGTCGGAAAGGATAATCCCATTCAGTAGCCGATTAAAATTATTAAGTTCTCATGTTTTTTGGTCTCACTTGATGATGGATAAATTTGAAGAATTGGAGGCGGGGAGGGTGTCGAGGGAAGTAAGGGTTATGATAGTAGAAATAGTGGCGTTATGTCCTCTTAAGGGGGGGCGGTTTTTCAAGGGTGATGAAAAGTCTTCACCTTCCGATTTAAAGTATGAATCCGAAGGTTTTTGGGAAGACGAATCGATTTCCAAAGGATAAATGAGAGGCTTTAGGAAGTGGTATAATCATTGATTTACAGTTGTCGAGAAGGGGTGTATCGAGACGTCCAAAAAACCACAACAGGATATCAGGATGAAACAAATAGGTAGGCTTAGGAGTATTATCCAATAACCTATTAACTAAATAATCAAACAACGAAGTTCATGCAAGAAAACGAAAAATTCCTTTATAAGTATCTCAATAACGCGTCGCCGACGGGGTTTGAAGCTTCAGGCCAGCAATTATGGTTGGATTATATCAAGCCATTTGTGGATCAGCATTTCACCGATAGTTATGGTACTGCCGTAGGAGTCGTCAATCCAGATGCTCCTTTTAAGGTAGTCATTGAGGCACATGCTGATGAGATCAGTTGGTTTGTGAATTACATTACTCCAGAAGGGTATATTTATGTGCGCAGAAATGGTGGCTCAGACCATATGATAGCGCCTTCCATGCGTGTGAATATCCATACGGATGAAAAGATCATTCCTGGAGTATTTGGCTGGCCGGCGATACATGTTCGTAAGGGCGACAAGGAAGACAAGCCAAGCCTGGAAAATATCTTTATCGATGTCGGTGCGAGGAGTAAAGAGGAAGTGGAGAAAATGGGAATCCATGTCGGATGTGTCGCCACTTTTAAGGATGAGCTTATTGACCTGAACGGTAAATTCTTTGCAGGAAGGGCACTGGATAACCGAGTAGGCGGTTATATGATCGCCCAGGTGCTCAAAAAAATCCATGATGCTGGGAAAAAGCTCCCTTTTGCGCTCTATGTGGTGAATGCCGTGCAGGAGGAGATTGGCCTTCGTGGTGCGCAGATGATCGCCGCTAAGATAAAACCAAATGTGGCAGTAATCACAGATGTCTGCCATGATACCACCGCACCGATGTACAATAAGATTACCAGTGGTGAGCAAGTAGCCGGTGCTGGGCCTGTACTGACATATGGTGCCTCTGTGCACAAGAAATTGTTGGACTTGATCATTGGAGCGGCCAATAAGCGTAAAATCCCCTTCCAGCGGGCAGCTGCTTCCCGGGGCACAGGTACCGACACAGATGCCTTTGCCTATTCCAATGACGGTGTGCCGTCAGCATTGATCTCCTTGCCACTGAAGTATATGCACACTACCGTGGAGACGGCCAGCAAAAAAGATATTGACAGTGTCATTGACTTGATCACAGGCTTTTTGGAGGACTTGGATCCAGATTATAACTTTAAGTATATTGACTGAACCTAAATTATGCATTGGCTTTTCTAGGCCACAGTCTGATTTACTGGCCACTTCAATGCTCTTAACGATAGAAAATGCATAAGGTGGGCTGAAATGTTTATTGATACTGACCAAGTGAATTTGGAGAGATCGCAATTGAATAATGGCCGGTGGGATGGATTTCCACCGGCCTTTTTATGTGAGAGGAAAGCGTGCTTTTTAAATGGATAGATGATGGTAAGAGCGAAAGTAAGTGAAAATTTTTACTGCATGATATCGTAAATCGCTAAGGATTTTATTATAGGTAATTGTAAATTGATTTAATGGAAGATAATAGCAGATAGGTGCTAAGGAGAGGTTATTAACCTCAGTTCGATTATAAAACCGTCACTGCGAGGCTTAGAGGGAGGCCAGAGCGGGTGGAAGCCGTGGCAGCTCGCCGCGGCGAGTTGCCACACCCTTTTCCAACCCACATCCTCCTTAAAAGGGTTCGCTATGACGCTTTTAATGCTAAAAATAAGTCGAGCTCAGGTTATTACGAAGTAATTTTAAATTTTGTAAACATATTTCGATTTTTCGCAGTGCATTGGTTGGGAGGTAATTTTCCTTGATTTTGGTTAATAAAAATAAATTGAAATTTTTATGTTTCATTTTATTTCGTTTAATTTGGTGTGTATGTAAAACGAAAGTACAGTACTCTTCCTCATCTAGGAGTAGGGGCTGTTTTGGATATATAGCATAAGCTAGATTTTACTTTAAGATATGATACAAACGACATATTTGACCCTGGATGCTGAGAAAGCAGAGGAGCTGGGGGCATTTCACACGGCAAAGGAAATAGCAGGGCAGCCTGAGTTGTGGCAGCGGGTGTTTAGCCAAGTTGTCAAGGATAAAGGCGCCATTCATACTTTTCTAAAGCCGATTTTTGAAAAGAGCAATGCTCGAATTATCCTTACTGGTGCCGGGTCTTCAGCTTTTATAGGAGAGTCGGCCCAAGGGGCAGTGCAGCAAATGACGGATGTTCACACCCAAGCAATAGCGACCACGGATATTGTGACGCATCCCGAATTGTTTTTCCTTCAGGATGCCCCCACGTTATTGGTGTCCTTTGCGCGGTCTGGCAATAGCCCAGAAAGTGTGGAAGCCGTAAAGCTCGCTGACGAGCACTGCAAGGAAATTTACCACCTGATCATTACCTGTAATCCAGACGGTGAACTCGCTGCATATGCTGATGATTGTGAGGGGAACTGTTTTGCCTTGGTGCTGCCTGAGGGCTCCAATGACAATAGCTTGGCCATGACCGGAAGCTTTACTTCTATGTTACTGGCAATTCTACTTGTAGCGGGCGTTGATCAGCTGGATGAGTTGAAAGGACAGTTTGAGGATGCGATGGAGACGGCAACGGGTATGTTGCACCATCAGTTGGAAAAATTTGAAGCGGTAGCGGAATTGGATTTTGAGCGGGTGATCTTCTTGGGATCCGGAACGATGCTAGGAGTGGCAAGGGAGTGTCACCTAAAGCTTCAGGAGCTCACCGATGGCCAAGTGGTTTGTAAGCATGACTCCTTTCTTGGTTTCAGGCACGGTCCGAGAGCGGTTGCAAACGAGGATTCCATTGTGGTTTACTTGTTTTCGAAGGATGCGCATGTGTCGCGTTATGAAAAAGATTTGGCCCAAAGTATTGGGAAAGACAAAAGAAAAATAAAGACCATCAGCTTTGCGGCTGGTAAGAAGGACGGGTATCATTCCATTTTGGACCTTCCTGCAGTAGGGGATAGTGAAAAAGCAATCTTCAATGTCCTTCCTGCTACAATGGTGGGGCAGCTACTCGGGTTTTATAAGTGCTTGCAGCTGGGGTTACGTCCTGATAATCCCTCCGTAAGTGGAGCCATCAGCAGGGTGGTTCAGGGAGTGACCATTTACAGAAAAGAGAAGTAATGGTCCTTTCGGTCTGTCCTAACCCTTCTATCGATACCTATGCTTGGCTGGAGGATTTTCGTCTGGGCCAAGCTAATCGCATTTCCACCCAGCAGGAATTTCCTGGTGGCAAGGGCGTTCATGTGGCGATGGCACTTAAGGAGACTGGTGTATCCACGAAGCTATTGGCGGCTTGGGCAGGACACTCAGGCACATGGATCAAATCCATGTGCGAAAGTCTTGGAATAACCACCACAGGAGTGGAGTTAAGTGGAATGAACCGGAAGTGCTATACCTTCCTATCTGAGACCTCTTCCATTCAGAATACTGAATTGATGGAGCCAGGGCCAGAGATGACCCGTGACGATTTTGAGCAATTTGTCCGGGTGTTCAAAAAGGAATGTGAAAATGCTGACATAATGGTGATGTCAGGGTCTTGGCCAAAAGGAGCTCCGGAAACGGCGTATCAAGAATTGATTGCGATAGCAAACGAAAAAGAGAAAAAGGTCATTTTGGATTGTAGCGGTGTCCAGTTGGAGCATGCCTTGGAAGTAAATGTATTTGGCATACACCTCAATGAACATGAGGCCAAGCAATATTGCGGTACGCCTGATGTCCAAGACGCCATTGACAAATTGCACGAGAAAGTTGACTTAATCGCCCTGACCAAAGGCAAAGAGGGACTCTACCTCAGTTATCAAGGAAAACTCGTCCATGCCAATGTTAGCTTGGAAAAAGTGATCAGCACTGTAGGTTGTGGAGACTGCCTTACCGCTGGCGTGGCTCATGGGGTAAGCAAAGGGCTTGGCGTTGAGGAAATTGCCAGATATGGCGCTGCCTTTGGTGCGGCCAATTGTCTCCGGGCAGATTTGGGAATGATATATAAAGCAGATGTGGAGCAATTGCTTCCTCGGGTAAATATAAATGATTTGACTTATGGGTAAAATGGATTTACTGGTAGTCGGTGAACTGAACATTGACCTGATCCTAAACCAGATCCAGGGATTTCCGGAAATGGGCAGCGAAAAAGTGGCCCAAAAGATGGATGTGGTGTTGGGGAGTTCATCGGCAATTTTTGCCTCAAATATAGCAACGTTGGGCGTGGATACGGCTTTTTGCGGGAAGGTTGGCGGGGATGATTTTGGTCATATGGTGAAGGAAACCTTGAAAGCCAAAAACGTGGATACCAATTTTATTTCAACAGCTGATCAACTTCAGACGGGGCTTACGGTGGTCATGAACTATGATCAGGACCGTGCGAATGTGACTTATTGCGGAGCAATGGAGGCATTGACCATGGAGGATATTCCTTGGGACCGGGGAGGTACGTTCAGGCATTTCCATCTTTCCAATTATTTTCTACAGAAGGGAATCCAAAAGGACATAACGGCCATTTTCAAAAAGGCAAAAGCAGCGGGTATGACCACTTCGCTAGACCTGCAAGTGGACCCTGATGATCAGTGGAATTTTGACTATGAAGAATGCCTGCCTTTTGTGGACATTTTCCTCCCTAATGAAGCAGAGCTATTGGCCCTGACCGGAAAGGGATCGGTAAATGAAGCCCTTGAAGCGGTCAAGCCATATACCAATACAGTGGCCCTGAAAATGGGCATGAAGGGTGGTTTGGTGTGTGAAAATGGTCAGGTTACTGAGGTGAAGGCTTTTGTGAACGACCAGTTTGTGGACGCTATAGGTGCTGGAGACAGTTTTAATGCAGGATTTATCAGTAAGTTCCTTGAAGGAGCAGACTGGGAGGCTTGCCTGCGCCATGGGAATCTCATGGGCGCTATAAATACCACAGCCGCAGGAGGAACGGGAGCATTCAACTCCCTAAAAGCAGTAAAAGAACGGGCAAAGTCCCAATTTGATCAAGAAATTTAATCATAGTGATGAAGTTAAAGCATAAATTACAGGAATTTACAGCCCAGAAACGCGGGCTATTGGCCACCAATTTCTATAATCTGGAAACGCTACAGGGAGTCTTGAAGGCCGCATCCAGTATGGATGAGCCAGTGATACTCCAGTTGACCCAAAGCTCTATTGACTACATGGGGCTCCGTACAGCTGTGGCCATGGGCAGGGCAGCACTGGATGAATATGGCGTTGAAGGATGGATCCATTTGGACCATGGAGGAAGTGTGGAGCTGGCACAGGCCTGCTTGGATGCCGGGTTTGATTCGGTGATGATCGATGGCAGTGAATTGCCTTTTGAAGAAAATGTAAAAATCACCCAAGAAGTAGTAAAGAGGGCACATAAATACGGTGCCAACGTGGAGGCAGAGCTCGGATACGTGGCCAAGCTGGGACAGTCTCACGAGCATCAAGGGTTTACCACCGCTGAGGAGGCCAAAACCTTTGTGGAGCAAACTGGGGTCGATGCATTGGCCATTTCCATTGGTACAGCACATGGCTTTTACAAAGAAGAGCCTAAATTGCAGTTTGACCTATTGAGTGAAATCGCTTCGGAGACAGATGCCGCTTTAGTCCTTCATGGCAGTTCTGGGGTGCCTGAAGAGCAGCTACGGAAGGCTATTTCCAGAGGCATCTGCAAAGTAAACTTGGCCACGGAAATCAAAAACATATTCATGAAGACGCTACAGCAGCTGCTGCTGAAAAATGAGGAAATCGACCTTCGGAAAGTCTTCCCAAAGGCCACCAAGGAAGTGACTGACCTGGTCAGCTACAAGTTGGATATCATGAAAAACGAAAAATAATGATTCGTCCTTTTATAGATGCACACGTACATTTAAACACCACTTCCATCGAAAAAATGGAGAAGGCACTGGCATATGGTGCATCATTTCTTTCGATCAATACGGAGATACCTTTTTTTGACACCATCGAGGGACAGCAAGAAGTACTCAAGCAACTGGAACACCAGTACCCAAACCGCATCAAGTTTATTGCTTCTTTTTCGACAGAAGGGATAAATGAGGAAGGATGGGCAGCCAAGGCTATTGAACAAATACAGCGTGGCCTGGAGAAAGGTGCAAGTGGCGTGAAAATTTGGAAAAATATCGGCATGGACCTGAAGGATCGTCAAGGTCGTTTTATCATGATCGATGATGAGCGAATCAAGCCAATCCTTGATTTTCTTGAGCAGAGCGATATCCTATTGATCGGTCATCAGGGAGAACCTAAAAATTGTTGGTTACCATTGGATGAAATGACGGTGGATTCGGATCGGGAATATTTTTCCAATCATCCCGAATACCACATGCATCTCCATCCGGAATATCCTTCATATGAGGAGCAGATGAATGCCAGAGATCGGATTTTGGAGCGTCATCCAAACCTTCAATTTGTAGGCTTGCATTTGCTGAGCATGGAGTGGAGCATTGATGAAGTGGCGGCAAGGTTGGATAGGTATCCCAACCTTCAGACGGATGTGGCCGAGCGGGTTTGCCATTTACAGCTACAGGCCAAAGATCGCTGGGAAGATGTTCGGACGTTTATGATCAAATACCAAGATCGGATCATGTACGGTACCGATGTGATCGACGATGGTTCGTTTGGCGATCAAGGTGTGGCGGATCGGTTCGAGCAGTTATGGAACTTTCACTGGGACTTCTTCGCAACATCCAAGGAGCTGGAAGCGCCTGAGTTTTCCGGTACGTTCCAAGGGCTTGATTTACCTGAAGAAGTATTGCAGAAACTATTCTATACCAATGCGGCCAGGGTTTATGGTTTTGAATGACGACCTGAACGAAGCTGTTTTGGAAATTTACATTAACACTAACCAAAAAAGTCATTATTATGAGCAATAATAGAAGAGATTTTCTTAAGCTATCCGGGCTTGCAGGTATGGGGTTGGTAGGAGCTGGCATGAGCGGATTTACCCAGCCACAGTTGGACGAAGTATTAAGACAGAGTAAAAGAAAAAACAACCAGCGGTTTAACATGTCGGGCTATGGGGCTCCCAAGTTGGATACGGTACGGGCAGGCTTTATTGGTTTGGGAATGCGCGGTCCGGGCCATGTGGAGCGGATGAGTAAGATAGAAGGCGTGGAGATCAAGGCCATCTGTGACTTGGTTCCAGAAAAGGTAAACAAGGTAAAGGAAATGCTAAAGGACTCTCCACATGATCCCGATACGTATTCTGGTTCAGCATATGCCTGGAAAAAGATGGTGAACCGTGATGACCTGGACATCGTGTTTGTCCTCACCCCTTGGGAATGGCACGTGCCGATGGCCGTTTATGCAATGGAATCTGACAAGCACGTGGCGATCGAGGTGCCCGCAGCGAAGACGCTAGAGGAGTGCTGGGAGCTGGTGGAAACTTCCGAGCGTACCAAGAAGCACTGCATGATGATGGAGAATTGCTGCTATGACTTTTTCGAAATGATGACGCTCAATATGGCCAGGGATGGCTTCTTTGGTGATGTGATCCATGGTGAAGGCGCTTACCTTCACGACCTTCTCGGTCTTAATTTCAAGAAAGAGGGTGGCTATGAAGATATGTGGAGGTTAAAGGAAAATGCCCATAGAAACGGTAACCTCTATGCGACACACGGCTTAGGCCCAATCTGCCAAATCATGGACATCAACAGAGGCGATCAAATGGATTACCTGACCTCCTTGTCCAGCAATGATTTTATGATGCAGCAGCATGCCCAGGAATTGGCAGCGGAGGATGATTTCTTCGCTTCCTACGCCAATATGCAGTTCCGCGGAAATATGAATACCACCATGGTGAAGACCAAAAAGGGCAGATCCATCATGATCCAGCACGATGTGACCTCTCCAAGGCCATATTCCAGGATCCATTTGGTGAGCGGTACCAAAGGTATCGCCAGAAAATGGCCAAAACAAGGTGTGGCAACAGGACATCGTTGGTTCTCGGAAGAGCAAATGACTGAGCTGGAAGAAAAATACACCCCAGAGATCACCAAGAAAGTGGGAGAGATGGCCAAGAAAATTGGTGGACACGGCGGTATGGATTTTATGATGACCTGGAGACTGGTGGATTGTCTGAGAAACGGCCTTCCACTGGATCAGGACGTGTATGATGCGGCACTTTGGAGTGCCTTTTCTCCACTGTCCGAGTGGTCTGTTGCCAACAAGGCTACTTCCATCGATGTGCCGGACTTTACCGGAGGCTCTTGGAAAACCAATACGCCTGTAAGCATCACCCTAGAGGGCGGAGGAGACACCGGTGTGAGGATTTAGGGATAAGTAGTTGCACTGTAGATCTTTTAGATTACCAATAAACGAATCGAAATGTCACCCTGTGAGAAATCAAAGGGTAACATTTTTTTTCCAAATAAAATTTCGAAATTTTCATCTTCGGCTTTTCCGTTAATGGAAGTGTGATTACCTTTGCGCATGGCAGAACAGATACTTATCCTAGACTTTGGATCCCAGTACACGCAGCTTATTGCCAGAAGAGTAAGAGAACTCGATGTGTACTGTGAAATCCACCCCTATAATAACATCCCGGAAATCACGCCCGATATCAAAGGGGTGATCCTGTCGGGCAGCCCCTGCTCGGTGAGGGATGAAGGCTCTCCAGATGTAGATCTTGAACAATTCAGAGGTAAATTACCCCTTTTGGGCGTTTGCTACGGGTCCCAATTGCTCGCCCAAAAATATGGTGGCAATGTGACACCTTCCGAAATCAGGGAATACGGTCGGGCAAACCTGAATTTTATCGACAAGCACAATGATTTGTTCCACGAGGTAACCCATGGTTCGCAAGTGTGGATGTCCCATGGTGATACCATCAAGGAACTTCCAAGTGGCTGGGAAGTGATTTCCAGCACGGCTTCGGTAAAAGTGGCTGCGTTCAAGGTGCCTGGCGAAGATACGTTTGGTATCCAGTTTCACCCGGAAGTAACCCATTCCGAAGAAGGTAAAAACGTGCTCAGAAATTTTGTCGTGCAAATTTGTGGGTGCAGTCAGGATTGGACTTCTGATGTGTTCATCGATGCGACGATCGATGAGCTGAAGGAGAAGATTGGGGAGGATAAAGTGGTTATGGGACTGTCCGGCGGGGTAGATTCGTCTGTGGCAGCAACACTGATCCATAGGGCAATTGGCGATAACCTGACCTGTGTATTTGTGGACAATGGCCTGTTGAGAAAAAATGAATACGAGGAAGTGCTCGATTCCTATAAACACCTTGGCCTAAATGTGATCGGTGTGGATGCCAAACAACGCTTTTATGATGCATTGGCCGGTAAAAGTGATCCTGAAGAGAAGAGAAAAGCGATCGGAAATACGTTTATTGAAGTGTTTGATGACGAGGCACATAAAATCCAAGGAGTAAAGTGGCTCGGTCAGGGTACGATCTACCCTGATGTCATCGAATCCGTTTCTGTAAACGGGCCTTCTGCTACGATCAAGTCTCACCATAATGTGGGGGGATTGCCGGATTTCATGAAGTTGAAAGTAGTAGAGCCGCTCAATACCTTGTTTAAAGACGGGGTGAGAGAAGTAGGGAGGGCTTTGCAGATTCCTGAGAATATTATCGGTCGGCATCCGTTCCCAGGGCCAGGTTTGGCCATAAGGATTTTGGGAGACATTACCCCAGAAAAAGTGGCCATTCTACAAGAGGTGGATCACATCTTTATCCAAGGCCTTAAAGACGATAAGCTCTATGATGAAGTGTGGCAAGCAGGAGCCATATTGCTGCCGGTTCAGTCAGTAGGTGTGATGGGAGATGAGCGGACTTACGAGCAGGTGGTGGCGCTAAGAGCGGTAACTTCCGTAGATGGTATGACTGCAGACTGGGTGCACTTACCCTATGAGTTTTTGGGGAAAATATCCAATGAAATTATCAATAAGGTGAAAGGGGTCAATAGAGTGGTGTATGACATCAGCTCTAAGCCGCCTGCGACCATTGAGTGGGAATAAACCGAAAAGCCTGGTGTAAATCAGGCTTTTTTTATGTGGTTTTGTTTCAAAATCAATTAAATTCGTAATCCGTCTTAGAAAGGTATAGTGTTTGAGTTTACCCTTGGACGGGCATAGGTTGCCTAGAGGCTGCTCAGTTTCAGTTTACCCAAAATGAACTACCTGTAATTTTGGTTAGGGCAGTCAATGTCTTCACAATGATTGTAAGTTAAATTTACCCATGAGAAAGATAAACATATTTTTATTGGTCGTCATGTTGTTGGGCAGCCCCGTGCTGGCACAGCAGACAGGGACAGGCTATAGCTCTGCCGTGCGATTGATTGACAGCGGAAGTCCAGATGTGGCAATGGAACAGTTGCGTCCTTATTTGGATTACAACAATTATGGAAAACTGTCCCTTTATGCCCGCTATCATTTTGCGAGGGCTGCTAACAAAAACCAACAATACCAGTTAGCCAAAGCTACTTTGGAGCAGCTAGTGACCGATTACAATTGGGAGAAGGAAGATGAAGCATTTTACCTATTGGGCACGACCAATTTTTCCCTAAACCAAGCTTATGACGGGCTAAGTGCCATGGGCAAAATCGATAACGAGACGATCAGAGAGGAAGGTTATCGGGCCAGTTATGATTATTGCAGCAATAGCGTGACCGTAAGTTTATTGGTGGCACATTATTCTGCCTTCAAGGAAAATAAAGGATATAGCCTTGCCCTGAAAGAAAAATTACTAAAGCAATCGGTGCTTTCTTCCAATGAGAAAAAACTGTTAGCAGAGCTGAACGATATGAACCTTGCCGGAGAAGAAGGGGAAGGCCCATCAATGGATAGGGTGAAAAATAATACCTTGGATGTCGCCATTGTGCTTCCTTTTAATTACCAAGGAGGTACCGGTGTGAGGAATCTGGATGCAGGGAACTTTGTTTTTGAGCTTTATCAAGGCTTGGACATGGCTATCAAAGATGCCAAGAAAAAAGGCATGGATATCAATGTAAGGACCTTTGACACCGAGCGAAAAAATGCGGTAGTCAAAAAAATCCTGGCTGATCCGTTTTTTAACCAGGTAGATGTCATTGTAGGTCCTATCTATCCGGAGGAGACAGCCTTGGTTTCCGGTTTTGCAGACCGTCATAAGATCCCTTTTATAAACCCACTTTCCAATATAAAGGAGACGTTTGGCGATACTGATTATGCCTATCTTTTCAGGCCTTCCACGGAGGTAATTGTGGACAAGCTATTGGCGTATGGCAGGAAACATAGTACGGGTAATCGGATAGCGCTGGCCTACTCGGGCTCCTCCCGGGATGAATTGATGGCGCGTCAGTTGGCAGAAGAAGCCTCCAAGAGAGGTTATCAAATCGTATCCAATAAAAAGGTAAGTTCTAATAATATCAGAGACTTCCTTTCCGATACAGGCTTAAAGCCAGGGATGGACGCTAGGGCGGACCAAATTGTGATCTTTTCGGATGACCCTTACATTGCCTCGCCTACTTTGTCCCTGTTGGAATCCCTTAGTACCAGTGTGCCGATTTATGTGATGGACAGTTGGTTGTATTTTAATTTTGCCAATTTTGAAATGCTGGAGGGGAATGACCTGAACTATATTGGGAATAACACAGTGGATTTTGCTAAGGAGGGAACAGAGGATTTCAGGTTTCGTTTTTTTGAACAATACAGCACTTACCCTGGCTCCAATGCATACATCGGCTTTGACTTGATGAACTGGGTAGCTGAGACGATCAATTCCAGCGAGGGCTTTGACTTTAGGAAAAATCTCAACCAACAAGGGGCTATACAATCCAGTTTGGGCTTTGGGCTTGATTTTAAGAATAGCCAGTCCAATCAGTATGTGCCTTTTCTGAAGCTTGATAATGGTAAAATTGAAGAAATCAAATAATACGTTTAAATGAACATCCAAAATAGCAAGTCGCTTTTTTCAAATGCTCAAGATTTTATCCCCGGAGGCGTAAATTCCCCCGTGAGGGCTTTTAAGGCCGTAGGGGGTGATCCTTTGTTCATCAAAAAAGCTGAAGGAGCCTATCTCTACGATGAGGATGATAACCGCTACATCGAGCTGATCAATAGCTGGGGGCCGATGATTTTGGGGCACAACCATCCAGCGATAAATGAGGCCATTGTCAAGGCGGTGGAAAATGGGACGTCATTTGGCGCGCCCACGGCAAAAGAAATTGATATCGCAGAATTGATCTGTAAGATGGTCCCTTCTGTGGAAAAAGTAAGGATGGTCAATTCTGGTACAGAAGCTACCATGTCCGCAGTAAGACTTGCCAGGGGCTATACCGGCCGTGATAAGTTTATTAAATTTGAAGGGAATTATCATGGCCATGGCGATTCCTTTTTGATCGCAGCTGGATCAGGGGCGATGACAATGGGCGCGCCCAATTCCCCAGGGGTGACCAAGGGCACGGCAAAGGATACTTTGTTGGCTCCTTACAATGATCTGACCGCTGTGAGGGAAGTAGTGGAGGCGAATAA
Source organism: Echinicola rosea (assembly GCF_005281475.1). NCBI lineage: Bacteria > Pseudomonadati > Bacteroidota > Cytophagia > Cytophagales > Cyclobacteriaceae > Echinicola > Echinicola rosea. The sequence goes on along the minus strand of NZ_CP040106.1, from coordinate 147,725 downwards.
GGACGAAGTGGCAGCGATTATCCTAGAGCCTGTTCCAGGGAATATGGGGTTGGTATTGCCAGAAGAAGGCTTTTTGCAGGGACTAAGAAAGCTCTGTGACGAAGAAGGGATCGTTTTGATCTTTGATGAGGTGATGACCGGCTTTCGTCTTGCCCAAGGAGGTGCCCAGGAAGTATTTGGCGTTACACCGGATTTGACCACCATGGGTAAGATCATCGGTGGAGGGATGCCTGTGGGGGCTTATGGGGGGAAGAAAGAAATCATGGACTACGTTTCCCCTGTCGGGCCTGTTTATCAAGCTGGGACATTGTCGGGTAATCCCATTGCCATGGCTGCAGGAATGGCCATGCTGGACCATCTCTATCAGCATCCAGAGATATATACGAAGCTCGACCAAATAGGAAGCAAGCTGGTAGCAGGCGTCAAGGCTAGCCTTGAAAAATTGGGATTGGATTATACCATGACCCATTTGGGAAGCATGTACAGTTTGTTTTTTACATCCAAAAAAGTAGTGGACTTTGAAGCTGCCAAAACCTCTGATACGGCATTGTTTGGTAAGTATTTCCAAGCCATGCTGAAGCGAGGCGTGTACTTGCCACCATCGCAATTTGAAAGCCTGTTTTTGAGTACGGCGTTGACCGATGAGCACGTAGCGCATATCCTCGATGCCAATGAAGCTTCGCTAAAAGAAATTCTATAAAAGAAAACGGGCTGCTAGAAAATGGCAGCCCGTTTTCTTTTCATATGGCCAAATTGAGGTTTTATGATAGGTGACTTAGCACAATGCCCTTTGCTCGCCTTCTGGAAATAATGCTTGATCATTTTTCAAGAATTCCTCAGCATACTTTTTACAGTAACAATAGTGAGATGTAAAGCTCGATGCCTATGGCTAAAAACAATGCAGAAAAATAAACAAAGCCAAGTGCCCAGAATTTTACAAGTGTAAGTAGCCAGCCTTGTTGATGTAGTCGTAAAAGGCTGAAATAAGCATAACTGGTGACCAGTACGAAACAACTTATGATGATCCATCCGGTATTGACAATGTCAAAATTGAACAGGAGCAATCCGCTCCCGTAGATCAGGTAGGCAAAACTATGGACATGAAGTCCACAAATCAGATGCTCGACGTAGTAAGTCTCCTTTTTGATATATAATCCCAATAATACCAGTGCAAAAAATGGCAAAAGGACAAACATCATAATGGGGAGGTTTTGGGCAGAATTAATGATATAAAGATTTGAGTTGGCAATAAAGTTTCGTTGGAGGTCAGTGTCCAATTCACTGAATATCATGTAATCCGTTTTTCGAAGGAAGGTGCCAAATGTACTGTCGGCCAAATTGGGGTTTTGGGCAGCTGTTTTTAGCTGCATCCATGTCGTGGAAGAATCATTTTCATGACCTGAGAAAAGCCTGAACTGAGCCCTTAAACTGTCAATTTGATGCGTTTTAATCAAGCTGTCCAGTTCTTGTCGTTCCGCTGAAGAGAGTGATGGGGAAAGGTTTTTTTGAATCAATTCAGAAGTGGCGTCACCGCTGAACTTATTGACCATTACCTTGTCAAAGATATCTGCGGGGATGATCATTCCTACCGCAAAGAAATAAAACAAGGAAAGAATTAAGTAAAGGCGGATAGGGTGGAGGTATTTTCGTCTTTTTCCAGCATTGAACTCTTGGGTGAGTTTGCCGGGTTTGAGCAAGAATGTAGGAATTGTCCTGAAAAATACCGATTCAAAATTCAAGTAATTGGCAAAGAAGTCACTTAAAAAGACCCAGAATGGTACGCTTTGGTCTTTGTTTTCCTGGCCACAATTCGGACAGAAATTATTGTCTTTACTGAGCTCTTGGCCACAGTTAAGGCAGGAATTAGTTTTGCGGTTTCCCTTCATGAGTGCAATTTAGATGAATCCGTTAATATAAATGAATGTCCAAAAGTAAAGAAGAAAAGGGGGCATATTTCCTAAGGAAAATTGGTGGGCTATCAGCGAAAAAATTAGTTTTGTGCAGGAAAAAACTTACAAACAGCTGATGGAAAATAAGCTTACAGTATATGGCATCAAGAATTGCGATACCATGAAAAAGACATTTAAGTTATTGGATGAACATGAGATTCCTTATGAATTTGTGGATTACAAAAAGACGCCTCCGACGACGGCACTTTTGGAAGGATTTCTTGAAAAGGTGACGCTGGATAAGTTGGTGAATAAGCGGGGAACCACTTATCGGAAGCTTACAGATGATGAAAAGGCAGGGCTGGATGAGGCAATCACGGCAATTCCTCTATTGATTAGTAATAGCAGCATGATCAAGCGACCCGTGATGGTTTATCCTGACGGTGAAATTTTACTTGGTTTTCAGAAAGAAACCATATTGGAGAAAAAATAGGTTCCGTCCCTTTAGCATTGAATTAAGGAAAAATCTTACATCACACTATTTCCCAATAGGCTTTGTGAGATTTTTCCTTGGCTGCGCTGAGCCACTTTATTTTATGGTCAATGAATAATTAAGGTCAGATATTATTTTCTTTTTGTTGATGTCAAGCATGATAAGCTCATCGCTATCCTTTTCCTGAAGAAAATGTTTGACGGGATTTTCCTGATCGTCCAACAGGGTGATGATCATGGCTCCAGGATTCCCTTCCATGCCATAAGTGACTTCGTAAACCCCTGAGGATTCGAAGGTCCTGTCTCCATCCGTAGTGCCCAGATAGGCTTGTGAAAGTTTGTATTCCCGTGCATTCTTCTCAGCTCGGTTTTCTAATCTCAAGGTCATCTTGATACCGCTGCAATCAGCGCAAGGCAAGGTGCCTTCGTAAGTGAACCAGGTAGAGCCCTCTTTCTGAAGAACCTTGTCGGCAGGCTCAGGGGCACTTTCTGTGGTCAGCTCTTCATTGGCCGTTTCTTTTGCCGGTCTGTCGCATCCAAAAGCCAGTCCTATCAAAAAGACGTATGGCACTAGTTTTTTCATCAACTTCTATTTTAGGTTTACCAAATAAGCCGGTAAGTTAGCCAAAATATCCTTAGTCATTTCTTCCAATCCAAAAGAATGTTGCCATCCCCAGTCATTTTGGGCAGCGCTGTCATCGATGCTGTCAGGCCAGGTGTCAGCGATTTCCTGCCTAAAATCTGGTTTGTAGGAGATGTTGAAATTCGGGTAATGTTGTTTGATGCATTCGTGTATTTCTTTGGGAGAGAAACTGATGCCGCCAAGGTTATAGCTGGAGCGTACTTTTATTTGCTCTGCGGGGGCATGCATCAGGTCCAGGGTAGCCTTGATCGCGTCATCCATGTACATCATGGGCAGATAGGTGTCTTCGCTAAGGAAGCATTCAAAATCCTCGCCCTCGATGGCTTTGTGAAAGATATCTACAGCATAGTCTGTGGTGCCACCACCCGGCATTGACTTATAGCCGATCAGGCCAGGGTAGCGCAAACTCCTCACATCCACTCCGTATTTTTCGAAATAATAAGCGCACCATCTTTCACCTGCTTGTTTGGAGATGCCATAAACCGTATTAGGATCCATTACACAGTCTTGGGGCGTGTTCTGCATTGGCGTGTTGGGGCCAAAAACAGCAATGGAGGAAGGCCAATAGATTTTATTAAGCTTTTGTTCCTTGGCGATCTCTAGGATAGAAAGGAGGCTTTCCATATTTAAGTTCCAAGCAAAAATCGGATTCTTTTCACTGGTGGCAGAGAGGATTGCGGCAAGGTGGTAGATCTGGGTGACCGTTTCGGTTTTTACAATTTCAGCCATTTTTTGCCTGTCCATTACGTCCAATGGCATAAAACGACAATAGTCAAACTTGCACGCTGAGGCCTCGTTTATGTCCGTGGCAATGATGCGATCACCTCCGTGCATGTTGGCCAGTGCCAAGGTCAGTTCGGAGCCCAGTTGCCCTGCAGCTCCAGTGATAAGAATTGTTTCCATAATCTCTATAAGCCTTGTCTGAGTGCCGACAAGGGCTTTTTTATGTTTAGGGTTTATATTTATTCGGAATAAGTGTAGGCTTTCCTTTTGAGGCCTTTAACTTGTTTTTGCGTCATTTAGGTGCTTATACGATATCGTAATGAGCAATCCGAGCTTACGCAAAATTAATAAATTCAATTTTACCGATTGTAAATATTTTAAACTACTTTTATATGAAAGTTTTTCAGTTACAATGATACGAAATTAAATCCAAATATATTATGTACGAAAGTTTAAAGATAAAATTAGAAAAGGAATTGAAAGAAATTAGTGAGGCAGGGCTCTACAAGTCGGAGCGGGTGATTACTTCTCCTCAGGGAGCAGAAATTACCACCGCAGACGGGAAAGAGGTGCTGAACTTTTGCGCTAATAATTACTTGGGCCTTTCCAGTCATCCAAAGGTGATAGAAGCTGCCAAAAAGGCTATTGATACCCATGGGTACGGAATGTCTTCTGTGAGATTTATTTGTGGTACACAGGATATCCATAAAGAGCTTGAGCAGAAAATCAGTGAATTTTTGGGTACAGAGGATACCATTCTGTACGCGGCAGCTTTTGATGCCAATGGGGGGGTATTTGAGCCCATCCTGGGGCCTGAAGATGCGATCATCTCTGATGCCCTAAACCATGCTTCTATCATTGACGGCGTGCGGCTTTGCAAAGCAATGAGGTTTCGCTACAAGCATAACGATATGGAGGACTTGGAAGCCCAGTTGATGGAGGCCAATGAAAAGGGAGCAAAGCAAAAGATCATTGTGACGGATGGCGCCTTCTCCATGGACGGTACCATTGCCCAGATGGATAAGATCGTTGCCTTGGCAGAAAAACACAATGCCCTAGTGATGTCCGATGAGTGTCATTCGACCGGATTCATTGGTAAGACAGGCAGGGGGGTACATGAGCTGAAAGGTGTAATGGGCAAAATGGATATCATTACCGGCACCTTGGGCAAAGCACTTGGAGGTGCCTCAGGAGGATTTACTTCAGGAAGAAAGGAGATCATAGATATTCTTCGTCAGCGTTCTCGGCCGTATCTTTTCTCCAATACCCTTGCTCCTGCCATTACGGGGGCGTCCATTGCTGTCTTTGACTTATTGTCGGAAACCACCGAACTCCGGGATAAACTGGAGGAGAATACCACTTATTTTAGGGAGAAAATGACTGAAGTAGGGTTTGACATCAAGCCTGGTGTACACCCGATCGTCCCGATCATGCTATACGATGCGGTGCTTTCCCAGCAAATGGCCGATAAGTTACTTGAGCGGGGCGTGTATGTAATAGGATTTTATTACCCAGTGGTGCCAAAAGGCCAAGCCAGAATACGTGTGCAGATATCTGCTGCCCATGATCGAGACCATTTGGATGCGGCCATTGAGGCCTTTACGGAAGTTGGAAAGGAACTGGGTGTGATCTAGGCTTGTTGAATACGCGTTAAAAATTGAAATGAAATTTCATTTCAATTTTTAACGCGGTTTATGCATTAGGGATCGTTTTAGCCTGTCCCTATGGAGATCGGGAAAAGCTGAAAATGCAAGAAAATCGGTCAGAATGGAAGGTGGAATCAGTAAAATGTATGCCTTTTGGCAGGGTTGATTCTGTCACCTACGCCTCAGCAGGACGGGATTTAAGCTTTCTGTTCGTAAAGGGACTGATCATTTCAAATTTATCGTCGATATCTACGCCGGTAAGGTAGTTGTTGAGCATCTCGCGCACTTCTTGGAAAGAAAGGTTGTGGAGGATATTGCCGTTTTTTGCCATAGAAACCTGGCCCGTCTCTTCCGACACGATCAGTACCAGGGTATCCGTAGCTTCGGACATACCGATTGCCGCACGGTGACGAAGGCCAAACTTGGCCGGGACCTCTTTTTCTGTTACCGGTAAGATGCACCTGGCCGCTTTTACCTTGCCATTGTAAAGGATCACTGCACCATCATGCAGCGGGCTGTATTTATTAAAAATACTGATCAGTAATCGTTTAGAAACGATGGCATCAATCAAGTCTCCGCTTTCTGCGTAGAATTTAAGCTCTGTATTTCGAGAAACCACCATCAACGCACCGGTACTGGTACCTGAGAGCGATTTGCAGGCCTCGATGATTGGGGTGATGTTAAATGCGTTGGTTTCCTTTTTTCTCCAGAAAAGGAGCTCTTGGAGTACATTTTCATTCGAAAGGATAGAGCTTCTGCCGATGATCAACAGGAATTTTCGTATTTCAGGTGCGAAAAGAATGATAGCGGCGATGACACCTACCCCCATAAACTGCCCCAAAATACTGGAAAGCAACTCCATTCTTGCTGCATTGACCACCAAATAGACCAGGTATATAGACAAGAACCCTAGAAAGATTTTTATGGCCACACTGCCTCGCATCAATTTATAGACTTGGTAAATCAGGATACTTACCAAGGTAATGTCTATAATATTGACGATGGAAATGTCTAAAAATCCTATTTTGAAAAGTAGATTCAAGGGTAAAGTTGTTTATATAATTTTACGGTTTCAGTAGCTTCTTTTACGTCGTGTACTCTTAATATTTTAGCTCCGTTTAGGAGCGCAGTCATATTGAGGGCTGTGGTGCCATTCAGTGCCTTCTCAGGTGATACACCCAAAATTTTATAAATCATAGATTTTCTGGAGACACCAGCTAATATAGGGCTTTTTATAGTCTTAAAATAAGATAAATTTTTAAGAATCCTATAATTTTGTGCTAAATTTTTAGCAAAACCAAACCCTGGATCAATTATTACATCTTTAATGCCAGCTTTATGACATTGGTTCAATTTTTCGTTAAAAAACAATAAAATATCTTTTTCTAGGTTATTATACTCCGTTTTGTCCTGCATGGTTGCAGGATTTCCGCGCATATGCATACAGATATAGGGAATGTTTAGTTTTGCGACTGTAGGAATCATTTCTGCATCCAATTCCCCTCCGGAAATATCGTTTATGATGTCGGCCCCTTCAGCAAAAGCGGCCTCCGCCACCTCGTGTCTAAACGTGTCCACTGATAGGATGGAAGTGGGAAATTGTTTTTTTATGGCTTTAACAGCGGGCACAATCCGTTTTACCTCATCTTCTGTGGTGACTTCGGCAGCGCCAGGCCTGCTGCTATATCCTCCCAAGTCAAGTATTGAAGCACCTTCACCAAGTAGCTTTTCTGCCTTTTGAAGCAACTGATTTTCGTCACTGCTGATACGGCTTTCAGAAAAAAAAGAATCCGGTGTGACATTGAGAATGCCCATTACACAAGGATCATCCAATAGAATGAGCTTTCCTTTGATTTGGAGTGTTATTTTTGAGGGAAATAATTTATCTTCGGTCTCTGAAGATAAGTTCGGAGTATCTTTCATTAAAATCATTCATTGCTTTGAAAACGCAAACTGTTAGCGAATATAATCAAGTTATTACCCTTTGTAAAGAACTTTTTAAGAAGAAAACCGTCGATTATGGGACGGCTTGGAGAGTGTTGCGCTTACCGTCCATTACAGACCAGATTTTTATCAAGGCCCAGCGTATTCGTTCCATCCAAGATAAAGGGACCCAACGCGTTCAAGATCCTGTTCAAGACGAATTTATTGGCATTATCAATTACTGTTTGATTGCCTTGATCCAGCTGGATTTAAAAAATGATGAACGGCTGGATCTTGGGTATGAGGAGCTTGAGCCGTTGTATGAAAAGTGGGTAGATGCCACGAGGGGGCTACTGGAAAACAAAAACCACGATTATGGAGAAGCCTGGCGAGATATGCGGGTGTCTTCCATGACGGATATCATTTTGATGAAACTATACCGTGTAAAACAAATAGAAGACAATAGCGGCAAAACCCTTGCTTCTGAAGGGGTGGATGCCAATTATCAGGACATGATTAATTATGCCATCTTTTGTCTCATCAAGCTAAACGAACAAGAGCATGCTTAAAAAAATCATACTGACCCTGTTCAGGTTTTTGGTTGGAGGACTTTTTGTTTTTTCAGGTCTGATCAAAGTAAACGATCCAGTGGGAACCTCCATTAAACTTGAGGAATATTTCGAAGTATTTTCAAATGACATTGCCTCATTTTTCGAGGTGTTTAAGCCATTTTCGCTTGAGCTGTCCGTTTTTTTGATTGTACTGGAAGTGGTTTTGGGGATTATGTTGCTATTAAACTTCAAGCGAAACCTTACCGTGAGCCTTTTATTGGTAATGATCCTCTTTTTTACGTTTCTGACCTTTTATTCGGCCTATTTTAACAAGGTGACCGACTGTGGTTGTTTTGGTGATGCGATCAAGCTTACACCCTGGCAGAGCTTTTACAAGGATGTTGTGTTGATAGTGATGATTGGGGTGCTGTTTATTTTCAGGAAAGATCTACCGAACGGTACCTCAAAAGCTACTTCTGTTGTGGTCGCAGGGAGTGCGTTGGCATGTTTTGTTCTGTCCGTATTGGCCATTCGTAATTTGCCTTTCATTGATTTTAGAGCGTATAAGGAAGGTGTTAATATCCCAGAAGCCATGCAGCCATCCGGAGCATTGGAGTACCGCTATGTTATGAAAAAGAACGGTGAGGAGGTGGTCTTGGATGAGTATCCCTCCGATGAGAGTTATGAATTTGTGGACATGCAGCTGAAGAACCCTGATGCACTGCCGAAGATAGCTGATTTTGGCGTATGGAATGACGAAGGGGACTTTACTGAGGAGATATTGAGCGGGAACAAATTGTTGATTTTGATCAGCAGTTATGATAAGATGGATGCGGATAAGCTTGGCAACTTGGATGTCATCATGGATGTCGAAGGAGTAGAAACGGTGTTAGTCACGGCAACGGCGGCAGATGAAATAGAGCAAGTAATGGAGGCACAGGATTGGAATGTGCCCTATTATTTTGGTGATGCCACAGTCCTCAAGACCATCATACGCTCTAACCCGGGGGTAGTGCTGCTACAAGACGGCACCGTCCTGAAGAAATATCATATTAATAATGCTCCTAGCCTGGAGGAAGTGAAAAATAATTACCAATAAAAATGGATAATTCCGCAAAAATCGTTTTGGTAGGGATGCCCGGTAGTGGAAAATCCACGCTGGGAAAAGCTGTCGCAAGACAGTTGGGGTTTGATTTTTATGACTTGGATGAGGAGATCGTTAGGGAGGAAACCAAGAGTATTCCCGAGATTTTTATGAATGAAGGTGAGGGTTATTTTCGGCGTCTGGAAACCAAGGTGATCGAAAAACTTCTGAAAAAGGATGCTTCGTTTCTACTTTCGACAGGAGGTGGTGCCCCTTGTTTTAATGAAAACATGGAGCTGATCAACCGATACGGTATTTCTGTGTTCCTAAATGTGAGCGTTGAGCAGCTGCTTTTGCGGCTGACGAAGAATGAAGCAGATAAACGGCCGATGTTTAGAGGAATGGATACCACTGAGATAAGGCTAAAGCTTCAGGATCTTTTGGCCGATAGGGAAATGTATTATGAACAGGCAAAAATAATGCTCAGCGGAGATGATATCTCCACTGAGCATTTGATATCGGAATTGATGAGTTTTTTTAGAAATTGAATCCAAGGGTGAGAAGACCTTGCGTGTTTGAATTGTCGATAGTAGTCAGTTCAGCTCCTGGATAAGAGGTATAGTATGAGTCAAATTGACTGTGCACAATGCCCAGATCCACGTACATTTTTGCCAGTTTTACGCCTACCCCTCCGGTGAATTGGGTTTTGGAACGGTCTAATTCCGAGTCTTTGTAAGGATCCCCATATAAAGCTGTGCCAGCTCTCAACCTGAACATATTGATCCGCCATTCACCACCAATGCGATAATTTAAGACGTTGCCCATCGTGTTGTCGATGTTTTCATTGGCTGCATCTAACCTGTAATCAGAGGAAGAAAGATTCATGGACGAATAATTCAGGTAATCCACATCAGCAGTGATAAAACCGTTTTTGTTGATGAAGAATGCTACTCCACCACTCAGTCTCATTGGGGTAGTAAGGTTGATGGAAGATACAAATATATCGCTGTATGCTTGGTCTTCTGCTTCTGGGTTACCATTAAGGTCATAAAATTCAGCAATGATGTCAGAGTCGAATTCTTCATCATACCTGGCCCAAGTAGGTGAGCTAAAGGATGCGCCGATATTGATTTGGTCTATTGGTTTGTAAATCAACCCAAGGTTTAAATTGACTCCCGCTCCACTATGATAAAGGTTTTCTGCTAAAGAATAGTACAATGAGTTGTTTTCATCCTGGTCTATGAATTGTTCATTGAATACTTTACGGGAGGTGTAATTAATGGAAGTAATGCCGACTGACCCTCCAATAAATAGTTTGTTTTTGTAATTCCCACCATAGGCAAAAGTAATCTGGCTAAGGTTTCCTTCATTTTCGATCAACTCATCTTGAAACGGGGCTATTGGATTATCGTAGTTTGGTGAGCCATCATCATTGGGGTTATAGGTGTAATCAGAAGGATAGAACGTTCCTCCTTCATTGATTACCAATTCAACATCCAATGGAAGACCAGCAGGATCACCGATAGCGGGTTCTCCATACATGTTATAATCATCAGCGTAATAATCAAGTAATGAAGAGGGGCTTCCTATTGTGGAATAATAGCCAAATGTGTTGTTGAAATTGCTGATCCTGTTAAAGCTGATGCCGAAAGAGTGTCCTCTCCACGCATCCTGGTTCAGCGGATCCTTTACCTTAGCCATGACAATACTGATATTGGGCAGTGCAAAGTTTCCTTTGTTGTCCACTTGAGGTTGATCCATAAAGGATGAGGTAGATTTCCAGTTTCCATAAGAAGGCGTAAAGCTAAACTCGGATTTTCTGAAAAAACCAAGCCCAGCAGGGTTTCCAGAAATGTTTGATACATCTCCGCCAATGGCAAACTGGCTTCCTCCGATTCCCATTACCCTAGCAGAACCAGTAGCATTATACTGGCTATACCTTAAGGCATCTTCAAGGGTTTGGGCTATTACGGGTGAAATCGAGGAGGCTCCAAGAAGAAAACCAATCCCCAAAATAGTTGTTTTAATAATTTTCATATTCTCTTAAATAATATGATTCCATTCAGCCATGCAGATAGCTGTTCAAAGTTTTGCTAATAAGGTTCTGATTAAATAACGTTGATAGAAGAAAAAGTGGTAAAAAAAGGGGGATTAATTTCCCCCTCTTCTTGATCCTCCAGAACTACGGCTTGCGCCTCCTGAGCTCCTGGATGACGAGCCGCTGCTGTAGCTTCGACTGCTACTGCTACTTCTGGATGGAGTGTAACTGCTGTTTGATCTGGTTCTACTTGGTGTAGAATATGTCCTACTGTTTGAAGAACTTCTACTTCTGGAATTATAAGAAGGAGAGGTGCTTCTGGTTCTTGAAGGAGTAGAATAGCTTGATCGTGATCTACTGGTACTTGATGGACGAGTTGAGACTTCCCTTCTGCTGTTGGAAGAGCGTGGGGTATAAGCGCTTCTGGATCTTTCTGAACTACTAGGGCGGGTCATGACCGCTGAATTGGTAGCCCTTCTGCTTGATGATGCAGATGCTACACGGCTTCTTCCATTCATGTAGTCGTTTTCAGACCTGCTGAAATCACTTCTTGATCTGTTGCCATCCACCCTGCTTACCGCACTTCTGCGGGCCAAAGCACGAGAGGTGCTAGGTTCAGCGGCACTTCTTCTGACCACCCTGTTAGGAGAGGTGCTGCCTCTGCTCGATCTTGCAGCTCTGACAATCTGACGACTTTCTCCATTGTAAATGTTGTTTACGATGATCGGGCGACCATAATATCCGCCACCATAGTAACCGCCATAAAATCCACCACCATATGCATATCGAGGACCCCAGAAAGGATCATAAAAAGGACTGTAGGGATTGTATCCCCATCCGCCCATGCCGAATCCTATCCCAAATCCGATGGACATGCTGAAGCCTGGTCTAAAGCCAAACCCCGGTCCCCAGAAAGGATCATAGAAGCCCATTCCCATGCCCATGCCTGGGTAAAAACCCATGGGGCCATACATCATGTTCATGGACATGTAAGGAGACCATGAGTTCCATGCATTTCGGCTACTGGATCCATTGGGATCATTGTAACCGTAAAAGTTATTATAAACGTTTACATTCCCCTCAGCATCTGTGGTAGAACTTTGGGTAGAAGTATTATCATCGAAATATACGATTTCGTCGTCAGGCACTGTATCATTCTGTACCTGATATTTCGCAACATATTCTGGATTGACATTTTTGGCAGAAAAACTCTCTTGCTGGTATTGATTAGCAGCACTTACCTGTTGATAACTATCAAAACTTTCAGGCGTATTGTTAGTTACAGCATTGGAGGTAACCACTGCATCATCAGATGCCATAAAGTAGAGGTCATCTGTTTCTCCTTGCATAGCACTATAACTGCTGCTACAGGAAACCAACCCTATAGCTGCCAGGAGAGAAAGATAACGGTATGAGGTATTTTTCTTCATAATCATTTAGTTTACAACTCGTAACACTATATACGTGTTCATGGGAGGAGGGTTATATTTTTTTAAATTATATTTGCTCCCCAAAATAGGGACGAAAGTTAAAGAGTTTTTCGAAAACAACAAATTTTACTCATGAGCAAAGGACTGCCTAAAAGAAGTGAGGACTACTCACAGTGGTACAATGAATTGGTAAAAAGGGCTGATCTGGCGGAGAATTCCGCTGTTAGAGGATGCATGGTGATCAAGCCATATGGCTATTCCATTTGGGAAAAAATGCAGCAGCAACTGGATAAGATGTTTAAGGACACTGGACATAGCAATGCCTATTTCCCTTTGTTCATCCCAAAATCCTATTTGTCCAAAGAAGCCAGTCATGTGGAGGGGTTTGCAAAGGAATGTGCTGTGGTGACACACTATCGCTTAAAGAATGATGAAGAGGGCAAAGGAGTGGTCGTGGATCCGGAAGCCAAACTGGAGGAGGAATTGATCGTACGGCCTACTTCAGAGACCGTGATCTGGAGTACTTATCGAAATTGGATCCAGTCTTACCGGGACTTGCCACTAAAAGTAAACCAGTGGGCCAACGTTGTTAGATGGGAAATGCGGACCAGGCTGTTTTTGCGGACAGCTGAATTTTTATGGCAAGAAGGCCATACCGCCCATGCTACCCGTGAAGAGGCCGTTGAGGAGACGGAGTTAATGATGAATATCTACGCGCAGTTTGCGGAGGAATACATGGGGGTACCAGTGGTGAAAGGCATTAAAACTGCCAGTGAGCGTTTTGCTGGAGCAGAGGAGACGTATTGTATCGAAGCAATGATGCAGGATGGCAAAGCATTGCAGGCAGGTACATCGCATTTTCTGGGACAGAACTTTGCCAATGCTTTTGACGTAAAGTTTGCCACCAAACAAGGAGGCCTAGAGCATGTATGGGGGACATCATGGGGCGTGAGTACGCGCTTGATGGGAGCCTTGATCATGGCGCATTCTGATGATAACGGTCTGGTCCTGCCTCCCAAATTGGCACCGATCCAAGTGGTGATCGTACCGATTTTCAGAAGTGAAGAGGAATTGCAGGCAGTGGAAGAAAAGGCCCATGAAATCATGGATAAGTTAAAGCCATTGGGCATTTCTGTGCATTTTGATCATCGTGATACCCATAAACCAGGATGGAAATTTGCAGAATATGAGCTGAAAGGGGTGCCGCTAAGGATCGCCATGGGGCCAAGGGACCTTGCCAATAATACCATAGAAATTGCCCGTAGGGATACATTGTCCAAGGAAATGGTCAATTTGGGTGAAGTAGAGATAGGCGAATACATTTCCTCAAAGCTGAACGAGATCCAGACGAACATTTACGAAAAGGCATCGCAATTCCGTGAAGAGAATACCACGACAGTGGATACTTGGGAGGAATTCCAGCAAGTCCTTGAAGGAAAAGGCGGCTTTGTGTCTGCACACTGGGATGGTACCCCCGAGACCGAGGAAAAAATCAAAGAACTGACCAAGGCCACCATTCGCTGTGTTCCCCTGGACCAAGTGAAAGAGGATGGTAAATGTGTACTGACAGGTAATCCTTCCAGCGGAAGGGTGCTGTTTGCCAAAGCTTATTAACTTGATACCAGTTTCAAGATGGAAGTAATCGGAGTTGATTTTAATACCTCCCCGCTGCGGGGAGGTATTGCTGCCAAGTTAAGTGAGGAATAAACCCCGGATAAAAAGGATGAGTACAGGTAAATGATTTTTAGATGGGCGGATTTCTTAAATCCAAAAAATCTATCTAATTTGAGCAGAACAATTAACAACAAACCATGACTTGGGCACTTATTCTTGGATTATTGGTGTTGGGCTTGATCCTGATCCTTATGGAAGTGATTTTTGTTCCGGGAACCACCGTAGTGGGTATTTTGGGATTGGCCTTTAGTGCACTTGGCGTTTATTTTACTTTTGTAAATTACGACTCATCGACAGCCCTTTGGGTGCTCGGCCTTACGGCAATTGCCAATGTTGGGGTGATTTTTTACGGATTCAAATCGGGTGTGTGGAAGCGGTTTTCGCTGAAAGAGACCATCTCAAGCCGTACCTATGACAATCGTTTGGATGGACTACAAGTAGGACTTAGGGGAAAAACGGTTTCCGATATCAAGCCTTATGGCAAAGCTGAATTTGGAGATACCATATATGAAGTAAAATCCAATTCTGGGTTTATCCCTGCAGGCCAAGATGTCGAAATCCAGCAACTTGAATACAACAGAATTATCATTAAATAAGCAACTATGGAAATAGCTAACTCGGCAATTATTTTAATTGCAGCTTTTGGAGGACTGATTTTATTGTTCATCTTCCTTTATTTTGTGCCGGTAAACCTGTGGATTACAGCGATTTTTGCCAATGTGAAAGTAGGAATTGGGGAACTGATCGGGATGAGGATCCGAAAAGTTCCGCCCAGTGTTATTGTCAATTCATTGATTACAGCGACCAAGGCAGGACTTGCCCTGACCACCAATGAGTTGGAGACACATTACTTGGCAGGGGGGAATGTTCCAAATGTCATTAGGGCTTTGATATCCGCCGATAAGGCCAATATTACCTTGAGTTTTAAGCAAGCCACAGCGATTGATTTGGCGGGTAGGGATGTGTTTGAGGCGGTACAGATTTCTGTAAATCCCAAAGTGATCAATACCCCCAATGTGGCGGCGGTAGCGGCAGACGGTATCCAGTTGATCGCCAAAGCCAGGGTGACCGTTCGTGCGAATATTGCCCAGTTGGTCGGTGGTTCTGGGGAAGATACGATTTTGGCCAGGGTAGGTGAAGGGATTGTGACTTCCATTGGCTCGGCAGCTACGCACAAGAGCGTATTGGAAAATCCGGATAAAATCTCCAAGCTAGTGCTGCAACGTGGATTGGATGCAGGAACGGCGTTTGAAATATTGTCCATTGACATCGCCGATATAGATGTTGGGACGAATATTGGTGCCAAACTGCAAATTGACCAAGCTTCGGCTGACCTTAAAGTGGCAGAAGCTAAGGCAGAGGAAAGAAGGGCGATGGCGGTGGCGCTAGAGCAGGAAATGAAAGCCCGTAATGTGGAAATGAGGGCCAAGGTGGTCGAAGCTGAAGCGGAGGTACCCAAGGCTTTGGCGGAGGCTTTTAGGTCCGGAAACCTCGGTGTCATGGATTATTACAAAATGGAAAACATTAAATCCGATACGGATATGAGGGACGCTATCGCCAAGCCCGACGAAGGAAAAGGCAGCGATAAGTCCAAAGGAGATAAAAAATAGACGGGAACAATATGTAGGTGTCCCAAGTTCTACTTGAGACTCGGGATGCGGTAAAATGAGGACGGTCATCAGTATTCAGTTGTAGCTGAATATTGATGACCGATCTTTTTTCGGGCCAAGGGGGCAAGCCGTATTTCTGTGCTCGGAAATTTCTTTACAGGAACAATGATGCACCACCAAGGAGCTAAGGCGTTAAGCAATTTTGAATTCCTTTGAGGGCAGGTTAGACAAGCACTTGGAGCCCTTGGGACTTTGTGGCATTTTTATTTATCCGTGGTTTTGCCATTAAGAAAACAGCCTGTCCGATACTTTTACGCTTGATCTGGGCTTAGCTTCTTTTCTTTTTCTTTTTGCCTTTTTCGCCCTCTTCTGTGATTACAGGTTTGTAGAGGTCTTCAGCAAGGATCTTTTGAGCGCTATTGTCAATGATGATGTCTTGGTAATAGACGGGCAAAAGTGCTTCCCCTGCTTCATTGATAATGCCAAACCGTCCGTTTTTCTGTACGATGATTCGGTCGTAGCCTTCCCGTCTCACGGATTGGAAAATGGGGGGGACGATTTCTTTACCGGTGGGATCGACCATTCCATACATTCCATTGTTTTCGGTGATGTAGTAGTGGTCGTCAGAACGGTCAATGTGCTGGTAGTATGACGACAAAATTTCCTTTCCACTTTGGTCGATCAGGTTGGATTTTCCATCTCTTTTGACGATTGCCAATCCATTATGGAATTCGCCTGCGTCGTCGTATTGGGGTGTTATGACCATGCTGCCGTGGGTGTCAATGTATCCCCATGATCCTTCTGATTTTACGGCGGCCAGCCCTTCTGAAAATCGTCCAGTTCCTTCATATGTGTTGGGGATCACCCATTTTCCTGCCCGGTTTACATATCCATAGAACCTGCCATGTAATGCTCCGTAGCGCTCCGCGTTGCCTGGCTGAATAGAGGTGATGCTATCTGCAGGGACGACCTGCCATACCCCTTTGCTGTCCAGAAGGCCTACCTTTCCATTTTTGAAATAGACATTATAATGGTCAGCATCGAGCCGGTTCACGTCTGCCATGCCCATGATATCCAGTAGTATGCCATCATTTTTCATGATCCTTCTGAGGCGGCCATGGATGTATTCTAGAATGACATCGTTTTCCAATGCAATTTTATGATAGCTGCTGTATTTGATTTCTGCATCATCTTCTGTGGCTTTGATGAGCATGTATTGATTTTCATTATAGCCGAAAAAGAATTCTTCCTCGAGGTGTATTAACGTGTCCAAAATAGGCTTCAGGATGTAATCACCGTGTCTATTGATCAGGCCGTATCCATTGCTTTCATGAGATAGGATAGCCCCGTTGGAGGCTGATTCTAAATGCTGGTAAATGCGTTGTGGGTCATCAGATAGTGGTAATTGATAGCCGGCAGGGACTTTGGCTATAATTTGTCCGTTTTTGGCGATTTTGGCGTCTTGGAAGGAACCGAGTGATTTCAGGATTTTGGTGCCAATGTCGTAATGGTAGAAGGTATTGCCCCTACGGCCGAGAAGCTCATTATAACGTGTGTCAATATGGTCGTATTCCGGCTTCATGATCTGCTCACCATATTCATGATAGGCGCCCAGTTTGCCGTCTTGCTCTACCAGGATCCAAGGGCTAAGGTACTGGTAGATTGATGACCCTTCCAGCTCAAGGAATGGTTCGTAACTATGATTGAGCAGTTTGAGCTGCTGGTCTTTGTCACTTACTCGGATGGACTCGCTCAGTAGAAAAATATGATCATTGTTTATTTTTTGGATGAGTTCCAATTGTGGGTTGTACACTTCGTACATCTGGGCAGGTGCAACCCCAATAGATGCTAAAAACAAACAAAGGACTATGGTCCATTTCCCGATTACTGTTGACATTGAAGTAGCGTTTTTATTTTGTCACTAAAGTAAGCTGAAAGCAGGTGTTTTTCAAAAAATGCCGCATAAACAAAGAAAAACACCTGGGACAAATTTGATGTAAAATCCGCTCCAGATGTTTTAAAATAGTCGTCTCTTTACTTTTGTGTATAATTATGAATGCTTGGAGTTTTCTTTTTCCAAATCAAAAAGATCAGAAATAATTCCGATCATTTCTTCTGCTTCATCTTTTTTGCAGGCAGCTTTTAATTGAACCACCGGGACTTTGATGATTTTTTGCATCATGCTTTTGGTGATTTTATCGATGACAGCATATTCTTCTTTGCTGGCATTTTTCATGTAACGCTCCAGTTCCTCCATTCGGATTTGCTCCAGGGCATTTTTGAGTTTGTTGATGGTCGGTGATACCATCATTTCTTTCTTCCAGCTAAAAAACTCCTCGATGCTCTCGCTAATGATGTTCTCTACTTTTGGCACCGCTGCAAGTCTTTTTTCCAAAGCTTCAGTGGTCTTGCTTTGGATGTTGTCCACGTTATAGAGCAGAACCCCTGGAACATCTTCGACAGTGGTCTCAATGCTGCGCGGTACAGACATGTCCACAAAAAGTTTATAGCTTTTTATATCAAATGCCTTTACCAGGTTTTTCGTAATAAATGGCTGTGAGGATGAAATGGATGAAACCACTACATCTGCCTCCTGCATGGCACTGTGTACCTCCTCGAAAGGAATGACTTTATATCCAAGTTCTGCACCCATTTGGACGGCTTTTTCGTGCGTCCTGTTGGTAATGGTGACCTCTGCTTGTGGGATGTAAACCATGTTTTTGGCCACGTCTTCACCGATTTCGCCAAGTCCTACAAGCAATATTCTCGGATTGATGGTGTTTGAGGTGATCTCCTCTATCAGTTCTACTGCTGCATACGAGACAGAAGCGGCACCATCCCTGAAGGCAGTCTCCTGAACCACACGCTTGTTGGTAAAGAAAATGGTGTGCATCAAACGATGAAGGAAAGGACCGGCCATTTCCAAATCCGCAGATGCTTGATATGCTCTTTTTACTTGGTTGGAGATTTGCATGTCGCCGACCACTTGAGCTTCTAGTCCCATGGAGACCTTAAAAAGGTGCTCAATGGCTTTTTTGTCATCTTGGATAATGGTGAAATATTCCAGGTAGGAGACGACATTGTGCAGTCCTTTTTCAGTACCGATCAGTTTGATGATCTCAGTGCTAAGGTCCAGTTCATGTGCATAATACACCTCTGTCCTGTTACAGGTAGACAAAATAAGGGTGTCTTTCACATTGAAAAACTCCTTCAATTTTATCAAGAGGGATTGGATGGCCTTGTCGTCCAATGCTATAATTTCCCTGATTTCTACGGGGGCATTTTTATAGGAAAGACTTATGGCACTAAACTTATGCTGCATTATTGGTACTTTTATACATTGCAAATTTATTACAGAAACTCCACGAAATGAATTATTTCTGCAAGCTCTTATTAATTTAAAATCTGTCTAAATAGTGGGTTGGGTGATTTTTTGGGCGTTTTACAATACAATAATGGCAAAACTTTGGAAATAATTCCAATATGTTTATTTTATGATAACAGATGATGTCTATAAATAGACATCGGCCAATAAATTGTTTGTGTCAGTGTTGATTTTTTAACCTGCTTTATGCTTTAGGAATCGTTATGGCCTGTCCCAATAGCTATCGGGAAGAACTGAAGCTACAAGGAAATTTGGCTGTTTGGAGATTGAGTCATAGCATGGCTATGGTGATATCGAAATCAGCAGCGAAGCGACTGATTTTGAAGTAGTGTCAGTTCGCAATAGATAGGCCAGTGCATAATGAGGGTTTAAGTGGACACTGGTGATGTATCAGGGATTATGAAAAAGAAACTACGCTATTTTTTTAAGGAATATTTCGGTTTTACACAGCGAGAATCCAATGGATTTTTACTGGTGATTCCTGTGTTGCTGGTTTTGGCATTTGTGCCCAAAGCAGTGCAATGGTATCAACATAAAGCCGCAACGGAACAGTATCAACGCTACCTTACGCAGGCGGACAGTTTGTTGTCGGTAATGGAACGTGATTCATCTTCAGGGATGTTTTTCCAGGTGGCCGATAGACAGTTGAAGCTGGATACGGGAAGATGGGAAGAATACCAGCGGAAAAAACCGGTGCTCAACAAAATGGATTTTGCGGAGGCTGATTCAGTGGTCTTGCAGGTGGTGCCGGGAATTGGCCCTACCCTTGCTGCGAGGATTGTGAAGTTTCGGGAGCGTTTGGGGGGACTTCACCGACAAGAACAATTACTGGATGTCTATGGACTAAAAGTAGATGTGGCCAAAAGGGTGTTTGAATATTTCACCTTTACGCCTTCCATAGACCGTCAACTTTCCCTAAATGCTGCTGAACCGCAGGATTTGGCCGCCCATCCCTATATCCGTTATGGTGAAGCCAAGGTGATTGTGGCTTATCGTGACCAACATGGCAAATACAAGCAAGTAGATGATTTGCTCCAAATTAAGATCCTGTCAAAAGATTGGCTGGATCGGGTAAGGCCGTATCTCCTGCTGGACTAATGTACGGGGCGTCCTTTGGGATGGCTCTCCTAGGTGCTCTGCAAATGGAGACCGAGGATTTTCATTCGGCTGGTTTACGGCGTCAATGTACTTTTTCGCCACCGATGAAGGTAGCTTCTACGTTGATGTTGCGCAAGCTTTCCTCGGGGGCAGTCATCAGATCCCGTCTGGTGATGATAAAGTCCGCCAGCTTCCCGCTTTCAATACTTCCTTTAAGGTTTTCTTCAAAATTGGCATAGGCCGCCCATATCGTCATGCCCTTCAAAGCCTGTTTCCGGGTAAGACTGTTTTCTGGTTGGAACCCTTCAGCAGGCCAGTTGTTCGCGTCTTGGCGTGCCACTGCGGCATGAAAGCCATAAAGGGGATTGATGTTCTCTACTGGAAAGTCGCTTCCCAGTGCGATAAGTCCGTTTTGCTCCATGAGGTCTTTGTAGATGTAGGCATGCTTGATCCTTTCATGGCCGAGTCGGTCTTCCGCCCAATACATATCAGAAGTAGCGTGAGTGGGTTGGACAGATGGGATGATGTTATAGGCAGCGAATTTTTCGACATCCTTAGGGTTGACCACCTGAGCATGTTCTATTCTCCACCGCTGATCATTTTCTTTCATGAGCACTTTGGCATAGATGTTCAGTAAGGTGCGGTTAGCGGAATCCCCGATGCAGTGCGTGTTCATCTGAAAGCCATGATCGTGGATTTCTTCTGTTAGGGACAGGAAGTTTTCAGGGGTGTTCAGCAAAAAACCGAGTTCATCAGGGGCGTCATGGTATGGGGCCAGCAGGGAAGCACCTCTCGATCCCAGCGCCCCATCGCCGTAGATTTTAAAACTTCTGACCGTCAGGGATTCGCTTTGAAATGGCCCTTTTTCGAAATAATATGCTTTGTTTTCCTCAGTAGGATTGATCATGGCATAGACGCGCATTTTGAGGCTGCCTTCTTTCTGCATGCTTTCAATGAGGTCTATGGTAGATCTGTCGAGGCCAGCATCCACCACGGAGGTGAGCCCTACGGCAAAACAGTTTTCCTGCGCGTCCAGCAATGCCTGTCGAGACTCCTTTGTGGAAATCTCAGGGATTTTTGAGGAAACCTCGTCGATGGCATTGTCGATCAAAACACCTGTGGGCTGGTGGTTTTTGAGGATTACTTTTCCTCCCAGAATATCGGTGCTAGCAGTGATGCCTCCCATGTCCAATGCTTTCTGATTTGCGATGGCGGCATGGCCGTCGATTCGGGATAGCAGTACCGGGGTGTCAGGAAACGCCTGGTCCAGTAAGTCTTTTTCTGGAAAGGTTTTCCCTGGCCAGAGGTTTTGGTCCCATCCGCGACCCAAGAGCCAAGCTTGGTTAGGGTGGTTTTTGCGGTGCTCTTTAACTGCTGCCACCAATGCCTCGAAGGAAGTAAGTCCTGTCAAGTCTGCTATTTTTAGTCCAGTGCCATACCGATAAAAATGTGTGTGCGCATCGATCAGGCCGGGGTAAATGAACTTTCCCCCTACGTCAATGATGCTAGGAGCAGTGTATTTGCTTAGAATCTCATCGCTGGAATTGACCTCAATGAATTTTCCGTCTCTGACCGCAAAAGCCTCTGCCTGGTCGAAGGTGTCGTTGACCGTATAGACTAGTCCGTTATGAACAATGAGGTCAACGTTTTCCTTTTTTTTGCAGGCGGCTAGTAAAAGGATCATGCCACACAGAATGATATAAATTCTTTTCATTTTTGTCAGACTTGGTTTTAATTGATCAAATAAGCTTGGATATTTGTGGTATGACAGCTGTAGATTATCCCTTTCTGAACATTCCGTTAAATTTGCCCACTACTGATTTCCATCTTACTTCAGAAAGTGGGAAATTAACCATTTTTGATGCTTTACGAAAGAAATTTTTGATTTTGACCCCGGAAGAGTGGGTCAGGCAGCACATCATTTACTATTTGATAGCGTACAAGAATTATCCAAAAAGCCTTTTTGCACTCGAGAAAGGACTGGAATATAACCGGCTAAAAAAACGGTTTGATATTTTGGTGCTTGACCGTACAGGAAGTCCCTTTCTCTTGGTGGAGTGTAAGGCCCCAGAAGTAAAACTCAGCCAGAAAGTGGTGGAGCAGGTCTGCATGTATAACAAAACCATTCAAGCACATTTTATGGCCATTAGTAACGGAATGCAACATATTTGTTTGCAGTATGATGCTGGTTCGGGGACCTATAAACAGATTCGGGAATTCCCTGCTTTTTAGCTTTTGTAAACCCGTTCTTCTGTCATTTGTGACGAGGTCGTTGGATGGACAATTCCATTGTTAAGAAAACGAAATTATTTTTCATTCTGGGGATTGAAGGGTTGATTTAAGATTTAATGGTTTTTTGTGTGATATATTGTTTTGTAAAAATCACTTTTTAGATTTTTATATTTTATTAAATCGCTATTGATTGTTTTTTTTAAATTAAAAGGTGGTGTTTTGGGTGTATAGACCATTGATTTAATATTTGTTTTATTTTTGGTTTGTAAGTTTTATATGGGTTTATAGGTTTTTAAAAATAGGTAAATGAAAGTTTTTATATTTCAAAAACTTTTTTACTTTTGAGTTGTATATGCCCTTTCAGGGTATAGACCCAAATATAAATAAAGAGAAGAGTGGGGTAGAGCAGGTTGTTTCTCACGCCATGCGTTACGATACGATTGATCAAAAATTTCTTCATACGGTTTAATGTCAAAAAATTCCTCGGAGCATTCGGGGAATTTTTTTTAGTTTCGATCTTAGAATGATATCATATGAAAGAGAAATCCTACATGGACCAAATGGATAGGGAAGTGACCATCCCGGTCATTCCCCAACGCATTGTCTCCCTGGTGCCTTCTCAGACGGAGTTACTGGTTGATTTGGGCTTGGAAGAGCAGTTGGTCGGTATTACGAAGTTTTGTGTTCATCCAAAAAGGCTGCGTCAGGAAAAAACTATCGTCGGGGGTACCAAGAAATTCCGGTTTGAGGTGATCGATAAGTTGCAGCCCGATTTGATCATTGGGAACAAAGAGGAGAATTACAAAGAGGGGATCGAGCAGCTGGCAGAGAAATATCCCGTTTGGATGAGTGATATTTTTAATTTGGAAGATGCTCTGCAAATGATGCGGCAAATTGGTCACCTCACCAACAGGCAGGAGGAAGCAGCTCAACTTATTAAAGACGTTTGTCAAGGGTTTTGGGGAGGTACTGCCCAGAGGGGGACAGCCATCTATCTGATTTGGCAGGCCCCAATTATGGCCGCCGGAGGTTCAACGTTCATTGATGAGATGTTGACCCATGCGGGCTTCAGAAACCTGATTGCTCAGGATCGGTATCCTGCGGTAACGATGGCGGAAATAAAGCAACTGAAGCCTGATTGTCTTTTGCTAAGTTCGGAACCATTTCCATTTAAGGAAAAACATGTCAGGGCCTTTCAGAGCGAACTCCCCAATACACGGGTGTTGCTGGTGGATGGTGAACTTTTTTCTTGGTATGGAAGTAGGTTACGACTTGCGGGGGAGTACCTTAGGTCGCTGTGAATCCTACCGTTTTTCGCTAGCTGATCAGCCTTTTGTCCTCCATTTGGTTAGTGAAATGTGGTTAAAAATGGATCGAATTCAGGGTTTTAGGTTCAGAATGTCGCCGATTTGGTTGGCGTTTTTCATTTTTTCATCCAATTGCTCAAACTGGTCACTGGTGAGGTGGTCCCTAAAAGCGGCCAAGTTCTCGATGTAGCCGTTCAGGGCTTCAAGGATATTTCTCTTGTTTTCCTTCATGATAGGAGTCCACATTGCCGGAGAGCTTTTTGCCAGTCTTACGGTGGATGCAAATCCGCTTCCCGCCATGTTCAGTATATGTTTGTCGTCTTCCATCTTGTCCAGTACCGTTTTGCCGAGCATAAAGGAGCTGATATGGGATAAGTGGGAGACAAAGGCGAGTTGGTTGTCGTGCTCCTGTGGTTCCATAAACCTGATGTTCATTTCGAGTGACTCAAATGCCTCAAAAGCCTTTGGTTTAAGATGAATGGCCGTCTTTTCGAGTTCACATAGAATCATGATCTTACCCCTTAGCAGATCCGGAAAGGCGGCGGATGGCCCGGCATATTCTGTACCGGCGATGGGATGGGCCGCCAGGAAGTTTTTTCTGTTGGGGTGTGCTGCGAGGGTGGTGCAGATTTTTTCCTTGGTGGAGCCAAAATCCAAGATGAGTGTCTCCGGGGATACATCATCAAGCAAACTGGCAACAATGCTGCTGATCGTATCCACTGGGGTGGCCACAATGACCAAATCAGCATCCTTTGGGACTTGTTCGCTGATTTGATCGATGATGTCGAGGGAAAGCGCTTCCTGCAAGTGGGCTTTGTTTTTGTCAAAACCAGTGACGTTAATTCCCGCAAAAACCTTTTTTAGGCCCAATGAAAACGAGCCTCCCAAAAGTCCAAGTCCTATAATATGAATGTGCTTCATATGGATCGTTATTTTTTCAGTTTATTTGGTCCACGAGCTGTTTACTCGGTCAAAGGCCTCTTGGATGAGGTTTTCCGGTACGCAAAGTGAAAACCTGATGTATCCAAGGCCATTGCTTCCAAAAACATCACCTGGAGTGATAAAGATATGGTTTTCGTACAATAGTTTGTTGACCAAGGACATGGGGTCGGTTTGGTCTGCTAATTTTGCCCATACAAACATCCCTGAGCTTTCACGTTCGCAAATGGCCCCAACTCTATCGGCCAATTTCCAAACCGCCTCCCGACGTTTTTGATATATGGTGTCCATCGCTTCAAACCAGCTCTTGTCCAGTTTTAAGGCTGCAACGGCGCCTTTTTGGATGCCTAGGAACATTCCTGAGTCCATATTGCTTTTGACCTTTAGTACTTCCTGTACGTAGGAGGGCTGGCCGCACAGCATTCCGACCCGCCATCCTGGCATGTTAAAGGTCTTGCTGAGCGAATTGAGCTCTAATGCGATGTCCTTTGCGCCGTCCACGGCTAGGATGCTTACGGGTTTTTTGGTGAGGATAAAGCTGTAAGGATTGTCGTTGACCAACAAAATCTGATGCCTATTGGCAAAAGCCACAAGTTTTTCCAGTGTCTGTATTGAGGCATTGGCTCCAGTGGGCATGTGGGGATAGTTGAGCCACATAAGCTTGATGCCGGTGCTCGCCAATGTTTCCAATTGGTCAAAGTCTGGAAGCCATTGGTTTTCGCCTTTTAGGTCATAAAATACCGCTTTGGCGCCGACGAGTTCTGTGACCGACGAGTAGGTGGGGTAGCCGGGATTTGGTATCAGCACCTTGTCCCCAGGGTTGAGATAGGCCAAAGAAATGTGCATGATGGCTTCTTTGGATCCCATCATCGGCAGGATTTCATTGGTAGGAGAGAGCGAGACACCGTAATTTTTTTTGTAAAAATCAGCAATGGCCTCCCTGAGTTCAGGAATGCCCTGATAGCTTTGATAACCGTGCGCCGTTGGTAACTGACTGACTGTGTTCAGGGCGTCGATGACATCCTGGTGTGGAGGGAGGTCAGGACTGCCTATACCCATGTTGATAATGGGGTGTCCTTCGGATTTGAGACGGGCGACCTCACGCAATTTTTTGGAAAAATAATATTCCTTTACATTGCCGAGGCGATCTGCTGGAGCTATCATGGTGGTTATTTAGTGTTTTTGTATTCCCCCAATATTTTAATTTGATGACCATTTTCCTTCAGTTCTTTTAAGGCCTGACGGTAATCTTCCAGATCCTTAAAAATCAAGTCAATGAAAAAAGCATAATGCCAAGGTTGGTCGATTACCGGAAGCGACTGGATTTTGGTCAGGTCGAGTTGGTAGGTACTCATAGTGGTGAGGACCTTTGCCAAGCTGCCTTGTTCATTTTTGATGATTACCTTGATAGAGGCCTTGTCAAACCCTTCGGCCGGCTTGGCATCGGCTGCATTTTTAACAATGCAGAAGCGGGTGATGTTGTTTTTGATGGTTTGGATGTCGCTGGCCAGAATGTCCAGCTTATAAAACTCAGCCGCAGATTTTCCGGCAATGGCACCCACTCCTTTGAGGCCTTGTTCGCTGATTTCCTTGGCCACGGATGCCGTGTCCATATCCTCTATTAGTTTGATTTGGGGATATTGTTCAAAGAATGCCTTACACTGCAGTAGCGCCATCGGGTGGGAACGGACTTCCGTGATGTCTTCAATCGACTGCCCCTTTGATACCATCAGCTGATGTGAAATGGGAAGGTAAAATTCCCCCATCACCTGTAGGTTGTTTCTGTCCATCAGGTCATAATTGGGAAGGATCGCTCCTGCTATGGAGTTTTCCAGTGCCAAAACCCCAATGTCGGCCTGATTGGAAGTGATTTTTTTGACCAGTTCCGAAAATGTCAGGCACTCGAGCACATGGATGTCCTGGCCAAATTGATTGAGTGCCACTTGATAGTGGTAAGAGCCTTTTATGCCCTGTATGGCTACTTTTTGCTGTTGTGGAGTCGAGGTCACTTATTTGTCCAATTAATTATGAAAATAAATAGCAATAATATAGGCAGCGGTATTGCGGCTACTGATCCTCTACATCCGCATACCGATGCGAAATGCTAAATCGGCAATTGCAGATGTACGTTGTAAATGATTGGTCTGACTAGGCCTTTATCCCTGCTAATATACAGTGTTTCCAGAAACTAGGGTAAGATTTGTTGACAACTTCCTTGTCTATAATCGTTACTTCTGTACGCGTTGCCAACGGCATAAAAGCCATCCCCATTCTGTGGTCATCATAGGTTTCGATACTCACCTTTTCGGGGATACTGGTGGACGGGATGATGGTAAATACCCCGTTTTCGCCTTCTTCCAGTTTGGCGTTGAATTTTGCCAATTCCTGTTGTAGGGCGTAAATTCGATCGGTTTCCTTAATGCGGAGGCTTTCCAGTCCTGTAAATTGGCTTTTTTGCCCGAGTAGGGCACAGGTGACCGCGACCGTTTGGGCAAGGTCGGGGCAGTGGGTAAAATCAAAGCTGTCCAGTCCTGTCACGGCTTTTTTTGTCAGCAAAATGCCATCTTCTGTAAATTCACTTTGCACCCCAAGCTTATCCATGATCTCCACGATCTTTGAGTCACCTTGGAGGCTGTTTTCTTTTAGGCCTTTCAGGAAAAAGGTACCTTCTTCGGCACAGGCCAGTAAGCTGAACCAATAGCTCGCACCGGACCAGTCGCTTTCTACCGCAAAGGTGGTGTTTTTGTACTGTTGAGGACCTACTTTAATGATGTTTCCTTCGAAGGAATAGGCTATGCCAAATTGCTTCATCAACGCTAGGGTCATTTCAATATAGGTCCTGGAACCGATTTTTCCGGTGAGTTCAAGGGTGAGGCCCTCGGGCAATAAAGGGGCGTTCATCAAAAGGGCGGAGATATACTGGCTGCTCACATCCCCTCTTATTTGCACTTTGTTGGCCAGTTGCTTTTCAAAGCCTTGGGTTTCTATCGGTGGGTAGCCTTCCTTGTTTATGTAGGCTATTTTTGCACCAATTGTTCTTAGGGCATCCACCAAGATCCCGATAGGCCGTTCACACATCCGTGGTGTTCCGGTGAGTGTCTTGTGCCGATTGGTCAGGGCAGCATAAGCTGTCAAAAAACGCATGGTGGTACCTGCGTCAAGAACGTCCAAGGTTTCCGGGTCTTCCTTTAGCAGACGGATCATGGTCTGCGTGTCGCGGGCTTCTGCCAAGTTGGACAGTTGGTTAGGGCCTTCTGTCAAGGCATCGATGATCAAGACCCTGTTGCTTTCGCTTTTGGAAGAAGGTAATGGTATGGTTACTTCGTCAAAACGTTGTTTGACGGGCAATGTGATGTCGTTCATGGATGTTGGGTGTTGTAAAAATGCAGCGAATTGATGATGTCTTCCAGGCTTACGGCAATATTGTAATCGCACTCCCCGATTTTCTTCAGTAGGGAACAGTTAATGGTTTTGCCGTCATTTTTCTTGTCCTGAAAGCAAAGTTGTGCGATAGTTTCGAGGTCTTCTGCTGGGATTTCCACTTTCCCGAAGACTGTAAGGATGCTTTCGGTTATGGTTTTTAGGCTTTCTTTGGGAAACCTGATGTGTGCTTCTGATAAGTAAGCCTCTGCGACCATTCCGATGGCAATGGCTTCCCCGTGCAGCAGGTGTCGTTTGGTGTCGAGGTAAAATGACTCCACTGCATGTCCGACCGTATGGCCAAAGTTCAGGATCTTACGAAGTCCTTCCTCTTTGGGGTCTTTGGTGACCACTTCTTTTTTGATGTACACGGACTTTTCAATGATCTCCGTCCAGCTTTGGTTTTCCCAGTTCTGAAGCTTTAGGCTGTTGAAATAGTTCTCATTCCTGATCAGCCCATGTTTGATGACTTCTGCATATCCTGACCGGAGTTCTGGAAGGGGAAGCGTTGTCAGAAATGCTGCAGAAATCATGACCGCTTCAGGTTCATTAAAGACTCCGATGTGGTTTTTGAAGCCGTTGAAATCCACTCCGAGTTTGCCACCGACGCTGGCGTCCACTTGGGAGAGCAGCGTAGTGGGGATGTTGATGAACCTTACGCCGCGTTTATAAGTGCTGGCACAAAATCCACCCATGTCGCCCGTTACGCCTCCTCCAAGATTGATGATCAGTGATTTTCTGTCAAATCCGCAATCGGTCATCCATTGCCAGATTTTTTGGCAGGTGTCCAGGGTTTTGTTGACCTCGCCTGCTTCAAAAGCAAACTGCTCATGTGCTGGAAGGGCATCCTTAATGAGGGGATAGCAGGCCTTGTATGTGTTGCTATCAGTGATGACACCAAGTTTGGAGAAGTTCTTTGATTTCAAGAACCTCTCCAAGTCTGGTGCGATTTGCGTGGAGAAAATGATTGATTCCAATGGATCGATTATGTTTAAATCTCAGTTAGGCGTTTTTGTTGACCGGGTCACCGGCTCTCAGTTGCTTTTCTTGTCTTTTTACAGACTCTTCGTGGATCGAAAATAGCAATTCTTTCATGAATTTCTCGCTAAGTCCCTTTTTAACTCCTTTGTCAGTTCTGGAGTCCATTACTTCTTTCCATCTATCAGACTGAAAAACGGTGAGTTTATGTTCTCTTTTGTGAGCTCCAATCTGATCGATTACTGAGAATCTTTCAGCAAGCAGGTCGATCAGCTGGTCGTCCATATGGTCTACTGCTGTTCTGAGATCATGTAGTTTTTCGCTTGGTTTTTCAGCGTCAAGGGTGTTTTTGAAGTCGATTTTGGACAGGATATCTTTTAGCTGGGCAGGGGTTACTTGCTGTTTGGCATCACTCCAGGCGTTGTCAGGATCATGGTGGGTTTCGATCATCAGGCCGTCCAGTCCGAAATTAATGGCCCTTTGGGAGATTTCAAGGATACCGTCTCTTTTGCCGACAATGTGGCTGGGGTCATTGATCACTTCCATTCCCTTCCATTCTCTTTTCAGGTGAATGGGCATGGACCAGTTTGGTTTGTTTCTGAAACGTTTATCGTAGGCGTCACTGAATCCTCTGTGGATAGCTGCCAGCTTGTTGATGCCCACTGCATGCAGTCGCTCCAACGCGCCGATCCACAGTTGAAGATCAGGGTTCATCGGGTTTTTTACCATTACGGGGATGTCGGTACCTCTTAGTGCTTCGGCGATTTCCTGAACGGCGAATGGGTTGACGGTGGTTCTGGCGCCAATCCATAGCACGTCCACCTTGTGCTTAAGGGCAAGTTCTACGTGAGCGGTATTGCCTACCTCTGTGGTGATGGGGATATTGAGGTGGTTGCGCACGATCTCCATCCACTTCAGGCCGTCTTCACCGATTCCTTCGAAGCTTCCCGGTCGAGTCCTTGGCTTCCAAATGCCCGCACGGAACATGGAAGGGATGATGTTTTGCTCTTTCATTTCAAGGCAGACTTTCTCTACCTGCTCGGGAGTTTCGGCGCTACAAGGCCCGGCGATAATGACATGTCCTTTGAGGCCCAGTCCCCATTCCGATGTTTTCAAGTGATCTTTCATTGTTGAATTTGGTTTGTAAATAAAAAAAGCCCGACTCTTTCGAATCGGGCTTTTTAGTTTATGTTTGAATTTTTATTTTTCATTCAGGCAATAAACAGCTCCGATTCGACCTTTTGGACGAAAGTAAAAAAAGAAAAAGGTAAAATATTTAGCTGCTTGTTTTATCATGGTTCCAAAATTAGTTGGTGAATTTTTAAAAACCAATAAAAAATAGATTAATTTTTTGTTGAATACTTAAGTTTTGAATTGAGAAGCGTGTTGACGGTATAAAGGTGAAGTGATTAGGGGTATTTACCGTATTATATTTCAGTTCTAGTGTGGTTAGAGGGATTGGTGTAAAGGATTATTTGGCGGTGTTTTTTTAGTGATTTATATGAATAAATCCGTTTTAGCGTATTAGATTGGAAAAAGATGTCAAATAGACTAGATAAAGCCTTATTGAGGAAGTATGGTGAAGGGATTGTGGCAAGTTTCTTGCAAGATTATTTGCACTGGCTAAGGTAGTCAGGATGTGTTTTTTTATATATTTGCACCTTGATTCAAAACGATGAATACAAAACCCAATATTTCTTTTGAAAATACTGAAATTGCCTTTGCATCCAGGACGGATGTTGAGCTCAGAAAAATGTATCTTTTCTTTGCGGTAATGGACAAGAACTGGGCGGTATCGATAGGTACAAACTTGTCAGCGATTGCCTTTAAGTTGCGGTTACCGGTGAAGGGGATTATGAAAAAAACAATATTTGGCCACTTTTGTGGAGGTGAAAGTGTGGAGGATTGTGCCAAGTCCATAAAAGAGTTACAGGAATTTGGCATTGGTACCATTCTCGATTATTCGGTAGAGGGGACAGGGACTGAGAAGAGTTATGATTTTACAAGGGACGAAATATTAAGGACCATAAAGCGGTCTGCAGGAGCCAGTGAGATTCCTTTTTCGGTATTTAAGGTTACTGGGCTGGGAAGCTACAAAATCATGACAAAGGTCCAAGCGGGAGAAAAGTTAAGTGCCAAGGAACAGGAGGCTTTTGAGCGGCTAAAGGACAGGGTGGATACCCTGTGTAAGGCCGCGTATGAAAATGATGTCCGCATTATGATAGATGGGGAGGAGAGTTGGTTTCAGGATGTGATTGACGACATGGCCTATGAGGCGATGGAGAAGTATAATAAAGAGAAGGCCATCGTGTACAATACCTTTCAGATGTACCGAAAAGATATGCTGGGACTTCTGATAAAGGCACATGAAGAAGCAGAACTGAAAGGCTATCATGTAGGAGCCAAATTGGTTCGTGGAGCATATATGGAAAAGGAAAGGGACCGTGCGGAGGATAGAGGCTATCCCAGCCCCATCCATGATACCAAAGAAGACACCGACAACGCCTACAACGATGCACTGAAGTTCAGCATGGAAAATAAAGACCGGATTTATCTGGTCAGCGGCTCCCACAACGAACTGAGCAATATTATTCTCACCGAGCTGATGAACCTACACGGGGTGGAGGCCAATGACAAGCGGGTGTTCTTCTCCCAATTGTACGGGATGAGTGATAATATTTCTTATAACCTGGCCTTTGCAGGTTATAACGTGGCCAAATATGTGCCATATGGACCCGTGGAATCGGTGATGCCCTATCTTTATAGAAGAGCATCGGAAAATACCAGTGTGGCTGGTCAAAGTAGTAGAGAGTTTGAATTGATCAAAAATGAGATGGCGCGACGGGCGTCACTCAAGAAAACAATAATTTAACAATACATTACATTGCTATGCAATTACTGAGTGAACAAGAGATAGAAAGACGGAAAGACCGTGAAGAGTTGATGAAGCTGGGCATCAATCCATATCCGGCCATTCAATTTCCCATCAATGCATCTGCTGAGGATATTCATAAGAATTATGAAAACAACAAGAACGACTACAAGGATATTGCCATAGCGGGAAGGTTGATGAGCAGAAGGATCATGGGATCCGCGTCTTTTGCCGAAATCCAAGATTCCTCAGGAAGATTGCAGATTTATGTACGTCGTGATGATATCTGCCCAGATGAGGACAAAACGCTCTATAACAAAGTGTTTAAAAAGCTCTTGGGCATTGGTGACTTTATCGGTGTGAAAGGCTACATCTTCACAACACAGACCGGAGAGATTTCCCTTCATGTGACGTCGTTGACGGTGCTTTCCAAGTCCGTAAAACCCCTTCCTGTAGTGAAGCGGGATGAAGAGGGGAATGTATATGATGGCTTTACCGATCCAGAATTGCGTTATCGCCAGCGGTATGTGGACCTGACGGTAAATCCGGAAAAGAAAAATGTGTTTCTGACCCGCTCCAGGATCATTACCAATATGCGAAAGTATTTTGATGACCACGGTTGGCTGGAAGTAGAGACTCCTATTCTTCAAGCTGTGCATGGTGGTGCTGCTGCCAGGCCTTTTGGGACTCACCATAATTCACTGGACATGCCGCTATACCTACGGATCGCCAATGAACTTTACCTGAAGCGATTGATCGTAGGGGGCTTTGATGGGGTATATGAGTTTGGTAAGATGTTCCGGAACGAGGGGATGGACCGTACACATAATCCGGAGTTTACTTCAATGGAAATATATGTGGCCTATAAGGACTATGTGTGGATGATGGAGATGGTAGAAGACCTGTTGGAAAAAGTGACCGTTTCTGTCCATGATACCTCCATAGTGAAAGTGGGAGAGAATGAAATTGACTTTGCCGGTCCTTACAAGAGGCTGACCATGTTTGATTCCATCAAAGAATATGCGGGAGTGGATGTGAGCAAGATGGACGAGCAGGAGTTGAGAAAAGTTTGTTCGGATTTTGGAATCGAGGTGGATGATTCCATGGGCAAAGGAAAATTGATCGATGAAATCTTTGGAGAGAAGGTAGAAGAGCACTTGATCCAGCCCACTTACATCACGGATTATCCGATCGAAATGACCCCTTTGGCCAAAAAGCACCGCACGGAAGAAGGCTTGGTGGAACGATTTGAGCTATTTGTCAATGGAAAGGAAATCGCCAATGCCTATACGGAATTGAACGATCCGATCGATCAGCGGGAGCGTTTTGAGGATCAATTGAAATTGGCCGAAAGGGGCGATGATGAAGCTATGGCTATGGATGAGGATTTCTTGCGAGCACTGGAATATGGCATGCCGCCAACTTCCGGATTGGGCATCGGTATTGACCGGCTGACCATGATGCTGACCGATAACAGCACCATCCAAGAAGTGCTGTTCTTCCCGCAAATGCGTCCAGAGAAGAAAGTGAAGATTGCCACGGATGAGGATTTTATTGCCCTTGGTATCGATGCTGGGCTGATCCCTGCCATCCGTGAGCTGAACATACACACCATTGAGCAACTGAAAGAGCAGGACGTCAATAAGCTCTTCAACGATGTATGCGGAAAGCGTAAAAAACTGAAGCTGGAAGTCAAGAATCCTAGCAAAGAGGACGTGGCCAGTTGGCTGGTTTAAAAAGACCGGAACATTAAAATAAAAAAACCGAATCCTTCCGATTCGGTTTTTTTATTAACTTCACCCCAGTAAAATATAAACCTATCAAATTATAACAGATGAGAAAAAAACTACAATTTGCCGTGGGCTTGGGATTGGCAGGTGCCATGATGGCGGGCTGCTCTCCCAAGGAGTCGCATGAAGAGGATAAAGTCGAGGCCATTAATTTGGGCAATATGGACAGTACCATCCGCCCGCAGGATGATTTTTTTGGTTTTGTCAATGGTAAATGGATTGAAAAAACAGAAATTCCAGGAGATCAAGGCCGCTGGGGCAGTTTTAATGAACTAAGGGAGTTTAACAATGAAGCCGTCCTTACGGTATTGGAAGAGGCCATGAATGACGAGGGGTTTTCCGCCACTTCAGACCAAGGAAAAGCCGTGTCATTTTACCAAATCGGTATGGACTCCTTACTGGCAGAAAAGCGGGGATTGGCACCAGTCAAGCCTATCTTTGAGCGAATCGATAAGATCTCGGACAAGGCTTCTTTGCAGGAGTATTTGGCCTATCAGCAGCAGCACGGAGGTGGAGCCTTTTTTGGACTTGGCGTCAATACAGATCTGAAAAATTCCAACGCCATGGCCCTGTATATTTCCCAAGGTGGTCTGGGGCTTCCTGACCGGGATTACTATACCGAGGACAATGAGAAATTTACCGAAATCAGGGAAAAATATTTGGCCCATTTGGAAAGAACTTTTGGTCTTATCGGATATACTCAAGATGCGGCAAAAGCCGCTGCCAAGGAGGTAATGGCCTTGGAAACCCGATTGGCAAAAGCCAGTAAAACCCGAATTGAGCTACGGGATCCTGAGGGGCGCTACAACAAGTTTGCGGTCACCGAAATGAAGTCATTGACTCCTTCGCTGGATTGGGAAGGTTATTTGTCAGCTTTGGGCGCCAATGTGGACGAAGTCATCGTTTCCACGCCCAGATTTATGGAAGAAATAGAAGCAGTCCTGAATGAAGTGCCTGCTGAGACTTGGCAGGATTACTTTAAATGGCATGTGATCGATGCGGCTTCTCCTTATTTGAGCCATTCCTTAGTACAGAACAACTTTGATTTTTTTGGCAAAGAGCTTCAGGGAACAGATCAAATGCGGCCAAGATGGAAGCGTGTGCTGGGCACCACCGAGCGGGCGGCAGGAGAGGCCATTGGGAAGCTTTATACGGAAAAGTACTTCCCTCAGGAAGCCAAAGATAAGGCCAATGAAATGGTGGACAATATTTTGGTAGCCATGGGCGAACGCATCAAAAACTTGCCTTGGATGTCGGAGGAGACCAAAACCAAAGCATTGGAAAAACTGGGGACTTTTAATGTCAAGATAGGTTTTCCGGACAAATGGAAAGATTACAGTGCATTGGAGGTGAACGGTGATCCCGAAACGGCCTCCTATTATGAAAATGTGCTGGCTTCTTCCCGTTTCAATTTTGAGCGGAACATAGAAAAGCTGGGCAAGCCCATTGACAAGGATGAGTGGTTCATGACTCCACAAACTGTCAATGC
Organism: Echinicola rosea; assembly: GCF_005281475.1. Classification (NCBI taxonomy): domain Bacteria; kingdom Pseudomonadati; phylum Bacteroidota; class Cytophagia; order Cytophagales; family Cyclobacteriaceae; genus Echinicola; species Echinicola rosea. The sequence goes on along the minus strand of NZ_CP040106.1, from coordinate 112,512 downwards.
CTACTATAATCCCACTTGGAATGAGATCGTGTTCCCGGCTGGTATCCTCCAGCCGCCATTTTACAATTATAAGGCAGATGCAGCGGTAAATTATGGCGGAATAGGAGCGGTGATTGGCCATGAGATTTCCCATGGTTTTGATGACCAGGGCAGTCAGTATGATGCAGCCGGTAATCTTAAAAACTGGTGGCAGGATGCAGACAGGGAGAATTTTGATGAACGCACTGGACAGTTGGTAGCGCAGTTTGATGCCTATGAGCCGCTGGATGGAGTGCATGTAAAAGGAGCGCTTACCTTGGGCGAGAATATTGGTGACCTGGGCGGTTTGCTTGTGGCATACGACGGTTTACAGCGGCATCTTGAGGAGCACGGCAATATTGAAAAAATAGATGGGTTTACACCTGAGCAACGTTTCTTTATATCTTGGGCGACTATTTGGAGAATGAAAAGCAGAGAGGAGGCCCTCAGAACCCAGATTCAAACTGACCCCCATTCTCCTGCACAGTATAGAGGAAATGGGCCACTGGTCAATATCGATGCGTTTTATGAGGCTTTTGATGTGAAGGAAGGTGATGAGATGTACAAATCCCCAGAGGAAAGGGTGCGGATTTGGTAATGGAATTGAATACAACAGGCCAAAAGAACGGGTAGTTCTTGTGGCTGAAATAAAGATGCAGTATTTAAAAGGACGGCAAAATTTAATGTCGTTCTTTTTGTTTTGGGTGTAATTTATTAAGGCTTATTTTTATGTTTTAATAAAAAAATACTTAATTTGTTAATATTATTGAAATTTTAGCGAATATATTACTTTATGGATCTGAGAATAAATTCTGAATTTGGAACACTAAAATCCGTATTGATGCACCGGCCGGGAAAAGAAATAGACCGGTTGACCCCTTACAATAAGGAACTGCTGCTTTTTGAGGATGTTCCTTATTTGGAAGCGATGCAGCAAGAGCATGATTATTTTACCAATATCATCAAACAAACCACCGGAGCCACGGTATATAGCCTCCATGAGCTGCTAATGGAGACCATGTCTGATGATGATATTCTTTTTAAAATGATGGAGGAAGCACTTTCGTATAGCAGGTTGTCGCATTTTACCGAAAGTATTCTTGGGAGGCTCTCCACATCTGAGTGTGCTACTGCGCTGATCGCGGGCATAAAAGTACATGAACTGAAAAAGAAAATCAGTAAATTGCCCTTGGTGGATTTGATGGATTTTGCTTTTGTGATTCCCCCATGTCCAAACCTTTATTTTCAGCGGGATCCTATTGCGCTGACTCCTGGAGGAGTGGTGTTTTCCAGTATGAAAATGGAGGGGCGCCAGCGTGAAGCCAATGTCATTAGGTCGATTTTTGAAAACCACTCACTATTCAAGGATAAGGTAAACAAAATCTATCCCATCGATGGGCACAAGGCCCCTGCATGTATCGAGGGTGGGGACGTCATTGTAATTTCCGATAAAGCAGTGGCCATTGGCAATTCTGAAAGAACAGACGAAAAGGCCATTTATCATGTGGCCAAGAGCTTGCTTGCTGAGGGAACTGTGGAGCGAGTCTATGAAGTGCATCTTCCCCAAAAGCGAAACTTCATGCACTTGGATACGGTGTTTACCGTTTTGGATGAGAACCTTGTGCTGACCTATCCCGATGCCATGGAAGCGGTACTGCAAACATCGCTCTATACCCTCAAAAGCAAGGACGGTGACCAAGTGCACATCAAGCGGACGGTGCTGAAAGAGTCTTTATTGACCGTCTTGGAAAAGGAAATCCCCTATCTCGAAATCATTCACTTGGGCGGTAACGGCAATAAGGATTATGCCCTGAGAGAGCAATGGTTTGACGGTGCCAATGTCTTTGCCATCGGGCCGAGAAAAGTGATTTCATACCGAAGAAACAAGCACACCAATCGGGCACTGCGTGATATGGGCGTGGAGGTGTTGGACATTCCTTCTTCCGAGCTTTCCAGGGGACTGGGCGGGCCGAGGTGCATGACCATGCCGCTGAGCAGGTCGAAGATTTAGTGAAGGGTTGTGGGTGTGGAGCATTGAACATTGAGAGGTTGTTATGTGTTAACCTGCCAACTTTTCCCCAACTGTTCAGCTCTACAGCTCTATTCTAATAATCAAAGAAGGACCTTCTCCTCGAAACTTTCAAGTCCTGAAGGATGCTGGCCTTGACGCGGATGTCGATGTTATAGCTGGTAAATGCCCCGAATGGTATCCAACTGACATTCATCTGCCAGCAGTGGAGGTCACGGGCGATGCCGATCATGGTCTGGGTGATTTTAGCGGTAGAAAAGTCGTAGCCGGTATTGAAATTCACTTTCCATTTGTCGGAAAGACTGAGATCACCCGAGACGTTTAAGGCCTGTGTGATATTGGTGTCGCCGGTACGGTCATTTTTGCTGTAGCTCAGGTTGTAGCCGTAATTGATGTTCCAGGGGATGCTCCAATCAATGTATTGGCTGGGATCGTTGGCAATGCGTTCGATTTCATTTTCTACAAACTCGTTCATCTGTCCGCCGTCTTGAAGGTACTCATTGGTGAGCTCTTCACGGGTGTCTGCAGGAGTTTTTTCAGGTGATCCATTAGGGTTGAAGCTACCGTTCAGGTTCAGGTTTGCCCGGCTGATGGAGCCAATGCCCTGACCGTTTTTCCACGCATATTCATTGATCCTTCGGTAGTAGGTTGCTGTTCCATCAGTATAGCTGGCAGTAGCATAGGGATTGAGTGTAGCCGATAGGGCAACAGAGATTTTATTATCGAAGAAGGTCGTCCGTGTACTCATGTTGATGGGAGCCAAATTGAATGAATCGGCGACGAAATTATAGCTGGTGGAAATATTGAACGATTGCAGTAGCGGAAACTTCTCCGTAGTGGCTTCCGTGCTGTCATTCTCCACCCTTTTCTTTCCTTCCAGGGTATTCCTAATGGACACATTCAATGAACGCGACTCTCCCCTTGGAGCGCCGCCGTAAAGGTAGCCCTGGAATCGGCTGTAAAGCTGGGTGTTGCCTTCTGCATCCGTCTGTACTTGCTGATAATATCCGTATTTGGGATCAGAAAAATCAGGTGTAAAGGACATGCCAATGGTGGGCTGGATATGGTGGCGGATCGCTTCCAGTTTGGAGTCTGGCTTGAAACGGTAGAACCCATATACGTTCGTCGCCATATTGAACGAAGTGTTGTAGTAGCCGACCCGGCTGAAGCCATTTTCCAAAATTTTATCTACCCGCTCTTCAGGGGCATTATAGTAGTAGTTGATCCTATCAAAATACCAAAGCTCTGTGTATTGGAAACTGGCTGTTCCTGTGAAATACTTGAACAGTGTGAAGTTTGAAGATACCGGGAGGGTGTGACGGAAGCCGTTTTCTGCTTGTTTGAGCAGTTTTGGTAGATTGGCCCAAGTAAAGGGGATTACATCTGGTGCTTCCACATCATCTTCAAATGCATCATTCTGAAGGAAATCATCCTGCACGCCCAGTACAGGTACCTCTGCATTGTCTATTGAGTTTTGGGCGTTGAAGTTCCAGGCAAAATTCAGGGTTTTCAGTGGCTCGAAACTCGAATTCCTGAAAGGGGTCTGTCTGTTCATGTTGACAGAGATATCTGGAAGGATCAGCCTTACCTCATTGGTCTGCACATTTTGGGAATGCCTTAGATTGGCAGACATGCTAAAAGGTGTTCCGGTAAAGGTTTTACTATAGGAAATATTGGAGGTGAATTCCGAATTGGTATTTCGAATGTAATTGTTGGGGTTTACCACCAGGTTATTATAATTGGTAGTACCGGCATTGACGGAAGCCGAAAACCGGGAATTTCCCCGCGATTCCGGGCTGTGGCTCCAGTTGATCCACATGGTCGTATAGTCCAAGGGGTTTTCATCCGTTTCAGGGCTTCTGAATTGCTGATAGTCCACATTGAAACCACCACTGAAGCGATACCTTTTTTTATAGGCGGTGGCCAGCTTGGCACCATATCCCCCTTTGGAATAGATTTCCCCTGTTATTTTGGAGTGGATATAGTCGTTAAATGCAAAATAATACCCAAAATCCCTCAGGTAAAACCCACGACGCCTTTCTTCCCCGTAAGAAGGGATGATGATGCCGGAAACTTGCTCTTCTTTTTGGTCAGGGATAAACCCAAAGGGCAATCCTACAGGAGTGGGGATGCCATTGAAGTAAAGGTTAAAGGGGCCAGAGATCGTTTGTTTACCTTCCACGGACTTGAGCCGTTTGGAAGAAATGTGCCAGTGGGGCTCAGCCAAGTTACAGGTGGTATAATATCCATGATAGAGGTAAACATCCCCATTATCGTCTTTCTTGACGATTTCCCCCCGTAATAGTCCATCCTGTTGCTCGGTGACCACATCCGAGATAATGGCTTTGCGCGTTTTGAAATTATAGCGCATCTCCTTTCGTATTTCGTAGGTGCTGCCGCCTTCCTTGAAAATAGGGCTGCCCTGTACCGTGCCGGTGCTGTCGGTCACTCCAGAGGCGTAGAGCTCATTTTTTTGCCAGTCGATTTCGATATAATCCGCATCCAGCTGGATATTGCCGTATTCGAAGCTTGCCTTGTTATAAAGATAGACCTTTTTTTCCTTGAAATCCGACAATATACTATCTTGCGCTGTATAAGTGATAGTGGTTTCGATATCTCCTTTGGGCACAACCTTTGTTGTATCACTTTCGGGAATGGAATCACTGAGTGCTAAACTGTCGGGAAGCGTGGGAGCAAGGGTGTCTTGCAAAGGTGACAGGTCTGGAGCTACGATTTCGTTTTCTGCAGGCCGCCTTTGGAGATTGGTTTGTCCATAGGAACCCTGGAAAGAAATGAACAGTAGGATAAAGGAAAGATAAGCTACCTTAATATTCTGCACCGATTTACTTCTATTTGCTTCAAAAATTTTTAAATTTTGCGTAAAGTTAAGCTTAATAATGTTTATGAAACGAACCAGTGTCAAAAATGTTATAATAATTCTTTTTCTGACCTTGGCAGCATTGCTTTCCGCCTTTGTTCCTGCAGGGGAGGGCGCCCGCAAATTCAAGATGCGCAGGGTCGTCATTGATGCAGGACATGGTGGCAAGGATCCTGGAACGATGGGGAGTCGTTCGAAGGAAAAGGATGTGGCATTGGCCATTGCCCTGAAGGTAGGAGGATACATCAAACAGTATGTGCCTGATGTGGAAGTGATCTACACTCGTAAGACAGATGTTTTTATCGAGTTGAAGGAAAGGGCAAATATTGCCAATAGAAACAAAGCGGATTTGTTTGTCAGCATCCATTGTAATGCTGTGAGGGGGTCAAATGCCTATGGCACCGAAACCTACGTTATGGGGTCAAACCATTTTGAGCGGAATTTTGATGTGGTGAAGCGGGAGAATTCCGTGATTCTCCAAGAGGATGGCTACAAGGAGAACTATGAGGGTTTTGATCCAAATTCTCCCGAATCGTATATGATGATCAATTTGATGCAGAAAGCCTATTTTGCCAATAGCCTGTCACTGGCGCAGAAGGTGGAGACTGATTTTAAAACCCGGCTAAATCGCCATAGTAGAGGGGTGAAGCAATTGCCCCTTTACGTGCTTTGGACCACCAGTATGCCAAGTGTGCTGATCGAAACAGGCTTTCTCTCCAATTCCAATGAAGAAAGGTACCTGAACAGTGAAAATGGACAGGCCTATATTGCCTCGGCCATTTACCGATCCATCAAAGCTTACAAGGAAGAAGTGGAGGCATATTAATGGGGAAATGAGCAAGCGGTTTATCTTTGATATTTGATCTTTTTGTGCGGTACTTTTGGGGCTTTGTACTGAAAATCGCCTTATTTTTTTATATTTAACATGAAGAGGATGTAGGAATCTCCTCACCAATCAATTCAGATATAAACCCATGAGTACTTTAGAAAACCCCAAAGAAAAGCACCTGGAGCTTATCCAGCAGCTGATAGCAAAAACCACCCTTACCAAGCGTGGAGGGGGAAAACAGCGTATAGCAAAAGAGCATGCCAAAGGAAAACTGTCTGCTCGCGAACGCATTGATTACCTGATGGACGATCCTAATGACTTTTTGGAGATCGGTACCTTTGCGGCAGATGGTATGTACGGGGAGGAGGGCGGTTGTCCCTCAGCAGGCGTCATTACGGGGCTTGGCAAGGTAAGCGGCCATATGTGTGTCGTCGTGGCCAATGACGCCACTGTCAAAGCCGGAGCATGGTTCCCCATGACGGCAAAAAAGAACCTCCGCGCCCAAGAAGTTGCCATGGAAAACAGGCTTCCCATCATCTATTTGGTGGATAGTGCAGGGGTTTTCCTTCCGATGCAAAACGAGATCTTCCCGGATAAAGAGCATTTCGGACGTCAGTTTAGAAATAATGCGAAAATGTCCTCCATGGGTATTGTGCAAGTGGCAGCGATTATGGGCAGCTGTGTCGCGGGCGGGGCGTACTTGCCCATCATGTCCGATGAAGCATTGATTGTGGACAAAACAGGCTCGATATTTTTGGCAGGATCGTATTTGGTGAAGGCTGCCATAGGAGAAAGTGTGGACAATGAAACTCTTGGAGGAGCCACGACCCATTGTGAGATTTCAGGTGTTACTGATAATAAATACGATAATGACGAGGAATGTTTGGCAGCCATAAAGGGGATTTTCGAAACGCTGGGGGCACCTGAGACAGCCGGTTTTGACAGAAAAGCGGCCAAAGCACCTGCAGTGGCGCCGGAGAAAGTCTTTGAGCGGTTTCCCGTGGATCGGGCAAAACCCTATGACATGCATGGGATTCTGGAGACCTTGGTAGATGAAGGGAGTTTTGAAGAGTATAAACCCGGCTTTGGCCAGACATTGGTCTGCGGGACCGCAAGAATAGACGGTTGGGCGGTAGGGATCGTGGCCAATCAGCGAAAAATGGTCAAGACCAAAACAGGAGAACTCCAAATGGGCGGTGTGATATATTCTGATTCGGCTGATAAGGCAGCGCGCTTTATCATGAACTGTAACCAGCGAAAAGTTCCACTCTTGTTTGTCCAGGATGTCAGCGGATTCATGGTAGGCAGCAGGGCAGAGCATGGAGGTATAATCAAGGATGGCGCAAAGATGGTCAACGCCATGGCCAATTCTGTGGTGCCTAAATTTACCGTGGTGATCGGAAATTCTTATGGTGCCGGAAACTATGCCATGTGCGGAAAAGCGTATGATCCCAGGCTGATTGTCAGCTGGCCTACCGCCCAAATGGCGGTCATGTCAGGAGCTTCCGCTGCCAAGACGCTTTTGCAGATCAAGGTAGCCTCCCTCAAAAAAGAAGGTAAAGCGATCACCCCCGAGGATGAGGCGCAATTGCTCAAGGAAATCTCGGATAAATATACCGAGGAATTGAGCCCGTACTATGCAGCTGCCAGGCTGTGGGTGGATGAAGTCATCAGTCCCCTGGAAACCAGAAGGGTAGTGTCTGTAGGCATTGCGGCAGCTGACCATTCTCCGATCAAGGAGCGCTTTAATGTAGGAGTTATACAAACTTGATCGTAAATTTGAGTGTTAAGGTAAGTTAAGGAAGTACTTCAGAAAAGTTGTTATTGGCCAGCTATTGGGTGAATGCGTATGGAAAAGTTAACCGAAAACGAGTTGAATGCTTTGGTGTCATTATTGGATGATACCGACCGAGAAGTCAAAGATCATGTAAGAGACAAGATCATTTCTTTGGGCAATAATGTCATTCCTTTTTTGGAAAAGAAATGGGAGAGCAGTTTTAACCCTGATGTTCAGAAGGAGATTGAGGAGCTGGTGCATCAGCTTCAGTTTGACTTGCTGAAGGAAAGGCTCGAACAGTGGAAGGCCGGCGGCGGAAAGGATCTGCTGAAAGGATTATGGATTATCAATACATACCAATATCCCGACTTGGAGTTTGAAACGCTTAATGCAGAGATGAACCAAATCTACTTTGAGGTATGGACAGGGTTTAATTCTGACGTGTCTCCCTATGATCAAATCCGTCTGATCAATAGTATTCTTTTCAGTCAATTGCGGTTTTCTGCCAATACAAAAAACTTTCATTCCCCTGGAAACAGTATGATCAGCAACGTGCTGGACACCCGAAGGGGCAATCCGATCAGCTTGTGTTCGGTTTATTATTTGGTGGCCCAAAAGCTGGGGTTGCCGGTTTATGGGGTGAATTTGCCCAATCTATTCGTCCTGACTTATAAGGCTCCAGATGCGGCGATATACATCAATGCGTTTAACAAAGGCTTGATCTTTAGTAGGCAGGATGTCAATAATTATTTGGAACACCTGAAAATTTCTCCGAAGGATGAATTTTTTGAACCATGTACCCATTTGGATATAGCAAAGCGTACCTTACGGAATTTGATTGTGGCTTTTGACAAGCTGGGAGAGCCGGAAAAAGTGGACGAAATCCGTCAGTTGCTCCTGATTTTGGAACCACCGGTTATTTAATGGACTGAATATTGCAGCCTACAGGCCTGAAGTAACTCAGGGTAGGGTGTTTTCCTTTGCTGATATGTGATAGGGCATCATTTAAGTACGTTTTGGTAACTGCCTGCGGAAGTTGGGCATTGTTATCAATTGCTCCATGATAAACCACCCCAAAGCCAGTCGGGCTAGGGGTAAGCACGAAGGCTTCTGGAAACTTCTGGGCACCCAAGGCATTGGTGACGGTACGTTTGCTGTCGTCAAGGTAGGGGAAATCCAACTTCTTGGAAGTTATTTTCTCTTGAATCGCTTTTTGACTTTCCTCTTCATTAGACCCCGTAAGGGGATTGATCAAGGCGAAAATGACCCCCTGTGGACCGAATTTATGTTGAAGTGCAATCACCCTGTCTTCATAAAGTCGGACAAAAGGACAGCCATTGGACACAAAAACCAAGACTATAGCAGGGGCGTCCTGATGGTCGCTTAGGGTAAAGGTGCCTTTGGATACCATGTCCTGCAATTGAAAATCATCAATTTCCTGCGCAGTGGTGTTTGTAAAGGTCATAACAGCCAAGATAGGCGGTAAAATAAATCTCCACATGATCATGGTAAGAATAATGGGTATAGTGTACAACAAAAATCAGGCTAAACTGTGGTGATATTTACCAAATAGTGTAGGTCATGATCATATCACCCACTCTTTCTACCTTCACGGTGTAATAATGGTCAGCAAAATCGGTGTTGTGGATTTTGCCCTTAATGACCTTGTCTGATGAAGAGAAGGGGGAAAGAAGAATGTGCTGCCTCAGGCTTATGCCCTTTCTGCCCTGACATTTGAAAATGGACTCCTTGGCGGACCAAGCAATGGTGTAGAGAATGGGGTCATTGTTTAAAAATTCGATTTCTGAGGGATCGAGGAATTTTGGTCCGAGTCTCACGACTTTTTCCTTTACATAATCAATGTCGATGCCCACGGGCATTTCTTTGTGGAATATGGCGGCGGCGAGCCCCTTGGTATGTGTCAGGGAGACGTTGCCATAGCCATCCATGGGATAGGATTTCCCGTGCTCATCTTTATAAAAACCAGGATAGGCCATGTTGATGACGTCAAGGGCGGATTTAATGGCGAGTCGTGCCCCTTTCCATTCTTTTCGTTTTTCTGGATGGCTGATATTGGCAAAGGACAGTTTTTCGCGGAAGCTCAGAAAATCAACAGGTTTGTTTTCCTGTTCTTCAATATTCTTGATGGCCAAAGCAGATAAAGGACTTATTTTTTCTATTTTTGCTTGCATATAGCTTAGCGCGGAATTGAAAGAATTTAAATGCAATATATGTCAAAAATTCAAGTAAATAAACTTTATACACTGACAGGACACAATGATAGCATATTTGCCTTGGTAGAAGGGAATGATCCGCAGTTTTTTTTTACAGGTGCCGGAGACGGCATGGTAGTGAAGTGGGATTTGGCACATCCAAAGGACGGGAAACTAATCGCAAAATTGCCCAACTCGGTTTATGCCCTTGAGGTCGATGCCAGTCGCAACCTGCTTTTTATCGGACATAATTTTGAGGGGATTCATGTGATCGATCTGAATACCAATAAAGAAATTTGGTCGTTAAAAATTACAGATGCCGCCATCTTTGACATCAAATCACATGAAGGACGACTCTATGTGGGTACCGGAGATGGTGTGATCACCGTGCTGGATATTGAAGAGCGGTCTTTGCTAAAGCATATCAAGCTGGGAGATGAAAATATCCGGGTTTTGGATGTGCATGCCGCTAAAGGCCATTTGGCCGTAGGGGCGAGTGACCATACGGTGAAAATACTGGATCTGAAAACCTATGCACCGGTGAGCAAGATGGAGGGACATACCAATTCTGTTTTTGCCCTAAGGTATTCTCCTGACGGGAATTTGCTGATCAGTGGAGGACGGGACGCCCACCTCAAAATCTGGGATGCTAAGGAGTATCAGCCTGTGGAGGATATCGTCGCACACATGTATGCGATCAATTACTTGGCCTTTCGAGAAGATGGCAAATATTTTGTAACTTGTAGTATGGACAAGTCCATAAAGCTCTGGGAGACGGAGACGTTTCATTTGCGGAAAGTGATTGATAAATCCCGACACGCTGGGCATGGGACATCCGTAAATAAGGTGATTTGGAGCCGATATAGCCAACAAGTAGTGGCTGTCAGCGATGATCGGACAGTCTCCATTTGGGACATTGCATTAGACGAACATTTATGAAGATTACACCATTAGAAATACGTCAGAAGACATTTGAAAAGAACTTCAGAGGCTTCGATAAGGATGAAGTGAGCTCCTTTTTGGTATCCCTTTCGCAAGAATGGGAACGAGAAATGGATGAAAAGCGTGAACTCCAAGTGAAGCTGGGACAAGTCGAAAAAGAATCAGCTAAGCTCCGCGAAGTGGAGGATTCGCTCTTCAGGACCCTTAAAGCAGCCGAAGATACAGGTGCCAATATGATCGAGCAGGCAAACAAAACTGCTGAATTGATCCTGAAAGAAGCCCAAATGAACGCTGATGCAATGATCTCGGAATCCAAGAATAAATCGAGAAGCATAATTGAAGAGGCGGAGAACCGGTCAAAGCGGATCATGGAGGACTTGAAAGCGGACGTCGGGGCTTTGGTAGAAAGTTATGAAGAGTTGCTGGCCCAGCGGGAGATTGTCATCCGCAACCTTAAAAATATGGCCAGTGACAGTCTTGAAAATGTAAAGCAGTCACAAGAGGATATCAAGCGGATTGACTTAGATGTACATACCAAGGCCGTGAAGGAACTGAGCCGGAAATCACCTCACTTTAAGTCGGATGATGCCATCAAGCAGCCCAAAGAAAAGTCCCATACATTTGTGATCGAGCCAAAAAAGGAGGGACCGCAAAATCAAGCAGCACAGGAAGCTCCCGCTGCACCGTCCGATGAAATCAAAGAGGATCCCCATGCTCCAGACCTGGAGGCTCCTGCGCTGGAAAAGCAATCCGGGCAAGGTTCCCAAAAGGAAGATCCTCATGCACCTAGCAGTAAACAAGACCCCAAGGCAAACCAACCTGGAGAGCGTGAGCCAACACCTGAGGAGAAGGACTTTTCAGAGACTAAAAATGGCTCAGAGGGAGAGGTTTCCCCGTCCGAAAAGAAAAAGGCATCAGGTTCATTTTTCGACCAGTTTGATTGATTATGGGTAAAGTATCACTCGAGGGAATTGAATTTCATGCCTTTCATGGTGTTTTTTCTGAAGAAAAGAAGCTGGGTAACCGGTTTACGGTGGATATTCATGTGGAGACCGATTTTAGGAAAGCTATGTTGGATGATGACCTGAATGAAACGGTGGATTATTCACGTATTTACCAAATCGCCAAATCCCATATGGAGGAACCAGTGAAGCTTTTGGAGCACCTGGGCCATTTGATGCTGCAGGATATCCTGAAAGTTTATCCAAAGCTGAAATCCATTGACATCATCATCAAAAAACATAACCCAGCCCTTGGGGGAGTGGTGAATTATTCCGTTGTGAAAGTTTCATATCCTGAAGATTATGAATAATAAGGCACGTGTATAAAAGAGCAGAAATCACCAAAACAAAGCAGGATTTTTGGACGGCATTTGGGCAGTACATGAAGCCAGTACCTTCCGCAGAAGGAGGTCGGGTGAACTGGCAAAATTACAAGACCCATGTGCCACAAGTGTTTTTTCGCATGAAGGCCGAACGCGGATTTGCGGCCATCGGCATTGAGATCAATTTTAAGGACCTCGATTTACAGGAGCTTGTTTTTGAGCAGTTTGAGACATTTAAAAAAATGCTACACGGCATTTTGGAAGAAGAATGGGACTGGCAGCTCCATACTTATGATAATTACGGAAAGACCACCTCCAAGATTGAAAAAAAACTGGATGGCGTAAATGTCATGAACCAAGATGACTGGCCTGCGATAATTTCTTTCCTAAAACCTAGGATCATCGCGCTAGATGAATTTTGGAGCAATGTAAAGCCAGCGTTTGAGGATTTTTTATAGTGGATTCTTCATGGGATTCACGTTTGAGCGTAGGTTTTTGTTCTGATGGAAGGAGGTAGTTTAAAAATCCGAATGTTGGTATTCAAATGTCTCTATGGAAGACTCCCCGTTGTGTTCCATGGCTAGTTTCAAGGTCATGGTATTTCCATTTCGCTGAACAGTCAGGCCACTGAAATATGCTGTTTGCTCTTCAGTTTTGATAAAGCGGAAGTTGATCCATTTGTCTTTTTCTTCCCAAGGAGAGAAATCGTCGCTAAAGTGTTTGACCTTAAGGTGAAGCTGCCCGTTTTTTTCATAAATTGCCATAAATTCAGAGAAAATCAGTTTGCCATTCTGGGTGAAACGAAAAATCCCAACCATGCTGTCACCTTCTGGTGGTAGCCATAATTCTTCACAATCGCCCCCAAACCCTGGCCCTTTCCAGTAACCAGCCATCCAAGCGAGATCCTGCACCTTTCCATTCGCAGCAGGTTTGCCCTGCTCAAGGTGCAGTACTTCTTGTGCCATTGTCGGAAAACCTGTCCCAATGACAAACCATAAGATCAGCAGGCTCTTTTTCATACGGATCGGACAATATTTTATTCTGTTATATCATGTCTTTTAGGGATGTCAGGGTTCTCAAACGTAAAGCCCCTGGCATCATTCCCTTCATAAAAATCCACCTGCATGCCCATCAAGAACATGACATGGCGCTTTTCGATCAATACAGGAATTCCTCCCGATTCAAACTGCTGATCACCTTCTTTAAGCTTGTCAAAGCCCAGTGCATATGACATTCCACCACATCCGCCGCCTTTTACGCCTACCCGTAGGGAATAGTCGGCAGGAATGTTTTTGTGCTCCATGATATTTTTTATCTCTTCCTGAGCTTTTTCTGTAATGGTAATTGGAATTAGCATGACTTATTAATGTTCCGGACAATTGGATAGTTCAAAATTAATGACAAATAATCAACTTGTCTTTGAAATATTTTAGATATTCGGGAATTAATCAAAAATAGTAAATGGAGTACATAGTTGAACTGTTAAAGATTATTTTGCCTTCAGGGCTTGTAATTTATGGGATGTACCTGGTCGTGGTCTCCTTTCTTTCCAAAGACCGGGAGTCCAAGTTAGTCGAGCTGAAAACCAAAAACACCCAAGTCATCATGCCGATCAGGTTGCAGGCTGGAGAGCGGCTTTGTCTTTTGCTGGAGCGACTTACGCCCAATAATTTGGTAAGAAGAGTGAATGACCAGTCTTATTCGGCAAGGGAACTTCATGGACTGTTGTTGAAAGAGATAAGGGAAGAGTATAATCATAACCTTTCTCAGCAGGTCTATTTCTCAGACGATACCTGGGAGAGTGTGAAAAGTGCTGTGGAAGGTGTGATTACCTTGGTGAATTCTTCCATGCAGGATGTGAATCCTGATGATAAAGGGATGGATTTGGCCAAACGGATTTTCCAACGCGCTCTGGATCAAAAGAATGACGGCATATCTTTTGCATTAAAGAAAGTGAAATCTGAAATTAGAATATACTTTTAAGCGACGATGAACATGGCATACAGCAACAATGAACAAGGAAATTTGCTTGGTAAGGCAAAAAGAATGTATGAAAAGAAGGCGGAGGGAATCGCCCAAAGCAAGGAAAAGCTACACCAGCTGCTTGAACGGGTTACCGAAAAACTCCACCAAGTCGCTGACAACCCTACTGTTCAGGAATCTCGCTATTACTTGGAAACGTTGATCCGGATGGTGAAGGCTTATTATAAGAATGAATATCGCGCATTCTCCACCAAGACCTTAGTCCTTGTGGTATTGGGCTTACTTTATTTTGTTATGCCATTGGATTTTATTCCGGATTTTATCGCCGGATTGGGTTTTGTAGATGACCTTTCGGTGCTGCTGGCCGTTTTCAAGAGCATGCAAAGTGATGTAGAGGATTTTTTGGAATGGGAGCGAACTAAGGCCTAATGGTGCTTGTTGATAGCACAAAAACAGCGGAATTTTATGACAGTCGTTACTTCTAAGATCACCAAAGACCTGATCGAACAATCCTTGGATTATGCCCAGTACCGTGCACTTATTGACCAGTTGCTGAAAGAAAACAAGACCACGGGAACCAACCATTCCGAAGCGATGATGGACTATACCCGGATGAATGTCCAACGGATGAAGCGTTGGGATAAAACCTCCATTGTAAGCGAAGAGGCGTCAGCAATAGTGAAAAAGTTGGAACGCAAGCAAGTATGGTTAGTGCTTACTGAAGCGTGGTGTGGAGATGCTGCGCAGAATATTTCGTATATTGAAAAATTAGCGGCTTTTAACGATAACGTGAAGGTGCGTTATATTTTGAGGGATGAAAACTTGGCCGTGATGGATGAGTTTCTGACCAATGGAGGGCGTTCTATTCCCAAATTGATTGCATTGGACGAAGAAACGTTGGATGTGTTGTTCACCTGGGGACCACGACCTCGTCCATTGCAAGAAATGTTAGTGGCTTACAAGGAAGACCCCAAGGGTGTTTCGTCAGAAGAGTTTAAAAAAAACATTCATCTTTGGTATGCCAAAGATAAAAACAGCACTTTGGAATCGGAGTTTAAAGCGCTATTGACCCAATAAATGATTTGATATGAAAACCATTGCCATCGTTTCGGGAGCATCTGGTCTGATAGGGGTGCAGCTTTTACACCAGCTGTTTCAAGCACCGCAATACGATCATGTGGTTACTGTTTCTCGACGGGAGTTGGCCATTAAACATCACAAGCTTATTCAAGTGGTGGTGGATTACGATCATTTAGACCAGTTAAGCTTGCTGGATGCCTTTCGTAGAGAAGATATCGGAGGTGATAACCACGGGCTTATCCAAGCTTTTAAAGATAAAAAAGTGACTATCCACGCTTTTTGTGCGTTGGGAACGACTATCAAAAAAGCCAAGTCCAAGGAGAACTTTTATAAGATTGACCATGATTTTGTGATCAGTTTTGCAAAATGGACACGCCAGTGGGGAGCTAGCAAATTTCTATATGTAAGTTCACTTGGGGCAGATCAGCGATCTTCGGTATTTTACTCCAAAGTAAAAGGTGAAGTGGAGGAAGATCTTAAATTGATTCCTTTCAGTTATTTGGGGATATTCAGGCCATCTATATTGCTTGGTGACCGAAAAGAAACCCGTGTCGGCGAAAGTCTGGGTAAATTGGCTGCCAAGGCCATTACCTCAGTTGGGCTGTTTAAGAAGTATAAGCCTATCTATGACCATCAAGTGGCCAAGGCGATGCTGCACCAAGCGCTCAATGATGAACTGGAAATGGTGAAAATCATTGAATCCAAGGAAATGCAGATTTTTGAATGAGGAGTTTTCATTCTAAAGTGGCTGCTTCTGATTAATTTATTTTTTGATCTGATGCAGTGTTTTTTAGCCATCTCCAAGAAGCCAAAACGACTGTTACAGTATAGCAGCAGTAGATCACTAGCCAATTCCAAGGAGCATATTCGGGATACCATGTCGTCCAAGTTTCGAAATCAGTGCCCCCATCGGGAATGGAGCCAAGTAACCTCATGGCAGGGACACTGATGGCCAGCAAAATCCCCATCTGTAAGGCGGTCAATTCCAAATTCCGTAGTAATAGAAGCATCACAAAGGGACTGCCCAAAAACGCTATTCTGGTAAAATCACCTCCTGCAAAAAGACTGAAAAATGCATATGTAAGGGCAAGAGGGACCATCCACTGCTGATGCGACAGGATAGGACTTGGCCTGAATGAATAATTGCGGATCGAAGCCCATAAAAATCCTCCATAAGCCAACGTGATGGCACATACCCAGCGAAAAAAGAGATCAGGGTGTCCAAGTAATCCTAGTGTGTTATAGAAAAGGTTTACCGCTCCGTTCTTCCCAACATTGGCCGGAGGAAAATAATGCCCCGTTATTTTCAGCGTGAGTAAGCTGATCAAAAAAGCAGCTAAAATTGCAATGGGGGCTTTTTTGTCATGACGTCGCCATAGCGAAATTCCCGGATAAATCGCGAGCACCAGCAGCAGCGGCAGCAGGGATTCTTTTTGAATGGTCATCAATGGTGTGGCCAGCAATAGGAATCCCCATTTTCTTGCGATCAAGCAATAGGCCAAGAATAGCTGGAAAAAATAAATAGGAACATCCACGGTGATGGGATCGGAGAGATTTCCCTTTAACACTCCTACCCAGTGAAAAGTGATCCAAAACCATCCAACCCATGTCTTGATACGGTTTAATCCTACTTTTTTGGAGACCAAAAACCAAAGCGGAACCCAAGCCAAAGAAAACAACAGGTTGACTGCCTTGAAATTTTCGGTAATGTCTCCGAATGGCAAATGGGCAGCGAGCCAAGGCACTAAAATACGGACGCTGAAGGGGTAGTTTACTCGGTAGTATTCTGTTTTTCCCGAAAAATATCCATATGCTTTTTCGTATTGATTGGCATCAAAAAGAAGGTTGAAGTGATGCTGGAGGGGAGGCTGCAGTCCGTTGAAGAGCACAAATCCACCCATTGTAAGGGCCATTGCCAAAATGACATCGCTAAAACTGTATATCTTGCCTGATTTCAATTATCTTCAAATTTTATTTAACACAGCAATACAATGATAGCAGTTATTCAGCGAGTTTCTGAATCTTCGGTTAAAATTGACGGGAAGATAAAAGGGCAGATCGGTAAGGGAATGATGGTGCTCTTAGGAATCGAGGATGCCGATGGTGAGGAGGATATTGCTTGGCTGAGCAGGAAGATGGTCCATCTCCGGATTTTTAGTGATGAGGCGGGAGTTATGAACAAGAGCCTGTTAGAGGTAGGAGGAGATATTCTGCTGATTAGCCAATTTACCCTGCATGCCAGTACCAAAAAAGGCAACCGCCCTTCTTATATCAAAGCTGCGAAGCCGGATGTGGCCATCCCACTGTATGAGCAGTTTATTGCTACCGTCGAGAAGGATCTTGGAAAATCCATTCAGACAGGTGAGTTTGGGGCGGACATGAAAGTGGCCTTGATCAACGATGGTCCTGTGACCATTACGATTGATACAAAAAACAAAGTGTAGCGATGTTGAGAAGGCCAAAAAACAGAAGCAACCAAACCAATAAATGACACAGGATATATTTCTTTCCATAGATGATGCCAAGGTGAAATACTTGGATCGAACCATATTTCAGCAGTTGGACTTCTCCATGAGCACAGGAGAACACTGGGCCATTTTAAGTGCCTCTGGATCGGAAAAGACAGCTTTTCTTGATACGATTCTGGGAAAAACCATCTTGTCGGCAGGAAGAGTAACGAGGGATTTTGCGGTGGATTATCAGCTAGAGATGACTGCTGCTGGAAAAATCAACAGCTTTCGGGATCTGATCGCTGTAGTTTCCCAAAAATACACCTTTACCAACAAATCCAACCTCCAGAATTTCTACTATCAGCAGCGGTTCAATTCTTCTGAATCGGAAGAAGCGGCCACGGTGAGGGAAGAGCTTTTAGGGGTGGAAGCAAAGCAAAGTGGTCCCTGGAATGTAGATAATGTGATGGAGCTGCTTGAGCTTGAGGAGCTCAAGGAAAAGTCATTGATAAAACTATCCAATGGTGAATCCAGAAGGTTGGCGATTGCCTGTGCCCTCCTTCGCAACCCTCTGTTGTTTCTGATGGACCAGCCGATGACAGGATTGGATGTGGCTATGCGGGCTCACTTTGGGAAGGTGCTGAAAGCAATTACCGCATCTGGTATTCAGGTGATCATGACCACCTCTCCAGATGAAATTCCAGAAGCCATTACCCATGTGGCCATTTTGGACGGAGGGAAGGTCACTGACGTAGCCAAACGAGAGGATTTTCAACAAGTGGACTTGGTCAATCATGCTGCTTTGAGCCAGTTTGACCATATGAAACTGGATGAGCTGATTCAACAAAAGCCGGTGGTGAAGTTTGAAACCCTCATCCAGATGAACCATGTCCACATCCAGTACAATGGAAAAGTGATCCTTGACGATGTCAGTTGGCAGGTAAAGCAGGGCGATTGCTGGGTACTTCGAGGCCATAATGGCGCGGGAAAATCTACTTTGCTTAGCCTGATCAATGGTGAAAACCCGCAGGCCTATGCAAATGACTTGGTGCTTTTTGATCGCAAGAGGGGAACCGGAGAGACCATTTGGGACATCAAGCGCCCCATCGGTTTTGTGTCTCCCGAATTGGCCAGGTACTTTCCGGCCAATCAAACCTGTCTAAAAGTAGTGCTATCAGGACTTTTTGATACAATAGGCCTGTTTAAGAAAGTGACCGCAGAGCAGGAAAAGCAGGCAATGGATTGGCTGCGGTTATTTAGGATCGAACATGTTGCCCAGATGAGGTTGACCCAGATACCACTCGAAAACCAACGCTTCTGCTTGCTTGCCAGGGCCATGATCAAGTCACCGGCGTTGTTGGTATTGGATGAAGCAGCTCAGGGTATGGATGATGAGCAGCGACTGCTTTTTAGGGAAACGGTCGCCCATATTGGCAGCCATCCAGATGTGTCGATGATCTACGTCAGTCATTATGATCAGGATATTCCCAAAGTAGTAGATCATGAACTGGTATTGGATGAGGGAAAAGTAGTTAAGAATGTTTAAACGTTGAAATGTTTGAAGGTTGGAATGCGCTAAGGTAGTAACGCCCACCTAAGTTAAAAAAACACTATAATCAATAACTCGCCATGACAATAGAAGAGGCACAAAAACAAGTAGATCATTGGATTAAGACAGTTGGTGTCCGTTATTTTAACGAGCTCACAAATATGGCCATTTTAACAGAGGAAGTGGGAGAGGTAGCGAGGATTATCGCCAGAAAATATGGAGAGCAGTCGTATAAAGAAAGTGATAAAGATAACGATTTGGGCGATGAAATGGCCGATGTGCTCTGGGTGCTAATGTGCCTTGCCAACCAAACGGGCGTGGACCTTACCAAGGCATTGGAAAAGAATTTCGAAAAGAAAAACATCCGTGACAAAGATCGGCACAAGAACAATGAAAAGCTGAAGGGATAATAGTGTTAAGCCCGAATTTTTAAGCGTAGGGAATAAGACGTTGGAAATTTGATTCATTTTATGTTTAAGAATCCAGAGAAATGTGCGTCAGGAATAGCTGAAGCGAAAGTCAACTGCCCACTACCAACTGTCGGTTGCAAATTGCTCCTGCCCAACACATCTACCTCATCTTCCCACCACTGCACAGATGGCTTGCCCACCAAAACCCAGTGCTGTAATCAAGATATTGTTCATGACAGACGGAGGAGTGGACTCCTGTTGAATATAGGAAGGAAGCTTTGGTATGGTTTGGCTTTGAAGGATGGCAATGGCCAGGTCCATATTGGCTGCTAGGCTAGCTCCCAGGGAATGGCCAATCTTCCACTTATTTGACAGGGTAAAGGGAACTTGGCCGAATATCCGTTCATAAGCCGTTTTTTCCGCCAAATCACCCAGCTTTGTCCCCGGGAAATGTCCGATGATCAGGTCGATTTTATCCATCGGAAATTCCCCAAAGACGGTATTGGCGGCCGAAACGATACAATCGCCCGTTTGGGAAAGCTCTGTGCTATGGTTGATTTTTTCCATTGCAGATCCTACTCCTTTGAGGTAGGCCACACCTCGGGAATTGTTTTTCTCCAATCGGAAAGCATATGCCCCTTCCCCAAGCACCATGGAATTGTTTGCTTTTTGGAAATCCATGGACTGGCATGGGTAGGTCATGGCTTTATCTTGGGCGTAAATACGGATTGCTTTCATCTGGTCAATGGTCAAAGGTGCCGTAGGACACTCTACCGCCGCTGCGATAAAGGTGTCAGCCATTCCGCTATTTAGCCAAGCAAAGGCATTTTGGAGGGTGAGCCCGAAGCTGCTGCAGGTGGAGGACTGAAAGAACAATGGAGCGTCTGCTTCATGCAACAAGGCAGGCCAACTGCTGGGAAAACCCAAGGTGGAATGGGGTGAAGTCCAAACCGGCAGGCTGTGGTGGTCTGTTTGCATCTGGCTAAGAAAATCAATGCTCCCCCTCGAAGTAGCGGCATTGATCAGTTGCTTATCTTTGGGTTGGAGGCGCATATGATGGATTAAATATGAAAGCAGCTTGGCCTCCTCCGGAAAGCGCTCAGGCTTGTGGCCGAGGTTGCTTATGTAGCTATTGATATCCCGCCAGATTTCATCTGGAATGCTGCCTTTCCAATCGCCCCGTTCATTTTGATCGAGTGCGTGATGGGAAGAAGCGTATCGGTCATTTTCTTCAGAAGCATGGAATCCCAGTGGATTGATGCCCATGGCCTTGGTGATGCTGATATGACTATAACCCATGTGAATGTTCGGTTTTAGGAGTTAGTCCAAAGGATTTAATAAGGGGAGTCCGCTTTGTTGGTGGTCCCATTCAGGCATGCGGAATTGTGCAACGGGAGTAAAACGACGGAGAATAGCACTTTCGGATGAGGCATTTTCTGCCCCGTTCCAAATGATGGTGAAATCTTCAATACCTGCCTCTTTTAGTGTCTGCAAGGTGAGAAGGCTATGGTTTATGCTGCCTAAATAATGCCGTATGACGACTACTGGGTGAAGACGGCTAGCAATCAGGAAATCCAAAAAAGTCTCTTCGTCATTCAGTGGAACCATCAGTCCGCCAGCTCCCTCGATGCAACATCTAGGATGGTCTGGGATCAGCTGTTTGGTCAACTGGATGGTGGTACTTTCTATTTTGGCTGCTAAGTGTGGCGATTGTGGTGTTTTTAGCCGGTAGGCTTCTGGGAGTATGTCGGTTTCTGGGCTGTGTTGTTTTACGAACAAAGCATCCGACTGTTCCAAGTCCCCACACTGAACAGGTTTCCAGTATGCATGTCCAAAGGTCTTGCAGAGTGCTGCTGCGCAGACGGTCTTGCCGATGCCCGTGCCAATACCAGTAACAAAAACCTTGTCCTTCATTTTACGCATTGAGTATATTGATCAAGTTGGAAATTTCTTCTTTTGTATTGAAGGCATGCAAAACGATCCGTATCCTTTCTTCTCCTGTTTTTACGGTTGGAGAAAGAATGGGGTAGCAATTGATGCCTGATTTTTGCAGGAGATTTACCTTTGCTTTGAGGAGAGGTATGTTGTCGCATTGCCAATATTGTATGGGACTTTGGTTATTGGAAAAGCTAGGTGAACTGACAGGAGCAATATCCAGATACCTGTCGATAGCCTTCTCCAGTGCATCAAAATTGATTTTGGAAGCAAAGAGCTCCAATGCTGCACCGATACTGTGCAACTGGCCCAAAGACGGGGCGGTGGTATAGATGAATGATCTGCTGTAATTAACAAGATAGGACCTAAGATGATCACTTCCCAATACCATTGCACCATGTCCACCGGCAGCTTTTCCGAAGGTGATCACCCTGGCCAGTAAATTAGGATGATGGGCAAAACGATGGGAAGTCCCTTTGTTCTCTTTACCTACTGTACCAAGGGAATGTGCTTCATCGATGATCAGCGCTGCCCCGTATTTTTGACAAATCCCTAGCATTTGACCAATGTCGGGAATATCGCCATGCATGGAGAAAAGCCCTTCCGTCAGCACCATTAGCCTTTTGTCTTTTTTTTGGGCAAGAAATGTCAATTTCTTTTCCAGATCCTTGAGGTCATTGTGCTTAAAGGCCGTCTTCTGGCCAAAGCCAAGCCGCATGCCTTCCTTGATACTGGCGTGAACGTGTTCGTCGAAAATAAATAGGCTATCCTTTTCTCCCAACGAAGAGAGCAGTCCAGTATTTGCCATATAGCCTGAATTGTACAGCAAAGCAGCAGGACTGTCCATGAAACTGGCAAAGTCTCTTTCTAGTTTTTCCATTTCTGGATGATTTCCGCTGATCAGCCTAGAGCCTGTGGCTCCCGTCCAGTGCGAAGCGAGTTGGGAAGTGAGCTGCGCCAAAAATCCTTTTGTAGCGTAGCCCAGGTAGTCATTGGAAAAGAAATCGGTATTTTCCCTAGGCACAGTTTTTAATGTCCTTAGCCGATTTTGAGCGGCGGCTTGGTCCAATTTGGCCCGGATAAATTGGTGGTGCTTTTCCATGGGGCACAAAGGTAAATTGAAAAGAGGCAAGGAGCAAGGAGCAAGGAGCTAGTATTGAGACAAGAGTCTTGAGTCTTGAGACAAAATGAGCGTTACAATTATCCCTAGCTCAGGTATTCTTCGTTTTCCTGATTTGAAATCCTTAATTTTGGAGCTTTTCTTCCTGTGACTCTAAACGACCTACAAGTCTTCCTTTACCAGTTCCTCTCCCTGGAGCTTGACGATAAAGTTAAATTTGTCCAAGGAAAGGCAAAAGTCAATGTCAGCTTCAATGTTATGGTTTTGGAGTCTTTTGGCGTGGGAAGCTTGGCTGAGAAAGTCTTTGAGGCCATCTTGATGCTGCTCATAAAGGGATTTCATGGCAATGGCTCCATCACAATCATAGCGAAAATGGTCAGTCAGCACGCTTACCAACGCACCAGCATACAAGGAATCTTCGAGGTTAAACATACCTTTCCAGCCGGCACAGTGGATGACGACATCCTTCCCTTGCTGGGTCAGGTATTCAGCGGTAGCCTTAAGGTTTAAAAAAGCACCAATCAACACTTCCGCAGCATCTTTTTTGGATTTTTCGATGGTGAGCGTACCGTTGGTGGTGGTGACGGCGATTTTTTCACCTTGGAAGGCATTGTTAAGGTAACTGAGGGGGGAGTTTCCCAATTCGAAACCTTCTGCCGTTTTGCCATTTCGCTCGCCAGCGATGATGTAGCCTTTGTCTTTCATGGCCCGGCAGGCTTCCAGCCCAGCAACGGGTGTGATGGATTTTACCTTGTTCGCCAATCCAGTGACCATGGTGGAGGTGGCGCGAAAAATATCCACTACTACCACGATTTTTCCTTTTAGATCATGGAGGTGGATCAACTCTGGGCTCAGGCAGATTTCGATTTTGTTCATTTTAGGAAGATGAGGCTGTCTCAAAATGAAATTCGTACCCACAAGCTTTCGGTATAGGCGATTGTAAGGGGAACGAAGGGATCTTGACATCTTTTGTCCCTTCACTATCCCTGCGGTCACATAGACGTAGGCTTTGAGACAGCCTTAGTTTGATTTATACTTTATTTTTTTAGCAGCGGGAGCTTTTCCACCACGGCTGCCAAGTTTTTGTTTCTAACAGTAATGGCAATTTCGGTACCCGGTTTGGCATATTCCTTTTCTACATAGCCCAGTCCAATGCCAATATTCATGCTGGGAGACATGGTGCCGGAGGTAACTTCTCCAATTTGCCTTCCTGCTTTGTTGACAATTGGATAGTGGGCTCTTGGGATACCTTTATCTTTAAACTTGAAGCCCACCAGCTTTTTGCTGATACCTTCTTCCTTTTGCTTTTGCAGGTTTTCACTATTGATGAAATCCTTCGTGAATTTAGTGATCCAGCCTAGTCCGGCTTCGAGAGGAGAGGTGGTATCATTTATGTCGTTACCGTACAGGCAATACCCCATCTCCATCCTCAAGGTGTCGCGGGCACCTAAACCAATCGGCTTAATGCCAGCGTCGGCTCCCGCTTCGAAGATGGCATTCCATACGTCCAGTGCATCTTCGTTTTTGACATATATTTCAAATCCGCCGGCACCGGTATAGCCTGTGCCCGAGATGATGACATCTTTCTTGCCCGCAAATTCACCCACGGTAAAGTGATAAAATTTTACCTCATCGAGGTTTACAGGGGTTACTTTTTGGAGTGTTTCCACCGCCTTTGGGCCTTGGACGGCAAATAGGGACATTTCGTCTGAGATGTTTTCCAGCTCAGCTCCCATTTCATTGTGTTTATTGATCCAGTCCCAGTCTTTTTCGATATTGGAAGCATTGACCACGAGCAGGTACTTTTCTTCATCCATTTTGTACACGAGCAGGTCATCAACGATTCCTCCTTTTTCGTTTGGAAGACAGGAGTATTGCGCTTGGCCAATGACCAGTTTGGCAGCATCATTGGAGGTGACTTTTTGGATCAGGGCCAAGGCCTGTGGTCCAGTGACCATAAACTCGCCCATGTGGGAAACATCAAAGACACCTACGCCATTACGCACGGTGTTGTGTTCTTCTTTGTCGGAAGAGTAGCGTACCGGCATATTATAACCTGCAAAAGGCACCATCTTTCCGCCCAATTCAATGTGCTTGTCGTTTAGCGCGATTTTTTTAATCGTATTATCCATATATCTGGGTTTAATTTCAGTTTTGGCAAAGGTAATAAAAGCCCGTAAACATCGCGAGCAGGGTGAAGAAAAAGGTTCCCGATACGATCCATGGGGCATTTGGCGGGACCCTGTATTCAAGAAAGATCGTTATTCTTGCTTCCTATCAACAAAAAAGACCGGTTTTTGCCGGTCTCTTAATTTGATGATGGGGTGTCAATATGGCTTTTGCGCCGCGTTTGATTATTAAATCGAAAAGCTTTCTCCACAGCCACAGGTTCTGGACGCATTGGGGTTGACAAACTGGAAGCCTTTGCCATTGAGGCCGTCAGAAAACTCCAATGTAGTGCCTGCCAGATAGAGTAGGCTTTTTTTGTCCACAACGATTTTGACGCCTTGGTGCTCAAATACCTGATCGCTGTCTGTAATGCTTTCATCAAAGCCCAGGTCGTACATCAATCCTGAACAGCCACCACCTTTGACAGAGACACGGATGTTCTCATTGTCCTTTCGGCCTTCTTCCTGTCTCAATTCTTGAATCCGCTCTTTTGCTTGGTCTGAAACGATGATCATATTGCTTAATGTTTTTGTTTTATACGTAGATATTACTGACTAAGTGACAAAAAGAATATAGCCAAAAATAGAATTTTAGTATCCTTTGTCCCTTAGTGCCGAAATTTTTAATCAAATTGGTAACTGTTTAAGGGTAAACATACTTACCTTAAAATTAATTCCTCATACAAAATTACACAAAATTCAGCCATGAGAAAAATAGAACATTTGGGAATAGCAGTAAAAGACCTGAAAAAATCCAATGAGTTGTTTTCCAGGTTGTTTGGTCGGGAAGCATATAAGGAAGAAAAAGTAGCAGGAGAAGCAGTGGTGACTTCATTTTTCCAAGTGGGAGATGTCAAGATAGAGTTGTTGGAAGCGGAGTCGGAAGACAGTGCAATCGCCAAGTTTATCGTTAAACGATCAGAAGGTATCCATCATGTTGCCTTTGCCGTAGATGATATCAAAGCTGAAATGAACAGGCTAAAGAATGAAGGCTTCGAATTGCTCAATGATGTGCCAAAAAGAGGTGCAGATCATAAATTAGTTGTATTTTTGCATCCCCGAAGTACCAATGGGGTGCTGGTGGAGCTTTGTCAAGATATTAACGAGTAGTAAGTATCAAGATTTAAGTAACTACGGTTGTGCCGGGTCTTTGCCCCAGCACTGGCAAGTTTTGAGTCTCTGACTCAATTAAACTGTTACAGATTTGTAACCCTATCAGGTATTACCATATATAGTAATGAAAACTAATATTAATCCGGTCAACACTAATCAGGGAGGTACAGCATTACCATGCTCTAGGGGGTGGGGATATGCCGTTGGGCATTTGCAGTGCCAAACAAAAATGACGGGAATTTGGAGTCCTAATTAGAGAACAGTTGTTTTCGGGAAATCCATGTAGCTTGAAAGAATAACAAGACTTAAATTATGAGCGACAAGAGAACAGAAATAGGAGCAATAGGCGAATTTGGACTAATAGACCGGCTAAATGAAAAAATAAAAGTTAGGCATAAAGATACGTTAAAAGGGATTGGTGACGATGCAGCGGTGTTGGATGCAGGCGATATGGTGCGGGTGGTGACCACCGACTTATTGCTTGAAGGGGTGCATTTTGATCTTTCGTATGCTCCCTTGCATCATTTGGGGTTTAAAGCCGTGGCGGTGAATATCTCCGACATAGCCGCGATGAATGCTATTCCAAAGCAGATCACGGTGAGCATAGCCCTCAGCAACCGGTTTGCAGTAGAGGCAGTAGAGGCCCTTTACGCAGGTATCAACGCTGCTGCCGAGCACTACAACATCGATGTAGTCGGTGGTGATACCACTTCCAGTCGGTCAGGTCTGGTGATTTCGATTACGGCTATTGGTGAGGTGGAAAAAGGGAAGGAAGTTTACCGGTCAGGAGCCAAAGAAAATGATATCGTTTGTGTGACGGGAGACTTGGGTGGTGCCTTGATGGGACTTCAGGTCTTGGAGCGCGAAAAGGAAGTCTTTATGGCCAATCCCAATATGCAGCCACAGCTGGATAAATATACCTTGGTGACGGGTAGGCAGCTAAAACCGGATGCAAGAATGGATATCATCCATGAGTTGCGAGAGCTTGGAGTGGTGCCTACAGCCATGCTGGATGTGTCAGACGGTCTGGCTTCAGAGCTTTTCCATATCTGTAAACAGTCCAAAGTGGGCGTGACCATATATGAGGATAAGCTGCCAATCGATAAGCAAACGTACGATACGGCCGTGGAATTCAACATGGATCCGATCACTTGCGTGCTGAACGGTGGGGAAGATTACGAGTTGGTCTTCACCATTGACCAAAAGGATTTTGACAAACTGGAAAAACATCCTGACATCCACTTCATCGGTCACATCACCAAAGAAGAGAGCGGGAAGTTTATGGTAACCAAGAGTGAAACGGCTGTGGAATTGAAAGCCCAAGGCTGGGTGCATTTCCCGGGAGACTCGAAATGATGAAAATGGCTAAAGTCTTGGAAAACCAAACTAGTGCTTTCTGAGACTTTGGCACTATTTATTTTATTCTGCCGGGATTTTCATCCAGAAAGGCTTTCCAGCCCGCCGATCGACCCCTGGTCTGCAGACGTCCATCATGAAAATGGTGGCAAAGCGCTACGGCCAAGGCGTCGGTGGCATCCAAGAGTTTGGGGACATCGATTTGCAACAGGGTTTTGAGCATCTCAGCCACCTGTTCTTTGGATGCGTTTCCATTACCAGTAACAGATTGTTTGACTTTCTTTGGGGAATATTCGGCAATGGGGATGTCCCTGGCCAAGGCTGCAGCCATGGCTACTCCCTGAGCACGGCCAAGTTTAAGCATGGATTGGACATTTTGACCATAAAAAGGAGCTTCTAGAGCGACCTTATCGGGCAGGAATTCATCGATGATGCCGGTAACCCTTTCGAAGATCTTTTTGAGCTTTAGTTCGTGGGAGCCATATTTTTTTAGATGGATGACACCAAACTGCAGCGGCTCATACTTATTGCCTCTCACCAGTACCAAGCCATAGCCCATGACATTTGTCCCGGGATCTATTCCCAAAATGATTTGCTCTTTCACCTCCTTTTTCGCTATTTTGCTCATTAGCGCAATTTACTAGAAATCCTTCCATCGACATGAACCTTTTGCCATTTTTATTATTCGCGGCCTTAGCGGTGTACCTGCTAGCGTTGGTGGTGCTGTCATCAAAATGGAAAAAGATAAAAGCAGCGAAAGATCCTGCCCAGGGAGGAGTCGATTATCCGGTGACCTTGCTTGTGCCTTTTCGGAATGAAGGACGGAATATAGCGGGGCTATTACGCAATTTGGCCGATCTGAGTTATCCCAACCTGCAAATAATCCTAATCGACGATCATAGCGAAGATGGAGGAGCGGAGCAGGTGGAAGAATGGATCTCCAGTGAAAAGAAGCATAATTTTAATTTGATTTCCAGTCAAGGGCGCGGGAAGAAAGCGGCCATCGAGGAGGGGGTGGTCATGGCCAATGCCAATATCATCTTGACCACCGATGCGGATTGTGCCCTTTCGGCAGATTGGGTGCAGAATATGCTGAGGGCATTCGATGACCCAACCGTACAGATGGTGGCTGGTCCCGTCATGACCAAAGGTGGCCATACGATCTTTGAGTCTTTTCAACAGATCGATTGGTCGAGTATCCTGCTGTTGACCAATTTCTTTTTCAGTGTTAAAAAGCCCATAATGTGCAGTGCAGCCAATATGGGGTATCGCAAGGAAGTATTTTACCATGTGAAAGGATACTTGGGAAACCATGAGAATCTCTCCGGTGATGATTCTTTTTTATTGGAAAAGGTGTACCGGCGATTTGGTCCACAAGCTATCCGCTATTTGCCCGAAAGTGACGTTCTGGTCAAAACCAACCCAGCGCGTGGCCTTAAAGGGTTTCTGTCGCAGCGAGCAAGGTGGGCCAGCAAGTGGAACAAGCATCAGTTTTGGCAAAATGCAGGAGGAGCTGTGCTGAGTGCTTTGCTGTCTCTAGCGAGTATCGGCAGTGTGCTGTTGCTGATGAGTGGGACTGCAGGAGTGGGGATGTTTGCTCTATACTGGTTTTTAAAACTTATATTTGAATATTCTGTACTTGGTAGGGTGCTTAAGACCTATGAGATAAGACCGTCTATCGGGTACTTTGTGGTGGCAAGTATTTGCCATCCCATGTATGTTGTAGTGGTGGCGTTTCTTTCTTTTTTTGCAAAGTCCAGCTGGAAAGGAAGGAAGCGGTGATTGAAGATCTTTTGACTATAAAAATATCCGCACGATGTCTGAAGAAGAATATGATATGATGGATGAGCTGTATTTCGTACAGCCGTTTAGCTATTTAAAAGAAGTGCTCAACTGGGATGATAAGGAGCTTTTGACTACCTTGCACGGGCTATACCGTAAGGGCTTGGTCAAGTGCCTTTCTGAGCCGGATGAAGAGATTTTCCAAGATGCTGAAATATTGAAAAATGGCAGGTCCTACTACTACTTGGCCACCAAAAAAGGACTGATGGAGCATAATACCTTGTAAATCACATTGCCTTGACTACAGAAACCCTCAAATACCAACGAAAAGAACTAGAGCTAAAGGCACTGCTCGAGATCACACAAGCGATCAACGAGAATAGGGACGAGTCAGTGTTGCTTAATATATTTAAGTTTACCTGTTTGGTGCATTTGAATATCAAAGCCTTGGTGCTTTATGTGGCCAATCAGGTGGGGTTTGAAGCGCGTGTCAAACATGGCGTAAAGCAGAATTTGCCTCCAATGATACCATTCGGGGATGTCGATGATAACCGTGAAATTGGTAAGCTTAATTTGGTGATGCCGCCAGAGTACTCCTTTACGGAACTGGAT
Source organism: Echinicola rosea (assembly GCF_005281475.1). Lineage (NCBI taxonomy): Bacteria > Pseudomonadati > Bacteroidota > Cytophagia > Cytophagales > Cyclobacteriaceae > Echinicola > Echinicola rosea. The sequence continues at coordinate 82,944 of NZ_CP040106.1, read as the reverse complement.
ATTTATGTGCCGGTCTATCATAAAGATAAAATGCTGGCCATATTGCTGTTGAAGACCAAAGATAGCGACAAGGACCTTGACCTGGATTTTACGCAGGCCTTGACCAATATCCTGGTGGTGGCATTGGAAAACAAGCGTTTTGCCAGAAGGCAACTGGAACAAGAGCGGCTTAAAAAGGAAGTGGAGATTGCGAGTAACGTGCAGCGGATGCTGTTCCCTGCGGCCCTTCCTGAAACTGACCGTCTAAGGGCCAAAGTGACTTATTTTCCCCATAGTACAGTGGGCGGGGATTATTATGATCTGATCAAAAAATCGGAGAACGAGGTGTTTTTTTGTATCGCGGACGTTTCTGGAAAGGGGATGCCCGCAGCACTATTGATGTCCAATTTCCAAGCAGCCTTGAGGACATTGCTGAGAAGTTCTTCTGACCTAAGAATGATAACAGACCAGCTGAATTTTACGATTTTTGAAAACACTAATGGAGAACGGTTCATAACCTTCTTTCTGGGGCATTATAATTATAAGACACAAACCCTCAAGTATGTCAATGCAGGACACAATCCTCCAATACTATGCCGGGAAAATGAGGGGAAGAGTGAACTGCTGGATGCCGGTACTACGATCTTGGGGGCATTTCCAGAATTACCATTCCTGGAAGTGGGAAAGCGTTATGGTCTGGAGAATTTCACCGTCCATTTGTTTACTGATGGGCTTACAGAGGTTTTTGATCCTCAAAATGTAGAGTACGGCGATGAGCGATTTCTGGAATTTGTCCATAGGAATATGTGTGTGGAGCCAGAGCAATTCCACGAAGATTTTTTTAAGGAGTGGAGTGAGTTTGCAGGTGGCGAGCCACGAAGAGATGATATCACGCTATTGAGTATGCGGTTTAAATAAAGGCGGTATGATCGTACATCATGTGCCCATAATCATAAAATGGCTTTTCCCGAAATTTACCTGGAATAGAGACCGTCAAAAAAGTAATATTTACCTGACCTTTGATGATGGTCCTGTGCCCGGTGTTACAGATTTTGTGTTGGATGAGCTGGCAAAGCACCATATGAAGGCAACGTTTTTTTGTGTGGGGGATAATGTGCGGAAGCACCCTGGCCTTGCCAAGCGAATCATCGAGGAAGGCCACCAGATAGGTAACCATACTTATAGCCATCTGAATGGCTCCAAGACAGAAAATGGGGCATACATTGCTAATGTCGCTAAATGTAGCGATATGATCTATGAAGTAACGAAAACCCACCCGAGGTTATTTCGACCTCCCTATGGTAGGATAAATGCAAAGCAGGCGGGGCTATTAAGCAAGGAGTTTGAGTTGGTGATGTGGGACGTGCTTTCTGGTGATTATGACCAAAGACAGCTGCCCGAAACTTGTCTTCGAAAGACCAAAAAGCATACCAAGAATGGCGCAATTATATTGTTTCATGATCAGCAAAAGACCGCAGGGATTATCCGGAAAGTACTTCCTACGTATTTAAAATTTGTCCAGCAAAAGGGATATCAGGCTGAATTGTTATGATACTTTGGGGAGCATTGATGATCGTAGCGGCATTGTTGGTACAGGATTTTTTGCTGGTGTATTTTTTTTATACGCGTTTTAAGCACTTCGATAAGGCTACATTGCCTACCGAAGAGTGGCCGACCGTGAGCATTTTGGTTCCGGCCAGGAATGAAGCGAAAGATTTACCGACCTGCCTAGAGGGGCTTTCCCGATTGGATTATCCAATGGGAAAATTACAAGTGATTGTGGCCGATGACCATAGTGATGATCAGACAAAGAGGATTTTGGATGAATGGGTAAAGCAATCGCCAGATCGCTTAAAGGTGAATGTCACTAGTAAATATTCCTGCCTCAACGGAAAAGCAAATGCTTTGGCGCAGATGGCTGATAAGGCTACGGGTACATTGCTCCTATTTACTGATGCGGATTGTGAAGTGAATCCGCAATGGGTCCGGGCCATGGTAAGGGCATACAGCCCCCGGAGAGGAATGGTAGTCGGGCTCACGAGCGTACGTCGGAAGGGGCTGTTTGGGAAACTGCAAGGGCAAGACTGGTGGCTTACCTTGGGCATGATAAAGGTCACTTCGGATTTGGGCAATCTTTTGACGGCAGTAGGAAATAATATGCTCATCAGCCATGAAGCCTACAGAAGGGTAGGAGGGTTTGAAGGACAGCCATTTTCAGTAACAGAAGATTTCATGATGGGCGAATCGATCAAATCGGTCGGTTTTTTTCCTGTTTTTCAATTTAGCACGGATAGCTTTTTGCTGACCAAATCCGAAAAGGGGCTGACAAGCTTACTGAAGCAGCGAAAGCGCTGGATGAAAGGTGCCCGGAATTTGCGATGGTATTGGCAAGCGCTGTTGACATTGCAAGTCCTTTTTTTTCCAGCAGTGATAAATATAATATTTTTCGCACCATTGTTGGGGGCTGGGCTATGGGTGTGTAAGTTGGTGTTTCAGGTGGTTTTTGTAAGGGGGATGGCAAAAAAAGTAGGTGTTTATATTCCTTTATGGGAATTGTTTATTTTTGAAGTTTATTATCTAGTAATTTCATGGTCAACAATAGTGTATTATTTTTGGCCTTCGAAAATCAATTGGAAAGAGAGGAAATACTAATGCAGTTTATTGATACCCATGCCCATATATATTCCAAAAAGTATGACAGCGATCGTGATGAAGTGATCGAGCGGTCCAAGGCCAATGGCATAGAGAGAATTTACATGCCAAATGTAGATGTGGACTCGATTGATGCGATGCTGGAAGCGGAGCAGCGCTATCCTGAAATGTGTATTCCAATGATGGGGCTTCACCCCTGTGATGTGGATAAGGATTTCGAAAAGCAGCTCTACGTGATGGAGGACTGGCTGTCCAAGCGGCCTTTTGTGGCTATCGGGGAGATCGGTACGGATTTGTATTGGGATAAGGGAAGTTTTGATATCCAAAGAGAAGCCCTTAAGATCCAAGTGGAATGGGCAAAACAAAAACAATTGCCCATTGTGTTACATTGCCGTGAATCCATTGATGAGACCATTGCAATTATCGGCGAAATGAATGATGAGCACCTTACAGGGATTTTCCATTGTTTTACTGGGTCAGTAGAACAGGCAAGGGAGATCATTGAAATGGGCTTTATGCTGGGCATAGGAGGGGTTTCTACCTTCAAGAACGGAGGCTTGGACATGGTACTGCCTGAAATTGGCCTTGACCATTTAGTATTGGAGACTGACGGTCCTTATTTGGCTCCTGTTCCCCACAGGGGAAAAAGAAACTCCCCTGAATATATCCCGACCATAGCGGAACGAGTGGGGGATCTGACAGCTTCTACGGTGGAGAAAGTGTCCGAAATTACGATTACAAACGCGAACAAGGTTTTTAACTGGGGGAAGGATGAACTATAAAATCGTAAAATTAAATACAGCGGCAAAAAGTGAGATAAAGTCATCGGTCCTGATCATTTACACAGGGGGTACTTTGGGTATGGCCTATGACGAATCCGGAGCCTTGGTTCCCTTTAACTTTGGTCAAATAATGGAGAAAATCCCCAACCTTGGCAATTTAAATATAGCCATTACGGTGATTTCTTTTCCAGAACCCATTGACAGTTCCAATGTCAATATGCAGCATTGGGTGGACATGGCCTATATCATATATGAAAATTACGACACTTATGATGGTTTCGTCGTACTGCACGGTACCGATACCATGGCTTATTCGGCATCGATGCTGAGTTTTATGCTCAAAGGCCTAAGCAAACCCGTGATTTTTACGGGAGCGCAGCTGCCTATAAGTGCGATGCGGTCAGATGCACGTGAAAACCTGATGACTTCGCTGGAGATAGCCATCAGCCAAGCCAATGGTAAACCGATTGTTCCTGAAGTTTGTATTTTCTTTAACCATATGCTGCTCCGGGGAAACAGGGCGAAGAAAATGCAGAGTGTGCACTTTGACGCCTTCGAGTCGGAAAATTATCCACCGCTGGCCGAGTCAGGAATTGTGATTGATTATAATTATGCAGCGATAAAGCCCTATAAAGAAGGTGTACAGCTCAAATACCTCAATAAACTGGACAAGCGGGTGATGATCCTTAAGCTATTTCCGGGGATTACTGCTGAGGTGATTGATAGCTGTTTTAGCATTAAAGGATTGCGAGGAGTGGTCTTGGAGACCTACGGTTCGGGAAACAGCCCGACGGAGCCTTGGTTTATCGAGACCGTCCGCAAGGCCGTGGAGAGAGGTATCATCATTTTGAATGTGTCCCAGTGCAATGGGGGGCGCGTAATCCAGGGGAGGTATGAAACCAGCAAGGAGCTGAAACGGCTTGGTGTGCTCAGTGGAGGAGACATCACTTCAGAGGCAGCCATTTGTAAGATGATGTTTTTGCTGGCCAATGAAACGGATGAAGATGAAATCAGAAGAAAGCTGATAACTCCACTGGCTGGAGAGATGTCCCTTACCAGTAAATAACGCTTTGGTTTTATTTTTAGGGAAATGCTCTTAAAATCCAAAAAATATTTAAAAAGGGCAATCTTTTGATTTTCAGTAGTGTAGTCTTAAAATGTAAAGAATTGCCATTTAAATTGAGTAATTTTGGACAAATAAAGCCTTGGTTTCCTTGCAGGAACTAAATTTTATCCATTTATTTGTCGCCTCAATTGAGACCAAAAAAACACAGAGAGGTGTCCGAGCGGTCGAAGGAGCACGCCTGGAAAGCGTGTATACCCCTAAAGGGTATCGAGGGTTCGAATCCCTTCCTCTCTGCAATATGATTCTGCCAATGACGATTGGAAATCAAAAGTGGTTTGATGCCCAGTTCCGTTGAAATGGAAGGGGTGAGAACCCTCGGGTTTGAAATCGACCAACGGGAGATTCACGAGAGGCAGTGCGGCATGCGAGTGGGTACGAGTAATCCCTTCCTCTCTGCAACATGATTCTGCCAATGACGATTGGAAATCAAAAGTGGTTTGATGCCCAGTTCCGTTGAAATGGAAGGGGTGAGAACCCTCGGGTTTGAAATCGACCAACGGGAGATTCACGAGAGGCAGTGCGGCATGCGAGTGGGTACGAGTAATCCCTTCCTCTCTGCAATATGATTCTGCCAATGACGATTGGAAATCAAAAGTGGTTTGATGCCCAGTTCCGTTGAAATGGAAGGGGTGAGAACCCTCGGGTTTGAAATCGACCAACGGGAGATTTTAAAATTTAGCCGTAAGGCATAAGTGTAGTTTAAACTACCTGACAAGCAATAGTGTTGATTTTCTGCTTCACCCAAATAGGCAAACTCAAAAGTTCTTTCATTCAGCTACTTCACTTCATAATTACGAAACCATTCATCATTCTTATTAAGTAAAGCTTTTTTAGTTCATAAAAAGATGGTTACATTGTAAGAACATTTATTAAAAAGGCGAGGTGAAAAAAAAAATTATAACATCATCCCTTGTCATTTGAATTGAAAAAATTATATCTTTAAAAGCTCAATATTAAAGTTAGAAACCGTTTAACCTTTATTTAAAGTCTATTAAAAACTAAATTATGAAAAAGTTAATCGCTTTGTTCATGCTTACCGGACTGCTTATTTCTCCGGTTATCACAAAAGCACAAGACACCTCAGAAGAAGCTTCTGCAGAGGACACTACTGAAATGATGGAAGAAGCTGCAGCTCCGGATCCAGCTCCGGCACCTGTAGTTACGGATGATGAAGTTGTAGTTGAAGAGCAACCATTCCACCAAATTATCAAAGACAAGTTTATTGAAGGTGATCCTACTTTCATGACTCCTGTATTGATCTGTTTGATTTTGGGTCTTGCTGTAGCATTGGAAAGAATCATCACACTTAATCTTGCTACTACCAACACCAAAAAGCTTCTTGCTAAAGTGGAGGATGCACTAGACCAAGGCGGTATCGAAGCTGCCAAAGACGTGACGAAGAGCACCAAAGGTCCAGTAGCTTCTATCTTTACCCAGGGCTTGATGAGATACTCTGAAGGCATCGAAATGGTAGAGAAATCAATCATTGCCTACGGTTCTGTAGAAATGGGGCGTTTGGAAAAAGGATTGGTATGGATTTCCCTATTCATCTCCTTGGCTCCGATGCTTGGTTTCATGGGTACGGTAATTGGTATGATCGGTGCATTCGACTCTATTGAGGCTGCCGGTGATATTTCTCCTTCCCTTGTGGCAGGTGGTATTAAAATCGCCCTTTTGACTACAGTTGCAGGTTTGATCGTTGCGATTATCCTTCAGCTATTCTATAACTATTGTGTAGCGAAGATCGATTCTTTGGTAAACGATATGGAGGATGCTTCCATTACTTTGGTTGACATTCTTGTGAAGCATAAGCTGACCAAATAATAGGTCGCCAGTTGCTTTAAAACTGATTAAATAATTACAATCAACCAAAGAACTTAACAATATGGATTCTTACGATATAATGTTATATGTAGGATATCTTTTGATAGGCCTAGGCGCTGTAGCAGCGATCCTTATGCCTTTAGTAAAGTCAATTGATAATCCTAAAAGTTTGCTTAAGATAGGTGTTGGTGTGATCGGTGTTGCTGTGCTTTTCTTCATCGCTTACTCTCTTGCAAGTGACGAAGTAGCGCCAAAATATGCTGTGGCACCTTTTAACATCACCGCTTCAAGCTCTAAGGCAGTAGGGGGTATTCTATTTACCACCTATGCGCTATTCCTACTGTCAATTGTAGGGATTGTAGCAACTGAACTTAATAAACTTATAAAGTAATTTAGTATGCCAAGAAAGAAAAGCCGAATGAGTCAGGAGGTAAATGCAGGATCCATGGCGGATATCGCCTTCTTGCTACTTATCTTCTTTCTTGTGACAACGACAATTGCTTCTGACAAGGGTATTACCAACGTACTGCCCCCTAAAATTGATCCAAATCAGCCACCGCCTGAGATTGATAAAAATGAGCGTAATATCTTTAAGATATTGATCAACTCAAATGACCAGTTGTTGGTAGAGGATGATTTTAGGGACAATACGGATGGTTTGGACCAAGAAGTAAAGGAATTTGTAATGAACTTCGGTGAGCCTGATCAGGAGAATATCGACTTGTTCAACAGTTTGCCTCCTGTGCTCAAAGCACAAGCCAACAGGGATCCTGAATCTTCCGACCACCCTAATGAGGCTGTAGTTTCTATCAAGACAAACCGAGGTACAAGTTACGATCTCTACTTAGAGGTGCTTGATAAAGTGAAGAAAGCGTATTACGAAATCTATGCCGAAAGGGTAGGCCTGACAGCCGATGAATACCGCGCACTGTCCAGTAGAACAGCTGCTGAGAAGGAGCTTATGGACAGAGGCAAGGAAAATCTTCCTATGGCGATTTCAATTGCAGAACCAGATAAAGGAGGAGAATAATTATGGCAAAGTTTAAGAAAAAGAACAAAACCGAGGAGAATATTCCTACTTCTGCATTGCCAGATATCATCTTTATGCTGTTGTTCTTCTTTATGGTAACCACTGTTTTGAGAGAGCAAGAGTTATTGGTGGAGCAAAAATTGCCACAGGCAACGCAGCTTCAAAAATTAGAAAAGAAGTCATTGATTTCTTACCTGTTTCTTGGAAAACCTAAAAACCCAAGTGTTTATGGTACAGAACCAAGAATACAAGCAAATGATAGGCTGATTTCTACTGGTGATATCATTCAATGGGTAAACGAGGAGAAAGATAAACTATCTGAAGCAGAGAGAGAACAGATTTATATTTCCCTTAAAGCAGACAGAGACGTAAAAATGGGACCTGTTGCTGATATTCAGTTAGAGCTGAGGGAGGCCGATGCAAGGAAAATCCTTTACGCTTCCGTTGGGAAAGTTAACCAAGATGATTAATAGAATATCGATTAGCTATATAAAAGCTATCCGCTTAAGCGGATAGCTTTTTTTAGTTATAGTAGTTTTTACGAAATGGGAACGCAGAAAAAGAAAGTGCAGTTTGCTTGGGCCATGTACGATTGGGCCAATTCTGTTTACAGCCTGGTGATCACTTCGACTATATTTCCGGTGTATTTTAATAACGTCACCTCTTCTCAAGAAAAAGGCGATGTGGTGACATTTTTCGGGTTTGAGGTGGTCAATACGGTTTTGTATTCTTGGTCCATTTCGTTTTCTTTTTTGTTCATTGCAGTGTTGTCACCTCTCCTGTCCGGTATGGCAGATTATGGAGGCAAGAAGCTGTTGTTTATGAAAATATTTGCTTCTCTTGGATCCCTCTCGTGTATGGGATTGTTTTTTTTTGATGGAAGTAATTTGGAGCTAGGCATTGTCTTCAGTGTGTTGGCCAGCATAGGTTATGCAGGGAGCATTGTGTTTTATAATGCCTTTTTACCAGAAATAAGTACTTTTAAAGAATACGATATCCTTAGTGCAAGAGGCTTTGCTTTGGGCTATATTGGAAGCGTAATATTACTTATCCTTAACCTTGTCATGATCCAAAAACCATCTTGGTTTCTATTGAGTGATGGTGGGGCTGCGGCTCGTTGGTCTTTTCTTATTACTGGTATTTGGTGGTTAAGTTTTGCTGCAATTCCTTTTAGATATTTGCCCAAAAACACCCAGAGATCACATATGGCGAGCAAGCGATCTTTGCTTTGGTCCGGTTATAGAGAAATCAAAAAAGTTTATGGAGAACTTACTGATCGAGGAGACCTCAAAAAGTTTTTGTTGGCTTTCTTATTTTATAGTATGGGAGTTCAGACGGTGATGTACATGGCTGCGTCATTTGGAGATAAGGAGCTTGGACTAGAGGGGGATAAATTGATCCTTACCATCTTGATTATTCAGATTGTAGCTGTTTTAGGCAGTTTTTTATTTGGCTGGGTTGCAAAGAACAGGGGAAATAAAATATCCCTGATGAGTATGGTGCTGATTTGGGTGGGTATCTGCATGTCTGCATATTTTGTGACAAGTGAATATGAATTTTATGGTCTGGCTTTTGTAGTAGGTTTGGTCATGGGAGGTATACAGGCCATATCACGTTCATCGTACTCCAAGCTCATACCTGGGGATACAAATGATAATGCATCGTATTTTAGTTTTTACGACGTTACAGAGAAGCTGGCCATTGTATTTGGTACGTTTTCGTATGGATTTATAGAAAAATTTACTGGAAGCATGCGGGATAGTTCGCTAGTTCTTGGTATTTTTTTTATTATTGGTATGTTGTTCTTACTACGGGTGACTTTCCCGGGATATAAATTGGTAAAAGCTTAATGTAACGAAGATGCTAGAAATAATCTCCGGTACTGCCGTTAAAAAACTTGATACGGATTTTATTGCTGAAAAGGGCATTACTTCCCACCGATTAATGGAAAATGCCGCTCAGGCTTTCTGTGATTGGTTTGAAAGTAACTATCATCGAAATGATAAAGTTGGGATATTTTGTGGCCCCGGGAACAATGGCGGGGACGGTTTGGCGATTGGCCGTTTGTTATGGAGAAAGGGATACGATGTGATCGTCTTTTTATTAGGGGAGGAAGGAAAGGTCTCGGCTGATTGTAGGCTAAACAGGGAATTATTACCAGATAAATTACCAGCCATTTCCATGAGTGCCGATGATATTGCCCACATGGAATTTGATTTGGATGTGGTTATAGACGCTATACTTGGGGTAGGTGTTAACAGGCCTTTAGGCGGGGATTTTTTGGGCATGATAACCAAGCTCAATGCCCTTACGCATGTCAGCAGGGTGGCGGTGGATATCCCCACAGGAGTTCCTTCAGATGAATGCCTAGAAGGAGATGCGTTTAAAGCAGATATTACCGTAAGTTTTCAGTACCCTAAGTTTTCCCTGATGTTTCCTGAACATGCTGGCTACGTAGGGATACTCCATGTGGTCAGCATAGGGATTGGGAATAAATTTATGCGTCAGTTTTCCCAAAACAAGTTCTATTTACAGCTAAAGGATGTAGTGAGTAGGCATTTGAATTTTAGCAGGTTTGCACATAAAGGCGATTTTGGAAGGGTGTTGTTGGTGGGTGGTAGTTATGGGTCGATTGGTGCCATTAGGATGTGCGCAGAAGCATCTCTCCGGACAGGCTCCGGGCTTGCCGCTTGTTTGGTGCCTACTTGTGGCGTACAAGTGCTCCAAGTTGGTTTACCGGAAGTTCAGGTCATTTCTTCCAATTCTGATAGGTCCTTGAGCTTGGCTTATCCGAAAGAGGGGCTGGATCGATATGATGCAGCGGGGATAGGTCCAGGAATGGGCACTACAGCGGATGCCAAGGAGTTTTTGCTGGATTTTATCAAGACCTTTAAAGGACCAAAAGTATTAGATGCAGATGCCATTAATATCCTTGCTCAAGATAAAGAAATGCAGGAATATCTTGGTGAAGAGGATGTACTTACTCCCCATGTCAAGGAGTTTGAGCGACTAGTAGGAGGCTGCCAAAATCATAAGCAGCGCTTGGCAAAGGCTCGGGAATATTCCCGGCAATATGGTTGTGTGTTGGTGTTGAAAGGGGCACATACTTGTATTTCCTTTCCTGATGGTACCCAGTATTTTAATTCTTCTGGAAACAAACACATGGCCACTGGTGGAGCAGGTGATGTTTTGACGGGGATGATCACTTCCTTTTTGGGGCAAGGATACGGGGTGAAGAATGCGGTTCTATGTGGAGTGTATCAGCACGGATTGGCTGGTGAAATTGCTTCAGAAGATAAAAGAAGGGGTACCATAGCCAGTGATATTATCAAAGCTATTCCAAAGAGTTATTTGGCATTGGATGTAGACTGAAACAAGCCAAGGCATTTACATACCTTGGCTTGTGTTGTCTTTTTATGAAATGAAGCAGCTAAGTTAAAACTCTGCATTTCCCGGGGTTCTTGGAAAGGCGATAACATCCCGGATATTTCCCATTCCGGTCACGAATTGTACCATACGCTCAAAACCCAGCCCAAATCCTGAGTGAGGGGTGGTCCCAAATCTTCTTGTGTCCAAGTACCAATACAGTTCTTCTTGACTTATTCCCATTTCGTCCATTCGGATAGTGAGTTTTTCCATGTTTTCTTCACGCTGTGAGCCACCAACGATCTCACCAATTCCAGGGAATAAAATATCCATCGCTGCCACCGTTTTTCCATCTTCATTTTGCTTCATATAGAAGGCCTTGATATCTTTTGGATAGTCGGTAAGGATGACAGGTTTTTTGAAATGTTTTTCTACTAAGAAGCGTTCATGTTCAGATTGTAAGTCCGCCCCCCATTCTTCTATTAAGTAATTGAATTTTTTCTTTTTATTGGGTTTGGAATTTTGGAGGATATTGATGGCTTCCGTGTACGTGATACGCTCAAAATCATGTTCTGCCACAAACCTAAGCCGCTCTAACAAGCCCAGATCAGTTCTTTCATTGGCAGGTTTTTTGGCATTTTCATCCGCAGCCCTTTTATCGAGGAATTCCAAGTCGGCACTGCAGTGCTCCATTGCATAGGAGATGATAGACTTTAGGAAATCCTCTGCAAGATCTTGATTGTCCTCGGCATCATAAAAGGCCATTTCCGGTTCAATCATCCAAAACTCGGCCAAGTGGCGGGTCGTATTGGAATTTTCAGCCCTGAATGTGGGGCCGAAAGTGTAGATTTCTGCCAATGCCATGGCAGCAAGTTCTCCTTCAAGCTGTCCGGATACCGTAAGATTGGTTTCCCTTTCAAAGAAGTCCTTCGAATAGTCTATCGCTCCATCATCTGTTAACGGAGGGTTTTTCATATCCAATGTGGATACCCTGAATGTTTCCCCAGCTCCCTCTGCATCCGAGGCAGTGATGATAGGAGTGTGGATGTAGAAAAATCCTTTGTCATTAAAATATTTGTGTACCGCAAATGCCAGGGCATGACGCACTCGGAATACTGCCCCAAATGTATTGGTGCGCATCCTGAGGTGGGCGTTTTCGCGTAGAAATTCCATGCTGTGCTTTTTTGGCTGAAGCGGGTATTTTTCAGTATCTGCTTCGCCCAACACCTCAATTTGCTCTGCGATGAGTTCAGAATCCTGTCCAGCTCCTTGGGAGGCAACGACTTTTCCGGTCACTTTGATACAGGCACCAGTAGTGATCCGCTTGAGGATGTCCTCACTAATGACATTCGGATCGGCAACGACCTGATAGTTGTTAATAATAGACCCGTCATTGATCGCAATGAAAGAGACGTTTTTATTCCCTCTTTTGGTACGTACCCAACCCATGATGGTGGTTTTTTCACCTATTTTGCTGCTTTTGAGCAATAATTTTATCTTTGATCGTTTGTTGAATGCCATAGGAATTGAAGGTTTGAAACTTTAATACTTTGTTTTCAAGTTTTAAAGCTAATCAATGTTTTAAAATGGAATGCAAAAAAACGATATAATCACCTTTTTGTCAAAATTTTGCTGTAATTTCCTAAATTTGAATACACGAATGCGAACCTGCTAGTATATTGCTAAGCAAGGGATGTTTTTAAAAAATAGATGATAGTAGTAAGCGATATATGCAAAAGCTAAATTTAAATCAGGTACTTTCCCAAAAGCTGAGTCCGCAACAGATTCAGTTTATTAAATTATTGCAGGTACCTACCGCCGAACTTGAAGCGAGGGTGGAAGAGGAGCTGGAGATCAATCCGGCCCTTGAGGAAGGAAAAGAAGAGAACGACAATACGCAAGAGGAGGTGTTGGCGGATAATTATGAAGAAGGTAATAAAGATGATAAGGATATCAACCTGGATGATTACCTATCAGACGATTATGGTGGATATAAAATGCAGGGAGACGGAAATTATTCCCCCGATGAGGAAGAGCGTGAGATGCCGCTGTCCAGTGGTACTTCCCTGCATGAACAGTTGCTGTCCCAGCTTAGCTTTTTGAGGTTGGATGAACGCCAAAAGCTCATTGGGAAGCAATTGATTGGAAGTATTGAGAGTGATGGGTACATCCGAAGAGATCTGGAGGCCATTATAAACGACCTTGCCTTTAGTCAGAATGTGGAGACGGACCTGGACGAGGTGGAAGAGGTGCTGAGAAAGATCCAGAACTTCGATCCCGCAGGAATAGCTGCCAGAAGCTTACAGGAATGCCTGATTATACAGCTGGAGCGAAAGGAACACCAAGAGGACGAGGTTGTCCAAAAAGCCATCCGGGTGGTCAATGATTGTTTTGATGAGTTTACCAAGAAGCACTACGATAAAATCCTAAAAAAGTGCAACCTGTCAGAAGAAGATCTCAAAGAGGTGATTCAGATGATCACCCGCCTAAACCCTAAGCCAGGGGGAGGTTCTGATGGACTGATGAGGACGCAGTATATTATTCCGGACTTTCTGCTGAATATGGTCAATGGAAAGCCAGAAATCACCCTGAATAGCAGGAATGCACCAGAGCTTCGGGTAAGCCGTTCGTATTCCGAGATGTTTGAGGCATATGAAAAAAGTGACAAGAAAGATAAAAAGCTAAAGGATACGGTGAGCTTTGTGAAGCAAAAGCTGGATGCTGCCAAATGGTTTATTGATGCCATTAAGCAGCGTCAACAGACCTTATTGAAGACCATGCATGCGATTCTGGATTACCAAGAAGAGTTTTTTGAGGAAGGGGATGAAACCAAACTCAAGCCGATGATTTTGAAGGACATTGCGGAGCGGATCGATATGGATATTTCTACCGTTTCTAGGGTAGCCAATAGCAAGGCCATCCAAACGGAGTTTGGTGTCTATCCGCTTAAGTACTTTTTCTCCGAAGGAATTTCCACAGAAGGTGGAGAGGATGTAAGTAACAGAGAGGTGAAAAGTGTTCTCCATAAACTGGTTGATAATGAAGACAAACGCAAGCCGCTCTCCGATGATAAGCTTGTCAAATTATTAAACGAAAAGGGATATAATATTGCCAGAAGAACTGTAGCGAAATATAGAGAACAGCTACAGATCCCAGTGGCTAGACTAAGAAAAGAATTATAGTGTACAGGAAACTAGCACTTATCCTTTCTATTATGTTTCAACCATTGGTGGTGCCCTCAATGGTGTTTGCCGTGATTCTCTATTTGGTTCCCAATGCCACTCAAGTTCCCGGGGAAATCAAGGGCTCATTGTTGCTGATGGTGCTCGTGACCACTTTGTTGATTCCCATGCTTAGTGTGTTTGGACTAAGATATATGGATACTATTCCAAGTATTCATATGGCAAACAAAAAGGAGCGTTTCCTTCCATTTGGAATGGTGAGCATATTTTATATCGTCGTCACCTATTTCTTCTATGCAAGGCTAAACTATGATGACCTGATTGTGTTTAGTATGATTGCTATGACTGGCACTATTATCTTACTGACCGTCGTCACCTTTTTTTGGAAAGTCAGTGCGCATTTGACTGGGTTGTCAGGTTTCTTGGCTATTTTGATGGTCATGAGCTGGAAATTCCCAGGGGGTACATTGTTGTATCCTGTAATTGGAACCGTGCTGTTATGCGGTGTGGTGGCGTCATGTAGGTTGTACTTGGATGCCCATAAACCCGCAGAGTTGGCAGTAGGATTTGGGCTTGGTTTTATTACTTGTTTTGTTTCTTTTTACTACTTTCTATTGTGATCCAGCATGACTTATCGCTTTGTTACTTATAAACTGCACACTCATTGGGTAGAGATAGCAATCAATCGACCGGAAGTGTATAATGCACTCAACAAAGGCGTCCTAAAGGAGCTCAAAGCTGCTTTTGGGCATGCAGAGGAAAATACTAAGGTTAAGTGCATTGTTTTTACAGGTGGAGGTAAGGCGTTTTGCAGTGGGCAGGATTTGAAAGCTGTTGGAGAAAGTTTGGATAATATTCCATTTAAGGAAATTATAAGAGATTATTACAATCCGCTGATTTTGTTAATGCGAAGGATAGGAAAGCCCATCATATGTAAACTTAATGGTGTAGCGGCAGGAGCGGGTTGTTCATTGGCGTTAGCTGCTGATGTGATTATTGCTTCCAAAGATGCCTATTTGGCGGAGATTTTTGCACACATTGGCTTGGTGATGGATGCAGGTTCGAATTACTTTTTACCAAAAAGAGTAGGATACCCCATGGCATTTGAATTGGCGACCACCGGTAGGAAAGTGTATGCCGAGGAGGCTGAGAAATTAGGATTGGTCAATAAAGCGGTGGAACTCGGTAACTTGGATGAGGTGGTAGCACAATACGTGGAAGTTTACGTGCATTCTTCTGCAAACGCCTTGGGTATGATAAAGGAAATGCTCAATAAGGCAGACGGGATGTCCTTGGATGATGTTTTGGAAATGGAAGCAACATATCAGGAAAAAGCAGGGAATCACAGGGATTTCAAGGAAGGTGTGACTTCCTTTTTGGAAAAAAGAAGGCCACAGTTTGAATAAAAAAAGCCTTCAATTTTAACTGAAGGCTTTTTTTAAAGTTATGTGTTTCCTCAAAACAGCGCTACAGACATTCCGAAATTGAATTGTTTGGCTTCTG